>NZ_JBHSRV010000083.1:0-524 GCF_042659105.1 Paenibacillus allorhizosphaerae | reverse complement strand
ATCATCAAAAAAAATGGGATATATAATAAACGCAAAAATACTTAAGCAAATCAGGACCGCGATCAAATAGCAAATAAGATTATTTTCATTCAACACCTGCTCTGCGTATTGTTTAGGTTTAAATCCGTTTGATCACCCTTTTGTTTTATAGCTCGCTCACATACCATATTAGTACAAAAATGGTATTTCTTCTACACTCCCTAATTCCAGGTAGTACATGTATAAAATTTTATTTTGTATGCATGTCAAAAAGAGCTGCTCACGGCAGCTCCTTGACATTTATATAGAATCCTTCGTTGAACTTTCGTACCCGTTAGCATTCCTGTAGAGCGTTAAATTTCGGCTTTGCAAAAAAACAAGCGCCTCGGTACGATGGGAGTACGCAACGGGTCATAGTCCTTAAAATCCCATCATCCAGGAGGACGCTCTACTATGAAGTTTAAATCACAAGCACGGCAAAATCAACTCATTGAAAGGATTACCTCTCAGCATCTAGTCGTTGGGATCGACATCGCCCAGCAAAC
>NZ_JBHSRV010000082.1:0-529 GCF_042659105.1 Paenibacillus allorhizosphaerae | reverse complement strand
CAACGGGACACTATTGGCTCAATTTTTCGAAGTGGCTTGCGGATCGCCAGTTTGAAGTCGTTCTCGTGAACCCGCATCTTGTGAAAAAGAACAAAGAAAATCGTGACAACACGCCTTCAAAAAGCGATAAAAAGGATGCGCTTGTTATTGCCGACATGGTGAAGAACGGATATTACTCCATCGCCCGCACAACGCCTGAAGCATTCACAGAGCTTCGTGTTTTACTTTCGAACCGGGACTTTGTAGTCAAGCGACTTGTGAGTGTCAAAAACCAAATTCATCGCTGGGTTGATGTTGTGTTTCCCGAGCTGCGGCAGGTTTTTAAGAACCTGACGGGCGCCGGCTCGTTAGCTACGCTTCGTCTGTTCCCAACGCCGGCGGAACTGAGTGATTTACAACCACAGGACCTGATTCAGAAATGGAAGACCTTGATGAAACGGCACTGTGGTGAGCGAAACGCACGTGCGTTAATCGCGCTGGCTCAACGCTCTGTCGGTTCCAGACAAGCTGCACAAGCCTACAAGCTTCA
>NZ_JBHSRV010000080.1:0-553 GCF_042659105.1 Paenibacillus allorhizosphaerae | reverse complement strand
GCTAGCTTAGCCTAATCAATATTATTGAGTTCCAGTCTTAATTGTTGTTCTTGCTTTCTCGCTTCCCGCTCTATCATAGCCAACAACCGTTATTTCATCGGTTAATTGAGAAGAGTGGAACTTTAATAATTCTAGAAAATCTTGTTCCGATGTCATGCTTTTCTCAACAGATTCTCGAGCTCTCATAACTATCAACTTATGCATTTGGGTTCCCTTTCTTACCCCAACTACAACACTTTCGTTCCCATTTATTATCATTTGAATCGGGTTACTAGAATAGCTTGCCGACTTGAATTTGAACCTGTCCTTCTTTCCTATAGGCGTAAATGTCGCGATCCCAAACTCTCCTTCTGGGTCTACTTCAAATAAAGAATAGATTTGATTTTCTTGGGTTATTGTCTTCAAAAGGCGAGTCCCCTTACCTATGCTTAAATCTGTTGCAATTTTAATATCTGATTCGTCAGCAGAAATATCGTTTACATTAAATGGACCGATCGTATCATCAAAAAAAATGGGATATATAATAAACGCAAAAATACTTAAGCAAATCAGG
>NZ_JBHSRV010000079.1:0-569 GCF_042659105.1 Paenibacillus allorhizosphaerae | reverse complement strand
CAAGGAGCCAGCCGCCGAAGGTGGGGTAGATGATTGGGGTGAAGTCGTAACAAGGTAGCCGTATCGGAAGGTGCGGCTGGATCACCTCCTTTCTATGGAGTCCATGTCGTCTGCAGGACGACGGACATTAAGATGCATTCGAATTTCATTTGTTCAGTTTTGATGGAGCTTTCCGTCAAGAGTGTGGGGCCATAGCTCAGCTGGGAGAGCGCCTGCCTTGCAAGCAGGAGGTCAGCGGTTCGATCCCGCTTGGCTCCACCATTTATCTTCCGAAATTGGTAAGATAAAAACTCTTGAAACAAGCCCGTCAATATGGTAATATAGCTTTCGTTGCCTTATGGGTGACAAGCAAATAGGCTACAACATTGTTCCTTGAAAACTGGATATCGAAACAATGCAACAAATGCTGAATCATCCTTAAAGATGATCTGAATAGATCTTTATCTTTTAGGTTAGCTACAAGCGGAGCGTATATGTTTTCAAAGTGACCTTTGTGCGAAGCACAACGGAACGCGAAAATATATACCGAAGCGTTTTGGTTAAGCTAATAAGAGCACACGGAGGATGCC
>NZ_JBHSRV010000078.1:0-577 GCF_042659105.1 Paenibacillus allorhizosphaerae | reverse complement strand
ATATTTCCATTTACTGCACGCATTCTCCACGTCACCCTCGGAGGTTTTCACTCCCATGTCTCAACGGGTCCAAGCCCTTTCATTCCTTCGTTACACCTGTCCAAGGGGTGGAGGCCGGTCTTGCTAACGGTACGGGTCGGTGCCCTTTGGTTCAATATATCCGGTACTCCGTGCTTTCTTTTGAAATCCTGCGAATCAGCCAATCTACGTGCAACGAAACGTTATAACTGAGTTTAAGCAGCTTGCTGAAGAGGCAATGCTTTATGAGGGATGTACGCCTGACCGGTGCGTGCCATACCAACCAAAATTCGCGCGAGTTTACCACAAAGCTTCATAATCGACCTCATCTTTTTCATCTTCTTTACGTGTACATTGTTGGCGTGAATGGTTCGAAACTCCGGATTATTCATCACTAGACTCATGGTCGACATAAAGAGGAAGCGACGAAGACGGGAGCGCCCGCGCTTGCTAATCTTCATTTGCCCGGTCCATTTACCTGAGCTTGCCTCAGCAAGGTTAAGTCCGGCATGACGCAGCAGGGCATTTCCATGGACAAAGCCGCTTAAATCGCCAGCCT
>NZ_JBHSRV010000077.1:0-637 GCF_042659105.1 Paenibacillus allorhizosphaerae | reverse complement strand
AATCCTTTTTAGGGCATGCGGGAATAGAAGAAACGTTCTTGAACATTTCCCCAGGCGCTGTTATCTACTGCACGCTTCTCCACAAGATGCCCTGGATGTTTACCATCCCATGGCTCAACGGGTCGTTGCCCTTACATTCCATCGTCATACTTATCCAAGGTGTGGAGACCGATAGCGTTTAGCGGACGGGTCTAGGCCCTTCTCGGGCAGGAACTCGGTTCTCCGTGCTTTCTTTGTTCGAAATCCTACGAATGAGTCAACTTACGTAACGTATTACAGTTGTTTATGCAGCAAGTGTAAGGGCGTTTCTTGCTTTCTCAGGAGAAAATGTTTCTCCCGTTTGGACGATACTGATCAGAATCCTGGCCACTTTTCCCACTAATTTAATTACGGATTGTTGTCTCTTCACATGCTTCACTTTAATGTTGTGTTCATGCAGCTCTCGAAAGACAGGATTGATTCCTATGAGCTGAATGGTGGCAAGAAACATATATTTGCGTAATGTGGAATCCCCGCGTTTCGACAAAACAATCTGCCCCTTTCGCTTACCTGACGTGCTTTCGGCCAGATTAAGGCCGGCTTTTCGCAGCAACTGTCGTCCATGTGCGTATTGTCTAAGATCACCGGCACCGGCCAA
>NZ_JBHSRV010000076.1:0-684 GCF_042659105.1 Paenibacillus allorhizosphaerae | reverse complement strand
AGTTTGGTGATGATGGCGGAAGGGAACCACGCGTACCCATCCCGAACACGAACGTTAAGCCTTCCAGCGTCGATGGTACTTGGACCGCAGGGTCCTGGGAGAGTAGAACGTCGCCAAGCTAAACCGCCTCTGGCGGTTTATTATATGGGCCCTTAGCTCAGCTGGTTAGAGCGCACCCCTGATAAGGGTGAGGTCGGTGGTTCGAGTCCACTAGGGCCCATTCCCAATTGTACTAAGTGAAATAGGGTCCCCGAAAAGTATTCGGTGGTACTTCCAGAGCTTAGCTTCACTTTTTGGGTTCGATATATGGGGCCATAGCTCAGCTGGGAGAGCGCCTGCCTTGCAAGCAGGAGGTCAGCGGTTCGATCCCGCTTGGCTCCACCATTGAAACTTTCACGGAAAACATTACCGGTTGCACGGTGATAGTGACTGTGGTAAGATGATCTTCCTGCCGATTACGGCAGCGAAAACAATCAGGGTTGACAACTGAGATCGCTGAAAGTCGATCCAACAGTTGCAACATTGTTCCTTGAAAACTGGATATCGAAACAAGCAACAATGCTGAATCATCCTTAAAGATGATCTTAATCGATCTTTAATCTTTTAGGTTAGCTACAAGCGGAGCGTATATGTTTTCAAAGTGACCTTTGTGCGAAGCACAACGGAACGCGAAAATATATACCG
>NZ_JBHSRV010000075.1:0-705 GCF_042659105.1 Paenibacillus allorhizosphaerae | reverse complement strand
GTGCTTCCCATCTGCTTGTTGTTTAATGGCGCATTCCTTCTCTTCGCTACGCGACGAGACTGATTAAATTGTTATCGGGGTCCTTTATGATCGCATATCGCTCTCCCCACGGTGTATCTCGCGGCTCGAGGAAGCCGTCATACCCAAGCGTCGTCAACTGACGGTACACGTCGTCCAGCGCTTCGTTGCTGGAGAACTGAAAGGCGAACTCGGTCCGGTAGCCGACAGGATCTTCCCAGCCTTCAAAAACACTCTTTACCGATTCCACCATATCGAATGCAAACACAATTCCTTCTTGCTCCACGTCTACGTGATGCGCTTCGTCGGCGCCGTCCGGAATAGCCAGCCCCAGCACGCGATAAAAATCCAACGCCCTCTTCATCTCTTCTACGTAAATCGCGACTCGTTTCAACTTTACCGTCATGCTTTGCAGCTCCCCTCGCCTTGTTTGATTTTCACTCCCATTATAGTAATTGTCCCTCATTGCAAAATAGTAAAAAACGGACTTCCTCACTCCTGCTTGGTCAGCCGTTTGAGTGGAAGTCCGTAATATCGCTTAAAAACGCCAGCGAAGTGTGACTGATCGTAGTACCCGTGTTGAAGCGCCAAATCCGTCAAGCTGAAATAGTCTCCGCTGTACAATTCCTCAAGCACGCTTTGAAAGCGGACGATGCCGAGCATCTCCTTCGGGCTGAGGCCAAGCTC
>NZ_JBHSRV010000074.1:0-756 GCF_042659105.1 Paenibacillus allorhizosphaerae | reverse complement strand
TTTCGATTAGTTTGGTGATGATGGCGGAAGGGAACCACGCGTACCCATCCCGAACACGAACGTTAAGCCTTCCAGCGTCGATGGTACTTGGACCGCAGGGTCCTGGGAGAGTAGAACGTCGCCAAGCTAAACCGCTATAAGCGGTTCATCATGAGGGCCCTTAGCTCAGCTGGTTAGAGCGCACCCCTGATAAGGGTGAGGTCGGTGGTTCGAGTCCACTAGGGCCCACCATAAATGAATATTAGTTTGGGGCCATAGCTCAGCTGGGAGAGCGCCTGCCTTGCAAGCAGGAGGTCAGCGGTTCGATCCCGCTTGGCTCCACCATTGAAACTTTCACGGAAAGCATTACCGGTTGAACGGCAATGGTGACTGTGGTAAGATGATCTTCCTGCCGATTACGGCAGCGAAAACAATCAAGGTTGACAACTGAGATCGCTGAAAGTCGATCCAAGTTGCAACATTGTTCCTTGAAAACTGGATATCGAAACAAGCAACAAATGCTGAATCATCCTTAAAGATGATCTTAATCGATCTTTAATCTTTTAGGTTAGCTACAAGCGGAGCGTATATGTTTTCAAAGTGACCTTTGTGCGAAGCACAACGGAACGCGAAAATATATACCGAAGCGTTTTGGTTAAGCTAATAAGAGCACACGGAGGATGCCTAGGCGCCAGGAGCCGAAGAAGGACGTGGCGAACAACGATAACGCCTCGGGGAGCCGTAAGCAGGCTTTGATCCGGGGATGTCCGAATGGGG
>NZ_JBHSRV010000073.1:0-760 GCF_042659105.1 Paenibacillus allorhizosphaerae | reverse complement strand
CTGCTTGTAAGGCAGATGCTCTCCCAGCTGAGCTAAGCCTCCATGGGATAAAGTGACCCGTAGGGGATTCGAACCCCTGTTACCTCCGTGAAAGGGAGGTGTCTTAACCCCTTGACCAACGGGCCTTGCTAAAAATACGCATGATGTCGATTCTACGGAGAGAGAGGGATTCGAACCCTCGAGACGCTTGTGACGCCTACACGATTTCCAATCGTGCTCCTTCGGCCAACTCGGACACCTCTCCTTGAAAAGATGGCTCCCCGAACAGGACTCGAACCTGTGACAACTCGATTAACAGTCGAGTGCTCTACCAACTGAGCTATCAGGGAATGTTATGAGTTGTACGCAGAAAGAACAAATTTATTGTCCGCTTGGCGACGTTCTACTCTCCCAGGACCCTGCGGTCCAAGTACCATCGACGCTGGAAGGCTTAACGTTCGTGTTCGGGATGGATACGCGTGGTTCCCTTCCGCCATCATCACCAAACGGTTCGCTTTGCGTAAACAAAACGATGTGAATTCAAGGTCGCTTGTACCCTGAAAACTGGATCGAAACAAGGCTCCGTTTTATCTTTTATCGTTCCGTTGTGCTTCGCACAAAGGTCACTTCAAAAAGATAAATCTTCGCTGCAACAATGCTGAATCTTTTAGCTAATGCTTCCGAAGCTAGCTTTTCTTCGAAAAGCTCTTAGGATAAGCCCTCGACCGATTAGTATTCGTCAGCTGCACGCGTTACCGCGCTTCCACCCCGAACCTATCTA
>NZ_JBHSRV010000072.1:0-794 GCF_042659105.1 Paenibacillus allorhizosphaerae | reverse complement strand
GTCTATTCATTCGAGATGAATCGGTTGTTTGCGGATTTGTCGGATGAAGCTCGGGAACGTGCCATAGCTTTGGCCTGCAGGGCGTATGAAGGGTTATGCACGCTTGCCGATTTTCAGCAAGAGCTGGAAGCACTGCTCAGTATCGGCGGCGAGGGGAAGGAACCACTTCTTATATCGGTTTTGCCGGTAAACTATATGATGACGTCAAGCAGACGGGAGCGGAAAACCGCCATACATGAGTCACATGCGTTTGTAGATCCTAAAAACAAGAAGAGAAAGGCCGAGAAGCGAACGGCAGATGGGCGTAAACCCGGGGAGACTCAGACGCGCATCAGTGCGGCAACGGACCGCAAAATAGTGGAACTACGCGAGCTGTTCCGAGAGTCGTTCCAGCTGCGCAAATGGCATCTGTTTGCTACTGCCGGCTCTGGTGTGCTCGTTCTCTTGCTTTGGCTGACACTGCGTCCGCTCCCTGACCATGTGAACGGTTCTAAGCCGCAGACAATTCAAACGCTCTATCCCACAGCTGTATCGGTAAATCATACTGAGACGTCGAAGCCTTCCGCATCGGCATCCTCGATGCAAGCTCAAACGGTTGTACCGACGGATAAGACTTTAGAAGTCGAAGTTCAGCCGGCAGACGGTGGCGCGATACAAGCCAAGGCGGGTATTGTCCCGGATTTGGTCGCTCATACAAGGGAGGATGCCGAAAAGATAGCAATTGCCTCTGGGCTTCGATATCAGTTTTACCTGGAATCGAATGCCGCCGACAAAGGGGTCGTGTTCAAGCAAGA
>NZ_JBHSRV010000071.1:0-808 GCF_042659105.1 Paenibacillus allorhizosphaerae | reverse complement strand
TATCCATCGAACCTGATTCAAGCTAGTGCACCACACCACATGCAAGATTTGATCCGACCTGTTTCATTTTTTTGTATCATTAGGCTTCTACACACACATTTAGGTAATCACCTACGTATCATAAAACAAAATTTAGGTGAGTACCTACTTAAAGGAGTGCAAATTAATGGCATTTTTACCATCCACACCACCACCTCATCCCCCTGCATTCGTACAACCAAATCCCTGTTTATATAAAATAACATATGTCCAGCTTTGGACTGGAGAGAGGTTCTGGTTTTACCCAACGAGTATAGAGTTCAATGTCGTTTCAGGCTACAGATGGACTGGACTATTCTGGATTTCTTATCGATTTGATCCAAGATCTATTCGTTTCGTTGACTGTTCTCCGATTCCAACGCTTTATTGATCTGCATTAGGAGCATGGGAAAAGTTGCACGCGGCTGCGACTCCTTCCTACTCTGTACTCAATTTTAAAACCGCCCTGTAAGCTCATACACTATAAAAAGACCCGCATTGTTGCTTGCGGGTCTTTCGTTTTTATAGACTTTGGAAATTAGATACACCAAGAAGTTAAAACAATAACTAAAAGAATGTACAGGACAAGAATTACACCAGTGCTAGTAAAGCCTCTTACATGACTCATGATATTGCCCTCCCTCCTATTTAGCTTTTGTATTTTATGAACGCAGGTCCCATCAAGCGTGGGCAAAGCAGAAATTGGGCTTACCGAGGGGAAAAGAACTCAGACCGAACTAGCTCAATTAACATAGGATAGAGTGGGAGCCGCCAACCTCCATGTTAGTGA
>NZ_JBHSRV010000070.1:0-809 GCF_042659105.1 Paenibacillus allorhizosphaerae | reverse complement strand
TAACGGATGGGTTCGTGACACCATAGCGCAACGACCTTCCTCACCAGCCGTAAGAATAGTATAAAACGTCGCACCAAAATTTTCATCCTCTGTGGCGCCCGACAGGGCATGGGGGGCTAACGGGCAGTTATCTTCAGTGTGCCATGTTATAATATGGATATAGATACATTAGTCATATTAGGATGTGACGAGATGGGGAAAATCGAAGTCAAGGATACATTTGTTATTAAAAGCATCATTGAATCTAATATTAAGTTCAAGGATTGTCTCTTTGTGTATGGACACATTGTTGAGGGCGGCGTTGAAATTGGAGACGAGTTAATTGATGATTCGAGAAGAGGCTTTAAATGCAAAGTTATTGATTTCCCGTTAATTAGGAAGATACCTTACTTGAAAGACCATATACATATTCTTATTAAACCAACAGTTTCAGGGTACTCATTGGAGGATGTAAAGGGAATGTTATTGACAAAAATGTAAGATACATTTTCTTATGTGATTCCACTAACGAGAAACGATAGTGAGGAGCTGCCGCAGGGTAGCTCCAATTTTATACTCATTGAACGAACAGGATAATTTAGTTATATATTGAATAATTCCTATGAACTAATGATGTTCGGGAGGGACGAAAAGCTTGATTATTCCAGAATTAATATTGGTACTCGAACTTATTTACGAACGTCTTTCAATGACCCAAATTAATTGGGCTCTCACAGGAAGTACAAGCTTTGCATTACAAGGATTGCCGTATGAACCTGGAGACATCGATATTCAAACAGACCAACAAGGAGCATATGAAATTGAATCGT
>NZ_JBHSRV010000069.1:0-834 GCF_042659105.1 Paenibacillus allorhizosphaerae | reverse complement strand
ATAAATGCCGAGATTAGAACGAAATAAAGATAACCGAACGCCAATTGAGCGGTCGGCCTCACGATTGATGAAGATGCGTAGAATCTGCGGTTATGGCGCCGCCGTAGCGGTGACGCCGTATCTGCTGATCAAAGTTGCCTGGACTTTCGGTGTCTTCATTCCGACCGAGCAAATGGGCGACAACAGTTGGCGCGCGATCAATGCAGCAACCGTGGTTGTCGCCGCGGTCGGTATTCTTCTGGCGATGGCGTTCAGTAGGCCGTGGGGTGAGCGGCTGCCCGCCTGGCTGGTGGCTTTGCCCGTGTGGTTTGGCACCGGTCTGCTCGTCCCCATGCTGTTGCTGGCACCGGTACTCGGCCCGGCTGCCATGACCCGGGACAAGGAGGCAGGCGCCACCGACTTCTGGGCATACGAGCAGATCTTCGTCATGGTCTCGCTGGTCGGGGTCGGCATTTTCCTGCCGCTCGCCTTGGTAGGGTACGCCAAGTCGCGGTGGCCCGAGGCACTGGGCGGTCCGACCGACTACGCGGAGCTGCCGGGACACACCCGACAGTTGCAAATCACCCTGGCCAGGCTCGTCGCAGTTGGCTGTATTCTAATCGGCGTCATCAAGGTGTTCTGGGCGGTGGGCGGCACCCTCGGCATTGTCCCGGATATGCTGGATGACCGCGATGTGTGGTGGCACCTGCTGACGTTGAGTACCGGCGTGTGGGCCTTCGCGGGGGCATGGGGTCTACTGGTGCTGACCTCCCGCCGCAGGTCGCGGAGGTTCCTACCCTCCATGGCGGCGGCCTGGATCTCGTCGGGAATGCTGTTTTCCTATAATCTCTTTTC
>NZ_JBHSRV010000068.1:0-1026 GCF_042659105.1 Paenibacillus allorhizosphaerae | reverse complement strand
CAAGGAGCCAGCCGCCGAAGGTGGGGTAGATGATTGGGGTGAAGTCGTAACAAGGTAGCCGTATCGGAAGGTGCGGCTGGATCACCTCCTTTCTATGGAGTCCATGTCGTCTGCAGGACGACGGGCAAATAAGCAGCGCAAGCTGCGACACTCACTCGTTGTCAGTTTTGAAAGGTGCAATGCCTTTCGATTAGTTTGGTGATGATGGCGGAAGGGAACCACGCGTACCCATCCCGAACACGAACGTTAAGCCTTCCAGCGTCGATGGTACTTGGACCGCAGGGTCCTGGGAGAGTAGAACGTCGCCAAGCAAGCCCACCAAGGGTGGGCTTTTCTTATGAAACATTATAGGCATACGATTATACTCGTTTGCGTTGTCGAGGGCCCTTAGCTCAGCTGGTTAGAGCGCACCCCTGATAAGGGTGAGGTCGGTGGTTCGAGTCCACTAGGGCCCATTCCCAAAAACAATAAGTGATAGGGTCACCGAAAACTATCGGGTAAAGGCCGTAAAGCTTAGTATACTTTTTGGGTTGAGATATGGGGCCATAGCTCAGCTGGGAGAGCGCCTGCCTTGCAAGCAGGAGGTCAGCGGTTCGATCCCGCTTGGCTCCACCATAATTCGCCGCTTGAGTTTGCGGAGTAAACATGGTATACTGAATGTCGCCGCTGAAAAGCGAGCGATAATAGGTTGACAACTGAGATCGGTGAAAGTCGATCCAACAGTTGCAACATTGTTCCTTGAAAACTGGATATCGAAACAAGCAACAAATGCTGAATCATCCTTAAAGATGATCTGAATAGATCTTTAATCTTTTAGGTTAGCTACAAGCGAAGATTTATCTTTTAGAAGTGACCTTTATGCGAAGCATAACGGAACGAAAAAAGATAAACTCGGAGCGTTTGGTTAAGCTAATAAGAGCACACGGAGGATGCCTAGGCGCCAGGAGCCGAAGAAGGACGTGGCGAACAACGATAACGCCTCGGGGAGCCGTAAGCAGGCTTTGATCCGGGGATGTCCGAATGGGG
>NZ_JBHSRV010000067.1:0-1032 GCF_042659105.1 Paenibacillus allorhizosphaerae | reverse complement strand
TCATGAATTGCTCCATTTCTTCCGGAGTAAAAGCCTCCTCCAGCCTGCCGAGCGCCGCCAACATGATTTGTTCCGATTCTTTCGCAAGGTACCGTCCTACCTGCGTCAGTGTCACTAGTTTAACACGCTGATCTTGCGCAGATGCAGCCCTGGCGATGTAACCTTTGTGCTCAAGCCGTTTTGCGATGCTGGTCATCGTACTTAGAGGGGCACCCATCATGGACGCCAGTTCCGACATCGTCATATCTCCCTTGAAGAGCAAAATAATCAGAGTTGACAAATCTGAGCGCGTCATTTTTTTTTCGAGCTGCAGCGTATCGGACATAAAAACGAACGGACGCAAACCGCTCTTGAGGAAGAGTTCGTACAGTTGCTGCATGCCAATTCTCCTTTTAGTACGAAATCATAGTAAATGGGTGTGTTCAGTTTAGTACGAATTCGTATTAATGTCAAGACTGCCAATTAGTTTGACTGTCAAACCGATAGACAAAAAAACATCGCCAAAAATTTCTGGCGATTTTTTAGTTAATCCATTTGATTTTATTTATACAGTCAACCTTGTTACATATCTTTGGACGTAATCACGTAATTGTGTATTTTCAACTGTTTGTTCATCCATCGCTATGCTCAACGGTGTGAAAGATTTCATTAGGCGATATTCCTTGTTCATTCGATTGGGTTCACATTTCATTTCTTTGTTAGTCAGCCTAGGATACGGAAGCCTTCGTTTTATGGATATTTTCCCCATATGGTTTCAGGATTATCCTGCCATTTCGTTGAGCGGCGGCTTCGATAAGACAACCGCCGCTACATACCTAGAAATAACGACGATACCGTTCTCGTCGATGGCATTAACCCCAATCTTCCCTCGACTTGCAAGCCTTTGTCTAAAAAAGAAAAAGCCGCGATTTACGCGGCAATGAGCGGGACAATGTTCATCTTTGAAACGCTTGCAGCGGCCCGGCATATGGCGCATGTTCGAATCGACATGGGTTCTCCGTTACCCGCGGGTCCTGCTGCTTGTGCAGCACC
>NZ_JBHSRV010000066.1:0-1067 GCF_042659105.1 Paenibacillus allorhizosphaerae | reverse complement strand
CTTCGTCTGTTCCCAACACCGGCGGAACTGCGTGATTTACAACCACAGGACCTGATTCAGAAATGGAAGACCTTGATGAAACGGCACTGCGGCGAGCGAAAAGCACGTGCGTTAATCGCGCTGGCCGAACGCTCAGTCGGTTCCAGACAAGCTGCACAAGCCTACAAGCTTCACTTGAAGCAACTGCTCGCAGAATATGATCTGGCTTGTGCACAGCTGCAGGACGTAGAGCGTGAGATTGTTTCCGTATTAGAACGCATTCCCTTCGCCAAGTCCATGCTTGCCGTCAAAGGGATTAGTGCCATTTCGCTTGCCGGTATTCTTGGTGAGGCTGGCGATTTAAGCGGCTTTGTCCATGGAAATGCCCTGCTGCGTCATGCCGGACTTAACCTTGCTGAGGCAAGCTCAGGTAAATGGACCGGGCAAATGAAGATTAGCAAGCGCGGGCGCTCCCGCCTTCGTCGCTTCCTCTTTATGGCGACCATGAGTATGGTGATGAATAATTCGGAGTTTCGAACCATTCACGCCCACAATATACACGTAAAGAAGATCAAAAAGATGAGGTCGATTATGAAGCTTTGTGGTAAACTCGCGCGAATTTTGGTTGGTATGGCACGCACCGGTCAGGCGTACATCCCTCATAAAGCATTGCCTCTTCGGCAAGCTGCTTAAACTCAGTTATACCGTTTCATTGTACGTAGATTGGCTGATTCGCAGGATTTCAAAAGAAAGCACGGAGTACCGGATACATTGAACCAAAGGGCACCGACCCGTACCGTTAGCAAGACCGGCCTCCACCCCTTAGGACAGGTGTAACGAAGGAATGAAAGGGCTTTGACCCGTTGAGACATGGGAGTGAAAACCTCTGAGGGTGACGTGGAGAATGCGTGCAGTATATGGAAATATCTGGGGTGAGGGCCTCCCCCCTTTATTTACGTACGCATTCATGTTGCCAAAGTCTATAGCGGGTCATTTTCCTGAACTTTCATTCCTCATTACAAGGGGAGAAATCCTGCGAATTAGCGAGCATTCGTGAGAAAACTAAATCGTACCGAGGGAGTTCAACG
>NZ_JBHSRV010000065.1:0-1076 GCF_042659105.1 Paenibacillus allorhizosphaerae | reverse complement strand
TGCATGCGCTCAAACGGATCTGCCCAACCACACTATCTACTCATTTAAACTCCTACTTAAACATGGTACGTGAAATCCTGCGAATGAGCGAGCATTCGTGAGAAAATCCTTATTCTCTGAGGGAGCTCAACGACGGTCGACGCCTTGCGGCAGCCGTATGGGGTTGCAGTATGTTGAATATCATCGAGCGTTTTTGCTAAAGCCATCCCAGTAATGATTACAAATTGTTTTTAAGGTCTCAAGTGAAACTAGGTTACGCTCGGGGTCATAAATGTAGATTTCACTTGCCTTAACGTTAAGATATCCAAAGGACTGCCCTCCGTTGATACTGCAAAATACCTTTACCTTATCCTCATTTACTTGTGCCTTTAAGATTTCAATATCAAGTTTGTTTAGTTCCTTAAAGTCCCGAATCGTCTCACTCGTGTCAACGTCTTCTAAATACAACTCAGCAGGATAAATTAGTTTTACGATAATGCCTCTACATCGTGGATTAATTAGTTCAGCAAGATACATAATGTCGATGGTACATTCAATGCCATCAACGGTATCCCTGATGTCTTCTAATCCACCATCGTGGAAAATACTGAAAAGCAATTCCTGATTTTCTAAGTTCAAATGCATTCCTCCACTAGTTATTCGTTTGCCAGCAGCCTTGTAGTGAGCTATCGAACCAGTTAGGACTCGCGCTCTGACTTCCGTTTAATATATTTTCTTCTAGTTTAAGATTAATCTGTAGGATCCCCTTTGGAATCATTATCAATCGTCTTTTCTTCTTATTTTAAAAATACAATCACCGCTACAAATGCAACTGCAATAAATAATTTTGAGAAACTGTCTATATGGCTCAACCCATTATACAAAATTCTCACCTCTTGTCATTAATACACCCTATTTACTCCAATAAATTATCGTTATTTTAGCATATATATTTGAACTATCCTGCCCGTTAACGCGGCTTCCGAATTATGACGGCTTTCGGTTTATAACTGGACATTTTGCTAAGTAGATCGTTAACCCTCTTCTGTGTAATGGGACTTAGAAAATGAAGCTTTATTTGCAAGCCAAATTCATTC
>NZ_JBHSRV010000064.1:0-1366 GCF_042659105.1 Paenibacillus allorhizosphaerae | reverse complement strand
CTGTTTAGCCCCCTAAAGAACTTGGACACTAAGAGTGTGTATGGATTACACTATTAGTGATAGGGGCTGATGACATGACGAGAAATAAGCATTCTAAAGAATTTAAGAAGCAGGTCGTTAAAGAAGCAATAGAAACCGGGAATAAAGCCGCGGTAGCCCGTCGCTATGAAATTGCGGTCAATATGCTTCACCGATGGGTGAAAGAATTCGAAGAAGGCAAGTACGGCGAGACATCACTTGATGCCATGACAGGATTAGAATCGAAGATTCTGGCACAGGAAAATGATCAATTAAAGAAGCTGCTTGGTGAGCAAGCCCTAGAAATTGCGATCCTGCGTGACTTAATAAAAAAGAAAAACCCTCATTTGCTGACAAAGTTGAAGTAGCTGACAGCTACATTAACCAGGGATATTCCATAACGCTTGTACTGCGTTTGGTCAAGATCCCGAGATCCAGCTACTATTACCATAAGTTCAGTAAAGTAGCGGAGAAAACAGTAAGTGAGGGGCGCCAAACACCTGGATATTCCATTAAGCAAGACGGCGCCAAAGTGGCAGATGCTCAGATTCAGGAGTGGTTAATGGAGCTAGTAGCTGGAGACGGCTCTTCGTATGGCTACCGGAAACTAACCGTCGCACTACGCCAGAATTACAGACTGGCGATTAACAAAAAGAAGGTCTACCGATTATGCAAAGTGCTAGGTATTCTGCGTCCACAGCGACAAATTCGCTCTAAGTATCCAAGGAAACTCGCTCGAAACCGAATCATTACTGCCTCAAATCAACTTTTTGAGACCGATATTAAATATGGCTATATTGTAGGTGAGGATCGCTTCTTTTTTATCCAATCCTGCTTAGATGTCTATGACCGTTCGGTTGTTGCTTTCCACATTGGCTTACGTTGTGAAGCTACAGATGTGGTGCGAACTCTGCAAACAGCCCTTTTTAAAAGACAGTTATTTGAGGCGGAATTAAAGCCTGTCATCCGTTCTGACAATGGACCTCAGTTTGTCTCACATGTTTTTGAAGCAGCTTGTAAGGGCTTTGGAATGGAGCATGAACGGATTCCACCGAGAACGCCGAACATGAATGCACACATTGAGTCTTTCCACCGGTTGTTACAAGATGACTGTTTAGCGCGATACGATTTTCAGTCTTACAGCGAAGCCTACGAAGCAGTCACCGAATTCATTCGATTCTATAACGAGCGGCGAATCCATTCAAGTATTCGGGATATGTCACCAGACCAATTCTACCATCAGAACCGGATTAAACCGATCCCAATTAAAGAAGTACGTGTATAACTTGAAAAACTAAGCCTAGATGAGTAAGAGTGAGCTTGTGTCCAAACTCAGGGGGTTAATCCG
>NZ_JBHSRV010000063.1:0-1372 GCF_042659105.1 Paenibacillus allorhizosphaerae | reverse complement strand
GAGTATGTACTGGGTTGCAGCCCTCAGAACTCACACCTAGGAGGCGTTATCATGAAGTCTAGACTAATTAAGGCTCAAAATCAACGTGTTGAACGTATTTCCACTTCCACTCTTGTCATTGGCATCGACATTGCCAAGGAGAAGCACGCTGCTCAAGCCATTAATTTTCGGGGTATTGTCCTCACCAATCGCCCCATTATGTTTTCGAATGAGTTTGACGGTTTTGAGTTTTTAGAACGTAACATTCTGAAATTACAGAAAATGCACGGCATGAACGACGTCGTTGTGGGAATGGAAAGTACCGGTCATTATTGGTTCAATATTGCCAACTGGCTGGTGAATCGAGGTATTGATGTTGTCCTTGTCAATCCAATGACAACCAAGCGAAATAAGGAAAACAGAGATAATTCCCCTTCTAAGAGTGACCCAAAGGATGCACTAGTCATTGCCGATGCTGTGAGCCGCGGGTACTACACACCCTTCTCACCAAAGGAAGAAGCGTTCCGCCGCATTCGGGTAATCGTTGCAAACAGAGAGCACTGGGTTGTTGAATCCGGGCGAATTGAGAACCGTATCCACCGCTGGCTGGATATCCGTTTTCCTGAATACAGAAAAGCATTTGAAGATATTTTTAGCACTCGTTCATTAGCTACTTTGCGTCGTTTTCCTGCCCCTCCTGACTTGCTGCAGTTAACTCCGCAACAAATCGTGGAAATTTGGGGAGAGTACATGACTAGACCTGGCGGCGCACGAGGCATGAACAAGGCAATGGAGCTTCAAGAGCTCGCTAGACATAGCGTCGGAGACTCTGTTGCCCTTGAGGAAGACAAATGGGAACTGAGGCACCTACTAAACGAATATGAAAGAGTCCGAAAAATCATTGACGAAGCGGACGAGATGATTGAAAAGATATTGCCTGAAATTCCTTGTTCGGACCTCATTCGGTCTGTCGGCACTTCCCTTCCTGCAACGGCTGCCATAGTAGCATTTGGTGGGGACTTACGTAAGCTGTCTCATGGAAATCAGTTATTGCGAAAGGCAGGATTAAACTTGGCCGAACGTAGTTCCGGTAAATACAAGGGACAAATTAAGCTCACGAAACGAGGTAACTCATTACTACGTAAGCATTTGTACTTCACTGTGTTTCACCTTTTATCTCATAATCGTGCATTCCAAGCCCTGCATAAACACAATGTAGAAGTGAAACGAATGACGAAAATGCAGTCCATGATGAAGTTGATTGGAAAACTCGCTCGGATGCTTGTAGCCATGGCGAAAGAAGGACAAGAATTCTCCGTAGATAAGGCTCAGCTGCCGTTAGCAGCTTAAAACTAAAATCGCAACCCAAACACGTAGATTGGCTCATTCGCAG
>NZ_JBHSRV010000062.1:0-1383 GCF_042659105.1 Paenibacillus allorhizosphaerae | reverse complement strand
GTTTGCTGGGCGATGTCGATCCCAACGACTAGATGCTGAGAGGTAATCCTTTCAATGAGTTGATTTTGCCGTGCTTGTGATTTAAACTTCATAGTAGAGCGTCCTCCTGGATGATGGGATTTTAAGGGCTATGACCCGTTGCGTACTCCCATCGTACCGAGGCGCTTGTTTTTTTGCAAAGCCGAAATTTAACGCTCTACAGGAATGCTAACGGAGACGATAGTGTGGAGCTGCCTGAGAGCAGCTCTTTTTAATGACCGTTGAAGTAAACATTCCTGTTAAGGCTAAGAAATCGCCTTTGCCAAAAAAGGAGCGCCCCGGTATGATGGGTTTGTCCACGGGTTCAAAACCCAACACCATCAAGGAGGCGCTCTTATTATGAAGTTTAATCAATCGCAGAAGCAAAATCAACGTATTGAACGAATCAGTACCTCACACCTTGTCTCATTCTCCTTTTCCGGAAAAGGTAAACTTCAACACTGCATTATTGAATTGAAAAGGACATATGTCCGCTTATCAGTTATTTGTTACAATACATTCATGAGGTGGAATACAGTCCTCGGCGAGCCAAGTTAGCCTTGAAAGCCGCCAAGGTGTCAAGATTTTTCACGTAATAGGAGGAAGAAGCGCAGATGAGCCATCCTTACCGACCCTTGCATGCTCCCCAATTGCAGCCGCAGTTGCATATCCACTCGCACAACTTCCGGGAGTTTGCGCCGAGCCGTCGCCTGGCGTCGCATGTAGCTGCATATTGGACGGTGGATTTCCTGCCGGTACCGGGAAATCCGGGGCATCGAGTCATCCCCGATGGCTGTGTCGATATTATAGTGGACCTGTTCGCTTCATCAAGCAGGCGGGCCGCTTATGCCGTAGGGCTAACGACACAAGTCGAAGTTTTGCAATTTACAAAAGCACGCTCGGTATGGGGCATCCGGCTGTATTCGGAGTCGGCCCGCACGATCCTGAAGTCTCCAATATCGACATTAATGGCAAATCGTGTGTTTTTGGAGGATCTCTGGGGTCAAGAGGCTCTCGATTGGGTCGAAAAGCTGCTGACTGCCCAAGCGTTACCAGACAGGATCGAGGTCGTCGAGCAGCAATTGGGCCAAATACTGGCTGCGACCGAGGCGCCTGCTCCCACTTTGGTCTACCAGAGCATGCAGTTTATATACGAGGTCAAAGGTAATCTTTCAGTAACGGATTTGGCGGATAAAGTGAACTTCAGCGAGAGGCATCTGCGAAGGGCCTTTGAACTAGAGCTTGGCCTCAGCCCGAAGGAGATGCTCGGCATCGTCCGCTTTCAAAGCGTGCTTGAGGAATTGTACAGCGGAGACTATTTCAGCTTGACGGATTTGGCGCTTCAACACGGGTACTACGATCAGT
>NZ_JBHSRV010000061.1:0-1392 GCF_042659105.1 Paenibacillus allorhizosphaerae | reverse complement strand
AAACAAGCGGTTCGAAGGCTCGAGAATCTTGGTTTTCAGGTAGCTCTCACCGCCTCGACAGCCTCGTAACCATCTTGATTTCACATAAATTCTATGAAGCACAGTTTTTAAAAAAACACTAAAGCTGAGCTTAGTTTCGTATTGCCAATTTTAGATCTATGCTATGTGAAATTTTCGGGGTAGCGGAAAGAAGCCGCCGATCGAATCCTAGGTAGCCTCGTGGTATAAGCATGTGAGCTATCGTGAATCTGTTTGTCGAAAGTTTGGCGTTTGTCTCCTTGTAATGCAAACAGGTAAGAAGTGATTAACACGTTGTGTTCCATATTCTTCTCGTCAACGAACGGAACCGAACCCATAAAAAAACTAGACAATAAGGAGGAAGGATGGTTAGATAAATAGAGATATAAAATTCGATCTAGGAGTCTGCAAAATAATGAGTAAATTTGTAAAATTACCGAAAGCTGCTGTCTTTGGTGCTGCAAATGGTGTGATGTTCATGACTTTTTTTGGGGCTCTTTGGGCTTCCATTGGTATTATTGGTTCACGTGGACTTGGAGATCCTTGGTCACTTGTTCTTTCAAGTATTGTGACATTAATCTTACTTAGCGGAGCGATATCACTTTTTGGTAAAGCTCGTAACATGAACCATGCTTCTACACCAGAAGAGAGAGAACATTGGAGAAAAATAAATCGAAAATTTGGTTTGATCTTTGGTCTGGAAGGTCTTGCTATCTTTATCGCAAGTATGATTTGCAACATCATCAATAATTTTGAAGTCTTTTTTCCTATCATGGCAATTATAGTCGGTATTCATTTTTTTCCTTTAGCTCGATTGTTTCGAGAAAATTTTTATTATGGTACAGGTGTAATGCTCTGTATTTTAGGCGTTATTACTTTCTTTTTACCAATGAATGCTACTGTTAACAATGTAACTCTGATTGCGACGTCTACTTTCATCGGTTTTGGTTCTGCTCTGACGCTATGGGTGACAGGTCTGAGAATCTGGACTGCTATGCTTAAACAATTGAAACAAATATAAAAAAGAGCGATGATTGAACAGCACTTGAACTGCACCCCCAATTGTGATCATACATAACAATTGAAGGTGCAGTTTATTTATTATGATCAAGTATTATTTAAAACAATTAAAGGCTGAGTGCGAGTGAACGAGTTCATCATGAATAAGCCCATTCTGTGGTGCATTGCTGCAAATGTGTTCAATTGAGCAGCTTCTTCATCCTCACCTTTGTTCAACTATCCTGCCCTTTAGCTTAATGAGGCCGCCCGATCACACCTACGGCGGCCTCATGATGATTGTGTTGAGCTATCGTTTCCCGCTAAATCCTGCTAGCTTAGCCTAATCAATATTATTGAGTTCCAGTCTTAATTGTT
>NZ_JBHSRV010000060.1:0-1566 GCF_042659105.1 Paenibacillus allorhizosphaerae | reverse complement strand
CAGCCTGTTGAAAAACTTCAACAGGCTACTTTTATCTTTAATATCTTTATCAAATTACCGCGTTAATATGATATAATATAACTATACTGTAAAGGCGGTGGTCTTATGCTTCGTTCCAACCCGAATGTTCAAAATCAATTTGAATTTGTCTGTATTGAAGACCTCGTTCTTCCCAATCATCCATTGCGCAAAATCCAAAAACATATCGACTTTTCCTTTATTCTTGACCTAGTACGTCCTTACTACTGTGAAGATAATGGACGTCCCTCTGCAGATCCCGTCATGCTTTTCAAAATGCTGTTTATCGGTTACCTCTATGGCATACGCTCTGAACGTCAACTGGAACAGGAGGTCTTCTCCAATAACGCTTATCGTTGGTTTTTAGGGCTTGGATTGAAAGACCGGGTGCCGGACCACAGCACGCTTAGTTACTTTCGCGAACGTCTGAAAGACGGAGATGTGTTTCAGAACATATTCGATGAGGTTGTCTTGCTTGCTATAAAACACCGCCTGGTTGCTGGCCGCGTACTGATCACAGATTCGACCCATTTAAAAGCCAATGCGAACAAGCAAAAATTCATCAAACAGGAAGTGACCAAGAGCACGAAGTCTTACCTGGATGAATTGGACGAAGCCGTTCGTCAGGATCGTGAAGCTAACGGAAAAAAGCCTTAAAACCTCGAAAGGAGGTGGAAGAATCGAAGGAAACAAAGATCAGCACGACCGATCCGGAAAGCGGCTATATGGTGCGGGATGGCAAACCCGAAGGTTTCTTCTATCTCGATCACCGGACAGTCGATCACAAATACAACATCATTACCGACGTGCACATTACCCCCGGCAATGTTCATGACTCGGTGCCTTATATGGATCGTCTGGAATATATCATGAAGAAATTCGGATTTGAGAACACCTTAGAAGCCGTTGCTTTGGATGCGGGATACTTCACCTCTTACATTTGCAAGAAGCTGCGAGACAAGAAGATTTATGCGGTCATCGGGGGCAGAGCTTTTACACCCGTAAAAGGATTAATCGCCAAATGGCGCTTCAAATACAATGCGGAGAAAAACGTGTACGTATGTCCCCAAAAACACGAACTAAAATACAGCACGACCGACCGAGAAGGATATAGGCAATACAAGTCCGATCCAAGCCACTGTTCCAACTGCCCGGTACTTAAGGAATGTACCCGATCAAGAAATAAACAAAAAGTGATCACAAGGCATGTGTGGCAAGAAAGCAAGGATTGGATTAAGCAAAACGGCAGAAGTTCATCCGGCAAATATCTGTACAGGTTGCGGTACCAAACCATAGAGCGAAGCTTCGCGGATGCCAAAGAGCTCCACGGGCTTCGCTACTGCCGGTTTCGCGGCAAGAAAAAGGTACAGCAGCAAGCGTTGATGACCGCCATATGTCAGAATGTGAAAAAGATCGCCAATATCCTAGGCAAGAGGGCCGGATAGCAGGCGATCTTTCTTATTTTGCAATCCACATCAGCTAAAATTCATTGAAATGTACCCTTAAAAACAAAACCCCGAAAAAATTCGGGGCTTTGTCAACAATCTG
>NZ_JBHSRV010000059.1:0-1668 GCF_042659105.1 Paenibacillus allorhizosphaerae | reverse complement strand
TGAACTGCACCCCGTCAAGTAGACAGTAGAAATAAAAAAACTTATGCGGCCTTGGTTCGAAATTCCATCGGACTGAGGCCGTTTAATTTTGCTTGTAATCTTTCATGATTGTAAAAATAAATATAGGCATCAATGTCTTTCTTCAGTTGTTCAAAGCTTTTGTATTTACGTAAGTAATACTTTTCACATTTGAGTGTCCCCCAGAATGATTCCATAGGTCCATTATCAATACACCTGCCAACGCGGGACATGCTCTGGGTTATTTTGCCATAAAACATTTTTTTGAATTTTACAGAGGTATACTGAAACCCCCGATCACTATGAAGCATAGGCGTGCTGTTTGGCGCAGCTTGCAAGGCCGATTTCACTGTTTGGAATACAAGTCTATTGTTGTTGGAATGCCCTAAAACGTACGAAACAATGGTATTATCGTGAAGGTCTAGAATGGCGCTTAAATATGCCTTCTGACCGTTGCCGTATTTGAATTCTGTTACATCGGTTACCCACTTTTCATTCGGTGCTTTCGCATAAAACTCACGGTTTAACAGATTCTCTGTAACTTGCTGTGGGGTTGAACGCACATACTTCTTTCTCTTTCTGCGGATAACCGATTGGATTCCTTTAAGCTTCATAAGACGGTATATGCGCTTATGGTTTATCTGCTGCTCCGTCTGTTGGCGTAAATGAAGGGTTAACTGACGGTACCCGAAGATGCCGTCAACCTTCTTGTACAGCGAAATCATAGCATGAGTGAGTCGGTGGTTTTCCTGTTCGCGGGAACTGGGTTTACGGTTTAGCCATTTGTAATAGCTGGAACGTGGAATCCCTGCGATTTGGCACAGCAATTTTACACTAACACGCTCTTCCTTTTGAACAGCCTGAATAGCCAGGTAGACGTTTTCCTGGCGGGTCCCACTTAACGTCACCTCCTTTCGAGTTCCTGCAGCTTTTTTAGGAAAGCATTCTCCGCTCTAAGCCTCTCAATTTCATACTCCATTTTCTTCATAGCAAGCTTTTGCTGATCAGTTTCGTCTAGCTCCTCAGGTGCCTTTTTCCGCCCTCGACCATCTTTTAGAGCATCTTCCCCGCCAGTTTCATATTTTTTAACCCACTGGTAGACTTGTTGGTATGAAACTTGATACTTTTCTGATGTTGCTTGGTAATTACGATTTTGGGATAAGCAATATAAGACAATATCGATCCGTTCTTTCCAATTTGTAGACCGTCCTTTAGTCATAGCTGCTGTTCTTCCTCCATGTCCGCGAGATTTTAAGCTGCTATGACTATTATACTTCTTAATCCAATTTTGGAGTTGAGTTCGGCTGGCGATCTTATATTTATCGATGATTTCATATTGTGAGCCATTGCCCGACAGATAATCCAGAACCGCTTGTAGTTTAAGTTCCTCTGGATAGTGTTGATAAACAACTCGGGGCTTCAGACCCTCATATCCGTTCAATTCATATTGATGTCGCCATTTCTTCAAAGTCCATGCATTAATACCGTATCTCTGAGCAACATTTATAAGCGGATCTTGACTTGTTTCAAGCTCCTGTATGATGGCGAGTTTCTCTACTGCACGATATTGATTTTTTTTAGCCATGAAAAAACCCCCTTAAGGTAGCAGGTTTTATTATTTAACCTGTCTACCTTAAGGGGAGCATATCA
>NZ_JBHSRV010000058.1:0-2284 GCF_042659105.1 Paenibacillus allorhizosphaerae | reverse complement strand
ACTAACGGATGGGTTCGTGACACCATAGCGCAACGACCTTCCTCACCAGCCGTAAGAATAGTATAAAACGTCGCACCAAAATTTTCATCCTCTGTGGCGCCCGACAGGGCATGGGGGGCTAACGGGAAACGATAGTTCAACACCAAAACGGCTGCCACGGGGCAGCCGTCATTGCGCTATCGGGCAGGTTAGCGTGGAAAGCCTCAGATTTTGAAGGAGGAAAATAAGCCTGACTGTAGTTTGATGTTGCAAAGAGACGTATGTTTTTGACGCTTATAAAAAGAGAAGTCAATACAAGAATATACATTCTGTTGTTAAGCTCAGTAGTGGAGACGTTTTAATTGGCCAACTTGGACTATATGAACTCTAAGATGCCTAGCTTAACGGGTAATGATAGCTCAGAACAGCACGACGGCAGCCGGTTCGAAAATTAGTTGCCATTATTGTTGACTAAATGGGATTAGGGTGAATTACATGAATGGCAAGCCGAATGCCAGGGAATTAACACAAACTGGCGGCAATTTGGGAATAGACACAGTTTTATTGAAAGAGCTTGAATCC
The DNA here is from genome assembly GCF_042659105.1 of Paenibacillus allorhizosphaerae. NCBI lineage: Bacteria > Bacillati > Bacillota > Bacilli > Caryophanales > Paenibacillaceae > Paenibacillus > Paenibacillus allorhizosphaerae. The sequence continues at coordinate 1,723 of NZ_JBHSRV010000058.1, read as the reverse complement.
AAACAATATATTAAAAAGGTACTAGAAGTGTTTAAACCTTATAAAACTACGGGACACTTGTCCATTGGCGCGGAAGAGTCCCTTATAATTCCGTTGAAGGGAAATGAATTTTCATTTTCAAGTTACTTAAAAAGTGAACCTGCATATATTTGCTTTGACCAAGAAGGTCGTGATAAGAATACAGTTGTTGTAATAAATGATGCTAAGTTGATTGGACAATTAATGCAGAACTCATATGGAATGGAGTATTTTGTATCAAATGAAAAGGCTGATTTTCTGATTGCTATTAATTGGTATGTAATAGAGGTGGCAGGGACAGCAATTGATTCCCTTGAGAAAATTAATCGCGAGGAATTCTAGGGATTAAAAGTTTGATGTATGATGCTCAATAATTAAACTTAACGGGAAACGATAGTATGGAGCTGCCGCGGGGGCAGCTCCTCTTGGATGTTATTGACGGGCAGTAATGCTTAATGAAAAAGAATTGTTCTGTGGTTTTAGGTATACTAACCAAAATTCGAATCGGGGTTAAGTAATGAGAAAAGTTCTAAATGTACTGCTAATTTTCTTGTAACGATAGTTCAATAGCAAAACTGCTGAAGCTGCCGGACAACGATCGGCAGCTTTGTTACGTTAATGGGAGGATAGTTACAATAATAATAATGATGAATTGTGGCGCTTAGGCGATTTAGGGATGGAACATTCGATACGTAAAGTTAACCAAACCATTACCAGTAGAAGCACTGATGATCAAAGCTGTCTTTCCTTTTAAACATTCATAATCTCATTCTCCTTTTCCGGAAAAGGTAAACTTCAACACTGCATTATTGAATTGAAAAGGACATATGTCCGCTTATCAGTTATTTGTTACAATACATTCATGAGGTGGAATACAGTCCTCGGCGAGCCAAGTTAGCCTTGAAAGCCGCCAAGGTGTCAAGATTTTTCACGTAATAGGAGGAAGAAGCGCAGATGAGCCATCCTTACCGACCCTTGCATGCTCCCCAATTGCAGCCGCAGTTGCATATCCACTCGCACAACTTCCGGGAGTTTGCGCCGAGCCGTCGCCTGGCGTCGCATGTAGCTGCCTATTGGACGGTGGATTTCCTGCCGGTACCGGGAAATCCGGGGCATCGAGTCATCCCCGATGGCTGTGTCGATATTATAGTGGACCTGTTCGCTTCATCAAGCAGGCAGGCCGCTTATGTCGTAGGGCTAACGACACAAGTCGAAGTTTTGCAATTTACAAAAGCACGCTCGGTATGGGGCATCCGGCTGTATTCAGAGTCGGCCCGCACGATCCTGAAGTCTCCAATATCGACATTAATGGCAAATCGTGTGTTTTTGGAGGATCTCTGGGGACAAGAGGCTCTCGATTGGGTCGAAAAGCTGCTGACTGCCCAATCGTTACCAGACAGGATCGAGGTCGTCGAGCAGCAATTGGGCCAAATACTGGCTGCGACCGAGACGCCTGCTCCCACTTTGGTCTATCAGAGCATGCAGTTTATATACGAGGTCAAAGGTAATCTTTCAGTAACGGATTTGGCGGATAAAGTGAACTTCAGCGAGAGGCATCTGCGAAGGGCCTTTGAACTGGAGCTTGGCCTCAGCCCGAAGGAGATGCTCGGCATCGTCCGCTTTCAAAGCGTGCTTGAGGAATTGTACAGCGGAGACTATTTCAGCTTGACGGATTTGGCGCTTCAACACGGGTACTACGATCAGT
>NZ_JBHSRV010000057.1:0-2602 GCF_042659105.1 Paenibacillus allorhizosphaerae | reverse complement strand
GCATTCATGTTGCCAAAGTCTATAGCGGGTCATTTTCCTGAACTTTCATTCCTCATTACAAGGGGAGAAATCCTGCGAATTAGCGAGCATTCGTGAGAAAACTAAATCGTACCGAGGGAGTTCAACGGCCTCACATATATCTGGATACGGTTCCCCTTTTTTGCTTGAGAAATACTGAAACAACTCGTCAATATGACTGGCATTCACCTGTACCAATTAAAATGCAAACGTCTTTGCCATGTTTGACATCTGTGTCATGTTTGTTTTTCCCTTGTTGTTTTTACTCATCACTTTTACATTAGATACTTCATGAATCAAACGTTACGTTCGCGGTGAACTAACCCCCACTGAGCCATCTCATGCATGACAGGGATGAACGTTCTGCCGTAGTCACTTAGTGAGTATTCGACTTTCGGCGGAACTTGTTGATAGACTGTTCTAATGATTAAGTTATCTCTTTCCAGCTCTCGAAGCTGTTCAGTTAACATCTTGCGGGTAATTTGTGAGATCGAACGTTGGAGTTCGTTAAAACGCTTGGTACCGCTAACTAGTCGCCAAAGAATAATTGCTTTCCATTTCCCCCCAATCACCGACAGTGTTGCCTCCACTGGGCAGCCACTCACGTTCTCATCCAATCCACTCATGCACATCACATCCAATCCATCCGAATCAGGTTCCTAAATGGGTACTATGTCACGAAAAAGTGCGTACTTACAAACTCACCACTTTAGTAAGTATACTACATTCAACACATGTTATTGCTCAAAAATCAAAAGTGATGGAGGGTAACCCGATGTCCGAGTCCAAAATGAAAGCGATTCTTGTTCAGGAGTATGGCGCTCCGGATGTAATGAAACTCGAAGAAGTCGACCGCCCTAACCCATTGGCAGGAGAAGTACTTGTCAAAATCTATTATGCAACTGTCATCCCACTTGACTGGAAAATTCGCAACGGATGGGTGCAGAACGTATTCCCCAAGACACTTCCCTACATTCCAGGGTTTTACGCAACCGGAGAGATCGAATCGACAGGCCCAGGAGTGACTGAATTTACTGTCGGCGATCTCGTCTTCGGAATGATAATTGGAGCGTATGCGGAGTATGGCATTGCTAAGGTGAATAAACTGGCGAAAATGTCGAACGCGGAGTATGCCCTTGCTCCAGTGGATGAACTAGTGAAGTTACCGGACGGTCTCTCTTTCGAGGATGCAGCAACGATCAGGGCCGGTGCAGATACAGCATGGAAAGCCCTGTTTACCGAAGGAGAGCTGGAAGCCGGTCAAACTGTCCTCATTCATGCCGCTGCCGGCGGTGTGGGACAATTCGCCGTTCAGTTGGCCAAATGGAAGGGTGCCAATGTAATCGGCACCGCTTCAACCTCTAACCTGGACTTCGTCAAGTCTTTGGGTGCGGACCAAGTCATCGATTATACGACGACAGCTTTCGAAGATGTTGTCAAAGAAGTGGATCTCGTCGTCGATGCCATTGGGGGAGATATCGAGAATCGATCATTGGCCGTTCTGAAACAGGGCGGAATTCTTGTCGCTTTGACGCAGCCTCCATCCCAAGAGAACGCTCAAAAGCATGGCATTACAGCTAAATTCAATACCAAGTTTCCAACCTATGCGAATCTGCAGACTGTAGCACAATTGATTGCTGACCGTACAATCAGAGCAGAGATCGACTCCATCTTCCCGCTGAGCCAAGCTAACAAAGCACTAGAGAAAAGCGAAGAAAGACATGGCCGCGGAAGAATATTGCTGCGCATCAACTCCTAATTCCATGCGAACACAAAGACCCCTTTACCCAGGGGTCTTTTCTGTTACATAATAAAAAACCAAGCATCGTCCACGACAGGCAGCGTGATAGGTAATGCGGCTGTAAAAATGCTACTTCCTAATGAGCGACACACAGCACTCCACATGAAACTGGACTACTGGTCACTAGTAAACTTGCCTAGATTTTACCACTCTCAGACTCTCTTATCAGACTCGTATCATTGACATGTATCCCCCCCTTGTAAAATTCCTACAAATTTTTACCATATCGACCCATTTTTTTGGGCATTATCCATAGAACAAACATATCCTCCTATTGCACAAATCTGCCCTTAGCTTAACGACAGAAGGAGCAGCTGCCGCGGCGGCAAACTGCTCCTGGATCGCTGAACTATCGTTACCCGTTAACTTAATCGTTCTTCTATTTGTTTGAGGTGATGATTGTCGTGGTTAATAAATATATTTAGGTATTTCTCAACTGTAAATTGGCGTTTTCCCAAACCAATTGTAAATTTTACATCATTGTCGATTCCAGATATCGTTTCAATCAGCTGTCTTCTTTTCTCAACAAACTCATCTATTAAAGAGCTAGTTGTATTAAAAGCACTGATATATTGAATAGCCTCACTATTATGTTCATCATGGTCGGGAAAAGAGATTAATACAGCTCCTTGATTCATAAACGGAACATGCTTCTCCTGTTTAGCCCCCTAAAGAACTTGGACACTAAGAGTGTGTATGGATTACACTATTAGTGATAGGGGCTGATGACATGACGAGAAATAAGCATTCTAAAGAATTTAAGAAGCAGGTCGTTAAAGAAGC
>NZ_JBHSRV010000056.1:0-2702 GCF_042659105.1 Paenibacillus allorhizosphaerae | reverse complement strand
ACAGCCTCGTAACCATCTTGATTTCACATAAATTCTATGAAGCACAGTTTTTAAAAAAACACTAAAGCTGGGCTTAGTTTCGTATTGCCAATTTTAGATCTATGCTATGTGAAATTTTCGGGGTAGCACAACAAAGCTGCCGAATCATTCGCGGCAGCTTTTGTCATGGTGATATTGAGCTATCGTTACCCGTTAGGTTAATGACGAAGGTTTTTAGAGATTAAGCACTAAGAGCAAATTCCGCCCCCAAAGTCCAAAATTTAACACTTCACGGATAAATGCCTGTTATCCAATAGTGGCTGCCGGTTCCGCTGGCAGCCTTCGTCTCGTCCGCCGATTTCAAAACTTGCAATACTCTTCTCCGGTAGAGGCGACTTGCATGATATGCTCGAGGCCGTAATATTCCACTTCCCCAGACTGCTCACAATACGCGATCAAATAGATCCGCGAAGATTGCGAGTACGTGCGGTACGGATGAACGGTAACGGTAAATACTTCCCCGTCCTGATACGTTAAGCTTAGTTTCTCGCTCAGTTTGATCGCGAGATCGATCGCATATTTATGGTCGGCGACCAACGGATCGACGTCGAATACCGGGAGCTCGCTCTCCTCGGGCTGGTAAGGAACGAATCGTTTCAGCGTCTGCACGACGCGGTCGAGCCCTTCCACATACCCCATCGAGCCGGCCGCTTCCTCGTATTTATAAATCAAGAAGTTCAAGATTCGGATATCCGTCTCGTTCAAAAACACCGACGGCAAAACATACGCTTCATCCGTATACTCGTATCCCCGCCGCTTCGCATTGTACGACATCGGCGACCGGAGCGAGTTTTGCATGTATTCGATATCGCGCCCCGCCTGGCGGACGGAGATTTCGAACTGCTCCGCCAAATCTTTGGCGTTCGGGTATTGCTTCGCCCGGATCCGCTCGTCGAACCATAAAATCCGGTGCATATTGCTCACGCTCTTCTTCAACTCCTATGCGCCATAATGAACGAAGTCCGATGCGAAATCAACCGGTCCGAGTACCGGCGTCCGGGCGACCACATCGTGCAGCACCCGTTTCGCATCGGATGCATGCCGCAGCGTATCGAACGTGCGTTGGTGGTGAAACGCCGAAATCATGCCCGGCCAATCGTAAGCGCTCTGACGCCCGTACTTCAGCTCCTCCAAAAATGGAGCATACAGAGTGTCCTCCGCCTGCCCGCTCTGCTCCGCCATCGTTCTCGATACGGCGAGGTTGAGCACTGACCACAGCTTATCGATGCCGCCGCCCGGTAGTGCCAGCTTGCGCAGGAACGACCAGGCCAGTTCCCGATCCCGGCAAGTCGAGGATATCCCGTATCCACACACCTGGAACAGGTTCGCCTTCGGCTGCAGCTTGTTCGTGGGAAAACCGATGGCCCCGAACTTGCTCTTCCGCTCAGGCGACATCGGCTTGATCGCCCAGTTGCCATCCATGTACATCGACATTTTGCCATGAACGAAGCAATCGATCCATGAATCACGCCCGACGCCCATACGCGGCGATAATCCTTTATCGATTAAGCCCAAATACTGCTCGAACGCTTCAATCGTCGCCGGGTGGTTCAGATAGCCGTCCAGCGTCTTGCCGTCTTCCGACAGGAACGAACCGCCGTTGTTCCAGACGACCGGCTCGATACACAGCATGTAGCCGAAGCTCACAAATACACCATAACGGGTCACGTTTCCCTGCTCGTCTCTCCGTGTAAGCTTCTCCGATGTCTCCACGAATTCGTTCCACGTCCACCCCTCTTGGGGATACGGGAGACCTGCTTCGTCAAAATGCTCCTTGTTGTAATATACGCCGATCGTTTCTGCCATCACCGGCAGTGCGCCGATCCGGTCTTGATCGGTCACGGCCCCGCGAATGCACGGGTAATAATCGTCCAGATCGACCCGATCACGGTCCGTGAATTCGGACAAGTCGGTCAGTAGCCCGGCTTCCAGACACCGCCCCATGTTCGCCCCTTCCCATTCGATGATGTCCGGCCCGTTTTCGCCGGCCAGCTGCCGCTGCTTGAGCGCCGCCCTATTCGGCACCAGCTCCAGCAGGACGCTGACGCCGGGATGCTCCTTGCGGAACTGCTTCGCCGCTTCCTGAATGACGGCCATCCGTTGTTCGTCGTACGTGGCGATTCGAATTTGCACCTTTATTCCTCCTCGTGAAATTTGACTTATTAGCCCAGTATACAGGGGGTACCACGACATATCGTGTCCGACCAATTTGTATTCGGGAAAAATATGTTAGCTTACTGGTAGAAAATTGATATAACTAAAGTAATCTGCCCGTTACTTTAACGGATATAAAAGTGGAGCTGCCCCACAGCAGCTCCACACTATCGTATCCGTTAGCTGAACACTTGAACATTCTTTTTGTTATTTTCCTCCAACATGAAACACTCCAATTTTGGCTACACCATCAACGTTATACAGCGGAAAATCACGACCACCTGGTGATCTACTTTTCTGTATCGCAATGGCTTCCTCGGGTGATTTTGGTATTCATTTATTCCTCTGTAAACAACAAACAGGCGAAGATACACTGGCGACGGTGCTTCCCATCTGCTTGTTGTTTAATGGCGCATTCCTTCTCTTCGCTACGCGACGAGACTGATTAAATTGTTATCGGGGTCCTTTATGATCGCATATCGCTCTCCCCACGGTGTATCTCGCGGCTC
>NZ_JBHSRV010000055.1:0-2824 GCF_042659105.1 Paenibacillus allorhizosphaerae | reverse complement strand
TGGGAAATCTCATCTTGAGGGGGGCTTCACGCTTAGATGCTTTCAGCGCTTATCCCGTCCGTACTTGGCTATCCAGCCGTGCTCCTGGCGGAACAACTGGTACACCAGCGGTACGTCCATCCCGGTCCTCTCGTACTAAGGACAGCTCCTCTCAAATTTCCTGCGCCCGCGACAGATAGGGACCGAACTGTCTCACGACGTTCTGAACCCAGCTCGCGTACCGCTTTAATGGGCGAACAGCCCAACCCTTGGGACCTACTTCAGCCCCAGGATGCGATGAGCCGACATCGAGGTGCCAAACCTCCCCGTCGATGTGGACTCTTGGGGGAGATAAGCCTGTTATCCCCAGGGTAGCTTTTATCCGTTGAGCGATGGCCCTTCCATTCGGTACCACCGGATCACTAAGCCCGACTTTCGTCCCTGCTCGACCTGTTTGTCTCGCAGTCAAGCTCCCTTATGCCTTTGCACTCTTCGAATGATTTCCAACCATTCTGAGGGAACCTTGGGGCGCCTCCGTTACATTTTAGGAGGCGACCGCCCCAGTCAAACTGCCCACCTGACACTGTCCCCGTACCGGATCACGGTACCAGGTTAGAACTCCGATACGATCAGGGTGGTATCCCAACGGCGCCTCCACCGATGCTGGCGCACCGGCTTCTTAGGCTCCCACCTATCCTGTACAGATCGTACCAAAGTCCAATATCAAGCTGCAGTAAAGCTCCATGGGGTCTTTCCGTCTTGTCGCGGGTAACCTGCATCTTCACAGGTATTAAAATTTCACCGGATCTCTCGTCGAGACAGCGCCCAAGTCGTTACGCCATTCGTGCGGGTCAGAATTTACCTGACAAGGAATTTCGCTACCTTAGGACCGTTATAGTTACGGCCGCCGTTTACTGGGGCTTCGGTTCACAGCTTCGGATTGCTCCTAACCGCTCCCCTTAACCTTCCAGCACCGGGCAGGCGTCAGCCCGTATACTTCGCCTTGCGGCTTCGCACAGACCTGTGTTTTTGCTAAACAGTCGCTTGGGCCTTTTCACTGCGGCCCCCTCGGGCTATTCACCCTACCGAGGCACCCCTTCTCCCGAAGTTACGGGGTCATTTTGCCGAGTTCCTTAACGAGAGTTCTTCCGAGCGCCTTAGCATGCTCTGCTCGCCTACCTGTGTCGGTTTGCGGTACGGGCACCTTCTCCCTGGCTAGAGGCTTTTCTTGGCAGCTTGAACTCATGACCTTCGGTACTGCAATTTTCCCTCCCCATCACAGCCCAGCCTTACGATACGCGGATTTGCCTACGTATCAGCCTCACTGCTTGGACGAGCATCCATCAGCTCGCGTCACTATCCTTCTGCGTCACCCCATTGCTCATAACGGTTCACGGTGGTACAGGAATTTCAACCTGTTGTCCTTCGACTACGCCTTTCGGCCTCGCCTTAGGTCCCGACTTACCCTGAGCGGACGAACCTTCCTCAGGAACCCTTAGGCTTACGGCGGATGAGATTCTCACTCATCTTTTCGTTACTCATACCGGCATTCTCACTTGTAACCAGTCCACCGGTCCTCACGATCCGACTTCAACCCGATTACAACGCTCCCCTACCCAAGAGCATCTTCGATGCTCGAGCCATAGCTTCGGTGGTGTGTTTAGCCCCGTTACATTTTCGGCGCAGAGTCACTCGACCAGTGAGCTATTACGCACTCTTTCAATGGTGGCTGCTTCTAAGCCAACATCCTGGTTGTCTGTGCAACTCCACATCCTTTCCCACTTAACACACACTTGGGGACCTTAGCTGATGATCTGGGCTGTTTCCCTCTTGACAATGGATCTTAGCACTCACTGTCTGACTCCCGGGATAAAGTCTGTGGCATTCAGAGTTTGACTGGACTTGGTAACCCTTGGCGGGCCCCGCACCCAATCAGTGCTTTACCTCCACGACTCATCTCCCGAGGCTAGCCCTAAAGCTATTTCGGGGAGAACCAGCTATCTCCGAGTTCGATTGGAATTTCTCCGCTACCCCCACCTCATCCCCGAATTTTTCAACATTCGTGGGTTCGGGCCTCCAGTGCGTGTTACCGCACCTTCACCCTGGACAGGGGTAGATCACACGGTTTCGGGTCTACGTCTGCAAACTTAAGCGCCCTATTCAGACTCGCTTTCGCTGCGGCTCCGGCTTCTCGCCTTAACCTTGCCTGCAAACGTAACTCGCCGGTTCATTCTACAAAAGGCACGCCATCACCCATGAACGGGCTCTGACTTCTTGTAAGCACACGGTTTCAGGTTCTTTTTCACTCCGCTCCCGCGGTTCTTTTCACCTTTCCCTCACGGTACTGCTTCACTATCGGTCGCCAGGGAGTATTTAGCCTTGGCAGATGGTCCTGCCGGATTCCCACGAGGTTTCACGTGTCTCGCGGTACTCGGGATCCGTCTAGGGATACGTTTGTTTTTGGTTACGGGGCTGTTACCCTCTCTGGCCGGCCTTTCCAGACCGCTTCGCCTAACAAACTTTTCCCACATTGACGTCCCACAACCCCAGGGGGCAAGCCCCCTGGTTTGGGCTAATCCGCTTTCGCTCGCCGCTACTGACGGAATCACTTTTGTTTTCTTTTCCTGAGGGTACTTAGATGTTTCAGTTCCCCTCGTCTGCCTCTGCACTACCTATGTATTCAGTAGTGAGTACGCATCAATTACGATGCGTGGGTTTCCCCATTCGGACATCCCCGGATCAAAGCCTGCTTACGGCTCCCCGAGGCGTTATCGTTGTTCGCCACGTCCTTCTTCGGCTCCTGGCGCCTAGGCATCCTCCGTGTGCTCTTATTAGCTTAACCAAA
>NZ_JBHSRV010000054.1:0-2868 GCF_042659105.1 Paenibacillus allorhizosphaerae | reverse complement strand
AAACTCGCTCGGATGCTTGTAGCCATGGCGAAAGAAGGACAAGAATTCTCCGTAGATAAGGCTCAGCTGCCGTTAGCAGCTTAAAACTAAAATCGCAACCCAAACACGTAGATTGGCTCATTCGCAGAATTTCACAAAGAAAGCACGGAGTACCGAGATTATTGCGCTTTAGGGCCTAGACCCGTTCCGTTAACGTTGATCGGACTCCACACCTTGGATAGATAGGACGAAGGAATGTGAGGGCATAGACCCGTCGAGATTTGGGAGAGTGAATCCCAAGGACCTTGTGGAGAGAGACGTGCAGAAAACTTTTCATGGAAGATGTTGTAAATAAATCAGCACCTTCTGTTCCTGCATGCGCTCAAACGGATCTGCCCAACCACACTATCTACTCATTTAAACTCCTACTTAAACAAGGTACGTGAAATCCTGCGAATGAGCGAGCATTCGTGAGAAAATCCTTATTCTCTGAGGGAGCTCAATAGTCTTATGTTTTAATTAGAGTCGCTGCTTATAGTTGTGAGGCTTGCCGAACACCTAATGCAGACACGTCCCGACGGGCTTAGGGGGCTGGATGTGGTCACTCGCTTCTCAGAGTGACCCGGAGCGTCAATATGGTGTTAGCCGAAGGAAGTTCTGGAAGCAGCCATTGCATTTAAGGCGTTCTCAAAATAGCTATATACTTCATCTGCAATTCCCAGAAACTCTTCAACAAGTACATTACTATCCAAGTAACAAGCATACAGATAATCAACTAAAGCGGAGTCAATCTCACAATAGTTTAATATGGCATTCTTCATCTTAATAATGTCATCTTGCCATACACCTGTATCTTCTAAAACCAAAGAGTATAATGCACGAATTAATCTCTTAGAGTAACCTTTAATATATCTAGTTTTCATTGTGTTATCACTAGCATTAGAAAGTAAACTATGTATACGATCTACTTCCTCCTTGGTCTCTGTATTTAAGTCTAAAATGAACTCTGGAGAAATAATTATCGGGTGGTACTTTTTCACCAACGTCATGACCATATATGCAAACACAAATTATCTTAACCCAAAAACCCCACTCATTTGGTTTACTTAATACATCGTCAATCGAGCAAATTATCGTATCAATCTTAGTTACTACTGGATATTCTTCCAAAAGCCTGTTTTTAATATTTGACAATCTTTCGTAATCAATATCTTTGGGATTTACACATACAATAGTAAAGTCTGCATCTGACTTAAAAGGTTTAGCAGTTCCTTTTGGAATCGAGCCACACATATAAATGCTATGAATCTTACCTTTAAATTCGGTAAGTATATTATCTATATACTTATCAACAAAATCCTTATATTCACTTTGTATTACAATTCTATTTATAACTTTTTCTAATATCATATAGACTCCTCCTAAACTAAGAACTTCTTTCGGCTAACGTTCTTGTATTCACGAACCCTCACCACCTTAAGGCACGTAGTGCCGGCCGCGATGCGGTGAGGTGGTGCAGGGTTGTCTGCCTGATTCGACTTCTTCGAATTTACTTCAGGCAGACCAAGGGGGCTTGTCCCCCGCAGCGTGAATACGGTGTTAGATGAAGTAACTGCCTTCCCTGATTGTACTTGCAAACTTACTTATTCCATATCGAATGTAACTTCTGTGAAATCCATGAAGCCTTAAATATTAGTAACAAACTAACAGATACATTTAGTATTGATACTACTAAATCCAAAACTATTCCAAATTGTCCTTCATCATGCTCTAATCCATATTGTTCTGCAACACTTTCACGAAAAATCCATAAAATACTTGATATATCCATAACTAATGAATATATTCCTATCAAACCAATGCCTAGCTGTAATAAACCTCTTAGATCAAACTGCTCAATTTCTTCGTCTCTTAAAATAATCTTCTTACTAATTTTCTTAGCAAATATCCATAAAATAACCGCAAAAGTTAGATAAATACCACTAGAAGATATCGCAATAATCGTATTTCTTGATATCCCCTCATATAAACCAGGATAAATCAACCTCTGTATTATATTGCTTGCTATTTCATTTAATTGCAGTACTGAATTAAATAAAAAATACAGTGAAACGCCTTTAATAAATAAAAAAGTTAGCCTTTGAATATTCATCATTTAATCCCTTCTTTATATTGCAGTTATTTCATCTAACGTTCTTGTATTCACGAATCCGAGAGCCTTAAGGCGCCATAGCGCCGGGTCCGTCAGGACTTAGGCTCGCAGGATTGTCTGCCTGGTCCACTTCCCCGAAAAACCTCGGGCAGACCAAGGGGGCTTGTCCCCCGCAGCGTGAATACGGTGTTATGCGTTGCTTCCGACATCTTTTGTATTACCCGCAAAAAAAAGTGCCGTTGGCTGTCGCCTCTTCGAATACTCCTCCCTGCATGCCTTTCCTATTTTTGAGTGCCGTTGGCTGTCGCCTCTTTGAGTTCCCGTCCCGGCATGCTCTTTCTATTCTTGAGTGCCGTTGGCTGTCTCCTCCTCGAGTTCTCGTCCCGGCATGCTCTTCCTATTCTTGTGTACCGTTGGCAGTCGCCTCTTCGAGTTCTCGTCCCGACATGCCCTTCCTATCTTGAATGTCTTTCACTATAACTTCTTTAAGTCTTCATCAACCATGTTTCTATCTGTTATTTATTGGTTTACGGAAGTTACGCATAACGTCTTTTTTGCGAACTTCGTAAATTCGTCATGACTTAAGTTATTCGCGAAATCATTCAACTATCCTGCCCGTCCCTCGGTTTTAAGCGTTTATCTCACGTATTCTCACTCATTCGTAGGATTTCATCACCATGTATTGCAGCGATCGACGGAAAAGTAAGCTGTTACCACTGTTGAAATCCTTTTTAGGG
>NZ_JBHSRV010000053.1:0-3191 GCF_042659105.1 Paenibacillus allorhizosphaerae | reverse complement strand
CGTGTTAAACTAGTGACACTGACGCAGGTAGGACGGTACCTTGCGAAAGAATCGGAACAAATCATGTTGGCGGCGCTCGGCAGGCTGGAGGAGGCTTTTACTCCGGAAGAAATGGAGCAATTCATGACACTCCTGTTCAAGGCAGCCAAGGTTATCCACGACAAGGGTCCGATAATGCCTCATGAAAAAAAGACCGTTCCGAAGAAAATTATCATTGAAGAATGACCGGTTATAACCGGATTCTTTTTACATATATACTACGAAATCGTACTAAAAGGAGCGAGCAAGCATGAGGATTATTATTTTCACGGGTAAAGGCGGCGTAGGCAAAACGAGTGTGGCGGCTGCGACGGCTGTGAAGCTGGCGAAACAAGGAAAGCGGACGCTAATTCTCAGTACCGATGCCGCGCATAGTTTGGCTGATTCTCTGGCCGTATCGATTGGACCGGAACCGGTCCAAATCGGCGAAAATTTGTGGGGACAGGAAGTGAACAGTCTTTGGGAAACAGAACGCAATTGGGGAATGGTTCAAGGTTGGCTCACGAAACTGCTTGACAAAGCGCAGCTGAAAGACATAACAACCGATGAGATGCTGGTGTTTCCTGGCATGGAGGAGCTTTTCAGTTTATTGCAGATCAAGGAACATGCTCAGAACGGAAATTTCGATGTGTTAGTGGTGGATTGCGCTCCGACGGGAGAAACGCTGCGGCTGCTCAGCTACCCGAATGTATTGAATTGGTGGTTGGAAAAAATATTTCCCGCAGAGCGAAAGTTAATCAAGCTCGTTCGGCCGGTCGCCAAGCTTACCAAAAGTATAGAGCTTCCTTCGGATGACGTGTTGGACAGCATTGAGCGGCTCGCTCGCGGGTTAGAGGAAATGCAGCGGATCGTTCTGAATCCGAAGATCACGTCTGTGAGGATAGTTCTGAACCCCGAGAAGATGGTGCTTGCGGAATCGAAACGCTCCTTCACCTATTTAAACTTGTTTGGGTTCAACACCGATGCGGTCATTGTCAACCGTGTGCTGCCCGATGAGGCAGGAGATGGGTTTTTCTCGCATTGGCGGGAGAATCAAAGAAAATATGAGAAAGAAATCACATCGAATTTCCACCCTCTTCCAATTTTGAAAGCACCGATGATGCGAGAGGAAGTGATCGGCCTTCCTGCCCTTGAACAATTAGCAGATATCCTGTATGAATCCCGTGAACCCTCGGACATGTTTTATCGCGGCAGAACGGAAATGATTCGGGAGGAGGACGGGGCCATGCTGCTGGAACTGATGATTCCATTTGTCGATAAGGAAGTTCTGGATTTAACGCAAGCAGGCGATGAATTGACAGTGGATGCGGGCGCTTATAAACGGAAGGTCATTTTGCCAAGATCTCTGATGGGTAGGCAGGTTCAAGGCGCGAGGTACGTGGAGGACCGATTGATTATCCGTTTCGGCAAACGGGATTTGCCGGATCGGAAAAGAAGTGAGGATCAATGAGAAATCCTAGGGAGGTGAGAATGCTGGAAACTTTGACTGCTTTGGAACGGTTTTTCATTCACCTGGAGCGTCGACAAGCCAAAGAGCACGTAACAAACGGCATCAAGGAATGGTTGCTCGCTTCCCGTGCGGTGATTGACAGCGTCATTGATACGTTAGAGGAAGAGCAAGGCCGCCAGACCGCCCGAAAAATCGAAATATCGAAAGATTAGCAGCTTGCGATGCAGAGTAAATGGACGATAATGAATACATTGTGAGGAGAACGCGCATGAATCAAATTTATACATTACTGGTTGGCATCCATATTTTTGCCGCTATTTTAGGTGCGGGCCCTTTACTCTTATCGAACGTGATTCTAAAAAGGACTAAGGATTTAAGTGAATTAAAATATGCACATCAAGGCGTTGAGAAACTGAATAAAACGGCCACTATTGGTTGGATCGTTTTATTGCCTACAGGAATATTGATGGGATGGATCAACCCGTCACTGTTTCGTATGTTCTGGTTCGACACATCCATTGCTTTATTCGTAGTTTTCACTATTTACTCGGAAATGGTTATCGGGCCTAAAATGAAAACGATGCATGAAATGATCAGAACCTGTGAAAGTAAAGATATTCCTCAACAATATAAAATCTTGTCTGATAAACTGATTCCTTATGATTGGTTTGGTAAACTACTCGTCGTTGCCATTATCATATTGATGGTGTTAAAACCGTAAATGAAAAGCAGTGGGTCAGAGAGGGGTTTTTTGAGATGAAGCGAAGTATTCGGAGCAAACTGATAGAATCTATTTTATTAATGAGTGGACTAAAACAACGTTATTCAGACAAAGAGAAGTTCGCGAAATTCCTCGAGCAAAAGCGAACCGAGAATGCAAAACCATATATTTTGCCTGGAGAAATCCAACAGAAGCTGGATATTACGATGGAACAATCGTATGGAAAGGATTGCTATATTTTACAAGGAAATAAACAAGCCAGTGAAAAATATATTATTTATTTAATTGGCGGAGGTTATATAAATCAGCCTCGGAGCGCCAATTGGAAATTCATACGCAAAATAGCAGATATGGGTAATGCCACTATGATTGTACCTGTCTATCCAAAAGTCCCTCATCACCAGTATCATGAATCATATGACCAAGTACTCCCCATTTATGAAAAGCTGTTAATGAAAACCTCTCCGCAAAATATTATATTTATGGGCGATTCGGCAGGCGGTGGATTTGCGCTAGCATTAGCTCAATTGTTAAAGGAAAAAAATCTACCACAACCGAGTCGAATTATATTAATCTCCCCATGGTTAGATATCACATTGTCGAATCCTGATATTCAGAAATTCGAGAAAAATGATGCCTCGCTAGGTTCATATGGACTCGCCATCCTCGGTAAACTATATGCTGGCGACACAGACCCGAATCATTATCTTTTAAGCCCAATAAACGGTGATATACGAGGCTTGGGGGAAATCTCCATATTTATCGGAACTCATGATCTAATGTTAGCTGATGCGAGAAAGTTTAGAGACCGAGCTAAAAAGGAAGGTGTCATGATCAATTACTACGAATATCCAAAAATGAATCATGTCTTTCCCGCGATGCCTATTCCAGAAGCCAAAAAAGCAATCAGACAAATCATTGATTTGATCTCTTGAAGCAAAAAACGGAAGTATTTCACCACATATTACTTACTATACGACC
>NZ_JBHSRV010000052.1:0-3844 GCF_042659105.1 Paenibacillus allorhizosphaerae | reverse complement strand
AACGACCCGTTGAGCCATGGGATGGTAAACATCCAGGGCATCTTGTGGAGAAGCGTGCAGTAGATAACAGCGCCTGGGGAAATGTTCAAGAACGTTTCTTCTATTCCCGCATGCCCTAAAAAGGATTCCAACAGTGGTAACAGCTTACTTTTCCGTCGACCGCTACAATACATGGTGATGAAATCCTACGAATGAGTGAGAATATGTGAGGAAAACCCTTAAAACCGAGGGAAGGGCAGTATAGCTCAAGGTATTATTTTTGAAGGGTATGAAAGTGAGAATGAAGTTCGAAGTAAATGGATTACTGGATCCTAGTCGAATCATTAAAGTATTTCAATAGATAAGTAAAGAGTTTTATTTGCAGGGTTGCGGCCACTATATAGACTGTAAACGAACAAATTAGGTTCCAGTTATTATACTTGAATACGTGGCAAAGCCAGGCTATCCATTCAAAGCCTGTGGAAATCAGGCTCCATACAACAATATAGGCAACAAAATAAAGCCCTTTCGGATTTAATTTATCGAACAAGTATACGAAAAGAAGCGAATATGGTGCGTACATTATATAAGTTATCACATCGAATAGTTCATAAGTTTTTTGGTCGTTAATATCGTATAAATCGAGCGGTGGTGTTGCAATCGCATGATCCAGCAAGATAGCGACAGAAACGGTGTATAAGAACATTAAAGTAGAAAGAACACGCGGGTATCTTTTTGGAACGAAAAATACCCAAGTAAATCCGAAAGCAATATTGAGAAGAATAAACCATTCGTTTGCATCGAATTTAATAGGAAATGGCAAAATCCGGTCCATTTATTTCAACTCGCTTCTCAGCAGGTTTCGAAACCAGCTACAAGGATAAATGACTAGAACCAATATGACAAACCATTCTATAAATGACCACCAAAATTTCCAACGAGTTGCTTTATAAACATTGAGTACTTGGCCCATATTTTCAATGCCAACAAGGAGCAGAATTCCAATTGGAAGCCACACCCATTTTGTATACCACTCGGGAGACAAGGTATGGTCGAGATACCAAATAATTAGTAGTGGAATTAACAACATCCTCATCAAGACAAGCGACCAATAATTGTTTGGAGTCTCAGCAAAGTCAAACATCCGCAAATTGATTGCTGTAATTGTTAAGAAATTATTATGGATTATGATTATAACCATCCAAATAAAAAGGATTTCAAATAGATGCAGTTTTCTTTTCGATACAATATAAGCTAGGAGGAGGATAAAACTTACCGAAAAAATTATGCAGAAGGTCATAACAGAGTCCTCCCAATTACAATTAGATAAGGAAATTATACCCATTAAATGTAATCATATTCGTGGGTTGATATTGAATTGGACTCAGTTCAATATTTTTCACTAATGGGAGACGATAGCCTAATAAAAATCTAAGACGCGGCTGTCGGCACGAAACGGCAGCCGCGTTACGCTAAAGGGCAGGATACTTTGGAAATAGAAGGTAATGTTTGATGGGTGAAGAATACATATTTGAATCAGTATACTTATGGAGGCACGAATGGATAGTCAAGTCGCGTTGATGGTAATTGATGTTCAGGTGGGTATGTTCCACGAAAATAACAGCGATGTGTTATTGCGAAACATAAAATTACTTACCGAGCAAGCTCGCTCTTCTAAAACTCCAATCATCTATATACAACATAGCGCAAGACCTGGGAGAGCATTGGAACATGGGACTCCAGGCCCTAAACTTCTTGCATGACGACATGTCGTATCAACACACAGTTCGGTTTGGATTCCTGTATGAAGTAACGCTTGCAAGCGACTCACACCGCACATGGGCAAGAGGGGAATTGAGCGCTCAACAAATCATCGCTCATCACAATAGACTCCTTTGTTGGTTTGCGAATATAGAAAAAAGCAATAACATTTTACTTTAGCCACTTATTGCTTAAGTAAGATTACGTCAATCCGTTTGAGACTACGCTACGCTTACTTGAAACGATAGCTCAATTTCTACGCCATGAGACCGCCACGGACTGAACTGTGGCCTTTTCCCCGCTAACGGGCAGTTATCTTCCGATACGTTATGTTAAAATATGGGTGAGAAGACTTACACTTATTGAAACAGGTTGAAAGGCGTTGAGATAATTTGAAATATTGGAAGATAATCGGTAAAGGCAATACCGCAACCGTATATGAATGGGATGAAGGTAAAGTGCTTAAGCTTTTCAATAAAGGCTATCCTCAAAATGCGGTAGAAAGAGAGTTTCAGAACGCAAAGGTTATCAACGGTATGAACTTTTCAAAACCTAAAGTATATGAAATTATTTGTTGCGAAGAGCGAAGTGGGATTATATATGACAAACTGGAGGGAGAATCTCTGTTAGATTGGGTTTTAAAAACAGGTGACCTCCACGGATGTGCGGAACATATGGCGAGGCTGCACAAAACAATCGTTCAAAACAGAGTTAGCAATGTACAGGACTACAAAGAATTTTTAAAATCTAATATAGTAAATGCATCATCGGTTAGCTTATTAGAAAAAGAAAAGGTATTCGAAATTCTGGATAGATTGAATGCTGGAGAAACGCTATGTCATGGTGATTTTCATCCTGGTAATATATTACTATCTAATAATGGGCATACGATGGTTATAGACTTCATGAATGTGTGCCACGGAGATTTTTTATATGATGTCGCAAGAACTGTTTTTTTGGTGGAATATACACCGATTCCAGAACAAGCGGATAATAGAGAAACACTTCTGCGATTAAAGAAAACTCTGGCAGACTTATATCTTATCGAAATGAACGTGACACGAGAAATGATACATGACTATCTAACCGTGATTATTACAGCTAGAGTAGGTGAATGTCCTAACGAAATAAGTAAGTAACGAAAACAAAAACTGAATAATCACATAGCGAGGCTATACGAAGAACGTGTGTGGAGCTCGCTGCACTAACGAACGTTAGCATTCCTGTAGAGCGTTAAATTTCCGCTTTGCAAAAAAACAAGCGCCTCGGTGCGTTTTTATATAGAACACGTAGTATGATTAACCGTTCTTATAAATATTTGGAGGAAGCAATTCATGAGAAAATCAGCAATAATACTATTGACCTCTGCGGTTGCTATAATTATTATTGTTGGGATTACATACTTTGCTCGGGAATCACGACCAGACGTAACAAAAGAACCTCCAATTCCGGTGGTTACTTATAATAACAAACAGATTAGTATTACTATGGGTACTCGTGTTTGGAGAGGTGTTTCTGATGTTTTTTTTATGTGGGAAAAAATCGCAGAAAAAGCAACCATCGTCCCCCCTGAGGGAGAAATTAAGATTGAATTTAATTACAAGCCGAAACCAAGTAAACTATACATAGCACAAGTAGAGCGTGATCCATCTCAAGAGAATAACTGGACGTCATATGGATTTCAAGATCCACCCTTAAACGGAAATACTTTTAAAGTGCCGCTAGAAAAAAATATCTATATGGTTGCAATTCACGCTGTGTGGAGTACAGGCGAAAATGTAGAATACATCTTTGCAATCGAAGTTAAGTGATGTAGACATCTTACGTTTCATCAACTCTAACGCATTCTCCTAATTTTGTGCTTCTCATCTTGCTGGAGGAGCTTCTTTTTTACAACGGCTCCTTTCTCATTTGTTGCGCGATGTAATGACGAAGTATGAAGCAACTTACAATAACGATCGATCGATAGCCTTATTACGCTACCCCGAAAATTTCACATAGCATAGATCTAAAATTGGCAATACGAAACTAAGCCCAGCTTTAGTGTTTTTTTAAAAACTGTGCTTCATAGAATTTATGTGAAATCAAGATGGTTACGAGGCTG
>NZ_JBHSRV010000051.1:0-4109 GCF_042659105.1 Paenibacillus allorhizosphaerae | reverse complement strand
CCCCGCGTTTCGACAAAACAATCTGCCCCTTTCGCTTACCTGACGTGCTTTCGGCCAGATTAAGGCCGGCTTTTCGAAGCAACTGTCGTCCATGTGCGTATTGTCTAAGATCACCGGCACCGGCCAAGATGGCTGCCACAAAGATAGGACCTAGCCCCTTCAATGATCGGAGCTGACCGGCAATAGGGATCTCACTAAGTAAAGCGAGGATCCGCTGTTGCATTTCCTCCAGCATAACCAAGATACGTTCATACTCTTCAATGAGCCGCTTTAAATCATGCTTTGCTTCGTCTAGAGCCGTAGTATCTCCCACGCTCTTTTTAGCCAGAGCAATAAGCTCAGCAGCTTTCTGTATCCCCGTAGAGCCACCTGCTCTTTCCATATGCTTCTTCCACGTCGTAATCAAATCCGCCACGGAAAACGATGCGAGATCTTGTGGCGATGGCAGCTCTTTCAAAGTCGCCATTGAACGTTTACAAGTCCAATCCTTAAACACCGATGTATACTCCGGAAAGCGAATATCCAACCAACGGATAATCCGATTCTGCAATCGGACACTATAGGCTACCCAAAACTCTCTGTCGCTCATCACGGTGCGTAACTTTTGGAAAACAAGACTTTGTTGTGTGTATTCATAGTAGAAGCCGCGACTTACTACATCTGCAATGACAAGTGCATCCTTGGGATCGCTTTTAGAAGGAGAATTATCCCGATTTTCCTTGTTTCTTTTGGTCGTCACAGGATTCACCAGAACGACGTTAATTTCTTTGATGACAAGCCAGTTCGCTAAGTTCCACCAATAATGGCCTGTTGGCTCCATGCCAATAATAACGCTACTTAATCGGTTCTTTTGCTGGAGTCCTTCTATCCATCGCTGCAGCTTTTCATATCCCTCTATGCTGTTACTAAACGAGAGATGACGCGTTGTAAGTACGATTCCACGATAGTTCGTTGCTTGTGCGACATGAGTCTCTTTGGCCATATCGATACCTACAACAAGGTGTGAGGTACTGATTCGTTCAATACGTTGATTTTGCTTCTGCGATTGATTAAACTTCATAATAAGAGCGCCTCCTTGATGGTGTTGGGTTTTGAACCCGCGGACAAACCCATCATACCGGGGCGCTCCTTTTTTGGCAAAGGCGATTTCTTAGCCTTAACAGGAATGTTTAGCTTAATGACAGTTCGTTAGTCTACACTAAAAAAAATAGTCCCGAAGCACTTCGAGAAAACGTTCCGCTCCGCGTAATGTTGGATCATCTTGACAGGTGATGCCGTTTATGAGATATTACTCACGAGTAATGTTACTTATAAGTATCTTTTAATCAGCAATACTATGTGCTCATTACAGTACTTTAAGAAGGGGATACCGACTTGGCGCGCGAAAAAGGATTGAAGGGCATGGAGAGCCGCGAACGATTGCTGGCCGCCGCGGCGGAAGAGTTCGCAAACCGGGGATTTCACGAGACTAAAGTCAGTACTATCGTTAAAAGGGCCGGTTTGACCCAACCCGCATTTTATCTCTATTTCCCCAGCAAAGAAGCTGTCTTTGACGAATTGGTGAATGCGTTTCGCACCCGACTGCATGCGCTGATCGGTTCGAGCCGATTCGAAGCTCAAGTAGAAGCGCAGGATGTTCCCAAGCGTGTACGGATGGCGGTCGAGACGTTTTTCCGTTTTCTGGAGGCGACCCCGCATTTAACCCGCATCGGGCTTTTTCTCGCCCCGAAGGCCGAAGAAATCAAGAAAGAATTAATTGCATTGATAGCTTTCAATTTGTCGGCCGAACAACAAGCGGGCTATTTTCGTTCGGATCTGTCGATGAAAACCGTTGCGGAATGTTTGGTCGGAATCGTGGAACGTCTTACGCTTTCCCAGCTGCTGCCGGGAATCAAGAGCCCCGAGAGTCTGGCATCGCAAGTGGTCGATCTCTTGTTATACGGCATGCTTTCAATGAAACACACTAGTGCATAATCCGTTAAAAAGGAGTGTTGGGTGCAAATGATCGCCACAATCATGCAAGCGATTTTGGCCGTATTTATTCTAGCAGGCGGCGTCATTAAATTGGTACGCGTTCCGTTTCAGGTTGAGCATTGGCAGCATTACCACTATCCGATGTGGTTCATGTCCGTAACCGGATTTCTGGAACTCATCGGGGGCATAGCCATGCTTGCCGGGATCAAAAATCGATACATAGCTATCGGAGCAGGCGTCATGATTGCCATTCTTATGCTTGGGGCCATTCACGCGCATATTTTTCGGGCAAATCAACCCGTTCAGACGATTATACCGGCATTGGTCTGCCTCGTTTTGGCTATAATCGTAATCATCCGAAACCTGAAAGAGTTCTTTTGATAGGTCTACAGTTTGGTGGTAAAATTCGGTTTTTAGGAGGCTGGCTGAATGGTTTGAGAACGAGTGTAATCATCCTTCGTTAGTATTTTCCCTTTTTCATCCATGAATTTCGTATCATCTTTGAACTGCACGAAACAGTTATATCCGATAGAATTAACTTTTCCTTTTACTCCTTTATTTACCTCGTCGGAACAATCGACAACTACACCGTTCGGCAAAGCTTCACTTATTTGACCCTCTATGAATTTCGAATAAGTGTCATTGTTATTACAGCCAATTATAACGAGCGTTAATAAGAAATAGGACAACGCAGCCCGATTCATAAAACTTGTTCGTATCATGCATACACCCCGTTTCTTTACATATTAGACATTTCTATATCGTTACGTTATTCTTCCTAATAATTCCACAAAAGTATTCCGATGACACC
This sequence comes from Paenibacillus allorhizosphaerae, assembly GCF_042659105.1. NCBI lineage: Bacteria > Bacillati > Bacillota > Bacilli > Caryophanales > Paenibacillaceae > Paenibacillus > Paenibacillus allorhizosphaerae. The sequence goes on along the minus strand of NZ_JBHSRV010000051.1, from coordinate 1,324 downwards.
ACACTCTACTGCCCGTTAACGTAACAAAGCTGCCGATCGTGCCGGCAGCTTCTTCATTCTACTATCGTTTCCGTTACTTCAATGAAAAAGCAGACCGCAACTCACTATTAGAGGAGTTAAAAATTTATTAGGGGTTTTTCCAATTCCTCCATTCTGAGGGTGCACTTCAATCCGGACGGGGGTTGCCTTTCTTAATTAATATTTCTTTTATAGCCAAATGCCATCAAGTTCAGGATGTTTGGTGGGTCGCTTGGCCGCTCATCCGTTGGCAAAATTTTCAACTGTCCTGTCTCCACCCACTTCCGCTGAAAACGTTGCAGCTTGCGGCTCACGCCTTCACGAGTGGTGCCGATCTCGAGGCAAGCTCATATCATAGCTACTGCTGCTCCGAAGTGGAACTCAGCTTGTTCAAGACCAAGAAATGCGCTCTTGCTGACCCATACTAGAAATCTTTATTTTTAAAGATCTGGTACTTCCCCCCTCAAGGTAATCCTTCACCGCTCGTAGCTCGAGCTCAATGCTGTAACTTTCGAGATGAGTACGTCGCTCCAATGCAGCTTCCAGAAAACCAATGTCCCCATTCGATACTTCTTTGACAATGTCGAGTTTGATCCCCATGCCCAAAGGGATTTTAAAACCGCGTACGGCAACAGCGCAAAAACTGCAACATAGCCCCATCCTTTAGTCAAATAAGTTTTATCAGCTATTTCTGACCTCATATGTTCCTCATGTTTTGAGCTCAAAAGACATTCTCCCTTCTCATTTAGCAAATGAAGCCTATTAGTTTTAAAAACACCTAAGATTACAAAGTTTCAAGAGTCTTCAAATTAGTTTCACTCTTTATCTTCTTAATCAATATTACAGCCTTTTTAGTCCTTTTTTCCTTTAAGATAATCACATACTGGTTGGGAGATATATTTGCATCTTTTTATAAGTATCGTTCTCCGTTAGCGCAATGAGGGAACCACTTGTACAAGCCCGCCAGCGGGCATTTATATGCTGTTGCAGAATATCCGAGGGGTAGGCACGGCGATCATATCGGATTCTCAGGACTCGCCGCGCAGGGCTCGCCGGCGGTCATGCAGCACTAGCAGGATGATCATCCCCATCATCACTCCCAAGACAATGCCGGCCTCTGTGGTCAAGACTCGTGCAAGCGGGTACTCCGGGGAGTACTGCGAATCGGGGTGAATGGCGGAAAAGAGATTATAGGAAAACAGCATTCCCGACGAGATCCAGGCCGCCGCCATGGAGGGTAGGAACCTCCGCGACCTGCGGCGGGAGGTCAGCACCAGTAGACCCCATGCCCCCGCGAAGGCCCACA
>NZ_JBHSRV010000050.1:0-4315 GCF_042659105.1 Paenibacillus allorhizosphaerae | reverse complement strand
TTAGCAAGACCGGCCTCCACCCCTTGGACAGGTGTAACGAAGGAATGAAAGGGCTTGGACCCGTTGAGACATGGGAGTGAAAACCTCCGAGGGTGACGTGGAGAATGCGTGCAGTAAATGGAAATATATGGGTCGAGAACCTCCCCCCTTTATTTACGTACGCATTCATGTTGCCAAAGTCTATAGCGGGTCACTTTCCTGAAATTCATTCCTCATTACAAGGGGAGAAATCCTGCGAATTAGCGAGCATTCGTGAGAAAACTTAATCGTACCGAGGGAGTTCAATCAGTTACCGGCATACCCCAATACCTTTCCTTTGATTGTGGCAACAGGCAAAGGACCATAGATTTGACTGTCAATACTTCTCCACCACGTATCACCCATAACAAAGAGATGTCCTTCGGGAACTTTAATTTTTTCCATTCGCATGTTAAAGTATTCTTTCATGGTCTTCAGGCATGATTCACCACATTGAACTGAACCTGGCTTATTGACTATCTTAAAATATTCTTCTTCTTCGAGTCCCCAACTGAGAGCCTTACCATAGAAGGTATCTAGCCTTTTATCGTTAACATAAACTTTTCCTTTTTTAATTTCAATTTCTTCGCCTGGAAGAGCTATAACCCTTGCAATATTATACTCGGGCGGATTTAGTTGTGGATATTTGTTGTTATCAATTTTAGGTGTTTTATAGTAAATCACATCGCCCCGATTAATATTGTTTTGATTGAAATAGTTTGGGTCGACAGCTATTTTTCCTTTGTCTTTGGAGTTGTATTCTAAGTTCCTTCGCACCATTCCATCATTATGATTTTCAATAGCGATAAGGTCCTGTGTCATTACGACTGTCTTTGGCGACTCTTGAGTGATTAAATCAGTAATGCTTTGCTCTTCGCAACCTATAACGAATAGAAAAAGGAATACAATCGCAAGTGAATTCTTCATTGGAGTCCCCCCTAATTTCATAATACTCATTTAATACGGAGTGTTCCTTTTTAAACTCCAATAATTTCCTGAACATCTGCCATTATCAGAAATGGTTTATCCTTAAAGAAAATGAAAACGAATGGTGTTAATCCGCCCGAATGTTAAATAGGTTGCCCGAGTTGCCCACCCAGCCTGCTCCTTATGATACTATCGTTCTTCGTTTAATAAACTAATTTACTTTTTCATTTAAATATTTCCTCAAAATCTCGTCCACTGCCCAAAAAATGAATGAAATAATTGTGGAGGCAACTAAGAAATATAGGTCGAACATATTGAATTCAGTTAGATAAAATCTTGAATCAAGAACCATAATTAAATAAACAAAACAAATTCCAAAAAATAAATGTACAATTAATGAAAAGAATCCTCTTTTTTTGCCGCTAAACTGATTGTTTAATATATCGGAAAGCATTGATATAGGAACCCCGTATATAAGTGAAACTGGGATTGCAATTATATAAGTAAAGATTAACCCAGGTATTTCTTTTATTGTACTTCCTTCTATGAGCATAAAACAAAAACCCACAATCGGAGCTGATATTAAAATGGTACAAATAAAAGCCAATAATTTTCTTTTAAACACATAGTTCCCCCCTTATCAAAGACAAGGCAGTTCTTTTCATATTTAACGGTTATAATCAAGATTTTGTTGCTGTAAACTGCCCTTTAGCTTAACGAGGCCGCCCGATCGATTGATCCCGCGGCGGCCTCGTTAATGTGTTTTCTGCGCTATCTTTACCCGATAGCTTAAGCCGGACTCAGTCTAATACCTTGACATTTATTATTCTTGGTTTAACGTTACCCAACAATTGAAGCTGCATTAGTATTGTTCCGAATAGCTCGTTGGAGTTCATCCATTAACCGTTTTCCACCTGGGATCGGATTCTCAGAAATCCGTTTATGCTCACTTTGAAGCAATGTGGTGTAGGCTACTTCGAAAGCATGGTCTTGAGGAACTTCAATATCGGGGGTAACTCCTACTCCCTCCCAGTTCGTCTGAGTGATCGGGTTGATGGCACGGCCAAACGGAATGAACACTTCGAAGTCTTTGTTGATTCTGTGGAAGCCTCCTGGATGAGCCCCGCCTCCGGTTCGTTCTCCCACTATAATAGCTCGTCCCATCGTCTGCAAGTTGTAGGCAAACTCTTCCGCTGCGGAGAATGTTCTATTGCTGGTTAGGATGTACAACGGCTTGCTACCGCCGAATTTCTTCCCAGGCACATAGGGCAAGGTCCAAAATTGCTTGATCTCCTCGTTTTTTCTCAGGTAAAAGCTATTCAAGTGCTTCGGAGCTGGATCGAGCAAATAAGTTGTTAGAAAAGCTACCATATGAGGGTCGCCGCCAAAATTTTTCCTTATGTCAATGATCAGACAAGATGTGTTGGCAAGAAAGGTCATGGCACTGGCAGCGGTTTCCGCGGCATGTTCGGGCGACATAAACGCGTGAAATTCCAAAAGGCCAATATTGCCTTGGAGCCGCTCGATTCTAGTAAACCCGTAATTATCCAGTTGAATCATAGTCATAAAGTGATCTTCTGGTACTACATCTCTCCCCTCCGCATAATCCTCAGCTGGAGGCTTCTGCGGGTTATAGCGGACATTCAGATGCTTGTCTTTTGAAGTATTTTGTAGCTGGGAGGTTATTGTTTTGGCGAAAGTGGCAGGGTCAGTCATCTCCTCATACTCATTGTTGTTCAGTCGTTGCGTGAATTCCACTTGCATACGATGTGCAATGTCGGGAAATACATAATTTTGGATCAACAAAGTTGAAAGTGAGAGTATCGTTTCTTCTTGGGTTTGGCGCTCCATCTTAGCCCCTCCTAATTCAAACTTACCTTCAAATCAAAATTCGGTACTGTCGGCGGATTTCCTTTTTCTGTAATTCGTTTATCCCAATTGTCATCTTCCTTACCACACTATCGTATCCGTTAGTTGAGCAAGTATCATTTGGATGAAAAACCCCTACTCGATAGAATAGAGTCTTATTTAGGACTGATACTGCATGAACTCTTTTATTTCTTCACGAGTGTGTTCGTGATACTCCCGAGTACAAAGTTGAAGTACTTTTGAAATCATTTCTTGTGACATTGCTTCTTTATTTGTGTTGTCTTCTCCGAATTGTTCTTTTATTGCTTGGAATGTTTGTTCGTTAAAAGTAACATTTCCATCGTATATCCTAATTAAGGCATCAAGAATGGTTTCTTCTTGGAATGGTTTTACTATAAAGTCTCTCGCTCCTTCTTCAAGAATCTCAAAAATTACAGGCAAGAAGCCTTTAGCCGATAAAGCTAATATCTTTGCGTCTTTGTCCATCTCCTTTATTTTTGTCGTTGCAGTTATGCCGTCCATAATAGGCATATTAATATCCATGATAACAATGTCTGGTTTTTCATCAGCAAAATTGTCAACAGCTTGTTGACCGTTCTCTGCCGTAACAACGAGATAACCATGCTTTTCTAAGATTTCACCCAGAATTTGTCGCATAAAAGCTACATCATCAACTATCAAAATCTTTTTCGCACTCACTCCATTTTCATCCCCTTCTATCTCATTTATTCTTCGAATAACAGAAGCGACTGTCTTTTCAAGAGCGTTTTTTTCAATCTCAAGTTGTTGAAGCCTTGCACTTAAGGCTAGTTTTATCCTTTGTCTGTCCAAATACGCTCCATTATGTAGTAGTTCCCTGATGGCATCTAAACTGAACCCATATTGCTTAAGTTCAATTATTAATAATAGTTGGCTAATTTGCTCTTTTGAGTAGTACCTGTATCGGTTACTTTCTTCAACGTGTACGGGCTTTAGCAGGCTAATTTCGTCATAATACCTTAATGCATCGACTGATGTTTTAACGATTTTCGATATTTCGCCAATGGTATACACCCAACCCCTCCTTCTCAATATATTCCTCTGACAAGGACCATGATAAACCCTCGGGTAACTCTAAGGTCAAGCAATGTTTCAATATTTTTTTATGATTTAGAATGTTTCACTTCGTATCAATTCTTCCAAATGGCGACTTAATAAATGGCACCATCCTATGCTAAACTGCCCTTCAATGAAAAAAATGCCCCATAGCAACGGGCTACAGGGCTAAGGTTTTATATTAAAAAAGGGGGTCGACGATTAAATATGTATTATCTAATCAAAACTATTCGCCATAAATTATAATTTACCTTTGTTAATTGTTACACTATCCTGCCATTTAGCTTAATGAGGCCGCCCGATCACACCTACGGCGGCCTCATGATGATTGTGTTGAGCTATCGTTTCCCGCTAAATCCTGCTAGCTTAGCCTAATCAATATTATTGAGTTCCAGTCTTAATTGTT
>NZ_JBHSRV010000049.1:0-4634 GCF_042659105.1 Paenibacillus allorhizosphaerae | reverse complement strand
ACAGCCTCGTAACCATCTTGATTTCACATAAATTCTATGAAGCACAGTTTTTAAAAAAACACTAAAGCTGGGCTTAGTTTCGTATTGCCAATTTTAGATCTATGCTATGTGAAATTTTCGGGGTAGCTCAATAAGAAACTTTAGATTTTTTCTTTTCGAACACGAATATGCCCCAATAAAAAAGCAAATACAATAAAGCAGTAATTATATAAAAAGTCCATATGGCTCCTTGTTTCATCTCGCTTATCAGATGTTCAAATTCATTCATTCCTTTTTGTCGCCCAACACTGTTAAATACTCCAACTATCGGGATAGTTATGGTAATGACTACCATTGCGATAGACAAACTGACGATTTTCTTTCGACACACATTCCATATAGCTGTCCCTAATGTGGTTGATAAAAACAAGTAAAAAATTGCCCAAACCCAATTAGGTAATGTCTCCCAATACATTGTTAACCTCCTTAAATCCCCAGATTTTTACTGCTAAAATCTCCTACTTCAATGGCACTATAATAATTCCTTTTCTCGAAGTAGCTTTTTTAATACTTCGCTTGAAGAAAAAGTGGCAACTGGCCCATAGAACGTTTGATAAGTAAGCACGTCACCTGGTAGTGAGTATTTTGCGAATGCCAAGTTCTCATATTCATTAGTTTTAAAGGCTAATTCCCATCCCCCCTTATTGTAAGGGATAAATTTACCGTTTTTAGCTTCTACTAACCAATACTGATTTGTTGCAAGCTTGTATTTTAAATCCTTCATAAGCTCCGTTATGACTTTGCTATCTTCCGTCAAAAGGACTTCTTCTGTTTCAGTTTTTATGTACACTTGCTTTACCTTCTGAAAATCTTGATTCTGCCAAGCACGTTGTCGTTCAAACAATACCCTTCTTACATCATCATCGACATAGTTCCAAATGGAAAATGAAATAATACCGAGTCCTAATATCAAAAAAGTAATAACAACCTTTCTTATCACAGGAACACTTCCATTCAGAGTTTTTAAGGGGAATATACCCAAGATAACAGACGTACAGAATAACCATCAAGTTGCGGAATCCTGCCCTTTAGCTTAACGGCAGAAGGAGCAGCTGCAGCAAACTGCTCCTGGATTGCTGAACTATCGGGCCAAGTGGGGATTTTCTTATTGAATCAAGTGCACTTTTTAGGTCTGTTTCGTATCCGATTGGATGCCGGTGTCTGGATTAAAGAGGTAATAAGCGGACTCCTGGCTGCCGCTCTGAATTAAGCGCCGTGATTTTATTATCAACTAATATCGTCTTTCCGCAAAAGAAATTTGGCGCGATATGTCAACCCACTAAACTTAATTTATACTAAAATAACTAGAAATTATGGATTCAGTTACCAATCTATACCCTTGTCCAGTTTGGATCTGTGTAAGTAACGTTTAAGTTAGCTTGAAATCTTAATGCACTAACAAAAGAAGAAATTATAGAAGGATCAAGAATCTGCAAGTTTGTTAGACATGTACGCAATGCATTCCTATATACCGGGAAACTTTGTGAAATGATATTGTTAATACGCCCGCTTTGAAAATCTTCAGCTCTTAAATTAGATAAAGAAACTCTCGACAAAATATAAGCTGCTACAGTCTCCCTTTGGCTTCGCATACACGTTCTTACTCCTAATTGTTCATTATATAATGATTCAAATTCAGTCGGTACTGTAACATTGAATGTAAGAACAGCTCTTCCATTTCTTCTCTGTGTACATTGGACGGGGACAGATTCCAACCTTTCTCTAAGGCATCTTCGTGTTATCGGATCCCGACGCTCACAGAATCTCCTAAGTGTTCGGCAGAAAGTTCCGCTTCTAAATACCGTTCCTGCTGCATCAATAGGTATTAATCGAACTGGAATATCACTAGTCCGAAAGTTTCTAGGTCGTATAATCACAGAAGTATAATATCCTCTTGGTGTTACTTTCCAGGTTTTATTAACTATCAAGTTTTTGTTTTTTTTCTTAAGAAAGTTCTTGTCGTTTTGTTTACGATCAACTACGAATTTTTTTCTACTTTTCATGCATTTCTCTCCTCTTCATTTCTTTGATGGAGTAGCCACGATAATATATGTGCAGCTTTTAAAAATTGCTTGGTTTATTATCATTATCATGATATTTAGGCATAAGTTTGAAAATTAAACCCGAAATACAAAAATTATACTCCAAGCTATAATTAGTCAAATTACAATAAAACCTTCTAAACTGATATTATCAATCGAGCATCAAGGACATTGAATTGATCGTTAAGACTTATTTTAAAAACAATGACTATGTATTTACTTATGATACGGCTCACCGCCCATGATCTTAAACTATCCTGCCAGTTACTTTAACGGATATAAAAGTGGAGCTGCCCCCGGCAGCTCCGCACTATCGTTCCTCGTTAGCGTAACGTAGTAAAAACGTTATAAGCGTTTTGCAAAATGTCGTATTGCCACTAGCTACACTTCTTCCTATAGTGAGGATCTTTTTCATTTAAGCTCCCCGTTGTGTCGTTTGACACTCTGCCCCGGGACAAGCAAGTTCTACATGTGGGTGGTTAGTTCATTGTTCAAGATGGGCAGGAGCATCTCCAGACGTTCTTTAACATCAATCGTCTCGAGGATTTCCTGCTTATCTTTAATTTTCAAGGACAGATGGCTGCAGATGACGTCTGCAAATAGTCTTTGAGTTAAGGCATGAATTTCCATTGAAATCACTACTTATGATAGCCGGCATTCCACGTAGCACATATTATTACTGGGAGAAGAATAGGGGGAAATCGGATCCCGGTATAGAACTAATACAACAAATCCAATCCATTTTTGACGAGCATGAGGGGCGCTATGGTTATCGCCGTATTCGAGATGAATTGGTGAACCGTGGTTATACTGTGAATCATAAAAAAGTACAACGAATCATGAAAGAATTGAGTTTAAAGTGCCATGTCCGTATGAAGAAATATCGTTCATACAAAGGAACAATAGGTAAAATTGCACCAAATCTCTTAGACCGTCAATTTACGGCAGAAAAACCAAATAAGAAATGGGTAACGGACATTACAGAGTTCAAATTATTTGGCGAAAAACTTTACTTATCACCTGTCTTAGACTTATTTAATGGAGAGATTATTGCGTATACACTCGATTCGAGACCAGCCTATTCCCTGGTGTCCATGATGCTCGAGAAAGCATTTAAACGGGTATCAGAAAACGATGAGCTTCTCCTACATTCTGATCAAGGCTGGCATTACCAGATGAAACAATATCGTCAAGCCTTACAAGAAAAAGGGATCACGCAAAGTATGTCCCGTAAAGGTAATTGTTACGACAATGCGGTAATAGAGAATTTTTTTGGTATACTGAAATCCGAATTTCTCTATTTAAAGCAATTTGAAAGTGTTGAACAATTTAAACGAGAATTAGCAAAATATATCGATTACTACAATCACAAACGAATAAAGGCAAAATTAAAAGGCATGGGTCCAGTTCAATTCCGTACTCATACCTTACAAGCTGCATAATAAAATGATTTGTCTAACTTTTGGGGGTCACTTCACGGCGGCGTCTGCTCCCTGGATAAATTGAAAATTTCAATGGTATTGCCTTTTGTTAATGGTAGCAAAGGTCCCATAGTTTCCTACTCAAACAAGCGCGTGGAAACTGTGGTTCATATTTGTTCGGAGGCTTTCTTCCAATCCTTGAGCATAACAGTGGTGAGCAAGTAGGGTCGCCCGAACACTTCGTTCATCACCTGCTCCACAAGCTGCTTGTTAGCCGGCTTCTCCGTAGTCTCTCTATGCATGACGCTCTTAAAAGCGATCAGCACTTTGCCTTCGCTTACCGATACAGGTTCCCCGTCGACCAGCCAGGCGTGAACCGTTATTTTCTGCTCCTTCACCCGGCTGTGCACCTGATTCCACTTCCCAAGTACAGCTCGCAGCTCCTCTGACATACTCATCACCCTCCAGATGTTAGTTAGGTTCATACGGAATCAGTCGTATATTGTCCCATCACTTTGCCTTTTCGAATGATAAATCTCAACAGTTTCCAAAGAATACATTCTGTAAAAATAATCCATTACCTTCTATCGATATGTAGTCTCTTTTCCAATGTTTTCTGCAGTGGCGCTCTGTCAAGCTATCCTGCCCTTTAGCTCCCTCAGAGAATAAGGATTTTCTCACGAATGCTCGCTCATTCGCAGGATTTCACGTACCATGTTTAAGTAGGAGTTTAAATGAGTAGATAGTGTGGTTGGGCAGATCCGTTTGAGCGCATGCAGGAACAGAAGGTGCTAATTTATTTACAACATCTTCCATGAAAAGCTTTTGCTGCACGTCTCTCTCCACAAGGTCCTTGGGATTCACTCTCCCAAATCTCGACGGGTCTATGCCCTCACATTCCTTCGTCCTATCTATCCAAGGTGTGAAGTCCGATCAACGTTAACGGAACGGGTCTAAGCCCTAAAGCGCAATAATCTCGGTACTCCGTGCTTTCTTTGTGAAATCCTGCGAATGAGCCAATCTACGTGTTTGGGTTGCGATTTTAGTTTTAAGCTGCTAACGGCAGCTGAGCCTTATCTACGGAGAATTCTTGTCCTTCTTTCGCCATGGCTACAAGCATCCGAGCGAGTTT
>NZ_JBHSRV010000048.1:0-4858 GCF_042659105.1 Paenibacillus allorhizosphaerae | reverse complement strand
AACACGTTGATTTTGAGCCTTAATTAGTCTAGACTTCATGATAACGCCTCCTAGGTGTGAGTTCTGAGGGCTGCAACCCAGTACATACTCTCATCCTAGCGGGGCGTCTCTTTTTCTGCAAATTGAATCTACTAACGCCTACAGGAATGTTAACGGGTGACGATAGCTCAATCACGGTTGCTTATCGGCAACGGTTTTTTTCTTTCCGTTAACGGCAGCATAGCTCAGTAAATACAAAAAGAGGCAGCTGATCACGGCTGTCTCTTTGAGGGCAATTTTTTTATCCTTGCTTTAAGTTAATAATACCAAAGTAACAGCTGGAAAAACAGACTGTTTTATCCATTAAGCTTATGGTAAGCTCTTGCTTGAATATAGGATCGGAGGGATAATCCATGAAAATAGGGACGGCTCGAGCGGCAGCAACGGAGTGGGTAATGCAGTGTACTAGTCAGGAAGCATGGTTCATGGGGGCGTATTTCAGCGGCTCGACGGTTGGTCAGCCGGATGACGTGATGATGTCAGTGGGCTCCGACATTGATGTTGTCGTTGTTACCTCTGAAGCAAAACCACCTCTGAAACTGGGGAAGTTCATCTACCGTGATGCGCTGATCGAAATAACCTTCTTAACGTGGAACGAGATCGCCTCTGCCGAGGAGGTTCTGACATCGTACCACCTAGCCGGCAGCTTCCGCGTGGATACCATCATTGCAGATCCTACCGGACAGCTGCGCGGCTTGCAGCAGAAGGTGTCGCGGCATTTTGCCGAGAGGGAATGGGTGTGGCGCCGCTGCGAAAACGTTAGGCAGAAGATAGAGCATGGGTTACGGAACATCGATCTGACTGCACCATGGCATGACCAGATTATGGCATGGTTGTTCATGACCGGAGTCACCACACACGTCCTTCTCGTCGCAGCTCTTCGCAACCCTACCGTGCGGCTTCGCTACCTGGCTGTGTACAACATGCTTCAGGAGTTCGGGCGAACCGACATCTATCCGGAATTGTTGAGGCTGCTGGGCTGCGAGCATTGGACCTCGCAGCGCACCAGCCATCATCTGAGCGCGCTTGCCCGTACCTTCGACGTCGCCGCGGCGCACGCCAAGACCCCATTCTTCTTCAGCAGTGACATCACCGCCGCTTCACGACCGATTGCGATTGACGGTAGCCGTAACCTTATCCGCGATGGATATCACCGCGAAGCGGTGTTCTGGATCGGGGCGACCTTCGCCCGGTGCCACAAAATACTCTCCACAGATGCCCCAAAACTACAAGTTGAGCTAGCTCCGGCGTTTGAGGAATTCGTCATCGACCTCGGCATCACCTCGTCCGACACTCTTGTGCGTCGTGCCGAAGATGTGCTGCAGTTTCTACCGCGGCTCTGGGACGAGGCCGAATCGATTATGCTCGCCAATCGGGAGATTTTGTAGTTTGGTATAATCGGATCCGCTCACTGTGCAGGCTCCATTGCTCAACTAACTGGGTACGATAGTTGAACGCGATTTTAAACAACTTTATTTCTAACCCGGCCCCGCATATAGGTCGGGTTTACTGCATTTTTTGCGACTATTTAAACAACTTTATTATCAGGGAATACATCGCGGTCACTTCCGAGCACCGTTCGGGATGCCTGGTCTGGCGGCAAACTACTTGCAGCGAGGGAGCAAGGGCCTTCGTCGGTGCAGCGGAGGATCTGGGAGACCGCAGCTTCTGGTGGCGAATCAAAGAGCAGCCCCCAATATTAATGATAAATAATCTGGTAGATGAATGTACATGGGACTGCATGGCTTGTTCCTTATCGGTGGGACGACATTTAGTTATATATGGGAACGCTTGTTTTCATTTGATGCAAAACATGGTATGCTTATGCGTAATCAAACAGGATTTCGGGTGAGAGCATATGCTACCGATTATTCGCATTTCCGTACGTGCACTGGTCGAATACGCGTTTCGCAGAGGCAGTCTGGAGTCTGGCTTTCACGCGGCACCTACGTTCTCAGAAGGGACGCTTGCGCATCAGAAGCTGCAAAAGACGTACGGAGAATCGGACCTCAAGGAAGTACCGCTGCAGCAGGAATTCGAATGCGGGGACTTGCGTTTTCGGCTGGAAGGGCGCTGCGATGGCATCCGATTCCCGGAGAACGAACTTGTCGCTATTGAAGAAATTAAGTCCACTTTGCAGGATATTAAACGTATTGAGGAACACGCGCACCCCGAACATTGGGCGCAGGCACAATGTTATGCGTATATGTATGCCGTGAAGGAAGGCTTATTGAAGCTGGGTGTGCAGCTGACCTATGTGCAGCTGGATGCTGACGAACAAATTCATTTTCGGAAGGAGCAGACGACTGAGGAACTGGAAGGTCTAGTGCTTGGAATGCTGCAGGTATATACACCATATGCAAGATTGATGGCCAAGCACGAACAGGAACGGAACGAGAGCGCGCGGAGCCTGCCGTTTCCTTATCCGGCCTACCGGGAAGGGCAGCGTAAGTTGGCCGGTGCCGTTTATACGGCGATCGCCGAAGGGAAAGATTTATTCGCAAGAGCTCCGACCGGAACCGGCAAAACGATCTCGACCTTGTTCCCGGCCGTTAAAGCGATCGGGCAAGGGCATCTTCAACGAATCTTCTACATAACGGCCAAAACGATAACCCGGACTGCGGCGGAGCATGCGATGCGCGCCATGGCGGATGCTGGCTTACGGACGAAGACCGTCACGCTGACGGCGAAGGAAAAAGTATGCTTCAAGGACGAGGTGCGCTGCTCGAAGGAGTACTGCGAATACGCAGATGGCTTCTACGACCGGCTTAACGGCGCGATGCTAGACATGCTGGAGAGTGAGGCATCGATGGGCCGCGAGGTGATTGAACGGTATGCACACAAACACCGGGTATGTCCGTTCGAGCTGTCAATAGAAGCGGCATACGCCGCGGATGCGGTCATCTGCGACTATAATTATGTGTTCGATCCGCGTGTGTCGTTGAAGCGGTTGCTGCAGGAGCAGCGCAAGCATACCGCTCTGTTGGTGGATGAAGCGCATAATTTGGTCGACCGGGCAAGGGACATGTTTTCTGCGGAGCTAGTAAAATCCGATTTTCTCCATCTTCAGCGGGAAAGCAGGGGCAAGCAACGAGAGCTTGCCCAGGCGGCGAAGGCATTGAATGAAATATTTATCGAACTGCGCAAGGAGGTGGGGGAGCGGACGCATTCGCTGCTTGACGGTCCGCCGCAGAGCTTGCTTGAACGGTTAGAGTCTTTTGCCGAAGCAGCCGAGCAGACGCTTGTTGCAGGCGGGGAAGAAGAAGGACTGACGCTTTTGAAAGATGTTTATTTCGCGGCGCAAAGCTTCCTTCGAATCGCGAAGCTGGCGGATGAACGGTTCGTCACCTATGCCGAAGTCGAGCGCAGCGAGGTCAGAGTGAAGCTGCTATGCCTAGATCCGTCGCAGCTGCTGCGACATATGAGCAATGGCTATCGGGCAAAAATTTTTTTCTCGGCAACGCTGTCCCCGTTCGGCTTCTACAAGGATGTACTCGGTGCCGGGGAGGACGATTATACGTTTGCGATTCCATCCCCCTTCTCGAAGGACCAATGGGAGGTGAGTATCGCGGCGTTATCGACGCGATACCGAGACCGTGAAAGCTCGATGGCCAGACTGGGATCACTGCTTCGCGAGCGGATCAGCAGGCGTAATGGTTGCTACATGGTCTTTTTTCCTTCGTTTGATTATTTGCAGGCCGGAGTGGCTGCGTACGAAGAGGAAATTCCGGACGCCGATATCCTTGTTCAGACCAATACGATGTCGGAAGAGGAGCGGGAGTGGTTTCTGGACGCGTTCCAGGCGGGAAGGGCGAGGACGTTAGTCGGCTTTGCCGTATTGGGAGGCATATTTTCGGAGGGAATCGATCTGCAAGGGGACCGGCTGACCGGTGTCATTATCGTTGGTGTTGGGCTACCACAAATCGGACTGGAACGTGATCTGATGAAAAACTATTACAACAGAACAGGACGGGACGGCTTTGATTACGCATATGTTTTTCCGGGCATGAACAAGGTGCTGCAAGCGGGCGGCAGGCTGATTCGATCGGAGCGGGATCGTGGTTCTCTCGTACTTGTCGATGATCGGTATTTACAGCCCAAATACATACAATTGCTTCCTGAAGAGTGGCGAGTTTAATTGGTAAAAATCGGGATATGGTGTATCAGGCATAAATGGTTAATTCTTTATATTAGGGGGTTCAACTTGGGAAAGGCAAAGGTATTAAAGAGACCTACTCGAGATGAATTTGTACTCGCCAACCAATTAACTGAAGCGAAACTAGAAAATTCCGAAATCGTGCTAACGGTTTGGGGATGGGAAGAACCAGTACGTGGTTTGATTACAATAATGGATTCACGAACAGAAAAGGTGCACGTCCAAAGAAGCGGAGAAACTTTGAAGGTACTGTTCATGGATATAATGAAAGTTGATTTCCCAAGAGATTAAACCTTCTTTGAAATACTGAACAAGTAATTCTCCTTGTTTCTTTTGTTTAGTGTAATATCGGATGACGGGATAAAGTTTTTGTCATTTATGTCATAAGGTTCTTGTCAACCGATAGTAGTTGAGCATTGTCGGGTGACAAGAACTTGATCCCATTCCCGACGAACTAGATTCAACATTTTTTCGTTAAACATTCCTGTAGGTGCTAAGAGATTCAATTTGCATAAAAATAGTCGCCTCGCTAGGATGAGTATGTACTGGGTTGCAGCCCTCAGAACTCACACCTAGGAGGCGTTATCATGAAGTCTAGACTAATTAAGGCTCAAAATCAACGTGTTGAACGTATTTCCACTTCCACTCTTGTCATTGGCATCG
>NZ_JBHSRV010000047.1:0-5449 GCF_042659105.1 Paenibacillus allorhizosphaerae | reverse complement strand
GAATGAATTTGGCTTGCAAATAAAGCTTCATTTTCTAAGTCCCATTACACAGAAGAGGGTTAACGATCTACTTAGCAAAATGTCCAGTTATAAACCGAAAGCCGTCATAATTCGGAAGCCGCGTTAAGCTAACGGGCAGGATAGTTCAATTGTTTCTCGAATATTTTTCTGAGTTGGATAATTTTATAAACTTTGTGAATATAACGTTATGTGAAATCACAGTGTGATATTTAATGAAAGCATCAAAGGAGCCCTGTATGAAGACAATTATCTATATGGTTAGGCATGGAGAATCACCATACAATGAAGGAAATGAAAGAACAAGAGGGCTTACCCCAAAAGGAAAGATCGATATTGAAAAAGTAACGAAGTTACTTGTAGGTGAAGGAATAGACATAATTATATCAAGTCCTTATACTCGAGCAATTCTTAGTGTTGAGGGATTGGCCGAGCACTTAAAGTTAGATATA
The DNA here is from genome assembly GCF_042659105.1 of Paenibacillus allorhizosphaerae. Lineage (NCBI taxonomy): Bacteria > Bacillati > Bacillota > Bacilli > Caryophanales > Paenibacillaceae > Paenibacillus > Paenibacillus allorhizosphaerae. The sequence continues at coordinate 4,979 of NZ_JBHSRV010000047.1, read as the reverse complement.
AAAGTATTTGAAGATCTTAGAGAACGTCATTTTGCATCTAATATTATTGAAAATGTAGAGTTAATGTCTAGTATCAGAGAGAGTTTTAATGACCCTAATTATACCTTGCCGGGTGGAGAGTCTAATGCTGATTGTCAGAAAAGAGCAATCTCAGTTCTAAAACCCATATTAAAAGAGCACAGAGGGAAGAAAATAGCAATCGGGACTCATGGTCTTGTAATGACTTTGATGATGAATCATTTTGATCCAGCTTTTGGCTTGGAGTTTTTGAATCAATTAAAGAAACCAGATATCTATAAAATGCAATTCGAGGACTTAAAATTAGAAGAAGTAACAAGAATGTGGAATGAATAGATTTTATAAGGTTTATCGAAGAGGTCTGTGACATCACATAACATCATATTAAAGCATTGGGGCTATACCCCCTCGGTCTGCCCGAGGGATCTCGGAATTAAACTAACGCGAGACGATAGTTGGGAGCTTGCCGCGTGTCACCTGGGAGGCCAGCTCCTTGCGAATTTTCGCTGTGATCGTAATTCTAGTCAATAAAATACATTTGGGAGAGTTTGAGGTATGAGAAAGAAGATCGTGCTGCTTCTAACGTTGTTTTCGCTATTTTTCTCCATGATTAGCGTATCAAATGCAGAGCAACCAGAAATTTCGGTACTGCTTGATGGAAAGAAGCTTTCCTTTGAAGTACCGCCGGCGAATATCGATGGAAGCGTGCTGGTTCCATTAAGAAAAATATTTGAGTCACTCGGAGCAACCATAGAATGGAACGGGGATTCAAAAACGGTTACCGCGGTTAAAGGGGATACCACTATTATTTTAACTGTAGGAGCCAAAGAAGCCTATAAGAATCAAATACCTATTACTCTTAGTGTTCCTGGTCAAATCGTTGAAGGGAATACTCTAGTCCCTCTTCGCTTCGTTAGCGAAGCTCTTGGCGCTATTGTCGGCTGGAATGGAGAGACGAGTACGGTTACGTTGTTTACAAAAGAATATGATGTTATCCTTACATTCCCGGTATATAAATACCCCGGAACCGCAGCTCACATTAAGGCGGCAATAGAAAAAGGTGAATCAGCTGTTTGTACCATAGATCGCAAAGGGGCTGATGAAAATCGTCAAGAATCACTAAAAGGAATACCTACTAAAGACGGATACGATCGTGACGAGTGGCCGATGGCAATGTGCGCTGAAGGTGGGACGGGCGCGGACGTTGAGTATGTCCCTTCTTCCGATAACCGTGGGTCTGGGTCATATATTGGCAATCAGTTAGAGGCATACACTGACGGGACTCGGGTTCTATTCGTCCTTGAAGGCGGTGGAGCAGCTACTCCAGTAGCACCTGCCACGGAAACAGGACCTAAACCTCGAGTTCAGTTCAACAGTTGCGCAGAAGTAAAAGCAGCCGGTAAAGCGCCTATTCGTAAAGATGACCCCGGATACAGCACGAAACTTGACCGGGACGGCGATGGTGTTGCTTGTGAGTAGAATGCTGGGCAGAGGTAGAATCAGCAAATTGAATCTACTAACACCTACAGGATTGTTAATGGATATGATTACACCATCACAGGCTGCAGTGTTGGACGGCAGTTTTGTGGAGGAGAGATAAATGCTATTATTGCTTATTTCAATTTATTTTGGAGTGATATTTTTTGTCTTATATCGACTTATACAAAGTATCAAAGCTCCCATACGAGTGTTTGAAACCTTTTATCTATTAGTCTCTAGTGGTATCCTGGCATTCTTAATGGGTTTATAAAGGTTTGAGTAATGTATTATCAGAGAAGTAATAATTTAAAAGAATAATTGTGGAAGTTGAGGAAAAAGAGTATGTTAAGAACGATTCTTTTATTTGGATTCATTCTAATGTTTTCATTATCGAATTTCGTAAGCGCACATCCGGGAAGAACAGATTCTAACGGGGGGCATAACTGTTCAGCACAATCAAAAGCAAAGGGATTATGTACAGGGTATCATTATCATGGGGGGGGTAGCAGTAGCAGCGCAGGGTCTTCCTCAAATGATACTGATAGCTATGAAGATACGACTCCATTAGCACCAGTTGAGAAATCTACATTTATTGAAAATGAAAAAGAACCAGCTTCATACTGCACACATGTAACCGATGAATTTCAACGAAGTACAGAATACACCGACTATTACAAACGAATTTGGAATTGTACTCTTTACTCAGATGGCGGGGTTAAGTATGAACAATCTAAAATAAAGATAGTTCTTAATGATAATCCCATTTATTTTGAACAACTACCTGTGACAGTTGATGGCTCAACAATGGTTCCTTTTCGGAAAATCGCTGAAGCCCTTGGAGCAACGGTTACTTGGAACGGGGAACTACAAACAATCACGGTTGTTCGGTCAAATAAAAAAATTAATTTAACGTTAAATGATAAAAAAGTAACTGTAAATAATAGCGAAATAATCGCTGATGTTGCACCGCTGACTATTAATGGATTAACATTCGTTCCATTGAGACTTCTTTCGGAATCGCTTGGTGCAGAAGTAACCTATATAAGTGAAACCAATACCGCTAAAATCACCGCACCCGTTATAGCAAAAGTAATATGAGTAATAGAAGGTGACTTGCTTCAAATTCAATTCGGAGAGAAAGAAGATACTCTAAGACTTAGTGGCATTGATGCTCCAAATTTTGAGCAGCAAGGTAATGAAAAACAACCATTTTCAGTCGAAGCATTCGAATACACGAAACAAAGACTTGAAGGCAAAGAAGTTACTCTTGAGTTTGATGAATATGAAAGGGATACTAAGACAAATACACTTGTAGCGTTTGTTTGGTTTGAAAATGAAATGTTCAACAAAACTATGCTTTCTGAAGGTTATGCAAAGACCTCTACTACAAGCGGTACTTCAACCGCTCCTTTAAGCTTAAAATATCGTAGTGAATTTTTGAAGTTAGAGAAGCAAGCAAAAGAAGGTAAAAAGGGCTTGTGGCAAGATTTTGTCCAGCTTCAATATGAAGGTGAAAAGTCGAATAGAGCTACTGTAATGTCTGGACTCAAAGAAAAGCTAATTACTCAAAAAGAACAATCTACATTAGGCTCAGATGAGGTAATCGTAATATTAGACATTGCTAACGACAAAGACTTGCTCAGATATAAGGCCTTGTCCGACACTACGAAGAAATCAATGATATTTGACCATTTGAAAAACAATATTAGAGGCGATATAAATTTTGCTAAAACACGTTTCGTGAAAATTACATATAAAAATGTTGTTTATGCGGAAGCCACTCTCTTTAAAGATAAGGACACGGCTAATTCTTTTGAGGTTCAATTCTATCCCAACGGCAATTTTGATTAGATTATGAAATAATACCTGTGCAAATTTGGCGACTCAAAAGAGTCGCTTTTTTTTGTACATATTTCCTCGCAATTTACTACTGCTGTCGGACGACAAGAACCTGACCCTTTTGCCGAAGTAAAATGGGGGCAATCAACTAAAGGGCAGGTTTGTGGAATAATATGTATGATATAATGGGGCATCTGGAGGTGTATTTCATGCAAAAGGCAATCGTAGTTCATTATTTTAACGATAAAAAGAATAACTTAAGTGAATTAAATCAACTTTTGCAAGAAGGATGGAAGGTTGTATCTCAGAGTGCAATGTCAGGTGGTGAGGGAGGAGCAACAGTTTATTCACTTGTTATTTTAGAGAAAAATTAGGAAACTATGCTTACGAGTTTCATTGAAGAAACGAGTACGATAGCGCGGCGATGGAACCGATCCATCGCTTATTGTCGTTGCAGATACTTTGTTCACCTAACTGGCAGATTAGTTGAAATGTGATATGCAGAATCGTATCCTAAATAAGGACAAGTTTTTTTAGTGTTCAGGCTTGTTTATTAAAGCTGATTGGAGAGATAATAATGGGAAATACTGATAAGTTTGAAATGATAGCTAATATATATGACACTCCTGAAAGAATCCAAATGGCAAAGGTATCATCCGATGCCATCCGTAATTATTTAGTTGACGCTAAAAGTAAGAATGCTATTGATTTTGGGTGTGGAACTGGTCTTGTCGGAATGAGCTTGTTAAACGAGTTTAATTCTATACTTTTTCTGGATACATCACAAAACATGATTAATCAAATAAAGCAAAAAATAACTGTTTTTAATATTCAGAATGTAGATACATTATGCTTTGACTTTGAAAAGGAAAGTCTATCCGATTTACATGCCGACTATATTTTTATGGCTCAGGTTCTTCTCCATATTCATGATGTTGAATTAGTTTTATCAAGATTATTTGATGTTCTTAATGAAGGAGGACATCTACTAATCGTAGATTTTAATAAAAATGAAAAAATAGTTTCAGATATTGTTCATAACGGATTTAATCCAGGAGAGCTAACCGACATTATGACTAAAATAGGGTATAGGGATATTCAATTCAAAACTTTTTATACTGGAAGTAAAATATTCATGGGACACGATGCGTCTATGTTTATTCTTGAATCAAAAAAGGGCCACCGGTAAAGGATGGCATTAAACTTGCAGTTACAAACATCGCGAAGAACCGTACCGCAAGTAAAGGAGTTTGTTGTTGAACTAAAGGATAACGATAGCTTCATAAAAACGTACGAATGCGGCTGCCGGCATCTATCGGTGGCCGCGTTACGCTACCCCGAAAATTTCTCATAGCATTAGATAAAAAAATGGCAATACGAAACTAAGCCCAGCTTTTGTGTTTTTTTAAAAACTGTGCTTTCTGGTCTTTATGTGAAAGGAGGAGGTTACGACGCGGTTGAGTTGGTGAGAGCTACTTGAAAACCAAGATTCTCGAGCCTTCGAACCGCTTGCTTTATTATGGTTTCTTTTTGTCGCTCTTCAAAGTAGTGGCTCCCTAAATCTTTGTAATCCTCGCCGCGCGTAAGGAGATGGTAAACAATGGTCATGATGGAGTGGGCGACCGCCACGGCCGCTCGGTGTC
>NZ_JBHSRV010000046.1:0-5805 GCF_042659105.1 Paenibacillus allorhizosphaerae | reverse complement strand
GTTTTATGATACGTAGGTGATTACCTAAATGTGTGTGTAGAAGCCTAATGATACAAAAAAATGAAACAGGTCGGATCAAATCTTGCATGTGGTGTGGTGCACTAGCTTGAATCAGGTTCGATGGATACTACATTAATCTGCCCGTTAGCGTAACGCGGCTGCCGATCGATGCCGGCAGCCGCGTCTTAGTTGTCTATTCAGCTATCGTTCTCCGTTAGTTTAATCCTGAAATGCCTCGGGCGGACCGAGGGGCGAATGCCCCGATGCGTGAATGTGGTGTTAGGTGAAGTTGCGGGCTTCTTGAGATCACTCAACTAGCTCTTTAATTATGTGTTCTATATTTCTTAAAGCCCATTCCTGATGATCCTTTTCAAAAGTTGAATCTGGATTAAAATAGAACTTGTTAAATTCATCTGGCAAACAAGGGAACTTGCTATATTCCCATGCATTATCATCAGAGAATATTATCCCATTGGTCAGCTCTGCAAAAGCTGATGCAAAAAAACCATATGCGAGATTATAAAAAGGATCGGTTCCCATATATCTAACTACACTCCAATGAAATTCCTTCTCTAAGCTTGTTCTTATTGCGTCTTCAAATTTACGGGATTGTACTCTATTAAATTCGTCATTCCATAAGTCCTTATAGATTTGATCATTTCTATGCTGGTATATACAAAATCCACCATCAATATCATTGACCGTAACCCATAAATAATTATCGTCAGAAATCTCGATAGGCTCGGATAACTCAAATTGAATTAAGCCTTCTTTATTTCTCATTGATATATCAAAATTAAATGATCTTTTAATTCCAATAGAATGCAACTTGGATTCTAATATTTTATTTGCTCTATCTATTAGAGCTTCATATGATGGCAACTTATCTGATGTTATATATACATCGAAGCTTGTGCTCATTAGTTCATTCCCTTAGCTTTTTCTATTTCATTAGTTTCCGTAATTTCGTCTAACGTCTTATATATGAATTTCACAAAAATCCATGCTGGAAGTATTCGCGAAATGATTGAACTATCCTGCCCGTTACTTCAACGGACAACGGCAGCCGATCTTGTGCCGGCTGCCGTAATTGTCTCGTGGAGCTATCGTTACCCGTTAGCCATCCATGCATCCTGCGCTGCACCACAGAACATGAAAGTTAATCCGATCTTTCATGGTAGCTCAAGAGTAACTTTTGTAATCTTCTTTGAGAATACTGTATATTTCCAAGTCCACAATTCCTTTTCCTGCCCATACATTGGCTTGTCTTATAGTTCCTTCTTTAATGAATCCGTTCTTCAGAAGCACCCTTTTAGAATTCTCATTTAAAGGCATAACTTCTGCTTGGATTCTATTAACACTAACAGTCTCAAATAGAAATTTGACAAGTACATTTACTGCTTTTGTAGCAATCCCTTTTCCCCAATATGACTCCGCCAAAAAGTAACCAATCGTCACCATATTTACCTTTTGATTAAAATCATTCGCCACCATTATACCTACTAGCTTTTCTGGTGCCTTTTTTAAAAATATTCCCCATTTAACTTTCGCTTTTTTTATCATAGTCGCGTTCAAAATGTCCGATCATGCTTTTTACAGTTTCAATATTGTGTTTCGGTAAAATACTACAGTATTTAAATATTTGATCATTGCTGAAAATTGCGAATACATCTTCAAGATTATTAAGTTCAACCTTTTTTAAAACTAATTCTTCGGATTCTAAAATAGGTAATTGGTTAAATACCCTTTGAATGTTCATAACCATCCACGCCCCTTGATTTCCCTTGTATTCCAATTCTACTATTCTGAAGTATTTCCTGCTTTGGGGCTCGCAGTGATAGGTAACTGTTGCACTAAACTGCCCGTTACCTCAATAAACCAAAAAGGAGCCGCAAGAATGAAGCTCCTACACTCTAAAGTCTTTCGCTCAATTCCTTAATAGAACCCTATTTACCAACTATAATAAAAACATTTTCGTCTGGTGCTTGCATTACAGCTACGTGTCCGCCATTAGGATTACGGAATGGAGTTCGAATCCATTTCACATCTGCATTTGTTTTCAAAGATTCGTAAGTACCCATAACATCTTCAACGACTACCTCTGTTTCAGCAAAATTAAGGTTTGGGTTATTCTTTAGAACTAACTGTGAATTTCCTTCAGGATAACTCATACCAATAAGTCTCCACTTTTTCTCTTCATCTTGATAAGTTTCCCAAGCCTTTTTTAGACCAAGTGATTGATAAAATTCTACTGATTTTTCGATGTTTTCTGGTGTATATTGCAACGCATTCAATTCTCTTCCACATAACCATTTATCCTTTCTTAATAAGAATATATGTTCCCTTCCAGAATACACCAAATTTAACCAAATAGGCAAGATAGTTATTCAACTATCCTGCCAGTTACATTAATGATCATGAGCGAGTCGCCGCGGCGCCTGACCCAGTCCTGATGATTGCACTATCGTTCTTCATTAGAATTCCTGTAAAACGAAAAATTTGGAGTTTGAACAAAAACGAGCGCCTCGGTACGATGGGGTTGCGCACGAGGTCAAAAGCCTCAAAAAGCCCATCCAGGAGGTCGCTCTATCATGAAGTTTAAGGCACAGGACAAACAAAATCAACTCATAGAAAACATTACCTCTATCCATCTTGTTGTGGGTGTAGATATCGCCCAGGAAACCCATGTTGCCAGAGCAGTCAGCTATCGTGGCATCGCACTGGGATCACCGATCGACTTTGGAAATCATGACGATGGTTTCCGTTTATTCGGCCGCTGGATCCATGATCTACTCAAGTCATACAAGCTCAGCAAGGTCATCGTCGGTATGGAGCCTACGGGCCATTATTGGCTGGCTCTAGCACAGTGGCTTCAAGGAAAGGGGATTGAAGCTGTCCGTGTGAATCACCACCTTGTCAAAAAGAACAAGGAACACCGCGACAATACGCCATCCAAAGCGACCGCAAGGATGCCCTTGTTATTGCAGATATGGTCAAAAACGGATACTACTCCCCTGTTCGGTTCCTTCCGGAAGCCTACCAGGAGCTACGGATACTCATGGCGAATCGGGATACCGTTACCAAACGGTTGAACAGTGCCGTTAACCAGATTCATCGTTGGGTATTCGTTTTGAATATCAACACGCTTTCGCAGAGGAGCAGGTCGACGCAAAACGTAATCCATTGCGCGCGTAGCTGCGCCAGTTTGGACATTGAGAAGCATAAAGAAAATGGCCGACAAATTACGGACGAGCATCCGAAATATTGCTCGAACAATTACGACGAGCTAGCTAACGAAATGGAAGCACTCGGGCTACCATACAAACCTTGTGGACAACGGAATTGTTTGAATGGAACTATACCGACCGGGAGCCGCGCTGATGAGGCAAGGACGGGGTAATGGAACACATAAGCCAAACATTGAAGAAGGCTAAGCTCTGCCCAGCAGCTCGTATCCGTCCAAACGGACGACGGCGCTTCGCTACGCGGTACGGTTGAGGAGCTCAATCAATGGACGTTAAAGATGCGACAGGCGGACGGCGTGACGTTCATACCTATGCGCGAAATTGAGGCTGTTAAATACGAGTAAGTGCAGGAGTCGCCTTGTGCGGCTCTTTTTTCTTATTCCAGAATTTTCAAAGTCGTGTAACATTATGAGGAAATACGACAAGGGGTGCCATAATTTGTGAAAAAAATTAAAAAGGAAATAATTCATGACGAACAGGGAACTGCCCTCAGTATGATCCTTAAATTCCACACATTCATTATATCCATTCATCCAGTTAATTTTAGTAACTGTAAATATACTAATATCAATAAGGAAGGTGATAAATAGTGAAAAAAACTGGAAGAATAGTTCGGTACTTGTCTTTACCACCACTCGTTGTTAGAGGAAAAATAACCAAAATTAGTCCGCGTATACAAAAAATCATAAATAATATGAAAAATAAGAGGAAATTCCGAAAAAATGATTTTAAATCAAACCAGCTGACCCCGTGGGGAGCTATTCGAAATGGCGGTTTCGAAAATAGCACATTAGATCCTTGGTACGGTAGCGGTTTTTTGGTTAAGAATTCAAGAAACGCGCTTTTTGGAACCAATTATTGTGAACTCAATGGTAGATTTGCACCAGAAATTGCTCAAAATACCCTTCCCTTAGATGTAAGTAGAAATTATAGACTTTCATTTTATGTGAGAAGAATAACCCCTGTCACGACAGGAAGTTTATTTATGACTTATTCGGCAGCTGATAATTTCACGAATGAACTTCCTTTATCGACTTTTCGATTTCAAAGAGGAATGCGTATATGGCGTCAAGTTATTTTAACCATTCCGGTTCCACTTTTAGGTGCTCAAGAACCCGTCATCTTTATTGGTTTACGTGATTCGACTGCTTTTGCGTCTATAGCCATTGACAATGTTATTTTTAGACCAATTATACCAATCGCTCCACCGATAAGATGATGGTTGCCATTTGTGATGGCGTGCGAATTGTTTGTTCACATAAAGAATCTCATTCGTTAGCGGTGGGGATCGGATCACGTTTGAAGAGCAAAACCTAAACGGTAAAACGTGTGCGGTTATTATAGTAAAGGATGTCTAAATGGCGTCCTTTTTTTTGTTTATCATGACACTAACACGTGACACCCTTTGACCTCTTGATAACATTGACGCACATTTGTGGTAACAAGTCTTGTAAGAAATGAGACCAAATTCTGCAGAGCCCTTCTGCAGGCTGCAATATAGGGAAGGAGGCATGGTACGGGGTACGTAAAAAGACCAGTCGCTAGGACTGAGCTTGCAACGCCCGATATAGGACGGACTTACTTACGCCTGTCATATCAACAATATCCTTTATACTGTGCTGCTTGGAGGCGTGGAGCTTCAACGCTCGGGTGAGTGTTCCCGTATTAGCTGCGGGACGGCCTCCCTCGCGTCCTCGTGCTCTTGCTGCCTCTAGGCCTGCATTGGTGCGCTCCCTATTTAGGTCGGCCTCCAGCTGCGCGAATGCACTCATGATGGTCAATATAGCCTCGCCCATGGCCGTAGTAGTGTCAATCCGATCCGTTACGAACTCGAACACTATACCTCGCTGCTTGAGCTCTGCAACAAGGATTACGAGTTTTTGAGTTGAACGTCCGAGCCTGTCTAGCTTATAGACCACGAGAACGTCGCGTGCCGCGTGAAAGCCAGACTCCAGACTGCCTCTGCGAAACGCGTATTCGACCAGTGCACGTACGGAAATGCGAATAATCGGTAGCATATGCTCTCACCCGAAATCATGTTTGATTAAACATAAGCATACCATGTTTTGCACCAAATACAAACAATTGTTCCCGTATAGAACTAAATGTCGTCCCACCGATAAGGAACAAGCTATGCAGTCCCATGTACTTTCATCTACTAGATTATTTATTAATATTGGGGAATGCTGTTTGATTCGTCACCAGAAGCTGCGGTCTCCCAGATCCTCCAGCTGCACCGACGAAGGCCCTTGCTCCCTCGCTGCAAGTAGTTTGCCGCCAGACCAGGCATCCCGAACAGTGCTCGGAAGTGACCGCGATGTATTCCCTGATAATAAAGTTGTTTAAAATAGTCGCAAAAAGTGCAGTAAACCCGACCTATATGCGGGGCCGGGTTAGAAATAAAGTTGTTTAAAATCGTTCAACTAACGTTCTCCGTTAGCCCCCCATGCCCTGTCGGGCGCCACAGAGGATGAAAATTTTGGTGCGACGTTTTATACTATTCTTACGGCTGGTGAGGAAGGTCGTTGCGCTATGGTGTCACGAACCCATCCGTTAGTCT
>NZ_JBHSRV010000045.1:0-6749 GCF_042659105.1 Paenibacillus allorhizosphaerae | reverse complement strand
CTTCTTTAACGACCTGCTTCTTAAATTCTTTAGAATGCTTATTTCTCGTCATGTCATCAGCCCCTATCACTAATAGTGTAATCCATACACACTCTTAGTGTCCAAGTTCTTTAGGGGGCTAAACAGATTTGTCTTTTCCTAAGAAATTGATTTTTTTATTACCAGATAATTTCTTAGGTGTATTTGAAGTTAGATTCGAACAAAAAGAATATCCTTCATTGAAAAGGGATGGGTTCTTTTCAAAAAATTATGTGTATGAAATCCCAACTTCAGGGGTTTTAAACACATCAAGCAATTTTAAAGAGGGCACAGCTGAGTTTTACTATGTAGATCTCACAGGCAATAGAAAAAAAGTTGATCGGGAGTTAGTTCATCCTGGTAAAAACGTAACGTGGGATGAGCACTATGCTAATGGAACAACTGAACATCATCCGCCTGTAATGGAAGTTTTTATTGGTAGTGAGGATCGGTGGAGAGAGTTTCAAAATAGTCAAAAAACGAAGTGAAATGCCATAAACGTTGAGGGACCTCTGCTGGATCCAGGCGATATATATGTCCGCCGGATCGGCTACTTATACCCCGCTAACTGGCAGTTATGCGCGGATTTAGAGTCTTACAGAAGGGAGCCATTCAGTTTTACGAGCAAACCATTAGTGCCGAGATTCTTTCCCTTGCAACTGAGAGTAGGTGAATCGGAGCTCGGATGCGCCTTGGGGATCGCCGATCGAAACCGGGAAACGGGTGACGATCTGCATTACGACGAACGATGTAGAGAAGTCAAAGCGGATCTTCGATGCTCTACGGCAAGACGGCCATGTCAATATGCCGTTTCAAGAGGAATCCTTCAGCCCTGGATTCGGCGACGTCACGGACAAGTTCGGCATGACCTTCCAGTCTACGCGGAGATGTAAACCATACCTCAGGAGAAAGAGTTGCCCATCATCTGGTGGCGCTACTCTTTTTTATATACAAACGAATTCTTCAATAGGTATTATAGTATTGAAGAATTCTTTCCTTGAAGGGTGAACACCGCAATGAACGTAACCGCAGAATTACAGTCATTTGACGAGTTGAAGCCGGGGTTAACCTCGTTCTGCTATAGGATGCTAGGGTCTATCGATGACGCAGACGATGCCGTGCAGGAAACCTTCATTCGCGTCTGGCAAAGCTGGAACTCCTTCCGACAGGAGTCCTCATTTAAAACGTGGGTCTATCGGATCGCATCAAATATTTGCCTGGACAAGCTAAGACAAGCGAAACGCCGCATTCGCCCTGTAGACTTCTCCGGCCCTGCGGAATCCATTGTCGAACCTCGCGAGACGCTGCCTGATTCGTCTTGGATCTGGCCGGCCCCTGACTTTTCGAATAATCCGGAAGATATTTTCATCCGTAAAGATACGCTGCATATCTGTTTTATTACACTTTTACAGATCTTGCCTCCCCGTCAACGTGCGGTGATAATTTTGAAGGATGTATTTGAGTGGCCTTCCAAGCAGATCGCAGAGACGTTAGGCATGTCGCCGGCCGCGGTCAACAGCGCTCTGCAGAGGGCCAGAGATACGCTTACGCGGGAACAACTCCGTTCCGATGAATTGGGCAGGAGCGAAGAGGCACCTGATCAGGAATTGCTGTCGCGTTATGTGGAAGCCTTCGAGCAATTCGATATCAATGCCCTGGTTGCCTTGTTTCATGAAGAGGGTCGGATGTCGATGCCGCCCTTCCCTATGTGGGTGCGCGGCAAGGACGATTTGTTCAAGTTCTTCACGCTTACGCGTTGGCATTGCGAGGGATCCCGGTTTGTACCGGTTACGGCGAATGGCGGTTTCCCCGCGTTAGCGCAATATATGTGGAGCAGGGAAGAGGACAGCTTGGTCCCTTGGGGAATTCACATCTTAGAAGTGAAAGACAACAAAGTATTCCACGTCCAAAATTTTATCAATCGAAAATTATTTGCCCGATTCGGGCTTCCGGATCGATTAGACCGATGAATTTCGCCCTTTGGCTTCGTCTACAGAAGTGAAAACAATAATAAGAAAGGGTGTTTTTACAATGAAAACGAATCAGCCGACGAAAGTAACCGTGCAAGCTGTTATTGGGGCGCCAGTAAAAAAGGTATGGAGGTACTGGTCCGAGCCGGAGCACATCACGAAGTGGAATCAAGCAACGGACACGTGGCACGCTCCAAGGGCGGAGAATGATCTGCGGGTGGGAGGCAAGTTTCTTACTCGGATGGAAGCAAAGGACGGAAGTATGGGTTTTGACTTCTATGGAACCTACGACGTTGTGAAGCCGCTTGAGCAGATTGTGTACACCTTGGAGGATGGGAGAAAGGTGGAGATCACCTTCCTAAAGCAAGGGAACGAAACCAAGGTGATCGAAACCTTCGACGCGGAAAGCACGCATTCCATTGACATGCAGCATGCGGGATGGCAAGCGATTTTGAACAATTTCAAGAAATACACGGAGGAAGTCCGATGATCGAGACGAATACGAAGACAGGGAAAACGCCGGTACACGACATCTCTAGAGCGCGTCTGTGGACAGCGCGTATCATGAGCGGGATTGTTATTCTGTTCATGCTGTTCGATGGGATCGGGAAAATGGCGAAGCCCGCGGCAGTGGTAGACGGCTCAGTCACGCTAGGCTTTGCGGAGCATCACCTTACAACGATGGGCGTTCTAGCCTTGCTCTGCACCATCCTGTATGCCATACCGCGAACGCGCTTCTTAGGGGCGCTGCTGCTCACAGGCTTCTTAGGAGGCGCCGTGGCCACACATCTCAGGGTGGATAACCCATTATGGTCTCATCTGCTGTTCCCCGTCTATGTGGCCATACTGGCATGGGGAGCGCTGTGGCTGAGCGATCGAAGATTGCGCAGTCTTCTCTGGGGACAACGCGAATAACATATATACTGCCGCCGTGGAAAAAAACGGCGGCTTTTTTGTTGCGTCATTACGGGATTGTACACGTATATTCGATCTGATCTAGCCTGGGGTTGTTGTTGTGCATAATGTTTTTGCTATACAAAGTAACCTTGTTTTGGAACCCAATAGGCATACAAAAGCAAACCGTTTCATTCCTGAAAGCAGTCCAGGAGCAAAACTACAACAGAGCTGCGGAACTGTTTGGCTGGGAAGGGCAGAAGACAGCGGGCAGCAAGGAAAGCGCTTGGAAGAAATTGGATGAAGAAGAAGGTGTTCGGCTACTATCCTTCAGTAACGTTAGTGCCGAATATGATGATGGTTGCTATTGCACGGGCCATGCGGATCTTGTGTTCGAGGTGAACGAAAGCCCTATGCAGGTTAGAGCTGTGATTACGTATGGATTAGGTGCAAGGCCGAAACAAATATGCGCAATAACACCCTCGGGGATGCAAGGCGGTTCCATTTTAGCGGCAGCTGCTCCTTCTGTCGTTAAGCTAAAGGGCAGAATAGTTTAAGGGTTCTAAGGAATACAAAGAAAGTAAAATAACACCGAGGTAACCCTCAGTGTTCTCTATTTTAATTATTATTAATTTCTTTGAATGACATTGAAATATCTTTATAGACATCTTTAACTTGGTTATAGCGATGCTGGGTACAATACAAAATAACTTTATAGAACGAATCTTTGGTTTCAACATAAGTAATTAAATATACAAACCGTTTATAATTTATTAAAGCTTGAATCTCGTATTGTTTCGCTGGAAACCCTTGAATGATAGGCTTACTAATAAGCTCTTCTGATATTCTTGATTTCATTCCCATTAGAGCATTGATCGAATAATCATTCAGCGATTTACTTTTTGTATCGTCTTTTTTTTCTCTAACAATAGCCAAGAAATCCTTTCTATCATTAAAATTTGCTGATAGAGTAAATCCATCCTGTACTTCAACTTCTGCAAATTTTTCCCAGTCTCCTGGTAAAGTAATTTGGACTCTATTATCATTTGATTTCAGCATATACTTAGATTCTGAAACGTTTATGTTATTTTTATATTCTTCAATTCTCGCTGTTCTTGAAGAATCATCCCATTCAACATTCATTCCAGTCGCATCAGCGACACTTCTCAGTGGAAGATAAATATTTCCATTATAATTAATTGGGGTCAGCGGTTTACCCTCATCATCGTTTGCGATAAATGGAATTCCTCTGACAACAATGTGTATGCTCTCATCTAGATAGGCTTTAATTTCCTTTAGTGAAGAACTTGCCGATAACCCCGATACATTTCCTAGTGTAAAAATCAATAGTGTAGCCATAACAACTATTATCTTTCTTTTAAAGAAAGTATGCATTCGATTTCTCCTTTATTGGTTATATATTCCTTATCGGCAATTCTTCAAATAATTTTAAGAAAGAAATATTAAAACCCTCCTTCTGCAGCTCATTATCAAGAGAATGCTCTGAATGAACTCAGTAAACAGGGATCCGTTGAACTCCCTCGGTACGATTAAGTTTTCTCACGAATGCTCGCTCATTCGCAGGATTTCACGCACCCTGTTAAATAGGAGTTTAAATGAGTGGATAATGCGGCTGGGCAGATCCGTTTGAGCGCATGCGGGAACAGAAGGTGCTGACATATTTACAACATCTTCCATTTAAAAGCTTTCTGCACGTCTCTCTCCACAAGGTCCTTGGGATTTACTCTCCCAAATCTCGACGGGTCTAAGCCCTCACATTCCTTCGTCCTATCTATCCAAGGTGTGGAGTCCGATCAACGTTAACGGAACGGGTCTAGGCCCTAAAGCGTAATGATCTCGGTACTCCGTGCTTTCTTTGTGAAATCCTGAGAATGAGCCAATCTACGTGTCTGGTTGCGATTTTATTTTTTAAGCTGCTAACGGTAACTGGGCCTTATCTGCGGAGAATTCTTGTCCTTCTTTCGCCATGGCTACAAGCATCCGAGCCAATTTCCCAATCAGCTTCATCATGGACTGCATTTTCGTCATTCGCTTCACTTCTACATTGTGTTTATGCAGGGCTTGGAATGTACGATTATGAGATAAGAGGTGAAACACAGTGAAATACAAGTGCTTACGTAGTAATGAGTTGCCTCGTTTCGTGAGCTTGATTTGCCCCTTGTATTTACCAGAACTACGTTCGGCCAAGTTCAATCCTGCCCAGATTTCCACGATTTGTTGCGGAGTTAGCTGCAGCAAGTCGGAAGGGGCTGGAAAACGACGCAAAGTGGCTAATGAACGAGTGCTAAAAATATCTTCAAATGCTTTTCTGTATTCTGGAAAACGGATGTCCAGCCAGCGGTGGATACGGTTCTCAATTCGCCCGGATTCAACAACCCAGTGCTCTCTGTTTGTAACGATTACCCGAATGCGGCGGAACGCTTCTTCCTTTGGTGAGAAGGGCGTGTAGTACCCGCGGCTCACGGCATCGGC
Organism: Paenibacillus allorhizosphaerae; assembly: GCF_042659105.1. Classification (NCBI taxonomy): domain Bacteria; kingdom Bacillati; phylum Bacillota; class Bacilli; order Caryophanales; family Paenibacillaceae; genus Paenibacillus; species Paenibacillus allorhizosphaerae. The sequence goes on along the minus strand of NZ_JBHSRV010000045.1, from coordinate 1,374 downwards.
AATGACCAGTGCATCCTTTGGGTCATTTTTTGAGGGAGAGTTATCTCTGTTTTCCTTATTTCGCTTGGTTGTCATTGGATTGACAAGGACAACAGCAATACCTCGATTTACCAGCCAGTTGGCAATATTGAACCAATAGTGACCGGTACTTTCCATTCCCACAACGACGTCGTTCATGCCGTGCATTTTCTGTAATTTCAGAATGTTACATTCTAAATACTCAAAACCGTCAAACTCATTCGAAAACATAATTGGGCGATTGGTGAGGACAATACCTCGAAAATTAATGGCATGTGCAGCGTGTTTCTCCTTGGCAATGTCGATGCCAACGACAAGAGTGGAAGTGGAAATTCGTTCTACACGTTGATTTTGAGCCTTAATTAGTCTAGACTTCATGATAACGCCTCCTAGGTGTGAGTTCTGAGGGCTGCAACCCAGTACATACTCATCCTAGCGGGGCGTCTCTTTTTCTGCAAATTGAATCTGCTAACGCCTACAGGAATGTTAACGGGGACGATAGCACAATTACAAATAGGCTGCCAGCATCAGCGAGGGTTGCGAAATAGATCCATTTCTCAATAAATAATGAAGAACCTAGATAAAATGAAGAGACCATAGCTCGTTGCTATGGTCTGTTTCTATGAAGCGGTCAGTAAAATTACAAATTACGAAATTCCCCTCACTCAATTCAACTGTCCGTCAACGCCTACCGCTGAACCTTTTGATCGCTTCCTCGGTCACCGGTGCGAAGAGGTTAACCAGGTTGCCGTCGGGATCGCGAAACAGCACAGCACGGTTCCCCCACGGCATTGTGGTTGGTTCCTTTACCCACTCGTCGACAAACGGCTTCAAGCGCTCGTATTCGGCATCGACATCGTGGACGCGGAACTCGATGATGACAGTGTGATTGTCGGCCGCCACTGCGGAACCAGCGCCGAACAGTTGCACCGTCTGGGAGTGGCCGATCGCCAGAGTGCACGATGGCACAACGAGTTCGGCAAAGATTGGCGCGGGGCGTTCCGCCGTAACACCCATGACTTTCTCATAGAACTCGACGAGACGATCCACGTCGTCGGTAATGATGCGTACTGAAGCAAAATTCACGAGATACCATCCTTCCTATTATAAATGATACAATACCGCATCCTATCATTGTGGGCCAAAATACGTCGCATTATATCCCACTCTTTTACGATTACTTACTCCGATTATAAAAAAACGCTACTGACAACAGTATGTCAGTAGCGTCAGCCTGTTGAAAAACTTCAACAGGCTACTTTTATCTTTAATATCTTTATCAAATTACCGCGTTAATATGATATAATATAACTATACTGTAAAGGCGGTGGTCTTATGCTTCGTTCCAACCCGAAT
>NZ_JBHSRV010000044.1:0-8271 GCF_042659105.1 Paenibacillus allorhizosphaerae | reverse complement strand
CAACTTCAAGATATGCTTGTCTTGGTTCTACTACCGCAGATGCGCGAGAAGCTTGCTGAGGTATATTCAGATGTATTTTCAGTACCAGGATCACCAGATATTTATCCTTACTTTGTGGATGTGAAGCACATTGAAAGGGTAAATGGTTTCCGTGGTTTTGATTTTTTAATCACACTTGATGCGCACCCAACAGTCGGGCCTCATATCCCTATTGGCGAAGATGTGTTTACATACCGGATCTCGGCAGCTGGAGTTGAGCTTAAAAATTTTGAACATCTTAGAGGACCAAATAAGGATGACTTCCCCCAAAATTACCAAGATCTTTTGATGTAACTGGGAACAATAGCTTAATAAACTCGAAGAAACGGCAGCCGGCATAAAGGCTGTCGTTTTCTCAACTTGCCTGTCGTCGTGCTATTGCGGTTCCCGCGGTGAGGTGTTCATCGCCGCGCAGTCCCGACGAACTCCCACATCAGCTGATTGAACTTGTCACGTTCATCGTAGAACGAGCCGTGGCCGCTGTACATGAACGGCACGAGCTGCGAATGGGGAATTTTACGATGCATCTCCTCCGCCTGGCTGAATGGAATGACCTGGTCGTGAATGCCATGCACGATCAGCGTCGGCACCTGGATGCGAGACAGGTCGGCATTCAAATCGAAGTCCCGCAGCATGACGATGATCGCGGCCGTCGACCAACCGGCGGCCTGCATGCCCATCCTATTGAACCAGTCCGAGAATGGCTTGGTGATGTACCGAAAGAAGAAAATATCCGTCACGCCGAGCATCATGTTCGCCCGGTCGTTCAACGTCTCCTTCAGCAGCTGCGCGGCCGTCTCCTTGGTGAAGCCGCGAGGAGCCGCCGCGTCGATCAGCACGAGCTTTGATACGCCGCCACCATTATACCGTACGACGTATTTGATCGCGATCGCGCCTCCGGTCGAATGTCCGGCGAGTACGAAATCTTTCAATTGCAGCTCCTCGACGACGGCGCGGATATCGTCCGCAAGCCGCTCTAAATTATAGCCACCGTAGGGTCGGTCCGACTTGCCGAAGCCACGCCAGTCGATGCCGATGCAGCGGTAGCCCATGCCTGGCAGCACGTCGAACTGATATTCGAACTGGTCATGGTTGAGTGGCCAGCCATGAAGAAACACGATCGTCTTGCTTCCGGCCGGGTTGATGTCCTCCACATAGAGCTTTACCCCCGGCTCTACCGTTACGTAGTATCCCACCGTCGATCCCTCCGCGAATCAAAATCCTTTCCCGATAGGATACGCACTCAGCGCCCAAACGTGAATGCCCGGGGCGGGGCGGCGCAGCCGGCGAGCCGGAAGCTAGCATAAGCAACTGTATATGGTTTCTTATTGACAACCTATTGGCTGGTATAGCGCAATGACGGCTGCCCCGCGGCAGCCGTTTTGGTATTGAACTATCGTTACTCGATAACCTAAAAACCAGATTTTTCATATGGCTTCACCCACTTCGAGCAATCTGTCGGGAATGGGATAAAGTTCTTGTCACGGGAATTTGACTAGAACTTTATCCCATTCCCGACAGAAAAAAACCATATCTGTGATGGGTGAAAAAATGTTGTTTCTTTAAATTGTAAGTCGGGACACGTATTGATCGACGTAACTTCGTAAAGATTTTTGTTGTTCTGCTTGCGGCTTTTCGAAACTTCTCATCGATACACTGAGTGGCGTGAAAGAATTCATATTTTGCAATTCATGCTTAGCTCGTTTTGATTTGTGAGGACATTTCATGCTGCTATTTCTCCCAAAAAAACACCCCCGTGCCTTGACAGCATCATGCCGGTGTGATTCCGTCATGAACGCGTTCAAAACACGGGGAAGCTTCAATAAAAGCGATGGTGCAAAGTATCGGCAAGGTTAAAACTGCTACTTTCTAAATTCAAACGTAATCTCTTTTTTCAGCGGGATCGGGTTGAAGTCGCGCAGCATAGTAATTTCGTAAGAGTCTTGCTCGGGCGTTCTAATGCCGGCTTCGAAATAGTCATCCTCCGGCCGCTCGGAACGCGCCACCCCCTCGATTACCGCAACGTCGGGACGCTGTTCGTACAATTCCTTCAATTCCGGTGTATTCTCTATTTTCTCTGTATATGCTTTTTTGAGATCCTCAGGAATGCCGAACTGGATGCCCAAGCGGACGTCTTCCGGACGATCCTTCTTGATTTTGAGCCACAGGTAACCATTTTTATAATTGCTTTCGAGGATCGTAAATTGTTTATCCTTAAAGCGTACCGTTTTCGGAAGCTTTTCGCTGGACGAGAACGTAAATGAGGCGCTCGGCGTCTTTTCCGTAAGATGGATGCCGTTCAGGTGCAAGGTTAGCCGTTTCACGGATGGGTCGAAATACGGCGAAGACATGAACTCCATTTTGTTGCCGTCCCAATCGCCAGGCCGAGCAAGGCTGTCATATTGTTTCTGCGGTCTATCCGCCAAAAGCGGGTATTTGTTCCCCTTGTCATCGGTAAGATATGGGTCAAACTCCTGTGAATTATTGCCAAACCAAGCAAAGTTCAAATAATGGGTTGCGCCCTGCCCAATTTTCACATCAAGGTGCGTATTCGTAGGCGTGATCTTGAGCTGATCCAAGGTAAATGATGGAAGATCGAAGTCTCCGGCCACCTCGACCTGTTGATGAAGCGGAACAATAAGATCTTCGCGCCATTGCGCCTTATCGAACGGCACGCTGATATCGAACAAGAACTTTGAGCTTTTTCCAGGAGGATGCTCGTATACCTTAAACCGCAGTTCCTTCGGGTTCTTGTTTATAAAATCTTTAACTTGTTGCGGCGTCAGGAACAATTCGGAAGTTTCGACTTGGATTGGCTCCTGGGTTGCGTCATTGGACTCGATGGTGCCCCCGCTGCCTTGACCGATAGCTTCCTCGAAGTCATAGCTATTGATACTAAAATTCGTGATTTTTCTCTGGTCTACATCCAAAACGCCGTTTTCCCGTTTGAACGCGTTTTTCTTAATCTCGTCGGACTTGACGAACGTTTTGTAGGAAAGCTTATCGCCGGTCAAATAGACGTCGCTGATGCCGATGGTGACGTCGCCGAACTGCTTCACGACAGGAGCGGTCGGTTCATAGCCATAGGAGCGCGCATTGCGGACGCCGTCATAGCCCCGTACTTCATCCAGCCAGCTTAACACGCCGGAGAAGCCGGGAATGCCTTTTACCATATTGGCGAACGTCGGGGAAACCTGAGCGCCGCCGACCGAAACGACTACGGCCAAAGCACAGGCCGCGGCAATGGTGAAGCGCGCCTTCCTGCTGCGCCGCCGGATTGGCCTACGGGCCGGGATAGCAGGCATCGATTCTGCTATGTCCGGGACGTCCTTAGCGAATTGAAGCAGCGATGCCGGGACTGGAAGCTCTTGAAGCGATTGGGCGAGCTCTTCTTTGACTTGTTTATCACGTACTGATTTCAACATTCCATCACCTGCTTTGGATTAGGTTGCATCATTTTTTCGTTCAATTTCAAGCGGGCGGCGTGCAGCCGCGATTTGATCGTGCCCTTCTTCACGCTAAGCACATCGGCGATTTCATCCAGCGACAGCTCCTGGTAATAGTACAAAATGACGACTGTCCGGTGGTTGACGTCCAGCGACATCACCGATCCCAGCAGCTCGTGGCCCGCTTCCTTGCGGATGAGCGCGTCGATCGGGGAGGCTTGCTCATCCGGCACTTCAATCTCCTCCAGATCGCCGGTCCGGCTGGCCAATTTCGAACGCTGTCTGGCCAGATCGAGCGCGCGGCAGGCGGTCAAATGATTGAACCAGTTCTTAAAATTGCGGATATTTTTGCCGTTCATTATGGCTTGATACGCTTCGAGCAACGCATTCTGCACCGCATCCTCCGCCAGATGCGAGGAACGCAGTATCGCGGCCGACGTGCTGTAGACGCGGCCTAGCAACGGCTCAACCAGCTTGAAAAAAGCTTCTTTATCTCCGTTCCTGCACTGCTTTATATATAGCTTTTCCTGATCCATTTACGTCACCTTCCTGACTTCCTCTACCTTATAGGCGAACGAAACGGGGCTCCGGTTCATTGATTCCGCAAAAAATTTTCTTAATGATACTTGCATATCGTCGCGATCAAGGCGTCGGCCGTCATGTACGGCTCGCCTGCATTGATCCGGTACACCAGCCGGTCCGCAGCGGTATTGATGCCCTCCCGGATCGTAAACAGCAGCCCGATGCCTGCGTCCTCCGCCGCTTGAAGCGTCTCTTAATTGTACGCCCTGTACGGAAAAGCAAGCAACCTCGAATGATTGCCAAAGCTCGGTGCGGAGCCGCTCGTTCATAAACGTCAAGTCGCTGCGAATCCGCCTGCGGTACTCTTCGCCCAACTCGGTCCGCTTCCGCTGGGTCAGATAGGTGGGATGGGTCATTGCGTCCGCGATCGGCCCAAAGGCCGCCGCACAAGTATTGAGAACGATTCAGCCTGTAGGCAAAGGACTGTAGCAAAAAAAACAACCCGCGTGGAGTGTAACCCCTCGAGGGTTGTTATCGTTATTGTGGAAGATGAACCTTCATCTCCAGCTCCTTCAGGAACGTCACAGGCGTCATGCGCTTGGTCAGCACCTTAAGCTGTGCTGTCGAGTCCACGGCCGGAAATTCAAGCTCGTATTGGTAGACGCCGTCCTCTACGCCAACCAATTTCGTGCGGATCGCATCAAGCTGCTTCCCGTTTTGTACAAGCCAAGTGCCCGTCTTCTGAACGGATGCCATTTCTCCGGCGATCGCCAGTTTCAGAAGGGTTTTATCCTTGCCGAAGTCCACGCCGGTTACCGACATGGTGCCGATTTTGCCTTGATCGAGCGTTAGCGGATATTGACCGGTCAATGGCGCTGTCACATTTGCTTTATCCGAGAACATCGTGCTTGTATCGTCGTACCAGCCTCCTACATACGGCCTGATGGTCAGCTCCTTGGGCTTCCCCTGCAAAGGCTTCACATTTTCGGTATAGTGGGGCACGAAAGATCCATCCGGCTGCTCCTGTCCTTTCTCACTAGCCTTTTGGTATTCGTAAATCCATCCGTTGTCGTCCGTGACCAAATACCGCATTTTCATGAGCTGTTCATCGACATCTTTTGCTATCCCATCCGGGACGTGGCGGGCCAAGACAAATTCGGTCGTCTCCGGAGTGGCCGACAGCGACTTCAACGTGAATGTGGCCCCGCCGTACTGCTTTTGGATGTTCGAGTTCAAATTGAAGGTTTTTGTGTCATGAGTGGCAACCGGCACTGCGGCGGTTTGGTTTGCGGAAACGGCGGTTGCATCGGCCCGAACGGCCAGTGGTGCAAGTCCTCCAAATAATACGGCTGCGCTTAATACGGCAATGGTAGTTTTTTTCATTGTGGTTTGCTCCTCCTCTTTTTGGGTCGTACACCTTATAGGCGAACGAAACGGCGACTCGGTTCATGGGTGAACCGAATTCGATTTTGCTTCGCCTTAAGATAAGGAGGTGTTTTCGTCCAGCCCAAGCGGCGATGATTCGGGGCGAAAAATCAGCACCGCCGCAATCCCTTATATGGAGAAAATGGAGGATATGATGATGTTGAACAAACGAAAATGGTTGTCCGCAGGACTAGGTTTTGCATTGCTTACCATCGCGCTGCCTCTTTATGGAGCGTCAGCTGCCCCGGCAGAAATCGGAGCCGGCGTACTAACCCTTGAGCAGGTCGCCAATGAAATCGAAGGGAAGCAGCCGCTCCCGTTTTACGTGGAGCGGAAGGAGACGACCACCTTTGAAAATGGAACGAGCAAAGTTGTGTTATTCAAGGAATGGCAGGATGTTCCGAATGCCCGGTACCGATCGGAGATCAACTATGACGGAAGCGGCAAAACGATGAGCACCTCGATCATCAACGGAGATGACGGAGTTTTCATCACGGAAGGGAAAACAAGCAAAGTAAAGCTGAACGGGATGGAATGGTACAGCTATTCCAACATATCCAAGCAAAAGCTTAAGTTGCTGTTAGAAGATAATGAAGCTCCGGTTTTTAAAGGAGAAGAAACGCTCCTTGGCCGGGCCGCCTATCACCTGTCTGGTGCAAACAAGCAATTGAACCGAAAATTCACGGATGCCGAAGGGATCGAGAAAGTGGAAAACGGGGTCGTCCCGGCCAGAGAGCAATGGTTCGACAAAGAAACCGGTATATTGCTGAAAGAAACCACAACCGATCCGCGTGGCGGCGGCAGCGAAAGTATCGTAACGTCGGTTGATTTCACGCCGGTATTCGGCATCGATACCTTCAGTTTCGAAGCATCCACAGGTGGCACCGACGCCATTAAGGTAACCATTGACGGTACCGCGCAAAGCTTCGAGCAGCCTCCGGTTATCGTCGAAGGCAGCACGCTTGTGCCGCTAAGGGCGATTTTTGAGAAGCTGGGTGCCACGATCGACTGGAACGAAAGGGAACAATCCGTGACAGCCAAGAAAGGAAACGACGACGGTGTATTTGAAAATCGGCGATAAAAATGTCACGGTCGGCGGTTCGGCTCAAACGCAGGAAGTGCCGGCGCAGATCGTGAACGGCCATACGATGGTCCCGGTCCGCTTAATCGGCGAGGCACTGGGGGCGGAAGTGAAGTGGGAGCCTTCTTCCCGAACGGTTATTATTACGAATAATAACGGGATAAAATAAATTAAACCTTGGTTTGGGTCACGGCTGGTCGTGCCCGAATCAAGGTTTTTTCACATCCGTTAGTGTCTTTCCTGATCATTGGAGCAGCCAATGTTTTCCCACAGCTCATGAAATACCTAGTGGAGTTTATAATGAAAGGCTTGACGGAATGATTTATGGGAAGGGATGCAACATTGGCGGTAAACCATGCTGGCTGACGGAGTCGGATAACCCTGCATGCAAGGGGACGTCCAATACCACCAATGGCTCCGAGGGTATTAAGTTGAACCATCCATTTCTACTGTCTGACCACGAACTCTCATGGATGTCCTGCTTGCCGTCCTGCATGGCGATATCGACGCCCGCTTCCTCCGACTCCGACAAAGGTAAACGCGGCGCAGGAAAAAGTGAGGCTGACCTACGGCACCGGACTTTGACGTAGAACCCCCAGAAACGGAACCCCCGCCGCCAAAAATTTCATCCATTCGACGTCAGCCTGGTCCTTTCGCACCCCTATCAGACAAATCAAAAGCAAGACCCAGCACTCCAAGGTCCAATCGCCGACGGTACCGATGCGCCAAACCAAATAAATCGATGCTAAAATACCGCACATCGTCCAGTCGATTCCATTTGTCCATCGTCTTGACTTCTCCGACATTGTTCGATTTCCCTACCCGGCTAGCCCTGCCCTTATTGTTCCGTATTTTTTTGTTCTCGTTTTGCTTTGTCATAAATGTCCTGGCCTTTTTCCTGCATAGTTTTGAGAGCTTCGTCAACCGATTTTTTGCTTTCGACGACGGCTTGCACCTCCGCTTGGGCCATTTGGTCAAAGGCAGAGTAGAACGACGCCGGCACCGGCTCCGCGCCTTTCGGATAGCCGTTTCGGGCCATTTTCAGCATCGTGAACGGTTCGAGGCTGCGGCCGTCTCGTTCTTTGATGTAGGCTGTTCTGGAGGACAGCTCGCCCGGATTCGAGGAGACCGTCGCTTTCGCTACTTCCTCGCTGTTGATATATTTGACCAATTCCCAGGCTGCCCGCCTGTTGGGCGAATCGACATGGACGGCAAAAAACTTCGAAATGGACACCGCATCCGAAGCCTCCGGGTTTCTCGGATCGACCGGAACGGTAACGATATCCCAGTTGACCGGATTGACGTCCTTGAGCGAATTCTTGCCCTGCAGCAGCGTCTCAATATTGTACGATCCCGCGATGGTCATGGCGGCTTTGCCGGCGACGAACAAGTCTTGCTTCAAGATGTCTTCCATCGTCATTCCCGGCTCGATCGGCTTGCTGTCTTTTGCGTCATAGATTGTGATAATGTTCTTGTCATCCGACATTTGTCCGGCGACACAAACATGAGTGCTTTGAGAACCCGTCAATCGGGGATTTTTTATTTCAAAGCACCTGTGTTTGTGTCGCGAGGCCACGACACAAACATAGGTGCATAATCGTTTTAGGACACAAACATAGGTGCATAATCGTGAATGAATTTGGCTTGCAAATAAAGCTTCATTTTCTAAGTCCCATTACACAGAAGAGGGTTAACGATCTACTTAGCAAAATGTCCAGTTATAAACCGAAAGCCGTCATAATTCGGAAGCCGCGTTAA
>NZ_JBHSRV010000043.1:0-8778 GCF_042659105.1 Paenibacillus allorhizosphaerae | reverse complement strand
AACGTGATGCAGTTTGAAACACACCGGCAGTTGGAAGTAGCGTCCGGTCGTTGATACATAATCATAAAAAAACACAACTTACTACAAACAAGTCCATTGCCCGCCAAGCGCCCTCCAAAGTACAATTCAACTACAATAGGCTTCATGAACTGGAGGAGGGTGGAGAATGGCAAGTAAAATTCAAGCTTCGGATCGGGCTCGCGTCGGTTTTGGTTCGAAGAGAGCCAGATGGGTATTCGTGCGCAAATATTTCGCCTTGTACCTCATTTCGGTACCGGGGATCGTGTTCTTTCTTTTGTTTAAATACGTACCGCTGCTTGGGTCGGCGATTGCCTTTCAAGACTACAACATTTTTAAAGGCATTACGGAAAGCCCCTGGGTCGGGCTCGACCAATTCAAACGAATGTTTCAATATACGGAATTTTTGATCATATTGAAAAATACGCTGTTGATCGGATTATACGACCTTGTATTCGCATTCCCTGTCCCGATCCTTCTTGCGCTTCTGCTGAACGAACTCAGAATCGCAACTTACAAAAGAATCGTGCAAACGGTCATTTACATGCCGCACTTCTTGTCATGGGTTATCGTCGGCGGAATTGTGGTCGGCTTGCTGTCTCCGACGACGGGCTTTGTCAATCACATCTTGTCATCGTTAGGAATCGAACCGATTTATTTCCTGGGGGATAACTCGTATATCCGTACCATTCTGATCGGCTCCGGCATATGGAAAGATAGCGGATGGGGCACGATTATTTATTTAGCGGCGATCGCGGGCATTAACCCGGATCTGTATGAAGCCGCACAAATCGATGGCGCCAATCGCCTTCGTCAAACGTTTTCGATTACGATACCGTCCATCATGCCGACGATCGTCATTTTGTTCCTGCTCCATATCGGCAATTTTTTGGACTTCGGCTTCGAACGGGTTTATATTTTCCTCAATCCGCTTAACAGCACGAACGGGGAAATTCTCGATACCTATGTATACCGAGCGGGCTTGGTAGACCGGCAATACAGCTATACAACCGCAATCGGGCTGTTCAAATCGCTGGTTGGGCTTCTGCTTATCATGATCGGCAATACGCTGAGCAGAAAAACAACGGGTGACGGGCTGTACTGACGAATACCAAGCATACGGGAGGTGAAACGATATGATTATGAGTAAAACTGAAAAAACGTTTAGTGTCATTAACATTGTATTTTTAACCGTACTCGGGCTGACGATGCTGCTGCCGCTGCTCCACGTTCTCGCCCAGTCGTTCAGCAACAGCGTGGCGATTAATAAAGGACTCGTTTCGTTTTGGCCCGTTCATTTCACGACGGCCAACTACGCCAACATATTGAAAGACCCGACGATTTGGCTTGCGTTCCGCAACAGTGTCATCATTACGGTCGCGGGCACGCTGATCAACCTGATCGCTACGGCATCGCTGGCGTATCCGTTATCCAGACAGGAATATTTGGGACGCAAATTCATCTTGATTATGGTATTGATCACGTTGATTTTCCATGCGCCGCTCATTCCGAACTACTTGCTGCTGAAGCAGCTCAAGCTGCTGGACACGCTGTGGGTTCTCATGATTCCGAGTGCCATCAGCGCCTATAACATGTTCGTTATGCGCTCGTTTTTTATGAACCTGCCTAACGAGTTGTTCGATTCCGCAAGAATCGACGGCTGCGGCGAAATGCGCATGCTGTGGAACATCGTCCTGCCGCTGTCGAAGCCGGCGATGGCCACGATGGGCATCATGTACGCGGTATCCAACTGGAATACGTATTCCGCCGCAATTTATTATATTAACAACCGCAAATTGATTCCGCTTCAAGTACGTTTGCGGGAGATGGTCATTACCGACCAGTTCGGCGCTTCCGATTCGGCGATTGATTCCATGCTCAACTTATCGCCGGAAGGAATGAAGATGGCCGTTATCGTCGTGGCGACAATCCCGATCATGCTGGTCTACCCGTTCCTGCAAAAGCACTTCATTAAGGGGATGCTCGTAGGATCGGTCAAATCTTAAAAAAACACAAGCGTCCGTAAATTTAACAATATGGATTATTGCCACGCTGCGATATGATATCCATGTAAACGTAACCATGCAGACGAAATAAAGACAGAAACCAAGAGAAAGAAGGGGTACTATGAAAAAAGCGGTAAGCTTGGGTCTGGCAACCGTACTCGCGGCGGGCTCCATCGCAGGCTGCTCCAGCGGTGCAGGAACGAAGGACGGAGCTCAAAATGGTGGACAATCCGGGTCCAATGGTCCTTTAAAGTTCTCGATTTCTTTTCCAACGACAACCGGAGACGGTTACGGGCAAAGACAACCCGATCTGAACAAGGAAAAATGGGTTCAGCGGTTGAATAAGTTGACCAATACGGAACTGGATGTTAAGTTAATCCAAAGGGAAAAGATGAGTGTTCTGTTTGCCGGCAACGATTTGCCGGACGTGCTGGGCAGCCTCGATTTGCCGACAGGCAAAGATATGGCCGGATCGGTCGAGGCAGGCGTATTCCAGCCGCTTGACGACTTGCTCAAGCAGTACGCGCCGAACCTGCTCAAGAAAGTGCCGAAGGAAGCTTGGGATTCGGTTTCATACAATGGGAAAATTTACGGTATTCCGGACTATTTGACAAATCCGTCCCGTCGCGGCACGTTTATCCGTACCGATTTGCTGGAGAAAACCGGCCTGCCTGCGCCTAAGACGGTCGACGAATTCATCAACGTCATGCGCGCGTTTAAAAAGCTCGGCGTAGAAAATCCTTATCAAATGCGCGAGAATTTTAAATATGCCGACGTCATCCTGGGCGCTTTCGACGTGCTCCCTTATAAGGACCAGTTCGAGAAGCAGGGCGATCAAATCGTACCGAAGTTTTTCGATGTAGAAAACACGCAAAAGGCGCTGCAAGCCTATAAAACAATGTATGACGAAGGCTTGATCCCGAAAGATTTCGCAACGATTTCTTCCACGGACTACAGCAAAAACATCAACGCCGGCAAATCCGGCATGTGGTCTGCGAACGCCGCAGGACTGAAGGACTTCAGAGCAGGCATTAAAGGGGTCGATCCTTCCGCCAAAGTGGATATTATCGATTCCCCGAAAGGCGGCGAAGGCAAAGGCGGGTATTTCCTCTACTCTCCGATGGTACGGACGTTCTACATCAACAAAAACGTGAATAAGGAAAAAGTGGCCGGCATTTTGAAGTTTTTCGAATGGATGACGACCCCCGAAGCGGAGAAGTTTTTCAGTCTCGGCGTAGAAGGCGAAAACTTCACGGTAGAGAACGGCAAAGTGGTGTACAAAGTGCCGGCTAACAAAGAGGACGCACAGGAAGAAGGATGGCGTTCCGGCACACTCTGGGTAGCGCAAGATGCTACGTACAACAAGCTTCTGCTCAGCCAGAGCCAAGACGGTCAAGATACGCTTAAAGCGTTCGATACGATTCTTTCCAAGGAAGGATTGCCGGGTATCGGGTTCTATCCGGATTTGAAAGCATTCTCCAAATTTCCTGACCTGACGCCGCTGGGAGACACCGGTCCGAAGCTGATTATCGATCATATGGTCAAAATGATTTACGGCAAAGAGCCGATCTCCGATTGGCCGAAAGTCATCGAAGAGTATAAAGCCAAGGGCGGAAACGAGATTATTAAAGAAGCAACGGAACGATACAATAAGAAAGACGGCGTAGCCAACTTCACCAACGCCAAAAAATAATTGACGAGCATCTGCCCTGATCATTACCGATGAGGGTGGATGCTTTTCCCGTTTATAGAAAGGGGACTAGGGCATGAAGCTGCTGATCGTCGACGACGAACCTATCATTCGCAAAGGCCTTGTTCGAATGGCGGAGCAATACTCGGTGCCGCTGTCGGGCATCTATACCGCAGCAAACGGTCTTCAAGCGCTGGAAATCATTCGTGCGCAAGCGCCCGACATCTTGTTCACCGATATCCGCATGCCCAAGATGGACGGTCTTGAGCTTTGCAAGCAGCTGCACAATCAATATGATCACATTCAAATTGTCGTCATCTCAGGCTATTCCGACTTTGAATACGCGCAAAAATGCATGTCCTACGGCGTGAAGCACTACCTCTTGAAACCGGTAACGAAATCGGATGTGGCAGAAGTGCTGGATACATTGACGAAATCGAAAAACAAAAGCTATTTATCCTTAACGAAGTACGAAGAATGGATCGAGCAGGTGGAGCAAGCGATCTGGATGCTGAAGCCAGAGGAATTAAGCCTGCTTACGGAACAATGGAAAAGGTATTGCCTATCCTCCGAGATGAACGTCATCCAGTTAAGGGAGCTGCTTGACGAATGCATCCGCATGTTGATGAAGCGGCTGGCCCGCAAATCCGTAAGCATCGCGGTTGAACAAACGGACAGTCGTTACATGACAAGGGAAGAAACGTTCGATGCGTTCGATCGCCAGCTGAAGCAGATCCTATCCCAACTGACAATGCAGCGAAGCGGCAATTTCAAAGACCCGATGAAGGAAGCGAAGGCGTACATCGATGAACATTTGTCCCAGGACGTCACGCTGGAGGAAGTCGCAGATATGGTCGGTTTGACGCCAACGTATTTCAGCGCGCTGTTCAAGAAAATGACGAACGAAACGTTCGTGCAGTATCGAATCAAGAAACGGATAGAACTGGCGCAGCAGTTGATGGCCATACCGCACATGAAGATGAGCGACATCGCGGCGGAAGTCGGCTACGACGATTACCCGCATTTTACGAAAATGTTCAAGAAAACGACCGGTTATTCGCCGTCGGAGTTCCGCGGCAGGCTGGGGATTAAATAATGAAAGGGAGTTTGTCGCGCAAGCTTGCCATCTACTTCCTGGTCGTCATCGTGCTGTCATTAGCTTCGGTCGGGGTCGTTACGTACACCCGTTCGTCTAAAGAACTCAATGAACAAAGCAGCCGTCACATGGCGCAGATTGCCAACAACGCGATGTACCAGACGGATTTGTACTTTCAAAATTACGAACGCTCGATGGCTTCGCTGTTGTCCAACCAAGACATCAAACAGTTTGTAGATCAGTCATCACGACTTGAAGGCTACGACTACTACAGCTATTTTTCGTCGATCAGAGAATACGGCATGAGGCCGATCTTCATCCGAAGTCCGGAAATTCTCGATATTTATATTATCAGCTACGCCGGCAATTCGATCCACGCGTTTAACGGCGTAATGGATCGTTCGTTCACGCAGAACGAAATGGAGCAGCGGCTTGCCATGCTGAAGGAAAAAACGAAAGACAACGGCTCTTTAAGCGCCATCAATGCAAGCATCATACCGGAATGGAAGAACGGCGTCATTACGTTGGCTCGCAAAATCAGAGGCCGTACTTCGCCGGAATATAACGGGATTCTCGCCTTCGAGGTGCAATCCAAGGAACTTTCGACACTATGGGGAGGAATCGATCTTGGCCAGGGCGGATATTTTTTCATCGTCGATGAAGCCGGAGAGATCGTCTACCATCCGAAGTCTGAGATGATCGGCACCCGAGTGCCGGAAAACATCGGACGAAAAATTGCCGAATCCGACTTGCAGACATTCGAGAGCGAGGGAGAGCATGAGAAGCGGATGTTCGTCAGCCGCAAGTCGGATTACTCCGGTTGGACGCTGGTCGTGTCCATGCCGATGGATGAACTGAAAAGGCCGATCGCGGGCATTCGTACGACAACGCTGGGGATCGGCCTCGTGACCCTTGTATTAGCGATTTGGCTGTCGCAGCGGTTCGGCCGCTCCATCACCCGTCCGATTCGCGTGCTGAAAAACGGTATGCGTCAAACGGAGAAAGGCAACTGGGTTACGATCCCCGTCCAACATCATGAGCCGAAGGACGAAATTGATGAACTGACGTTCCGTTACAATCTGATGGTGAAACGGTTGTCGGAATTGGTCAAGCAGGTGTACGAAGCGGAGCTGCAAAACCGCGAGACGAGGCTGGAACGGCAAAAGGCGGAATTTCAATCGCTTCAGCTGCAAATCAACCCTCATTTTTTGTACAACACACTCGAAACGATTGCTTGCTACGCCGCTCTGAAAGACTCCGAAGAGATAACCGAAATCGTGAAGGCGATGGCTTACATGCTGCGGTATTCCGTGCAAACCAATTTGGAAGAGATCACGGTTGCCAACGAGCTTAAACATGTATTGACCTACATGGTCATCATGAAGCACAGGTTTGACCATCCCTTCGAGATCGATGCAGTGGTGCCGCCGAAATATTTGCTTCATAAGATGGTGCGGCTGACGCTGCAGCCGCTTGTGGAAAATGTGTTTCAGCACGCGTTCCCCGACGGCGTGGAACCGCATCATTACATCCGCATCGACGCAGGGGAAGACGACAACACGTTCTGGGTCAGTCTGGAAGACAATGGTGTCGGCATACCCCCGGACAAGCTGGCTGAATTGAACGAGCGGCTGAATACGTACCGGCTTACCGATGAAGGCGACAAGAATGAGAAGGTAACGGGCGGCATCGGGATCGTGAACGTACATCGGCGCATTCAAATGGTGTTCGGCGAAGAGTATGGCCTCCGAATTACGAGCAAAGAGGGAGCAGGAACGAAAATGTATATGGTCATGCCGCAGTCGAGGCCGGTATAGAACGGTAGTCACAAGGGCTGAATATGATTCGAAAATTGACTGTCATGGTACAAGAAGGCGGCTGCATACGATGTAATACAGCTATGCCGGGAGGAGAATGCCATGAGGAAAAAATCCGACACATCCTTTCGCATTCGCATTCAATCGGGGCGCCGGCCCTTGGCGGAACTGATTGACGAATTGGCCAGGCAAGCCGTCCGTAAACATATGGATGCGTGCCGGGCCAGCGGCCATCGGGTAAAAAAAATGACCGCAGCAGGACGTGCCGCTTGATCGAATCATAGCGGCAGCACATAAACGTATGTACCACCCGAATCCCTCTGGTAAGCGGCGCTTATACCAGAGGGATTTGTATTTTGCGGAGGGGGCGTAGGCGATGACAAGAGCAGCGATATACGTTCGGGTCAGTACGACCAAGGACAGTCAAAAGGACAGTCCGGAGCATCAGATCGCCGCTTGCAAGCATTGGGCTGAAGATATGGGATGGGAGACGGCGGAGCATCTCGTCTACGAAGACCGGGAGTCGGGAACGACGATTACGGACCGCCTGGCGATTCAGCAAGTCGTGAAGGACGCGCAGCATGGCGCATTTCAGGCGATCATTTTTGCGGCGCTCTCGCGCTTTGCCCGGGATATCGGCGACTCGGTCAGCTTGAAGCGGAAGCTTGTGGATGCGCTCGGCATCCGTCTCATCTCGATTGACGACCATTACGATTCGGACCGTGACGGGGAACTATTGTTCTCGATCATTTCCAGCATCAATCAATCGATCAGCGAGCAAATCAGCAGAAGCACCCGCCGCGGGAAACGGGAATCGGCGCTGAAGGGCAATTTTACCGGGAGCAGGCCGCCTTACGGGTATGACAAAGAGGTCCGGGACGGGTTTAAAGTGCTTGTTCCGAATGAAGAGCAGAAGGCGGTCGTGCAGACGATGTTTCAGCTGTATACGGCCAATCAAATGGGCGAGAAATCGATAGCGGCCTATTTGAACCGAAAAGGGATCGCTTCTCCGAAGGGAGGAAAGTGGGGGGCGACGACGGTACAGCGCATTTTGCAAAACGAAGCGTACGTCGGCAAAAACAGATCCTCCAAATATGTGACCAAAAAAGTGTACACAAACGTCCATGATACCTCCGAGCGAAAAAAGGTTCAGGTGCAAAAGCCGAGGAGCGAATGGAGATACGCCCATAAAGTGAAGACGCATCAGGGCATCATTGAGGAGCACATTTTTCAATTAGCGGGGAAGGTGCGGTTGGAACGCGGAGGAGGGCAGCGGGGCGGAGCTCGTCAGAAGGTGAACGTCTTTGCCGGGTTGATGAAATGCAGGCATTGCGGTTCGGCGATCGTAAGCGCGAAATCGGTAAGTAAGCGGTCCGATCGGGAGCAGGGGGGCCGGGAATACCGCTACCTCGTTTGCTCCAGGCGCAGAAGACAAGGGGATGCGGGGTGTGATAACGATATTTGGCTCCCATACGAGCCTTTCAAGGATCAAATCATGACGGCTTTTTCCGGAATGCTCCGCAAGGCGGCTTCGGCCGAGGAGCTGGTGGAGAAGCATAAGGGGCTTATTCAGGTCGGCGGTTCGGACATCGAGGCGGAAATCAAAAGAGTAAGCAAAGCGGTCGCCGATAACCGGAAATATTTGTTTGCTCTGCGCAAAGAAAAATTATCGGGGAAGCTGCTGGACGAACAGCAGTATGAGATGGAGAAGAGCGCATGCGAGCAGGAGATTGTTCAATTCGAACGGCGGCTGAGCAGGCTTCGCGAGGAGCTGCTCGAACAGGCGGATTTGACCGAGCTGCATGAAAGCGCAGCGGAAGAGCTCAATGCATTATTGAATTTGCATGTCGAGCGGGTCGACGAGATGCAGTTGATCTTGAAACGGCTCATATCGGGAATGACCGTAGACAAGGAAGGCTGCGTCGAAGTGGCGGCCGCGTTTGAACTGCTCAGTGATACGGAGAGCGCTTATGAATGTGTATACATTCGCGGAGGCGATTAACTGTGTTTCAAACCATATCTCCAACGTGATGCAGTTTGAAACACACCGGCAGTTGGAAGTAGCGTCCGGTCGTTGATACATAATCATAAAAAAACACAACTTACTACAAACAAGTCCATTGCCCGCCAAGCGCCCTCCAAAGTACAATT
>NZ_JBHSRV010000042.1:0-12498 GCF_042659105.1 Paenibacillus allorhizosphaerae | reverse complement strand
CAAGCTCCTGTATGATGGCGAGTTTCTCTACTGCACGATATTGATTTTTTTTAGCCATGAAAAAACCCCCTTAAGGTAGCAGGTTTTATTATTTAACCTGTCTACCTTAAGGGGAGCATATCACGATCCGCGGCGGCCTTATGATGCTTTGTGTTGAGCTATAGTACCCGTTAGGGCGTCAAAGGTGCTGCATCCCAGCTATAACGAAAGTACTCCATTTATATTTTAGCTTTGGCTTTCAGTATATATTTGAAAGGTCACGCCGAATTTGTCAGTTACATCACCAAAACCTGGGCTAAAAGGGGTTTCTTCAAACGGCATGTTAACTTGACCGTCTTGCCGTAAGGCTTCGAAAAATCGTTTTGATTTTTCTACGTTGTTTGTTGAAATGCAAATTGTTACCTGTTTACCCTTGGGAATAGACGAACCATTGGGAGCATCCGAAAACATGAGTTCCGATTCACCAACCCGCAACTTTGCGTGTGCCACAAGATTTTTTAAATCATCAGTGAAAGTATTAGGCATTTCCGGCATATCCCCGTAAGTAATGATTGTGAGGACTTCGGCTCCTATTGCTTGTTCATAAAACTGAATAGCTTCCTTTGCGTTCCCTTCCATATTGAAATATGGGGTAAGTTTTACTGTCATCATTGTCAACTCCTTTTTTTCAATCATAGCAAACAAGTAATGCTTTGATTTCTTTTAGATTGCTATCATGAATAACCCGATTATTACATCGACAACGCCGTCGATTTCCCGTATATTTCATTCAACAAAACTGCCCTTTAGCGTGGAAAAGGCAGCCGATCATTCTGGGCGGCTGCGTTCGTTGACTTTATTCAGCTATCGTTATCCGTTAGTGCGCTTCATTCGCATCTCAGAGGTTATTGCAGAACCGCCTCAGCTCCGCGCTCGAGTCATCTAACCAGGTCCGAGATTCTCCTCCGCTTCGGTTCCCCGCACCACTAGCTACTCTTTGCCGTACCTTTTCTTCAAGCCATCGACTTCGATTTCAATGCCGATATCGTTCGACCAACCGGAGAAGCCTGTTCCATCCAGCAGCTTGCCGTTAAATGCCGTGCCGACACCGACCTTCTGATGAGGTGGAAGCGTGATCGTCATCGGCTCGAACTTGACCTTGGCTGTACTTCGTATCAGATAAGGCCTAACCGTTACAGCCTTCTCCTTCCCATAGTTGATCAGCGTAACGGTGCAGTCCGCTTTCACATTCGCTTCTTCCGATCTATAGCTGCACTGGCTGTTCTTTTTGGAGAAAGCGACGGAGGAAACGGAAACGGAATTATATTTCAGAAGAATCAAGGCATTCTCGGTCACGATCGGAAACAGAAACGCAAATGCGATACAGCTCAGTACGATCCGGCTCCGTATTTTGGGAAACCGGAATTGATAAAACTTCACCGCACCGATGTAACCGGCAACAATGACAAGCAGCCCGACAATAACCGAGATATGCAGCCCCGAATCGTACTCGGTATTGGTCCACGGCGGTATTCCAACCGCTCTGAATATACTGTCTCCGAAAGAATTGCCGAGGTGGGTGTTGGATATGAGCAGCAGACCGATCAGAATGAGAACGAAAAACAGATCTTCTTTTCTACGCATTTCATCTCCCCTTATCTACTTTTGAGCAGTTCCGGAAGGACCGCAGCCGTACATGAAAATGCTCTATATATTATCTTATAACAAAGAGGATTGGTAGTCTTTATCCTTGTAGCCTGAACCCCGATCGTGAATAAGGAGGAAGAAACGATGAAAGAAGAAATCAGCAAAGTGCTATCCATGATGCAGGAAGGCAAAATTGATTCAGACAAGGCTTCGGAGTTGATTGACGCGCTAAAGGAGAAGCAAACGGCTCATACATCGCAAGCCGTACAGGTGCTGGGGAAACCCGACTATTCGAAGAAACTGTCATCGGCATCCGGCGGTTATTTAGACAAAACGTTGAAAATACGGGTAACATCCCAAGAGAACGATAATATCAACATCAATTTGCCGATTAAACCGGTTAAGGCTGTTCTCGGAGCGGGGCACAGCATCGCGTCCAATATTCCGCAGGCTGCGAAATATGTGAAGGTTGATATGGCGAGCCATCTCAACGTTATAATTAAAAGGCATGCTCCCGGTACAAAACCGAGTTCATGCCTTATAGACCACCTAACGAAATAACTGTCTAACTTTATCGGGTCACTTCAGAGGTAGGGAACCCACTCCAACTAACGCCGATATACCTCTTCCTTTTTATACGCCGCCGGATGCTCCATGCCGCGTCATCCGAGGCAAGGAAAACCACGGTCGGGCTATATCGGTGCGCCCGACACTTCGTAGGCATCCAGAATGGATTTCAGCAGACCGGGAAACCGGTCTTCCAAATCCTCCGTACGAATGGAGAGAAAGCGCTGCGTCCCTAGAGACCGAACGCGGACAATGCCCGCCTCCCTAAGGGTGCGAGCATGGTGCGACAAGGTCGATTTCACGACGGGAACTTCGATGTCCCCACACGTGCGTTCTCCTGCTTTGTGCAACTCGCTTAGTATATATAATCGGATGGGATCGCTTAGAGCATATAAAACGGAGGATAATTGAATATCCGACTTATCCGGATGATAAAGAATTTTCATTGGCCTATCCCCCCTTATACTTGTTTTATCCATAATTGCATTTTATCATAAAGAATGTTATATTTCTATTGTTCGATAGTAATGAAACAATAAAATAAAGAAGATGGTGAGCCCCATGTCAAAGTCAGCCTCTGAGTCGGCAGGCGTACGCGGCACCGAACAAACGTACATTCGTGAAGGTTTGGTTACCGCCCTTTTAGGATTGTCGATCGTTTTGGTTATTATGAATACAATGATGTTTAATTTGGCTTTGCCGAGCGTGGCTCACGATTTCGGCTTGTCGGCATCCACGACATCTTGGATCGTTACGGGATATTCCATCGTCTTCGCGATCTCTTCCATCACCTACAGCCGGTTATCCGATTTCGTTCCGATTCGCCGGCTGATCGTTATCGCGCTTGTTTCGCTTAGCGTTGCGGCAATTGTTGGGTTGTTCAGTGAAAGCTTCTTGCTGCTTCTGCTCGTCCGTCTCGTGCAAGCGTCGGGAGCGGGCGCGGTTCCAGCTCTCTCGCTTGTGCTCATTACCCGGTACGTCCCGCTGAAGCGGCGCGGCAAAGCGATGGCGATGATCATGTCGGCCGCTTCGCTCGGGCTTGGCCTAGGACCTGTTGCAGGCGGGGCTATCGTCGAATTTATCGGCTGGCATTATTTATTCGCCGTTACCGCGGTTACGATTCTGCTCGTTCCGATGTTCGTGGCGCTTCTTCCCGCGGAGAAGCCAGCCAAAGGCTCCTTCGACGTATACGGGGCGTTCTTCGTCGGCATCGGAACGACCGGACTGTTGTTGTTTCTCACGAATCAATCCGGGATCGCGCTGGCCGCAGGCCTGATCTCTCTCGTGTTGTTCGTTATTCGCATCCGCAGTGCACAGGATCCCTTCGTACAGCCCGTCCTGTTTCGCAACCGTGCTTACTTATTGCTGGGATCGGTCGGGATCGTCGCCTATTTGTGCAGCTTCGCAACGTTGTTCCTGATGCCGCAAATTCTGGTCAACCTATACGGCTTAAGCGCGATCTCTTCCGGTCTCGTCATATTCCCCGGTTCTTTGCTGGCTTTGTTCCTGTCCCAAAAAGTCGGCAGGATCATCGACCGAAACGGCAACGCCGCGATCATCCGCTACATTCCTTTGCTCGTTCTCGCATCTGTGCTGCTGTTCGCCCTGTTTGCCGGTTCGTCCTATGTCGCCATCTTGTTTATTTATATGCTGCTGAGTGTAGGCTTCACATTCTTGACCAGCAGCATCTCGAATGAGATGTCACGCATTGTACAGCCTTCTCAGATCGGCTCCGGACTGGGGCTGTTCCAGCTGCTCCAGTTCTTCAGCGGCGCTTTCGGCGTCGCGACTACCGCAAGTGCTTTATCTTGGCAGAAAGACCTTCCCCTGAAAGCGGCTTACGGCAATATTTATTGGGGGTTGACGATTATCGCGCTCATTTCGATCGTCTGCGCCTATCTCTATGGACAGCGAGCGCCCCGTGTGGCGGAAAATAGATAAAAACAACAAGCCGTTTACTCCCAAGAGTAAACGGCTTGTTACGTTAGAAGACGGCTAGACGATAAAATTAGAATATTCGGTCTGCTCGACACGCCCTTGTCTTGAATCGGATTCCCAGAGCCGACAATATGATCCGTCAGATCAGCAGCCTCATGCTCGTCCAGTATAAGCTATCTAGAATTAATTGGTTGTCTCTTCTAATATGATCCTTTTTTTATACTTTCGCGGCAGCCGTTGTTCTCTAGGCAAAATGGGCCTCTAGGGTCCTATCCTATTTTATTATTTCCGCCAAAAAGTTGAACAGTTTGCCTTATCCAATATATTAAACTCAATCATTTTCTCAAGTAATTCGTAATTTACCAGCTCATTCCACGGAATTCTAAACAAGCCTTTGGTAGCGCTGTAACCAGCTTGCACAATGTCATCGGCAAAGTGCGTAATGCCTACTTCTTCGGGTGAAACGCTCAAATGATACTTCGCTGTGGAAAACCCGATGACAAATGTGCCGTGATTGGAAAACATTGGCGTATTCCACTTGATTTGCGGTTCCAAATTTGGGAATTTATTAGCAACCCACGCCAAAACTTCCTCTGTTCGGTCGCGGTGGTCGGGGTTATCAATACCCGCTAAATATTCTGCAAAAACTTCCATGTTGTTCCCTCCTAAAATGAAAATTATGTCATTCCGAGAAGTTTCTCAAACCCATTCATCGTTAAAACTCTTCACTGAACCGCTAAGACACTTGCCCCCCGTTTATTGAAGATAAAATACTATTGCCTTAAAACATAATCAAGTATTTCTTGGTACAGTTCGTTCCAAACATGATAATATCCTGTTACTTCACTTGGATATATAATACTCTCTATGTTCAACGTTTAACTGAATCACTTCACGGTCTAAACCTCCATCAATATACCATAGAACATGCGTTTCTCGTTCAACTATCCTGGCATTCTGCTTAATGAGGCCTCCATCGATCCGCGGCGGCCTAATGGTGTTGAGCTATCGTAGCGTAATCCACAAAACACGGTCAGTGAGGAGTTGACTGTCCAGAGCCAGGGCATATAAGGTGATAAAGATTGTTTCCTCAATCTTGGACAGATGGCGGTACGTCAATGGATTTTAAACTCATTTTTGCCATTCCTTTTACCTCGATATTTCCCAAAGTAATATTCGTATAAGGCGCCTCTGTTTCGAAAATGGCTCTATATCCTCGGGGTTGTTAACGGCAGCATTTGGAGCCGAACTGTATGAAAGCTTGAGTCCAATGTTATCATAGATTGTTCTTGTCATCCGGCAGTTGACATGTCTAATTGCTTAGATGAAGTTCTAATTTTTCTCATTAATTACAGGTGAAATTATCATAGTTTAGTTAGTGGTTCGTCCTATCTATATATGCCTTCAAATAAAAAATCCCCAATTTACGGGGATGGTATAATTACCCCCGAAAGAATACTTAATAGTCTGTAGTCATTGAGCAGTCGTTGTCACATAATTTGAGGATCAAGTCCAACCCCAAAAGAAACCATCTCGCTCCCACGCAGCTCTTCCAGCATGCAACTTTTTAAAAGCTTTCTTTACATCCTTTGATATTGACTGATTTCCGTTTTCATTAACATAAATAAACGTTTTACCATAATTATTTATAATATAGTTAACCGCATCGGTTTGATACAAAATCCCAGATGATTTCAATTCATATAACATCCATTCAGCAATTTCATTCACTGCAGTATCCAATTTAAACGCCCCTCATAAATAATTGATTCGTGAAATCCAAAAACTCACAAGAACCCACCAATGATGAAATCAGGCGTAATATGGCTATCAGACAGCCACTCCTGTGGTTAATTTAGTTATAAAAATAACCGACTGTGAAGCAGTCGGTTATTGGTTTTAATGGGGCCATGAAGAAATGAGCTAAACTGAACACGGTCTCTCGTTCGCTTCAATTTCTTGCCCAGCTCGCTTGCCTGAAGGCATCAGGCTCATTTTGTCAATAATAAAAGTCCCAATAAAATTGTCCGCTGCAATAGTCCTGATATATCTGCTTTAATAATGCTTATCAAAATCCACAAGATTGTAGGACGGTTGACCATCATTGAAATATGCCTTCAAATTCGTCAGGAAAATCTCCATTGCCCTATCGTCATAATACACAGTTGAGCCCGAATTATGCGGGGTGATGATGATATTATCCATCTGCCACAACGGACTCGACTCAGGCAAAGGTTCTTGCTCGAACACATCCAAGCCTGCACCAGCGATCCGGCCGTTACGCAATGCTTCAAGCAAAGCCTCCGTATTCGTCGTTCCGCCTCTGCCGATATTGATAAAGTATGCGGAAGCCTTCATCAGAGCAAATTCCCTGCTTCCAAATAAATAATGCGTGTCCGGAGTCAGGGGAAGTGTAACGATGACGTAATCGCTTTGCTGCAGAACTTCATCGAGTCCGAATTTATCGAACATTCGATCCACATATGGCGAAGGCTCTCCGGATCGTCTCACACCAAGTACCCTCATACCGAACGCTTTACCAAGCCTAGCCGTCTCCTCTCCAATCGCCCCGACTCCGATCACCCCCATCGTTCGGCCGTGAATTTCGTGTAACTCCCCCGTCGATTGCCAGGTTTTTTGGGCCTGATGGCGGATCGAAAGATGAAGTTTTCGAGAAAAGGCAAGCATCATGGCCAAGATCGTTTCGGAGATCGGAAAAGCGTGTACGCCACTGGCATTCGTCAATAAGATCCCTTGGGCGGCCATTTCGGCAAGCGGCATTCGGTCCACTCCAGCCCCCCAATTCTGTACCCATCTTAATTTCGAGTTTGAATTCAAACATGCCTCGGCCAACCTGTTCCAACCGACCATAATCTCGGCGTCCTTTAGATGGGAGGCCCATTGTTCTTTGTCGCCATGAATCACTTCCCACCCGGTAGGAATTACCGTGTATATCTGTTCGAGTTGGTTCAAGGACATTGGTCGCAGGCACACGATCTTAGGCATAATGGACATCCTCTCTTTCCCTATCGATAGGTTTCTCTACAGTATAAAGAATCGCCGTAGAGTACGGAAGAGCTTACTCAAGAAATGCTAATTTACTAAAGGAATCCACGCAATGTTCATACGAAATACGGATATTGATGCTCCTTGACATTTCTCCCACCCAAGAGAAGTTGTTATCGAGCAGTAATCTCTTTATGAAAGAACCAAAAATTAAAGGATGTGCCCCAGTAAATCCCGAACGCCGGCCATCCCCAAATTAGGCTATTGCACAATCGTATCCGTTAGCCATCCATGCATCCTGCGCTGCACCACAGAGCATGAAAGTTAATCCGTTCTTTCATGGTAGTTTAACAAACTGATGGTATTTTGTATATTTTCCTTTATTTACGAGAACGATTTCTTACTATCGGCGCACTCGCTTAACCAAATGATAAACAAATATCAAGAATAAAATAAGATCCAGGCAAAGCAAAGAATAAAGCAAAGTTATCTTTTTTCGCAATATCGTATCCCGTTAGCGAGGAAAAGGCCACCCGATTGTTCGCGGCAGCCTCATGATGTGTGTTTTCTACGCTATCGTATCCGTTAACTTAGAGAGGTTGCATTCATTCGATGGAATCACAGTGGCTTATCTTATCTAATTTTCGAGTCCGTATAAGACCAGGCATTCTTATTTACTTCACCTAGATAGACTTTCGCAATTAGATCAATTGAAATCTGTCTACCGATTTGTTCAATCTTAACTTCGTCTAATGCATTGATCCCACCAAATTCCGATGAACACCATTCCCAGGTGTCTTCTCCGTCATGCAAATATTCTTGAAATCCCCCTAGAAGTTTTAATTTACTTGCAATTTCGGGCAATTCTTTATCGGCATAAAACCAAAGCCTAACATATGTGTTCATTATCAAATCTCCTCATAAATTTAACCATACGCTTAGTTCAATGAGGCCGTCCATTTAACCTTGGCAACCTAATAGGCTTCCATGACGGCAACAAAGCTGCCGTTCAACGCGGCAGCTTTGTTGTGGTGTGATTTGTGCGCTATCGTACCGAGGGAGTTCAGCGTCAATTGCTCCTACGGCATGATCACGAGTTTGAAATCAATAGGTTGCCGGGCTAGCGGTCCAAGTCGATAGATCGGCCAAATCTTCGAAGGTCCAGGCGTCCGTAGGAGGCACAATGGTATAACTGCCCAGCCAATACAGCCTTCCAATGCTTGCTTCTGACACTCGACTTTCACACTGCATAGCCCCCTCCATTATCATTTTGCGTCAGGCAGCAGAACGTGGTGCGTTCCTTCACGGTGCAGCTCACCGCCGATCCATGCTTCGCAGCCCGCCGGAACCGTCGCCTTTACTCGAATTCCGCCGCTCTCGCGGATCACGGCAACGCCGTACTCCCCACCCGGTGTCACGACGGTTCCTTCTGCATAATCCAGATCAAACAGCTTCGGCGCAATGATCACTTTCGTAAAGCCCGCCTCGGCAATGTTTATCCCGAGCAGCTGTTCCGCTGCAAACACCAGCGGCATGGCGGCCCAGGCATGGCTTGCGCTCTGAAACTTTACGCCACCCGTAGCGGATTTGTAAAATAGCTGCCAATTTTCCCACAGCGTCGTCGCTCTAGCATCCAGCATGGAGCCATACCGTTGACGGATCATCCGCAGCACAAGGGCAGCATCTCCGTGTTTTTCCAATGCCCGGTATACGAACAGCATGAAAAAAGGGCTTGCCTTCATGACCCGTACCACCACGCCCAACAAATACACAGCGAATGATCCGAGCCGCGCGTTCTTCACCGCTGTCGTGCAGATGCAGTAGAGCCAAAGCATTCGTGATCTCGCTGATTTTTTCCGACATGGGCCCGTTCACAACACACTCCGTGTACGCCCCCGTTTCATCGTTCCACAGCCATGACCGGATTGATTCCGCAAGCTGTTCCGCCAATCCGCGAAAAACGGATTCCGCCTCCGCGTCGCCCAGCTGACCGGCGAGCCTTTCCGCTACGCGTTTATCAAATTACGATGGACAGACGGGCAAGGCTTCATGCTCGAGCCGACCGATATCGGTGCGGCGGTTCCAGTCGGCAAGATCCGTATGACGAATTCCGCACCGCTTCTCTTTACGCTCGCCCGGATGAAAAAAATCGCGTTGGGGCGCGATGCGTTCACCAAGCATAAATTGAATCACCATGTGCTGGATATCTGGTATTTGTACTGCGAAGAAATTTCGATAACGGACGAATCGACGGATGCCGTTGCAAATCATTCCGTGATGGGCAAGGCGCAGCAGACATTGAAGAAACTTGCATTCGAATCGTTCCAACTAAGAGAAGTGGCTGCTTCTCTTGGGCTATCGCCCTCCCGATTTTCGAAGGGCTATAAGACTGCCTATGGAGAAACGCCGATTCAATTTGTGACGGGCTTGCGCTTGGAAAAAGTAAAAAAGCTGTTGGCCGAGACGAAAATGACGCTGGATCAAATCTCCGAATGCTGTGGCTATCAGAACGGCTTTTACCTGAACCGGGTTTTCACCAAAAATGTGGGTATAACGCCGCTGCATTATCGAAAAATGCATCGGGTCTAAACCTTTCGTTGCGTCTTCTTTGGTATTGTCTGTTTTTTTTTCGAGCCGCACCATTGAATTTTCATGGCAGCTCAATCAGTAGCTGACGCGCCCGACCATCCTATTCAGTTGCAGCGATCTTTAGTGAAACCGATGACCGGATTGTTTATTGGGCTATTGTTCCCATTAGGGGGAAGGAGCTTACAATGGAATATGGGAATAACGTTAGCGGGGATCCCTATTTGCATTATAAAAAAAACCGCAGTTTACCCACGGCTTTTATCCTTACCGTCCTAGAAGGGATTCGAACCCATGACACACGGCTTAGAAGGCCGTTGCTCTATCCAACTGAGCTACTAGGACAAAAATTTTTATATGATACAGTTTCATTAAGCGGATGATGGGAATCGAACCCACGCTACCAGCTTGGAAGGCTGGAGTTCTACCATTGAACTACATCCGCATCTTGTGGTCGGGACGACACGATTTGAACATGCGACCCCCTGGTCCCAAACCAGGTGCTCTACCAAGCTGAGCTACGTCCCGATCATACAATGCCGGTAGGGGGAGTTGAGCCCCCACGGTTT
This sequence comes from Paenibacillus allorhizosphaerae, assembly GCF_042659105.1. Taxonomy (NCBI): domain Bacteria; kingdom Bacillati; phylum Bacillota; class Bacilli; order Caryophanales; family Paenibacillaceae; genus Paenibacillus; species Paenibacillus allorhizosphaerae. The sequence goes on along the minus strand of NZ_JBHSRV010000042.1, from coordinate 2,206 downwards.
CCCTCACGATTTTGAGTCGCGTGTCTGCCAATTCCGCCATAATCCTACGTGCCCTGAGAGATTCGAACTCCCGACCTTTTGATTCGTAGTCAAACGCTCTATCCGGCTGAGCTAAGGGCACAATTAAATCAATGATGGAGGCGCCACCCAGACTCGAACTGGGGGTAAAGCTTTTGCAGAGCTCTGCCTTACCACTTGGCTATGGCGCCTAGTTCAATAAAATAAAAGCGGAAGACGGGATTCGAACCCGCGACCCTCGCCTTGGCAAGGCGATGCTCTACCCCTGAGCCACTTCCGCATAAACCAATGCGCTCGAGAGGACTCGAACCTCCACGGCTGTTACCCCACTAGAACCTGAATCTAGCGCGTCTGCCAATTCCGCCACGAACGCATGCAATTATTGGTGCGGTTGAGAGGACTCGAACCTCCACGGGCGTACACCCACTACCCCCTCAAGATAGCGTGTCTGCCATTCCACCACAACCGCGTATAGGATTAATGTGAGCCATGTAGGACTCGAACCTACGACACCCTGATTAAAAGTCAGGTGCTCTACCAACTGAGCTAATGGCTCATCCAAAGGACTGGGGATCTAGGATTCGAACCTAGGCATGACGGAGTCAAAGTCCGTTGCCTTACCGCTTGGCTAATCCCCAATAAGAAAGGGCGATCGATGGGACTTGAACCCACGAATGCCGGAGCCACAATCCGGTGCGTTAACCCCTTCGCCACGACCGCCGCGCAGGGGTAGCAGGAATTGAACCCACACCAAGGGTTTTGGAGACCTTTGTTCTACCTTTAAACAATACCCCTAAATGGAGGCTGATGGATTCGAACCACCGAACTCGTCAGAGAACAGATTTACAGTCTGCTGCGTTTGGCCACTTCGCTAAGCCTCCATGATGGTGCCGCCGAGAGGACTTGAACCCCCAACCTACTGATTACAAGTCAGTTGCTCTACCAATTGAGCTACAGCGGCACAACAATGGCTCGGGACGGAATCGAACCGCCGACACGAGGATTTTCAGTCCTCTTCTCTACCGACTGAGCTACCGAGCCTTATGTAATTGGCGGAGCCAATGGGATCGAACCGCCGACCCTTACCCTGTCAAGGTAATGCTCTCCCAGCTGAGCTAAGCGTTCATATATGACCCGTAGGGGATTCGAACCCCTGTTACCTCCGTGAAAGGGAGGTGTCTTAACCCCTTGACCAACGGGCCTTATGTAATTGCGACGGAGAGAGAGGGATTCGAACCCTCGCACCACTTACGCAGTCTAACCCCTTAGCAGAGGGTCCCCTTGAGCCACTTGGGTATCTCTCCAATAGCGGCGGAGGGGATCGAACCCCCGACCTTACGGGTATGAACCGTACGCTCTAGCCAGCTGAGCTACGCCGCCATTTATTGTTCTGAACGGACGGAGAAAGAGGGATTCGAACCCTCGAGACGCTTGTGACGCCTACACGATTTCCAATCGTGCTCCTTCGGCCATCTCGGACACTTCTCCATAAAAATGGCTCCCCGAACAGGACTCGAACCTGTGACAACTCGATTAACAGTCGAGTGCTCTACCAACTGAGCTATCAGGGAATATTTGGTGGAGCCAAGCGGGATCGAACCGCTGACCTCCTGCTTGCAAGGCAGGCGCTCTCCCAGCTGAGCTATGGCCCCTAAACAAATCATATGATTGGTGGGCCTTAGTGGACTCGAACCACCGACCTCACCCTTATCAGGGGTGCGCTCTAACCAGCTGAGCTAAAGGCCCTAATGTTTATGGCATAAAAAAAACCACTAACGTGGAATTTTTTCCGCTTTGCGACGTTCTACTCTCCCAGGACCCTGCGGTCCAAGTACCATCTACGCTGGAAGGCTTAACGTTCGTGTTCGGGATGGGTACGCGTGGTTCCCTTCCGCCATCATCACCAAACGGTTGATGTTTCTGCCAGGAAACATCTATTACTTTTGTTCAAGGTCGCTTGTACCCTGAAAACTGGATCGAAACAAGGCTCCAATTTATCTTTTATCGTTCCGTTGTGCTTCGCACAAAGGTCACTTCAAAAAGATAAATCTTCGCTGCAACAATGCTGAATCTTTTAGCTAATGCTTCCGAAGCTAGCTTTTCTTCGAAAAGCGCTTAGGATAAGCCCTCGACCGATTAGTATTCGTCAGCTGCACGCGTTGCCGCGCTTCCACCCCGAACCTATCTA
>NZ_JBHSRV010000041.1:0-12687 GCF_042659105.1 Paenibacillus allorhizosphaerae | reverse complement strand
GGATGGGTTCGTGACACCATAGCGCAACGACCTTCCTCACCAGCCGTAAGAATAGTATAAAACGTCGCACCAAAATTTTCATCCTCTGTGGCGCCCGACAGGGCATGGGGGGCTAACGGGCAGGATAACGTGATGTCGTGTTGAACTTGTATGACATAAACCCAATAGAGTTATTAAGGCATTGGGAGAACATCGAAACGGAGAACGATTAATGTATATTGCTAGACCTTTTCATCTTTGAGTTAGTTTAGGAGGGTTAAGAAGACGTGGGAATATTTGATAGGTTCAAGAAAAAGTTAGAACAGAAAGATCATCTAAAAGAGTTCATTTCTAAATTAGGTTGTGAGTGTCAGATTATTCAACAGAACGATGCTCAAGGAATTATGACTAAGTATCATCAAGCATTAATTCAGGGAGAGAATGAAGGATTTACCCCTCTAATAATTTTTCCTTCTGAGATTATGATTGAAATCGTTGATATCATGACTGATAAGTATCATCGAGAATCAATCATAGCCAAAGCGAATGATATTGATGCAATAGAATTATTAAAGAAATTAGTTGTTGAAGCCATGCCCGAGGAGGAAGAGTACGATATCGCTGGTGAATTTTCTATAGATGTACAGAAGAATGATTTTATCTCAATTGAAAATGTAGGAAATCAGAATATAATTATTGCAAAAATTCCTACAGATAAACCTTGGGAAGTGGCCGCTTGGATTCCGATGGGCGGATTCAATTCTTGTCCTTTACCAGAGGAGCAAGTCGCAGTGTTCAAATATTGGTATGAAAAATATGGTGCCAGGCCAGGATTAGTAACCCATGATGTTTGGGAATTACTTGTTGAGAAACCGCCTAAAACACAGGAAGAATCAGAATTTCTAGCTTGGGAACAATTTGGGTTTTGTGGCGACATTGTTTGGCAAGGGGTGGGAACAGTAAATTCTCTAGCAGGCTCACTTATTAATTCCACACGATGGTATTTTTGGTGGGATTAAGAACATTGTTATTACACTAACGGAGAACGATAGTCTGGAGCTGCCGCAAGGACAGCTCCTATTTGATGACATTGACGGGCAGATATGCGGAGTTGTTTATTCATAAGAAGTAACAAAAAAGGGATTGTTGGGAAACAATTCCATATGGTGAAGCGTATTACTTAAGGAGGGTTTGTAAAATGCTTAACTTATAAGGGAGATGGGACTTGAGCGAAAATTTCGAAGTACATCTTGTTACTGATTCCATTATTCATGATCATTGGATGTAATAATACTGGGGACATTCGTATTAACGAGATGAAGAAAAAAATTAATCAAAGCACTGATATATTGACCTCTGTAAATTATCAGGTCATTACAAATAAACAAGTTATAAATGAAATCGATCACTATCAAAATCATCTTGATAACCCAATAATGATCGAAATACTTTTTTACGCACTCAATAAAGGTAGATCAATTGCTGAATCATTTAAGGTTGTTTTTAATGAACCAACACCTTTTTTGCAAATAAGCGGAACATCCTCAAATGGTGTCGACCATGGCTATCTTGATAAGAATGAAGAATATGTTTATTACTGTACTTATACTTTCAAAAATAAAGATGATTTAGAACTGTTTATAAATAAAGCCTTCATCAAGTCAAGTTGGAACCAGAGTAATAAGCAGATGGAGCAAAATATTCAATTACCAAGTCGGCCTTTTCAATAAAAGTTATGTTATTGAAGTAGCGGAGACGATAGTTTAACGAGCAGACCGCCGCGGCAGTCTGCTTTTTCATTGAAGTAACTGGCAGGTTAACGTAGTCTCGGTGCCCGTAGCATAATAGACACTCCTACAATGCAAATAGCGGCCCCAATCCAATCATACAAATCGGGTGCATTCTTATCGACGAGCCATCCCCACAAAACAGCGAGGATAACAAACACGCCACCATAAGCGGCGTAGACTCTCCCAAACGAGGGGAAACTTTGCAGTGTTGGAATGATGCCGTACAAAATGAGGACGATGCTTCCGACAATCCCATACCAAAGGGGCTTCGATTCCCGCAGCCATAGCCAAGCCATATAACCCCCACCAATTTCAGCGAGTCCAGCAAGCGCAAAAATGAATATAGCTAACAGCACGAAGACATGCCCTTTCCTAACAAGTACCAGTTTTTTGTATCTTCTCGAAGCATTCCGACCAGGTAAGGCATTTGCGGCTTAAGCCGTTGTCTAGAATCTGTATCATCGAATTTATTTGTTTCTTTCTATACTCTAGCTCGGAGCGTTTCTGCTTTGCCATCTGCTCCCATCGCTCGGAAAGAGAATCATGCGTATCAAAGCCCTCTAACAAAACAGCGATTTCCTGAATGCTAAATCCGGTCTGCTGCGCGACTTTAATAAAATTGATGCGGTCAAGCAGCCCTTCACTATAACGGCGCTGACCGTTTTTCCTTTCGGGAGAAGGCAGCAAACCAACGGATTCATATACCTCAGCGTCGATGCGTTCACATCGGCCCTTGCTGACAATTGCCCAATACTAAGCTCAGCCATAAATTTCACCCCTTGACTTAAAGTTAACTTTAAGTTTTATGATTAAATTATAGCTTGAATGGGAGGTGAAGTAAATGAAAATGAAGAGTTGGCTTGCCGGTCTAGGGCTAATAGGGGCGTGCGCCTTGTGCTGCTCGTTGCCGTTGCTCGGCGGCGCAGCAGCCTTGGGCATCTCAACTTTCTATCTGAATCCAGTGGTAGTTGCATTGTTGGCTCTTCTGTTTGTGATTACAGGAGTCGTTATTTATCAGCGGCGCAAGGCAAACGGATCAGCATGTTTTAAGCCGGGATGTAGCTGTAACTCTTGTGCAATGTGAAAGGGGATAAAAGCAATGAGTAATGAGATACCGGTTGCTTGCTGCCATACGGTTTTTACCAAGCAGCAGCGTGTTGAATACAAAAGCATATGGGGAGAGTTAGAAACAAGAAGGATCGGCATTTTGGAGATTGAAAAAGGGTATCAATATCAATTCTCCGGTCATTCGGAAACACTGCGCCTTGTGAATGAATGGGTTAGCATGGAGAGGAAATGCTGTCCGTTTTTATCCTTTGCGGTGATCGCAAGTAACGAAGAGGAACCGGTTTTTCTTCAATTGACTGGAAACGAAGAAGCAAAATCATTCTTGCGTTCTGATATTAACGATAAGATTGAGTTAATTACCACAATAAACGAAGAAAAAAACGTTTGAATCATTACGCTCCGGGGACACGTTAGTTCAATAAACCAGGGGGAGTCTAAGTCCAAAGACTCCCCCTGGTTTTATCTTGAAGTCAGTCTAATACTTATTACTTGGGTCCTGACGATTTGCAATGAAATACGCGTAGGATCAACAAATCCAGTCTAAAACTTTATTTTCTTCGGACAGTCTCCTTTTCAGGCGATCGCATCGTCGCAACACATTCCAACCATTAGCAGCAAAAAGCTTAACGGTCTCTCGTCTTGGGCCAGACGATGTTCCAGTAATCAGAATCATTTTCATTAGAACCTGTCTCCTTATGAAAGAATTGTGCCCAAGTTGATTGGGATGATTGGATTACATGAAACTGCGTGAAGGAGCTGACCGAGCAGCTGCTGGACTGGATGAAGATGACAGCCGATCAGATCCTGGCAGTGCCGATTTTTTTCCCTTACTATGTGGAAACGGTAGGCGTCTCGGTTATTCGTGGAATGTATAACGTATCGATGAAGGCCGGACGGGGTGATATATGCATTGCGGACGGCAGCAGGAATAGTCACGATCGTTAACAATCGTAAGGTCTAATCAGAGGGAAAAACGATAAAGACGGCTGTGTCAAAAAGAGAGCGCCTCGATATGATGTATCGTCCACGGCGCATGACCAAACAAGATGTCATTGAAACAAGCTGTTGTTTCCTTTGGAAACAGCCGCTGTTTTCCATTTAGGGAATATTTTTCTTGATGTGAAATAAATGGATATGATACGATGATCGTGAAAAAGCAAGAAGCGTATTCTGTCCTCGCAAGAAACCGGATACGCGCAAACCAATCCGGGAGTGAATCGAATGAGTTCCAATGAGCAATGGGAAACTCCGTCCGTCCTAATCGATTTGGACATTCTGGACCGGAATCTGAAGGAAACGGCAAATTTGGCGGCGCTTGCCGGGGTGAAGCTCCGACCGCACACGAAGACGCACAAGAGCGTATGGATCGCGCATGAGCAGCTCCGGTACGGAGCGGCAGGCATTACGGTTGCCAAGCTCGGGGAAGCGGAAGTCATGGCGGAGGGCGGCATCGACGATATTTTGATAGCGTTTCCGGTCATCGGACAGTCCAAGTTGGAACGGCTAGGCCAATTGATGGAGAAGGCAAAAGTGACGTTGAGTACTGACGACGAAGAGGTGGCGCGTCAGCTATCCTCGCTGGGTAGAAGCTTGAACCGCGACATTTCGCTGTATGTCGACGTGAACTCCGGGCTAAACCGGTGCGGCCGGGAGCCGGGTGAAGAGACGGCGGAGTTGGTCAAACGAATTGCCCAATTGCCTTACATCCGCATCGCCGGGTTAATGACGCATGCCGGGCATGCATACGGCCATAACGATGCGGGCGGGATCCGCGAGGTTGCGAAGCAGGAAGAGGAAAGCTTGATTCTGACGAAGCAGAGGCTCGAAAAGGACGGAATCCGGATCGAGGAGATTAGCGTCGGCTCGACGCCGACCTCGAAATATGTCGCGGACATTGCAGGGTCCGGCGTGACGGAAATACGTCCGGGCGCTTACGTCTTTGGAGACGGCGGGCAGTGGAAGATGGGCCTGATCGGCCGTGATCAATTGGCCATGACGATTGCAGCCACCGTCGTAGGACGCCCGCGACAGGGAACGATTATTATCGATGCGGGATCGAAGACGCTCAGCAGCGACGTGAACAGATTTCGCCCCGGTTACGGCATTCTATTGGGCCACGAAGATGCGGTTATCGAAAGGCTAAGTGAAGAGCACGGCATCGTATCGGTTCCGGATAGCGAAGCGTTCAAGATCGGTCAAGAGGTTCGAATCGTACCTAATCATTGCTGCGTCGTGACGAACTTGCACGACAGGCTTGTCGGGGTTCGCAATGGACGGTTCGAGAAATGGTTAACCGTCGATGCGAGAGGGAAAGTGCAATAATCTCGGCAATTCATTTCATTCATCCTTATGAAGGGATTGGTCCACTCATGTCAATCGAAATCAAAGCATCCAATGCACCGCATTTCCCGCTTCCTTTTTCCCATGCGCTTCGTGCAGGTGACTTCGTGTACGTCTCCGGACAAGTCGGAGTCGACCCGGAAACCCGCGAGCTCGTTGGGGATTCGATCGAGGCTCAGACGATACAGAGCGTCCGCAATATCGAATCGATTCTACAAGCAGCCGGCCTTACGCTCGATCACGTCATTAAAGTGAACGCGCATCTGAGCTGCCTTAGCGATTCCCCGGCTTACAACAAAGCATACGAAACGCTTTTCAGCAAGCCCTATCCAACGAGAACGACCGTGCAGAGCGGGTTGGGCAACTATTTGATCGAAATTGATGTGATTGCTTATGCGCCGACGCGCAGGGGTGAAATCGGATAATGGACCGGGATCTCATATCCGAACGGATTAGGGGATGGATCGAGGGGCACAGGGATGAATCCGTAGCCTTGGCCTCGGATTTGGTCCGAATCCCGAGCGTCAATCATCCTCCGAACGGCAACGAATTCGCTTACCAATCGTTTTTTGCCGACCGGCTTCGGTCAATGGGGGCGGAAGTGACCGTCTACGAGCTGGATAACGTCCCTGGATTGCGAGAACATCCTGCATATATGAGCGGACGAAATTACACGAACCGTCCGAATGTGCACGGAAAGTTTCCGGGCAAGGGAGAGGGGAGATCGCTCGTTTTCTCCGGTCATGCCGACACCGTGTATGAAGGCGTGGAACCTTGGCGGGATGGACCTTTCAACGGAACGATCCGTGACGGAAAGCTGTTCGGACGCGGCTCGTACGACATGAAGGGTGGAATGGCGGCCGCTCTCGAAGCGGTCAGGTGCCTGAACGAATGCGGCATACCGCTGAACGGTACGGTGTATATCGAAAGCGTCGTCGACGAGGAGCACGGAGGCGCGAACGGAACGCTGGCCGGAAGGCTCATGGGGATCAATCCGGACATGGCCATCATTCCCGAACCGACCAATCTCGTGCCGTATTCGGGACACTTGGGCGGAGGTATTTGGAAAGCGGAGTTTTCCGGTAAAAGCGGTATCGGATTCAACGGAGAAGAGCTTATCAGCGCATTGGACGCGACCGTATCGTTTGCCATGCTGCTGCAAAAATTCAAAAAGCGGCTGAACAAACTCGTGAAGCCTCATTCGCTGTGGAGCCATACGGGCAGGGGCATCGATGCGGTTGCATTGTCCATCTTATCGGGCGACACAAAGCGCGAACTTCAGGAAAAGCTGCCGGCCGACGGCAAGCTGAATTTTTGGATCGAAGGTTACCCGGGCATGACGGAACGGCAAATGATCGGCATGCTGCAGGAATTTTACGAAAGCGAGCTGCCAAACTTCCCTATCCTGGAAAAATGCCGCCCTCACTTTACTCCGCTGATTCGCTATTTGTCCGGGAGCGTGATGATAGCGGGAGAACGGACGGATCGATTTCTCGATGCCGTCAAACGAGCGGGAACCATCGCACTCGGGAGGGAACCTGGGCCTCCGCAAGGGGCTCCGTTCGCCTGTGACGGCTTCATGTTCAACTTATACAGCCCGACGCCTGCGCTTGTGCTCGGCCCGTCCGGATCGAACGCCCACGCCGCAGACGAACAAATGGATTTGGACAGCTATTCCATGTTGATCCGTTGGTATGCGGAAATTATGGTCGATTGGTGCGGCGTGGGAGGAGAGTGAAACGCTATGGAACATTCGATATCGAATCGTACGAAGAAGGCGATCGGCGTTATTGGCGTAGTCCACGAGACGAATACGTTCGCCCCGGGGACTACGGGGTTGGATGCTTTTATGGACGACTGGGTCGTCGGGAAGGATGCGTTTATCAGCCACTATTCGGGTACGAAAACATCAATGGGCGGCGTCATCGATGCGTCGAAGGAGCTAGGACTGGAACTGCGCCCGGGCTTGTACACCCAAGCGACGCCGAGCGGCATGGTAACGGGTGAGGCGTTCGATGCGATCGCGGACGGTCTGGCGGATTCGGTCGATCGCGGCATTGACGGATTGGTCGTCATTTTGCACGGCGCGATGGTCGCGGTTTCGTACCGCGACGCAGAAGGGGAAATATTGTGCAGACTCCGCGCTAAGTTCGGGAATAGTCTGCCGATGGCGGTTACGCTTGATTTGCACGCCAACGTCAGCCCGGCCATGGTCGATTTGTCCGATTTGATTGTCGCTTACGACACATATCCGCACGTGGACGTATACGATCGCGCGGTGGAAGCGGTCCGCCTGCTGAAGCGGCAGCTGGACGGCGAAATCAAGCCCGTTCAGAAGCTTGTCCATACGCGGATGCTTGTTCCTCCTCAGGCGATGCTAACGGATTCAGGGGCGATGAAAGAAATGATGGATCTCGCGTTCGCGTTGGAACGAGAGCCCGGCGTGCTGAACATTTCGGTGGCCGGTGGATTTCCGTTCAGCGATGTCGCAGATGCGGGGATGACGATCGTCGCGACGGCGGACCGCGACCTTGCTTTGGCGGAGCGATGCGCGGAGCGGATGCGGGCGGCGGCATGGGAGCGCAGGGAACGATTCACGGTCCGGCAGGCTGAACCGGCCGAGGCGGTGGCGCTAGCGCTGCAGCATGCGGAAGGCCCCGTCATCCTGACCGAAAGCTCCGACAATGTCGGCGGAGGCTCACCGGCGGATTCGACGCATCTGCTTCCGCTGTTGCTGGCGGCGCCGAAGACGAGCCTGATCGTCCTTTGCGATCCGGAAGTGGTTCAGTTCGCGGCCAAGCTTGGCATCGGGGCGGAGCTGCGCTACGCTGTCGGCGGGAAAACGGACGGTTTGCACGGTAAGCCGATCCCCGTGATAGGGACGGTCCGCACGTTGTTTGACGGCAACTACACCCATATCGGCGATTATATGACGGGCCAGAACGCAAGAATGGGATTGACCGCCGTTGTCCAGTGCGGCAATGTAACCTTGATATTGACGGAAAAACGGGTCGCTCCGTGGGATCCGGGCCACGTCAGGTCCGTCGGGCTGTACCCCGAGCAATATCACATCATTGTAGCGAAATCGGCGCTAGCTTGGAAGACGGCGTTCGGAGACGTGGCGAAACTAGCCATCGATGTCGACACGCCCGGATGCTGTTCGGCGAACCAGCAGCGGTTCCGTTATGAAGCGCTGAATCGGCCGATATACCCGCTCGACACGATCGAATAACGGTAGATAGGGGAGGAGAACGAAATGAGATCCTACGATAAATCCCGCGTCAAGCTTACGGAGGCCAGACAAGTACTGGCAAGCGGTGTGGCAAGCACGCTCCGCGGCTCGATGAAACCGACGCCGCTATACGTCGAGTCTGCTTCCGGAGTCATCGTCAAAGATATGGACGGCAACGAATATATCGATTATTTGCTTGCCTATGGCCCGCTGATCTTAGGTCACGCTCACGCCGGATTCAACGAAATAGTAAGCCGTGCGATGTCCAAAGGAATTACATACGGCTTGCAGCACGAAGGGGAAATCGAGCTAGCGCGGCGTTTGACGGAGCTATTGCCCTGCGCCGACAAAGTCTCGCTCAGCGGATCGGGCACGGAAGCGGTCATGCTGGCGCTGAGGCTTGCCCGCGCTTTCACCGGCAAACGGAAAATCATCCGATTCCACGGCCATTATCACGGCTGGTCGGACTCGATCTTTACTTCGTTTCCGAGCCCGGACATGCTGCAGACGGCGACGTCCGCCTCGGCGGACAACGTGCCTCCCGGCACAAAAGGGCAAAGCGAGCTGAGCCTGCGGGACGTGATCCTGCTGCCTTGGAACGATCCCGAACTGCTGGAATCCACGCTGCGCGCTCACGCCAGCGACATCGCAGCCGTCATCTCCGAGCCGGTCATGTGCAATTCGGGCTGCATTATGCCCCGTCCGGGTTATCTTGAGCGCATGCGCGAATTAACCCGCGAGCTGAACATCGTACTCATTCTTGACGAAGTCATAACAGGCTTCCGATTAAGTCCGGGTGGCGCTCATGGCCGTTTCGGCATCATGCCCGACTTGGTTACGGTCGGCAAAGCTCTGGGCGGCGGCATCGCGCTTAGCGCCGTAGGAGGCCGCAAGGACATTCTCGGGCTGATCGATTCGGAGCAGGTCAGCCATCTCGGGACGCTCAACGGCAACGGCGTAGCGATGGCCGCCGGCATGGCGGTGCTCGACCATTTGACGGCAAACGGCGGCGCCGTGTTCGGCACGATGGAGAATACCGCCATCCGGTTGGCGAGCGGCATCCGCGAGCTGTTCGACAAACACGGCATCCCCGGCGTTGTCAACCAGATCGGGCCAGTGTTCCATATGATGTTCATCAGCGAAGCCGAAGTGACTCATTTCGATACGTTTCAAAAACGCGATGCGGCCAAATATGCGAAGTTCGCCGAGCTGCTGCTGGATGAAGGCGTATTGGTCCGGCCGAACGGATTATGGTACATTTCCGCCGTTCATGCTCCGGAGCACATCGAAGCGACGCTTTCGGCGATCGATCGCGTATTCTTCCGGCTGAAGGAGCTAGAGTCAAATGAGACTATCGGGTAAAGTTGCGCTCATTACCGGAGGTTCGCACGGAATCGGGCAGGCGGTCGCGATCCTGTTCGCACGGGAAGGCGCCAAGGTCGCCCTGTGCGGCAGAGGGAAAGAGGCGCTTGACGAAACGGTGAAACGAATCGGGGAAGCCGGCGGTGAGGCGTTGGCGTTCGAAACCGATGTGTCCGACAATGGACAGGTAGATCGTTTGATCGACGGCGTTGTCGGGCAGTGGGGCCGCATCGATATCGCGGTCAACAACGCCGGCATTTGCGAAGTCACTCCGTTTCTGGACATCGCCGAGGAGCAGTGGGACCGGCACATGAACATCAACCTGAAAGGCGCGTTTCTCGTAAGCCAACGTGTTGCCCGTGAAATGGTACGTCAAGGCGGCGGGGGTTCGATCATCCAAATGTCCAGTGTCAACGGCGTCCAAGCGGAAGCGGGTCAGGCGCACTACAATGTGACAAAGGGCGGAATGATCAATTTGTCCATGTCGATGGCACTGGAGCTTGCCGCGCACGGCATTCGCGTCAACGCGCTTTGTCCGGGCTTTATCGAGACAAGGCTCACGAAGCCGCTGATCGATAACCCGCCGGCGATCGCCGACTATTTGCGCACCGTGCCTATGAATCGGGTCGGACAACCGGAAGAGATCGCATCCGCGGCCTTATTTCTCGCATCGGACGAATCGTCCTATATGACCGGCACGAGCATGGTTGTCGACGGAGGCCAACTGATCAAGCTGTCTTGATCCGAGACGTAATGCGGATGTCTGCAGGAGGCAAACAAGGGACGCACGACGGATTGCAAGAAATGCGAGCAGGAAAGGAGTATGCATGAAAGAAACGGAGAAGCAAGCCGCAACCGCTACTGTAAAATCCGCCAACCGGGTGCTCGACATCTTTGAATTGTTTGCCGACTGCCACGAGTCGCTCAATTTGTCGAAGATTTCACGGCAGCTCGACCTCCCCGCAAGCAGCACGCATAAGCTGCTGCAAAACTTGCTTGCCCGCGGGTACTTAGAAACGGACAAACAAGGGAAAACGTTCAGGCTCGGGTACAAGTTGTTTGAAATTGGCAGCAAATATGCCGGGCGGACCGATCTGGCCGAGGAATTTCAATACGTTGCGCAAAAAATGGTCGACGACCTGAACGAATCGGTATTCCTGACGATTCGTAACGGAGAGATGGCGCTCTATGTAGCCGAAAAACAAAGCACGCACCCGGTTCGTTTCGTCTCTCACCTCGGCATGCAGCTCCCGCTTCACGCTACGGCGATGGGCAAAGTGCTGCTGAGCGGTATGACGGATGGTGAGATTCAGACGTTGTATCCTGACAAACAACTGGGCCGTCTAACGGAAACGACCGTTACCGACTTCGGTGAATTAATGGAGCAGCTGGAGCGAATCCGCGTCGAGGGAGTCGAATACAGCAGGGGGGAGTCGGTCCATGGCGTCCGCTGCGCTGCCGCCCCGATTTATGGGGCGCCGCACAAAATTACGGCGTCACTCGGCGTATCGACGCCCGAGGCGAGATGGGATCCGAAACTATGGGAGCGCATCGTGCAGGCGGTCAAAACGGGAGCTAAAGAAATCAGCATGAAGCTGTTTTACGCTCGTTAAACGGCATTTTTTTGGCCAACTGAACATTAGCCGCTTAAGACGGGACGCTACGATTCGAAGAGCTCAGAACAACGAGGACCGAAGCGATAGCCCAGCTCGCCTATATTCGCACAGCATCGTATTTTTGTAAACGAAATGCTTCCCCGAAACGGAACACGGAACCGAATAGGTTCCTTTTTCATTTCGGGGATTTTTAATTACATTTGAGCCTTCATCGTCTTCAAATATTCCGAAGGGGCCATGCCCGTCGCTTTTTTGAATTGGCGCGAAAAGTAATGGATGCTCGAAAAGCCGAGCTGCTCCGCGATTTCCGTCACGTTGCTCGTTTCCTCACGGATATGCTGCTTGGCCCGCTCGATCCTCAGCCGCCCGACGTACTCTGTAATGCCGCAGCCCGTGTGCTCGCGGAAAACGGTGCGCAGCTGCGTCTTGCTTAGGGCGAATTCGGAGCATAGCCGGTCGAGCGACGGATGATCCGGTAAATGGGCTTCCAAATAATCGACGATCCGGCGAACAAGCTCCCGATCTCCTTTTTCCTTCGTTATGGAGGATAGCTTGGGCTTCGGCGTCTGCTCCCGATTGTTGCGGATGAGCCGGATCAGCAGCGCCTCCAAATAAATCTTGATCATCTGCTCCGTTCCGAAGTCCGGCTTTTCCTTCCGGGTGAGCGGATGCTTCGGTTTTAACGGCAGCGGATGGGCGTGCGGCCCGACGACCGGCATTACGAACAGCTTGTTTCCTTCCTCAATGAGCTGCGAGAGCAGCTGGCGTTCATCGTTGCCGAGACGAAGCATTTTGTGGGAGAAAAACCGCATCGCCAAAGATTGGCAATCGAATGAGACGATGAATATATTCGGCGGCGTTTTCCGGTTGCACCTCAAGCTGTGGAACTCGTTGGGCGTGTAGAAAACCATGTCGCCCTGCTTGAGATGGAACGTAGAGAAATCGGTCGTAATCTCGACCTCGCCTTTGTCCACGTATAAAAACTCCCAAAAATTATGCTGCTCGCCGAGATAAACGTAATCTTTGTTCAATTCGTTGTAATGGAACGAGTATATTTTTTTGATGCTGATTTGTTCCTTTAGCCTGATATGCCGGTACCTTTTGTTCACGCTTCTCACCCTTCCGATAGTTGCGTTACGAATGAATCGTATCTCCGTTTCGAACAGAACGATTCTGTTTAGCCCCCTAAAGAACTTGGACACTAAGAGTGTGTATGGATTACACTATTAGTGATAGGGGCTGATGACATGACGAGAAATAAGCATTCTAAAGAATTTAAGAAGCAGGTCGTTAAAGAAGC
>NZ_JBHSRV010000040.1:0-13431 GCF_042659105.1 Paenibacillus allorhizosphaerae | reverse complement strand
AAAATGAATCATGTCTTTCCCGCGATGCCTATTCCAGAAGCCAAAAAAGCAATCAGACAAATCATTGATTTGATCTCTTGAAGCAAAAAACGGAAGTATTTCACCACATATTACTTACTATACGACCTGGAAAAGGGGAAAAGGGAATGTTGACGATGGTGGGGAGGATATTCGCCATTGACCCGCACAAAGTATCTATGATGTTTCAGGATGTGTACCTCTTCAGGATACGATTGCAGGCAATATCCGTTTCGGACGAAGCGACGCAACTCGCGAGTAAATCGAGGAATCTTAGCTTACGATTATTTCCGTTTCGTGACCTGACCCCTAATTTGTATAACGACATTGAAGCCCCCTCATTAGAATCCTTATTATATAAGGGTTCTTTTTATTTTAGGGAGGATTATTGTCATTTTTTGTTGACACTAATTAAACATATTCCTCACTCACGTACTGAATGGTTTGTTAGTTCTACACGAAAGTCAGCAATACGAACGCTCGGGATGCCGTACATGTCATCGACGGTTTACTCCATCATGAAACGGACTTGGCCATCGAGGAGCATTATACGGATACAGCCGGTTACACCGATCAAGTTTTTGGTTTAACGCATCTGCTTGGATTTCGCTTTGCGCCGCGCTTGCGCGACTTGGCTGATTCCAAGCTCTACGCTATCGGGAAACTTTCCGATTTTCCTTAATTGGAGAAGCTGCTGCGCGGACAGATTAATACAAAGATCATTCAGGAAAACTACGATGATGTACTCCGGCTGGCTCACTCTACCCGGGAAGGCACCGTTTCAGCATCACTCATAATGGGGAAAATCGGTTCCTATGCAAGACAAAACAGCTTGGCTACCGCACTGCGAGAAATGGGGCGTATCGAGAAAACGATATTCATCCTGGATTACCTTTCAAGCGAGGCGCTACAAGAACCTTATCCCATTCCCGATAATACAACGGGCCCAAGCGTTTAGTTGTCACAAGAGGAGGGGCCATGCGTTCTCGAACATAAACCCTTAAAACTGAAGGATGGATACAATAGCTCATCATGAGGCCGCCGCGGGATCTATCTGGTGGCTTCATTAAACTAAAGGGCAGTATAGCGCGAAAGTTCTTTCGTTACAAGAAAAAGGATATCCCCCATTCCTGACGAATTATTTTTGCTAAACCATTCTGTGATACTGTGCGAATAAATAAATGAAAAGAGGGTGTTTTTCCATGGCGGCGCAAGATTTGTTAGATGAGAAGCCAACAAAAAAATGGCGTGAACGAATGGTGGAATATGAAGATGATTTGTTTACACCTGAACGATTAGTTTTATGCGATAAGATACTTGATAAATACATAACCGAAATAATCCTGATACAGGGAGCCCCTGAACAAGAGAAGATAATGAAACTTGTTGAAGAAATAGTGGTTTCCTTTAACCAGTTAAATGAAGAAAATGACTATTTCATAGAAACAATGGAAAGAGAAGAACTGGTTGATTTTATTGATAAGGTAGCAAGGCTAGCTGGACTAGAGGTTGAAGAAGGTCAAGATATAACAGAAGAATGGCGAGAATGGTAATAGGAAACTTGATGTGAATAATAATAAGTCGAGGCTGCCGCAGAATAATTTCGGCAGCCTCATTACGCTAACGGGCAGAATTCAATAACAATAAAAGTAATTTTTTGTGGTAAACTTTAGGAAAGACGTGATTTATTAAGGTTGGGTGAGAGCCTTTGTGCATTAGAGTGGATAACAAAAAGTTTGATACTAATGGAGTCCACAATAAATATGCTGACTATGTGGTTGTTGTCTGTTCCTACTGTTCTGAACAATATGTTCATGATGACGAGCATTCAATGCTTTATTATGATCCGTATGATCATTCAAGATGTTTCGTAACTCTTTTCGGAATAAATGATCAACCTAAGCATTACCCAGTTCCGTGTAAGGGTTGCGGTAGAATAGAATGGGATTTCATCGATTATGAGGAGCGAGACAAGGCTGAATTGGGACCATGGAGCACTTACATTCGAAGTTGGTGACTACGCTAACGGAGAACGATAGCTCTATCATGACACGACGGCAGCCGGCCAATGTTCGGCCGCCGTCGTTGCGCTAATGGGCAGAATTGCTTAACCAGGACATCGAACAATTAGAAACAATAGAGCCTACAGTTTATTTCACAGGAAGGATTTAGTCTTTCCAATAAAAGGGATTTTTGGGGAAACATCGAATAAATAAATTGTGAAGAAATAAGGAATAAATTCAACTATCATGGGGGCTGAATATTATTTATGGAGAATGTTGAGAAAGGTCAGGTTACAATCCGTAATATTTCACCGATTTTTTATGTCCCAGATCGTAAACTCGTGCTTGACTATTACAAACGGCTGGGTTTTTGGTGCGACTATGACATGGGATTTGTCGAATGGAATAGGATTGGGTTCATCGTTCACGAAAGACAATCGATACCCGCGACTCCAAACAATGATGGAAATGAAGGGCTTGACGCATTTGGTATGGTTTCAAATATTGATGATTTGTTCACAGAGTTCAAGTCGAAAGATGCAGTGTTCCTTTATGAACTTCGAACGAACGAATATAACATGAGAGAATTCGCTATTAAGGATCCAGCAGGATTCACGATTGGATTTGGTCAGTAACTCAACTGACACTGGTTATCTTTCTTAACTAACGGAGAACGTTAGTTCAGCGATCCAGGAGCAGTTTGCCGTCGCGGCAGCTGCTCCTTTGTCGTTAAGCTAAAGGGCAGGATAGTTAAAGATGATGCGCGGTGAACCGTATCATAAGTAATGGCAAGTTTTAATTACAACGAAGTTACTCTTCCAAGATTCTCCTCATGCGGTTACAATGATGATAATTTCATTTGAGAGTGAGTGGTTATCATGATAATGACAAAATTTCTTCAATTGGCACAAACCAAGGTGCGGAAGGGATAGTCGGATCGATTAAGAACCTTTCGTGCTAATAAAAACGGAGGGAAAAAGGTATATGTCTGTTGACGCTTACGGAAAGTTAAGTAATGAGGTTTATGACTTTACGAAGCCGGTCGGTCACTCAATCGGCGGCGATTTGGAATATTATATGGATCGACTCCGATTGTGCAAAGGTCGCATTCTCGAGCCGATGACCGGGTCTGGCCGATTTCTGATTCCTTTGCTCGAGGCGGGTCATATTGTCGATGGGGTCGACGCCTCGCCGGACATGTTGGCGTCTTGTCGGAAACGGTTAGAGGAACGCAGTCTAAAAGCAGATTTATACCAAATGAAGCTTCAGGAGCTAGACTTGTCGCACCGTTACGATGCCATTATCGTACCGGCCGGTTCGTTCCTGCTGGTCGAGAAACGCTCCGAATCGATTGACGTCCTGAAACGGTTCTACAACCTGTTGAACCAGGGCGGCCGGTTCATTGTTGATCTCGAAATGCCACATTCTCCGACTTTTAATTTTGAGCAGGTGTGGAAATGTTCGTACACGCTGCCCAACGGGGATATTATCACGCATGAGGGAAGGACAGAAGAGGCCGATTTGTTCGACCAATATCACTTGATACTGTCGCGATACGACAAGTGGCGTGACGGTCAGTTGATCCAGAGCGAGCCTGAACGGTTTGCTATTCGTTGGTATGGTGTCGAAGAATTCCGTTATATTTTGCAAGAAATCGGATTTTCGGAGGTCACCGTTTCCGCTGATTATGTTCATGGAGTTAAGCCGACGAACAGCCGACAAATGTTCACCTATGAAGCAGTGAAGAAATAATTGAACGGGGCTGTCCCAAGTCAGCGTAAGTGACTTAGGGCCAGTCCCTTTTATTGAAGTTCTAAACTTGCAATGAGCGGCATCTTTATTCAGCTAATGGATAACGATAGTGTAATTGGAGCAGGCGCCGTGGCGACCTGCTCTTGATCGTCAAAGTAAAGGGGCAGGATAGTTTGAGTCAATGTTGACTTTGCCCTTGGGGCAATCCTTTATTATAAAAAGTAAGGGGGATGGCTTAGTGCTAACTATAGGTCAAATGGCAGGCATATTTAACGTCTCAACTAAAACGTTACGCCATTATGAAACTATCGGCTTATTCAGTCCGATTAAAAAAGGTTACGATAATCAATATCGTTATTACGGATTTGGACAGCTTGCTGAACTTCGGCGAATTATTTGGTTACGCTCCATGGATATTGGAGTAGAAACGATACGTGCTTTGAAATTAAGCGGAGCTCTGCATGATGATACAACTGTCCATCGCATTCTTGGAGAGCATGAACAAACTGTCCGCAATGAAATTGAAAAACAGCAGCAATTACTAAGTAACGTACGGCGAATGATAAATCATTTAAACCAACCAGGAGGAATTATGCAACCTAAAATATTGAGGAAGGCATCTTTTACTATCGTGGGATTAAGTTGGAGCAATAAAGAGCTGGAAAATGGATTCGGTATTCCAATGCACTGGGAAAGATTTATGTCACGATCTCACGAGATAGTCGGCAGAACAAACCCAACCGAATTTTATGGTATTGGTACACCACAAGACTCTGGTGAGTTTATTTATATAGCTGGATTTGAGGCAATTTTAACACAAATTCCAGAAGGAATGTTAGCTATCACTGTTCCAGAACAAACTTATGCTGTATTCACCCATACAGGAAGCCTGGCTAATATATGGGACACTAGAGAAGCGATATACGGTAAATTTCTTCCGGAGAATGGTCTTGTACCAAGCAATGCCTCAATGTATGAGTTATATGATCACCGTTTTCAGGGAAATAACCCAGAATCGCAAATTGATCTTTATGTACCAATAGAAAACTAATAAAACATCGTCTAATTGTATTGTACTTTCATGGAAGAACGAATTAACTTTCATTCTCTGTGGTGCAGCGCTGCTCTAGCGCTGCATGTTTGGCTAACCGAGTACGAGATAGTGGGGAGCATGCCGCTGCAAGCTCCTCTTCGTTCATTAAAGTAACGGGCAGGATAGTTCATTGATTTCGCGAATACTTTCTAAATTGAAAACCACATAAATTGAATCAGTAAAAGGAATGAAGTGCAATGGAACATAAGATTTTTAGAATTAATGGATACTTAGAAGCTATGGCTTATTTTAATTTAAGACCAGATCATTTTTACACTTTTGAATTTAGTGAATTTGATCAAAACAAATTAAACGAACCTTCAAACTTAAAGTATCTTGATAATTGGAAGAGCGAAATTAAGCGGGTTTTGTTAAATTGGTTTTTTGAAGTTTGTGAAGAAAATGATATGCCAGATATACCTTTAAAATTTCAAGAGCCCTGCGTAAACCGATTTATAGAATTAATTGATGATTTTTTGGGAGTAGCAATTTTGCAGTGTATTACAAGATTTATGGACCAACGCTTTCAAATGAATATGGATACGAAGAATATATCTTTATGACTGACGATCGTTCTTTTGTACTCAGTTATAGTGTAACTGATTGAGACCCATTGTTAAGCTAACGGAGTACGATAGCTCCATAACTACACCACGAGGTTGCCGCGGGAATTAATCGGCGGCCTCGTTATGCTATAGGGAGTTATCTTCCAATTCGTTGTGTCAATATATGGATGGGAAGACTTATACTTATCGAAACAGATTGAAAGGCAGTTGAGATAATTGAAATATGGGAAGATAATCGGTAAAGGCAATACCGCAACCGTATATGAATGGGAAGAAGGTAAAGTGCTTAAGCTTTTCAATAAAGGCTATCCAAAAAATGCGGTAGAAAGAGAGTTTCAGAATGCAAAGGCTATCAACGGTATGAACTTTGCAAAACCTAAAGTATATGAAATTATTTGTTGCGAAGAGCGAAGTGGGATTATATATGACAAACTGGAGGGTGAATCTTTGTTAGATTGGGTTTTAAAAACAGGTGACCTCCACGGATGTGCGGAACATATGGCGAGGTTGCACAAAACAATCGTTCAAAACAGAGTTAGCAATGTACAGGACTACAAAGAATTTTTAAAATCTAATATAGTAAACGCATCATCGGTTTGCTTATTAGAACAAGAAAGGGTATTCGAAATTCTTGATAGTTTGAATGCTGGAGAAACGCTATGTCATGGTGATTTTCATCCTGGTAATATATTACTATCTAACGGGCATACTATGGTTATAGACTTCATGAATGTGTGCCACGGAGATTTTTTATATGATGTCGCAAGAACTGTTTTTTTGGTGGAATACACACCGGTTCCAGAACAAGCGGATGATAGAGAAACACTTCTGCGATTAAAGAGAACTTTGGCAGACTTATATCTTATCGAAATGAACGTGACACGTGAAATGATACATGATTATCTATCTGTGATTATTACAGCTAGAGTAGGTGAATGCTCTAACGATAAGTGAGTAACGAAACAAAAGCTGAATAATCACATAGCGAGGTTACTGCGAAGAATGTATGTGGAGCTCGCTGCGCTAACGGGATACGTTAGTTCAACGAGTAGGTGTGCAGCGTGCCGCGGCAGCTGCTCTTTGATTTTTTATATTTGTCTTCATTTAATGAAACTAATGATGGGGATGAACGCTTCGTTCCGTTAGTCAACGATGTCAAATTCGAACGAAACGGGATTTCTTAGACTGGTTCCGTCGGCATGGACTTCCTTTACAATCCGATAGCGGCCCTTTTTCAGCTTGGAAAGCGGAACCGATTGTTGAAACGTGCTGCCCGGAGGATGGATATAACCGATGGCAATGAACGCCAGCGTTAATGGGACTTTCTCCCATGCGCCGTTTCTTTCTGTTTCGATCCAGTATTCCATCCCTAGCGAAATGTCGGTGCGCCCTTCATTAGTCAGCTTCAGCACCATGGTCTCATCGCTGCGAAACTGGTTTTTATCCGCATACAGCTTCGCTACCAGCTCTTGAACCGGTACCTCCACCGTGGAAAGCAGCGTATCCTCGACGTTATCTTCATCCCCTATAATTTCCACGCTCATCAAATAAGTGATGGCTGTATCCTCAGGCAACCGCATCGTAACAACAAGCTCTGGTCTCGGCGACGAATCCGAATCCGGCCTGCGAATCAATCGCTCTTCGATGACCGATACCGGCTTCCGCTGCTCGTCCAGCTTTGAAAGCCGTACTCGAACATCGCGATTTAGCGGGCGTGCATCCAGTCGGACAGAAATCTCGCTTCCCGGCTTTGATTTGCCGGCCGCGATGCCGAAGCCGATACGTCCTTGCCCTTGCCCGCCAGATAAAAACCAGGCTCCGGTTTGCGGGCCGTATCCTATCAGCATATCCAGACTTTGAGTCGGGGGATTGCCCGGGAGAGAGGGCGCGGGAGTCAGCTTCGCCGACGAAACGGTCGCATCCGGTGAGCCGGGAATAGGATTAGAGTTGCAAGCCGTTACCAACATAAAAAGTAAAATAGTTCCCGTTCTCAACATGCCGACATCCTCCTTTTACCATCCAAACGCGTTAACGGCCGATTTTGTTGCCGGTCATGATGCGAAAAAAACGACCGCCCGAACGGCAGCATCGTTGAGCTAACGGAGTTTGGCCAACAATCATCCTATGCCCTTAATAGCAGCATTTGACACATCCAGTGGAAATGCATATAATACGGGTATATTTTACAAACTAGGAGGCTGATGTAATATGAGTTACAATCCTATGAATCTTACGGTGCTTGTTCCATGTTCATCGGTCTCTACGGAGAATGCAGCTGCCAATATTCAGACATAGCGCTCGGCAGGAGCGTTATGTATTGGTGCTGTAATCCGCAGGTGACCGCATAGGTTGCATGCGGATTTTTTATGTTTAGCCGCATGCTGATGGCCTGCGGTTTTTTGTGTTTCAAATCAACAAAAGTTAAAGGGGATTTCATTTATTGGAAAATAATAACTATCCGCAATTGGCGGCATTCGGCTGGAACGATTACTGGCAATCCGCTTGGCGCGAAAGCGCACTTTTTGACCATAAAGGCTATGAGCCTGCCCGAATCGTGGCGCAGTATTCGAAGCAGTATCGAGTAATCACCGAAGATAGCGAGAAAATCGCCACAGTAAGCGGCAAGTACGAGTTCGAGGCAGGTGGCCGAAGCGACTTCCCGGCGGTCGGGGATTGGGTAATCGCGCAGTTACTCGAAGGAGAGCAAAGGGTTATCATACATGCCATGCTTCCGCGTTTCTCCGCCATGACGCGCAAGGAGGCGGGCAATGTCATCGACGAGCAGGTGATCGCGTCCAATATCGATACAATTTTTATAACAAACGCGCTTAATCAGGACTTTAATATCCGCAAAATTGAACGTTATCTCATCGCGGTGTGGGAGAGCGGGGCAAGTCCTGTCGTTCTTCTGACAAAATCCGATCTATGCGAAGATCCCGACAATAAAATTGCGGCCGTCCATAACAGTGCGCCGGGAGTACCGGTTCATGCGGTCAGCGCACGCTTGAATAAAGGGAAGGAAGAGCTAGCGCCTTATCTGTTGCCCGGACACACGATCGCGATTGCGGGCTCGTCCGGCGTCGGCAAGTCGACGCTTCTGAACTGGCTGGCTGAGGATACGCTGCAGCAGGTGCAGGACATACGGGAAAGCGACGCAAGAGGCAGGCATACGACGACGCATCGCGAACTGTTTGTGCTGCCGCCCGGCGCAGTTATGATCGATACGCCAGGCATGCGCGAGCTTCAATTGTGGGATGCGTCAGACGGCTGGGAGATGACATTTGCCGATATTGCCGAGCTGGCCACGCAGTGCCGCTTCCATAATTGCTCGCATGAGTCGGAAGCCGGCTGCGCGGTGAAGGAAGCGCTCGAGAGCGGGATGCTGGATTTGCGGCGCTACGCTAATTACAAGAAAACCGAGAGAGAGCTTGCCCATCTCGCCCGTAAGGAGCAGGCCAACAGTCGGAAAGCCGTGAGAAAAGCCGGCAAGCAATCAAGCGGGAAGTTAAAGCGCGGCCCGCATGATCGCAGACGGCACGGCTTCATCGATCCGGAATAGGCTTAAGTTGAAATCAATCGGATAACCGTAGCAATAGGGACTCTTACCTATTTTATGTTGCGCTAACGGTTACAGGAGCTGAGCGGTGGCACCGATCCATCGCTTTATTGGAAAGAACTTTGATTTTCCAGCGGCCAGCAATTGGAAAAGCAGATCAACCGATCCTGATTATTTTCCGACTGATCCTGGTTTAAAACATTGGAAAATCGGGAATAAAGATTTATGAGTGGCCATCAAGGAAATAAAGATATTGAATGTATTACCGGATATAAAATCGCTGATGAATCCATTATGGAATTGAATAAATGAGTATCGCTTGCAATATGGTCAATTTCTGGTTTTATCCTTGTAGGACACCAATACAGAAGGAAGAAGGAGCTGGTCCAATAAACTGCTCCTTCTTTTTTTGATTTTTATTACGCAAAACAACAAGTTGACAAAATGAAATAATGGTTTCTTCATTATCAAGGGGCTTTTTAGGGGCTCTACTTAATTACGCATAACTCATGTTAGACGAAATCATAGTAATTAGAACCTATGTTTGGTATACTGTATACACCGATATCCATTATTTAATGACAATAATTAATTTCACGATCGTATTCCTGCGGCAGTTGAGAGCTATTTGATGCTAACTCCGCACATTCGCAAAATATACACCATGCTCATAGGGATGATCGTCATATTTTTTATGAAAAAGGTTTTGTTAAATCCCAATGTTGATTTTCAATCTTCAGAATAAACCGCCCAGTATGTGCGAATTATTCAGCTAACATTCCCCGAGAGCTCAATTATTTTTTCTGCACATAAACGTAACTATATTGCAGTTCTTCAGCGAATGGAGGCTCAAAAATTACTGCATATTCCTTCAGGTTACCTTCTGTTATTCGAAAAGCCCCGTCAGGAAGTTGAGCATTTCTATCAGCAAGCCGTGTTAATAGAATCTCTTCAGACGCATCTAAAAAGTGTATTCTAAAGTCAGCACCCAATTGCGTTGCGCGCAAACGCATATCGTCCCGCTGGCTACGCACCCAGCATCCGAAGTCTAAAATAACATCTACTCCAAGCACTAAAACGCGAGCCGCAACTTCCCAAAGCATTGATTCCACCAAATCATGTTTTTTTTCATGCCCCTCTTCTTCGATATCCTGACCATACAACCGCGTATGCCACTCATCTGGTGTAAGGCGAAGCGCAGAGTATTTCTGTTCGAGTTGTCGAGCAAGGGTTGTTTTTCCGCTACACGGAAGCCCAACTGTTAGATGAAGCGTCGCCACAGGTTGCACCTCCATTTTTCAGCCAAACGTTCGAAATCTTCATATATCAACAATGAAGTTTAACATAACCATGAAAAAAAGGATTGCATTGTAAGCAGATTCATTATCATACGATTCGATACCGAGAAGCGACATGATCCAGGGAACCGTCCCTTGGTTTAAACCAAAATTCCATCCACAAGGGAGTCTTTTTTGGGAGCCTTCGAACTTCGGATATACATCGTTTAGAAAAGACACTATTGAGGAATCCTGCCCGTTTAATAAAAAATCAACAACAAAGTTTAACAAAGCCTTCATTTTTGGGACGTATGGAACTACTATGTTGAATCAATTATAGTATAGGCTGACGGTCCATTCACATTATCAACTGGGAACTGTTTGTGTTGACAGTAATGATCTGACGGGTTGAGCTAAGCTTTAGCGGGTCTGTAGGTTAGCAAGAGAGAACCAACCTTGAGTGTTTTGACGTCCACGAGATGGAATTCCTTCTGCTCATTAAGATTGTCAAACAAATGCTCACCTACGTTGACCACAACCGGGTGCATGACTATCTGATATTCGTCAATAAGATTTGCGTTTGCAAGTGATCGCACGAGCGTTGGACTACCGAAAATAACAATGTCGCCACCGTCACCATTTTTTAGGTCCTTAATTTGCTCTTCTATATTACTGCCAGTCAATTGTTTTGGAGCTTCAAATTCTCCCCATTTTAGATTTTCGTGTGGGCGGGCGCTTGTTACAACGAGTTTGTGGGCGTTGTTTATCTTATCACCCAGGCTTGAACCTCGAGTATTCGGCCACTTTCTAGAGAGGTCTTCGTAGGTTCCACGGCCAAGCAAAATGGTATCCGCTGTCTCGAAAATTTTTAATAGATACTGAGAACCTTCCTCAATCCCGGCGCTATTTCTCCAGACCGCCCAGTTGGTTTTGTCCTCGCTTGGATCGCCAGTGACAACTCCATTAATCGAACTGTGAATGAAGAGAATGATTTTACGCATGAACTAACATCCTTTCTATCTTTGATAATCGTAATTTTGT
Source organism: Paenibacillus allorhizosphaerae (assembly GCF_042659105.1). NCBI lineage: Bacteria > Bacillati > Bacillota > Bacilli > Caryophanales > Paenibacillaceae > Paenibacillus > Paenibacillus allorhizosphaerae. The sequence goes on along the minus strand of NZ_JBHSRV010000040.1, from coordinate 2,125 downwards.
TTCTCATTTATTTAGACGAAATTAGATTACGATATTCATCGGTGTATTTGCTCAGGCGTGTCGAAGGCTTTTGGCTTTAGGAATGAAGGTGAATTTCACATCGGGAAATTTTTTGCGCAGCGCGTCGCCGCACATGTCGTTGAAAGTCTCCTGCGTCATCCGACATGGACTGCGGTAATGTCGGGTGACAAGAACATGGTTACATTAAAAGTCGCATGTGATGCGGCTTTTTCATTTTATGTCCTCAAGTTCTTGTCAAAATTAGATGACAAGAACTTGAGGACATTCCCGATTTTGACAAGAACATTATGACTTGCCGACGGATCACGCTACTAGATATGAATGGCTATTGTAATCTTGGGCACGTCAGTTGCTGGTTGAGCTAACTGGCAGGATAGTTTATTCGATTCACGAATATGTAAAACAAAAATATCCTTTCTGAAAGGTAGGACAATATATATTATGAATGATAATTTACAAGAAGATTTGGTGATTTCAAAAGATTGGACTGAGGAAGAGACTAAGGTTGTCTGCGATGGTTTGATAAAATATAACAGAAGAAGCTCTCGGCCTTTAGATGAACAATGGAGTGATACTATTAACCTTATTCTGAAAACTAAGGATGATAAGGTTGTAGGTGGAATTATGTGCAATATGTTCATGTATTCTTTGTACATCGATGTATTATGGGTTGATGAAAAGTACAGAGGTCATGACTATGGTTCAAAACTTATTGCAGGAGTTGAGGAAATAGCAAAGGAAAAAGGATGTATTTTAGTTGATACATGCACGTATAGTTATCAATCTCCTGACTTTTATGTTAAATGTGGATATGAGATATACGGTATTCTGGAGGGATTTCCAGAAGGAATAAAGAAATATCATTTGAAAAAGGTTATTTGATATATACATTCGCCCCTCGGTCCGTTCCGATTTTCATTACGACGGGAACCGTTAGCATAACGCGGCTGCCGGCACAATTTGGCAGCCGCGTTATGCTAACGGGCAGCGTGGAATAAATACAGCAGCATGGTAGGAGAATTGACCTATCTGTGGAATTAGTCAATAATTGCGAATTTCCTAGTGTTGGGATGTGTTTATTTTGGGGACACGTAGGATAAGTGAGGGAACATCATTTAATTCTAAAACGCACAAAGAAGAAGGGTGGCTGGCGAGTCGAAAGACTCGGCATGGGGGGAAACTATGACAAATTTAGATTCCACATCTAAAGTTGCAACTCCTTGGGCACAAGAAGCGGACTGCTAACGGGATACGATAGTGTGGAGCTGCCGCAAGGACAGCTCCTCTTTTGTTGTTGAAGTAACTGGCAGTATAACGCAGGAATTGCGTGTTCGTACGTCTAATATCTCTATGGTGAATTTGTCATAGAGCGTAGGAGTTGTAAAATGAATTTCAATGAATTGAAGGAAAACATTCTTATGTGCCAGGATTGCAAAGGAAAGTTTGGATTTGCACCAGTGCCAATTTTTCACGGAAATGAACGGAGCAAAATAATGCAAATAAGCCAAGCTCCTTCAAATAATGTTCACATTACAAAAAAACCATTTAACGACCCTACTGGAGCGAAACTGAAATATAAATGGTATCAAATAACCGATGATGTCTTTTACAACCAAGACAATTTTTATATCACCGCGTTGTCGCACTGTTTCCCTGGAAAAAACGCGAATGGAGGAGATAACCTTCCTCCGTTGGCTTGCGCTAGAAAATGGCTTACAAAAGAATTGGAATTGGTAGATAATAAATTATTTGTAATAATCGGGTCAAAAGCTGCAAAGTTCTTGTTCCCGAATGAGAATTTCGAACACTTGGTCTTTAAAAACAATTTGATAAACAATAAACCTACAATCGTGTTGCCACATCCCTCACCGCTTAATATTAAATGGTTTAAAGATCATCCGCAGTTCGAAGAAAAAAGGTTGAAAGAAATAAGAGAGGCAATCTGGAATGTGCTTTGAAGAGCTCCAAATCATTCCGCTACCCCGAAAATTTCACATAGCATAGATCTAAAATTGGCAATACGAAACTAAGCCCAGCTTTAGTGTTTTTTTAAAAACTGTGCTTCATAGAATTTATGTGAAATCAAGATGGTTACGAGGCTGTC
>NZ_JBHSRV010000039.1:0-13505 GCF_042659105.1 Paenibacillus allorhizosphaerae | reverse complement strand
ACCAGACCAATTCTACCATCAGAACCGGATTAAACCGATCCCAATTAAAGAAGTACGTGTATAACTTGAAAAACTAAGCCTAGATGAGTAAGAGTGAGCTTGTGTCCAAACTCAGGGGGTTAATCCGTCTCCAGGATGAACTTATCCCAATAAAATAGATGACCAATTATTTCTTTAACAGACCATTTGCCTTCATTAATTGGTTCGAGAAAACGATGTTCGTGCAGCCCTTTAAACCTCGATAATTCTTCGATTGTCTTTCCATAGTTCAGTACTTCTTTAACACCCATACTAATCCCCCATATACATTAAAAATTATTGTTAATTATATCCTTATTCAGTATACAGGTAAAGAACGTTTGTTCGACATTTCTTTCTAGAGATCATTACTAACCTGTCCTGAGAAATTCAGCATAAACAAAAAGACGATGGATCGGTTCCATCGCCGCGCTATCGTTCTCCGTTAGCGTAACCATTTGTGGCATTCCACTTTATGAACGAAGCATTTGATTTGGTAGCATAATCTTTGGCTTCTTGTAGTGAGTAGTGTAAAGTGTCTCCAACTACATTCCATTCTTGGTCACACGAAAAAAGATAATAACCTTCGCTTCCTTCGTATTGGGCTACTGCCAGAGCAGTTATAACAACTGTTTTTTCATCTTCTTGATAATAAACGTAACCAAAGTCATTACTGCTTTTATTATCTGTATAGAGTAAAACTTTTGCTCCGTCCAATTCAATTGGCGCAGTCAATTTACCTCCTCCTCCTGGTAAACTTTCCACTTCATACTAACACAAAATAGATACTCATTTCTGCGCTATCCTGCCCGTTACTTCAACGATCAAGAGCAGGTCGCTGCAGCGCCTGCTCCAATTAAAGTCGTTTCACTATCGTAACCCGTTAGCACAATCCTAAATTGTGGAGAACTGATCTTACCACACTCTTAAGGTATTTCTAAAGTCATTCTCATCTGTTATATATGTCAATGAGTCAACCTTGAGCGTTGCTACATTAGCGTACAATTGACTCAAGGTTTTAAGATCTTTACAATAAATTGACGTGTAGACTGAATCCACAATTAACAATATTAGTTCGCAGTCGCTTGCTAGAAAATCTTCGTAGGTATTGATATCAAATGAATTAGTGCCTATAGGGAAAGCCTTTAGGTCAGCAAAAATTATATATTGGGGTTCAGCAGTATCAATGATTTTAAATAGTTCAGCGCCCCTGAGTATACTTACGTCATCTGGAAATAACCGTATTAAGTCGTTATCTTGATATTTGTATTCCTCTCCTGATCCAATAGACCAATTGTATTTCTTGAAATCAATCGGCTTCAGAATATTAACTAGCCATTTACCGTATTCGTTTGGGATCAGAAAGCTAATGCCCCTCACATTTTGTCCCAATAAATTCTTCCCCTTTCTGACAACCATTCCATTATCCTGCTGCCCGTTAGCGTAACCGATAGATGCCGGCAGCCGCGACTCAGTTGTTTATTAAGCTATCGTTCTCCTTTAGTTTAATGATTTGAGTTGAGAGGGACAAATTGAGCAATCAGAAAGAAATCAGTAATCTTTTTTTGTGATACACTGATAAAAATGGTATCGAAGGAGATGAGCAATTTTGCCCAAAAATTTAACCCCTTGCATCGTGATGGACGGTAACGCGAGAGATGCAATTCACTTTTATGAAAAAGTACTCGAAGCACGTGTTCTTCATGTCCAGACGTACGGTGAGATGCCAATGCCTTGTCCAGATGGTTTAAAGGAACGCGTGTCTAATGCACTCCTTAGAATCGAAGAGAGCGAACTCATGTTATTTGATGCACCAAACCAACATGTTACTAACGGAGTTACAGGTGGCGACAAAGAGGAAACTCCCGGTTTGGCCCCTTCCGTTAATGCAGTTGTGGCCCTCAATATCTCGATAAGTGACGTGGAAAAAACGATTCGAATTTTCGATGCCTTGAAGGATGGTGGTAAGGTAATCGCTCCTCTTGAAAAGGTTCCTTTTAGCCCGGCATTTGGTACTGTTACAGATAAGTTCGGTGTAACCTTCATTCTTGTAACTCAACAGTCAAACTGATTTGCCGATTCAAAAAATCCGATGCGGCCTAAGGCCGCTTTTTCTATATAAACTAGCCGTTGGAGAGAATGCACGTAGACCGTGAAAGACCGAGTCTACATTATTCTGCCTTGTTAATTCAATCACATGAAAGAGGATCTGCCTCGCGGTAGCTCCTCACTATCGTTCCTCGTTAGTTCAATTTATACTGTTGTGGATCTTGTTCATTGCCAAGCCAATCAGGAGTTTTAAACCGAAGGTTTTCTTCAGAGCGGTTGATGTGCTCACGAATATCACTCACGCCTTACGAACAGATGGCGAGTAAAATACGTCACAATGCATATGCTGAATTTTGTCCCAATTGCTGGGATTGGTCGTGTCTGGAGAGCGGTGCTCCAGAATGGCCTGATATAGGGCGATTTTTTGTTCCAAATGGGCAACGTGCTGTTTGGCTTCTTCGAGCTTAACGAGCGCCGCTTCTTTATGCTCCATCATGAGTGCGCAGCGTTGCGGAATGGTCAAATCCCCTTCGAGACAGAGATCGACGTACTTTTTAATGACTTCAATCGGCATCCCGGATTGCTTGAGGCATTTGACGCCATGCAGCCAGTTGATTGATTCTTCGTCGAACATCCGAATGTTGTTTTGATTGCGCAGTACGCTTGGTACCAAGCCTTTATCCGTGTAAAAGCGCACGGCGTGCTCGGTGAGTCCCGTTATCTCGGCGGCTTCTTTGACCGTATGCATGTGAACTCCTCCTTGGAAAATAATTTTTTGAAGACGCCTTGACTTCGTGTAACACGAAGGCTCTAAGCTTATTGTATTGCAAATCAGCCGTAAGAGGAATCCCCGCTGCAATGCCCGATTCCCTGGAACGCGCCGTTTGCTGTTAACATTTGAACACTGGGAGGAGTTACAATGCAAACCGTAACATTGAACAACGGTGTGAAAATGCCGATCATCGGCTTCGGTGTCTACCAAATTCCCGATGCTGAAGAATGCGAGAACGCGGTATATGAAGCGCTGATGGCCGGTTACCGCCTGATCGACACCGCCGCCGGTTATCTGAACGAGGAAGCGGTCGGACGCGCGATCAAGCGCAGCGGCGTACCGCGTGAGGAGCTGTTCATCACGACCAAGCTCTGGGTTCAGGATGCCAGCTACGAGAGTGCTAAGTTGGCGTTTGCCAAATCCTTGAAGAAGCTACAGCTCGACTATCTCGATCTATACCTTATTCACCAGCCGTTCGGCGATTACTATGGCGCTTGGCGTGCGATGGAAGACCTGTACCGCGAAGGCAAGATCAAGGCGATCGGTGTCAGCAACTTCCTGCCCGACCGTTTGATGGACCTCATCGTGCATAACGAAATCGTGCCCGCAGTCAACCAGATCGAAACGCACCCGTTCTACCAGCAGATTGAGAGCGCCGCTTTTATGAAAGAGCAGGGAGTGCAGCACCAGTCGTGGGCGCCATTCGCTGAAGGACTTAACAACATGTTCGGCAACGAAGTGCTGACCTCGATCGCGGAAAAACACAACAAGTCCGTCGCCCAGGTCGTGTTGCGCTGGCTTGTTCAGCGTGAAGTCGTTGCTATTCCAAAATCGGTGCGCAAAGAGCGGATCGTCGAAAACTTCGACATTTTCGATTTTGAGTTGAGCGCGGACGATGTCGAACAAATTTCCGCCCTCGATACACGGGAAAGCCTTTTCTTATCGTACAACGATCCGAAATTGGCCAAGATGCTGGGCACCTTGAGAGTTGATCTGTAAACCTTGATCGAACCGTAAACTCATCACTCGTTTATCCTCATCTATTAAGAATGGACAGGGCGGGCGCCCCTGTCCTTTCTTTACTTGAATTGCAAATTCTAAGAATAGCAAAACTGCTGCTACCGGTATAACGAAACCTATACTCCCACCAATACAGGTAACACACAGAACCACCGAGACTTCCATAACTATCCTGCCCTTTAGCTTAATGGCCATTTGAACAATACATTACAAATTCAACCTTTACTATCACCGCGATTATGCGCATATGTTTGTGTCGCAAAACGATTAAGCACCTATGTTTGTGTCGTGGCCTCGCGACACAAACATAGGTGCTTTGAAATAAAAAAAACCGATTGACGGGGATCTAAAAGCACTCATGACTGTGTCGCCGGACACTTGCAAACTCCAATGCCTCCCATTCGAAAAATATCATCTCCATATATCAGTTAATAAAACAGGGAGTTCAACTTTCTGCTTTACCATATGGTTCAGCTTAACGGGCCTATCGGCGAAAAATGCTAAAGGATCTTATTCCGGCAGATTCAGTGGACGCTTTTTAAGTGAACGGAAGCCATAAGTAAAGCCCCCATCGGGGGCTGGGGAAAAGCAGCAAGCCCGCCGGACAAGTCCGGAGGGCCTGGTTATATGAATCGCTGCTTGTCGAGTTGGAACCATTAGATCACTTACTAGTGTACAATAGCGGGAACTAAAGCATTGATCACTGACGCCCTTTGGCGAGTATCCGGAATGTAACGCCGAATTTGTCCGTTACAATCCCGTAGGCGGGGCTGAAGAAGCTAGCCTGCAGCGGCTCGTTCACATGACCGCCCTCTTTCAGTGCTTCGAAATATTGCTCAGCTTTCTCTTTGTCGGGGGTCTGGACAACGAGAGTCATTAACGTTCCCTTTTGGTAGCTGCTGCCGGTAAAATGATCGGTAAGTTGCAACTCCGACTCGCCGATTTTCAAGACGGCGAAGCTCACCCTATTTTTCTGCTCAGGTGTCAGCAGGGATTTCGGATTTCCGGGCACATCGCCGAGCCGCTTAGAAACCACCTTAGCATCCAGAGCTTTCTCGTAAAAATCGATCGCCTCATTCGCGTTGCCGTTCATTTCCAAGAACGGAATCAAACTTGTACTCATACCTATCAGCTCCCACAAAATCGTTTTGAACTTCAAGACCGTTAATCGAGTAGCAGACTCGCATCTACATAAATGTCCCATTGATATGGCGTTAGCCTGATTATTGGCTTGCTCATCCCCTGCTCGACTCTAAGCTTACAAGATCAATGCAAGCACGGCGCCTGCGACGGCGTTCCAAGAGTGGCTGCCTGTGGCGGAGCTCGGTGATCATGAACAAGATCAAAGCAACGCATCCGACGATCAGGCCCGTGACCGTTTTCGTGGAGCCCCAGTCTTTGCCGTCTTCACTTACGGCATAGGCAAGCGATGCGAAGGTGATCGGGGCAACACCATGCCGATTACGTCCAGGGCAGGCACCGACTTTTGCTCGAATTTGGGCAAATATTGTTCAGCGGTGTTGACTGCGGAAAGCGCAAGAGGTATGCCGTGAACGACTATTGCATGCATGGTAGATACCGAAGTATCGAAGTATTCAATCAAGTTCGGCATCGCAACGTTGACGACCGTGCTGTCGAGAATGACCATAATCGTGCCCACGACAACTGCCATGACCGGGTCGATATGTTTTGATCTAAACGGCTGCTCCACTGGAACGGATGAGAAGGCGGACTGCGTAGTCATCGTTAACCTCTTATCCTTATGGAATAAGCTTTCTATCGACAATCTGACGCTTCGTCCGGAAACCGGACCGTTGTCAATTTATCCGGATTGCGAATGACGTCAACCGCCACGATTCGTTTGTTATCGATCGTGATGGACACCACCGTTATAACGCCGCCGGAATCGCGCAAGACCAAGCCCGGCGCGCCGTTGACGAGAGCCACCCTGACCCCCAGAGTAGCCTGCTTCGTATACGCGAGAAATCCAAGCGCCAGGGCCTCCGTCCCTTGGGTAATGCGCGGTAATGCACGGACCTTGCCCCCGCCGTCGCTGCGCCATACCACCTGGGGATCGAGCAGGCGTGCGAGCCCTTCCAGGTCGCCTTCCTGACAAGCGGCCGCGAATGCGCTGACGATCGCGCGCTGCTCCTCCTCCGTTGGCGCGAATCGCGGTCGACCGCTTTCGACATGCTGACGCGCGCGGGAGGCGAGCTGGCGAACAGCGGCAGACGAGCGACCCACGACAACGGCGATTTCCTCGAAGGAAAGCCCGAACACGTCATGCAACAGAAAAGCGGTCCGCTCCGCCGTGGTCAATCGCTCGAGCACCACCATCAGCGCCATGCTGACCGATTCGTCCAGCGCAACGCGTTCGTGGGGATCCCCCGCGCTGACATCTTCAACCAGCGGCTCGGGCAGCCACGTGCCGACATACTGCTCCCGGCGTGTGCGTACTCTGTCCAGCGCATCGAGAGCCAGTCGGCCTACGGTCGTCGTCAGGAATGCCGACAGATCGCGGATCCCTGCCGGTTCCTTCATACGTTGCAGCCTCATCCATGCTTCCTGCACGCAGTCCTCCGCTTCGGCCACGGAACCGACAATCGAATAGGCTACCCGCAGTAGACGAGGACGTTGCGTTTCAAATGCCTGCGACAGTGCCAAGTTCTCGTTTGGAATGCAAACATCCGCTTTTCCGTACTGCTCGCTCATGGTTAACTTCATTCCTCCTCACTCCCGTGATCCTGTTACACCTTAAAGACGGTGCAGCATGCTGGAGTGTGACATGACCATCGGTTCGAGTTTATTATGGATGCTTTGTTCTTAAAAAACTTGCAGCTACTTATGATTCGGTTCACCGTAATGTATCTAAGCACAAAGTAGTGTTTCAAAGTTTATTTTAATATATAACGACGAAACCACTCCCAAAATGAGAGTGGTTTTTTCTCAAAAATCACTTTATTACTCGAATAATTTGCTTTGATTCAGTAAGTTCTAACGAAACTAAGCTAGTGTTATACTCTCTTCCACGTACCATTAATCCCAGTATTTGTTAGGTATTAGGACTGCAAGATTAATCTCATACGGTTCTAGATAACTCCCGTTACTTCAATGAACATCAAAGAGGAGCTGTCCTTGCGGCCACACTATCGTACCCGTTAGGTTAACGATATGGTTTTTTCTCCTGTTAGTACTAAAAGCATACAGCCAGCTTTTGCATATGCTGTAAACTTGAAGGGATGGTCAACGGTTCTACGCTTCTATTCTATCTTTCCGGAGACCAGCAAACCATCATTAAATTACCGTCTACATCTTTAAAATTGAATTCTGCAAAATCGCCGTGATCGCGTAGTTCCCCTACGATTTCCACTCCATTTTCCTTCATGATCTCATAAGTTCTCCTAATGTCCGGAGTGTAAAAACCAAGCCGCACTCCTGCATTATGTCCTGGATCGCCGAGCATAGTAATCCCTACTCCATGCTGGATAGGCCGGGCTGTGCCCAATCCGTTTCCTAAATAGGCGGCAGTTAAACCAAGCTTAGTGGCATACCATTCACTGGCTACCGTCGAATCCTTTACTTCAATAAAGACTGAGCCAATACTTCTCAGGTCAGGCACCTGGACAGTACGGTATTCTCCCATAATCCCTTTGGAGAGACGCTGTATATCCAATGATTTAACAGTAACACTCACATCTTTGTACGAGCTAATATGTACCGTATTCGTTAATTTGGTGTAATCTCCGGTTATCCGGATTAATTCTTCATCATTGAGTTTAACAACGGAATAGCCAGGGAGAATGTCCCACTGGATGCTAACAAATTCATTTGGTTTAAAAGCGATCTGCCTGGACAATGCTGTCTCTTCCTTCTCTTCCTTCGTAACGGGATCGCGTGAAATCAAGAAACCGTCCAATCCATTAATACGAATGCATGCATTAGGTCCGACATGAAGACGAAAATCCGCAACCGAGCTTCGTACTTCTGCCTTGATTTGCATAGGCACGGAGAATGCCATGTCGGCCGTTCTGGCACAGCCCCACCGATCTTTAAACGAAAATTGAAGACCGTCATTCGTCAGCTCTGAATCAATATGCGGATCCGGTACCAGGTTCCCGAGGACAATATCGCCGTTTGTAACGAAAAGTCCCTTCTTTTCAGCGAGTTGCTGCATACTCATATTCATCTCTCCTAACATAGGATCTTTTTAAACTCCGTTATCGCCTTGAATTCCTTTTTTTTCAATATCAATGCTCGCTTGCGTAATGCAGCTATCATTCAAACGTCTCCCGTTAGATATAGCTCATTAAATTGCCATAGTATGTAATTTGTTTCCTTCTGTATCCCAAAACTCAAACCCGTGGCCATCTTCTGAAATATCTGTTACTTGCACACCCTTTTCTTTTAAATACCGATGCGCTTCAGCCACATCGGTACATTGAAAATGAAATGCTGCGTAAGGCAGCGGAGTGACTTTTGAAGGCATCCCCACAATGATAAATCCTGTTCCATTCTCCATGTTGAATCCGGCAAGAGGTTTGTTATTATCGTTACTTGTCCAAGCAGGCTTTAAGCCCAAGATGTTCGTATAGAAATGATATGCTTTCTCGAAATCATAAACGTGAACATAACAGTTCCCTATCCTTTGATTGAACGGGATGTTGTTTGCAATATTCTCACTTATAGATAATTCATCCTCCCTGGACTCTTCATTAAAATTACCTTGAATTACTTTTAAAGCTTTCGGAATGTATTGAGGCTTGTACCCATCAAAATTACGTTTGTTTTGAAAGTTTGAATTCAGAGCGTTTTCCAATATTGATGAACTCCTCCTTCGCTGGTAGTTCTTTCCTCAAATGTGCTTACTTTAGCAAGTATATCATCCAGTAAAGTCTTGTATGTGTCTTTTTTTATCAATATCCTGAATCCGTGACGCTTGTTTCCTCTGTTTGCAAACATGGAATTATATGTTAAAACAGCGGAGGCGAACTATGATTCATTGCAGTAACCTTCGGAAAATCCAACCAAAATAAACACAACAAGACTGCCCGCAGAGCAGGCAGTCTTATCAGGGTCGAGCCAATACATTTATACTCAATCCCAGTAGCGAGGCGCTATGCTTGGGCTACGCCAACGTGACTATCGTTCGGATCGACGAAAATCAGCTTACCCATCATATCCGCTCCATTAGGCGTGTATTTAGCGATCGTCGCACCACCCTCCAGCAATTGGCGATGCATCGCTGCCAGATCGTTCGTTCTTATATAAACGAAGGGGATGGTCATTCCGTCCCTTTCAAAATGCAGCTGGCTGCCGTCGTCCGTTAAAACGAGCTGAATTCCGCCTTCAACGCCGCACTTCTCTTCTTCCTCCATGATCGATGCTTTCTTACCGGTTACATAGGTTCCATACCATGTACCTGTCTCGACAAGCCGATCGAATGGAGCCGGCACCGGTATCCGGGTCCAGTCCAGGAAAGGAGCGTCCTTCTTCCTGCCGATCTTTTCGGCCCAGCCGTCCGGCTCCTGGAGCGCGGCAAACGCATTACAATACGGATCCTCGAACTCCATTCGCTGAAACTCTTGAGCGCAGCTACCATTAACAGCATAATGTCGCCCTGTTGTTTCTTGTAACGCGGACTGCAGCTTGCGAATATCGTGGACGTTAAAGGTTATAGCCGTTAATGTTTTGTTCCGCGCTCTCCTCTCCATACGGATCGGTCCGACGGATGGCTCCGTCCTCCATAACGTAACGGTTGCCGGCTCGCGCCCTGCCGGTGCAGCCAACGTACAGCTGGCATCGTCTAGTGAAGGCAAAGGGCCTTGAAGCTCTAAACATGTCATATACCACTCTGCCGCCGCTTTCAGATCCACTCCGACCGGGATATGGATACTGTCTTTGGACTGGTATACTTTTGCTCTCGGTACTGTCGTCTCCGCATTCATCTGGTTATTCTTCAGTTCCTCATTTTTTATGAATCCATGAATTTTAATCATATATCCTTCCGGATCGCGCACATGAAACTCGTGATAGTTCCCCGCGGGATTTTGAACCTTTTCCACATCGGCTCCCTTAATCTTCAACACCCGATGCGCTTCGAGAACATCGCTAGTCTGGATATCGAGAATGCCGTGTGTCCGCGGATTTTCAAACCCCGAACGGGTCAGCGCGATCTTGACGTGGTCCTGCAGCGGCACGCTGAGCATATGAACGCCTTCATATGATTGTTTCTCGTCCCGCGTTAATCCTAAGACAGCCGTATACCACTTAAGCGCGCGTTCGACATCGAACACATGCTGCCAAAATATCGTATCGCTCAGCAAAGTGAAACCTCTCATGTCCCTCATCTCCTTATTCGCCGTGTAAAGGCTGCAACCTCCTCTGAACGACCGCTTCGTGTAGCAAAATAACGTGACCGTCCGGGTCGCATAGCTGAATATCGCGCCGATAATCCGATACTTCCCGTATTTCGCTTACTTCCACACCTTTCGCCAGTAAAGTCCGGTGTGCCGTTTCGATATTTTCGACCCGGAAGTCGAGCATTGCATGCGTTTTCGGATTTTCTTTCGACGATTTTTTAAGCGCTACTTTCTTGGTGTCTACACCGGGCGTAATTCTCAGCACCAATAAATCCTCCGATATTTGATCCTCGAACTCCATGCCCAGCACTTCGATGTACCATGCTTTTGCGCGCTGAACGTCTTTAACATGCTGCCAAAATACGACTTTTCCATTAAACTTTATGTCCTGAATCTGCCTCACCCCAACTTCCTCCCTGGATTATGGAACTCGATATGTAAACGAAAATATACGCCGAAAAGAAACATACTCTAAAAAAATTTTATTAGACGGATATCTGCATAACGTTCCCATCGGGATCCGTAAACGTGAAAAATATTCGCGACGCGGCCATTCGCCGCTCAACTTGAATGCCGGCACCGGAAAGAGACTTATAAGCCTCTATAATAGCGAACGGATCCTGCCTGCGGAATGCTTCGGTAAAATCTGCGATCAGCCTCCGGATATGCGCTGGGGATGCAGATGAGCTACGTTCGTTTTCGTCTTCGCGGGCCAATCTAGCCAGTTTCTCCCGAGCGCGACGAAGCGCCGTTTTCACGGCGCCATCGTTCGTATCGCCCAGCATATCCACCGTTTCCCGCGTTGTAAATTGGAACACGTCCACAAGCAGCACGATGGCCGCGCTTTTGGGCTGCAGGCAGTGGACCAGCTTTTCTACGGCTTCCCCGATGTCGAGCGGAAACTGTTCGCTATCAGTCAAGTGCAGTTCTTCATCGTATTGCTCGGTGGCGTATTTCTTTTTGCGGCATACATCGATCCACGCATTCGTTGCGACACGGAATAATTACGCTTTTGGCAATTGTGACGTTTTGGCAGATGGGACCGATTTCAAAACTTTGAATATCGTTTCTTGCAAAATATCATCGCCGTCCCATGGCGTTCCGGTCAGCATCCGGCAATATCTGGACAAGTCGTGATAGTGCGGGATTGGGAAAAGCTTTTCATCAGATGTCATGATGCGAGACTCCTCTTGAATAATGATTCGTCAAAAAAACAATCCGTCGAACAGACTCCTCAGTCTGCCCGATAAAAATTGAGATAGATTGAATCTCTTTCTTTTGGTAATGGAGAACAATCCATCTCTATAATTTAAAGTGCACTCCAATCATTAAACTCTTGAATAACTATTTCTGCCATGCTCCTCTTCTCACCTTTCTCTCCTTATCTTCTCTCAGCTAAGCTCTAATATTTCCAAATTATAACACGAAACGGTAAGGGTTAAATTATTTTATCTAACTGTACTTAGGGGAGGTGTACCACTCTATCCTGCCCTTTAGCTTAACGAGGCCCGCGGCAGCCTCGTGGTGTAGTTATGGAGCTAACGTTCTCCGTTAGAATTCCTGTGGAACGATTAATTTGGAGTTTGAATACAAAAGAGCGCCTCTGTATGATGGGAGTATGCAACGGGTCTAAAGCCCTTAAAATCCCACACCAGGAGGTCGCTCTACTATGAAGTTTAAAGCACAAGATAAACAAAATCAACTCATTGAAAACATTACCGCCAATCACCTTGTTGTCGGTGTAGATATCGCTCAAGAGAACCACGTTGCTAGAGCGGTTAATTTCCGCGGAATTGCTTTGGGTAATCCATTGGAATTTAGTAATGATGAAGGTGGCTTCCGATCTCTCGATCGCTGGATCCGAGACTTGCTATCATCGTACAAGCTCACCCAAATAATCGTTGGCATGGAGCCAACAGGACATTACTGGCTTAACCTTGCACATTGGCTTAAAGACACCAAGATTGAAGCTGTACTCGTAAATCCTCACCTAGTCAAGAAGAACAAAGAAAACCGCGACAATACACGATCTAAAAGTGACAAAAAGGATGCTCTTGTCATTGCAGACATGGTGAAAAACGGCTACTATTCCCCTATCCGTTTTCATTCCGCACAATACGAAGAGCTGCGAGTCCTTATGGCAAATCGAGAGACCGTTGTTAAGCGACTTGTAAGTGCCGTGAATCAAATCCACCGCTGGGTCGACATTGTGTTCCCTGAACTTAGACAAGTCTTTAAAATCTTAACTTGCAAAAGTGCATTGGTGACTCTTCGGTTGTTTCCTCTCCCTGCCGATCTAAGTAAATTAGAGCCTACCGATGTCATTGCGGAATGGAAAAAGTCCATGAAACGACACTCAGGTGTACGAAGGGCTAAGTTGCTCATCGATCTTGCCAAAAAATCCGTTGGTTCTATCCAGGCAACACACGCGCGTTTTAGGGGAGTCAGGTGATCTCAGCGGTTATATCCATGGAAACGCACTACTGCGTCACGCAGGCCTTAATCTGACTGAGGCAAGCTCTGGGAAATGGAAGGGCCAGATGACGCTCAGTAAACGAGGACGCCCACGCCTGCGACATTTCCTCTACCTAATCACGATGTGCATGGTTATGACTAACAAAGAATTCAAGGCTTTGCATCAACATAATGTTCAGGTAAAAAAGCTGAAAAGAATGAAATCAATTATGAAGGTATGTGGAAAATTGGCTCGACTTTTAGTAGGTCTGGCACGTAGTGAGGAAGCTTACAAACCAGATAAAGTCTTTGTACTAGCAGCTTAAAACCAATAACACTGCTCACGCAAGTTGGCATATTCGCAGGATTACAAAGAAAGCACGGAGTATCGGGATACGTTGCGCAAAAGGGCACAGACCCGTTCCGTTAGAAAGACCGACCTCCCCCCCTTAGATAGGTGTAACGAAGGAATGAGAGGGCATTGGACCCGTTGAGACATGGGAGCGAAAATCGCTAAGGGCTCTGTGGAGTATACGTGCAACATTTGGAATTAATTGGGTGAGGCTACCCCCACCTCTATTCCCGCACGCCTTCTAACGACTCAACATAGCACGCCCTGACTCTCTTTATTCTTCTACCGAATCTTATAGGGATGAAATCCTGCGAATACACGAGCTTGCGTGAGGAAATTAAATCATATCGAGGGAGCTTAATGCTATAGGTTCCTTAAGTGATTGAAAAGCGTTGCCGCTTTATCTTCTCGACCTAGATCTCGGTAGGCTTGTGCTTCGTATTCAAGTGACAATACTGGGATATTCATATTTACTACATTG
>NZ_JBHSRV010000038.1:0-13839 GCF_042659105.1 Paenibacillus allorhizosphaerae | reverse complement strand
ACCAGACCAATTCTACCATCAGAACCGGATTAAACCGATCCCAATTAAAGAAGTACGTGTATAACTTGAAAAACTAAGCCTAGATGAGTAAGAGTGAGCTTGTGTCCAAACTCAGGGGGTTAATCCGGATTTTGTACACATTGTAACATAATAATACTTCGATAAAGGAAGACATCAATAAATTCCTGGATATTGCGTGAAGTCAATAAAGTGCAAACGGGGTTTGACAAAAGTGCAAATTTTACGTCGTTTTTGCCAAAGATTTTATGAAAAAGCGCCGTTATGATTACAGAAAAGTAAACGTTTTCTACATTGTGGAAGGAGAGGAATGATCTTGAGTAAAATTCGTACGGCGGTAGTCGGTCTTAACATGGGGCTCGAACATGCGCATGCCTACAAGCTGGCGGAGCGTTCGGAGCTTCGCTGGGTCGTCGACCTGGACGGGAACAAAGCAGCGAAGGTTGCAGAAGAGCTCGGGTGCAGCTATACGACGGATTGGACCAACATTCTCGACGACGTCGACGCGGTAAGCCTCTGTACGCCGCATCATCTGCACGCGCCTCAAGCGCTGCAGGCGATCGCCGCCGGAAAGCATGTGCTGCTCGAGAAGCCGCTTGCAAACTCCGAAGAAGACTGCCTGAGCATCATCTCTGCTGCGGAAGCAAAAAACGTAACGCTGATGCTCGCCTTCGTCGTCCGGTTCCTGCCGGCGATTCGGAAACTGAAGGAAGCGGTGGACAGTGGCCAATACGGCAGGCCGATCAGCGCGCAAGGCTGGGTTGAGGCGTATTTGACCCCGGTTCCGGGTACGTGGTTCGCAAGCAAGAATAAGCTCGGCGGCGGCGTATTGTTCAGCCACGGCTGCCATTACATCGATATTTTGCTCTATTTGCTCGGCGAGCCGGCCCGGGTATCCCACTTCGGGACGCGGGTCGGAACCGAGTGGATGGAAGGGGAAGGAACGTCGCACGGCATCATTGAATTCAAGAGCGGGGCTCTGGCGCACCTCGTCAGCAGCTGGGGAATGAAATACAAGAAGACGCCGGCGAAGTTCCAAATCCATATGACCGAAGGCATGCTCGAACTGGACAACAGCATGTGGAAGGTACAGGCCATCTCCAAGAGCGGGACCGAAACATTGTACGAGCGCCCCAAGGAATATCCGGTTCGCCCCGGGCAAAACGTATTATTCGAAATCGAGCATTTCCTGGAAAGCATCGCGACCGGGCAGCGGCCGGAAACCGACGGCCACGAAATCTTGAAATCGCATCGGACGATTTGGGCGATGTACGCCAGCCAAGGCGTTCCCGTTGACTTGTAAAAGGGATTCGAACAGGAGGTTATCATCGATGACGATCAAAGTCGGCATTATCGGTTGCGGTTTGATGGGCTCGCTCCATGCGCGTACGCTGCATGCTTTGTTGGGCGTGCAAGTCGCGGCGGTGCACAACCGTACCCGTGAGAAAGCGGAGGCGCTGGCCGCCGAAGTGGGAGCGGCAGTATTCGACTCATACGAGGCGCTGTTGGCACAAGATTTGGATGCGGTATGGGTGGCGACTCCGGATCATTTGCATGTGGACGCATCCATTGCCGTGCTTGAATCGGGTAAGCATCTGTTCCTCGAGAAAGCGCTCGCCACCTCGGTGGCCGACGGCGCGAAAATCGTGGAGACCGGCGCGAAACGGCCGGAGCTTAAGGCGATGGTGGGTTACCCGCTGCGATTCGCTCCCGCCTATCGGGCGATGAAAGAAGCCGTTTCACACGGCGACGCAGGCAAACCGATACAAGCCTGGTCGATGCGCACCCATTTTCTGGATCCCAACCAACGGGTGTATGACAAGTACCGGGACCATTATTACGATACGCCGGGCTGGTACTTTAACGAGGCCGATGCGAAAGGACCTATATTTTCCCACGGCTCGCACGACTACGATCTGCTGATGTGGATGTGCGGCGAGGTCGAATCGGTATTCGCTTACGGCGGTACATATATGCTTCCGCCCGGAAGCGTCGCCGATGCGTTCACTGTATCGCTTCGATTTGCGAACGGGGCGATCGGTCAAGTCAGCACGCCTTGGGTGACCCGCGTAGAGTACGACATCACAGGAGTCGCGACGGAGAAGTTGACCGTCGTGAACAACAACGGACAGGTGCTGATAAAAGACGACAACGGCCCCGAACGAAAAACTTCGTTCTCCGATAACGATATGTGGTTTCGGCTGAACGGGCATTTCATCGATTGCATTCACCAAAACAAACAGCCGCTCATTTCGCTAGAGGATGGGCTGCGGGTCATCGCCGTATCCGAGGCGGCTTACCGTTCCTTGAAGGAACGCCGCGAGGTCGCTGTTGACTACTCGGCGCTGGGCGCATCGCGGACAGGGGGCGGGGTATGACCATGAAGCCTAGTATCAAGCTCGCCTGCATGACTTGGATCTACCATAAGCATCCGTTCGAACGGGCGCTGGAAGGCATCGCCCGGGCCGGCTACCGCTACGTTTCGTTCGGCTTGCCGCACGAAGGGAAACGGGCGTTCGACGATGGCGCGCAGGGGGAAGCCGAACGAATCGCCGGTCTGCTGAATCGTTACGGCTTGCAGCCGGTTACGCTTGTCAGCACCGACGTACTAGCCCCGGCCCAACCGATCGAGCAGGCTAGGCAGCGGATGGACTTTGCCCGCGCAATCGGCGTGGAGGAGCTGTTGTCCCTCGGGACGACCAGCTATAAGAGGTTTCCCGATGAGCCGCTCACCGAAGAAGAGATGGCGCCGATCAACGAAGCGTTCGCGGCCAAATTCCGCCAAATCGGAGCGGAAGCAGGGAAGCGGGGGCTCGTCGTGTCGATCAAGCCGCATACGGGCAACACGGCTGCGGCGAACGTCATGGCGGGTACGCTCAGGACCATCGACTCCCCCTACGTAAAGGCGTCTTACGACCCCGGTAACGTGCGATTCTATGAAGGCATTGAGCCTGCTGCCGATTTTCCCGCCATCGCAGCGCAAACGACTTCGTTTATCGCCAAAGACCATCGAGGTGCCCGCGCGGAGTCGAATTTCCCAATTCCGGGGGAGGGTGACATCGATTTCCTAACGATGTTCGTTACGCTTCGCGCGTCCGGATTCGCGGGACCCGTCGTCGTTGAGCGGCTTGACGGAGCGAATGGCGCCTATGGCGCAAACATGGAAGCCGCTGAGCTGGACGGGCGGATTGCAATGGCTCATGCCAACTTGGCAAAGATGCTGGAAGAGGCCGGATTCGAAGTATAGATTGAAGCATGAGGGGGAGTGCGAGTGAAACCGTCTATGGAACGGAAATCCGTTGAAATCAGGCGTTTGGCAGACTGCACGTTCCGGCAGGCGGTGGAGCTATGGAACCTCGGTTTTGCCGGTTATTATTCGGACATGACGCTAACGCTGGATCAGTTCGTAGCAAAGCTGGCAAGCGAATCGATTCGTCCGGAATTGTCAGTCGCCGCTTTCATTGGCAGCGAACCGGCCGGCTTTGTACTGGTTGCCGTGAAGGAGGTTGAAGGCGTCAACCTCGCTTGGAACGGAGGGACTGGCGTCCATCCGGCTCATCGGGGAAAGGGCCTGGCAAAGCTTCTGATGCGGGAAGCGATCGCGGCGATGAAAGAAGGCGGGGCGGAAACCGCCTTCCTGGAAGTCGTGCAAAAAAACGCCGGTGCCATTGCAGCTTACGAAAACGCTGGCTTCCGGGTTTGCGACGAGCTGATAGGCATGAAGCGGATCGGAGCGCTTAACGGCGTTTCATCGGTTCACCCGTTCGCGACAGAAGCCTATTCAACCGCACGAGCAAAACCGCAAGAAATGACAAAGCTGCCATTCTTCCGGCACGAAACGGCCTGGACTTCGGCCTGGTTTCATTTAAAGGACGCCGAAGGCATCGTCGTCCTCGACCGGGAAGGCGTTATCGTCGCTTATGCGCTGACTCGCAGGACGTATGGGGAGAACGGGAAGCTGCTGGGAACCACCTTATTCCAATGCGCAGCCGAGCCGTCCCGTCCCGACAGGAAGGAACTGCTCGGCACAGTGCTTGCGGAGGCTTTCGGTCCTCCGGACGAAGCGTGCCAAAGGAGCGTCAGCAACTTGTCCATATCCGACCCGGCCGTCATCGAATGGCTCGAAGCCGCCGGTTTCGAAACCGTTTATACGCAATATTTGATGATCGCGAAACTTTGACGATAATCGAATGGAGGAGACAGAACCAATGATCCGTTGCGGAATGGCCGAGGTGGATATCACTCCGGCGCTTGGCAGTGAGATCCCGGGATATTTCGGTCCGCGTTTAGGGAGCGGCATGAAAGATCCGTTATATGCGAAATCGTTGGTTACGGAAACGGAAACCTGCATTGCCGTCATCATTGCCCTCGACTCGATCTCCGTACCAAGGGAAACGGTGCAAACGATCCGCAAGCTTGTGGGGGAAGCGGTACATATCGAACCAGCTGCCATTTTCGTTTCCGCCACGCATACCCATACGGGCGGCCCCGTATCGACGGGCTTGGGTTGTACTGAAAATCCGGCTTATCTGGAATGGCTCGCGCAAAAGGCGGCCGATAGCGCCATTTTGGCGTATCGTACCCGCAAAGCGGCAAGGATCGGTTTCGGCCGGGGCCACGAGGCGGACATCGCGTTCAACCGGCGATTTTTCATGAAGGACGGCACATTCCGCACGAATCCCGGCATTGGCAATCCGCTCGTCGACCGGGCGGCCGGTCCGATCGATCCGGAAGTGCTGGTCATGCGGATCGACGATGCGGATGGGAATCCGATCGGTATCGTTACGAATTACGCTTGTCATACGGACACCGTCGGCGGGTCCGAATATTGCGCCGATTACCCGGGAGAGCTTAGCCGGTTCGTCAAAAGGGCGCTCGGCGATCAAGCGGTCAGCCTGTTTCTTCTTGGAGCATGCGGCAACATCAATCACATCGACGTATCCGGGAAGCGAAATAAGGCTGTCGACCATTACCGCTGGATGGGACGCATCCTGGGAGCGGAGGTCGTCAAAGTCCGGGAAAAAATCGATGTCGGCGGTGAGGCCCGTATAGAAGCGCTTAGCGGTTATTTTACCGTGGAACTGCGGAGCCCGACGGAGGAAGAAGCGGATGCGGCCGGAATGGTTGTCCAAAAAGGGACGAGTGATGTTCGAGAAGCTACTTATGCCCGTGAAATACTGAAGATCATGGAAGAATGTCCAACCGCTTCAAGAGAAGTGGAAGTACAGGCTTTACGGATCGGCGAGCTTTCGGTAGTCGGCCTGCCGGGCGAAATATTCGTCGAGTTCGGATTGGACATCAAGAGGCAATCTCCTAGCGCATATACGATGATCGACACGATGTGCAACGGTACCATCCGGGCTTACATATGCACGCGGGAGGCGCATCGTCAGGGCGGCTATGAGCCGAGGATGACGTTCCGCAACCGATTCCCCGAAGAAACGGGCGAACGCCTCGTGGAGCTTGCCGTGCAGCTGCTGAATCGGTTGCAATAAAACGACAGCATCGCTATTTATACCATGGGACGAACCAAAAAGGAAAGGCGCAGAAATTTCTGCGCCACTTTTTGCTTTAATTCAAGCCACCCACAACCGGATGCGGAACATATGGCTCCTCGAGGCTGGCGATGTCGGGTGACAAGAACTTTATCCCATTCCCGAAATTGACAAGAACATTATCCCATTCCCGACAATACAACGGTCCCAAGCGTTTAGTTGTCACAAGAGGAGGGGCCGTGCGTTCTCGAACAGAAGCACCATATCCAGGAGGCACGTAATCTTGCATAAGCGAAGCCTCCGAATTGTCGATGCGGGCTATCAGGGGTTGGTATTTTCAAGAACTATATTCTGTAACAGTTTAATAACGGGTACGATAGTATGGAGTTGCCGCAGGGTAGCTTCACTTTTATATTCATTGAAGTAACGGGCAGTTTTATCAAAATATGTGTGTTACATTACCTAATTCAAGCTTCCACTAACTCAGGTCGCTGAATCTGGAGCGGAGGAGGGACAAGCCAACCTTTCTCCTTGCTTAGATGTAGAATTTTCAACCCTAATGCCGCCTTTGTAGCATGATACTTCCCGAAGAGCATCCCGATGTCTTCCCGAATGCTTTTTGCCATAATTTGACTGCATCCAACCAAACTAAGCGATGTATCAGCTGCAAGCATCGCTGCAATTTCAGGATCTGTAAACCTTGCTCCGATCGGAATTTCTTCAAGCTTTGCTTCGGGTCTTTGGGGTAACGCTGGAAAAGGTGCAATTCCATTATTAATCAACACACTATCACATTCACTTACTTCAAGCTCGGCTTGATCAATTAAGTCCCCCAACATTTTCTTGAGGTCTTTGTCGCCCGCGTGGTAGTTTAGTGCTCGGTATGTTGAAATACATCCTTTCGCTGCCATAGAGAATTGCCACAGATCATACACTTCCCCGTAATGTAAAGGCTCATCCTTTGAATTTCCACTTAAAATGCCCATCATATATCACTCCTTTAATTAGTGTTTTAACCCAAATTAGTTTGACTTAATTGTCTGATTGTTATTCCAGATATTTATCGAGAATGAGAGTTGTTTAATGCAAACAAGTACCCGGTCCGCTACCTAATCGCGCACCTGCACCTTGCTTATTACGTCCTTCACTCTTCGGCCTGCTCGGGCCGGTGGCGTGGGTTCGGATGACCTGCAACGAGTTCGAGCATTTACCTTCAGCACCTCGTGTTAGGTAAATCCAGAGACCGGCAGCAGGGGTACACTAACGGGCACGATAGTACAAAAACAGGGAGCGGATTGCCGAGGCAATTGCTTCCTGTTTTCATTGAACCGGGAACATTTAGCTATCGACTATCGTGTGCAAAATATCATGTATGGATTGGGTTATATATACACAAGGATACGATTTCTGTCACAACGGTTGCTCAACTAGCCGGTATCTATCGGCAGCTGCGTTACGGGCAGAATAGTTTAATTTATTATTGACAATCCCACCAACATATGTGTATCTTTTCCTTAAGGTTAATGAATGGGGAGCCAATGTATGCTAATACAATTCTTTATGCAAATTCATCATCACAACAAGCGTTAACACATCCCAAATAAATTTAGGGGTGGGTTAACGCTCTTCGCGCTACCTGCCCTGCGATATTAACGCGCGGGACCAACAGGTCTAGCGCGTTTTTTATTTATGAACCAGCAAGTAACTTAACAAGGAGGAGAGCGTGTTGTACATTAGATTCCATGGTAATTATTCTAGTCCTAAGACTAAGCAACCTTATGGCATTTTTGTTGTTATTTATCACTTATATCGTGACGCTAAGCTTTTGGAAAGCGACGGCAAGCTTTACCTAGACACCAAAGAATGGTTTGAACAGAATTTACCCAATCCGCCGTTTTACGATGATAACAATTCAGTAAATGCAGTAACATGGTTTAAGGATGGTATTAAGGCACCAGAGATGATAATCTACTTGGAGCCCTTCTTTAATATTGCAAAGAAATATAACGTCGAGATAATCAAATCTATCTCAAAAGAGCTTCCTGGCATACTTATTTACGAAGACGAATACCAAATTGGAATTGTTCCTCACTGCGCTAACTGGGAACGTTAGCTTAACGACAAAAGGAGCAGTTTGCCAACGCGGCAGCTGTTCCTTTTGTCGTTGATCTGCTGGGGAGAATAAAGCAATAGGATAGTAGAGTATCGGAGCTAACCATTATGCAAGCTGCTATGCCGAATACGTAACAAAAGAGGTCGACCATCTCGTTGGTCGACCTCTAATTATTCTATTGTGCGGTCAGAATCTGTGGACCTTCAGCGGTGATGGCGATCGTATGCTCGTATTGGGCGGCGAGCTTGCGATCCAGCGTCCGAGCGGTCCAGTCGTCTGCATCGATTGTCATGTAGTAGGTGCCTTCGGTGATCATGGGCTCGATCGTGAACACCATGCCTTCCTTGATGCGGAGGCCTTTGCCGGGCTTGCCGACATGCATATAGTTTGGCTCCTCGTGCAGGTCCCGGCCGATGCCATGCGCGAGAAGGTCGCGCACGACGCCGAAGCCGTTCGATTCGGCATGCCGTTGGATCGCGCTCGTCACGTCGCCGAGCCGATTGCCGGGCTGCGCCTGCGCGATGCCGAGATCAAGGCATTCCTTCGTGACGCGCATCAGCTTCTCGGCCGTTGGCGAGATGTTCCCAACCGCATAGCTCCAGGCTGAATCGCCGAGCCAGCCGTCGAGCTCTGCGACTGTGTCGATTGTCACAATATCGCCTTCCTCAAGTGGCTTATCGCTAGGGAAGCCATGCGCGATCACGTCGTTGACGGAGGCACAGGTCGCATATGGATAGCCCTTGTAGCCCTTCGTGTAAGGCTTGGCGCCGTGCTTTAAGATAATGCCCTCGAAGATGCGCTCAATCTCGTTCGTCGTGATGCCCGGTTGGATGAGCGGGGCGATTGTACGATGGCATTCGGCCACTACTTGGCATGCCTTGCGGATAGCCTCGATTTCATGCTTGCTTTTTAAGATGACCATGTTCGTATCAGGACTCCTTTGTAATGGCTTGCATCGCGAGCCGGGCGATTCGATCGACGTCCAGCTCGGAAGTGCCTGCATAGTAGTGCAGCCCACAGCAGCCGACTAGCACGGCAAGCATATGGTCGACGCTGTCGTCTTCGCGTTTCGCGATCGATTGTAGCGGAACATACAGCCGTTCCATGAATCGTCTCTTGGAGGCATGCCGATCCTTCTCAGGCAAGCCTGCATAATGCTCCAACGCCATCTTGTAGACGAGATATGTGCGGGCGTCCGACCGCCACAGCCGGAGCAGCGTCTTGCAATACGTCAACAGCTGCCTGTCATCCGGGCTGCCGTCGCAGATGTTCGCCCATTCTGCCAAGGCTTGCTCGCATCGCTCGAAGCCGCTGCCCAGCACATCTTCTATCAATAAAAGTCGGTTGGGGTAGTAATGGTACACCGTGCCGTAACCGAGCTCGGCCTCGCGGGCGACATCGCGAATATCAAAGCTTCCGCCCGTGCGGAAGTAGGCGCGCGCGGCGGCGTCCAGGATCTGTTCTCTGCGCTGGATGCGGATGAGCTCATTTTGTTCTTTGGTACGGGGGCACATAGGCGCGTGAACCTCCTTTTATAGACCTGCGAATTTGTCGATAAAAAAATAGTAACACGTGGGGCGGGGATATGCAAATTATTTTGGTAAAGCGGAGGCGGTGGGGCGCGTGGTTAACTCA
Source organism: Paenibacillus allorhizosphaerae (assembly GCF_042659105.1). Classification (NCBI taxonomy): domain Bacteria; kingdom Bacillati; phylum Bacillota; class Bacilli; order Caryophanales; family Paenibacillaceae; genus Paenibacillus; species Paenibacillus allorhizosphaerae. Next base: position 4,578 of record NZ_JBHSRV010000038.1, on the reverse strand, counting down.
CCCAGAAACGACCGGTGTATGAGGAGCAGGATTAATCATCTCTGGGAAGGAGAATTGGAGAAGATGGTTAGTGTTTACGAAGGGATATGGGCTGAGACATTTGGGACATTGAGGCATACATCCACTTTTAAAATAACGACCGGTTGCAAGCAAAACTAAACGGCCTCAGTCCGATGGAATTCAGGAGCAAGGCCGCCTAATTAAATTTCTATATTTCCATTGTCCTCTTGACGGGGAGCAGTTTCAACCGTGCAGCTGCTCCTTTTTGCGATAAGCTATTGGGCAGAGCGCGCCTAGCCAAGCTAGGCACAACTAACTGATGCAAGTTCAGTCGGGGTAAGGACCAAGCCGCCCCGTAGCTAGCAGGCCGTAATGAAAATGAATCCTACCGCATCGTGAAAGTAAACCCGAAAGGGACAAGAGGAAGCCGAGCCCCGTCTGCCCTGGCGAAGGCCATGGAACGCGCGAAGAACTTGGAACCGCAGAGCGGAAGAATCCTCCGGTGTAAAGGGATCGGCATGCAGAGAAAGTTGTGTCTGGAACTAGGGAGACCCTCCCCCGCACGAAGTTTTTTTTTCGTAACCAGCAGATCTATAAGCCCTAAAGGTGAAATGGCGAGCTGCGGGAAGGGAGTCGGGGGGGGCCATATTACTGATGATCCGGCGGACAACATAACCCCGGGGAGGAAAGGGCGCCGAAAAGGCAATACCCCACTTCGTTCACGGGATATCGAGGAGGTAAGAGCAAGTGAATGCCGAATACACGGCTAACGCCACCAACGAAAACGCTCGACAACTCCAAAATACCCTCTATCTTGCGGCTAAGGAGAATCCTAAGCGTAAGTTTCATGCACTGTACGACAAAGTATTCCGGAAAAATATCTTGTGGGAAGCAAGGATGCGGGTGAAAACCAATCGCGGCAGTGCCGGTGTCGATTTGCAAACGATCGACTTCATCGTTCGTGAGGTCGGAGAAGAAACCTTCATCGAAGAGATCAAGCAGCAGTTACGGAATGGGGAATACAGACCGTCTCCTGTTAAGCGGAAAGAAATACCGAAGCCGGACGGCAAAACACGTCCACTGGGTATCCCAACTATCCGCGACCGGACTGTGCAAATGGCAACAAAGCTGGTGATTGAAGGCATCTTCGAGGCGGATTTCAAAGATTGTTCGTACGGATTTCGACCGAAGAGTTCGGCTCATCACGCCTTAAAGTCCATCCGGGACAGCATAAATTGGGGAGTGATCAACTGGGTGGTCGATGTAGATATTTCGGGCTACGATACGATCTGGGAGAAGCGATTCTCTCATCTCGGAAAACTGGTGAGGTATGCTGATGATCTCGTCATCCTATGCAGATACAAGCCGCAGGCGCTTGAGGCGATTCGTACCCTTAAGGCCATCTTCGGGAAATTGGAATTGACCATGAACACGTCCAAGTCTAGGTTAGTGTGTCTATGGAAGAACCAAGACGGATTTGACTTTCTTGGCTTTCACCACCGGAAGATGCCGTTTCTACATAAAAACGGGACCTTGTATAGGCTTCGTAGTTTTCCATCTAAGAAAGCGATGAAGAAGATGCGGACTCGAGTGAAAGAAGAAACGGCTCCCAGAGGGCGGCTGCAGTGGCCGCTCAAACTGATGGTCGAAATGCTAAATCCGATGATACAAGGTTGGCGCAATTACTACGCGCTCGCATGTAGCGCGATCTTTATGGCGATAGCCGCCGTGTTGGCTGGTGTACATGGACAACGACAACGAAAGCTTGAGATCCGTGATTTGCCTCTCGGCGGCTGAAAATAAAATGCATAACGATGACAACAACTGTCACCATTGGCGATTAAGATAGGTTCGAGGAAGATTAGAGAGGAGAGACAAAAGATGTTGAATTCAGGTCATAACGATTCGGTCATGAGGAAGTACTTTAACTCGGGAAATCTTCGGCTTTCTTACCTGGACTTTGGCGGAGACAGCGAACAAGTGCTGGTTATGTTGCATGGATACATGGCCAATGCAAGATCATTTTCGGAGCTGGCCGTACGATTCAAAAATTGGAGGGTTATTTCTTTGGATCAACGCGGACACGGATGGAGCGACCATCCTCCCGGGGAGGAATACGCAAGGGATGATTACGTGGATGATATTTTGAACCTGGTTCGGTCGGAGCTTGGGGGGCAGCCTGTCACGATTCTGGGGCATTCTTTGGGCGGATTGAATGCTTATCAATTCGCGGCACGTCATTCTGAACTGGTGAAAGCCGTTATCGTGGAAGATATCGGCGCGGAGATTAAAGCGGATTTTTCCTTTGCCGACAAGCTCCCATTCCGTTCGGCTTCCTTAAAGGAGCTGAGAGATTCGCTTGCAAGCGTGGGGCTCCGGGCTATCGATTATTTTGCCGAGAGCGTGTTGGAGGATGAACACGGTTGGGGATTCCGAACGGATCTGAAGGGGCTGCAAATATCCGTTCTCCAATCCAACGGGGTGTGGTGGGATGACTGGTTAGGTTCGAGCTGTCCGATCCTGCTGATTCATGGCAGGAAGAGCTTCATTCTTGATACTAACCAGGCAAAACGGATGGAAGAAAGAAGGCCCAACACCAAGTTAATCGTTTTCGAACAATGCGGTCACGGTGTCCACACCGATGACTTACACGGTTATTATCATGTGGTGAACGATTTTCTTACCGAAAAGAAATAGGGGGATGAAAAGATGTATTGTAGAGTTGAAGATTTTATCGACGAATGGAAAAACGAAGCCGTATTAACCCAGAAGGTGTTAGACGGCTTGACTGATGAGGCGCTGTCACAACAGGTATATCCTGAAGGGCGTACGTTGGGAAGGATCGCGTGGCATTTTGTTACGAATTTTCCTGACTATCTAACGAAATTTGGAGTCTCGGTAGCTAAAGCGCAAAATGTGAGCGAAGTACCGTCTGCAAAGGAAATCGCTGAGACCTTTAAAGCGGTGAGTTCCCATGTCGCGACTGCTCTGCAAGAGCAATGGACGGACGATACATTGAAGCAAATCCAAAATGCATTCGGAAGAATGGAGTCGAACGCTACGATCTTTATGGGATTGATCAAGCACATCGTTCACCATCGAGGTCAGGTTACGATTCTGATGCGCCAAGCGGGACTGCCTATACCTGCGGTATATGGTCCTTCGAAGGAAGGTTGGGAGCAGGTGGGGGTGACGCCGCCGCTTTGATCGTGTGTCATCTCGCAGGTACTCTGCATAATTGCAGGATATCATAGTGTATATCGAAAGGCACCCGGTCGGGTGCCTTTTGATTTCGCCCTACAGATATTATGGAGATCCGTATCATAGAGAAAAATAGCTCTTTCCGCTACCCCGAAAATTTCACATAGCATAGATCTAAAAATGGCAATATGAAACTAAGCCCAGCTGTAGTGTTTTTTTAAAAAACTGTGCTTCATAGAATTTATGTGAAATCAAGATGGTTACGAAGCTGTCGAGGCGGTGAGAGCTACCTGAAAGCCAAGATTCTCAAGCTTTCGAACTGCTTGTTTAACAATTGCTTCTTGCTGTCGTTTTTCGAAATAGTTACCGCCTAAATCTTTGTACTCCTCGCCGCGCGTGAGGAGATGGTAAACAATGGTCATGATGGAGTGGGCGACCGCCACGGCCGCTCGGTGTCTGCCTTTTCGGGCTGCGATGCGTCGGTACTGAGCGCCAAGTAATTGTCGGATCTGCAGACGGAGTGGGCGACTTCAATGAGTGCCGAACGGAGGTATTTGTTGCCTTTGCGAGTCTTGGAGGATTTTCGTTTACCGGCACTTTCGTTCTGCCCTGGAACCAGACCTACCCACGAACAGAGATGAGCGGCGGAGGGGAAACGCGCACCAATGTCGGTCCCGACTTCGGCCAGAATTTGTTCCGCGGTTCGTCTTGCGATCCCCGGGATCGTATCTAGCCGCTCAATGTCTTGCTGAAAAGGATCGAGCCGCTTGGCTACCTCCATATCCAGTTCCACAAGTTGCTCATTCAGAAAATCGATGTGAGTCAGCATGGTTCTCAGCATGATCCGCTGGTGTGCGCTCATATTTCCACGCAAGGCTAGCTCTAGCTCTTCTTTCTTTTTCTTCAGCGTTCTTCGGGCGAATGCGGCCAGCTTTTCCGGGTCTTCTTCACCCTCGATCATGGCATCCATCATGTCGCGGCTGCTCACCCCCATGATGTCGGAGACAACGGCAGCTAGTTTAATGTTGGCTCCTTCCAGGACTTTTTGGACCCGGTTATGTTCGCGAGACCGTTCCTGAATCAGGCTGCGACGGTAACGAACTAATTCGCGCAGTTCTCTTTGGTTCCGGTCTGGGATGTAACTGGGTTTCAGCAGACCGTGGCGGAGCAGATTACAAATCCATTCTGCATCTATTACGTCCGTTTTCCTTCCGGGAACGGCTTTGATGTGCTGGGCGTTAACGACGAGAAACTGAATCTCTTCAGCTTCAAGCAAATTCACGATCGGTTTCCAGAACACGCCGGTACTTTCCATGGCCACGTGAGTGCAGCGATGTTGCTTGATCCAGTCGATCAAATCAAGCAGGAAAACCGTGT
>NZ_JBHSRV010000037.1:0-14358 GCF_042659105.1 Paenibacillus allorhizosphaerae | reverse complement strand
CAATGTAGTAAATATGAATATCCCAGTATTGTCACTTGAATACGAAGCACAAGCCTACCGAGATCTAGGTCGAGAAGATAAAGCGGCAACGCTTTTCAATCACTTAAGGAACCTATAGCATTAAGCTAACGGGTAACGATAGTGTGGCGATGGGATCCGATCCATCGTCTCTTTATTATGCCTAATTTCTCACCTAACGGACAGGATGATTGGAAATTAATGTCGAATAAGATATAGATTATGGACAATAAGGGTGAGAAAAGTGCCGGGGAGTTCTTGTTTAGGTTGTCAATTAGCAAATAAAGAAACTGAAGCAAATATTATTTACGAAAATGATTTGGTGACTTGTATTCTGGATATCGCACCATTAAATGAAGGGCACATGCTAATACTGCCTAAGCAACATTACCACGAGGTCGATGATTTAGATGAAATCACAGCAAACGAGATTATGAAAACATCCAGATTACTCGTTAAATTACTAAAATCTCATTTTCAACCTGATGGTGTTACCATTCTTCAAAACAATGGGAAATTTAACGATTTAACTCACTATCATTTGCATATCTTTCCTCGCTATGATTCCGATGGTTTTGCCTGGGTAGAACCATTAGACTCCACAAATGCAAAAGGACGTTTAAAAGAAACCGCCATGAAGTTGGTTGAAATGATTAATCAACAGTCTCTATGCTAGCGGAGAACGATAGGCTAAAGAGCAGCCTGCCTCGGCAGACTGTTTTTTTAGTTGAAATAACGAGGTAAAATTAAAGGAAGTCATGAGCCGAGGTAAAAAGAATGGTTATCAAAATGGCTAGGATTAAATAGAGGGTGATAGCTTGCAATGAAAACTAACCACAAGGTCATAATCATTTTGTTAGGGTTTCTATTTCTTATAGCATTGATAATAATTGTGAGTTTCGCAGGAAATGATCAACATAAACGAGAAATAGAAAGGGTGATCACTTCTCATAAAGGTAAGGTCATTAATATAGTAAAAATTAATGGAAAGCAAACTCCTTATAATGAAGATATGGTTGGAAATACGTATTATAAAGTGACATACTCAATAAATGACAATAAGTACATTGCATGGTACCGATCGACTAATACTGTAGGGGATATTCATAGAAAATCCTGGAGAGGGCTACCCGAAAGCTGTTTTTTTAATGAATAAATGAATTGTAGAAAATCCACGAGAGCTCAATACAGTGCATCACGAGGCGTCGTTACGCTAACGGAGACGATAGCTTGGAGCTGCCGCTAGGACAGCTCTTCTTTGATTCATTGAAGTAAAGGGCAGGTTAGCACAATAAGTTGAGGGGACTGATAATGATGATTCCGACTGAATTGGATGGTGCGAAGGTAATTCAACACACATCAAATTCTATGGCAAACCATTATGGGGTAATAGGAATATTGAGCGACAGCAAAGAAATTATAGACCAACTTCCCATTACTGCAATGGCAATTGTGTCAGTACGAAGAAAGTAATAACTCAACTTTCGCAGAGCGAAAATCGGCTTAAACACTTAATGCTGTTGGCCTCCTAGGCGATCAGATGCTTAGCTTACAAAATAGAAAAACACCGCTTCGTTTGGTAAAGTGAGAGTGTCGAGCAATCACTTCAAACCGAAGAGGTGTCTACCCTATGATAGCCCATCCATCTGATTCGAATCAACTACCGAACGAATTAAAACCTGTATTTCAAGAATTGAAAGTCCTGCAGTATCTACAACAAGCCGGATTCCGTAAGCGATTTGGGTTCAGTTGTGCGCAGCTGCTCCAACTCGTCTTCTTCCTGTTGTTCCATCAGAAGAACTGGTTTCGTCTACTTGAGAGCAATAAGAGTGACTCCCTGCCTGGCAAGGATGCGGTTTACCGCTTTCTCAACCATGCTGGTTTTGCTTGGCGCCGTTTTCTAACGATGCTCAGCGTCGCCACGGTACAGAAGGTCAGTGCGCTTACATCTGTGGATCGAGACGCCGTCTTCATCTTCGACGATTCCATGTTCGAACGCAATTGCAGCAAAGCCGTTGAGCTACTTGCCCGGTTCAAGGATTATGCTACCGGTGCGTATTACAAAGGATTTGGAATGCTTACTATGAGGTGGTCGGATGGTCACACCTTCTTGCCGCTGGATTTTGCGCTGCTCAGTTCAAGGAAGTCTGCCATCAATGGCTTGAACGAGCATATCGATAAGCGCACGCACGGCTATAAACGTCGCCAGGAAGCACTGCAATCGGCCCCACAGTCATTGCGTCCATGCTGGATCGTGCTTTAGCAGCCGGAGTCAGCGCCTCCTACGTCTTAATGGACAGTTGGTTCACGCATGCGCCACTTATCGGTGAAGTCGTCGCCCGCGGACTCGATGTGATCGGCATGGTCAAGAACGACAATAAACGATTCCTTGTTCAAGGCCGAAAGTTGTCGCTCAAAGATCTTTACGCGGTTGCCTCACCCGTAGCGAGCAAGAAGCATAGTATTCTCCGTTCGATTCGAACGGAGCTGGTTTGCGGCACCTCGGTTCATGTGGTATTTGTCCGGCACCGCTCAAAGAAGAATGAATGGCTCGCCGTGCTGACGACCGATCTGACCCTCGCTGTAGAAGACATTATTCGTATTTACGCGATTCGCTGGGACATCGAGGTCTTCTTCAAATGCACGAAATCGCTGCTTCGATTGCAGAAGGAGTTTCAGGGTCGTTCTTACGATTTACTGATTAGCCACACGACGATTGTATTTTCACGCTATATTCTACTGGCTTGGCAGCATCAGCAAAGCACAGATGCGCGCTCTTTTGGCGGCCTGTTTATTTGCTACGCGAAGAAGTCGGTACGCAGGATTGGACGGTAGCCTTGCAACAACTGCTCGATCTCATCAACGAAGTCGCTGCGAAGGCAGGTAAGAGGCTCTCCGCTATGGTTAAGCGTCAACTCCAGAATTGGATTGCCAGTTTGCCCAGTTACATCAAGGCTTGTTTGCGGATTTTAGGCTGCGAAAGTTGAGTTATAAATAATATCATTAATTTCATAATATTAGTTTATGTGATCACGGATTCAGGTACCATATCAGATGGAAGATTTTGTTTATGGGCATTGCCGGATTATATCGTTTTTAGTACGATGAATCCTGAGCTATTGTACGATTCAATACGGCGTGAATTCGCGGAAGGGCGGGATTGGGCAATGGGGAACAACGGTAAAGTGAAACTGGCGGTTATTGGATTGGGCGGCCGGGGGAGAGGTCTGCTCAAAAATCTGCTTGCAATGGAAGACGTGGAAATACCAGCTGTATGCGACCCGTTTGAAGACAGATTGCAAATGGGACTCGAAATCGTTGAAGGGACAGGTCGGCCGAAAGCCACCGGCTACGCGGATTACCGCGAACTGCTCGCGAGAGACGATGTGCAAGGGGTTATTATCGCCACGACTTGGGTAACGCACGCGGAAATCGCCATAGCGGCGATGAGAGCAGGCAAATATGCCGGACTCGAAGTTGGGGGGGCCGCATCGCTTGAAGAATGCTGGGAGCTGGTCAGAACGTCCGAGCAAACGGGCAAACCGGCCATGCTGCTGGAAAACTGCTGCTACGGCCGTAATGAGCTCGCAGTGCTGAACATCGTGAAGCAAGGGCTGTTGGGCGAACTGATTCACTGTCAGTGCGGCTACCAGCACGATCTTCGCCATGAAGTGGCGCTCGGCGAGCAAAACCGGCATAACCGCTTCCGCAATTACTTGAATCGGAACGGCGAACTGTACCCGATCCACGGACTCGGGCCGATTTCGAAAATTTTGAATATTAACAACGGCAACAGACTCGTCAGCTTGACTTCGATGTCATCGAAAACACGCGGCATCCGCCAATGGGCGACCGATAAGTTCGGCGAAACGAGCGAGTTTGCCAAGACGGAATTTGCCCAAGGCGATATCTTGACGACAATGATCAAATGCGCCAAGGGCGAGACGATAATGCTCATTCACGATACGACGCTCCCGCGTCCTTATTCGAGAGCCGGCCGCGTTCAAGGCACGAAAGGCATTTGGACGGAAGATAACAACTCGATCCATATTGAAGGCAGAAGCCCGGAGCATAAATGGGAGTCGTTTGACAGCTACCGGGAGCAGTACGAGCATCCTTTATGGAAACAATATATCCGGGACGGCGTGCGAGGCGGACACGGCGGTATGGACTATTTGGTGCTGCGCGCTTTTGTGGAAAGCGTCCGGGACGATACTCAAACTCCGATAGACGTTTACGATACGGCTGTTTGGATGGCGATTACCGTTTTGTCCGAGGAATCGGTAGCGCTGGGCAGCGCTCCTGTAGCGATTCCGGATTTTACGAAGGGCAAATGGATCAGCCGGGCTGCAGGACCAAAGGGCAAATATTCGCTAGAAACGATCGACGAATCGCTGTTTGTTTAATGGTTAAGTTATACATAACGTAAGTATATGCCTCCTTCTGACCGGTTCGGTCGGAACGGAGGTCATAGCGTCGTCTTGGTATGGGCGGATAGGCTGCATTCCGTCAACAGAGGTACCTATTCACAAGTACAGTGTAGGTATCGCCAAGAGGTTCCTGAGCCGGGAATTGGTGGATTTCTTCATAGCGCGTGACATACATCCTTGGTCCTATTATATTGAGGAGGTTATTTAACGATGGCGCTCAAAAAGCCTAATGTACTTATTTTACTTACCGATGATCAACGTTTTGATACGATTCACGGCCTGGGCAACAAAACGATTGAGACTCCCAATTTGGATAGGCTTGTGGAGAGAGGCACGAGTTTTACGCATGCTCATATCCCGGGGGGAACGGCAGGGGCGGTATGCATGCCCAGCCGAGCGATGCTGCATACTGGACGAACCTTGTTCCATTTGAAAGATAAGGGGCAGCAAATTCCACCGGAGCATATTACGCTAGGTGAGCAGCTTCAGAAGGAAGGCTATAACTGCTGCGGCATTGGAAAATGGCATAACGGTACAGATAGCTATGCCAGAAGTTTTAATGACGGGGAGAATATCTTCTTTGGTGGAATGTGGGATCATTGGAACGTTCCAGTAAACGATTATTCTCCGGAGGGGCGTTATGACAGCACAATCAACTACACCCCGAGCTTTACTACTAGCAATGATTCTGTTGTGGTCCGTGCTCAGAAAATCAATGCAGGACAGCATTCCACGGAGTTGTTCTCCGGTTCAGCACTTCGCTATATTGAGGATTACAATGATGACAAGCCGTTTTTTCTGTATGTATCTTATCTGGCCCCTCATGATCCGCGAACAATGCCTGAGCGTTTTCGCACTATGTATCGTCCCGAGGATATGGAATTACCAGCTAATTTTTCCGCTATGCCTGTTGTAAATTACGGATGGTCTGAAGGCAGGGACGAGTCATTGGAGTCCTATCCCCGGTCACCCGAACGAATCAAGCAGCATATAGCCGATTATTATGCCATGATCAGCCATCTTGATTGGAATGTGGGCTTGCTGCTAGATGCTTTGGAGACAAAGGGATTGCTAAAGGACACCATCATCGTCCTGAGTGGGGACAACGGACTTGCCATTGGACAGCACGGTCTTATGGGTAAGCAGAATCTCTACGAACACAGCATTCGCGTGCCCCTGTTAATAAGCGGACCTGGAGTTCCGGCAGGAGTCAGATGCGCCCAATATGTTTATCTGCTGGATATTTATCCAACATTGTGCGATCTGTGCGGAGTGCCGGTGCCGCACTCAGTAGAAGGGAAGAGCTTTGCTCCTCTGCTCAAGAACCCGAACGCCGTTATTCGGGAAGATCTGTATCTGGCTTTTCAATCGAGAATCCGTGGTATCAAGGATAAGCGCTACAAGCTGTTGGAATACCGGACGGAGCATGTGAAGCTGACGCAGCTTTTTGATCTGGAGCTGGACCCGCTGGAGATGAACAACTTTTTCGATGTGGACGGTTATCGGGAGATAAGCCATCGATTGAGGATTAGGCTCTTGCAGCTGCGGGATGAATGGGAGGACGAAGCTCACCCGACGGGAAAGCATTTCTGGGACGTCTATCGTGCATATGAGGATGCCCTCACACCTAATCCAGAGCGGTCACCCAACCGAAAAAATGTCGCGGGTCAGGCAGGAGTCGGTAAATAGAGAAGATACGATTGTTTCAAATAAGGATCTCTAAGAAAGATAAAATCAACTAAAGTATGAACGATATTTGAACCTGATGATCATCAAGATTCCAAACAAATACGGAATTTGGTCTATCAGGAGATTGGAGAATCAACATTAGGTTCAAGTGGACAACGGTTTACTTACGACAGAGTTCTAGAGAAAGCTCCAAACTGCCCGAGGTGAAGAGAAAATTTAGCCAAAAAAAAGCACCTCCAATTGTTAGATGTGTGTGTCTAACAATTGGGGTGCAGTTCAAAGCGGATCTCGGCTCCATATCCGCTGATGCAAACGTTGCTGCCAAAAAATATGGATATGAAGTTCTATATACGTCCCGAATGCAGCATTACGATTCCCGCCATGCTTCATGGCATCGTCAATCGCCGTCCGTAAGGCGCCGTATCGGTTACTCGATCAGCTTTCGCTCCGTAATCGCATTCGTTCAGACCATAATCAAGCGCACCGTCTGCCACCTTTGCCGATCCATTCCTTACTCGCTTTTTTATCGTTTGCTTTCTTTTTCCATGTCAATCTTCTTGTTAAGAATTTCCTCCGCCTGGGAGGACTTCCTCGAACGGAAGGACTTCCAAGATGTTGAAGGTCAGGAGATGGCTCCGGATGCCACGGATGTGAAAGGGTTCGAAGCCTTCATCGAACGTTACCGGGCAGGGCTCGCCATCGAACAGGCCGCTGTAGACCATCCTCTGGAGAACAGGAGGGGCTAACGATGCTAGAACAACTGAAAGAAGAGGTATATCAAGCGATTCCGATTTTTATAATTCATGAACTGTTAGAGCATTTTGAAAGATACTATAATAGCAAAACGGTTAACTGAAATTCGGTGAAAGCGTATATGTTTGTGTCGCGAAAGCGCATATGTTTGTGTCGCCGAACACATCCGACAGGTTTTTTGTCGGGTGACAAGAACATTATCTCATTCATTGCCGCGTGTATCGCGGCTTTCTTGTTTTATGGGATAAAGTTCTTGTCAATTCTCCGTGACAAGAACTTTATCCCATTCCCGAAATTGACAAGAACATTATCCCATTCCCGACGATGTTTACATAACATCGTAAATGGCAAGAAAGGATCAATCGATCTTTTCCATATTTTTAATCGCGTGAATCTCCTGCCGTTTTTCGTGGGGCCGTCGTAGAAATACTCCAAGCACAATGGCAAGTGCAAGAAAGGCAGCGAACAACCGAAAACCAACATTAGACGAATGAATAAGGGCATCCCTTGATTGAGTTAATTCATCACTTTTTGCCCCGGACAACAACTGAGAAGCAACATCGGACTTCGCTATCCATTGGATAATGACCAGAACAAGTGCTTGACTGATAGCCCGGCACATATTGTATAGCGTCCAGAACACCCCCGATGCGGGCCCTGCTTGGTTTTGTGGTGCCGCTGTCAGCACCGCCTTAGCAAGTGATGGCCAGGAAAGCCCGGTTGCTGCAGAAATAATCAAAAGCGGGATAATGATAGTTGTATTCGACAGCTCGGGGCCAAGCTGCCCGAGTAATAGGATTGCAAAACCGATTAGAAACGATCCGAGCAAAATCATACTTGAGGGGCCGAAACGATCCGCAAGCTTGCCTCCGAATGGAGCCATGAACAGTTGAGGTACGGATAAGGGGATCAACATGAGCCCCGATTCCAGTGGACTGAGGTTTTGTACACCTTGTAAATACAGCGTCAAAAGTACGGAGACAGCGAAATAACCGATGCAATAACTCATGGTAATTCCGAGCCCTATCGTATAGTCCCGATAACTAAGGAGACTCAGATCAAACAAAGGGTTTCGAGCCTTCTTCTCAATGAAAACGAACGCGATCCAAAAGAGAATTCCCATTGCGAGCAACCCAAGCGTTCTAGCCGATGCCCATCCCCAGGCTTGCGCTTCGGACAGAACAATCAGAAGAGCGGTTAATCCAGTCCCATAGGTCAATAAGCCGAGCCAATCCGTACTTGCTTTCTCGAGTTCCTCAGATTCTCTTAAAATGAGAACTCCTGCGATCAAGCCCAAGATCCCGAGCGGAACGATTGCGTAGAACATGGAACGCCATCCGAACCCGCCGATAAGGGCCCCTCCAACAACAGGGCCGAGGAGAGAACCGGTTACCCATGCGATGTTGTTGATACCAAGGGCCCTTCCAAGCTCGTGGGGAGGAAATGTCCGCATCAGGATCGGAGTGGATGCTGCCATCGCCATAGCTGCACCGACTCCTTGCAGCAGACGAGCGAGGATCAACACCGTGCCGGAACCTGCCATTCCGCAAAGGTAGGTAGCTATGGTGAAAAGAGCGAATCCCCCTAGAAAAATCCGTTTCGTTCCAAACATATCTGACCAACGACCGGATGGAAGCAGAAATACGGTACTTGTGATGTAGAACGAAGTAAGCGTCCACATCCCCATTTCAAGCGATAGATGCAAATCCTCCATGAGCGGAGGGAGACCGTTAACCACAATCGTCGCATCCAGATTCGTAATAAAGGATACAAGCGTGACGACGAACAAAACGGACCATTTGCCCGATTGCGTACGTTTGATCATAAGGGCACTTCCTTGGTGGAGGTGATCCTCTCATGTTCCAGTAGCCATTGCTTTCGGGACAAGCCTCCTCCGTATCCTCCCAAATTGCCGTTCAAATTAACCACGCGGTGACATGGAATGACAATCGCCAGTTGGTTAGCTCCATTCGCTTGGGCTACAGCGCGATAAGCGGTCGGTTTTCTAACGGCCGCGGCAATCTCAGCGTAAGATGTCACTTGACCTGGCGGAATGTCCCGTAATTGCTCCCAAACTTTTTTCTGAAAAGGCGAACCCAACAGATTCACCGGCGTTTTAAATTCTCTCAACTCGCCTGCAAAGTATCGTTCCAGCTCTTGTTCGATCGAACATATCGCGGGCGTCTTGCCTGGTATGACCGCGGATCCTGTTCTCTTTCTCAGACGCTCAACCTCACGCTCCAACCCGCGGCGGTCGACGAATTCGAGTAAAACAAGCTCTTCTTCGCTCGCAATAGCCATCATAGGACCAAGTCTTGTATCAATCCACGATGCCTTCAAAATCTGCTGGTCTCCCAGTCGGGCGGGAGCTGTCCCCATAATACGCGAGAACGCATCCCGGAAGCCGCTGCCGGATTCATAGCCAGTAGACAGCTGGGCATGGATGACCGCGTTGCCTCCCCGGATCTGTTTCAGTGCTAATCCCATTCGCCGGGCTCTGGCATATTCAACAAACGTCATGCCGAACCTCTTTTTAAACTGGCGACGAGCTGTAGAAGCATCCACGGATAGGCTTCGCAAGTCTTCCTCCGTCCAACGGTGTTCCGGATTTTCTTCTATTGCGTTCACTAGTTTTTGAACTAATTCCGATACATAATTAGGATGTGACAGCGGGCGACATCGCTGGCAGGGTCGAAACGATGCCAGAAGGGCTTCTTTGGCAGTCCCATAAAATTCGCAGTTCTCGAATTTGGGTTTTTTAGCTGGACATGTTGGCCGGCAAAATACGCCAGTCGTTTTGACTCCTACATAGAAAATGCCTTCATATTCGGATTTTTTTTCGAGCAGCGCCTGATAATACGTGTGTTTTAAGTCAGCCGATATCATATATAATCCTCCTCCTTGATAATACCTTTACATCATTCATTCTTGACTGGAAGACTGTATAATTGTATCATTTCCGAAAAATAATACCGCCGAAAATCGAGCATTTATTTTTTGTAGCCGCGCCGACGCGGGCCGCGGGGCGGTCGGCCGGGGCCGCAACAAGGGACTTACGCGACCTCTGCACCGGCCGCGCAGGCCGCCGTAAGTAAACTCGATTTCCTTCCCAAAGTTCTAGAACAATTATGTGAAGAATCAATACGATAACATTGGAATCACTCGATGGTTTTTTGCTAACCGGGAACGATAGATCAATGAAAAAGCGATTGTCTAGGACTTGTTTTCTTGTCCTAGGTTATCGCTTTTTCAATTATTCTCCGCAGGCATAGTGTTTGGTATGTTTATTTTTATTTGGTTTATATGGGCGCAAGAAGCTCCCGGAAAAAGCTGCTGATATCTAATGACACTATAGTAAATGGAAAAAAGGGAAACATCTAAACTTGTCGAATTTATGGAAAAACAGTCCATAAACTGTTTGTTCTTCATAACTTTTTTAAAAAAAATTATTAATTCATGATAGAACCTCCTTCCGGTTGGCATTAACCATATAAGGAAGTGAAAGGAGCTTGGTGCGTGCTGCAGAGGCAAAATATGAGGTGGAACGAAGAACGGAGCGAATCGAATCCTGTACTTAACGACTCGATCGGAGATCTCGAGAATAAAGAAACGCTCGAATCATTATCCGAAGAGACCCTTACCGGGATGGCACGAGAAGGCGATCGGCAGGCGTTCGGCGAGCTCGTGCGGCGAAGCCGGGCTAAGATGTACAATTGGGCTCACTCGTTAACTCAGGACCATCACATGGCGGAAGACGTTGTGCAGGAAGCGCTCGTGCAAGCATTCCTTCATGTGGGCAGACTTGTGGAGCACAGTAGATTTGGGCCGTGGGTATCCAAAATTGTGCGCAATCAAGCGTATATGAAGCTTCGTCGAGGAGGGCCCTATGCCAAGGAGCGTCCGTTTTCCGGGCTCGAGACCGGAGCCGGTGCGGAACCTACGCGTGGGAGCCGAATGGCTCCGGCAGGCGATAGCATCGGAGGAACCAATAATTGGCGCGATATGGACCGAATCTTGTTTCACTTAAGCCGTCATTCGGAAGATGCCGTTCAGCAAGCGCAGGATCCGGCTGCAGCTCTTATGCGCAAAGAGCTGGTTAATGGTATTCGGCAATTGTTTGCCTGTCTGAGCGCAAGGGAGAAGGAAATTTTTGAAGCTCATTTTTTCAGGCACGTCACACCGAATGAAATTGCTCTCATGCTGGATACGTCAATTGCGAATGTGTACAACAGCATCTCACGTGCTCGCAGCAAGCTGCAGCGTGAAAGAATCCGCTTGCACGTCGACATGTACGTTAAACAGCGCAGAAACTCAGGGAAACCTAAAGCTAAGCTCCTTGCTCCTCCAATTTTATTTCAACCAAGGGAGTGCCAGTAATGAAACCATTTACTAATTTTATTAAAAACTTTACTCACACCAATGTGACCGATATTGGCTCCATGTATTCGATTCTGCAATATAC
The DNA here is from genome assembly GCF_042659105.1 of Paenibacillus allorhizosphaerae. Lineage (NCBI taxonomy): Bacteria > Bacillati > Bacillota > Bacilli > Caryophanales > Paenibacillaceae > Paenibacillus > Paenibacillus allorhizosphaerae. The sequence continues at coordinate 3,006 of NZ_JBHSRV010000037.1, read as the reverse complement.
AGAACTAAAACATCTTTCTTTAGTAGAAGTATACGGTTATACGGCTAACGCTTTCAGAATTATCATTGATCGTGAACGGGTGAACGTTGCGGGGTACTCGGCGTACGAATGGCCGCATCACCATCAGGAGCAGTTCGCCAATTTGGGCGTCCAAACGCGATATGAAGGTGGACCGACAGAAGTTCCTCCTACACCGGAGGAATTGGAGCGCGCACTGGAGATGATCCATTGGAGCTTGGACAGAGGTATCCCTCTTTTGTCATGGGATTTGTTCGTTCCGGAATTCGGGGTCATCTACGGATTTAACGATGAAACCCGCACACTGCGTTGTCGTGACGTAACGAAAGACGGAGAGCTTCCATACGAGAAATTAGGTCGTGGCCAGGTGCACGAAATGTACGTGATGGCCGTGACGGAGATAAAGCCGGTCGACAAAAAGAAGATGCTGCAGGGAGCTCTCCGAATGGCGGTGCAGCATGCCTACGAACAAGGTTACAAGCGGGAGGACTCTCAGTATCGCAATGGCCTAGCCGGCTACGGCGCATGGATCGAGGCGTTTCAGAAGCGGAATGTCGAGGTGTTCGGAAATACGCTCCACGGGTTGTATGTTCACGATCAGCGAATGTATGCAGCTGAGTTTATGGAGCGGATAGCTATAGAGTTGCAAGGTGAAGATGGGGAAAACCAACAACTTAGTTCGCTTGCCGGACAAGCGGCCCGCCATTATGACAAGGTCTCCGGCTGCTTCGGAGCGTTCAGAAACAGATTCCCATTTCCGAAGGGCGGCGATCCGAACGATCCGGAGCAGGCAGAGGCGGCGATTCAGCTTCTGACTGAAGCGAGAGCTGAAGAGGAGAAAGGTGTCGGGTGTCTGGAAAAGATGCTGCAAATCCTGAATAATCAGGCGAGATAGATTAAACCTGTGTACTTCACAGAATCCAATACAAAAGATGAGTGAAGGGAGGATTTGTTCAGTGAATGCATTTATGAGCAATCTTGAGCAGCTTGAACCGCGCGGCAATGCGGAGATGTCAAGAACAAACGAAGGAATCATGATTACTTGTCCTCAACGTGAAGGGTTTGTTGCGGCAGATGAAACTGGAGGACGGTCGAATTCTCAAGGAACGATCACTATTGTTCGATTCGACCGGGCAGCCGGAGTATTTGTGAATCCAAGGGCTTCATTATATAAAGGCGTATGACACGGTTGTGGAGATTCCGCTTGATTGAGCAATAATAAAGGATGAATTGGCGAATCATAGAGAAAACCAGGTTGTTACGGGAGACGATAGCGTGGAGCTGCCAAAAGGACAACTCCACTTTAATGTTCATTGAACAGTAATTTGTAATAAACTTGAAATCATCATTTCACCTTACATTAACAAATGTAGCCTATAATAAGAGTTGACCCCCTTTAAATATAAACCTTAGCCCTGTAGCCCGTTGCTATGGGGCATTTTTTTTCATTAAACTAAAGGGCAGAAGTGCTTAATAGTCACTCTAATGAAGAAGACAAAGGATTTTGGAAATAACTGTCGAATGTATTTCTGGATGAATCTATAAATATGCTTGTACTAGTGGGTGAGTGGTATAGGTAAGGATTTTGAATGATTATTTTGCCGAGGAGACGTAAAAATCTTTCTAAGGAAAGGTGATTTCTATTTGAATATCTTGTTTGCTTTCGCCGACGATTGGGGACGCTATGCCAGCATTTATGCCGAGCACGAAGGACCTGATTCTATCAATAAGCTTATCTCCACTCCGAGTTTCGATCGGATCGCCCGAGAAGGCGCGCTCTTTATGAATGCCTCCGTTCCGGCGCCGAGCTGCACACCTTGCCGCAGTTCCTTGCTGTCCGGCCAATATTTTTGGCAGACTGGTCTCGGCGCCATTCTGCTCGGGGCCGTCTGGGACGAAACGATTCCGACTTATCCGCTTGAGCTGGAGAAAAACGGCTACCACATCGGCCACACTTACAAAGTGTGGTCTCCCGGGAAAACCGCCAATGCTCCGTATGGCGGGAAGCGAACCGCGTATGTAACGGGTGGCGCCAACTTCGGCAAGTTTTCTCACCATGCCACCAAGCGCGCGCAGGAGATCGGGATAGAAGCAGCCAAGCGAGAGCTTCTAGACGAAGTTCGAATGAACTTTGACTCTTTCATGGAATCCAGGCCGGAGGGAAAGCCGTTTTGCTATTGGTGGGGTCCGACCAATACCCATCGTACGTGGGAGCAGGGTTCCGGCAAGGCGCTGTGGGGGCTGAATCCAGACGATCTCATGGGCCGTCTGCCCGCATTTTTGCCGGACGTTCCGGAGGTTCGAGAGGATGTTTGCGATTATTTGGGCGAATGCCAAGCGCTGGATACCGGACTAGGCATTATTCTGCAGCGGCTGGAGGAGTTAGGCGAGCTCGACGAGACGCTGATCGTCGTGAGCGGGGACCACGGGATTCCCGGAATGCCGCGAGGCAAATGCAATCTGTACAATATCGGCTGCGAGGTCGCACTCGCTATGCGTTGGCCGGGTCATATCCAGCCGGGACGGGTCATCGACGACTTCGTGAACCTGATGGATCTGGCGCCGACCTTCCTGGAGGCGGCGGGGATGCCGGTTCCAGAATCGATGACGGGACGCAGTCTGCTGCCGGTTCTGCTGAGCGAGATAAGCGGTCAGGTGGACCCGGGGCGCACCTTTGTCGTGACCGGCCGGGAGAGGCATGTCCCCTCCGCTCGCAAAGGCGAGTTGCCTTATCCGCAGCGGGCCATTCGGACTGAGGAATATCTGTACATCATCAATTTTGAGCCGGACCGCTGGCCAATGGGCGCTCCCCGCGGCTTGGACAATCCGAATACCGTGCCTCCCTCCTACGAGGACTTGCATTGGAAAACCGGAGTCGCCTACGCCGAAATGGATGCTAGCCCAACTAAAGCATGGATGATTCATCACCGAAATGAAGAGGAGATCAAGCCGCTGTTCCGTTTGGGCTTCGGTAAACGCCCGTATGAG
>NZ_JBHSRV010000036.1:0-17120 GCF_042659105.1 Paenibacillus allorhizosphaerae | reverse complement strand
CGATGCCAATGACAAGAGTGAAAGTGGAAATACGTTCAACACGTTGATTTTGAGCCTTAATTAGTCTAGACTTCATGATAACGCCTCCTAGGTGTGAGTTCTGAGGGCTGCAACCCAGTACATACTCTCATCCTAGCGGGGCGTCTCTTTTTCTGCAAATTGAACCTACTAACGCCTACAGGAATGTTAACGGGCAGATTAACGTAACACTTTCCTTATACGTTTCGTCTACTGTATAGAATGGAGGGAGGACAGAGATGAATCAACTACTTGTGAAATCGGTAGGTTATTTGGGGTTGTTGTTGTGCATAATGTTTTTGCTGTACAAAGTAACCTTGTTTTGGAACCCAATAGGCATACAAAAGCAAACCGTTTCATTCCTGAAAGCAGTCCAGGAGCAAAACTACGATAGAGCTGCGGAACTGTTTGGCTGGGAAGGGCAGAAGACCGCGGGCAGCAAGGAAAGCGCTTGGAAGCAGTTGGCTGAAGAAGAAGGGGTTCGACTACTATCCTTCAGTAACGTTCGTGCCGAATATGATGATGGTTGCTATTGCACGGGCCATGCGGATCTTGTGTTCGAGGTGAACGAAAGCCCTATGCAGGTTAGAGCTGTGATTACGTATGGAGTAGGTGCAAGGCCGAAACAAATATGCGCAGTAACACCTTCGGGGATGCAAGGCGGTTCCATTTCCCAGATTGCGGCATGGAACTCACTGGCATGCGGGAATAGCTCGTTTTGAAGTCTTCATTGACCTAACGGAGAACGATAGTTGAATCAAGACACGACGGCAGCCAGCCAACGAACGGCTGCCGTTTCCACGCTAACTGGCAGGATAGTGAAACTACCACATTGTTATAAATTGGTAATCATGATAAGTTTAGAGCACGCAGTGGTTAAACTTGCGTCTAATTGCAGGAGGTGACATTATGAGATTGAGATTAGGTTATATAGTTTTGCTGATTTTCTTAATTGGTTGTTCAAAAACTGATACCAACGTAATGATCAAGGAAAGCCCAAACGTACTAGACAAGTCATGGCAAGTAAGCAGCATGTTTAAAAACGACGATTATATGCTGATAGGCGAACAAGGCAAAATCGGATTTATTTATGACGATAAAGAAGTAGTTCGGTTTTATCCTGATAAAAAACAAAAGTATATGTGGCATTTTTGGGCTGAAACACCACAAGAAACACAAGATTTATTTGGTCAAAAAGTAAAAATTATCGGAGTAAGCAAACAAACTGGAGAAAAAGTGAATGTTTTTGAGGGTGGAATTGGTATTCCAAATACTGCTATAAAAGATAATGATAAAGTAGGTAGAATGCCATCAATGATGTCGTTACCTTCAAAAGGTTTATGGAGATTAGAAGCTTATGTTGATGAAAAGCTATTCGGTAGCGTGGTTGTAGAAGTACACTAATCGATATTCAACTAACGGGTACGATAGTTCAACACCACTACGGCTGCCGCGGGGTAAATTGGTAATATAGGGAAAATACATTTTGTTGTTGGAATGAAAAAATAAACTTCGAGAGGGTGACTGAATGACAAGGAAATCGTTCCAGATAGCAGGAATTATTTTTATTATTATTGCTGGTATTTTGTACACTCTAGAACGATGTGCTAACTGGATTGCTAACGGACTTTCAGCACAAGGACTAGCAGTTCATTCTGGGAATGGAAGTTTAGGCGTACCTTGGGTTAGTGTGAATGATAATGTGTTCGTTACAACGTTTGTGGTTGTTGGGATTGTTATGTTTTTGTATGGATTTCTAAAGAAACAAGATTAAGCCAAAATTAATTGTTGCGCTCCCTCAGAGAATAAGGTTTTTCTCACGAATGCTCGCTCATTCGCAGGATTTCACGTACCTTGTTTAAGTAGGAGTTTAAATGAGTAGATAATGGGTTGGGCAGATCCGTTTGAGCGCATGCGGGAATAGAAGGTGCTGACTTAATTACAACATCTTCCATGAAAATCGTTTGCTGCACGTCTCCCTCCACAAGGTCCTCGGGATTCACTCTCCCAAATCTCGACGGGTCTATGCCCTCACATGCTTCGTCCTATCTATCCAAGGTGTGGAGCCCGATCAGCGTTAACGGAACGGGTCTAAGCCCTAAAGCGTAATAATCTCGGTACTCCGTGCTTTCTTTGTGAAATCCTGCGAATGAGCCAATCCTCGTGCCTGGTTGCAATTTTAGGTTTTAAGCTACTAACGGTAGTTGAGCCTTATCTGCGGAGAATGTTTGTCCTTCTTTCGCCATTACTACAAGCATTCGAGCCAGTTTCCCAATCAACTTCATCATGGACTGCATTTTCGTCATCCGTTTCACCTCAACATTGTGTGCATGCAGAGCTTGGAATGTATGATTATGAGATAACAGGTGAAACACAGAGAAATACAAATGTTTACGCAATAATGAGTTGCCTCGCTTCGTGAGCTTAATTTTACCTTTGTATTTACCAGAACTTCGTTCTGCTAGGTTTAACCCTGCCTTTCGCAATAACTGATTCCCATGAGACAGCTGACTTAAATCCCCCCCAAATGCTAATATAGCAGCCGTTGCAGGTAAGGAAATACCGACAGAACGTACAAGGTCGGAACAAGGAACTTCAGGCAGTAACTTTTCAATCATGCCATCCGCTTCGTCAATGATTTGTCGAACTCGTTCGTATTCGTCTAGTAGGTGCCTCAGTTCCCATTTGTCTTCCTCAAGGGCAACAGAATCACCGACGCTACGTCTAGCAAGTTCTTGAAGCTCAATTGCCTTGTTCTTGCCTCGCAGGCCACCAGGTCTAGCCATGTACTCTCCCCAGATTTTCACCATTTGCTCTGGAGCTAGTTGCAACAAGTCTGAAGGGGCTGGAAAACGACGCAAAGTGGCTAAAGAACGAATGCTAAAAATGTCGTCAAATGCTTTTCGGTATTCTGGAAAACGGATGTCGAGCCAACGGTGGATTCGGTTTTCAATCCGTCCAGACTCAACAACCCAGTGCTCTCGGTTTGTCACGATTACCCGAATACGGCGAAACGCGTCTTCCTTTGGAGAGAACAATGTGTAGAACCCTCGGCTCACGGCATCGGCAATGACCAGTGCATCCTTTGGGTCATTTTTTGAAGGAGAATTATCTCTGTTTTCCTTATTGCGTTTGGTTGTCATTGGATTGACAAGAACAACATCAATACCACGTTTCATCAACCAGTTGGCAATATTGAACCAATAGTGACCGGTACTCTCCATTCCGACGATGACGTCGTTCATACCGTGCATTTTCTGTAATTTCTGAACGGTACGTTCGAAGTGTTCAAACCCGCCGATGTCATTCGAAAACATAATAGGGCGGTTGGTTAAGACAATGCCACGAAAGTTAATAGCTTGTGCAGCGTGCTTCTCCTTGGCAATGTCTATAATGCTACATAGAAACTAGACAGTAAAAAAGGAGTTTCTTAGTTGTATGACGACCAGCAGAAGGAAGTTCACGCCTGAAGAAAAAGCACGAATTGTACTGGAAATTCTAAGAGAAGAAAAGTCAGTTTCTCAGCTCGCATCTGAACATGGTATACATGCCAGCGTCCTGAACCGATGGAAATCAGAAGCAGTTCAAAACCTATCGCAGTTGTTCGTCGATGATCGTAAAGGCATTACGAAAATGAAGAATGAATATGAGCAGAAGATTGATGAACTCTACGCCGAGGTTGGAAAACTAACCACCCAATTGTCGTGGCTCAAAAAAAAATCTGGTCTCTAACCTATCCCGGGATGAGCGGATGGATCTCCTCGAATGGGATTGCCCCGAACATGCCATTCTCGTACAAGCTGACCTACTGAGTCTAAATCGCTCTAGCTTGTACTACAAGCCGGTCCCTCCCTCTTCGGAGGAAATTCGCCTCAAGCACCGGATTGACGAACTTTATACGGAACACTCGTTCATGGGTTACCGAACCATTGCTACGATCATGAATCGGGAAGGAAATCCAATCCACAAGAATACGGTAAGGCGCTATATGCGTGAGATGGGGCTAATGGCTATCTATCCTGGTCCAAATCTGAGTAAGCGGGATCTCCAACATCGAACTTATCCCTATCTACTCCGCGGCCTTGTGATCACGCAGCCTGACCAGGTATGGAGTGTGGATATCACTTATCTTCGCATGAAGAACGGCTGGATGTATCTGTACGCCGTGATGGACTGGTATTCCCGCTATATCGTTGGCTGGCAAGTGGACCAGAGCTTGGAAATAGGATTCGTGTTAGATACAATGAAAAGGCTGTTAGCCAAGCGCAAGCCCGGCATAATCAACAGTGATCAGGGTAGTCACTTTACCAGTCCACAATATACCGATTTACTGAAAGAACACGAGGTTCGCATTAGCATGGATGGCAAAGGACGTGCTACCGACAATATTGTCATCGAGCGCTTCTGGCGTAGTCTGAAATACAATGAAGTCTATATTAACGATTGTGCCAATCCGCGAGAGACCAGACAGGGTGTGGAACGTTACATCCATCTACATAATCATTACTTGTCTCACCAATCTTTACAGAATCATACGCCGGCTGTTGTGTATAACCAAGAGGTCCTGCTTTCACCCACAAGTAAATAAAAGAGAAAAAAAACTCCCGCGCCTACGCTTGGGCTACGCTCACAACCGGTGTACTTCGAAACTGGTAATATATATATAATATTCCAAACCGATTCAGAAGATCAACGGCCTTAAACCGCAGATCTCAGTATATCTTGTGAACAATTTCACACCTTAACTATATCCAAAAAACTGTCTTGACATCTTGTAGCACCATAGTCAATGCCAATGACAAGAGTGGAAGTGGTGATTCGCTCTACACGTTGATTTTGTGCCTTAATTAGTCTAGACTTCATGATAACGCCTCCTAAGGTGAGTTCTGAGGGCTGCAACCCAGTACATACTCATCCTAGCGAGGCGACTATTTTTATGCAAATTGAATCTCTTAGCACCTACAGGAATGTTAACGGGTACGATAGTTGAGCGTTATTTGCATTTTGGTTCATAGAGAAGGCCATCCTTGCGGTGGCCTTAAAACTTGCCGCTACAGACAGCGCGGAGAACCGTATCACAAATAGTGGTAAAGTGGAAAGCGGAGATAACTATTGACAGGTCAACAGTCGGAATCTAACATTTTGTGCAAAAAAGTACTGTCATCACAGAGCATGAGAAGACAGGATTTGGGTTCCTTGAGTCAGTATCATTTAACTTGGGAGTTGAACCTTATGGCATTGGTCGAATCATTGCAGAAGGCAATCGATTACATGGAAGATAATCTGCTTGAGCAACTGACGATTGAAGTGATTTCCAAACAGGCGAATCTATCTCCTTTTCATTTTCAACGTACCTTTATGATATTGACAGATTTAACTGTCGGTGATTACCTCCGGCGACGCCGTTTAACGTTAGCGGCACAAGAGTTAACCAGCACGGTATGTAAAATTATCGACCTTGCCTATAAGTACGGCTATGAAACTCCCGAAGCTTTTTCAAAAGCTTTCCGTAAACAGCATGGCATTACTCCAAGTGAAGCTCGAAAAGGGATCGGAAAGCTGCAATCTTATAACCGCCTGACGATTCAGGTGAGTTTGAAAGGGGCAGAACCCATGAACTACCGCATTGTTGAAAGAGAGACTTTCCAGGTAGTAGGCTTAAAACGGATATTTCCTTGCGGCGAGAAGGCGGAAGGTCCGGGTATTCCAGAATTTTGGGCTGAAGTGAACACAAACGGAACGGCCAACAAGTTGATTCAAATGCTCAACGGTGAGATAAAAGGTTTATTGGGGATGAGCATCTATAAAGAAGAGATAAGCATGACTGATTACTGGATTGCTGCTGAACATGTCGGAGATGTGCCGGAAGGTTTAGCGTATTTTGATTTCCCTCCATCGAAATGGGTAGTTTTTGAGGTGCAGGGGGAGTTTCCGACTGCAATTGTAAATGCCTGGAAACAGATCTATTTGGAATGGATGCCTTCTAACGGATATATGCTTGCTGAACTTCCGGCTATAGAGGCTTATATTAGTCCCGATCTCAATAGTCCGAATTCCACGAATGAAATCTGGCTTGCCGTTAAATAATTGAAGCAGAGACCACCGATCCAGATTGCATGGCGGTGGTTTTTACTTACGTTAGAGACAGGCGTAGAAGTGTATCACAGCGACAGCTAAATTGTTTTGTCGGAGCAGCGTATCTGTTTTGCAAGTTGAACTTCACAAAATGATCCATTCTATTGATGATGTTTTAGCGGTTGGTTTTGATACCTATAACTTTCGCCCGTCCAAGTTTGTATTTGAGTTTTACCACGAGGGAGAAGTAACAATAGGGTTAGTTTATGCAAGAATTGTCTCTTGCTTAAACCAACGGGTCGAAAGTTCAAAAATCCAAACATAAAGGCAGGCTTAACGATGAGCTGCCTTTTCTACGCTAACGGGCAGTGCGCGCCTAGCCAAGCTAGGCACAACTTACTGATGCAAGTTCAGTTGGGGTAGGGACCAAGCCGCCCCGTAGCTAGCAGGCAGACGTCGGCGAAATCCGGCGGTTGAAGCCCTGTGAAAAGTCGCGCTCTGCGCGATGAAGCAAATCTGCAGGCCGTAATGAAAATGAATCCTACCGCATCGTGAAAGTGAACCCCGAAGGGGATAAGAGGGAGCCGAGCCACGACTGCCCCGGCGAAGGCCATGGAATACGCGAAGATCTTGGAATGCAGCGTAGAAGAACCCTCCGGTGTAAAGGGAGCGGCATGCAAGAGACAGTTGTGTCTGGAACTAGGGAGACCCTCCCCCGCACGAAGTTTTTTTTTCGTAACGAGCAAACCTATAAGCCCCAAAGGTGAAATGGCGAGCTGCGGGAAGGGAGTCGGAGGGGGCCATACTACCAATGATCCGGCGGACAACATAACCCCAGGGAGGGAAGGGCGCCGAAAGGCAATACCCCACTTCGTTCACGGGATATCAAGGAGGTAAGAGCAAGTGAATGCCGAATACACGGCTAACGCCACCAATGAAAACGCTCAATACGGATACTCCCTTGATGAATACTTAGACTACATGATGTTTCGTCAGAAAGCAAAACATGAACGTAAAGTGCAAAAAGCAAAGGAACGCGGCGAAGAGTATTACATTCCCGACCGCGTTCGCAAGATGCAATACGCCCAAAGGTTAGCGACATACTGATTTCAAGTTGAATCACGTTGGTGAGCCGTATGCCTTAGTAGGGCACGTACGGTTCGATAAGGGGGAAGCCATGAGAGTGGTTTCCCTACTTTATTTTCTCTGCTCGACAAAGCGGAAGAACCTTTCCTGTTTCCGAGTCCCATCGTTTGCCGTTTCCTAAGCGAGAATCAAAGTGGGCCGAGAGTCGTTACATCTTTCAAATTTTTACGAGTCGTGTCACAGAACGGCGCCTCTGACTGTCTTATTTGAAAAAAACGAAGTAGGAGGGATGCAATCATGAAAACGTATGATGTAGCCGTAATCGGTGGAGGAATTGCGGGTTTAGTCGCGGCAAACGATTTGGCGAGGGCAGGAAAAACGGTCGTCGTATTGGAAAAATCGGCAAAATTCGGCGGGCGGGCGATGACTGTCAGTAAAAACGGAGCGTTGTTCAACCTGGGCGTTCATGCCCTTTATCGGGGCGGATCTGCAGAAGAGATTTTTTTGGACCTGGGCTTGAAGCTGGAGGGAGGGACTCCGTTACCCTTATTATCCATGATGTGGGGAAACAAGGTTATCCCTGTCGGCAAGTTTCTCCTCAGCCGTTATTTGTCCTGGTCAGGGAGAGTAGAGCTGTTAGGGCTGTTTGCAAAGCTTGGCAAAGTGGATACCAAGTCTTTAGCGCCCGTTAGCGTGAGAGAATGGATTGAAAAACAAATCCGTGATCCGATGGTTCGAAACATTCTGTATGCGTTTATTAGAGCGAGTTCATACACGCAAGCTCCCGATCGGCAATGCATCGGCCCGGTGCTCGATCAAGTGCAGCGTTCGCTTAAAAAGAAAGGCGTTGTTTATGTGCGAGGCGGTTGGCAGTCGATTGTCGACCAGCTTCACGAGAAAGCGGTTTGTGCGGGGGTAACGATGGAAAGCAACAAAAGAGTAGCGGAAATCCGGCATGACGGAATTGTACGAAGCCTCCAATTTACAGATGGCGAAACGATGAACGTGGAGCACGTCATTTCCGCCCTTCCGGTGGAGGAAACGCACCGGTTAGTCCGAGATGTGGAGCGTACTGCCCTGCTATGCTGGAAAGACCAGGCGAGAAATTCTGTGGCGGCGTGCCTCGATCTTTGTCTGAAACAGCTGCCGTCGCCAAAATGCAATGTGGTGCTCGGCATCGATCAACCGATATTTTTCACCAACCAGTCAAAAGTAACGAAACTGAGCGAGGACGGTACGTCGGTCGTCCATATCATAAAGCATAACGAAACAGGGGGAACCGACTCCAGAAAGGATGAAGCGTATCTGGAACATATGATGGACCTGATCCAGCCCGGTTGGCAGAAACACGTTGTTGCCCGGCAGTTTTTGCCCAATATGACGGTAGCTCACGATTATATGCACATCGATCGTAAAGATGCGTTACCCGGCCCGGCGGTACCGGAAATCCGCGGATTATACGTTGCAGGAGAATGGGCCAGTCATGGAGAAATTTTGGTAGATTCGGCGGCGGCGAGCGGCAGGCGCGCCGCGCAAAAGCTGCTGCAGGAGTTTGCCGGCAATAAGAAAAATGTGCGGGAAGTGATTTCGATTTGAAAATTTCTATTCGGAAAGGATGGCGGCACCGATGACAACCAATGAATCAGATTACGGAGCATTGTACAACTCGTACAGACCATTGCTCTTCTCGCTGGCTTACCGGATGCTGGGTAGCGTCATGGATGCGGAGGACATCGTGCATGAAGCTTTTCTTGCCGTTGGCAAATCCGGAACCGAACATGTGTCTAACATCCAGTCCTATCTGTGCAAAATCGTTACCAACCGCTGCATTAACTATACTCAGTCCTCTGGCAAAAGAAGGGAAGTCTACGTTGGGACATGGTTGCCTGAGCCGCTGATCGGAGACGCTGGCAATATCGCCGATCCGCTTCAATCTTATATACACAAAGAATCGATCTCAACGGCATACCTTCTCTTGCTCCAGCAATTGACTTATGTGGAGCGGGCCGTGTTCCTTCTGCGCGAAGCGCTACAATACGATTACGACGAGATAGCTGACATCGTTGGAAAGACCAGTACAAATTGCCGTCAAATTTATCATCGGGCCAAACGAAGTGTTGGCAACTACACGGATGCAAACGATGCCGTCTCACACACGCAAGAAGATCAAATTGCACCATCGCCATCGTCGGAGCAAATGTTCCATCTCGTTGAGTTATTCATGAACGCCCTAGCCAATGCAGATACTGCCCAGCTCATGAATGTGTTGTCAATCGACGCGACTCTGTTTGCAGACGGCGGCGGCAAAGTTACAGCTCCACTTCGCCCATTGCATGGAAGCGAACGAATTTCCATCTTCCTGGTCGGTCTACGGGCAAAGGTCTCGTTCGATGTATCATACCATTTAACCGAGGTCAACGGCGGACCTGGGATCATTTTGAAAACCAACACACAAACGGTCGCTGTCTTTTCCTTCAAAATAGAGAAGCTACGTATTGTGGAGCTATATACAGTCGGAAACCCGGATAAGTTGGCGCATATTGGATAGCCGCTTTGTCTCCGAACGCTATGAGAGCGGCTCGATTATTTTGAGGAATTTTCATTTGGTGGTGACAAAAGAAGAGCTCCTTGCGGAACTCTTCTTTATTTATGCGTACGCCCAGCAGGGGCGTCATCTTTAGGGTGAAAGTCCCAAACGGGGGCTGGCGAGCGCCTACCGTTAGCCAAGGGCAAGGGTGTCCGCCGCGAGGCGGAATCTGAAGGAAGCCGGAGGCAAATGCACGGGCCAAGGTACACGAACCCAATTCGAGGCAGGGCTAGTCGGATGAGTTGCCTCAACACAACGAAATCCACAGCCGCCAAGGGCTTGTCCTGTAAACTTGGGTGGTCGCGGGCAGACAGATGACGTTCTTATCTGGGGAGGCCTGCGGAATACGCGAAGTCACGTCGTAACCAGAGCCGCAAGGCTCTGCTGAATCCGCAGGAGTCAGCAGAGGCCCTAGTACGCAAGTACGGGACGCCGGAAAGCGGAAGGGCCGAACCGAAAGGAGAGAGGAAACCGATGCGTTCGCGCGAAGAGCAACGACAGCAGAATATCCCGCAAGGGAGCTCGCGGCAAAGGAATACGGTGAAGCCGGAAGGGTATGCCGGAGCGCCGAGTTCTTCGCCGGCACAAGTCGACCCTTCCTCTCGCGAAGACCGGAACGACCTGCTGGAGCGAATGCTTAGAAGGGAAAACCTTCTGCTCGCTTACAAGCGAGTGGTCCAAAATGGAGGAGCCCCTGGTGCGGACGGAGTAACAGTAGCGGAGCTACAAGCTTACCTGAAAACACATTGGGAATCGGTGAAAGCTGAACTTCTAGCGGGAACTTACAGACCAACGCCAGTCAGACGGGAAATCCCCAAACCCGGAGGCGGCGTGCGGCTGCTTGGTATTCCGACCGTCATGGACCGTTTGCTCCAGCAAGCGCTTCTGCAAGTGATAAATCCGATCTTTGATCCTCACTTCTCGTGGCACAGCTACGGCTTTAGACAAGGGAAGCGAGCGCATGACGCAGTTCGGCAAGCACAGCGTCACATCCAAAGCGGCCTGAGATGGGTCGTGGACATGGATTTAGAGAAATTCTTTGACCGGGTAAACCATGACATCCTTATGGCTAGGGTAGCGAGGAAAGTAACAGACAAACGCGTCCTGAGACTTATACGAGCTTACCTCAATGCCGGAGTGATGGCAGGCGGGCTATTCGAGAAGACGGATGAAGGGACACCGTAAGGAGGCCCCCTAAGTCCGCTCCTGGCGAACGTCCTGTTGGATGATCTGGACAAGGAACTCACGATGCATGGCCTGCGATTCGTCCGATACGCGGACGATTACAACATCTTCGTCGCAAGCAAGCGCGCCGGAGAACGCGTCATGGAATCGGTGATTCACTTTGTGGAAGGAAAGCTGAAACTGAGGGTAAATCGAGACAAGAGCGCGGTAGACCGCCCGTGGAACCGAAAGTTCCTCGGATTTAGCTTCCTGTCGAAGAAGGACGCGACGATTCGGTTAGCGCCAAAGACCATCTCGCGATTCAAGGAGAGGGTTCGCGAGTTAACGGACCGCACCAAGTCCATGTCGATGGAAGAACGGATCTCCCGGCAAACCGCTACCTGATGGGATGGCTTGGCTACTTCCGTTTGGCCTCAGCGAAGAACCACTGCGCTAGTTTCGACCAATGGATTCGCAGAAGGCTCCGAATGTGCCTTTGGAAGCACGAACTCGAATCCGCGAACTCCGGGCGCTCGGCGTACCGGAGTGGGCTTGTTTCGTCATGGCGAATTCCCGCCGGGGACCGTGGGAAATGTCCCGAAATACAAACAACGCCCTTTCGACCTCCTACTGGGAGGCGAAAGGGCTGAAAAGTATGCTTTCTCGTTATCTGGAGCTTTGTTAATCTTTTGGAACCGCCGTATGCGGACCCGAATGTACGGTGGTGTGAGAGGACGGGGGCTAGCCGCCCCCTCCTGCTCGATTCAATTTTGCCTGGGGGTCAAGCTTTCGATGCGAACGAGACGCGACGACATAAATGCGCTGCATTTTAAGATTTACTAAAGGTTACGTCCTTATAATAGAAGAGGCTAAAATAAGTTAGCAAGCGAGGAGAACGATTATGAGGATTTTATTGGTGGATGATGAAAAATATATCGCGGAAGCGATCGGCCAGGTGCTTAAAAAGAAACGCTATACCGTCGATCTGGCCTTCAATGGTGAAGACGGGTTGGACAACGGGCTAACCGGTATTTACGATATCATCGTGCTCGACATCATGATGCCCAAAATGGACGGGCTTCAAGTACTAACACAATTGCGGGAGCACGGCATTGCGACACCAGTTATTTTGCTTACCGCGAGAGGAGACACCGGAGATAAAGTTCATGGTCTCGATTGCGGAGCCGACGACTACCTAGCCAAGCCATTCCAAACGGACGAACTGTTGGCCCGCTTGCGGGCGCTTGGCCGCCGAACGACGCAATTGCATAAGGATGGAGTCCTGACATGCGGTGATTTGGAGCTCGATCCACTCGCGCTTTTTCTTCGATGTGGAAGCGAAGAGCTGCAGCTGCCCCCCAAAGAATCGCATCTCCTGGAAGTGCTCATACGTAGGAAAAACTTGGTCACCCCGAAAGAGATGTTAATTGAAAAAGTATGGGGGTATGATACGGATGCGGATGAGAACCGCGTAGAAATGTATGTGTCCTTTCTTCGCAAAAAAATCAGTCTACTCGGTTCAAATACCGTTATTCAAACGATCCGGAATGCGGGTTACGTCCTAAACGATAAAGGGTGATGGCGATGTTCAACAAACTACGCAACAAATTTCTTGTCTTAAACATGTCTGTAACGTCAGGAGTAATCGCGGCCGCATTCATATTCGTCTATTTCATTACCTACAGCAACTTGCAGTCGGATATTCGGAATCGTCTTCAAGCTCACCCCGATCAAGTCAGAGTGGAATCAGAGAACCCAGATAAACAAGGGCTACAAAGCGGAAGGCAGTCGACTGTCGGGCATATTGTCGCAGATGGTGTCAATGTATTTCAAATCGAAGTGGATGCGGACGGAAATATAATAAATATCAACTCAGTCGTTAACATGTCTGAGAAAACCTATCGACAATTCGTTGAGATTGCCTGGAGCAAAAGGGATGCGAACGATGTGATCTCGTTAAATGGCAGACAATGGCGGTACGGCATCTCTCCAATCCGCATTCAGACCGTCGGGGAGAACGGGATTCCGGTTGCCGTCGATCAAAAAAATTACAGTATCACATTTTTGGATGTTACTGAAATAAACAGAACACTACTTCAACTGCTCACGACGCTACTAATCGTCGGATTCGCCACGCTAATCATCATTTTTGCCGTAAGCTTCTGCTTTGCCAACCGGGCGATTAAACCGATCCGAGAATCGTGGGACAAACAGAAGCAATTCGTAGCCGATGCATCCCACGAACTTAAAACGCCGCTCTCGATCATTCATGCAAATTGCGATGCGCTTATGGCCAATAAGGACGATACGATTCAAAATCAGATGAAATGGATCAATTATATCCGGATCGGAACGGACCGCATGGCGAAGCTTGTCAACGGTCTTCTAACCCTTGCAAGAACCGAGGCTCCGCCCAAGCCCCTGCGCAGCGAATCTTTTGTCGTCGGAGACATCGTCAATAACGTGATTCGATCCATGGAACCGGCTGCGGCGGATAAAAGTATCGATCTCGCCTGCTCGATCGCACCAGACATCATCTCGAATGGCTATCCGGATTGTGTGAGACAGTTAGTAGAGATTTTGTTGGAGAATGCCATTAAATATACGGACTCCGCAGGCTGGATCGAACTTTCGCTAGTCAAGACCAACCGCCACATCGAGTTCTCCATAACCAACAGCGGGGCGGGGATCGCCAGAAAGGACCTTCCTAAGGTATTCGAGCGGTTCTTCCGCGGCGACCGTTCCCGTATTCATGAAGACGGCAGCTATGGACTGGGCCTTGCGATCGCCAAATCGATCATCGAGCAATTGGGTGGAGAGATTAAAGTCACAAGCGTGGAGAATGAGTCCACGACATTCTCGTTTACGATCAGCCAATAAGATCGATAGCACCCTTCTACAAGGTGAACTGTAATGGGCGTGGCGAAACGCTTCTCACTAAATATCAATAGATTGATATACGTTCCCAGGCGCATGGTTCCTGGCAGTCTGAGTTCTCCAAATCGACACGACATATTTTTGTGAAAGTAAAGGTTAGCTAAAGGTTATTTCATTAAGATTAATCATGTAAGGCAGCGCTGCCTACAAAAGATGTCCGAAAAAAAGGAAAATGGAGGGAACACAAGTATGAAATTCAAGCTTTTATCCGCGACGGAGAGTAGGAAAAAAATAGGTGCTTTGATCGTATGCGGCGCGCTCGTTGTGACAGCCATTGGCGTTGTGTCGGCTTCCGCGGCCAACATAGAGGCTTCCCAAGGCACGAAGGAAGGCGTCGAAGTTATAAGCACCAACGGAGCGTTAGACGAATTTGGTGTGATGACCAAGATCGAGAACGGCGTGAAGCTTTATTCCTTGGATGGCGGTAAAACGTGGAGCAAGCAGGTGCCCCAGGGCTTTAGCGAGAAGGATGGTAAAGCGACACAATCCAACGGGACCCCGCCAAGAGAAGGTGAAGTCGGAGGGAGTCTTACTAAGGTGGAAGACGGCGTCCAATCCTACTCAACGGACAATGGAAAAACCTGGAATAACGAGGTTTCCCAAGGCACGAAGGAAGGCGTCGAAGTTATAAGCACCAACGGAGCGTTAGACGAATTGGGCGTGATGACCAAGATCGAGAACGGCGTGAAGCTTTATTCCTTGGATGACGGCAAAACGTGGAGCAAGCAGGCGCCCCAGGGCTTTAGCGAGAAGGATGGTAAAGCGACACAATCCAATGGGACCCCGCCAAGAGAAGGTGAAGTCGGAGGGAGTCTTACTAAGGTGGAAGACGGCGTCCAATCCTACTCAACGGACGGCGGAAAAACGTGGAATAAAAAGTAGCAGGAAGAAGTTTTAAAAGGCACGACGGTCTGAAGTGGACCGTAGAACTGTAAAGTGTCCGCACCACGAGAGAGAACGTCACTCTCGTGGTGCGGGCCTTTCAGGAGAATTAAGCGGTATTTTCCTTAGATGAAGGTGACGATGTCTTCACGTATTTCGTCGGCAACTGGAGTAGCTGCTGTTTTCACTCGAAATACGGATAGGTTAAAATAGTTTAAATTCATAAGTTTTTTGGAAGGAGCCTATCAATGTTTAATGAATCTGTGCGACAGGAGTGGTTTCATGCATACGCCATGCTTGCGCTACGGATCAATCGACTGGTAAGCGAGTCTTCTGGGGGCACGATCTTGATTTTCCATGGGCCAGATGCTTGGAGAAGAGCGGCGGAGGAAGAACAGCTTGTGTCGGCAGAGCAGCTTGCTTCTGAAGCAGAACGAATCATGCAGGAAATTCCGTTTGAACACCGGCGAGCGACTTATTTGACCGGACAACTCCGTGCAATGAGTTCCGTAGCAAGACGGCTGGCCGGTGAAACATTGCCCTTATCCAAATATGCTGATCAATGTTTGGGCTTCACACCAGAATGGTTATCGGAGACTTTGTTTAAAGAGGCGCATGCGGAATTAGATGAGGCGCTTCCGAAATCGGGCGGGACACTGGCAAGCCGTCTGCAGGGCTGGCAGGCGTCTTATGTTTTGAATCAGAAAAAGCAGCTTTTTAACGTAATAGAACGAGCTGTGACCGAGGTGCGTAGACGCACGAATGCCATTCTGCCGCTCCCCGAGAATGAAACAATCGACTGTCAAAGAACAGACAATCCATACATGCTGGCAGGAGGACTTTATCGGGGCGAATTGCGGTCAACCCTTTTTGTCAACGATAGCTTGCCATTTATTTTGGCTGATTTATTATATGTGGTTGCTCATGAATGTTATCCGGGTCACATCGCGGAGTCAGTTTTGAAAGACGTTCACTTGGTTCGGAAAAAAGGGTTTATGGAACAGCAGGTTCAGTTTATGCTTTCTCCGCAATTCGTGATTATGGAAGGACTTGGCTTGCTGGCGGAAGAATTGATTTTTCCGGGAGATGAAGCACAAACGTGGCTGACCGAGAATATTTTCAAACCGCTAAATATACCGGAGGTCGGTGGTAATATTGCAGTTGTCCACCATGCCAAAAACGTATTATGGGGAGTTTGGGCGAATGCGGCCTTGATGGCCGATGAAGGCGGTACCGATGAGGAGGTGCGTGATTATTTGGCACAATGGGCTTTGCTTCACGGCCAAGAGCTTGAGTCCGCACTGGCAATTGCAAAAGGTGGGCCATATATCTTCTGTTACTATTACGGATGGAAAATGCTGCGCGACTGGATACAACTTCCACAACGAAACGACGAGCAGATGCGGCGTATATTCACCGAACAATTGCTGCCCGAAGATATTATTTAATCCTAGTCAGCGCGAGTTCGCTAAGAGGGGTCCCGCCAACATTTTAACGAAAATATACGCTAAGCCTTCGAGCAAGACCGGCTTGGCGTTTTTTCTTACTCTAAGGGAATTTTTCAATCTATATAAAAGGCAAAAAATATTCCTTAAACCGAATGCAGAGCCTATCAACTACAGAAAGTGGCTCTTTCGCAATCTCAGCCATAAAGGTTGCAACTGCTTTTCGAATTTCTTCGACACTTGAGAAGAATACGTTGTAGATGACTGATTTTTTCAACCACCCCCATAGTCCTTCAACAATATTCAATTGGGGACTATATGGCGGCAGAAAAACAAGTGTAATGCCCCCCATTGTCAAGACACGATTTTTTGAGGAATATGTTCTTAGCTGGATAGAGCTTCCGGATGATATCGGTGGCGCTTCGAATAGTTAGTAATACCTATCGGTTTGACAGTCAACCTAATTGGCAGTCTTGACATTAATACGAATTCGTACTAAACTGAAATCACCCATTTACTATGATTTCGTACTAAAAGGAGAAATGGCATGCAGCAACTGTACGAACTCTTCCTTAAGAGCGGTTTGCGTCCGTTCGCTTTTATGTCCGATACGCTGCAGCTCGAAAAAAAAATGACGCGCTCAGATTTGTCAACTCTAATTATTTTGCTCTTCAAGGGAGATATGACGATGTCGGAACTGGCGTCCATGATGGGTGCCCCTCTAAGTACGATGACCAGCATCGCAAAACGGCTTGAACACAAAGGTTACATCGCCAGAGCTGCATCTGCGCAAGATCAACGTGTTAAACTAGTGACACTGACGCAGGTAGGACGGTACCTTGCGAAAGAATCGGAACAAATCATGTTGGCGGCGCTCGGCAGGCTGGAGGAGGCTTTTACTCCGGAAGAAATGGAGCAATTCATGA
>NZ_JBHSRV010000035.1:0-17446 GCF_042659105.1 Paenibacillus allorhizosphaerae | reverse complement strand
AGCGACATTCCGTGGTGCACCGTGGTCGTCGTAGTCAGACTAACGGATGGGTTCGTGACACCATAGCGCAACGACCTTCCTCACCAGCCGTAAGAATAGTATAAAACGTCGCACCAAAATTTTCATCATCTGTGGCGCCCGACAGGGCATGGGGGGCTAACGGGCAGATTAGTCTCAACATGTGATCAGATGCGGGTATCGGATGCAGAGCTTCAAATTATTGTTTTCACAAACTCCTTGTGAGAAAATGATGTTAACAATAAGTGAGGTGTCTAATATTGAAAACTATTGGACTTATTGGTGGAATGAGTTGGGAGTCATCTCTTCTCTATTACCAAATCATAAATGAATATGTGAAAGAAAGACTAGGTGGGCACAACTCCGCTAAAAGTCTCATGTATTCGGTAAACTTTCAAGAAATCAAGACTTTGCAGCACCAAGGGAACTGGGGTGAGGCTACAAAAATTATGATTGATTCGGCACAAAAACTTGAAATGGCTGGTGCAGATTTAATCGTTATTTGTACAAATACAATGCATAAGATGGCACAAGAAGTTGAAGGATCGGTTTCTATTCCGTTAATTCATATTGCAGATTCAACAGCGATAGAAATTGTTAAAGATGGAATCAATAAGGTCGCTTTACTAGGCACTGCATTTACGATGGAACAAGATTTTTACAAGGGCAGACTCACAGAAAAATTTGGACTTGAGGTTATTGTGCCAAATGAAGCGGATCGATTGGTTATACATGACATCATATATCAAGAACTTTGTCTTGGAATTATTAAAGAAGATTCTAAGCAAACCTACTTAAAGATCATAAATAATCTTAAGCTGCAAGGAGCAGAAGCCGTTATTCTGGGATGTACAGAAATAACACTACTCATCTCGCAAGATGATTGCAGTATACCTGTTTATGATACAACAAAAATTCATGCTGAAAGTGCTATTGATTTCGCTTTAAGAGGGACCATCCAGGAAAGTTAAGTGAATAAATGATTACTTGTTACGGAGAACGATAGCTTAATAAACAACCAAGACGCGGCTGCCGGTATCGATCGGCAGCCGCGTTACGGCAGATTCACTCAACAAACTGGCACGAATGAACGGCTGATTAAACGGGCTCATGTAATCTTTTTTCGTTCGTTTCCGATGTCACAAATCAGAGCCTAACATCGTTCTATGTGAAATCGGAAAAGGAGCTGAGGAACGATGAACGACTTGACATGTGTCATCATAGGAGGCGGCTATGCAGGGCTACAAGCGCTCAAAGCAATAAAGGAAAAGACCCGGGGCATAGCGAACGGACGGCGGATTCGGTTTGTTCTGATCGATAAGCAGCCCGGTCATTTGCGCAAATTGAGAATGTTTCGTCCGACCGCGGTCGAGGAAGAGATTATGATTCCCTGGAATCATTTAGTTCTAAAAGATTTCGAATTCTTGCAAGGTACGGTTGCGTCCGTGGATAGTGGGGAACAACGGATTCGATATACGGATGTGAATGGAATTGATGCCCGAATTCGTTATGACCTTCTAGTCGTGGCGGTCGGCAGCGTTGTTCGGCTACCGGATCCCGATCAAGGCGGCATCGCCTTGACCGACCCGCAAGCCGCGGCGGACATCCGGGAACACTGGCGTGCCAACCTGCGGAAGGCCACTGACGAGACGAATCCTGAGGAACGCAAGAGACTGATGACCATCGCGGTTGCGGGTGCAGGCATCAGCGGCATTGAGACATCCGCCGAGCTGGCGCTCGCCATGAGGAAGGAAGCAACGACGTTAGGACTGAATCCGTCCGATGCCTCCGTCTATTTGCTGAATGCAAAGGAACGACTGCTCCCGGACGTGTCGGAGAAATTTAGACGGAAGTTGGATCAGCAACTCATCGAATGTGGAGTAACAGTGCTTCACAATAGTAAGGCGCTGCGAGAGGAAGCAGGAGCGGTGACGCTCAGGGGCGGCGATTGTCTGGCAGTTGGCCTATGTATATGGACGTTGGGTTTGATACCCAATCCGGGCCTTAGGGGAATGGGCTTGCCGCTTACTCCTGATGGGAAAGTACTGGTGGATGAATGTTATCGCGTCCAAGGGATGCTGAACGTTTACTGCATTGGCGACTGTGCGGGAATCGTCGATCCGAGAGACGGCAGAGCAACTCAGATGACGTGCTTTGAAGCAGGGGAGCAGGGGTTACGACTGGGGAAAATCGTGATGGCAGATTTGGAGGGCCGTCCGGCTCCAAGTCATCATTCCGCCAAATCGAATATGGATGCTTTCACCATCGCACTGGGGCAAAAAGGGGTATTCTGGATACGCACATGGGGACTCGATATGGTCATGACAGGAAAAATTCCGGGAAGAATTAAGAAGCTGGTTGAGGATACCGCCAGTATGCTTAGATCGAAATGAAAGGAGGGACAGCGATTGGAGGAACTGTACGAGCAATATAAAGCGCTGCTGTTCACGCTGGCTTATCAGATGACAGGCTCCGCGGCAGACGCAGAAGATGCGGTACAGGACGTATTTGCAAAGGCGTGTGACGTACATCCTGAACGTTTGGAGGAGCCGAAGGCGTATTTGTGCAAAATGGTAACCAATCGCTGCCTTGATCTGCAGAAGTCGGCGTGGAGGAGAAGGGAAGTGTATGTCGGTCCGTGGCTCCCCGAACCGATTCGGACGCCGAAGGATGATACGCTCGAGACGACGGTCGTCCGCCGCGATCTGCTGTCTTACGCCATGCTCGTCCTGTTGGAGAGTCTGACGCCGACAGAGCGGGCTGTTTTCGTTCTGCGTGAGGCGCTGGGCTTCGATTATCCCGAAATAGCTGAAGTGCTCGGCAAGAAAGAAGCGAATTGTCGCAAGCTGATGAGCAGGGCAAGAAGCAAGATGGGCATATCCGAGGAGGAGACCGTCGCAGCCAAAGAGGTCGAACTGGAATGGGTTAGCCGGTTCCTCACATCCCTCGAGCAAGGTAACTTAGATCAGATGCTGTCCCTGCTGACCGAAGATGTCACGCTCGTCTCCGACGGGGGCGGAAAAGTACTCGCCTTTACGCGTCCGATACAAACGCGCGATCAAGTGGCCCGAATCCTTGCCGGCGCGTTCGAGGGCATAAAACCATATTATCAGGGAAGTCTTCGCTCGGAATTTGCCCCTCTGAACAGTGAGACCGGTATAGTACTCCGTTCGGGGGACGAAACCGTGGCTGCTATATTTTTACAACGCCGACACGGAAAGCTTGCCGGAATCTACATCGTACGAAACCCGGATAAGCTTACCCGGGTTTAGGCAGACAACTGCAGATTTTTCAATCATGTTAAGGAACCGGGAAACTAAGATTAAAGCGTTCCAATTCTCCTTTTAAGTTTGATGAACACCACATCATTAGACTAACGGGTGCGATAGCTCAAAACAATCATCATGAGGCCGCCGATTGCTTCGTTGGCCTTCTGTGTATATTTATGGAAGTTCGATAATTATCTTGAATTAATTTTTGTTTAATTTAATGAGCAAAAACTGTTGGCAATCCCGTGCCTCGGCGCATTTTTCGCCGATAGACCCGTTAAGCGGAACCATACCATAAGTGACGGCGAAAAATTTTGTTGTGGAAAGTGACCTAACAATACGATCAATATCTTGTTGCTAGATAGGCTTGCCGGCCTTTAAAGATGCGAACCGCCGCTTGCGTCGATCAACTGACCGGTTGTATTATGTTTCACCTATCTAAATCCGAGCCATTTGCTCGGAAGATATTGCCTTGCTTCATTCTTCCGAAACATCAACTGGAAGAATCGGTGTTGGTGTCACTCTTGGTGCCGAGCAAATTAAGCGGAAATATCTATTTCTAAGGGGAGTGGATGAGATCCATAATGGAGGGGGAGATTGAGGATTGAATACAAAGTTACGAAGTTGAAATGTGAAATTTGTTATGCTAGAATAATTTTATAATCGAGGGGAGATGATGAGAATAATGTAATATTTCTTGCTATTTTACGAATGATAAAACATATGCTGTTTTATTCTTTGTTAAGCAAGAAAGTTACTTATTCTCTTCACTCAAATAATTATATCTATTCCCTTAAATGGGTTGGATTCTAGCATTCGTTTATTTGAGCTACAAGAAAGGTAACTTTCTTGTAGCTCTTTATTTTTATGCGATAGTGAATTTTGTAAAAATATCACCACCAAAACGTGGGACTGCAATGTCATCTTTATGCTTTTTTATCTTATTATCTTAGGAGGTTGAAATCGATGTTTGAAGTTGTAAATGTTCATGTGAGCCGTTCATTGTCCGTTGGCACGGTTCACGATGAAACTAAACGGATGCCGGAGCATTATCCATCTGTCGATAGATGCACGTAGCGATTCTAGCTGAAAGCTTCGTGGGTTTTAATATGGTTGGTTAATGTACATGTTAAGCACCAACAAAGGGCTTAAGGCTTTTTCTCCGGCTCAAGAGGAGAAAAAACATGAAATTAACTTCGAAATACGAGATGATTCAACACATATTAGCAGAATTGAAACAACCCGCATATCGGTTCCAACAAATTGCGGACGCGATCTTTAAGCAAAGAATTGGTGAATATGACCGAATGACCGTACTACCCAAGGGTATAAGAAACGAATTAATTATGAGGCTTGGCGAACACGTTTTGAACTTAATCCCTGTCATGCAAAAGACATCCAGACAAGTGAATAAAGTGCTCTTTGCCATTGAGGGTGGTGAACGTGTAGAAGCAGTTCAACTAAGCTATGATCGCGGCTGGAAATCATACTGCATTTCCAGTCAGTGCGGATGCGGATATGGTTGTCGCTTCTGTGCTACAGGTACAATTGGACTGAAACGAAATCTAACTGCTGATGAAATTACCGATCAATTGTTATACTTTCATTTAAATGGTCAAGCCTTGGATAGTGTCTCGTTTATGGGCATGGGAGAGGCGCTAGCCAATCCTAATATCTTCGACACGCTTAAGATTCTAACAGATTCACGAACCTTTGGCTTGGGGCATCGAAGAATTACAGTTTCCACCATTGGCATTTTGCCGGGTATCGATCGTCTGACAAAGGAATTTCCACAGGTGAACCTGACCTTTTCCCTGCACTCTCCGTTCGACGAACAGCGGAGCGAGCTAATGCCCGTTAACCATATATTTCCGCTTCATGATGTGTTGAAGAAGCTGGATCAGCATATTCGTGATACAGGCAGAAAAGTATATATTGCGTATATATTACTTCGAGGCGAAAACGATTCAAATGAACATGCGGAAGCCATTGCTGCTTTGTTAAAGGACAGAGGTCCTTGGGAACATTTATATCACGTCAATTTGATCCCCTACAATTTAACCGACGTGACGCCTGAAAGCTTTCATCAATCGGACAAAGACCGGGTTCAAAGTTTTGTAAGGATTTTAAAGTCAAAGGGAATTCATGTCACTGTGCGAACACAATTCGGAACGGACATTAATGCAGCATGCGGTCAACTATACGGACATAACAAGTAAGATATAAAATTTTATGAAGGAGGGGTAACATGAGTACAGACACGGTTGTTACACATGAATTACTCCGTATAAGTCGTTAATATCCATTAAACTTATACGGAGTTAAATGAGAATAGATGGATATGTACCGACTTTTTATAAAGAAGTAAAGTGTTATAAAAAGGAGGAACCTAACATGTCAATGATTCAAGTACAAAACCTGACATTTTCTTATCCAAGCAGCTTTGATAATATATTTGAAGATGTCAGCTTTCAAATAGATACGGATTGGAAGCTTGGATTTATTGGTCGAAACGGTCGAGGCAAGACAACTTTTTTCAATCTATTATTGGGAAAATATGAATACAGCGGAAAAATTATTTCTTCGGCAGAATTTAATTATTTTCCATATCCAGTCTCGGATAAAAGCAAATTCACACATGAAATATTAGAAGAGATATGTCCTCAGGCAGAAGATTGGGAGTTTCTTCGAGAAATATCTTATTTAGAAGTCGATGCTGAAGTGATGTACCGGCCATTTGAAACATTATCGAATGGGGAACAAACGAAGGTTTTGCTTGCTGCACTTTTTTTGAATGAAGGGCAATTTTTATTAATTGATGAGCCAACCAATCACCTAGATACCCATGCACGAAAGATGGTTTCTAATTATTTAAAAAGGAAAAAAGGATTCATTTTAATTTCACATGATAGAAACTTTTTGGATGGCTGTGTTAACCACGTCTTGTCAATAAACAGAGCCAATATAGAAGTCCAAAGTGGCAATTATTCTTCTTGGAAGCTGAATTTTGATAGACAGCAGGAACATGAGGAAGCAACAAATGAGCGTTTGCAAAAAGACATTGGAAGGCTGCAACAATCTTCAAAGCGTTCAGCCAATTGGTCTGATCAAGTAGAAGCTTCCAAAAATGGTACAACGAATTCTGGTTCTAAATTGGACAAGGGGTATGTAGGACATAAAGCTGCAAAAATGATGAAACGTGCAAAAAACCTGGAATCAAGGCAACAGAAAGCTATTGAAGAAAAGTCAAAGCTGTTAAAAAATGTGGAAAAAACGGAGTCATTACAGTTAAAGTCATTGGAATACAAATCTAAAGAACTAATTCAGTTAATGGATATGTCTGTTATGTATGATGGTGAATTAGTTAATACGCCAATAAGTTTTCACGTTGAACCAGGAGACCGAGTTGTGCTTGATGGAAAGAATGGTAGTGGAAAAAGTAGTATTTTAAAACTAATCCTAGGGAAGCCACTCCGGCATACAGGTACTTTGAACGTTGGTTCAGGCCTTGTCATTTCTTACGTACAACAAGATACCTCTCATTTAAAGGGAAAGTTATCTGACTTTATTGAAGAAAATCAGATTGATGAACAGTTATTTAAATCCATTCTACGAAAAATGGATTTTGACCGTATCCAGTTTGAAAAAGATATATCCCACTATTCTGGCGGACAAAAGAAAAAGTTGCTTATAGCTAAAAGTTTATGTGAAAAAGCACATTTATATATTTGGGATGAGCCACTAAATTTTATTGATGTTTATTCACGTATGCAAATAGAAGAGCTTATTCAAAGCTTTAATCCAACCATGGTTTTTGTTGAGCATGACCAGACATTTCAAGAAAAAGTGGCTACGAAAACGGTAGCCTTATAGTTATACTTGGTGCTTTGCATATTGTAGTCATTTAGATACTGAAAAGTAAACCCGCATTCCATTTGTTCTGGAGCGGGTTTTTTAATATTTCCTAATGGATTACACGAATTGGAAATGGATGAGTTATGAAAGATGTCGGGTGACAAGAACATTATCTCATTAAGGGCCGCGTAAATCGCTGCCTTTTTGTTTTATGGGATAAGGTTCTTGTCAAAACCCAATGAGAAGAACCTTACCCCATTCCCGATTTTGACAAGAACATTATCTCATTCCCGACGGATTGCAGGAAAGTGGAGACCATAACGATTAAGCTCCCTCTGTAAATAAGGATTTTCTCACGAATGCTCGCTCATTCGCAGGATTTCAAATGTATGTTTAAATAGGAGTATCAATGAGTGGATAATGTGGGCCAAGAAGTCACTTTTAAGAGCATGCGGGACAGAAGGTGTCAATAAATTTACAACATCTTCCATTACAACATATACTGCACGCCTCTCTCCACTAGGTCCCTTGGGATTCACTCTCCCCAGCTTTCCAATCAGTTTTCATCATAGACTGCATTTTCGTCATTCGTTTCACTTGGGTATTGTATGCATGCATGGCTTGGAATTCCCCATTGAAAGATAACAAGTGAAACACAGTAAAGTACAAATGCTTACGTAGTAATGAGTTTCCTCGTTTGGTGAGCTTAATTTGCCCTTTATACTTGCCAGAACTACGTTCGGCCAAGTTCAATCCTGCCTTTCGCAATAACTGATTTCCGTGAGACTGCTTACGTAAGTCCCCGCCAAATGCTAAGATGGCAGCCGTTGCAGGAACGGAAACACCGGCAGATCGAACGAGATCTGAACAGGGGATTTCGGGCAGTAGCTTTTCAATCATCCCGTTCGCTTCATCAATGATTTTACAGATTATGTCATAGTGCCTCAGTTCCCATTTGTCTTCTTCAAGGGCAGTAGCGTCTCCAACGCTATGCCTAGCGAGTGCTTGAAGCTCTATCGCTTTGTTTCTACCTCGCACCCCGCCAGGTCTAGTCATGTACTCTCCCCAAATCTGCACCATTTGCTCCGGAGATAGCTGCAATAAGTCAGAAGGGGCTGGAAACCGGCGCAAAGTGGCCAATGAACGATCGCTAAAAATATCATCAAATGCTTGTCTGTATTCTGGAAAACGGATATCCAGCCAGCGGTGGATTCTGTTCTTAATCCGTCCGGATTTAACAACCCAGTGCTCTCTGTTTGTAACCATAACCCGTATGCGGCGGAATGCTTCATCCTTTGGAGAGAAGGGCGTGTAGAACCCACGACTCACTGCATCGGCAATGACCAAGGCGTCCTTTGGGTCATTCTTGGAAGGAGAGTTATCTCTGTTTTCCTTATTGCGTTTGGTCGTCATTGGATTGACAAGAACAACATCAATACCTTGTTTCACTAACCAGTTGGCAATATTGAACCAGTAGTGACCTGTACTCTCCATTCCTACAACAACGTCGTTCATGCCGTGCATCTTCTGTAATTTCCGAATGCTATGCTCTAAATGCTCAAAACCGGCAAAGTCATTCGAAAATAGAATGGGGCGCTTGGTGAGGACAATACCTCGAAAATTAATAGCTTGTGCAGCATGTTTCTCCTTGGCGATGTCGATGCCTATGACCAGAGAGAAAGTGGAAATTCGTTCTACACGTTGATTTTGAGACTTATTTAGAATAGACTTCATGATAACGCCTCCTAAGGTGAGTTCTGAGGTCTGCAGCCCAGTACACACTCATCCTAGCGAGGTGTTCTTTTTTCTGCAAATTGAATCTGTTAACACCTACAGGAATGTTAAAGGAGAACGATAGCGCAGAAAACGCATTAACGAGGCCGCCGCGGGATCGATCGGGCGGCCCGTTAAGCTAACTGGCAGGATATTTCAATCGATTCTCGAATATTTTCTGAGTTGGATAATTTTATGAACTTTGTGAATATAACGTTATCTGAAAGATATGCAATGATTATTTTTTGAAGGGATGATTAAATTGAAGCAAGGGATATTAGTTTTTCTAAATGGAACTTCAAGTTCCGGAAAGACCTCCATATCGACTGAACTGATAAATCAGAAAGAGATTCTTTTTTATCATTTATCAATTGATGATTTTTTTAATAATTACAATGATTTTATTAATAATAAATTTCCAGATGAACCTACAAGAGAAATAGATCATCAAGTTGTCTCACAAATACTTGATGATTCCATATTCTCAGTGTACCATTCGACAATTAAATTGTTATCAGAAATGGGTTTTAATGTAATAGTAGATACCGTAATCGACAATAACAAGAGGTTTAATGAGTTTCTTGATCAATTTTTCGATCAGCCTACGATATTTATAGGTGTAAGATGCTCGAAAGAAGAACTCATAAGAAGAGAGCAAACAAGAGGAGATAGACAGATTGGACTAGCAGCTTCACAGTTTAGCAAAGTATATTGCTTTAATGAATATGACCTTGAAGTAAATACTGAAGAGTTGAGTCCAACAGAGTGTGCCGAAAAAATATTAAGTTTTATTAAGTCCGATCAGGATTACTCTGCATTTAAAAAATTAAGTAAAAGAGAGATTAGTGTTTCATAGTAAAGCGAATCCATCAGATAACAACATATTCAAGCATTGGGGCTATTGACCCTCGGTCCTTAAGCTAACTGGGAACGATAGTGTGGAGCTTCCGCGGGGACAGCTCCTTTTTGATGACCATTGAAGTAACGGGCAGAATTGTTTAATTTACCATCCTTCGTTAAATTAAATTTGTATTCGGTCAGGCCAGGACTGTGCACATTAGCAATCCATGAGAAACCGGACATGCTGTTGGATGATAAAATGTAGACATAAAGGAGGGCTGCATATGGAACGTGTAATCTTGATGATGAATGTGCAAGAAAACCAGGGAGGAGAGTCGGTCGCATGGCAAAGATCGTTTTCGCATTGAACCAGTCTCTGGACGGATTCGTCGACCACGACCACCCGGCATTTCAGCCCGACCCCGTGCTATTCCGTCATTTCATCGACGACGTGCGCGGCCTGGCGGGCAGCCTGTACGGGCGCCGCATGTACGAGACCATGCGGTATTGGGACGGAGACCATTTTGAATGGGATGCGCCGGAACGGGAATACGCAGCGGCGTGGCAAAGCAAACCGAAGTGGGTGGTGTCGAGGACGTTAAAGTCCGTCGGTCCGAACGCTTCTTTGATCGAGGGCGACCTCGCAGCGGCCATACATGGGCTGAAGGCTCAGCATGAAGGGGAGATTGAAGTTGCCGGGCCGGAGTTGGCCCACAGTCTAACGGAGCTCGGTCTCGTTGATGAGTATCGACTCTATCTCCATCCAGTCGTGCTGGGTCACGGCAAGCCGTTCTTCGCCGGTCCGCGGCCGCTGCTGCGCCTCGTGGCAAGCGATCGAATTGGCGAGCAGGTGATCAGGTTGACCTACGTTCCAGCTTAGTTGGGCGGTTGACCCAGCGGCCTAAAGGGCACGTTACTTTAATAGGGATTCTCCGGCTGTAGAGGCAGTCAGAGGATCCCTTATTATTTAAAATTTGTTCAGTTATGCGAAATGGCATAGTTATTTATGGAATTGACGATTGACCTAACGGGAGACGTTAGTTCAGTAACAGCAGCGGTAGTCTAAGGAGACTGTATTTTCCAGTCCAAGACTGCCGCTGCTTTATTTTGAAATTTATTTTTCGGTGCATGTGAGAAGAAACTTTGGATGATCGAGATCAAGGACGTAAAACTAGAGGGGTGAAGTGGGAAATTGCATCGCGGAATTGAAGGTTTTAACTGGTTTCGAACGCTTCCGGTACTGGTAATCTGTGTAAAGCTTTAATATCTTGAAGCGGAGGAAGCCCGAAGTGCCGACGGTATTCCCGGCTGAATTGAGCCGGGCTCTCGTATCCGACTTCTAGCGCGGCGGCCGTCGCGTTCGCGGAGCCGTTCAGCATGAGGCGTCTCGCTTCCTGGAGACGAAGCTGCTTCTGATATTGCAGAGGAGCCATCGTCGTGACAGCTTTGAATTTGTGATGAAGTCCAGATACGCTCATGTTGGACGATCTCGCAACCTCTTCGATTGTAAAAGTTCGGTTGTAATTCTCCTTGATCCATTCAATGGCTCTGCTGATCCCCTCGTTCTGCTGGTCCATGAAGACTCGTTGTACAAACAAGTGCCCGTAATCTCCCGTAAGCAAGCGGAAAATCATTTCGCGTTTGATCAGCGAAGACAGGAAGCGAATCTCCGCCTCGGGTTTGCCTCGCAACTCCAACAGCCGGATGAATAAGAGCAGCAAGTGCTCATCGGATTTGCCTACATAGGCTCCGGGGCCCATCTTTCGGTTTGGCGGTTTCACATTGATTTCAGCTTCCGTCATGACAAAGGCAATTTCTTTCGGCGTTAAATCAATGCATAAGCCGATATACGGCGATTGCCGCGTAGCGCCGACGACTTGACCGGAGGCCGGAATATCAAACAACGAGACCAAATAGTCGCCACCACCATAATTGATCGTGTCTTGACCAAGATGGAGCTTCTTGGAACCTTGTAGAATCATGCAAAAAGATGGTGTGAGAACGCCGGGCATCATCGTCGTCGGCCGGTTGCGCCGAACCAGCGAAAAAAAGGGGACAACCGTCTCTGTTCGCCCCTCTGCAAGATTAAGGAAATCTACCATATCCAATAATTGATCTAAATTCGATTGCATGGGAGTCTTCCCCCCGTTCTTATTTTTACACTCCTATTATACACCCTTCCCCGAAGAGCGCCAACCAGTTTATCGAATTATTAGAATTCCCGTTTTGCAGTATTGAGCAATTTTTAAGCAGGAACGAGCTATTTCGCGAAAGAGATTCGTGCGAAAATATCGTTAGAACAGGAAAAGGAGGTTACCCTCTTGAATGAACATTCGAAACGGATCATTCTGGTGATGATCATCACCAGTCAGCTGATGATGGTGCTCGACGGTTCCATCTTGATTACAGCGATACCTGAAATCGGCCGTACCCTTCATCTTTCGACGGCTGTATTGACTTGGGTGCAGAACGCTTATATTTTGGCGTTCGGCGGCTTCCTATTATTGGGAGCTAGAGCGGGGGACATCTTTGGAAGGAGAAGAACATTCAGCGCAGGGATCGTCTTGTTCTCGCTGGCATCGATGCTCGCAGGCTTGGCGCCGTCTTCTTCATTTCTACTTGCCGCCCGCACTTTGCAAGGATTGGCGGCAGCGATGGCGACGCCGTCAGCGCTCGCCTTGTTGTCTGTTACCTTCTCGGAAGCCCAGGAGCGGTTGAAGGCGATCGCTGTTTACAGCGCAGTATCGGGAGCCGGAGGAAGTGTCGGCTTGATCGTTGGCGGATTGCTTACGGACGTGATTTCTTGGCGCGCGGGGATGTTCCTCAACGTGCCGATCGGCATCGCTCTGCTCCTTATGGTGCCCCGGTATATGCAGGAGACAGATACGAAAAAGGGGCATCTGGATATCATGGGAGCTTTGACATCAGTAATCGGCATGACGGCGCTGGCATTCGGCTTTGTCCAAGCCGCGTCTGTCGGGTGGGGAGCACCGGAAGTATGGGGCTCGCTTGCTCTTGGAGGAGTTTCGCTAGCGGCTTTCGTACAGATCGAAGCATGGGTGAAAGAGCCGATTACACCTCTTCGCTTGTTCGCGAGCCGAACGCGATCCGGAGCTTATTTGGGGAGGCTGTTGCTCTTATGCGGAAATTATCCGATCTTTTTCTTCGTCCCGCAATTTCTGCAGAACGTCCTTCATTTTGATTCATTGGAGGCAGGACTTGGGATTATGCCGTTCACGGCAGTTCAGTTCGGGATGATATATGCTATGCCTTCGCTCGTAGCCCGATTCGGGAACGCTAAAGTATTGATTTTCGGATTGGTAATCGCGATCGCCGGAACAAGCTGGCTGAGTCTCATTTCGGCAGATTCTAGCTTTTTCCCTCATTTGTTTTTCCCGTTGATCGTCATGGGGTGCGGTGCCGGGATGATCTTCCAACCGTTCACGACGTTAGGGTTATCCTGTGTGGAGGCCAAGGATGCAGGAGCGGCGTCAGGGCTCGTCAACGTCGCTCATCAGACCGGATCGTCGCTCGGGCTGGCTGTTCTGATCGCCGTCTTCGAGGCGGCGAATCGACCGGCAGTTACTTCCGGTACATCTTTTGCCCATGCGATCTCCGTCTCGATCGGGGGTTCGATCATTTTCCTGATAGCTTCACTCGTTGCGGTCTTGATCTTACTGCTACCGGCGGATAGAGCGAGCGCAGCGCCCGTCGTGCAGATGGAGCCAGGGCGTTTTTCTCCAAGGGAACAATAAGTTAAGTTTACGGCGGCTGAATAGAATAATGAAAGCTTCCGCTTCAGAACACTTCCAGCTAAAAATTGAACTAACAGATACTATAGTTGAAAAAACCGATGCGGCGCTGCTCCCTTTTTCATTGAAGTACGGGCAGGTTAGCACAATAAGTTGAGGGGACTGATAATGATGATTCCGACTGAATTGGATGGTGCGAAGGTAATTCAACACACATCAAATTCTATGGCAAACCATTATGGGGTAGTAGGAATATTGAGCGACAGCAAAGAAATTTTAGACCAACTTCCCATTACTGCAATGGCAATTTGTCAGTACGAAGAAAGTAATAAATATTATCTTTTTTCTTGTGATACGAAGTGGGAAGTCATTGGAGACTTTGATTTCGATACGCTGGAAGATGCAGTGTCGAGTGCTAAACTAAGCCATAACGTTAATGAAGACGAATGGATAATTATATAATGCTATTCAACGAAACCGATAGCTACATAAACTCACGACGAGGCAGCCGCGGGATTAAAAGGGCAGCAGCCTCGTTGAAGTAACTGGCAGGATAACGCAATTGCATTGTATTATTCTTACTTCAAAAACTATAACATGGTAAAATTATGAAAAGGATTTTGCTTTGGGAGCGCGTGTTTGAATTGAGGTTTTTTAATAATGGGTTGTACGTACTTTATGCAGTTTTACTAGCTGGGATATCTATTTTCACGAGAAATAATTACTTTTATTATGTTAGGATTTGTATTCATGGCTTTGTTGAACATTAACTCTACCTTGCAAAAGATACTTGCAAAAATGGATAATGACAAAGCACCAAAGGGATGATGATTATGCTAACGGGACACGATAGTTCAACACCAAAACGGCTGCCGTGGGGCAGCCGTCATTGTTAAAGGGCAGGATAATTTAACCAAATGCCGAATAGATAGTCTTTGACTTTGAATACTTCGAAAATACCGGATTCCAGGGGCGCTAATGCTGAGGAGGTCTTCATATGTCAGTCCCCTTTGATTGTATTAGTGATTTTATGTTTTTCGAAACGGAGTTGGAACAGTCAGATATTATATTAATTCCAGGAGCAAGTCCTCCTCAATTAATGGAAAGAGCCGCAACATTGTACCTTAACGGTATCGCTCAATTTATTCTACCTTCTGGTGGTACGACCCCTCATGAAACAACCGAATGGGAGTTTCTTAAAAATGTCGGGGTAGCGTTAGGAGTACCTTCAGAATCATTACTTAAAGAAGATAAAGCAACTAATACCTTTGAAAGTGCACGTTTCTCCTTGGAAGTGTTACAGCAACAAGGAATTCACCCAAAAAAGGTTGTTTTAGTTCATTCAAATGATTAAACTAACGGATAACAGTAGGTTCAAGTAATCGATGAGACGAAGAGGGGGAAACCGAAATGAAGACGATCAAGTGCATGATGGACCACCTGTACTGGGCGGACGGACGCATCTTGGACGCACTTGAGGAGAGTGAGACGAAGAACAAGGACCTTCTGAAGCTAGTTCGGCACGTCGCGGTCGCGGAACGAGTCTGGCTGTCCCGATTGCAGGGCAAGGGCAGCGCGCAATATTCGTTGTGGGGGGAAGCGGAAGACCTGACGGCGATCCGGACGATGTTCAAAGAAAACGCCGAGCAATATCGCTTCTATATCGAAGGGCTCGAGGAATCCGAGTTGGACGATATGATCGACTATGCGAACCAGAGCGGGGTTCCGTTCCGAACGTCCGTCCGGGACATCCTGCTGCAGGTCCTCTTACATGGGCAATATCACCGGGGACAGATCAACCGGGCACTTCGGATCGAATCGGCAGAGCCTGTCCAAGTCGATTACATCACGTTCGCGAGGCTCTAACAGGGCCTAATAATCACCATTACTCTGAATGGGATTGGCATTGAACTACCCCGAAAATTTCTCATAGCATTAGATTAAAAAATGGCTATACGAAACTAAGCCCACGATAACCAAGAGAGATGTCGGGTGACAAGAACATTATCTCATTAATTGCCGCGTAAATCGCGGCTTTTTGGTTATATGGGATAAAGTTCTTGTCAAATTTCAATGACAAGAACTTTATCCCATCCCCGACGATGGTTACATAAGATTGTAATGACGGAAGAGTTGTGCCGAAAAGCTTATTTCGACCAATTGCCTTCATCAATCATTTGGAACGAAGTATTAAATGTAAAAGATTCATTCTTAAGCGAAACACCAGAGCTTTACCTCTTCGTAGAGCCGGCGGAACTACCTGCAGGAATAGTAGGTGTCTATTCATTTACAACATATTCCACCCACAAGGTCCTAGGGATTCATTCTCGCCAACGGCGGGATCCCGGGTCAGTCCTTCAGCTTTCCTTGTCGGAGAGGATTTTCGGTAAAATCTTGAACGTTGGGCTTTGGGTACAAGGGTTTTATTTCTCATCAATGAATTTCGGAAGATCATATCAGTTATTCTGATGTTTACACCATTTTTGTTAAAAGAGAATGGTCTGCTTCTCTGTTTACACTTTAGGAAAAATTATTTCATTTACTATCTTTTCCGTTTCGCATAATGTGTATATTTGAAAACCGACGTTAGCAATCTAATCGAGGAGGATTACCAATGAAAAAGCTTTCGACTAAGCTCATGACTCTTGTGCTCGCGCTGCCTATCTTCATGAGTTCAATCACTCCTGCTTCAGCCCAAACAGAATTGTCTGTCACCGCCAAGCTGCCTCAGTTTCCTGTACAAGTGAATGGAATCTTAATCGATACCAAGCACGCCAAATACCCCTTGCTGCTATATAAGGATATTACTTATTTTCCAATGACTTGGGATTATACAAGGGCTTTGGGCCTAAATGTCGGTTGGGACCCAGCCTCAGGTCTGGAGATTAATCAAGATGCTCTCGCTAATGACTGGAGCCAAGATTCCTCCGGCCTGAATGACTTTCAGCATTCTTATGAAGCGGTTTTGCCAACCTATTCAATCAGAGTCAACGGCCAGAGCATCGACAACGCTCAGGAGGAGTATCCAATTTTGAATTTCAGGGGTATTACATATTTCCCGATGACCTGGAGATTCACACACGATACGTTTCACCTGAATACGAATTGGGACGCGATGTCAGGGTTTCAGATAGGCACCTTCGATAAACAAGAGGGCTGGAAAACAACAACACGGGAAGTGGGAACCCAAATACGTGGCGTGCCGTTAAATGTGTATTGGGGCGTTAATCCGAACAACGCGGACACTTCCGAGGATGGCAATGTGATTTTTGATCCGGGAACAACGATGAACTTCCATTTCTCCGCAACCAACATAAAGGATCAGCTTGTGTCTGTCACTAAACCCGTGTCACTCGAAGTTGAGATAAGTCGAGTTCCTGAAGGTGGCTCCGAGTGGGATAAGTCCACACAGGAGCTCGTGTGGACCGGAAGGTTGCCAGTTTTGGAGGGCGATTTCGCTAGCAAAGGCAGCACGAAAACATTAAGTATGTTCTGGGACCAAAAAAATTCGAATGGCGTTCAGGTGCCCACAGGAAAGTATATTACCCGGTTAAAGACACCTATATTCATTTCATACCTTAGCAATAACGAAGATAACTTTGAAGTACTCGATGAAACTTCTGTAAACCGCGGCGGACGCGTATTTATTGTTAAGTAGCATGCCCCTAACTTAAAGAGACAAAGTACTGTAGGACAGAATCTCTTTAAATTGCTTGGATTAAATTTTTTCTGCAAAAATTTGAATACAACAGGAGGAGCTTAGAACAACGGAATGGTAAATAGATGACCAATAAGTGAAATCGTTGCGCTACCCCGAAAATTTCTCATAGCATTAGATAAAAAAATGGCAATACGAAACTAAGCCCAGCTTTTGTGTTTTTTTAAAAACTGTGCTTTCTGGTCTTTATGTGAATGGAGGAGGTTACGACGCGGTTGAGT
>NZ_JBHSRV010000034.1:0-18036 GCF_042659105.1 Paenibacillus allorhizosphaerae | reverse complement strand
GAGCCGCGAGATACACCGTGGGGAGAGCGATATGCGATCATAAAGGACCCCGATAACAATTTAATCAGTCTCGTCGCGTAGCGAAGAGAAGGAATGCGCCATTAAACAACAAGCAGATGGGAAGCACTGTCGCCAGTGTATCTTCGCCTGTTTGTTGTTTACAGAGGAATAAATGAATACCAAAATCACCCGAGGAAGCCATTGCGATACAGAAAAGTAGATCACCAGGTGGTCGTGATATTCCGCTGTATAACGTTGATGGTGTAGCCATAAGTGGAGTGTTTCATGTTGGAGGAAAATAACAAATAGAATGTTCAAGTGTTCAGCTAACGGATAACGATAGTGCGGCGATGGAAACCGATCCATCGCCTGTTTTGTTTATGCGGAATTTCTCAACTAAAGGGCAGTTTAGCGCAACATTAAATAATAGCTTGCGTCTTTATTTTTGTGACCCAAATTGTGGAAGTGTTACGCGAAATATATATAGACTTGAACAGCTTCTACATACTTTAAAACAAGCGCTGTAAATTAAATGTCTGTGCAGTATTAAAGCTTTCTTGTGGAGGAGTAGTCAATGAATAGAAAAGAAATGGAAAAGGCAATGAAAGAAAATGTGGTTCCAATAGTTCGAAAGATGAACTTTAAAGGAACTTTCCCCAAATTCACATTACAATTTGATGGATATCGGATACTCATTCATATTCAATTTTATTCATCTGGTGGTGCTTTTTGTATCAACTTAATAAATAATAACCCAGATGATCCGATTTCATTTAGATTAGGGAATGGCAGGTGGTTTGTTTATGATCCTGAACATTACTTCTTTTCACATTTAAGAAATAATGAATTAAAGTCATATGATTTAATTAACAACAATGAGTTTGATTATACTGGAAAGTATATTGAGAAGAACAAGTTTAAAGTAGGTGATTTTGTAATTTATGAAAATTCAAAGGATTCATATATATGTGATATGATTATTGATGATGTCATACATTTTTTTAAAGTTGAAGTAGAACCATTATTGAATAATTAAGGCACATGAATCGATTGTTGTTAACGGGAGACGATAGCGCAATAAAACACACCACGACGAGGTTGCCGCAATAATCGGCACCTTGTTACGGGCAGGATAGTTTGGTTTTAAGCGTACTCGACCTTCAACTTCATGGTAAAATAGACCAAGAAATGGAGGAGCTATTAAATGAGTATTGAAATAGCGCTGGTTCCGTATGAAGATGAAACAGTTCTTTACAATCTTATTCAGCTATATCGTTACGACAGTAGTGAGTTTGATGGACATGTCCTTAACAAACACGGGATGTACTTATATAAATACTTCGACCATCAGTGGACAGACGAGTATCGTCGTCCGTTTATTGTAAAGGTTGATGAAGAGATTGCGGGCTTTGCTTTAATTATGCTAGATGTACCAAAGGAATATATGAAATTGA
This sequence comes from Paenibacillus allorhizosphaerae, assembly GCF_042659105.1. Lineage (NCBI taxonomy): Bacteria > Bacillati > Bacillota > Bacilli > Caryophanales > Paenibacillaceae > Paenibacillus > Paenibacillus allorhizosphaerae. Next base: position 16,582 of record NZ_JBHSRV010000034.1, on the reverse strand, counting down.
GTACAGCTCAAAAGACAAATGTAATAAGTGATTTCTTTATTATGAGGAAATACAGGCGTAAAGGGGTAGGCAGACACGTAGCTTGCTCATTATTTGAGATGTTCACTGGGACATGGGAGATAAGACAAACACTTGCCAACAAGTCTGCATATGCGTTCTGGAGGCAAGTGATTTCCCAGTATAAAGAACACAAAATATTTCAAGAAGAGATTCTACAAGATGAAAAATGGAATGGTCCAGTATTTGTATTTGATTCAGGAACGGTTTGAACGGATACGATACATGCCAAGAATAGAGCATTTGACACAAAAAGTGACCAAAAACCTTTTTTAAACATTCGTATATCCGCGATACCACACTAACAAGAGGCTCACCAGATCAATGGGAGCCTCTTTGTTTTTCCACGCTAAACTGCCATTTAGCACAACGCGGCTGCCGATTCGTGCAGGCAGCCGCGTCTTAGTTTTTTATTAGATGGATGTCGTTCGCAAATGGACGGGCCGTGTACAAAATTGGGGACAAATCCTCCTCCAACTCTCGGTCTTCTTTCCCGATCACATCGGACAATATTTACGCTGAAAATTTTTTCTCCCCTCGGGGAGAAATCTTGTTAAAAGAGTTTACACAAAGATCTTGACAGACCCGTCGCTGTTTCAATTTCTGGGTCAGTCTAATACTTATTTTGCGCAATATCGCGATTCTGTGATACGAAAGCCGCATGGACTAACACATACAGTCTAATACATTATTTTCACCGTTCACTAATTTTTCTTCACTCTATAAATCTGTTTGTTCTCCACGATTCTAAGTGGCGGCGTCCAATTATCTCCATCCGGCATCGTATCCAATGCATCTTCAACTGCCTGAAGCTTCGCATCGAGTTGATCGATATAATGAAGCGCGACTGCTTCTGGAAGCTGCGGCTGAACCAGGCTACCCCATTCCCCTAAATTATGATGGGATAGAATCAAGTGCTGCAGGATTACAATCTTCTTACTAGAGACATCCATGCCCAGTGCAGCCTTGCCGCAGTGAATGACACCCCTGTTATGCTATTCTGAGGCAGCTCGAAATATGGCTACTTTTACTCATTTTTTAATATCAACGCATCTACAAAATGTGGGGTATCGATAATAACATGCGGGACAATCACATGATAAGCCCACATATGCACCCACGGGTTGCCGGTTCGATCCGTAAGAACCGACTTCACGACGCCGGGCATGAAATATTGCAGGAATAAAGCGCTAAGCGATGTGAGAAAGGCTCCGGGACTGCGAAAGACCATCCAACTGTCGAAAAAATGCAACGCGGTGTAGGCGAGTCCTCCGAATACGATTGGGACGATAGCGCTATTTGTGACTGCTTTAAATCGTGGGTATAGGATGGCGAATAGAAAAACGGCGGTCGGGATAGCCGTTCCAAACAAGTTAAAACTAAAGGCAGCAAATCCTCCGAGGAGAATTTGCCTGGGCGACAGATGAAGTAGTGCGTCGGACAACCCCCCCAGCTGCACAATGGATTCGATGATTAGAATAGCGATAATGACCATCGTATCGCGAAGCACGTTTTTGTTCGAGATGATGTTCAACTGCGAGAGAGTATAGCCTTTTTTGAGCATCAAGTATACAACGGGCAGGACAGCATAAACAATAAAGTTGTAACATGACCATACGAGCATTTCAGTCAGCTTCACATGCTCGTGATTGCCATAGATGCTTCCCGCCAAGTGGAAGCTTATCGCATGAAAGCCGAACAACTTGCCAAGCACGAGTCCCAGCAGCTGGGCAAACGCCATATACCCCAGCAGAAGGGAGAGCTCTTTCTTGGACGTTCCCCTGCCGGGCGACTGCAACTGACGGTTTCGGTAGCCTCGTGTAATCAAGACGATTAGGCCGATGAGAACGAATCCCCACAAGGAACCGGCCTGAAAATCCCAAAATCGCTCCATGGCCGATGCGTATTCGACAAGAGGCTGGTGAGCGACAAAAGGCGCGCCGAATTTCCTGAAAATAAAGTAGATCGCCGCAGATACCCCGATGTAGCCAGCAATCGCATACAACACATGCTTCCTTGTTCTTATTTGCATATTAATCACCCTTCCGTTATGCAACAAAGCACGCATTTTCCTATTAGTACAGTTGTGCTAATTTAATTTAGCACAACTGTACCACAAACCAACCGTTGCAGCAAGAGCTAAAAACACCGTCCTCTATGGACGGTGTTACTTGAGTTGCATGGCATCGATCAAAGCTCTTCATCGTTCAGAGCTTGAATATGGATTGCAGATGATAAATGAGCACTGCGCGAGCCTGCTCGGGCACAAGTCGTTCCGGGTGCATAATCGCATGAATCGCCAACCCATCAATCAAGGCGAACAGCCGTTCCGTCTCTAGGTTCACATCAAGTCGGCTGCCTGCTGAATGTTGCTCTATTAACTGCTCTACTTTTTTGGCAATAAAGCCCTTCATATCGTCGTAGACATAGAGACTTAACGCTTGCAGAGTCGGATCGACGAGCGCTTTGGACGTAAACGCAAACCACACCTCCATTTCGGTACTTCGTTCCTCGTCAATCGGCAGCATCTCGCACAACACATGAAGGACGTCCTCCATCAAGTTTCCGCTTGGGACAAAACTTTGGAGACGGTCACATACGCGATCGGAAACAAGCTGCATGGAAAAAGCAAGAAGTTCGGATTGAGTCGAAAAATAATGTCGCATCGAGCCCACCGACAATCCGGCTTCCTTCGCGATATTACGTAAAGATGCGCGTTCCAGGCCATCCCTACGAATGACCCGCCAGGTGGCTACCGCCAGTTTCTCTTTTTGTTTGTTATGATCCACGATTTTCGGCATGACAACAGTATAACATGGATTGATTTATTAATACAGTTGTGTTATTTTATTTTAGAACACTCGTGCTATTTAGGGCGGTTCATCATTCCAAGGTGAGGAGAATGAAAATGGCTGATAACATCTCAAATAAGAGTAATTGGGACCTCGTAGTTACCCGCGTTTTTAACGTGTCGATTGAGCAAGTCTGGCGAGCTTGGACAGAGGGGGAACACGTGAAAAGCTGGTGGGGACCAACGAGCTTTACTTCGCCGGTTGCCAAGATGGATTTTCGTGTGAACGGGACATCGCTCGTCTGCATGCGCACGCCAGACGGTCATGACATGTTCAACACTTGGACCTATCAGAAGATCCAGCCTATGGAACTTATCGAGTTTCTCCTGGACTGGAGCGACAAAGACGGCAATAGAATCGATCCTGCCGCGATGGGTATGCCGCCGGACATGCCTCGTGATGTGCGTCACGTGATTACTTTTAAAGCCGAAAGCGGCAATACGACGGAGATGACTGTCACGGAATACGGCTATCCGTCGAATCAATTGTTCGAAATGTCCAGAGCAGGTTTGGAGCAGTGTCTCGACAAGATGGCTGCCAGTTTCTCTAAAGCGTGAATATTCGGGCAGATTCGTTCGTAGCGCGGCTGCAAGCTCCCCTATCACCAGACGAGCGCATGAAGATCCAATCCGGCGAAGACGAAGGCGACGCGTTCAAAGAAGTGCGTATGGGAGATGTATTCGCGCTGGCCAAAGAATTTATCGACATGCCTCCTGAAGAAATTGAAAAGTTGCTCGAGAGCCCGATCCACAAAGTTAGGGTCGGTGCGCTTAGTATTATGGATAAGCAGGCCCGCAGGAAAAAAACGCCCGTGAGTCGCCGGAAAGAGCTGTTCGAACTTTATTTGAGACGTACAGATCGAATTAACAACTGGGATTTGGTCGACGTAAGCGCTCCCTATGTCATTGGCGGTTACTTGGTCGATAAGCCGCGCGACATCCTCTATGAACTTGCGTGCTCCGATAATATATGGGAACGTCGCACGGCAATTGTCAGTACATACTATTTTATTCGGCAAGGTGATGTAGCGGACACGTTTAAAATCGGCGAGATTTTGGTTCATGACGATCAACATTTCATCCAAACGGCTCTCGGAGGATGGGTGCGCGAAGCCGGCAAAAGGGATCGTCAGGCGTTGTTAAGCTTCTTGGATCAATACGCGGCCACGATGCCGCGAACGGCTCTGCGCTTCGCTATCGAACACCTTGATAAAGCACAGCGGAATTATTATATGGGTATGAAGAAAGCTCGGAAAGAGTGAACGCGGGGTGGAAGCAAGGTGAGAGAGGACTTTTTGTTTCGTATCATGGAAATGGGTCGTACATCTCTGGTAGGAGAGGTTCTGAAATGTCCCGTGGACAAACGTAATATCGTTCCAGAGGGATTCCATAACAGCCTTCATTGGCAGCTTGGTCATATCTCCACGGTGACGGATGAGATCGTTTTCGGAAAATCCGGCGAGGTATGGTCGGTGCCGACAGAATTCAAAGCATTTTTCGAGTACGGGACAAAACCATCCACATGGACGGCGGAGCCTCCGCCTTGGGACGATGTACTATTTCAGTTAACGGATCAAATGGCCAACATTCGCAAGGTATTTGCAGGAAAGTTGGACGTGAAAGTGAAGACAAATCCATTCAAAGGCGAGACGGTGGAGGAGCTTCTGCTGTTTAATCTGTTCCATGAATCGATCCATTCGGGAAATATCCTTGCGATGCTGAAATGCTTTGGCGTGAGAACGCCAATCTGATTGGGACCGCCGTAATAGATGAAATAAAGTATGTCGTTATGATAACTGAGTATCAAAATCAGCTAGTTATTATTCGGGACAAGGAACGTCAACTTTGGGAGTTGCCTGGGGTAAGAGTTTTTGAACGAACTGATGTCACCGAGTGTAGGGTTTACTGTAATAAACAGTCAAAGGAAGGAATGCTCCAATGAAATCCTTTAAGCCGGAAATGACAATGGAACGAGCCAAGCAATATTTGCAGACAATCGAATCGGAGACCATTGCCGATATCACCCCGATCGAAATGGGAGAGCTGAGCAAAGTGTTCCGCTACCGGCTGGGCACGCAGTCGTTCGTCATTCATTTTAAAAGCGGCAATGAAACGGTCGACAAAGTAAAGCTGATATCCGACCGTTACTCGTCGGTGATGCCGATCCCGCGAATCGTGAAGGTCGGCACATACGACGGATTGCCGTATACAATAACGGAACAAGCGGCCGGCGTCTCCGTAATTATGCAGCCCAAAGAAGAGATCGTCCGCGTCATACCCGATTTGATCAAGCAGTTCGCCGCAATGAACCAAGTTCGCGTCGATCATACGAGCGGCTACGGCTGGATTACGCCTTCCGGAGAAGCTACATCCACCTCTTGGACCGATTGGCTCGCGTCTACTTTTAAGGAAGAGCAGGAAGGATTTTACGAGGGATGGACGTCGCTATTTGAAAGCAGCTTTCTCGAAAAAAACGTGTTCGACCAAACGTATGCTGCGATGATCGATCTTGCGCAGTATGCGCCCAAGGAGCGGTATCTTGTTCACGGAGACTTCCATCTCGGCAACATGCTTTCGGACGATGGCCGAATAACGGCGATCGTCGATTGGGAGATGGCGATGTACGGCGATTTTATGTTCGATGCGGCCGTGCTGCATTTATGGGTTCCGCAAATCGGGTTTCCGCATCGGCTCCGGGAGTTTTGGGAACGGGAGGGGAAGGAGATCGCCCATTTTGAGAAAAGGCTGTTGTCCTATCAGTTGTTCAAGGGACTGGACGGGCTGCGATTTTACGCCAAGAAAGGCGATAAGCCGAGCTACGAATTCATGAAATCCCACCTAATCCCTCTGTTAAAGCAAGCGGAGTAAGAGCGACGCATGTCACTAGCTGCCCGTATAAACGTCTTTCAAGTATTCGGGCGGGCGATACACGATAAAAAGTTATTGTCAGTAAAGAAGTTGAAGAGCAATACAAACGGGTTGAATGCAGTAACGATTCATGTTATAGCAAGAATTTATGTACTATGGATGATTTTATTAGGACCTCATATACGACGGAGAACGATAGTTGAATCACTAGCAAAGGCCGCCGATTAATTCGACGGCCTTCTGTTCATGCTCCAAAATGCACTGTCTTTTCTGTGTCAGAATGCATGCTTTTTAGCATATAGGGAAATGCCCAGTAAAACATGTTTCAAAAACTCTATAGTTGATTTTTGGAACGTTCCATTAAATAATGAGGCTATCTGAGATGGTTTTAGGAGGAATGAACTTTGGGAAAAACGCAAGTTAGACCATTGAGATGGCTAGGAGGGTAACTATGAATCAAATCCGGTTAGTTTCCGATTTGCATAAATCGAAGGAATACTATAAGCAGGCACTCGGCTGTAGAATTGACGGGTGGGGGCATGTGGAACGGGAACAGCCCCAGCTTGGGTTTATTTTGTATCAATCGGAGGACCCGGGTGACATCGTACCGAATAAGAAGCCACGAAAAATTTCGTATCCGAAAAAATGGGAAGGTCCTTTGACCGGCTGCGATACATACGCTTACGCCGATTGGGAACACATTGACGGATTACTCGAGCAATTTCGGGCGAATGGAGCGATCATTCACTACGAAATGAAGCATGAGGATCAAGGCGATGCTCTGGAAGGAATTTGGTGTTCGCGATCCAGATGGATATGTCATCTTGTTCGGAGCGGGTATGTCTATGTAGTGGTTGTAGAACTCTAACAAATACTCTCCTGGAAATATGATAAAGTGGCTAACTAGATTAATCTGGATTCAGCGGTGACAACAAAAATCGTGGAATCGCATTCAATAATAAGAATGAAGAAGGAACAAATGTTTGGTATACTGGAAATGATATCGATACGAGGAGGGGATATGCTTGAATATTCAAGACGTAAATGGACCGTCCGTTGTGCTGTTAGTTCGTAATGAACAGGAAGCCATAAACTATTATACTGATCTCGGGTTCAAGTTTGAATCTGTTGGTGGACATGCTCACATGTCGTTGGGGAAGGTTACTCTCATCTTGCATCAAGCTCAGAATCCAGACGAAGTTAAGCCCTTCTCATCAGCAAGCGGTGGCCTTTATTTCGATGTGTTTTGCTATACGAGCCAACTGAAAGAACTTCATGAACTTTTCATTTCAAAAGGTGTTATGGTCGTTAACGGTCCTTTCTGGGGTGAGGGATGGAGTGAGTTCACCATTAAAGACTTAAATGGCTATTGCATTGCATTCGGCGGTAAGTAATATTTCCACCATATACTCCACACACCTTAATTACTATAAGGGAAAACGTGAGCCTTATCGAGGCCGCTGCGATTACTCCGGCACTCAACTACCGGGTACGAGAGTTTAATAGAACAAGACGAGGCAGCCGCGTGAATGACCGGCTGCCTTCGTTACGCTAAAGGGCAGTTTAAATTAGCAATTCATAAGAAACAACCCAAGCTGAAATGTGCTAAGCTGATTTGGAGAAACACGCAATAGAAATTCTGAGTACTGCCGACACTGTCATTTGGGGACGTGAGACTTATCAGGGAATGCACAGTTATTGGCCATCTGTGCCTTCGACCCCATCAGCTTCGCAACATGAACGGAATCATGCCGAGTGGATCGAAAAGACAGCCAAAATCGTTTTTTCCACGACACTGGAGAAAGTCGAATGGAACAATTCCAGATTGGTGAAAAAAAATGTCACGGAAGAGATCAAGAACCTCAAGCAGCAGGCAGGCGTTGGAAACTAATAATTGGAGGGCGTTATTGAAATGGCTAAACTGATCTACGCTAATAACATATCTTTGGACGGGTACATTGAGGACGAGCGCGGCAATTTCGATTGGGGGATATCCAATGACGAGACGTATGCGTTCTGGACTGGCTTCCAGCGGCCGATCGGCACCTACCTATACGGGCGTCGACTCTACGAGAACATGGTGTACTGGGAGACGGCTGACGCCGGCGGCGATCAACCGGAGATAAAGCAGGAATTCGCGCAGACCTGGCGAGCGGCTGAGAAGATTGTATATTCCCGGACGCTTCAGGCAGTGTCAAGCGCCAGCACCAGGATAGAGCGCGAATTCGATGCTGATGCGATCCGAAGTCTTAAGGAGTCTTCTGTAGCTGACATTACGATTGGCGGCCCCGAGCTTGCCGGGCAGGCGATGAGCGCGGGACTGATCGACGAGTGTCATCTGCTTCTTAATCCGATTGTCTTGGGTGGAGGGAAGCGAGCATTGCCGGACAACCTCAGCATGCGGCTCGAGCTGCTCGGTGAGCGCCGCTTCCAAGGCGGCGTTGTTCATCTTCACTACCGCGTGATCGTCTGACCGCGACGCTAGAGAGAAATTCAGGAGATATGCTTTCGGACTTACTATAATCAAGTGAAATTACGAAGCCGGAAGTTATGAGCGGCTTCCATTGTTGAACTAACGGGTACGATAGTTTCATACTCAAACAAGAAGATGCAACGTTAACCTTTGGTGTGATTATTGTTACTAAAGGAGGGCTCGTATTGAAGCAGTTAAATAAAAATGACTTAATTGAACTAGTAAGAAAAATTATGAACGCCAAGGGCACTGAAGAAGAGATTGATAATATGATTGAAATACTCAAGCAAAATGTCCCGCATCCACAAGTTAGTGATTTAATTTTTTGGAATAAAGTTGAATTGACGCCAGAGCAGGTCATCGAACTGGCGCTGAGCTATAAGCCAATCCAATTATAAACATTGGTGAAGTTGATTGAACTAACGGGAGTACGATAGCTCAATAAGTACATGAGGGCATCCGGCCATTCTGGCCGGATGCTTTTTGTTGAACTGGTAGGATAGTAAAATGAAAAGATGATAAAATGAAGGAAACCAAATATGTTCTGTAAGTTAGTGGGTGAATAACATGTGGCATGAGTGTTTAAGCGAAAATACAGATACATTTATCACAATGCTATACAAAGATGTACCTCCTTTAAGGAATCTGCGAATTGAAGAAATTAAATTCTCTCGTGAAGGAAATCGCATATCCGTAGGTTTTGATTTTCCTGTTTTTGCTGACAATCCACCTAAAAAGTGGATAGAGAGAGGGTATACAATTGTTTTTGTTGAGCTAGACTTTTTTGATATTCGAGAAGTTGTTTTGAGATCGAGCAATAATGCATTTAGAGGAAATATTGATATTGATAAAGATGATTCAGGAATCCTGAATATCAATATATCTGGAACAGTAGAAGTTCAAATAAAAGCTGGTGTCGGTCTGATCCAATCTGTTCGTGGATATTAGGATGCTGTTCAGCTATTGGATACGATAGCTAAATCATGGTTGCTTATCGGCAACGGTTTTTTTCATTCCGTTAACGGCAGCATAGCTCAGTAAATACAAAAAGAGGCAGCCGATCACGGCTGTCTCTTTGAGGGCAATTTTTTATCCTTGCTTTAAGTTAATAATACCAAAGTAACAGCTGGAAAAACAGACTGTTTTATCCATTAAGCCTATGGTAAGCTCTTGCTTGAATATAGGATCGGAGGGATAATCCATGAAAATAGGGACGGCTCGAGCGGCAGCAACGGAGTGGGTAATGCAGTGTACTAGTCAGGAAGCATGGTTCATGGGGGCTTATTTCAGCGGCTCGACGGTTGGTCAGCCGGATGACGTGATGATGTCAGTGGGCTCCGACATTGATGTTGTCGTTGTTACCTCTGAAGCAAAACCACCTCTGAAACTGGGGAAGTTCATCTACCGTGATGTGCTGATCGAAATAACCTTCTTATCGTGGAACCAGATCGCCTCTGCTGAGGAGGTTCTGACATCGTATCACCTAGCCGGCAGCTTCCGCGTGGATACCATCATTGTAGATCCTACCGGACAGCTGCGCGGCGTGCAGCAGAAGGTGTCGCGCCATTTTGCCGAGAGGGAATGGGTGCGGCACCGCTGCGAAAACGTTAGGCAGAAGATAGAGCATGGGTTACGGAACATCGATCTGACTGCACCATGGCATGATCAGATTATGTCATGGTTGTTCATGACCGGAGTCACTACACACGTCCTTCTCGTCGCAGCTCTTCGCAACCCTACCGTGCGGCTTCGCTATCTGGCTGTGTACAACGTGCTTCAGGAGTTCGGGCGAACCGAAATCTATCCGGAATTGTTGGGGCTGCTGGGCTGCGAGCATTGGACCCCGCAGCGCACCAGCCATCATCTGAGCGCGCTTGCCCGTACCTTCGACGTCGCCGCGGCGCACGCCAAGACCCAATTCTTCTTCAGCAGTGACATCACCGCCGCTTCACGACCGATTGCGATTGACGGTAGCCGTAACCTTATCCGCGACGGATATCACCGCGAAGCGGTGTTCTGGATCGGGGCGACCTTCGCCCGGTGCCACAAAATGCTCTCCACAGATGCCCCAAAACTGCAAGTTGAGCTAGCTCCGGCGTTTGAGGAATTCGTCATCGACCTCGGCATCACCTCGTCCGACACCCTTGCGCGTCGTGCCGAAGACGTGCTGCAGTTTCTACCGCGGCTCTGGGACGAGGTCGAATCGATTATGCTGGCCAATTGGGAGATTTTTTAGTTTGGTAATAGTTGGAGCTGCCCACTTGCAGGCCCCATTGCTCAATAATCACCAAAATGTCATGGTATGATGTGTGAATATTATGGGTAATATTTACATGTTTGGAATGAGAATAATGAAAGAAGGTCGGAAATGAGTAAGTTGTTGATCCCGTCAGAGCCAATAAAGAAAAGACAACCTTCGAAATGTCAGGGTTGCTTATGGGGGAATTGGGACGGTCTCATGCAATACTGTTCGAAGATCAAATGCATAAAAGACTGACTGAACAAAAAGCAGTTTTAAGAACTCGGGGGATTTTCCTTGTTTTCTAAGAACCGTCTCCTGATGTCTCGTTAACAACGCGTCGAACAAGTAAGGTACTATCTTGTCATTTTGCGACAAAATTCTACGGCAGTTGAATTGAGAGGACTGGCGCAACAACCAGCAAAGGGTTACTCTACCCCGCGTGCTTCCAGAAAAGGAGCGACATTCCGTGGTGCACCGTGGTCGTCGTAGTCAGACTACCGGCATCGATAGGTAGCCGCGTTACTTTAAACATTCCTGTTAGTCCTAAGAAATGGAATTTGAAAAAAAAAGGAGCGCCTCGGTATGATGGGTCTGTCAACGGGTTTAACCCAACACCATCAAGGAGGTGCTCTTTTATGAAGTTTAAACAGGGTCAAAATCAACGGATCGAACGAATTTCCACGACTCACCTAATTGTGGATCGGTATAGCAAAAGAAACCCAGGTAGCACAAGCAACAAATTTTCGAGGAAGGACATTACGGATACAACCGTCAAGCGGCATATTGAGTGGGGTATCTTGCTCCAAGGGGGGTCTCGACAGTTCTGCCAGCTCTTCGGGCTCAAGAAGTTAATGAGAATGACTAATACGAAAGTTAGGATCGTAACCACCGCCAGTGATTGGCGGTGGTTTATAATTCTACAGCTGAAATTATACAATATTTTGTATTGACTGAACGTTCAGTCAAAGGATATAATGGCAGAAAATCACTTTTCACCTTATTCGATAGGGAGGAACCCAACATGGATCTTTATTATGATATTCAGGGTGAAGGCTCTCCGATCGTGTTGATTCACAGCCCCGGCGTGGATTCGCGGGAATGGGAGTATGTTGCGCCGATTCTCGCGCAATACCATAGGGTTGTTACCTTTGACGGCCGGGGGACGGGACGCTCGCCGGCACCGCAAGGGCCGACGAGCCTTGTGGAGGATTTGAGAGTGCTACTCGAACATATCGGATTACAGAAGGTCACGCTTGTCGGTCATTCCATGGGCGGGCAGGCTGCGACCGACTTTACGCTTACTTATCCGTCAATGGTCGAGCGGCTAGTCGTCATTGCGCCTTCGTTAACGGGGTATACGTTTTCCCGGGAGTTTACTGATTGGATGGCAGAGGTCAACGCGGCCGCTCCCGATATCGTAAGATTGGTGGAATTGTCCTTGGCCGGTCCTAATTATCGCGTTACGATGGCCGGTCCACATCAAGACTTCCTTCGAGATATGGCGACCCATTACATGGCGAGAGTGTTCACCGAATGGAAGAGCTTTGAAGTCCGGTGGCCGGAGCCGCCGGCAATCGAACGATTAGAGGAGATTGCCGTGAGGACGCTGTTTATTTACGGTACAATAGAATGGCCGGATATGCTCAAGATCGCCGAGCATTTTCAACGGGTTCCGTCCGTGCGTTTCTTCAACATCGAGGGGGCGGATCATATGCTTCCCATAACTCATGCAAAAGAGCTAGCGGAAGAAATACAGTTTTTTTCGCAGGAAGGACAAGACAATGCCTCGAACCCAGCAAGAAAATGAGCGAATTCGTCAAGCCACCAAAGAAAATATTCGCGCAGCTGCGATGGACATCTTTATCGAGCAAGGATACCATGACGCTTCGATCGACGATATAGCGAAAAGGGCCGGCGTTTCCAAAGGTTTGCTGTACAATTACTACAAGGGGAAAGAAGAGCTCCTTGCGGAAATGGTGAAGAACCGGATCGATGAAATTGGCCGAGTGATGCAAACGGCTTCCGGTCCAGGCTCTCACTGCGAGCGGCTAAAACATATTATCGAAGGGGCGCTTGATAACGTCAAGCTGCGTCCCAGCGTGTACCGTTTTTTCTTGCATTTGCAGACGCAGCCGGAAGAAGACAAAGTACTCTCCAAGTACAGTCAAATGCTCAATGAGGCGATGGCGGGACATTTTGAAACACAGTGTGAGGTGTTCTCCGAACTTGGAGCTTCGAATGCGAGAATGAGATCGCTATACTTCTCGACAACGCTTCACGGAACCATGCAGATGATCACCATTTACCAGGACAATTATCCGGTAGAGGAAATGAAGCGGCAGATCATTCGGCAGTTTTGCATGAAATGAATATCAGAGTTGCTCCACAGGAATTGTTGTCAGATCATTGGAATCGTGTCCGACGACACAAACATAGGTACTTTGAGATCCCCGTTAATTGGGGATTTTTGTTTGAAAGCACATATGTTTGTCTTGCAGTGTCACGACACAAACATATGTGCATAACCGTTTTGCGACACAAACATATGCGCATAATCGCGGTAGGCTTTTCGTACATCGGAAGCGGCATTTATTAAGTTAACGGAGACGATAGCATCATGACGGTAGGCTGCCGGTATCATCGGCAGCCTGTTCTAAGGGGAGTATAGAACAATAACATGCGGGCATTTATTATTTACAGACGAACAAACGTGTAGTAGATTGATTTGCAGGAATTTATTACCATATCATTTCTATGGAGGCTGCAATTTTGGGAGAAAAGGTGAAATCTACGGATAACCGGAAAGTCTTTAAATCGGTTTACAGACTGAAACCTGGCATTATTGATATCTTGGAAATACCTGATTTAAATTTTCTCGTGTTAGAAGGAAAACGCAGAAGAGAAGATTTACCCAAAGAAGACCATCTTGGGTAACAACTCGAGTCCAGAACCAGCTTAGAATGCTAACGTCAGATCGATTGAAATATAATTTTAGACATATGCCCTACGAAATGATATGGCACTATCAGCAATCTGATGGTGAATGGCTTCGGACCGTAATGGTTCAGCTTCCCAACATCACAAGCGAAGTTTTGTTTCAAGAAGCTCTTCAAAACGTTAGAAATAAAAATAAACAGGTTGATTTTACAGTACCAAGATTTGAAAAAGTGTCGCAAGGATTATGTGCACAAAAGCTACATTTCGGTCATTACAGGGACACCGAGAAAACAGTCCAAGAAATCGTAAACCATATAACGGAGAAAGGATTTCATGTCAGGGGGCCAATACGTGAAATTTATATGAATGTTCCAGGGTGGAATCCTGTTGAAAATTGGCAAACGATTGTTAGGGTTCCGATTCAGTAGGATGATCTGCTTGAGAACCCGCTTGCCCAATAAAAAACTAAATCGTGGTTACCGGCACGTATCGGTAGCCGCGTACTGCTAACAGGCAGATTTCTCCAAGTATCCTTTTGGAACGATCTAGTTGTTACGGAGAACAATAGCTCAACACACATCATGAGGCCGTCACGGGAGATCTATCGGGCGGCCTCATTAAACTAAAGGGCAGGATAATGTAAAACATATGAAGAAATAATGGCGATGATTAGATTATGTGGGGTATTTCATATGACCAGGGTTAATCGAGAATATAATTGCAGAACTTGCGGTGAAATAATATCCGTTCGTAAATCATGCCCCTATTGTGGCGAGAAATCGCCAACTCAAGCATTAGATATGACAAAAACTACAGTAGCTACAATAGGTTTTGGAACTATTGTAATCTGTGTATCGTTTTGCATATTCGTATTTATATTGATTTTAGATCTGTTATTTTGGTTTTGATTAAATCTCGACAACAAACAAGCTCATTCCACTAACGGAGAACGATAGCTCAATCATGACACGACGGCAGCTGGCCAATGTTCGGCCGCCGTCGTTGCGCTAATGGGCAGGATAACGAAATTACAGCATGGAATACATTGGTAAAAGGAATCGTTAATCTCGATAAGGGAGAGTATGCCAGTGGAAAATACGGAAATAGAAGCTTACATACCCGAAAGGGATAAAGCCGCTATCAGAATCATGTTATGTGAAAATGAATACTTTGACGAGACGTTTCAAATTAATGAAGCAAATGTTCGGGATGGTATATTTGTTGCTCGTTACAACGGCTTAACAGTAGGTTTTCTTTCCTTAACTAATTATAAGCGAGGGCGAGGAGCTGGAACGACTATATTCGTCAGCGAGGAATACAGAAGAATGGGTATTGGTACCAAACTTATTAAAGAGGCAGACAAATTGCTTTCACAATACGACGCAGTAGAACGTTCAGAGGGTGCATGTATTGACGGTGACCGTTCTTCTTTGCAATTTTTATATAAGAATGGCTATTACATAAATCATTCTATGTACTTCATGGAGCGTGAAGGGGAACCTCTTACTGAGAGTAATTTTTCGTTTAGGCAATATGAAGATGATGATTATCTTACATGGCATAGTATTAGCCAAATTGCTTTTTACAAAATGCGTGAAAACGTTGGTATCCTTCCATCGTATTATTATTCTTCTTCGGAAAGTGAACGGAAGAGTTTTTTAGAAAACAAAAACAACAAATTTGTGATGCTTGTTGACGGTGAAATAGTGGCAATCGGCGGAATTACTGCCGGTAATGAGTTGCATCTTATTGCTGTTCGGACTGATCTTCAATCGCGAGGATACGGAAGAGCTTTTGTATCATTTCTAGTAAATGAAATTATGCGTCGCGGCGAAAAAGTTGTGAAGCTCTGGGTTGTCAAAGGCAATCCTGCGAAAAATTTATATGATCGCCTTGGCTTCAAAGAAAAGTCACTATACCATTTTGTAAATAGATATTATAAACCGGATAGTCGATTGAGTAGACCGCCAAAAGAGGATATGTGAAGTAGTTCTTCATTTCATTAACGGGTAACGATAGTGTAGAGCTGCCAGGACAGCTCCTTTTTAATGGCCGTTGAAGTACGGGCAAGTATAGCGTAGCGGTGGAACTAATTCTAAGTTTGGAGGTTATATTTTGATAACAAACATTCTGTTTCAAAAAATTAATGATAGCATTGAAGTTAAAAATATCCTTTTAGAGTACTATGATTTTAAAATTGTAGACGCAAGTTCACACACTGAAGATTACTTTTTTGAAGTTTATGATAAAGCGACAGTCATAGCACAGGATGCTTCAGGGGGTGTGTTTACTTTATATGGGTCTGGTGAAGAAATGGATTTACCAATTGTATTTATAAGCTCTGAAGGAGAGGCTGGAAAAGTCGGGAGAAATTTCGAAGAATTCCTTGGGATTATGATTGCTTGTCCTTACTGGAGAGATATATTGAAATTTTCGGGTAATGGTCAGCTATTAGAGATGTATAAGTCTCAACCTTTCTTAGAAGCTGAAATTTTAGAGGATTTTCCTGGAATCGTTAACGCAAAGAAGAAATTAATCTCAATGTTAGACATATGTGAGGTTCCAAAGCCAGTGGAAACATTGTATGAATCGATGACTTCCGAACCCCATATTGTTATTAAATCTCTTGAAGGTGAAAAATTTGATTCGTTATTTAACTCGTTTGTAGCAAATGATAATCCTTTATGGAAAAACAAGTTTCAAGGATAATTCTTGAAAGATTAGAACATCAACTAACTCCGCACTCGAATCGGGATTCGGCATGATTCATTACGCCAACGGGAAACGATAGTATGGAGCTGCCGCAAAGACAGCTCCTCTTCGATGTTCATTGAAGTAACGGGCAGATTACGTTAACGAATACACTCCTCTTATCTGGACAGATTAAGTTTTGATTGGTGGATTAAGATAAGGGAAGGGGAAACACTCTTGAGGGTTTTAATTTGTTTTATAATCCTATTTTCAATGTTTGGACCGCAAACTTCAAATGCAGTCGGTAAGAAGCCACTTGAGGACTCGAGGGAACTGCAACTTCAAGATATGCTTGTCTTGGTTCTACTACCGCAGATGCGCGAGAAGCTTGCTGAGGTATATTCAGATGTATTTTCAGTACCAGGATCACCAGATATTTATCCTTACTTTGTGGATGTGAAGC
>NZ_JBHSRV010000033.1:0-21478 GCF_042659105.1 Paenibacillus allorhizosphaerae | reverse complement strand
GCTTAAATCTGTTGCAATTTTAATATCTGATTCGTCAGCAGAAATATCGTTTACATTAAATGGACCGATCGTATCATCAAAAAAAATGGGATATATAATAAACGCAAAAATACTTAAGCAAATCAGGCCCGCGATCAATATAGCAAATAAGATTATTTTCATTCAACACCTGCTCTGCGTATTGTTTAGGATTAAATCCGTTTGATCACCCTTTTGTTTTATAGCTCGCTCACATACCATATTAGTACAAAAATGGTATTTCTTCCACACTCCCTAATTCCAGGTAGTACATGTATAAAATTTTATTTTGTATGCATGTCAAAAAGAGCTGCCTCGGCAGCTCCTTGACATTTATATAGAATCCTTCGTTGAACTTTCGTTTCCCGTTAGTTGAATCCCGACTTTGAAAAATACTTCCTTCCCTTTGAATCGTTCCGCACTATTTTTGAGCCTGTTTACGCTTTTAGACGATTATGTCTTGTCTAGGGGAAAACATTCGGGGATACTCCCGACTGAATTGTGAAGGACTTTCATAACCAACTCGAAATGCAGCCATTCCTAACATCCTTCCTTCCGCATACTATAATTGAACTGAGTATTTGACCTATTCAGACGTAAACCGGCTGCAAGCGCAGTGCAACCGGTTTACGATAATACGTTACATGTATTTTTTTCTGCTGCCATACTACTTATTAGAAGCTCCCAACTTGACAGCATGAATCCCCACAATGATTAGCCACGCAATGTCGGCCAAGATTAAGAATCGTCCAAACAAACCGGCCAAAACCTCAGGCCCAAATTGCCCATCTTGCGGAATTTGAATCACAAATACGAGCATCGCGACGATTGCAATAACCGAACTGGTGAGCAACACTCTCTTCATAGGTCTCCAAGCATCAAGTCGACATAACGAAAGACTAATCAACAATGCGGCTACTGGCGTATAGTCCAGCATCGCTCCAATAGAGTGCATGCTACCGCTAAACGTTGCATCATCCAGACTAACGGAGATGGGATCGGTCACGAAGATTGCCGCGATTATAACGCCAATTGCACTGATTCCTAGAATGACAAGTCCTATGTACCCCGTAACCGTACGAATATGCGGGAAAATCGTAATCGCCACACTGATTTGAGCAACAGCCAGCAATCCAAAAGCCAGGTGCATCATCCAACCATAATTGCCAAGAGCATATTCGCTGATAAAACGCCACGTCGGATCAAATTCAGGCTGCAGCAGATGTAGACTACAAAGGAGAAGCACGAACAATGCACCTGAGAGGATCGACGCAAGCGCGAATCTGGAGGCCGTCACCGTCAAAGGTTTTGCCATGACCAATTGCTTAGCCAATGCCCATCCCTCCTTCTTGCGAGACTCTCGTCATCGTCGATTCATAACCTCCCCCGCCGGGATAATGCCACGACCCCGCATTGGAATTGCCATCTGAACTGAATGTCCCTTTAAAGTAAGAAGACGATCCTTTGTCTCCAGCCCAAATGACGAGCGAATCCCCATCCAATTCATACACATAATCGAAGGTATTGCCCAGCGTATCGTAATAACGAGACCTAATATCTTTGCTCGCGCTTTCTCCGAAGGGTTTTAAATGCCCAATCAACTCGATCCCTTTCACTTCTTGTCCATTTCGGGAAAGATGAACGCGTTGAATCAAAAAGTGCCCGCCTTCCATCCACTCGTAGGTTACCGTTCCTTCTGCTCCGCCGCTGATTTGCCAAGTACCGACTAGTCGATCCAGCGTTTGAAGATTCGTCATACTCCCATTCTCCTTATCGTTCAAAATCTACTACGGCTTTTGCCACCACATCAGGAGACATAATAACTGCAGAATGGTCTTGGCCGGCGAGTGAACGGGTATTAGCCTTTGGTAGAAGATCGGCAAGCGCGCGTGCCGCGTCATGGAAAAGCGGTTCGCTGTTTTCCCCTGTCATAATCAAAGTAGGGATGGCTATGTTCCATCTGCCGGACGGCAGCGGGTTCCCGGATTGCGTCGTTCCCATAATCACTCCATCGTAAGCAAGCGTATGTGCCAAGGACTCCATTTTGTTCCAGGAAGGATCGGCCTTCATGTAGCCGATGTATTCTCCAGGAATGCCCAGAGCCTCAGATGCGAAATATTCCACTGCTTCAGATCTCTTCCCGGCTTCGACTAACGAATTCAAACGTTCTACGTAGTCAACAGGCACAGGCTTACGACTGTCGTTGATGATGAACGGCGGTTCGTACAAATAGAGCTTGGCGACTGAATCCCCTAGCAAGTTTGCCGCCTCAAGCGCCAACACAGCTCCGGACGAGCTTCCGAACAGGTAAGCTTGACCGCCGGCGGCTGCAATTAAAGCCTCAATATCTTCCACTTCTCGTGCGGTTTCGTAGGGCGCGGTATCCGTACTACGTCCACGTCCGCGGCGATCGTAATTGTATACGGTGAAATTTGCCGACAAGTGCTCGGCTAACGGTGAAGCATCCTTATGGTCAGCCGCTGCCGATGAAACCATGATGAGGGCTGGACCGGTCCCTTGTCTGGTATAAGCAATCTGTGTCCCATCTTTTGAGATAACGGTCTCCATCGTTTCATTGCCTCCCATTAAGGTCTCTAAGTATTCTTCCAGTCGATCATAGGCATCGGTGAACCCTTCAATCATGCCCATTGCTTCTGCGTTGTCCAATTGTTCGTTGGTAGCGAATCGCGTCACGATGCTAATCCGCGTTCCTTCGCTTTTTTCCTCGAACAACACTGTCGTGTACATTTCACTGTCCGAAACCACATTCCACTCGCTGTCAGCAAAAGTGTCTGTGTATACCAGTTTGTGCGGTGCCTCTACTTCTTCATATACGGCTCTGCAATAGGCCTCTTCGCCGCTATTGTCAACCGCTTTGAGACTATACCGCCAAACTCCGCCTGGCCGCACATCCATTTCATATACGGTTGTCGTCCAGCCTTTTGGCCCCCACCATTTTGTAATATGTTTAGGCTCCGTCCAGCCTTCCCATGCAAGCTGGGCAGGCATCGCAACATTACGTTCGACAGTGAGTTCTCTACGCTCGCGATTTTTACGAATGGTTGTTTTTCTTTTCATCTACAGTCATCCTTTTCAGGTAGTTTTCAAGGGAATCCAGCCTCTTGTTCCAGACGTCGCGGTAATTCAACATGTAGCTCGCGATAAAACTGTTGATACCTGTCATAAATCCTCCTTCTTCTTGTAATCCTGCATATACTCTTCAAAATTGTCGAGACGTTCTTCCCATAGAATGCTGAAGGAATCAAACCATTCATCCAGCTCCTGAAACGGCCCGGCTTCGAGGCTGTATATTCGCAGCTGTGCTTTGCTGCGTGAGCGCACCATCCCGGCCTCGCTCAAGATGCGCAAATGACGGGATACGTGCGGCTGGCTGATGCCAAGGGCTTGGACGATTTCTCCAACCGATTTGGGCCCATTTCTTAGCAACTCAACGATGTTGAATCGATTGGGTTCGGCAAGAGTAAGTAATGTTAACTGCATGGTTGATGATCTCATGACCTTAATATATACCGACATGTATATACATGTCAATGCATATACAAGAGTTAACTTTCACTTTTTAGGGATAACTAGGGTACTTCTGATTTGAAGATAATAGACCATGCAGTAAGCAAAAAAAAACCAGACCTCACGAGGTTTGGTTTTTCCATAGTTGACATGGAGGCGAGGGGAGTCGTCTCCTGCTATATGCAAACATGTGTTTTATTAAACTATCGTTCCCAGTTAGTCAAACGATACAAGCAGGGAACTTCAGATTCTTACTTGTTTGTGTTTAGTTCTCATATTAAGCCCTGAGACTTTATAAGTTTTGGTGATTTTCAGCTAAACGACTTTTGTCAACTTGATATCCATCCAAGGTATCCAACTGTCATCGTCGCCCGACAGCTCCCAACTGCCGGTTAAGGTGTTGCTGTCATTACTAAACATACCTGTAAAGCGCTCCGATTTTCCTGCAATGGTCCAGACTGCATCGAGCAAATTTGCTTGGTACGTGCCGACGCTGCCTCGGTTGTCATACGAGTGCGTGAAATACGTCTGGCTTGCAGTATCATAACCTATGATCTCGATGGTCCTAACCTCTTCGTTCCCCATATAGCCATCCACGTGGTGAATAAGGAAAAACCGACCAGGCAGCCATTCATAGATATCAGTTGCCTTCAACTTGGCAGCCGGCCCCGACGGGCTCGCCTTAATCAGTCCTTCCGTATTCCATTTGCCTACGAATACACTCAGGCGATTGAGCGCAGGATCCGGTTTGGGCGGATCGTGTGGAGCAAGGGAAGCATCCTTTTCTGACATTAATTAAGTTCCTCCTTCATCATCAGTGCGGTTGCCACACTGCATGAATGAATGAAAATTTACTACTTTTATTCTATCATGATACAGGTGATGTGGTTTCTTATCGATTGCTATTTTCGGAAGTCGAATCACCTCTCTCCGGACATCAACACGCGCCTCACCACAGGTAGTCCTTATATAGTCATCAAGGTTGTCATTTATCCCGATTTCTCAAATTCCATCGCGTCATTTTTATCAGTTTTTTACCCTGTTACTCGTTGTGGTATTAAGCTAATCTGCCATCTAGCTTAATGAGGCCGTCTGATTGATCCCACGGCGGCCTCACTGTAAGCAACTTCGTACTTCGTTTGCGTAGCTATCTTACTTTGTTTATAAAAGATTGGATAACACATACGATTATAGTGATACCACATGTTATAAAGAGAGCAAAACCCAAGTAACGGAAAATGGGTTCGACTTTATCAATAATATCCCTCCAAAAGAAGAAACTCGGTATAGGCATTAGAAGCAAAGTGCTACCGACAACAAATCCATAAAAGTTTATCCGTGGAGCATCTCTGCTCAATATACTGCCTCCTCCCAAGTTACCTTCCCTTATAAGACGAAGTTGGAAAAATATTGTTGTATTAAACAGCCCGTTGTTGAGAAATTCCACGCTAACATAATTGGCATTGGATCGGTTCCAGCGTCGCGCTATCGTTCTCCGTTATTTCAAAAGATTTTGGTAATTGGAGAGGAAATCATCCTTATCGGGTCCTCTAAGATGTTCAAAATTTTTAAGCTCAACTCCAGTCGGTGAGATCCGATATGTAAGTACATCTTCGCCGACAGGTATATGAGGACCGACTATTGGTTGAGCGTCTATTGTTATTAAAAAATCAAAACCACGGAAAGCAGCTACCCTTTCAACACTCTTCACATTTACATAATCTGGATGAATAACTGGTGGTACTGAAATTACATCTGCATATACCTCAGCAAGCTTCTCTTGCATATGCGGAAGTAGACTTATGACAACCATATCTTGCAGTTGCAGTTCCCTTGAGACCACAAGTGGCTTATTACCAGCTGCATTTGAAGTTTGCTCTGAAAGAGCCTCTTCAGCAACATAGTGAACATCTATTTTATGTTTGTTATCCGTCTCAGGAGAGGCTTGTGTGTATTTTACAAGAGCACCACTGCTCTCAGCGAATAAACGAAGAGGCACATATGCCTTGTTATTATAGTTAAGTACCTCTTCACCTTCCTGTGGTTGTACTTCTTTGGAGAGTCCGTTAGCAAGGAAAAAAGTAATTTTACTTGGAAAGATTGTTGCTTCTATTATACTCGAAGCAAATACAGAAGTTGTTGCCATTAAGAAGGCACCACACAACACACCTGCAATAAAATGTTTCTTCAATTCGTCCTCTCCTTTCAAATGTAAATTCTTCTATCCTATTGACGAAGCCAATGTACTGTTTGTTCAAAACACGTATAAATTAAATACCGCCAACATACATGAGATTCAAGGGAATGGAAAGTTGCGTTATTCTGCCCGTAACTTCAATGAAACAGGGAGCAGCTCACTGCGGCAAACTGCTGCCTGTTTCGATTCAACTATCGTTCTCCTTTAACATTCCTGTAGGTGGTAACAGATTCAATTTGCAGAAAAAAGAACACCTCGCTAGGATGAGTTTGTACTGGGCTGCAGACCTCAGAACTCACCTTAGGAGGCATTCGGAAATTACAGAAGATGCACGGCATGATAAGGCCCAGCCTCCATTAGCAGCTTAAAAACTAAACTTGCAACCCAGACACGTAGATTGGCTCTTTCGCAGGATTTCACAAAGAAAGCACGGAGTACCGAGATTTTTACGCTTTAGGGCTTAGACCCGTTCCGTTAACGTTGTTCGGACTCCACACCTTGGATAGATAGGACGAAGGAATGTGAGGGCATAAACCCGTCGAGATTTGGGAGAGTGAATCCCAAGGACCTTGTGGAGAGAGGCATGCAGTATATTTTGTAATGGAAGATGTTGTAAATTTGTTGACACCTTATGTTCCCGCATGAGCTTAAACGTGACTTCTTGGCCCACATTATCCACTCATTGAAACTCCGATTTAAACATACATTTGAAATCCTGCGAATGAGCGAGCATTCGTGAGAAAATCCTTATTCTCTGAGGGAGCTTAATACCTCTCAATGTGTATAGTTGAACTTTACTGCGTAGCTTGCTGCGATTCACCCAACGGTCAAGCCCCCCGCTTATTTCTCGTAAGCTTGCTTCAATGCCCGGATATCGATTTTATCCATTTGCATCATTGCTTCCGTGACGTTTTTTGCTTTTCGGGCATCCTTGTCTGCCAGCAACTCACTGAGGATCATGGGAACGATCTGCCACGACAAGCCGAATTTGTCCTTCAGCCATCCGCACCGGCCGGGTTCTCCTCCATCAGCGGTGAGCTTATCCCACAGCTCATCGACTTCCTCCTGCGTCGTGCAGTTCACGAAGAACGAAACAGCCTCGTTGAATTTGAAGTGCGGACCGGCGTTTAACGCCATGAACCGTTGCCCCTCCAGCTCGAAAGTTGCGGACATCAACGTCCCTTTTGGAAACGGCGCTCCATCTCCATAACGGGTGACGTTCAACGTTCTTCCATTTTTGAACACCGAGTTATAGAAATTGATGGCTTCCTCCGCGTTATCATTGAACCACAAGAATGGAGTAATTTTGTTTTGCATGAACTTTTCCTCCCCTTAGTTATCCAAATTTTTGACTTTTTAAATTCTTTCGTTTTTTAACGATGAAGTGAACCGATGATTGAGGCGAACTTGTCGAGTGACTGATTCATGCCCATGACGGCGTATTTGGACATTTGGCCCATCGTCCAGTTGTATTCGATTATCGTCAGTTCCGTCTTGGTATCGCTTAGTGCTTTAAATTCCATAATGAACTGAACCTCTTTCGGAAAATCAGGGGGCATGCCCACGTCTGCCGGGTCGATCGGGATACCATCCGCGTCGGACAAGCTCTGCGTAAATTCAAGACGTTCCTCGGGCACAATCTTCGTATAAATACCAGTGTTGTAGTAAACTTGACCCCCTTGCTCTAACGGCGCCTGCATGCAGAATAAATACTTGCCGCCAACGCGAAAATCAATTTCGCATCGCGGTGAGGTGTAATGAGCTGGCCCCCACCAGAGTGCTACCAGCTTAGGATCCGTCCATCCTTTCCAGACCCACGCGATAGGAAGGTCTAATATTCGAGTGATCACAAGTTCTTGCGTATTCGAATTTTGGTTCATTGGGATTCCTCCGAATCATTTGGGGTTTTGGCAGCTTTCGCTATTTCTGCTTTCATTACGGCCTCGAATGTATCTAAGCGCCGGCTCCATCGACGTCTCATGTTCCTGGACCAATCCTCGAATTCGACCATTGTCTCCGTGTTGATGCGATAAATGCGTTGCTGCGCCCTTTTTTCCACAAGGATCAATTTCGCCTCAAGTAAAATCTTCAAATGTTGGGAGATCGCTTGCGGGCTGACTTCGAATTGATCGTGGATCTGAGATGCGGAGAACTCTTCATTGTCGGCAAGCATCTCCAGGATGCGGCGACGCGTTGGATCTGCCAATGCGGAAAAAATATCGTTAGGCATACAGCTTGTTCCATTCCCCTCCTTCCTGATTACCGGTCTTGATTGTGATCTTCGTTTTGATTTCGTAGTGTGACTTAGTTTTATTTGTTGACTTCATATTAAACCATTTTCTTTATAAAGTAAATGGTTTAATAATTATTTCCTAGTTACGGCTTTCATCTCTTTCCTTGAGCGTTCCGCACTTGTAAGACAACTCCCCAAATGTTGAATATAACTGCCAATTAGCGCAACGACGGCAGCCGAACATTGGCCGGCTGCCGTCGTGTCATGATTGAGCTATCGTTCTCCGTTAGTCAAGCGCACGTCACGTTTAGATATCAAATTATTTTATCTCAACATGTTTTCATCTCCATGATGAGCGATTTGTGTTAGACCCCAAGGCTTATTACCTTCTTTGTAATACGTAGCGAAATAAGTTTTATCGGTTTCGATCAAATTCCAGACCATCAGTTCTTCAATCATGATTTTTATCACTCCCTCTATTGTCGAGTTGTTTGGAACGAACAACCTACACTAAAGAGCATAAACACCATTGTTATAAAGGTAATTCTTTTCATAACCCCCCCCATATATTACGTATCCAGGGCTTGGAATGTCGCTTAAAACTGATCGTTACTTCAACGAATATCAAAGAGGAGCTGTCCTTTACGGTAGCTCCACACTATCGTATCCGTAATAATACCGACTTAATGTCCATAGCTGTGTGATACATTGTCTATGAACATGAGTACGACCATTACCACAAGATATAATGTCAATCCGGAAAATTGCCCGAAGTTTTCCCAACGCTGTAAGGCGTGGTTATGCCTTCGTAATTCACCATCATATCCATTCCATTGGCTGCGTGTCCAAGAATATGGCAGTGTATCATCCAAATTCCAGGATTATTAGCGAGAAAGGCGATATCATAACTTTCTTTCGGGGGAACGGTTATGGTACTTAACGTGATCGGACTGCCTGTAAGCGGCTGTCCGTTATGGGCTATAACTTGAAAAGAATGGCCGTGCAGATGCATAGGATGATCATCAACTTCCGATTCGTTCTTTAGATGCATTTTTACGAGGTCTCCCGTTTTTACCATCACCATAGGAGTATCCGGGAAGGTCTTGCCGTTAATCGTAAATCTCATTGTGAAGCGGCCGTTGAAAAAACCGGGCTTATTCCCTAAAGTAAGGGAATGTGCTGCTGTAAATTTCGAGTTTAATGAGATTACATTAGGGCCATCTGGAAGCGGACTCCCATACGTATCCGTATTGAACAATGCCATTTGCGCCAACTGATGCATATCGGCGGCAGGAAGTGCACCTTTACCGATCGTCGCCTTCAACGCTTGGTTCTTCGCTTCGGATGAAGGGGTGAAGAACCATCTCTTGACCAGATTCGATGATTTCACGGGTTTGTCCACGTTGAGCAGTTGGACAGCGCCGCTTTCCGGCATTTTGAATTCCAAGTCGTACCTTTGCCCGGAACCTATCACAAACGGAAGACCGTCCAAATCCGTTGGCTTATTTATCTCATATGCATCCATAGCGACGATTTTGTAAGGGGTGCCGGCCAATGCCATACGGTAAGTGGAATCGCCGCTGTTTATCAATCGCAATCGTACTAACTCACCCGGTTCGGCTTCGTAGTGCTGTCCGGTGCTTGTTCCATCGATGGTAAAGGTGTTGTCATCCCATTGGTGCAGAATAGAGACGATCTCTCTGTCATATACAATCGATTGCTGTTTCGGTTCGACAATAAGCGCGCCAAATAGCCCCTTGCCGGTCTGTATTTCACTTTGTTGGTGGGAGTGGTACCAATAAGTCCCCGGATGTCGGGCGATAAAATTATATGTGTACTCTCCGCCCGTAGGAATGGCATCCTGCGTTACGCCTGCAACTCCATCCTCGGCATTTGGCAGTTCCACTCCATGCCAATGAATAGTGACACCGGCCGTAAGTTGATTTTTCACATGAACGATCAACCGATCCCCTTCTTGCACACGGATTTCCGGCCCGGGTGCTATTCCGTTAAAGGTCCACGCTCTTAGCTTTTTCCCATCCCCAATATCCAGTTCTTTCTCCTCGGCCGTCAGTTCAAATGTCTTAACTGGGGCATCGGATGCAGCTTCTTTAAGTGTGGCAACACTAATTCCATCCATATGGCTCAAATGCCCCATTCCACCCATCCCGTGGCTCATAGATCCCATATTCATGCTCGCGGGATGAACAGAGGATTTGGCCAGCGTATAAACACTTCCTCCGCCTAACGCTATTAAAACGAATAATATGTTAAGAAACATTTTCGAGCGTTTTCGCATGACAACACTTACCCCTTCACGTATTGTAAGCCCTATAGCGTAACGTCTTACTTATTCAGATAGAATTCACGCTTAATAAAATTCTTCCGCGACCATGTCTGGCTTCGCTCTTCTCATGCGCTCGATTTACTTCCCCTAAAGGATAGATATGATCAATCGCCGGTTTTATCGTTCCTTCGGCGATGAATTGAGCTATCGTCAGCCGGTTCTCATAAGTCGGAATTTTCGTGTTGAATTTGGCTGTGACGCCGTACTCCTTTGCTTTCTCCAATGATGGAGGCCCGGCCAACGCGACCAGAATTCCGCCCCGTTTTAAAACGGACCATGACCTGCTCTGTGTATCTCCTCCTACACAATCGACGACAAGATCTACATTATTCACGGTTTTTTCAAACGGAGTCGCGGTATAATCGATGACTTGATCCGCACCCAGCGATTTTACGAAATCCAGATTAGCTGTTGAGGCTGTGCCAATAACCGTTGCTCCCCTCCACTTGGCCAACTGAACAGCGAATTGCCCAACCCCACCGGCCGCGGCATGAATAAGCACCGTTTGGCCGGCTTCCAACTCCCCTTCGCTAAATAAAGCTTTCCAAGCCGTATCTACCCCTCCCCAGATCGCTGCCGCGCTCTCAAAAGTCATATTTTCGGACATATGTGCAAGGAACCGGTTTGGATTCGCTTTATTTTGAATGGCAACAATGCCATACTCCGCGTATGCCCCATTCAAAGCACCAAAAACGCGATCGCCTGCTCGAAATTCGGTTACCCCCGCACCCACGGACTCGACGATTCCGGAAGCGGCTATACCCGGCGTATAGGGGAATGTGACAGGATTTATCTGCTTCATTAATCCTTTTCGAATCCTCCAGTCAAGCGGAATGACCGCTGCATAAACGATGCGGACAAGCACCTCGCCAGCCACAGGATGAGGTCGTTCAACTTTTTCTATTTGCAATACATTTGGACCACCGTATTCATGAACCCGTACAGCTTTCATCAAAGCATTGGACATGATCTGTATCTCCTCTTTTTTTTCAATGATCGAATCACTTATTTTGTCCCCATGTAACGTTAATAATAGATTTGCTTGCGTATTGATTGGTCACGGTGTCCAGAAGGACCGAAGCCAAGTCCGCCCTGCAAATTTCGTACGGGCCGGATTCGAATTCATGCTCGCCCGTTTGAAGCCGCACGTTTCCAGTTGCCGGTTTATCATGCAATCTTGTAGCACGAACAATCGTCCAGTCCGTTTTGCTGGCTATGATTAATTGATCTGCGGCGAACCTGTCCGCCAAAGAATGACGCAGTAACCATTGGAAAAACGGGGTGATCACTCTAGGCCGCGTAGACCCTAGCAAGTAAGAACTCACACAGACCAAGCGACATACGCTTGATTCATACATCGCTTGAATGAGGTTGCCGGTAATTTCAGCCGCTACTGGAAGCCGTCTGTCCCCCACAATGGCAATAACAGCATCCTGATTTTCTAACGCATTTCTTAGATCGGATACATGGAGGGCATCCCCTGCCACTATGTTTTTCAAACCAGTAACGTTCTCCAACAGTTGCGGTCTTCGTGTGAACGCCGTCAATTCATCTCCACGACGAATCCCCCGTTGGAGAACATACATACCGGTACGGCCAGTGGAACCTAAGACTGCAATTTTCAAAAGCGATTCCTCCAATCCATTCGTTATTCAACGATAATCGTGCCGACCATATCGGAGTGCCCATTTCCGCAAAATATCGAACAAACATAATCGAACTTTCCAATTCGGTCTGCAGTGAAAGTGACTGTTTCGTTACCTTTGATGTCTTTATCGTAGCCCTCAATATGAATAGCATGGATGCCCTGGCTGTTCTTCAGCGTAATGCTAACGATATCGTCCTTCTTCAGTTTGATTTCCTTTTGATCGAACTCGAAGTTTTTTGCGTTAATCGTGATCGTTTTGTCCACTTTACCCGGCGAGGCTGCTTTCTGTCCTTCTTTGCTCCCGCATCCTGTTACAATCGCCGATATAGCAAAAACGAAGCCAACGGGTAGCATCCACCTTTTCATGATTTTTGTCCCCCTGGAATTTAAAATGCCAAATCTGTTTTTTACCCGAAATTTTCGAATTGTTCGGTTACAGTCCATGGGCAAAGATCAAAAGAACAACAATGCCCATTATTCCATATAGTGCAATGATTTTCGTCCGAAATTTTTGCATTCCCCTTCCATCCGATTTCGCAACGAAGGTAAGGGTTATGGCGGAAACAATCAGGAATAAAAAGATCACAATATAATCGAATATTGGATGAAACATCTTTTCCCCCATTCCTGTTGAAACGCTCACTTCTATGCGGAAGCTTTGTTCCCGGTTTCCTTATATTGCTTTCGTGATGGCACGAGTTCTCCGTGCGATGGACATGGTTTCCACGAGCAGTATAACCGCAATTACCGGATGAAGAGCGGATAAATATCCAATTCCCGATGGTAAATTCGCACAGACCGCGATCACAATAACAAGACCGATCAAACCTGCACTACGCAGGCGAAGAGAAAGCGGCAACCGAGCGACGAAAGAAACAACGAACATCAGGATCGGAACAATGATCAGCACTCTGGCAAATCCCATATGACTGGACCATTGGGCCTGATTCCAAAACAGCGCGAGACCGGCTAGAAACACCTGGATCAAAATGCAAGTCGCAAATATCCATACCATAGCTTTAAAAACCGAACGCGCTCCAAGAGTAAGTGGCGAAAGATTGGATATTTCCATCGCGTGATCCCTTTTTGGTTCACTGCGGTTTACAGAGAGGTTGCTCATTTTAGAATCCCCGCTTTCAACAGAATCAGATCTTTTTATATACAAGACTTGGCTATTTGAATATATCGATAGAGCTTCAAATCGATCCCATGGTCCGGTTGGGTCGGATTCTCCCTATGGAATCGCTCAATCGCTTGCTCGACTTCAAGATCTTTCTCGTTAAATAGGCTCTGTAGTTCCCCAAGCCGTTTGGCTAACGATACGATCTCTTCGTTATCAGAAGGGACACCCTGTTCGAGTCCCTGGCTCAATCTGTCAATCAATTCATTCGATTCTAATCGAAATGCCTTTAGTTGATCCGGCGTGTATTGCGCCATCTTCTTCATCATCCCCGCCTGCTGCTCCGGTGTGAAATATTCCCATGCGCCCATATCCATCTCTCCCTTTCAACTCAAATGGCGTTACTCTACACGTTATATCCGAGGTCTTTTATCGCTTTTTTGATATGATCCAGCAGAATTCTGCTTCCGTCATACTGAATGGTTACGGAATTGGAGGATAAGTCCACCACCCCCTCGGCACCTAGTTCAAACAGTGCTTTTTCAATCGACATCACACATAATCCGCAGCTCATTCCGTTCACTTGCAAAGTTACGTTTTCCATGAAACCAATCCTCCCGTTTAAATATTCATTCTTATTCTTCGCGGCTATTCACTCCTTTCTCGATTAGCTTACAAAACAAATGTCGAGAACTTATGCAGTTTTTCCTCTCTTTGTGTGGATTTCTTCAAGAACCTGTTAAAGCACGGTATAATTTCAGTATGCGGTATATAAAGGAAAGCAGACTAAAAATGGAAAGAAGTGAATGGAATGGAACCGAAATTGTTGGTTGTGGAGGACGAAGAGGGCATGTTGGAGGAGATGCAGACCTATCTGCAACGGGAAGGGTTCCGGGTATTGACCGCCCGTACCGGTATAGAAGCGCTCACAATGACCCGGTCCGAACGGCCTGATCTTGTCGTGCTTGATTGGATGCTCCCGGGGAAAAGCGGCATCGACGTATGCCGCGAAATACGGCAAACCTCGCATTGCGGCATTATTATGGTTACGGCCCGATCGGACGAATCGGATAAAATCGTTGGTCTGGAGATCGGTGCGGATGATTATTTGACAAAGCCTTTCAGCTTGCGAGAGCTCGCTTCGCGCATCCGTGCTTTGCTTCGCCGCCTGCGAGGACCCGAAGACATGACTACGTACTTGGAAAGAGACAACTTGATCATATCCGAGGCCAAATGTCAGGTATTTAAAGATGGTCAGGAAATCCAACTGACACCGACCGAATTTAAAATTTTGTACACGCTCGCCGTGCGTCCAGGAATCGTCTTCAGCCGCCTGCAATTATTAAAGGTCGCACTTGAAGACGAGTATAAGGGATATGAACGGACGATGGATTCGCACATCCGAAATCTGCGCCGAAAGCTGGAAGACGATACAGCCAATCCCCGGTATATTCAGACGGTATATGGTTTCGGATACCGCTTTGGTGAACGATCATGAAGTTGACGGTACGCCAAAAAATATTTGCCTATATGGGACTGCTCGTTCTTATTATTGGCGTCTCTCATGCCGCAACCAATCAGGTATATATGAACTTTTTGTTCGACCAATTTCGTACGGAAGAAATCGGTGCGACTTATATGAACGCAACGCCTAGTGAACAAATTGAAATCTTGAAAACATACATTACAGATAAGATGAAGTGGATTGGGCCTGAAAAAGGAGCCTTTATCCTCGCAATCGGACTGTTCTTCAGCTTATGGATCTCGGGAGTGCTGACGCTCCCGCTTAGAAAGCTGATGGCCGCAATCGAACGCGTTGCGCAGGGGGATCTGGATGTGAACGTACCTGTGCAGTCCAAAGATGAATACGGAAAAGTCATTCAGACATTCAACGACATGACGCTTCGCCTGCGGGAAGCTGAGGACGCCCGAAGACGGTTGGTGGCGGATGTCGCTCACGAGCTTCGAACACCGCTGTCTATCATGCAGCTAAAATTGGAAAACGCCCAACAGTCCGGCCAAAGTGGCTCTCCGGAAATGTTGCTTAGACTTCATGACGAAGTGATTCGCCTAAACCTGCTGGTGGAGGACCTTCATGTCTTGTCGTTAGCGGAGGCGGGGAGGCTGTCATTGGATCGCAAAACGCTAGATCTGACAAAGAAACTCGAACAAATCGTGGACGATGTGAAAATGGAGGCTGAGGAGAACGGACTGGATATTCGTTTCACTTCCAATGCAAGGTCAGTGATCGTGAAAGCCGATGCGGGACGGCTCACTCAGGTTTTCATCAATTTGATAACGAATGCCATTCGTTATACGCCAAAAGGCGGGAATATCTCAGTCGTAATAGAAGACAAGGTCATGGATCGAGATGCAAACTATGCATGCGTCTCGATCATTGACAACGGAATTGGTATCCCGGCGGAAGAACTCCCTCACCTGTTCGACCGTTTCTATCGCGTAGAAAAAGCCCGTTCGCGGCATACAGGCGGAACAGGGCTCGGATTGTCCATCGCCCATCAATTTGTCAAAGCCCACGGAGGGTTCATCCGCATAGCCAGTCAGCATGAGCAAGGTTCAGTATTTACCGTTTATTTACCTATTGAAGGCGAACAGACGGGGAGTACCTCATAAAAAGCGAGCTATATAAGTTGTACAAACGACCTTCCAATAAGGCCGCCCGATCAACTCGCGGCGGCTTCATTATGCATTTTCTGCGCTATCATTCTCCGAGGGAGTTCAAAACCTAAATCGAACTAAATGCAACCATTATTACAGCTTCACATACTAATTCATTATTTACCGTAGCGACGCCTTTTCCTTTGACGATCTGTCCCTTAGTTCGAATTATATCGAATACAAGAAGGAGTTGATCTCCTGGTTTTACTTGTCGTTTAAAACGACAAGTATCAATGCCAGTCAATAAACCTATTTTTTGATTGCTGCTCTCTCCATTGGACATAGCGATACCACCGACCTGTGCCAGTGCTTCTACAATTAAGACTCCAGGCATAATGGGATAGCCGGGGAAATGACCAAGAAAATAAGGTTCATTGATTGTTACATTTTTAATTCCAACAGCTCTTTTCCCCTCATTAACTTCCAAGATTCTATCGACCAGAAGAAATGGATTTCGATGTGGAATAATCTCTTTAATTCTTGCAATATCAAGCATATATTGCCTCCATTGATCTGTTTACTACCATTTTATCGCCATTTGGTAAAAATGACCATAAAATAGTTCAACAATACCCTGTGTTAAATTGATCTGCCCTTTACTTCGACTAACATCAAGAAGGAGCTGTCCTTTCGGCAGCTCCACGCTATCGTTCCCCGTTACTTCAATGGTGTCTCGATTTTCCGGGCAAAATATGGTCCACACCATCCGGTGCACGCGGCATTACTGAGCATGAAAGTTACTCTGTTCATAAATGAGCCAATTAAAAGAAGAAGGTGATCATAATTTAATGGAATCATTATTTTATCTTTATTAGATCTGATCCACTGAACCCTGTACTTTATATCAATATGATCGGCTTGGCCCCAAGTCCCTGAACAGAAGTGCTTCCAATAAGTTCATGTTTTTCGAGATCATATGGTCTTTGAGCTTTGCAAATTCCTTGATTCATGCCGATCAGTGTTTCACTGAACATCCTGCTATCGACGTTCGGGTTTGATGGTAGGACTTTGACTTTATACGGTGCAAAAATCGATTTTTCAAACAGCTTTTTGGCCAAATAATCCCACTTATTTTACTTTAACGGATTGCGGTCCGAGCAGCGCCTCAATCGCTTGAACCAGCTGTGGAGACGGCTTGATGCTGTACTGCTCGCTTAAGCTTAAGGAATGCTTGCTCCGCTCGTAGAAAAGAATGACGCCGAGTGGACCCTTGTGCTGCTGAAGCAGCTGTTTCAGCTTGCTCAGACTTTGCGTGCTTTCGTGAGCAGCGTCGATCCTCAAGAAAACACACGGCCTCGAGTCGGCGGCTGGGCGCGACATTGGTGCGGTGCGCCAGCGCAGCGCGGTCTCACGCGCACTGGGCTCGTCCAACGGCGCAAGGCGGTCGGCCAGCAGCTTGACGCCAGCATCTTGCAGCTGCAGCTTGCCGCGAATGAGCATGAGGCGCTCCTTCTGTACATGACTTCCATATTGTTTCCAGATTTCCGGAAAAATGACGACCTTTACCTTTTCGATGCGATCCTCCACCTCCACGAATGCCATGGCCTGACCTTTTTGGGTCAGGATGTTTTTGCAGTCTACGATCAGTCCCGCCACGATCACCTCGCTTAAATCCGGCTCTTCTGCCAGCTGATGAAGCGGCATGGCTTCGAGCTCGTGCAGTAGCGGTTCATAAGCGTCGAGAGGATGGCCGGAAATAAACATACCGAGCAGTTCACGTTCCAGGGCGAGCTTCTGAAGCTGGGTATACGGAGCGACGTCGGGATATTCGATCGTCCAATTCACCTCCTCGGTCAAGCCTAACAAGTGCAGTTGTAGTTCCTCTCGCTCCTTTTTCCATTTAAGCACCGCCTCAATCATCCGTTCCAGTACGGCCAACAACTGCGCCCGGTGGCCAGGTAGAGAATCGAACGCCCCTCCCAAAATCAAGGATTCGATCACCCTTTTGTTGCACACCCGCAAATCCACCCTTCGGCAAAAATCGAGCAAATCTTCATAAGGTGCGTCATTCCGTTCACGGATTATAGCTTCGATCGCCTGCGTTCCGACGTTTTTGATCGCGGCAAGCCCAAAGCGTATCGCACCTGCGCCGGTATCTTCGTTAAGAGATTCCGCGTTCAAGCCGACGTTCTGCTCTTCGCTGCTCCTTGGCAAATAGACAGGAGCAAACGCCTCTATACTTTCGTTCACGTCGGGCGGCAGCACCGCAATCTTCATGCGCCGACATTCATCGACGTATTCGGCCACCTTGCGATGGCTGCCCATGACGGACGCCAGCGTCGCCGCCATGAATGGCACGGGATAGTGCGCCTTTAGCCAAGCCGTACGAAAGGTCACGACAGCATAGGCCGTTGCGTGCGCACGTGCAAAGCCGTAGTCGGCGAAGCGCACGATCATGTCGTATACCTTGTTGGCGTCAGCCTCGCTGTAGCCCTCCCGCAAGCTGCCGCGGATAAAGTGGGCGCGTTCCTCGTTCAGCACCTCGCGCTTCTTTTTTCTAACGGCGCGCAGCAGCAAGTCGGCCTCGCCGAGGCTGAATCCCGCCATCTTGGCGGTAATATGCATGATCTGCTCCTGATAGAGGATAATCCCATACGTATCGCGCAAAATCGGCTCCAGCGACGGATGGGGA
Organism: Paenibacillus allorhizosphaerae; assembly: GCF_042659105.1. Classification (NCBI taxonomy): domain Bacteria; kingdom Bacillati; phylum Bacillota; class Bacilli; order Caryophanales; family Paenibacillaceae; genus Paenibacillus; species Paenibacillus allorhizosphaerae. The sequence continues at coordinate 3,076 of NZ_JBHSRV010000033.1, read as the reverse complement.
TACTCCGTCTCAATCTCCCCGTGCTTGGCCTTAATATACTTGGGGATAAATTCCATCGGTCCCGGCCGGTACAATGCGCCGACGGAAATAATGTCCTCAAACTTCGACGGCTTCATTTCTTTCAGCAGCCGTCGGTAGCCGGCCGACTCCAACTGGAATACAGCCGCCGTGTCGCCGCGGCACAGCATCGCATACGTGGCCGGATCGTCCTCCGGCAGCTTCCGCAAATCGATCTCGATGCCGCCCCAATCCCGAATCCAGCGCAATGTACGCTCGATTATCGAGAGCATGCGCACACCGAGAAAATCCATCTTCAGTAATCCGATCGCTTCCAGATGCTCCATCGAATATTGCGTCAAAGCGGTCCCCTCCACCCCCTCTTGGAGCGGCACGTACCGGGTAAGCGGTTCGCGGGAAATAACGACGCCCGACGCATGCGTGGATGCGTGACGGGGCAACCCTTCGACCCGCATCGCCATGTCGAGCAGTTCTGCGGTTTTGGGTTGCTTGGCTGCCAGCGCCTTCAGCTCGGGATTGACCGTAAGCGCCTCCTGCAGCGTGATCCCGAGATGGCCGGTGATCATTCTGGCGGCTCTGTCAACATCGTTATAGGGCAAGTTCATTACCCTGCCAACATCGCGCAATGCGGCCTTCGCTGCCATCGTACCAAACGTGATGATCTGCGCGACATGGTCTTTGCCGTATTTTTCCGTGACGTAAGCGATCACCTCTTCCCTACGCAGGTCGTCGAAATCGATGTCGATATCCGGCATCGATACCCGCTCCGGGTTTAGGAAGCGCTCGAACAACAGGCCGTACCGGATCGGATCAACATCGGTGATGTTCAGCGTGTAAGCGACGAGACTTCCGGCAGACGAGCCCCGACCCGGCCCGGTGGCGATACCGCGCTCATGAGCGAAGCGGATAAAATCCCAGACGATCAGAAAATAGTCGGAGTACCCCATTTTTTCAATGACCGTAAGCTCGTACTGTAGTCTTTCCTCTATCATCCGCCGATTAGAAGCATCGACTGTAACGCCACTATCATCCTCGTGACGTCCATCCCAGCTCCAACCGTACCGAGCGGCAAGCCCCTGCCGGCACAATTCCACCAAAAACCCTCCGGCGGTTAACCCTTCTGGTATCGGCCGGAATTCAGGCAAAATCGAGCGGCCGAATTCCAGCTTCAGATCGCAGCGGTCCGCCACGACAGCTGTGTTGGCCAAAGCCTCAGGGACGTGAGCGAACAGCCTTCGCATTTCTTCACCGCTTTTCAGGTACAATTGATCGGTCGTAAAACGCAGCCTGTCAGTATCATCCACCGTCTTTCCGGTGCCGATGCAAATCAGCACATCATGGACCGCTTGATCCGACGCCTTAATATAGTGAACATCGTTCGTGACGATTAATCGGATTCCGGTTTCCCTGCTCAACGCAATCATGTCGCGCATCACTTTCTTTTGCTCGGTCAGCCCGTGATCCTGCAGCTCCAGAAAGAAATCGTCGCCGAATATATTCCGATACCTTTCTGCGGCCAGCTTCGCTTCCGCGCGCCTTGCATGAAGTAGATGCTGAGAGATCTCCCCCCCAAGGCAGGAGCTTAAGCAAATCAAGCCTTCGGCATATTCCGCCAATCGCTCGGCATCTATACGCGGTTTGTAGTGAAAGCCCTCCAAATGGCCGATCGAGATCAGTTTCATTAAATTTTGATAGCCCGTTTCATTTTTGGCAAGCAGAATTAAATGATAAACCGGCTGATTCTGCCGGCTTCCTTTGTCGCGTATCGAGCCTGCCGTAAAGTATACCTCACAGCCTATGATCGGTTTGATTCCCCGCTCCGTACACGCCTTGTAGAAGGGTACCGCTCCATACATGACGCCGTGATCGGTCAGCGCAAGCGACGTCATGCCAAGCTCGGCCGCATGGGCGGCCAAATCTTCGATCCGGGCCGCCCCGTCCAGCAAACTGTATTCACTATGCACGTGCAGGTGCACAAAACGTTCCATGCATACTCATCCCTATCTTATTTTCATCATTTTATCATAATGCTTATGTCGATAAGCCTTTTCGGTATGTTCGGTGATAACGGTTAACCCATTGCTCATCACACTCTTTCCCAAAATAATTACCGTGATTGTTAAATTTATCCATTTCTATTTTATCGTACGTATGTTCGATAGTAAATATGTAACAGGAATAAAATACAACAAAATCATTTTTTAAGTCTCCTTCTATTAGGTTACGGAAAAGTCCATTTTCCTGCCAATCCGTATTAGCGTAAACTGTGCGTTACTTCAATAAAACAGGGAACAGTTGCCGGCCGCGGCAATCTGTTCCCTGTTATTTAACTATAGTTCCGTGATATCGTAATTACTGTCTATATTTTAAGTTCTCTTGGATTTTTTTGTTTTCTATACTGTTAAATAGCAAGTAGTGTATTAATGACGCCAGTAAACAGTGTACAAATCATAGGAAAGATTTGTATGAAAGTCGGATCCTGATTACCATCCCCTACAGGACCCACCTTTGGTTGCGATGCATCCCAATACTAAAAATACCAAGGGGGGAACGATACATACTGCTTAACAGAACAAGTAAAAACCATACCTATTCAGCTGATCACCCCATTTTTATGTTTTCATCACCTAGAATGATAATACCACATATTGGAACTAAACTGCCCGTTAACATTCCTGTAGGCGTTAATAGATTCATTTGCAGAAAAAGAGACGCCCCACTAGGATGAGTATGTATGTACTGGGTTGTAGCCCTCAGAACTCACACCTAGGAGGCGTATCAAATAATTAATAAAACAAGTTGCTGCATTTTTTTCTTTGTCTGTGGTGTTACAAGCCTTATGGCCGCCGCCTTTTGCCGCCGATCTACTTTCCTTTGCTCATCCAGAACGTGATGCGGTCGCCATTTTTCACGGCATTACCGGGAGTAAGGTCTTGCTTGAACACGACCCCTTTGTCGGCGGCATTCGATTCCAGGTAAAACTGATATCGAAGCCCAGAGGCAATTGCTATCTTTTCGGCATCCTCCCTTGTATGAGCGACCAAATCCGGGACAATAC
>NZ_JBHSRV010000032.1:0-23268 GCF_042659105.1 Paenibacillus allorhizosphaerae | reverse complement strand
GACAGCCTCGTAACCATCTTGATTTCACATAAATTCTATGAAGCACAGTTTTTAAAAAAACACTAAAGCTGGGCTTAGTTTCGTATTGCCAATTTTAGATCTATGCTATGTGAAATTTTCGGGGTAGAGCCCAACGGTATTACCCGGCATTTCCAATCGCAGAAAATGAAAATCGCTCTGAGTGCTCCCTGCGTACTTCTGACCAGGGCATCTTCATCTATTATGTATTTAAAAAGCTGCCTAGAATTCCCGTAGTTGACTATCAATCAGAAACCGCCGCAGAATCCAAGCCGGGTCCTTAATGACCGGATTCGTGGTTGCCTGCATCTCGGCGATGGTGGAGTCAGAGCTAGCTGTTAGGACAATGACGCTTTTCAGAGTAGGGACCACATAGACGTACTGTCCGCCGTAGCCGGAAGCAAAGGCATAGTTCAATCCATCAACGGATCCAACCCACCATAGGTAGCCGTAAGCAGCGTAGTCTGTCCAGCCCCTGGATTGCTTTGCAAAAGATGCGTCGACCCATCCGGCTGGAAAGAGGCGCTGGCCGTTCCAGATACCATCCGCCAGATACAGCTGGCCAAAGCGCGCGAGGATGCGAGGTGTGAGGAACATATTATTGCCGCCCCATTTTACCCCCTCAGGAGACTGCTCCCACCAGACCGGGACCGGGATGCCGAGCGGCCGGAACAGTTGGCGACTGGCGTAGTAGTTCAGAGACACCTGTGTCGCCTTCGTCAGGATGGCGGACAGCAGATGTGTAGAACAGGTACAGTAGAGGAACCGTTCACCCGGTGAATGGACAAGCGGCTTGTCGAGGATCGCGCCGGTCCAATTACTGCTTTTCCAGATCTCCAGCATCTCCGGGCTATTCTCCTCGACCTTGATGCCGTGCGTCATTGTAAGCAGATGCCGAATTCGGACGCCTTCAACATTCACTAACCACTTATCCGGTAGCTTCGGTGCCAGGTCGGAGATGAGTTGGTCGACCGACTCGATCAGGCCATCCCGAATGGTGATGCCTACTAGCGCGTTCATAACACTCTTCGTGATGGACTTGATGCTGTAGGCAATCAACGGCTGGGCTGGTGGCTCGTATCGTTCGAAGACGAGTTGCGCATCCTTAACGATCAGGAGACTGTAGAGGCTGGGAAATGTCCTGAGGAGCGTTTCATATGCTTGGTTCAGCCGTTGTGCGTCCAGTTGGGCGGCTATTGGTTTCGTCACCGTGAACGGGATTAAGGTGGCATACTTTTTAGGTTTTTTTTGAAAAATTTCTCTAAACATGTTTCGTTCCCTCCAAAGTACCTATCGCTGCACTTAAATTAGAACACCAATGTACTTGATATATTTCGTGGAACGAGCCATTAAACCTTTTTTTGGTAAAACCAAAATCATTTAACAATAATCATTTCCCCGTGCTATTCTACCCGTTAACGTAATGGGGCCACCAATCATACCGGCAGCCCCCGTCTTGGAACTAACGTGTCCCGGTAGGTTAATGAGTCAATAATGTATGAGATGTATGATGTATTATTTGCATTATAAATTAAGCTTATCTACTGTTTCCTTGAAGTACACCAGTGTTTCTTCATATTGAGGTTTATTCGCATGGTAATTCAAATGATCCAGACCGATCCATACATGAAATGTGTTTTCGAAAGCGTTGAAATCTATATTTGAACTGTCGGTTGAGTAATGCTCCATAAATGTATTTCTGCACATTACATATTCATCATCATTGTACTGAAATTTCATCCAGTAAGTCATTCTCGATATATCCGCGATCCAATTGTATGACATGGCGTCATCCCAATCGATTAAAGTAAGTTCGCCATGTTTATCCATCATTACGTTTTTTGTTGATAAATCGCCATGATTCAAGACAGAAGGGAGACTTTCGCAAAAACGAAGCCTATTGATAACTTGTTTCTTTATTTCCAGTAAGCTGTTCTTATCAAATAACTTTTTGTTTATTAAGGCTTTCGCTATTTCGTCGTATTTATCGTTCATAAACTCAATAAATGAGTTATTGCTTGCGATACCACTGCCTATATAGCCGAAGCCCTCTATCTGTATCCGATGTATTTTCGAAACCAAGCGTGCTAATTTCTTATAAAATTCCTTTCCCAATTCCGAATCGAAAACAATTTGATCCGCGGTTACTCCAGGCAGACATTCCTCGAGCAAAAAACCTGTGTGAAAAAACGAATCGTTTCTGTCGAATGCGAACATCTTTGCACAGCCTATATGATTTTCAATCAATTTACGGTTTATAAAAATGAGCTTTCCGTCTTCGGGCCAAGTTCTCTGCTTATAAATTTTAAAGATGTAGGGCTTGTTTTCTACTAAAATCTTGTAAACAGAATTATTGGGAACGTTTTCGAGTTTTTCGATATCATCAACTTTCGCATGCATTAATTCCTCGACTTTTTTTCTTATGCGGATGATTAATTCTTCCATGTTTCACTATACTCTCCTTATATTCGTTCGTACATCATATTAGAGCGCTAGCAACGTCCACTCTTTTTGAGACAATAGTTCCTTCTTGCACTGACACTTATATTCAACCCAATAATATCAAATTAAAATAACGTATATCCAATTCATTCCACAAAGAGATGAAGTATCCTTCCCGTTACTTCAATGACAAAAGCAGCCGATTGGAATGGCCGGCTGCATAGGTGTAAGTATTCAACTATCGTTACTCGGTAGCGTAATGGAAGGCAGACATTATTGACTCAGTGCCTTTTCCATTTTATCCAAACACTGCTCCATGCCCATTCGGGACATTTCCCTCATTTGGCCCATCGGCCAATCATGTTCGGTTATTCTTAACTCGGTCCGCCGTTCTCCAACTCCGTGAAAGCAACCGAATGACGCACTTCACAAGGCATTTCGGCCGGCATTCCCATCTCGACCGGATGGAGTGGTTTGCCCTCCTTATCGGTAAAATGAACTGTAAATTCCATCAGCCGGTTAGGTACGATTCTGCTGTAGGTCCAGCTGTTGTAGGAATCCTGGCCTCCAAACTGTTGCGGAGCCCGCATGCAGACCAGCGATACTCCTCCCTCCCGTACGTCCATTTCCGCAGAAGGGCAGATGAAGCCGTCAGGTCCCCACCACATCTTGATAAATTCGGGATCTGTCCAAGCTGTCCATACCTTTTCTACCGGTGATGCGAAGATTCGCCTGAAATGAAGATCCTGTTTTGGGGCAGCGCCTTTATTCATATACATTCTCCTCCCGTAATCTTCACTATCCATATCATAAAGGACAAAATGCGTCGTGATTTCTTCTATATTGCGCAATATCATGTAAAATTTATTGGTCTTAACTTCCAGTGCGCGCAACAAAGCTGCCGTTAAACGCGGCAGCTTTTTCATGGTGAGAATTATTGCGCTATCGTTACCCGGTGGCTTAATACAATAACAATCAAATGTCTGTTTGACTGAATTATTTTAATGTGCTATGTTGATAATAATCAAACGAATATTTGATTGTAGGGGGAACGGTATGAAAGATAGTTGTGAAATTTATTGTTATGACGAACCTAAAGTACGCAGAGTTCAGGATGCCCTTCATCAAGAGAATATAACGGGTATGGTAAAGATGTTTAAGGTGCTGGCTGATGAAACCCGTATGAAAATCGCCTTTGCTTTGTGTCAGGAAGATGAATTATGTGTCTGCGATGTGGCCAATATCATCGGTTCCTCATTGGCAACCGCCTCACATCACTTACGTTCATTGAAGCAGCTTGGATTGGCTAAATACCGCAAGGAAGGGAAATTGGCATTTTATTCTTTAGAAGATGATCACGTCCGTCAGCTGCTACAGCTAGCTTCAACCCACAGCAAGGAGTTGATATCACATGCAGCAAAATAGGACAGAAAACAGCGAAAAGCAGGTTTACCGGGTACAGGGCTTTACCTGTACGAACTGCGCAGGGAAATTTGAAAACAACGTAAAAAATCTACCCGGTGTTATCGATGCGCAGGTTAACTTCGGGGCATCGAAAATTACCGTTAGCGGGCAAACAACGATTGAAGAACTTGAAAAGGCCGGCTCATTTGAAAACTTAAAGATAACACCTGAAAAACAGCGGGTCATTGAGAAGAAGGAACCGTTCTGGAAAGAGAACTGGAACGTTATCGTTTCGATACTACTTTTAGCAGTTGGGTATCTTATTGCTTCGAACTACGTTGAAGATGACCTAGTCCCTGATGTGACGTTTGGCGCCGCCATAATAATCGGTGGCTATGAGTTATTTCTAAAAGGGATAAAAAATTTGTTCAGGTTGCAGTTTGACATGAATACATTGATGACGGTCGCCATTATTGGTGCCGCTGCTATCGGAGAGTGGAGCGAAGGCGCTATCGTTGTGGTATTGTTTGCGATCAGTGAAGCATTAGAGCGTTACTCCATGCATAAAGCGCGCCAATCCATCCGGTCGCTTATAGATACTGCGCCTAAAGAAGCATTAATTCGACGTAGCTCCATTGAACAAACTGTGGACGTGGATGATATCCAGGTTGGCGACGTTATGATCGTAAAACCCGGCCAGAAGTTAGCAATGGATGGCGTAGTTGTAAAAGGAGTCTCGACGCTCAATCAGGCAGCGATTACGGGAGAATCCGTCCCTGTAACTAAAACTGTCGACGACGAAGTTTTTGCTGGCACGCTGAACGAGGAAGGATTACTTGAAGTTAGAGTTACGAAACGCGTTGAAGATACGACTATTTCAAAAATCATTCATCTTGTAGAAGAAGCTCAAGCTGAACGTGCACCTTCACAGGCGTTTGTAGACCGTTTTGCTAAATACTATACTCCAGCGATCATGGCTCTGGCCGTTGGTATCGCCATCATTCCCCCGTTGTTTGGGGCAGACTGGGGTGATTGGATTTATCGCGGACTATCTCTGCTTGTGGTGGGCTGCCCTTGCGCACTGGTCATCTCGACCCCCATTTCCATTGTGACTGCGATCGGAAATGCGGCCAAGAATGGTGTGCTCATCAAAGGTGGTATTCATCTCGAAGAGGCAGGACGTATCACGGCTGTTGCCTTTGACAAGACGGGTACGTTAACCAAGGGGTTCCCCGAAGTAACAAACATAGCCGTATTTGGCGGGCGCAGCGAGCTTGAACTCCTTTCGATTGCTGCAGTGATCGAAAAAGGGTCCCAGCATCCTTTAGCATCGGCTATTGTACGTAAAGCGGAACAAATGGGTGCTGATCGTTCCCTCTCGGTGGATGACTTCCAGTCGATCACCGGCAAAGGTGTGAAAGCCTCGGTAGGTGGCCAGCTCTATTACATTGGAAGCCCTAACCTGTTCGTCGAGCTGCATTCCAGCGTTACTGATACGTCGCGTGAGCAAATCCGTGCATTGCAAATGCAGGGAAAAACCGTCATGGCGCTAGGTACGCAGCAAGATATTATTGCCTTAATCGCGGTGGCTGATGCGCTCCGCGATTCAAGCAAGGATGTTATTGAAGAACTGCATTCCATAGGGGTTCAAAAGACCATTATGCTTACAGGCGATAACGAGGCCACTGCTAATGCCATTGGTAAGCAGGTTGGTGTCGCAGAGGTCAAAGCAGAATTGCTTCCGCAAGATAAGCTCGAATATATCAAGCAACTTAGGAAGGGTTACGCCAGTGTGGCGATGGTTGGTGACGGGGTAAATGACGCGCCTGCCCTTGCTGCTTCCACGGTCGGCATCGCTATGGGAGGCGCGGGTACCGATACGGCGCTCGAGACGGCAGACATTGCATTGATGGCAGACGATTTACGGAAACTTCCCTATACAATTCGACTCAGCAAAAAGACGCTGGCGATCATTAAGCAAAACGTTGTCTTTTCCTTAGGCATTAAACTACTGGCGCTTGTGCTTATCCTGCCAGGATGGTTGACTTTGTGGCTTGCGATCTTGGCGGACATGGGAGCTACATTGCTTGTAACGCTCAATAGCCTAAGGCTCCTGAAAATAAAGAATCAAAAATAATGCAATAAGAACCGCCTGCATAGGTGTAAGTATTCAACTATCGTACCCGGTTAGTGAAACATTTTTTTTAGAATGTTGCACCCCACATTGCTAATTCCGGGATTGAATTGAGTTTAGTTACTGAAGGATGGAACAGTCTGGAACTTGAAAACAAGTTGTTCCGACGATTGTGATCGGAGACAAGGTGTTTGTTGGTTTCGCGGACAATCTAAGATTTACGTGAACTGTTAACATAAACCTAAACCCAGTCGATCGGCCGGGTTTAGGTCTGGAAGTGCGGCCGAATACGCAAAATGGACAAAAAGGATCCAACCGTTGCTGCAGGCGCAAATAACAAAATGGTTAAAACGCCTGTATTCGCTATGTCGGCTGTTTACCCAGTTTTTTCTTGACTTCTTTAATGTAACCGCTATCATGAAAGTATTGGAATATTTTATAGTAAAAGGATGAGGCAGCTAAGACGTACATAAATTTCTCCACTGATCGGGGTGATTTACAGTCAAGTGGACTTATCGTTTTTTGTGTGGACATTTTCGGAGATACGTAAGCACTGAATGCCGTGGCCAACGGAAAGGAATGGCGAAATCAGATTAGTCGAGGGGAGCTGCTTTGGTGAGTCATCGAATCATTCAGGTTTTGTTTATTATTTATATTCTTTTCGTCGCCGGAATCATATCGGGGTGCAGCGCGAATAAAGAAGGTGCAGCAGGGAAAGAGGCGCAAGGGCCGAATAGTGCTGTCGTCGAGCCGAAGCCGGTCACGCTGCGGGTAGGGCAGCTGACTTATACTTTGCCTAAGCAAGATTTTGAAACGCTGGTTGCCGAACCGGTGAAAAAGAAATTTCCTCATATTACATTGGAATACGTCGATAAATTAAATTTGAATGAAATGGCAGTGGCTGGAACGCTCCCTGATTTAATTTGGGATGGCGTCACTCTTTTTGCGAGGACATCTACCCTCGATATTCCACTAGATATGGCTCCGCTAGCCAAAAAATTTAATTTTGATTTCAACATAATGGAATCTTCCCTGGTCGACAATGTAAAGATGCTTTCGAATAAAGGAGAAATGTTTTTCTTCCCGTTATATAACATTTTTTTCGTAACCCACTTTAACAAAAATATATTCGACAAGTTTGGGATCAGTTACCCAAAAGACAATATGACATGGGAAGAGATGCTTCAGCTTGCCAAAAGATTCAATGTGATGGAAGGCGGCCTGCAGTATCAAGGCATGAATATGAACGGACTTAATCGGATCCCAATGCAAACGAATCTGCCTAACGTCGATAGAGCTACCGATCGCGCTGTTATTCAAAGCAACCCGGGCTGGAAAAATTTATTTGAATTATTGAAGCCGGCATACTTAACCCCAGAGGGAAAGGCGTTACAAGTTTTTAGCGGCAAAGCGCAATTTCTTGAGAAGCAGAACTTGGCCTTGTTTCCGGACCTTACGCTGCTCGGGGGAAGCAATGTCGATTTGGAAAAAGCGGTAGGGCAAGGATTGGAATGGGATATGGTCACTTACCCCGTATTCAAGGAAAACCCTGTCGGAGTCGGAGGGTTCTTTGACGGATTTATCATTTCCAAGAGCAGCAAGCATCCGGAGGAGGCATTCCAGGTACTGATGCATTTAGCATCGGAGGAAGTACAGCTGAAGTGGGCTCGGGTCGGAAAGATGACGGTGCTCAATAAGGACAATATTAAACAACAAATTTTGGCCGAGTCTCCGTTAGCCAATGGAAAAAATTTGAAACCAATCTTTGCGCTCAATAAACCGAAGGCTTACCCGTCTACCATCTATGATTCTACAGCAGTATCTACCTATACCAGCAACGGTTTTACCCCATATGTACAAGGAAAGAAGGATTTAAATACGGTGCTGCGCGAGGCGGAGGAAATTCTTAACAAGAAGATTGACATGGAAAAAGAAAGCAAACGATAAAAAAAAGCGAGTAAGGAGCGGATTGGCAGGTGCCCGACGGTGCGCTTGATCTTGGTCTGAACGTATGCGATTACGGAGCGATAGGTGATGGAGTAACCGACGATACAGCGCCCTGCGGACGGCGATTGACGATGCCATGAAGCATGGCGGGGGAATCGTAATGCTGCCATCGGGACGTATATAGAACTTCTTATACATATTTTATGGCAGCAACGTTTGCATCAGCGGATATGGAGCCGAGATCCGCTTTGTACTGCACCCCAATTGTTAGACACACCCATCTAACAATTGGAGGTGCTTTCTTTTGGCTAAATTTAATCCGTTAGTGTTTGTTCACTGACTACAGGATAAAGCACATCTTTCATGACTCCATCCGCGGATTGTCGATAGCTGTCTGATCCTGATAGACCAAATTGATGTCGTTGCAGTTCCGAGACTCCTGATAACGGTGGTTTTTGCTTGAAAATCATTTACCCTTTTCATGTCACAGCTTGACAATCCATATGTAAGGGCAATGTCAGTTAGCAAATCAAAGCAATTGCAATTTCATCATCAACAAAATACTTTCCCAACATTAGTAACTTGCAGGGCTAGACGGAGAAAACGAATTGCAATCATATCCGTTCATCTCCCTAATCGTTCTTTCAACTAAAAGAGGAGGCGACTTTACGATCAAATTATAAATTCCAGAGCTGTTTCACAACCCGTTGTTCGAATCGGTCAGCCAGGATCCCGTAACCCTCGTGATTAGGATGCAGTTGGTCAGGTAAATAGTCGATTAAGGATTCATTGAAGAGGTCCATCCCGTTCACATAATGAATGTGCTCATCACCGCGGCCCTGCAGCATTAACACTACCTCGGCGATTTGCTCACGCATCTTGACCAGCGTCATGCCTACACTGTTTTCTTTCGTCTCCCTTGGCGGCGAGATAATAGGGGACATGACAGTCATCGGCGTGTTCGGATGCTTCTCCCTAATCGTTTGAATAAACCCGATCACGGCCGACTTAAAAGTCCGAGGCGAAAGAGCAGATTGACCATACACATTGATGCCTAGGCACAGTGAGATATACTCCGCAGGCAGATCCCGGATCATTCGCGCAACCATTGGTTCGATCATGCAATTGCCGCCATATCCGAGACAAGTAAGATCAAGTTTCGCACGTCTTGCCACGATGGCCGGCCAGGTGAAAGCCGGACTATTCGCCGCTCCGCATTGGGTGATCGAGCTCCCATAGGTAACCCATCGAGGGCGGAACTGACAAGGGGATAAGTCGGCTTTCGCCTCCACCCTTAACCCGCTGATTTTTACAGGAAATTTTTGGCTGAAGAAAACCTCAATCTCCTTTTGATCGTTCCCCAATCCATCAAAACGCAGCACCGTCCCGCCCGGCTCGATCCGGCCTGTAGCCTTCACCGCGCCATTCACCACACAATCCACGGTCAGTTCATTGCTGCTAGGAGCAAAGACAAGCTCCATAGAATTGGTGTTACTTTGGAAACAAAGCCTTACCCCAGCCGCATCCCGCGATTTTCCTCCTATTCCGTTCGGAGGGAATAAATCGTACTCTTGATACGGGATGCGCCAAGGCGTTATTCCCTCTGCCGTATGTTCGAGCGAAACGGCTCCTTTGAACAAGTCATCTCTTAGATTTATCGAGCGGTACTCCATACCTTTCACGTCCTTTTAATTTGATTTCAGAAATAGCTGATTTTTTTCAACTCCGGAACTAACTCATTTAACAACTGTTAGACTCGAGATTAACGAACTGGTACATGCATAAATTGAATAGGTAAGCTTTTTAAAATCTGATTGCGACAAAGTATTGCTAATGTACAAAGTTATCGGTTCTTTGGGACAGGCAACTATACAGACAAAAGTTCTTCATTGAATAACATCCGCCGTCGGCAATGTAATGTACACGGCATCGATTTCACTTTTTTCATCAATTAATACTTTTGCAACTCTATGTCCCCCATCAATTAATTGTCCATCTGAACATAATAATATTGGGTACTCCATTTTTGCGTTGGTAATCCGCTGACAATGAAACGCAACATTGCGTATAGTTGGAGCTGGTGTACTTCTACTATCTGTAAACCAACAATCCTGATCAAGTTCGTTTATTCAATCTTGATTTTATGAACTGGTAAGTTCTTTGATAACTCCCATAGTTTTTCTACGTCCCAGAAATGTCGCCTTCCGTCAATTATCCTTCCGTGTTTATGCTTCATTCGTAAAAGTAACTCTTCCATAATAATCACCTCAGTTTTTCATAATAATCAATGGCACGATAGGGAAATCGTGATCAGACATAAAACCCTTTCCGTTAAAAATATCCATCAATTTTATTATAAAGATATCCATTCGATGAATCCCTTTATTTCCCTGTTGCAGGTTATCCATAATTGAGCAAAACTGCCCGTTAGTTGAGAAAATCCGCGTAGCTGTCAAATGTGATATTCCGGAATTATTTAGAAAACGGAGCCCACAAACCCCGAGGCTCCGTTGTTATTGTTCCATAATACATTAGAATTTGAAGTGCACCGCGGCGGAAAATGCGGTTTGTTGCAAAATTAGCTGGAATAATTGTCCATATCTAATGGTAATGGGTTTTTAATGTATTCATACTGTTCGCTTGATCTTCGGGAAATATTGGGGCTCTAATACATTTACAATACGCACGGATAGTCGCTCCGCAATCAGCTCGTGCCCGGCGGCCGACGGATGAATCAGATCGGCGGACAGCTCTTGAGCCGAAGTCAGCAGCTCCGTCCCCGGAATGTAATGTACATTCGGACGCTCCAGCTTTTGAACGGCTGTTCTTACGATGTCCCGAAATACACCAATCTTCGGATTCTCCTGAATATCGTAGATGCAATAAAACAAATCGGTGCAGACGATCGGACGGTTCGGCTCACTCCCGGCGATAACCGACAAAAACCGGTTCACCTTCCGCTCGAACAGCTCCGGCTCCCAAAAGCGGAACACATTGATTCCCATCTCGAGTGTAGCGAAGCTCCAATCGTCCCGTGATGCGATATATTCCGCGACCGCCTCGTCCATATGAGCGCTTCCGGCAAAGCCCATGTTGATCAGGTCCGCTCCAAGCCGTTGCGCCGTTCTCATTGCGTACGTGCCTGTCGGTCTAGCTGCGTCTCCTCCGTGCGTAATCGAGGAGCCATAGGATAAGTAGCGCAGCTCCGGCGTCTGTTCCGGCCCCGGCGGCGCGACTTCTCCTTCGATGCCGACGAGCTTATAAATCCATTCATACGGCAATATTACCCGCACCAAGGCGGGGTCAAACGGCAGCTGCTGCAGCTTGGCCAGCTGCTTCAGTTCTTCCAGGTTGCCCGGATAACGGATAACGATCTCCGTTCCGTCCGAGCTTACGGCTGCAGGCGTAGTCGGGTAAGCCGCCTGAAACGGGCCAAAATATACTTCGGCGAGCCCGTGCTTCGTGACCGTCTTGCCGGGCTCTTTGCGCAGCACGATTCTTGCTTCTTCTCCGATCAGATTAAAGCGGAGCTCGCAGCCGCAGGTGTTATAGGCTCTGTTCATTTTCGCGCTTTCGTTCAGGCTCATCCGTACATGCTCCGGAACCCGGCATAAGCGAACGCCGTCCGCTGTCTCTTCGATCTGCTGCACATTATGCAGCTCCACATTGCGGTAAATCATGTCTGCCCTCCGATTGTATATTCATAACGGCATCGTTGCCATTAATCTATATATTTTTATTCGCCGGTTCTTTTGCTTCACAGAGTAATTTATTTTTCAAATCTTTCACTTCTGCTTTGCGTATCCTCATAGATTTGCAGGATTTCTCTGTCTGTTAAAGCATAATTGTACAAGCGCACCTCATCGATCATACCTATCCAGGGGCAGCCGTTCTCGGATGGTGATTTTCCGACTGTTAACACGTTTTGTCCATTGACGTTAAAAATATGAGATGTCAGCTTTTTGAGCACTTCGCGCCCGTCCATGTATAGGGTCATTTCGTTGAATTTCCGTTTGGCAGCCATGTGCGTCCATCTTCCCGAAGCCAACAATTCGGTATAACTCGTTGCCGCCAAATTTTGCGCACCGTCCCCGCCGACTCGAAAAAACAATCTATTGTGCTCTTGTGTGCGTAAGAACCATCCTCTTGCGCCCGCCCCGACATCCCCGTACCAAAGCAACGTCATCATGTCATTCATTTGCTCCGGCATTACCCAAAGTGCGGCGGTAAAGTCGCCTGTCCCGAAGGCAATCCCTTGATCTCCCGCAACATCAACGTGATTATCCTTAAATCGCATCGCCTTGTCTCCAAAAACTTGGCATCCCCCATTCATGTGACCGTCATTGTTCAACCCGCTCAAATCCGGCGTTATGCCGTCTGTGGTTATTCGTTCAATCTCCCAGTATCCGACGAGAGCTCCCTTCGGCAAGCTATTGCGAACCGTAATTTCGTATTCGGCGGCCACTTCACCTTGAGGAGATTCAATGAGCAGCCTAATTAATGTTTCTCCGCTCGCATTCAGTGTTACGATATGATTTGTCGCGGATGCCATGGCTTGACCGTTGACTTTTATAGTGGCAGCCGTATGGATCGGCAGTTTCGGCGTAACCTGCAGCAAAGCTATGTCCTCTCTTACATCCAATACATATTTACGGTTATCGCTTCTAAATACCGGACTAAGCTTACCTGTATCAAAGATTAAACTTTCCAATTCAGAGCCGTTCATCAGCCATTCCTTATTCAAAATGACAGACTTGATCCCGAACCCTTGCTCATAAAGAGCATGTATAGTTTTCTTAGGAGAAATAGCGATATCGGAATAAGCGCCTTGATCGGGTTGAATAACCTTTACATATTTCCATGTCAGGCCTTCGTCTTCGCTCATTTTCAGCGTTATATTTCTCCGGTGCTCCACGTCGTTGGCATTTATAAACAGAATGCGGCTGTGGCCATCCTCTGCTGAGAAGGAGTACCTTGCTGAGCTGCCAAAATTTTTCGGATCGATTAACGCTTCGTTTAATTTTGGTACACTCCAGCCTTGTGCTCCATCCCGACTGACCGCAATCGCCCGACGACTCGAGTTGTTTCGGATATTCAGCATAACAGATCCTTCATCCAGCTCCACCGCTGTAGTTTCATTCGGATTTTCCACATCAGGCGTATTATAAATGATTTCTCCCGCATGCCACGAAGCTCCTTTATCATCGCTGAAAACCGTTGCGATAACCGACGGGCCATGACTCCGGTCTGTTTCGCCGTTAGCCAGCCAAACCGGTACCAAAAGCCTGCCGTTACGCAGTTCTATGCCATGCCCCGGACCGGTTGCCACAACCTTCCATTGGTAAGGTTTCGGCAATTGTCCCTCATCCCGGAAGCGGTTGAACGTCGGGGTTATGTTGACTGGAGAGGACCAATCCAATCCTCCGTTCGAGCTTTTCGTATAAAACACTTCATGATAATTTTTGCAATACAAATAATGAACGGCTTCGTTGTCTTTCTCGGCAATCATAAGCGGATTGTTGTAGGTCACACTTTCGGAATGCGAATTATGCACGAGAACCTGCAACGGCTCCCAGGTCTTCCCCCCGTCCGTGCTTCGCTTCATAACAAGATCGATGTTTGCCCAGTCGCTTGGAGTGCTTCTGGCTTCCGTGTAGGCAATCAGTATACCGCTCTTCGTGATGACGATGCCCGGAATCCTAAACACCGGATATCCGCCCTCACCCGGCTCAAATAATTGCATTTCATCAAATAACGATATATTTTTGTTTTTTAACATATTTAACTCCTAATGCGTTAAGTTTTATAAAATTAGAGGCTTCCCTCCATGCCGAATCGTCAAACCTTAATGCCGGCAATCCGCGCTTGATAGCGATAAGCTGGCGTGCCGGCACTTATTGTGACTTTATTTAAGCATTTCTGATGCTATTTTTTTATTGGCTTCTTCCTCGGCCTTCTGAAGCGCCGTCCGTTCGTCGATCTCCCCTTTGAGCATCGAGTTCATCTGATTATTGAACGCTTCAATCGCAATCGGATCATATTTTGAAGGCAGATGATTTTCCCGGTAGTTCGATTTGAATAAGCCTGCAATATTTTTCCCTTTCAATTCAGGAAGCGCGCTTCCAAAATTAGCCTCGGCCCCCTGCATCTTGATGGAAGGTAGGTTGCCGTATTTAAGCGCCAGCGATTGCACCTCTTCGGATGTGGATAAATAAGAAATGACGTTATAAGCGGCCTCCTGATTTTTGCTTACTTTCGAAAGCGTATATACGTTAGTGACGATTTCAAAGTTTTTCCCCGGCTCCGACTTGAAATGAGGATACGCAATCATATCCCAGTTGATTGGATTGCCTGCCTTCGTTTGGTTTTGAAGTTTGAGAACCGTTGCTTGCCCCCAGTACGGCATCATGGCCATAGTCCCTTCTACAAAGGGTTTGTCCGGGGCAATTGGCTTCTCATTCCCGGGTATAGAGTATATCCCTTTAACCAACCGGGCTGTTTCAAGCCAGCGGTCGGTATTCAATACCGCTTTATTCGTTTTGGGGTCGACAAGCGACAAGGAAAGTCCCTTTCCGATCAAGGAGTGGTTATAATGCGGCAGCAGTCCTCGATAGGATATGCCGTCGACTGTGCGAGTCAGCTTCTTGGCTAACTCGATCAGCTCCTCCCAGCTTTGATTTTCTTTCGGATAAGGAACGCCGAATTTATCAAAAATATCTTTATTATAAAATGTCGCTAAAAATATGGTCGAGTAAGGCAGCATAAACAACTCGCCGTTTTCCCCGTAAATTTTCACCGATTGCAGCGCATTAGGCTCGAAAACGTTGAGATCCGTTTTATTTTTCTTGACAAGCTGGTTCAAATCTTGAGGGAAATCCTTCTGTCTCAAGACTGGCAAGGTCGAATAACCTGTAATGACGATATCAGGCACTTGGCCGGAAGCGATTAACGTATCCAAACTTTTATTCTTATCCGGCTGGATCCATTCGACCTTGATATTAGGAAACTTTTTTTCAATTGACGGTTTCATATACTGCTCGAAGTCTTCCTGATTGGTCGAAGTGCTGTACGGCATCATCTTCAATTCGACGATTGATTCAGGCTGTTTTTGTTCAGACATTTTTGCCGGTGTCTCACGATTGGCTTGATTAACAGTATTCGATCCGCATGCAGACAGCATCGGTATCACCAAGCATGTTGAGAGCAAGCCAAGCATACTTTTTTTCATTTGTTTCGGCCTCCTTTTAATTGATGCTTCAGCTTCAGTTGCTGGAAACGATAGCCTTAACCCCCCACAATGTCGAAAACCCTTACATGAAATTTCATGCGCTAATTGTAGCTTGATTCGCTGATGCGAATCTCTCATTTTTCAACTTTAATATTTCATATTTTTATTCCCTTGAAGGCATTCCGAAGGAAATTGTTCGAATTGCATTTTAAAGAGTTAGGCTCCGATTTCATTGTTGGCCGCTACGCGGACGCTTGAGCTCCTCATCGGATCATCGAAGTCGACGATTGGCTCGGCTCGAGGCGTCCGAGTGGATTGAAGGTATATTCGGAGAAGGCAAGCGCAACCGAAAAAATACACTAAGGTTGGCAATAATCCTCTTTGCCTGCCTTAGCGTATTTTTTTCATTTATATGAATAATAATGAATCTAACGAATTATGAAACAATTCTAATTAATTCTGGAATTTCACACAAAATCAGGAATGTGACAATGTTCTCGACATCTTGTGTTGTCTAATGACACAAATATGCCTACATTTGGCGTACATATATTACATGAAATTAATAATAAACACACATAGCCAATGATTTAACTTTACAAATTATAGCTATCATTGACTCGAAGCTATAAATCAAAAGGAGTGTGAGAGATTTTGAGATTGAATCGTAAATCATTCCCAATGTTGGCGGTAACCTTACTCGCCACAGCAGCTTTTACCACGCAGGGCTTTACCAATGGGTTCCAACCTCCAACAGCAGAAGCAAAAGGATCGAGTAAAAAGGAGGCTGCTTGGCTCGCTGGGGACCATCACGTTCATAGTGAATGGAGTGTCGGTTGGGATAATTCTACCACTCCACCAACACCTATCAAAGGCGGAGATGCCATTTACCCAATTACGAAGAACGCTCAAATGGCTAAATCGTACGGCGTGGATTGGATGGTTTCCACTGATCACGGCGGTCCGAACCATTCAAAAGTGAATTTGGAAGAAGCTTATCCCGAAGTACTCAAAGCCCGCGAAGCGGTCCCGGACATGATTTTATTCTATGGTATGGAATTAGATACACCCGCAGCGGATCATAGCTCGTTAATCATTCCGAAGACCGATCAAGAGTCGCAAACACTTTATAATATTGAAAGTAAGTTTAATAAACGCGATCCTTATCCTACTGACCCGCAGCGGGATACTGAATCCAATATGATTAATACCTTAAATTACATGAAAGACTTAGAAGAACCTCCTGTTCTGTTTGCAAATCATCCTGCACGTTCAGCTAATGCAGATGGTGTTTGGGGGCAGGATACTCCACAAGAGTTCCGTAATTGGAACGATACAGCACCAAATGTATCCGTCGGTATGGAGGGAGCGCCTGGTCATCAAGCTGGCGCAATCAATCCAGATGGTTCCATTGATCCAAAAGGTAGCCGAGGCGGTTATGGCAGCTTCCCGACAATGGGCGGATTTGATCAGATGAGCGCAAAAGTAGGCGGTCTTTGGGATTCCATGTTAGGTGAGGGAAGACATTGGTGGATCACATCAACTTCTGATTCACATGTAAACTGGCGTGACGGCGGCAGCGACTTCTGGCCTGGTGAATATTCCAAAACCTATGTGAAGGCAGAGAAAACTCACGCAGATATATTGGATGGTCTGCGTAATGGACGAGTATTCGTAACAACCGGCGATTTGATCAATGAATTGGATGTGACTGCGCAAGCGGTAGGAAAGTCCCCTGCTCATGCTGAATCCAATGGCAATCGAGCTTCCATCGGTGAAACATTAAATATCCCAAAGAAAGATGGAAGCGATGTAACAATTACGATTCGATTCAAAGACCCGAACGTAGCCAATAACCACGGTGATAACCCGAAAGTAAATCGTGTCGATCTTATCATGGGTAAAGTAACAGGAAAAGTGGAAGACCGTTCAACGGCAACCAACCCCACTACGAATGTGGTAGCTAGATTCGACGAAAGCAAATGGAAGCAAGATGGCGAGTATATGACTATAACGTATACATTGAAAGATGTGAACCAGGATAGTTACATCAGGGTTCGCGGAACGAATACAAATGAACTCGAACCAAGCGTTGATCCTAAAGGTGAAGATCCATGGAAAGACCTTTGGTTCTACTCCAATCCAATCTTTATGAATTTGAAATAAGTTCACGTAAATGGTTTGCAGCGAGGAGTTAAGTCAACTAGCTCCTCGTCTTTCCTTTTGAAATGAAAAATGAGGATGTGTAGTAATAGTGAAATTTAAATGGTTAATCATGACTCTAGCTATTGCTTTTTTAATCTCATTCCCGCCGGTCGCGAGTGCACACAGCAATAACAGCGAGGGTTTTTCCAAAATAGATGTTGAGGGTCAAAAGATCAATTACAACCTGCAACTCGATTTCATTGAATTAAGTCATGCGGTTGGATTCAAGATCGATGAACAAAACGTTGAAAACTTAGAGGAATTGAACAATATCATCACCCAAAACAAACTTCCTCTCCAAGAATATATTAGTACTCATATTTCGGTTTACGCAGACAGCATTCCCGTTGAAAGCACGATTAATCAAACGTCTGTCTTGAAGATAAAGGAACGTGCTTTTGCTGATATTACCCTTTCTTATTCTGTTAATAAAGCTCTAGAAAGTTTGATAGTTCGTTACAACGTATTCTTTGAAGACAGCGATCCTAGTCATGCTAACATGGCAAAAGTACATATTGGAGAAAAACAACAGGAGTTTATCTTTACATACGAGGTAAGAGAATTGAATATCGGAGAAATGAGTTTTTTCACCAGTGCAAAACAATTTCTTTTGTTAGGATTAAAGCATATATTTACGGGTTATGACCACATTTTATTTGTTATCAGCTTACTCATTGGCGCCATGACGATTCGTCATATCCTTTCTTTAGTCACGGCATTCACTATCGCTCACAGCATCACGTTGGCTCTTGCAACGCTAGAAATCGTGCAATTGCCTGGTAAGTTAATTGAATCTGCGATTGCGCTGAGTATTATTTATATAGCGCTTAAAAACATCTTCCAACCTGAATCCAATCACGCCCCCTGGATAGCCTTTGCTTTTGGATTAATTCATGGCTTTGGGTTTGCAGGAATCTTGGCAGAGCTTCATTTAGGTGCAACTCACTTGGCTACGTCTTTATTGTTTTTTAATGTGGGTATTGAATTAGGTCAAGTCCTTATTGTATCTTTGATATTCCCAACTCTCATTTTCATAAATAAACGCTTATCTTATAAGTGGTTTTTGCCTAGTGTGTCTACTGCTGTATTAATCTTGGGATGCGTATGGTTTTTTCAGAGGGCTTTTTAGCCCTAGCGATTTTAGAAAAAATAATGACGTACCAATTACCTCTAATTTATTACGCTCCCGCCACCAATCTACAACTTTATTTTTTCAGATTAAAAGGGCCGGGTTGCAAATGCACCAGCCCTTTTTCATGAAAATTTTTGCACCTCCATTTATTTCATTGCAATATCCTTCTGTTTACCATAATTGGAAGTATCCTGCCCGTTAACGTAACGCGGCTACCAATCGATGCCGGCAGCTGCGTCTTAGTTGTTTATTCAGCTATCGTTTCCCCATTGCTTTAATTATCTTTGCAAATTCGCTGTACTATAACCCATCCTATCACCTTTTCAAAACAAGCGGTCCCATCTCTTGCAACGTTGTATGTCCCCATTGTTCAATAAGCTTGCAATAGCTTTCCGCATCCTGCATCTGCGCTGCCACATCGGCGATCGTCATAGACCAGGCAACCTTGGGAAGAGGCGGCGCATCCGCCGGCCTTCGAATCCCCTTGGTGCGTCCGGGTCCTTGGGCGGCATCCTGGCGAATCATCTCCGTGGTGTGGCCTTCCTCCAGGTATTTTCGCAGCGCGGCTTGCACCCAGACATACAATTCATCGCTGTAGCCCTCATGTTGAACCATGTAACAGGCGACGGTGAGAAAATGAACCCGTCCGTAACCGGGATCTGTGAACTCAAGTGCCATAAATTCGCCGAAAATCGATTCGCATGTATTCTCCCCAGTGTGAACGGCGCCGCACTTAGTACAACTTTCAGACATAAATAACACCTCCTATCCATCCCTTGATAGACGAACAAGATTGGTATAAGTTGCATCTTCTTCCGAAGTCATCTCCAAGAAAAAACTCTAATCTCGGTATGTTATGCAGTGGATGGGTAACGGGAACAGGGTGCAGTTCATCGCGGCGATCTGCTCCCTGGTTATTGCGCTATCGTTTCCCGTTAACGGAATGACAACATATTTCAAAGCAGATTCTCGTCAGGTAAAATGACTCCTCAAAAAGTAAGCGTCTCTTCCGCTGACAATGCGTGCAGAGCTGCTATATCCCCTACTATTTGCGTGTTTATGATGCACTAAATCAATGGAGCGATTGATCACTGACGTCCTTTTGTAAGGATCCGGAACGTGATACCGAATTTATCCGTTACATTACCGTAAGCGGGGCTGAAGAAACTTGCTTGTAGCGGGTTGTTCACTCGACCGCCTTGCTTCAATGCTTCGAAATATTGGGTAGCTTTTTCTTTGTCGTCGGTTTGAACAACGATGGTGATTTGCGTTCCCTTCTCGTAGGTGCTTCCGGTAACATTATCGGTAATCTGTAGTTCGGAATCGCCGATTTTCAAGGCGGCGTAATTCACCCAGTCCTTCTTTTCCGGCGACAGTGGAGCGTCCGGATTTTCCGGCATGTCTCCGAATCGAAGCATATAAGTGACCTTGGCATCCAGCGCCTTCACGTATAAATCGATGGCCTCATTCGCGCTTCCGTTCATTTCAAGAAAAGAGATCAAACTCGTACTCACAACAATCATCTCCTCGGTTTAAATGTTTTCAACGGACACCGGTAGACTCTTCTTTCACATAGACCGGTTTCCCTTGTCATTAACTATGTCGTAAGTCATGAAGGAAACGTGACAGAAACCGCGAACAGTGTTTTAATGAGAAACTCGAAATAAAAACTGTAGTTTTCCTGCAAACTCCGTCACAATTGCAGAATTTCTTACGACATATAAGTAGATAAATAAGAAACAAAGGGAGGGATAGTGGCGCATGAACGATCACAACTGGCTTGTTGAACAATTCGAGACGCATCGGAATCATTTGCAGGTGGTAGCTTACCGGATGCTCGGATCACGGAGCGAAGCAGATGACGCTGTGCAGGAGTCATGGATCCGTCTTATCCGCTCAAATACGGGCGAAGTCGAGAATATGGGAGGATGGCTGACAACGATCGTCTCGAGGGTGTGTCTTGATATGCTGCGAACACGCAAGTCGAGGCGTGAAGAGCTTGTGATGGCTAGCGCACCAGAATCGGTTACTGGTCATCAAGACGGAAGTGATCCCGAGCATGAAGCGCTGATGGCTGACTCCGTCGGTAATGCGATGTTCGTTGTCCTCGAGAAATTGAATCCCGCTGAACGCATTGCGTTCGTGCTTCACGATATATTCGCCTTGTCTTTCTCGGAGATCGCTCTCATTATTGGGTGCAACGAAGCCGCAGCGAGGCAGCTTGCGAGCCGCGCTCGTCGCCGAGTCCAGGGTGCCGAAACGACTTCGGAAACTGCGCAGCTTCAGCGAAAAAGGGAGCTTGTCGATGCATTCCTCGCCGCGTCGCGTAACGGAGACTTTGAGAAACTGCTCTCGGTATTGGATCCGAATGTCGTACTTCGAAACGACCCCGTATTCGCGCCAGTTGCAAATGCACCGGTTGTTCGCGGTTCAGAGGCCGTGGCCAAGCAGGCCAAGCAATTCACCGATCGTGCCCAGGGCATGAAGCCGGTACTCGTGAACGGATCGGTAGGCGTCATCGCAGGTCATTTGGATCAACCGATATTCATTCTCGAATTCACGGTTGTGGATGGCAAGATCACCGAGATCGGTATGATTGCCGACCAGGCACGCCTTCGCGGGCTCGACATCGCCGATTTGAACGATTGATTGGCTGAAGAGCTAAGGAACTGCAACAACACTAAAATAGAACACAAAAGCACAAAAAAACGCACTGTCGCGTTCGTAGACAATGCGTTTTTTTGTGCTTTATCAGTAAATGATTCCACTGCATATATCATGAAAAAACAGTGTCGACAGAAATAAGGGAACGCACTATAAGGATCGCTACCACGTTATCCTGCCCGTTACTTCAATGAGTATAAAAGTGGAGCTACCCTGCGGCAGCTCCACACTATCGTTCCCGGTTGCTTAGTCACATTCCACTTCTTACGGTCGTACGATGGGATCAAGTTCTTGATAGCACATATACCTGCGTGAGCGTATGAAAGAGCGGTAGCTATGGACAAGGAAACTCGTGTCCCAGGCTACCGCTTTGATTTGATCAGAAGGTATCAGAAAACATGAACGGATAACAATGAAAGCTCTTGTCACCGACAACCGCCGTATTTCTTATTGTCTAACTACGTGACTCTGCCGTATTGCCTGGCAGCTGACATGATGCGACGATACAGCATTTTGCCTTTCAAGTGCTTCCATGGATAAATTGCCGGCCTCGTATTCACTTCTAGAATCCATAGCTTCCCCTCGGTGTCGAGAGCCACATCCAGCCCCAGTTCTCTAAAGCCCCTTCGATAAAGATCAAAGCTCTTTCCGACAGCAACGCCGAGCCGCTTCAATGCAGCTTCCTTACGAAGGATCAAATCGTGCTCGTACCCTGCTCCCGCCAGCATATTGCTAAGATAGCCGAGCCTACCTCCTTGGTGATAATTCGTGGCAACCATGTCCGGCTTGCCTATTTTGGTACAAATGGCCGTGCTTATCCATTTTCCTTCATTCGTCTTCTGAACTATGACTCGGATATCAAACGGCTTACCTTTCGTTTTGGCAAGTTGGATCCCCTGCTGAAGCAGATACGATTCCCTTCCTGAGAACCGGGACAGTTTCTTATATAAATGGACTTGTGTCGGACTTGGCGATTTGACGGTATTGAGTTTTGTTTGGTACCCTCTCGCCATTCTCTTGATACGGATGATGCCAAACCCACCCGTACCTCCCGTTGGCTTAAAATAGACAGTCGGATAAGCAGATAGCATCATCTGCAAATTTTTTCTGTTAAACGGCACAGTTCGGGGGATATGCCTTCGCAATCTCCGATGCTTTAGCAGCCATTTGGTCTTTTGCCATTTGTTCTTGATAGACATGCTTGCATATTTCAACTGCCTCAACCTCCCTTATTCTCAACATACGCATGCAAATAGGTGCTTGTCACAGCATCCGCCTAAGCCGTTCCCAATAACATGGACCCCTCCCTGAGACTCGTTCCTCCAAGCCCCTTTACAAAAGGAAACCCGCGCTCCTTTTTACCCCTTGGATCCGATTTTGGGTTGTAACCCACATAGTTACGGACACCCGCTAGTGCTGCAAAGAAGGGTAATTTTAGTCCATAAATAACTAATCCAAGTAGTCTTTTGGGTTTTCTGGATCAGCAACAGCTTCTTCGTCGTTATGACAAGAGTGAACAAGAAAAACTTCTTCATTTGAAAAGATGACAATCCTCACAGTCCCGGCACGACTAATGTGAGAATTGCCATATCATTTTCGTGAAGAAGGTCACTGATCTGTGAAGATGCGCTTTGGTAAGATCAATACATAAGAAAAAACGAGGGAGTGTTCAGAATGATCGGAAAAGTTGGTATGATTTGCGGATTATGTATGATTGCAAGCGGAGTAATCGGAGGTTTATTTGGAGCAAAAGAACAAGGTTATGAATTAGGCGCTGCCACATGTATAGTCATTATGGGCGTTGCGGTCCTATTGAATCAAAAGCAGCGTGAGGGCAATCGCAACCGCGTTTAAAAATGATTCACTCCAGTGCCCGCCAACATATTAACCAGAATTAGTTTGTTATTATGCCCAATATTTTGTGCAATGTAAGAAGGATCCGCCGCGACGGATCTTTCTGTTGTTTTATTCAACTATCGTAACCCGTTAGCCCCCCATGCCCTGTCGGGCGCCACAGAGGATGAAAATTTTGGTGCGACGTTTTATACTATTCTTACGGCTGGTGAGGAAGGTCGTTGCGCTATGGTGTCACGA
>NZ_JBHSRV010000031.1:0-23957 GCF_042659105.1 Paenibacillus allorhizosphaerae | reverse complement strand
ACGATTCAATTTCATATGCTCCTTGTTGGTCTGTTTGAATATCGATGTCTCCAGGTTCATACGGCAATCCTTGTAATGCAAAGCTTGTACTTCCTGTGAGAGCCCAATTAATTTGGGTCATTGAAAGCCGTTCGTAAATAAGTTCGAGTACCAATATTAATTCTGGAATAATCAAGCTTTTCGTCCCTCCCAAACATCATTAGTTCATAGGAATTATTCAATATATAACTAAATTATCCTGTTCGTTCAATGAGTATAAAATTGGAGCTACCCTGCGGCAGCTCCTCACTATCGTATCCCGTTAGCGTAATCAACGAAGCTGATCGCCGTGAAAAACCTTTAGGATAAACTCACGATCTGGGACATTTAACTTCGAATATGATTTTAAAAAATCTGTATTATCATAATTGACATCGTTTAATTCTGTCCTTGATTGAACGCCTGCAACATCAACAAGTGCAAAACGTGCGGTCGGCTTATTATTACAACCAAGAGAACCTGGATTTAAGTACGTTCGACTTTGATGATTAAAATAATGGATAGGATGGTGATGACCAAAACAAATAAGATTTTCTTGACGATCAGAGAACAACTTAGATAAATTATCTAAACTTGGTTCCACAATTGAACTGAATGGATCATTACTGATATGTTCGATAAGTTTGGATTGCTTTATGTGGTAATGAATTAATAGGACTCTTAGGTTATCTTGTGTAAGTTCTATAGACCTCGGCAAACTCCTCAGTTTTTCAATAAAGGAAAAATCAAGTCTATTGGCTATCCATTCATGATGACTCCTAACATGCGAATGGCTAACCGGATATTCTTCGCCATTAAGTAAAGCTAGGACAGCTTCATCGTGGTTACCGGTGACCATTGAAATATCATCCCTAGAAAACAACATATCGAGTACTTCATTACTATCCGGACCGATACCAATCATGTCACCAAGGCAATATATATGATTTACGTTAAATTGATCAATTGCTTGGAGTGCAGCCTTTAAAGCAGGATAGTTCCCGTGTATATCAGCTATGACGGCAAACATCGATAAAATACATCTCCTTTCTCTGCTCCTTCGTATGCAAACTATATTAGCACATATTGGAAGTATCCTGCCCGTTACTTCAATGAACATCAAAGAGGAGCTGTCCATTGCGGCAGCTCCACACTATCGTTACCCGTTAACATTCCAGTCAGATATTAAAGAATCAATTAAATATCAATGTTCTTAATAACTTTTGCAGGGTTTCCTCCTACGACAACATTATTGGGAATGTTTTTAGTCACTATTGCTCCTGACGCTATAACCACATTATCCCCGATTGTTACGCCTGGATTTATTACCGCTCTTCCTCCTATCCAAACATTGTTACCAATCGTTACAGGTTTCCCGAATTCAGCACCAGAAACCCGTTCAAAAGGATTGAGTGGGTGAGTGGCTGTATAGATATGTACGCCAGGTGCTATAAAACAATTTTCACCGATACGGACTTCACATACATCCAAAATCACACAATCAAAGCTTACCTAAAAATTGTTACCTACATGGATATTGTAGCCGTAATCACAACGAAACGTGGGTTCAATATAGAGGCTCAAGCCTGTTGATCCGAAAAGATTCTTAAGGATTTCTGTTCGCTTTTCATATTCAGTCTCCAGGGTTTGATTGAACAATCGAGACATTTTTCTTACATTCTCACGTTCTTTGGTTAACTGTGGGTCGGAAGCAAGATATAATTCTCCAGCTAACATTTTTTCTTTCTCGGTTTTGTTATCCATTCTGGACTTCCTTTCTTAAACGCTGAATTTGAATAAATTCATTATAACCCTAAAGCATTCAGCATAACTCCCGTTACTTCAATGAGTATAAAAGTGGAGCTACCCTGCGGCAGCTCCACACTATCGTTCCCGTTATTTCAACAAAATTAGTTTAGCTAAACCAAAAATGGTTCTCTTCTGTATGTATTCTCAAAAATGTTACTGCAGATTTTTAATTATGCTGCATAAACCGAGAAGCCTTATTTATAGAGCTCATCAATCGGCTGACCATTCAACACATGATTGACGAAGACCGGCAACCTCTTAATGAATTTGTTCCACTTCACGCCCCGAAAGATGAATAGCTCTTCATGCTCCACATCCAAGCTACCTAAACACTTTTGATCAGGGATCCATATGATAAAACCGGTACCGCCATAATTTTCGACGTCTTTTGCAAAGTCTAGAAATACCCTACCTTTCCATTCTATCGGCTTCACGTCAAAGATTGTTTCAAACTCAATGTATTCTGTAGGGCATGTCTCGGGGAGGTCAATGCGACGGTTTTCATTTCCGAGCCATTTGATGATGTCTGACGGCATTCCCATCTTTTTAAGCTCTACTGCCCGTTTATCTGCTTCATGCCATATGGACGGTTCAAGCTGCTTAATAAAATCCATCATTTCCTTATTATTATGTCGTTGTGCCTCTAGAAACGCACGGTTTCCGTACTTGTCTCTAATCGTCACGTCTGCACCGTGCTCAACCAAATATTTGACGATTTCAAAATGATTTCCGTCTGCAGCCATTTGGACGGGGGTCGTACAGTACGGAAAAACCTGATCGGCACCATTGAAATTGACGTCCGCTCCATTTTCGACGAATAAGCGGACCATTTCAAACTCGCCTTTCCAAGCTGCTGTGCGAAGTGCTTTTCCGCCAGAGTATGATTTCATATTAAAGCCAAGCTCAAGCAAATCACGGATACCTTCATAATTTTGAAAAGCAATCGCCCTATAAACAGCAGAAGTTTTCCCATGAGTCATAGCGTTAATATCCACACCGAGCGTAATTAACTTTTCAAATATCGATTTATTGCCATACCTAGCGGCCGCCGTGATTATGGGGTTGTCCTTGTCATTCAAATTATCAATTCTGTATCTGTCAATAATGTCGAACGCCCAATCCATTCGGTTATACTCAAGAGCATTTTCCAACACCTGATATGGCAGGATAGATCCTGCAGGATATTCGTATTTTTCTAATGTATCTATAAATTTCGTATAATCATTTTCCTTCAAACATTGCTGCACTTCTTCAAAAGATTAATCATAAACTCCCCCCATCTATACCCAGTTAAATATTACCACTATATCAACAATCCTGCTATTCTAACATAATTTTCGAAGATAACTGCCCTTTAGCTTAACGAGGCCGCCAGATCGATCCTGCGGCGGCCTCGTTAATGAATTTTTTTGCGCTATCGTTACCCGTATGAATGATCACAACGTTTAAGCCCCTGCAAAAAAATATTTATTGGCTGCAGGTCGAAACATAAGAATCAATGCCGTTATTACCGAGGCAAGATGAACAATTCGACTTAGTCCAAACAGAAAAGAGTGTAGTGTCATACTAGAAAAGGCTCCACCCAATGAATTCCCATCCAAAATCCACTTGACTGGATCAATAACCAATGATAAAGTTCCAATCCCCCCAAGAAGTATTGCTAAGACTATACGCGCCCAGTTTCTTCCTCGGTACATCTTTATAATGATATAAACAAGTCCTGCGAAGATTATCGTTCTGGTCCCAACCGCGATGAATATACTACTTCCTAGTCCTGAGTCTCTTGATAGTATTTCAATAACGGAGATAACCATTTCAAATACTCCTGCTGCGATTGCAACGAGCCAGAAAAGAAACGACTTTTTTATCTATTGCGGAACTTTCCTCAAATTATCCATAAAATATTCCTCTCCAGTTGAATTTTATATAGCTCATTTTATCTCGGAGAAGAAATGTCCCGTAACCATCCCAAGTCCAATTTATGGCACGACTATAGTCCAGTAAGCGGTAATGTCTTTACTAAATAATAGGCTAACAAATTCTGCTATCCTGCCCTTTAGCTTAATGGCCATTTGAACAAACATTACAAATTCAACCTTTACTATCACCGCGATTATGCACCTATGTTTGTGTCGCAAAACGATTATGCACCTATGTTTGTGTCGTGGCCTCGCGACACAAACATAGGTGCTTTGAAATAAAAAATCCCCAATTGACGGGGATCTAAAAGCACTCATGTTTGTGTCGCCGGACAGGATGACAAGAACCTTATCTCATAAATGACAAGAACCTTATCCCATTCCCAACAGAGGAAAACCCACCGCTAGTTGCGATGGGTTTCAATGCATTTTACTTCTTAAATTGTGAGCCTGGATACGTATTGATCGACGTAACTTCGTAAAGATATTTGTTGTTCTGTTTGAGGCTTTTCGAAATTTCTCATAGATACACTTAGTGGCGTGAACGAATTCATACCTATGCCGCTCACTGTACCACGTGATGGAATCTGGCTCCGACTTGCCCTCACATTGGAGGGAACGATACGCCGCAGTTCTTATGCCAGGCAAATCCTTTGCTCGCAGCAATTTAACGACGCGCGAACGCGCTGGACTCTTGCCGATTTGACTTTTCTGCGATTTGCACTTGAACGGCTTTACAGTACACAAGGTCATATCCGTATGAGTGCACTTTCCGCTGACTGTGATCTCTCCTTGCGCCAATTTGAACGACGATTTAAGCAGCGCATAGGCGTATCGCCCAAGATGTTCGCACGTATCCTTCGCTTCGAGGCGCTGCTTAACTCATTGATTCAGGAGCCAGCCCTTTCTTTCGCTGACGCCGCTTCTCGTCTTGGCTATCATGATCAAGCCCATGTCATCCATGAATTCAAGACATGATCGGGCTGCACGCCAACTGCGTTTCTCGAACGGGCAAAATAGCGGGAAATGCAAGGGCCTATCGTTCGCGATCCTCGCCATGCCTATGTGCCCTTATATATCGTCTAGAAAAAGAGAAGGAGTAGATGAAGTATGTCTTTCACAGAGCAAACATTTCAACTTCCCTGGCAAGGTATTCATCACATTGCCTTGCTGACAGTGGATCTGGATTCGACTATTCGCTTCTACCGGAACGTGTTGGGGATGCATACCAGTGGTATCGCCCCGTCCCAACAAGGACGCGGCAGACATTGTCTTATTTTCGTCAATGAAAAATCTTGAACAACGGCTACAAAGTGTCCCTAACAATGACTTGAATAAGGAACGTCTAGAGTGGCAGGCACGTTTAATTGGTACAACAAAACGCCGTAGGTTTAGAAGGAACCCCGCAAAATACTTGGAAGAAGTAGAAAAATGGTATTGTATGTTAATTGGTTAGTCGTAGAAAAAAAACAAATAAATCATTAGGGAGCACGCATTATAAAACGAGCCATCGATGATTCAGTGAGATCGCAGATTAGCTTCATACCATCATGAGACAGCCGGTTATAGGTTTATTTTTTGCAATCGAACCAACGATTCCCTGTAGGGCTCTGCTTTTAGGACAAAATTGAACTTATCCAAGCTTAAGCACAGATCAAAATCTCGGGGAGGAGCGGACGCCGGATCGCGCGTATCCAGAAACTTTCCTGTTCTACTTTCGTGACGCATAAAGTGTGCGATGGAATTGAAATCTCCCGGCTGTCCTTCCAGGACCTTCTTCACATATTGTGCAAACAGCGTATCTTCGTCCGCTTCTTCCTTCGCCTCCCACCCCATGCATACTAATGATACGTTGGCCGGCTCTTTCATACGGATGTAATCGATTATGGCTTGAGCGTTTACAAAGCTGCCTGTAATGATTTCATCCGCGCCTACTGCATTCGCGATTCCTTGCGTACCCGCGCTTGTTGTATGCACGACCGTCTTACCTGTAAAGTCCACGAATTCAATGGAAGAAGGGGAATTCCCGTAGTCGAAGCCGGGCTGAATGAGCCCTCCCCTTTCTCCCATTAAAATGTAATTCGGATTTTCCTCTTTTAACCTGTACGCCGTCTGGATATCTCCAACCGGAATTAAATCCTTGACACCATTGGCTGTTACAAAGCAGGCAACCGAGAAAGCCCGGAAAACATCGATGATAACGGTCAAGCCCTTGGCCTTGCGTGCTCCCTCGATTAGTTGATAAATATGGATCTCCATAAATGAGCGCTGCCCTTTCTCCGGCATGAATTAGCTGAAGTCACTTGCCTATTGACCCGATTTAATGACTTGATCAATGTTCCCTTTGGCAACATCCGCTTCTTTCCGCAATGCGGTGTTCAAATCTGTGGATCCCGTTACAATCGCCTCGACTGCCCTTACCGCCGCTGTTACGACATAATCCATGTGTATACTTGTTTCTTTAGTTGGAGCGGTCTCCAGGGCCGTAATAGCATTGATATTTTTCCCATCCAAATCCTTAAGGTCCTTGAAAATTTGCTTTTTGATAGCATCATCCTTTAGAACGGTCATGACTCCGCTCTTGTTCTGTTCGAGCTGGACCTCGTCGGAAAGAAGATGAGCAATGACTTTAAAGGCGGCATCTTTATTCTTAGAGGTGGGAGTAATGGCTAAAAGTCTTGTATATTCCTGCGTGCCTAGGTTCGGGAGATCCTTGAAGACCGGCATTGTCACTAAGTCCCAATCCATCAAGCCTTTTTCAAGGCGGGCTACGGTATCCATATGTGCCAGGTGGCCTACATACATCGCCACATCCTGATCCTTAAAGAAAGAATTGAGCGAGCCAAAATTTTTGCTGGTTGGACGGTTCCCGGGTACCTCGTATATTTTCAACAGCTCACTCAAATAATCGGTCCAAGCGTTGCTTGCAATCAATGGAGTATTGGTTTTGTTGTCAACTAGAGGAATGGATCTCTGATTGCTGTGAATTAAGAAGTTGGGGGTTATATCCAAGCCGCGGTACGTTTTCCCTTCTTCGTTACGGGTAAGCTTTCCTGCCAAGACCCGAACTTCCTCCCAGGTCATCTTATCCTTCGGATAAGGAACGCCAAATCGGTCAAACAACCCCTTGTTGTACATCAGAACTAGCGTTTCTCTGGATACGGGCATGAATTCGATTTTTCCCGGATCCGAGTAAGCTTTCATTTGGACAGGCAGTGTAGGCTGCAGACGCTGCAGGTCAAAATTGTATTTTTTTATTAACGGCGTAAGATCGTCAAATACCTCCATCGGCTTCTGCTTGCCGAACCATGCCGGTGTCGTGTAGAACAGGTCGGGCGTTTCGCCTTGAGCAATCAGCTCCTCCATACCGGCCTTGCCGGTAGTAGCTTTAGGAGACAGCCGAACCAAGTTTACGTTTGGAAACTTCTTTGCGATTGGATCAGCGAAATATTGTTTGTATTTGGCGTCATCCAGCGTAGGGATATACGCCTTCAAAGTGATCGGTTCACTGATCGTGTCGAGCAGATTGCTCTTGGGCTCCGGACTTGCTGCCGGAGCAGCGGATTCGCTGGCACAACCGATTGTCACCTGCATGGCGATGAGAACTGCAGTACTGATGCTTGCTAATTTAACAAGATTCATCGTGTCCACCTCGTTTAATAATATGGTTTGCCTTGCTATCGCGACTATTCCTTAAAGAAGGAGCCGCCGATATATCGGGTTCCGTTGACTTGGAATATACGGAGTCCTTTCGTTTCCTCGGGGTCGGCGAATATCACCTTCTCCGAGCATTGCGGAATGTCGTCTACGCCCTTGAATCCTTCATAAAGAACGCGCCCATCAAAACCGTTCTCCGATAGCCCCAAGAGATGACAAACGGTCGGGGCAATATCTACAATCCCGCAGGGGATGTCAGATACAGCGTTTTCCTTAAAATCCGGACCATATCCGACGCAGAAAGCTTTCATCTCGTAGGGACTCGTCGATCCGTGAGTAGATCGCCTGTCCTTGGAAATGTTGTGTAAAATACCCGGAACGCCAAACAGATTAGGGGAATCGCTCCATACGGGATTCACGGCAAGCACGGGAATTCGGTTATGCTCAATAGGTCCCAGCAGCTCCTCCATACTGATAACTCCCGAAAGCCCGTTCGCATATTCAGGATGGGCAAATACAAGTCCGCACCAGATCTGTTTATTTAACCAATCCACCAAATGCTGGAGCTGTGACCGTTCTGGACTCCCTTGGCCGAAGTAGTACACATAATAATCCGACGTCCCCCACGTTTTGGGTAAATGATTGTCCTTCTCGTACTCCTTCAGCCAATCGCCTAGATGCTTTTGGGGCTCTACGCTAATGTGGCCGTGATCGCTGATCAGAAGCAGATCGAGCTGATCTTCAAGAGCTAATCTCTTTATGGATGCCACTACATCCGTTACGCATTGATCAACAAACTTCAGCGCTTCGATTGCTTCCGGAGACCCTAAACCATAAGAGTGGTTGGCTGCATCCGGCTCTGTGATCCAAAGCACCATAACCTCGTTGTCCGGATCGGGCAGAATCGTTTCGGTCAATACGTTGACTGCCCACAGCGTCTTTTCTCTCTTGAGCGCCGTGGTCTCTTCCGCGGGAGGGCCAATCAGACGGTGTGCTTCAACGAGACTTGGACTGCCATAGGTCGAGGCGGAATTCATAATATTTTCCGGATTGTTAAAATCCCAAATGAACGAAGCGCCAGGCGAGCTGGAAGCTGCGACTGCAAATCGTTTCCCGTTAGCCTTCAATCGGTCGCCCAATGTCGGCAGCAGCAATAAAGGGCCTCCCGTCTCTTTATGAAAAGCTCTCAAATGCCGGTCATTGCCGGTTTGGACCCACCCATTGTCCAACGGAAAGCCCGGGATGTGCATACAGTTGCCAAATACGCCATGACGGCCGGGATATGCGCCTGTCGTTAATGTGCTCATGCTTATGCGGGTTGCCGAAGGGTAGGAGGAATGAAAAGATGAGAAGCGTGTCCCTTTCTTCAAGATTTCACAATAGGTGGGCATATGATCGGCACTTATGTTGTCTGGCCTTAATCCGTCTGCTCCAATAATAAGTACTCTGCGTCGCTTTTCCATTTGAAGAACGTCCCTTCTTGATTTGCTCATTATTGTATAATAATTTTATTGCAACTTAATTGTATCAAGGGGATTACATGTTTACTATTTACGATACTTTTATTTACTTGTATGATACTTTAATATCGTTTTGTAATTGAAACCCACTTAATTACGAAGGCGGAGGGAATGTGAATGACGATTAAAAATGTAATTCTGCTGGACTTTTCCGAACAATGGAAAGCGTATAATAAGATTCTGACTTCCCCGCATCATTTGTTGATTTTTGTCGAAAAAGGAGCATGTGCATACCGTATCGAGGGGACTCAGTATGTCGTGGAAAAGGGAGATGTATTATTTATTGCAGAGGGGTTGGGACGGCAAGGCGAAGCTGTCAATGAAGATGCTCATACCAAATATTCGATCCATTTTACAGGAGACGATGTTTTCCAACACTTTCCAGACCTGAATAATAAAGCGGTAGTATTCAAAACGGCGTCGATTCATTCGTATTTAAAGCAGTCCTACGCCCAAATGTATACCATTTGGGCCAAGAAGGATATGTATTATAAACCGATCTGTGAGTATATGCTGCTGGAATTGATCGTGCGTATTCATCAAGAGTCTATGGTGCAGCAAAGATCAACCAAGCAGCCAAGCGTTGTTCAGAAGGTTCGCAATTATATTACGGAGTATTACCGGGAGCCTCTTTCTATTAAAGAGCTGGCACTTTTCGCCAAGAGAAGCGAATCGCATATCATTACAAGCTTCAGGAAGCACTACAACATGGCTCCTCTTGAATACATGCATAGGATTCGTATTACGAAGGCTGAGGAGCTGCTCTTAACAACTGGAGCTAATATCGAAAATATTGCGATTGAGCTTGGCTATTATGATGCTGCACACTTCAACCGTTTGTTCAAAAAGTTGACCGGAATGTCCCCATCGATGTATAGGAAGCTGCAGTAACGACCAAGAATATGGAAATAAAATTCGGCAACCCTAATGGGGCAGCACATCTCACAACGAAGGAGGCGCATTCTATGAACGAACGATACGAAACAGTTCGTTGACAGTATTCATAAGAAGCAGGCAAAGGATGAGAAAAACCGCCGTACACAAGGCAAAGGAACCCCATCTGAACAGATGCCGACCAAACAACACAGCAAAAATCCATAACGTATTGGACAAGCCCAAAACCCCGTCAGTTCTTACATCGTATGACTCAAATCCAGCACACGTGGAAAGGAGATCGTACAGATGAGAATTTGAATAGAGCTGTCGCGCGAGGAACAGATGCGGATCATGAGTTAAAGCATGCCAAATAGCCCCCCACTATTCGAGAAAGTTACCGATATGAGTTATTTGGAGAATATGCGGCATATCAGCGGCAGAGTAGTTGACCAAGGCGCCAACTTGCTTAACGCATCCGGATCTTTTGGATCGGCAAGCTGCGGCAACTGCTCAAACAAATGCTGTAAATATGCATGCGGCTTCAAAGCATTCGCCTTCGCCGTTTCCACGACACTGTAGATCGCACTTGCCTTGGCTCGCGCGGTGTATTGCTAAAGAGAAAGTTTTTTCTTCCAAGCACAACCGGCTTGATCGACCTCTCGCTTCGATTGTTGTGAATCTCGATGCGTCCATCTTGTAAGAAAACATTAAGCTTCCCCCACCTGTAGGTAATCGCCTGTCCGTGCAATCCTTTGGGCAATACCCGCTATCGCTGCGTCTCCAGCCAAATCAGGGACTTGTCCAAAATGGGCTTGCTCTCGGCCAGCCGGGTGGTATAACGCGCTTCCGGTGAGGCAACCTTCCATTTGCGTTCCACCCTAAAGAGGGCGTTGTAGAATGCCGATCCCTCCGCAGCAGCCGTTTGCGAACGCTATGCGGCAGGCACAGCCTGAAGGGCATCATGATACATTATATTCTCAGTTTCAACCTTCCGACGAATTGCTTATTTTATAAACTTTGATCACTGTGGCTGGATCAAAATGGTAAGTATATTTGAGTATTAAGATAGTTCCTTGTCTCTTTCGTCAAACTTGAGTTTTACGTAATAGAAAATGAAATAGAAGGAGCGGTCACTTACCTCGGCAAAGTGTTCGGCGACACAAACATATGCGCTTTCGCGACACAAACATATACGCTTTCATCGAATTTCAGTTAACCGTTTCTGCTCGTTTCTGCTGGGGCACATTCTGACCTAAAATAAAAAAGGTTCCATAAGTCGCGTTCTAACAAGAACGATCCTCTGGAACATTACAAAGTGTTTTCACTTATCCCCAGTTCCCGGGATACTTGCGCCACCGCTTTACCTTCTTCTTGAATCATCTGAATCGTTTGCAATTTAAACTCTTTGTCGTACTTTTTAGTCATGTCGGACACCTCGAATTAAGATATTTTTTATTCTATCTCATTCTCGGTTCTCCGTGTCCACTTTTTAGTCTAGCAGCACAACGACTCCGCATTCCTTATATACCCCGTAGAACTCACTAGTTGTTCTAGAATTAACCTGCCCGTTACTTCCTCCAGGCAGCCCCACGCTATCGTTACCCATTAATGCAATACTGTTTTAATATACAGTATATGTTTGGCCCGTTTGTCCACCTTCTACACTTTTTCGAAAAGCTAATGCAACCCTGCTTACAGGCACAGGTTCAAAACCAGGAAAATACGGACCATACTTCTTTATTGATTCTTTTACTACATTAGGGCTTACACTGTTAATACGTATCCCTCTAGGCATTTCTATTGCCGCGGATGTAACAAAGGCTTTAAGGGCTCCCCCGGCCATCGCGGATGATGTCCCACCTACAATTGGGTCGTCCATAATAATTCCCGATGTCAAAGTAAAACTACCACGATCATTTACGTAATGATGACCAAGCAATACTAAGTTGACTTGCCCTTTTAACTTGCTTTGAATTGAAATCTCATTATTTTCCGGAGTCAATTCGAGAAAAGAACCGAAATGCGTGCTTCCAGTAGTACTTACCACAGCATCTACTTTACCAACCGTCTGATACATGGCTCTGATACTTTCCGGAGATGTAATGTCAACAGACACATCGGCACCATTCCTGCCAGCAGAAATAAACTCATGGCGGTCTGCCAACTCTTCACGAACAGCGTTTCCGATCGTTCCACTTGCTCCAATTAATAATATCCTCATGGAAGTCCCCCAAAATGTATTGTGATAGCATAGTCCAAATAGAAAAGCCACGCTTTGATATTAGAACTAAATAGACCAACTATTTATGGATTTTAAGGAGGTGCTTACATACTCATTAGCACTCTCTTCTATTTGATCATCATTTTTCTCGTCAGGATATACCATATCTAAATGATGATTGTTAGTTCATCGTGATTTCTAGTATGTTTAACCCATGTTTTAATTACTTTAGATTCCTCAAATGTAGAGTGACATAGAATTATTAGGGTTTTCATGTCGGCACCTCATTACTTTTGGCATTATTCTGAAGAAAGCTTAACTGTTCGGTAGCGCGCATCACTTCAAGAGCTGCCCAAGAATTATGCAAAGTTTGATTCGTGGGGACTAAGAACAATGCCAAAATAAATACAACAATTCTTCCTTATAACCGAAAGCAAGCATCAATCCGCCACCTAGCTCCACTATAATTGCCCCTACAAGAAGCAAAGCAATGAAAGGTAGTCCTTTTATTGCCATCCATCCAGCTGTAATTTACCAACTTATAAATTTGAAGAATCACATTTAAGCGAAAATAAGACCGATTATGACCCTGCCTATCACATATTCTATACTTTTCATATTCATGCCCCTCCAATAACATCATTTCTGTTTAATCCTTTATTCAACAAATGCTTGATATCCCATGCCCTTGATTGTATTAAGAACATCTTCTAGTGAAGCGCGCTCAGTAAGAATGATTGCTGCTGTTCTTTCTTCAAAATCCACTTTACCTGTTACTTCTTTAGAGTAGCAAGTTTATTTTCGATTTGGCTACACATGGTTTGCAACCCATACATTCAATCTTGATTGTCACTTGCTGATTGTTCAAATTGTTTCCTCCTTTTATAAAATATACCCATTGGGGGTATATTTCTGAGACTCATAATACTATGCCCCCCTTATGTATGTCAATGATGGAGATTTTCTTTCAGTGCTGGTAAAATACGCGGCTATAAGCCGAGTATCGATTGCGTGCATCCACTATGTTCGAAAACGAATGTCATTCTTACCCACTTCAGGCTTGAACTTCAGTTGGTGAATTATGAAGCGGTTTCAAATACGGAAAACGTTTGCATAAATGCCAGTCTGATCACCTGCCCCCCGCTGTTCTTCATCTCCTGCCGGGTTCTCGGTTGAAATTAGCCCCTCATAAGCTGCGTGTGAGGATACTCCTGCCTCATCCATGCTTGAGCCATATCCGCACTCCTTTTCTTATGTTTAATAAAAAAATTATCTTTATTCTATGATGGTTAATATAATAGAACCCTCATTCCTTTTTGTCAACGAAAAGTTGATTAATTAACATTTAGGTTATATAATGGGATGGATTAGGAGCTTGCTGTATGAAAATAGACGTGACTACGAGAAATATGAACGTGCTGGAATGCTTTTCTTCCGAAACGCGCGTTCGGATCATTGAATTATTGAATGCGAAGCCTTATAACATTGGCGAGCTCGCTGAGGCATTAGGATTGTCCTCAGCCATCATTACAAAGCACATCCAGAAGCTGGGGGAAGCCGGGATTGTTTCCACGGAGAATACGGTAGGAAAACGAGGCACGCAGAAGCGCTGCTCATTGAATGTGGATAAGCTGACGTTAGTACTCCGAACCGCCGAAGAAGAAAAGCCGGGGAGCCAAAGCGGATTCGCGGTCGACCTTCCGGTTGGACAATACATCCGGCATGAGGTTCACCCCACTTGCGGTTTGGCGTCCACCTACAAGCGCATCGGCATGATGGACGATCCGCGTTATTTCGACGATCCCGAACGTATGACGGCAGAGCACCTCTGGTTTGCAAGCGGTTTTGTCGAATATCGGATTCCGAATTATTTGGTGGGAAAGGAAGTCGCGTCCAGCTTGAGCGTTTCTTTGGAGATTTGCTCGGAGGCGCCTTTTTATAATGACAATTGGCCGTCGGATATTACCTTCTCCATCAATCACATCGATGTTGCTACTTGGACCTGCCCGGGGGATTTTGGCAGCAAGCGCGGAAAATACACGCCCGAGTGGTGGGTGGATACACAGTACGGACTTCTTAAGGTCCTCTCTATTACCGATGAAGGTACGTTTATCGATGGGGTCAGATTTTCCGACATTCGCATTCATCAACTGAACATCCAAGCAGGACAGGAGCTGCTCTTTCGGATCTCGTCTCCCGAATCCGCTGCGAATTGCGGGAATTGTGGAGGCGTCAGCCTTTTCGGCAAAAACTTCGGCAACTATCCGCAGGACATACGGGTAACGATCACCGTGTAGAAGTGGCGAACTCAAACAACCTAAAACCCCATGCATGGGTTTTAGGTTGTTTCACATTTACTTTGAACTCATCCTAATGATAAGGTTGCTTTTGTTCTATGTTTCCTCGGCTATGCACATACGCAAGCAATATTTTTCTAATGATGTCGATCTTCACAGGCTTGCTGACATAATCGTCCATTCCCGCCGCCAGGCATTTCTCGCGATCGCCTTTTATCGCGTTCGCGGTAACGGCCACAATACGGGGGCACCTCCCAGACGGCAGCTTCTCTTTAATCGCTCGCGCCGCATCCACGCCATTCACGATAGGCATGTTGATATCCATAAAGATGATATCGTATGTTTCATTAAGCGCCGCTTCAATGGCCTCTTTGCCGTTGACGACTGCGGAGACGTTGTGACCCATCTTTTCGAGCAGCTTCTTCAACACCAGCGTGTTGATCGCATTGTCCTCCGCAATTAATATGTTCAGTTGATCCACTGCATTGGAAATCGAATGCTGGGGATGTTCGAAGTCGGCGGCCGTCATTTCGTTTAGCGGAATGGTGAAGCAAAAGGTTGAGCCGTTCATGCCATCGCTTTCAGCATGGATTTGCCCGCCCATCAATTCCAAGAGCTTTCTGCTTATCGAAAGCCCCAGACCGGTCCCTTCGTGCTTACGCGTCATAAAGCTGTCGATCTGAGCGAACGGTTCAAAAATTTCTTCGAGCCGCTCCGTCGGGATTCCAATGCCCGTATCCGCAACGGTGAAGTCCAATCGCGCCCGGTCCCCCTTGACTTTCTTGACTGCCACCGATACACTCCCGCGAGGTGTAAACTTGACCGCGTTGCTCAGCAGATTTAAGAGCACCTGCTTGAGCCGATCGCCATCCCCATAAATGTATTCGGGCACGTCGTGACTGATAGAGTACGATAATTCCAGTCCTTTTTCATCCGCCTTGGCGGAAACGACAGAAAGGCTGTCCTTAATGCACAAACGCAAATCGAAAGTTTCTTCTTGCAGTTCCGTTCTTCCCGCCTCAATTTTTGAAAGGTCGAGAATGTCATTAATAATACCAAGCAGGGTTTCTCCGCTTTTACGAATGATCTCTACATATTCTTTATGCTCAACTTCAAGATTCGCCTCCAGAAGAAGGTCGGTCATGCCGATGACGCCGTTCAGGGGCGTTCGAATTTCATGGCTCATCATTGCAAGGAATTCGCTCTTGGCTTTATTCGTAGCTTCAGCCATTTCCTTGGCCAGCACCAGTCTTTTCTGCTCGGAGATGTCCTTGCAAATCAGATAAAAGCCGATATTTTTTTTGTTTACAAAGATCGGTGCAATACTGGTGAGCACTTCGATGGTATAGCCGTCTTTGGTGACAACCGTGTCGATTCCTTCTTCTACCGCGCTATCGTGAAGAGCATCTTTCAAAATCCACTCCACATTGGGCTTTCCGATCAGATGGGCAAGCTCCATGCCTTTAAGTTCTTCCTCAATGCGGTAGCCGGTCAGCTTCTCCGCCATCGTATTTGCGTGGATGATTTTTCCTTGCAAATCGAAAGAAACAACGGCGTCATGATTATATTTTTTGAGCGACGTGTACCGTTCAACCGTTTCTTGCAGCCGCTGCTCTGATTCCTTCTGAGCCGAAATATCTATGATCTGTGCGATATAATAAAGCGGCTGCCCCTCATCATTACGGAACAACCGGACGGAAACAAGCGCCCACATCGTCTCGCCGTTCTTTCTCAAATACCGCTTCTCTATTTGCACTTCGCTTTTATTGTCTTCCATCATCTGCTTCAGGTCATTGATCGTTTTGACTTTATCTTCAGGATGTGAAAAAAAACCGAATTGCCTGCCGTCAAACTCTTCCTTGGTATATCCGAAGATCCGCTCTATCGCAGGGTTAACGGTTAGAATTAAACCGTCCGGAGCAATAAGAGCAATGCCAAGGCAGGCATATTCAAAGACCTGCGCGTTGAAGGCGTTTGGATCCAAGTTAACGCGATGCATGATGAACACCTCCAGCCTTTAAATTCCTATGGTTGAACCATCCGTTGAACGCTATTTATTGGAGAACGTCTTTCCGACACGCGTCCTCGAAAGGATAGCTGTCATGACTTCCAAATTTCCGGTATTGTAATTCGTGTTTTATTATACCATAGGCCGTGGTCAAATCAGGAAGATTGATTTATCACGGTTGTTCCACAGCAAATAAGACATCGCTCTGGGCAATGGTCTTATTCGTTGAAGCCTACGGACTTGTTTTCGCTGAAGTGCCGCCATCTTTTTATATGATATCCAGCGGCACTTTTTTTGTAGGCTTTGGAAACGCCGCATCCAGCCGGCGAATATCTTCTTCCGTTAATTCAATATTCCCGGCAGCCGCATTTTGTCTCACATGCTCTTCGGTCGATGCTTTCGGCAGAGCAATCACATCCCCGCTCTGTATACACCAGGCGAGCAGAAGCTGGAACGGCTCTATGCGATGGTTCTCGGCGATTTCTTGCACGACCGGGTTCTGAACGAGTCCTTTTCTTAATGTCCCTGCTTGAGCGAGCGGCGAATAGGCCATGATAGGAATGCCATGCTCTCTGTGCCAAGGCAGCAAATCGACCTCGATGCCGCGGGAACCAAGATGATACAGAACTTGATTAACGACGCAATGCGAACCG
Organism: Paenibacillus allorhizosphaerae; assembly: GCF_042659105.1. Classification (NCBI taxonomy): domain Bacteria; kingdom Bacillati; phylum Bacillota; class Bacilli; order Caryophanales; family Paenibacillaceae; genus Paenibacillus; species Paenibacillus allorhizosphaerae. Next base: position 6,979 of record NZ_JBHSRV010000031.1, on the reverse strand, counting down.
TTTGTTAGACGAATGAGTTCCTCCATATCGGCTGTATCCAGGTTCGAGACGCCCCATCGCAATATTTTCCCCGCTTCGACGAGCCGCTCCATCCCTTCTACCGTTTCGCTCAACGGAATGCCGCCTCTCCAGTGAAGAAGATAGAGATCAAGCCGATCCGTCTTCAGTCGCTTTAAGCTCCGCTCACAGCTACGCGCTATGCGATCCCGTCCGGCATTGTGCGGATATACTTTGGATATTAGAAACGTTTGATCCCGAATGCCGACGACCGCTTCACCAACCCGTTCCTCGGACAATCCTTCCCCGTACATCTCGGCCGTGTCGATCACGTTCATCCCGAGCTCCACACCTAGCCGTAAAGCGGCGATCTCTTGCTTTCTCATAGAACGCTTATCGCCAACATGCCACGTACCTTGTCCGATTGCCGGCACGGCCGTGCCGTCAGCCAGTATAACCCAATGTTTCATCAACATCCCACTCCTCCCTATGATACCTGAATGCATACGATAATCGATTGCCAGAAAGCGTATAAAGGGTGTAAAACAATGGTATACATAGGAGTTTATTCTATGAAAGGAGTCGCTTTCCTGCCGACCAAAGAAGTTTAAAGTTGCCGAAATGAAAAATCCGCACAGGCAACTGCATCGGTTACTCCTGCTGCGTGCCGGCCTTGCCTTCCCGGGCCCCTTGCCCGGTCCCGGAATCGGGGCGTGTCGCTGTGAATATCGGCGAACTGCCAGATGTACGTGCCTCCGATCTTCGGGTCGGCGCGGAAGGAAGCCAATGCCTTGGCGTGAATTTTCGCCTGATAATCCTCGCTGAACATCCGATCCTCTTCCCAGCCGACATCGCCGAATATACCTGCGCCGCCGAACTCCGTCATCAGCACCGGCTTGTCCCCTGCGCCCACCGATGCCGCATAAGCATGGAATTTGGGCAGGAACGCATCGAATTCCTCTACCTTGCCGTTGTACCACCCGTAGTACACGTTCAGTCCGATGACATCCAGCAACCCGAGGGTCAGATCCGTCAGCGGGCGGTGCGTAGCGCAGGTGACCAGACGAGAGGTGTCTTTGCTTCGCACCAGATCGACGTACGTTTTCGTAATCTCGTAGCCTTCCCGGGTGTTCGTATCGATCTCGTTATGAACAGACCAGAAGACGACGCACGGATGATGCAGGTCGCGATCGATCATCTCCTCGATCATCCGGTAGCCCCGCCCGATCACGACGGGATCGGCCAACTACTTCCTTCGGAAAGCCCCACATCGGGATTTCGCTCCAATATACGATCCCCCGTTCATCAAGAAGATCGAGCCAGTAAGGAAAAAAAATACTCTACAGCAACGGGCTGTAGAGCTACTTCATATAAAAAAAGGGGGTCGACTCTTATTATAGACTCCATATATTAATCTAAGGTGAAGGAATGATTTCAAGTTTATTGCAAATTAATACTTGGGTCAGCTGCGGCCCTTCTTTAACTTTCTATGAAGGCGAGAGCTCGAATAGGCGAGCCGGAACGAATTTACTTTCACACGTATTGTGCGAAGCTCTCCTGATATCCCGTGGAAAGCTGGTCAATTGCCAGCGATCCGGCCTTCCGGGCATAGAGCTTCTTGTGGCTTGAATATATTGGTTAAAGCTTGTTTGAAAAATAGGCCATGAACTCTACTCGCGTAGATATTCATGACCTTCTCAGTGCATCTTTAATATGTTTTACGTACTGAGTTTAGGACAGGAGCGCCCCGCCCTCAATCAGGATAACGGAGCCAGTGGTGAATCCGTTTTTCGCAAGGTAAACATAAGCTTCGGCAATATCTTCCGACTGCGCGATCCGTCCGACAGGCAATTGGCGTGCAATGGCGTTGAACATGGATTTCCGGTCTTCCTCCGGCATACCTGCGTAGACAGGCGTATCTACGATTCCGGGAGAAACCACATTGACACGAATCGGGGCAAGATCCACCGTCAATCCCCGCATTAAACCCTCCAACGCCGTGTTGATCGCAGCCAGCGTGGATGCCCCCTTCGGAGGCCGTTTGCCGTAAACGCCGGAAGTCAAGGAGATGGAACCTTCTTGGTTCAAATAGGGGATAGCCGCTTTAACGGTGATATACTGGCCCCAGAACTTGCTGTCGAAAGCAGTTTGCGCCTGTTCAACCGGCAATTCGCGGAACTCACCCATCGCGCCTTCGCCCGCGGTGATCACCAAGTGATCAAACTTGCCAACCTTTTCGAAAAATTCCGCGGCTTTCTCTTCACTCCGAAAATCCAGCTCGTAAGCTTCAACATTCCCGCCAAGCGTTTGTTTGGCTTCCGAGAGCTTGGCAGCGGAACGGCTTGCGATAACTACCTTTGCCCCTTCATCCAGAAATGCCTTGGCAGTCGATAATCCAATACCTGATGTGCCTCCTACAACTATGACTCGCTTCTCTTTCAATGACATTCGGATAGCTTCCCTATTTCCCATTAATGATAAGCCCGCTCATATTGCTTTGGAATGGTGGTATATTCACTTCTAAGCGATTTAGCAGCATGGATAGTCCAGTAAGGATCTCGAAGCATGCCACGGGCGATCGCCACTAAATCCGCTTCTTCGCTGCAGATGACGGATTGAGCAAGTGCCGGGTCCTCAAGCATGCCTACAGCTACGACGGGCACCCCAAGAGCCTCCCGAATTTTGCGCGCAAAAGGAACTTGATAACCTGGGTAGTTGCCAGGCTTTCTTTCCCCTACGGGTCCTTCCCCGCCAGAACTTACATGAAAGACATCTACACCTGCTGCATGGTAAGCTTTAGATAACTTAATGGCATGTTCCATACCATAACCCCCATCCGCGTACTCTACGGCAGTAATTCGGAAAAATAACGGCATATCTGCAGGCATTTCCTTTTTGACCGCCTGTATGACCTCTACCCCAAATTTGGTCAGGTCTTTTCCATACGCATCTTCGCGTTTGTTGGTAAAAGGGATTGAAACTGATGAATTAAATATCCGTGCGCCCCGTGAAGCTCAATCATATCTACGCCTGCCTGAACAGCCCGGCGGGCTGCATCAGCGTAGAGCTGTACCATCTGATTTACCTCATCGACTGTAAGTGCGCGGGGCATCTTATAGCGGGATCCCGGATATGGTATAGCGGAAGGGGCCACTGGCTCTTTAGCATCTTCCGCTTTTCGGCCAGCATGAGCAATTTGAATCCCAATCTTGGCCCCGTGAGCATGAACCCCATCAATAATTCTGGCAAATGCCGGAATATGGTCATCGGACCAAATCCCTAAATCAAAGTCGGTTATTCGACCATCCGGCTCAACGTCCGTCATTTCCATGATGATCAAGGCTGCACCGCCAATTGCGCGGCTAAGGTAGTGAACGTAATGCCATTCGTTGGGTTTGCCATCCCTAGCGGTTACGGAATATTGGCACATGGGGGCCATGACTACCCGATTTTTCAATTGTAAACCTTTAATTTCATAAGGAGAAAATAAGTGATTGGTCAAGTCAGAACCTCCATTAATTGATTGTTTACATAGGTCATATCATCAACTCTTCGCCTATCGGATATTCCCATAGTCCCAGTTTTCCCTTCACTGGAATATAAGGCTTCAGCAGACGGAAACCCGCTATTTCCCACGCAAAATAACCTGGACTGTAATCGCCTAACAGGAAGTCATCCCCCGTCACGCCTTCCCGCAATCCAAAATGGCTGACGTATGATTAGCGTCGATGACTTGATAACAATTCGTAAGCTCGCAAGTTGCAAGGATAACCCCCGTAGGGAGGTTTTGTTCCGTATAGCCATTCTTGGCGAGTAAAGAACGGATGGGTTCATATTTACAGGCCTGCTTATCGACTTTCTGGCTTGCATGAATGGCTAACGGTCCGCGATACCGGGTCTTCCAGGATCTTGTTTCATAGAGAGTCTCGCCTTGAACAAGCAGAGTCGCCCACGGTTGAATCATGGATAATACTTTCATTCCTCTACGCTCCATTACTGTTCATAATGAAGTACTATTCCCCAAACATTCTCCGGACTTTCCATACACGCATAAAAAAGACGCAATCCCTCCGGTCGCATTAGACCTTCGGGAACAACCTCTGTTTCGCACGCTCAATTAAGCCTGAATTTCGTTTACGATTTGACGTAGACCCTCTTCGAGTGACGTGGCCGGACGTCCAAGCAGCTTTTGAAGATCATTGCTCTCGACTTCCAATGCGCCATCGCGAATCGCACTCTGAATTCCAACCAGAATCGGAACGACCGGTTCAAGTACACCTACGCTGCTCATTATGCTGGCATAAGTTTCGTCATCCACTTGTTGAACGGGAACTTCCCGGCCCAAGACACCGGCAAGGACAGAAGCTAGCTCTTCTTGTGTAGCAAGTTTGCCGGACAGTTCATACACGGAATTCTCATGGCCAACGTCCGCCAGTACGGCTGCAGCTGCCTGTGCATAATCGCGACGGGTCGCCCAGCCTACTTTGCCGGATCCCGCCGAAGTCAACCAAGGTGCTCCTCCAAGGACTGCTTGAATGCTGCTAGTCTCGTTCTCCAAGTACCAGTTGTTGCGCAGGTAGGAATAAGGAATCCCCGAGTTTCTGATGGCTTCCTCAGTGGCACGATGCACCGGCGCAAGGAATATCCTGTTCTCGCTAGCATTTCCTAAACTGGTATAAGCAATGAAACCGACATTAGCGCGCTTAGCAGCCGCTACAGCCGCAGTATGCTGGCGAGTCCGAGTTTCGTTGTCGCCGTCCGTGGAAACGATCAAGAGGCGGTCGATACCTGCGAACGCTTTATCTAGCGTATCCGGCTGTTCAAAATCCCCAAGCCTTACATCAACGCCGCGAGCTCGAAGGCTCTCCGCTTTCTCCGGGTTGCGAACGCTGACGGCAAGATCCTTAGCCTGTACGGTTTCCAATAAAGTTTCTACTACAAGTGATCCCAATTTCCCTGTTGCGCCTGTCACCAAAATTTTCATCGTAATTCCTCCTATAGTAAGAATCTAATAATCACAGTCGTTATAACTACTTCGGTTACAACGACGGGCATTGGTGACCTTCGCCTTCGTTTAGGAATTATCTGACCATGATACTAGGATCTTTGAGGTTGGATGTGGGCACGGAGATTTTCCATTAGAATTCACTTTATTGGTCAAACTTTCCTCCTTGAAATCGGCTCCGTCCCGATCGCCGGATGGGCGTGCCGCTGAGACAGCGAAAGGCCGTCAAGGAGCCAGTGCAATTCCCGCTGCGTCAGGCAAAGCGGGGAACGGCCCTCAGCGGGCCATTGAAACGTCCCCCGTTCCAGTCGGCGGTAGTAGAGCCAGAAACCGGCGTGATCCCACTGCAGAATTTTGAGCTTGTCCCGTCTATGGTTGCAAAACACAAACAAAGCCGAGGAAAACGGACTGAGCGAAAACTGCTCCTGAACGATCGCTGCCAGTCCGTCGATGGATTTGCGCATGTCTGTGGAGCCGCAAGCCAAATAGACGCGGGACGCCGCAGCCGCGTTCAGCATAAATCCCTCAGTGCTCCTTTCGTGATACTAGCATTCACGCCATATCCCGATACCCTCATAACTGGTAAAGATTAATTATTGCTGAAACTATCCTGCCATTTCGTAATCCGGATCAACTGGAACTGAACCTGTTTAACGAGGCGGAAGTACTGGCTATCCCAAAAGGTCAAGAGCCGGGGATGGAGAAGATCACCTACGAGCGCCGCAAAATGACCGGCAAGCTTCATCCTTTGACATAAATACGGATGATATGCGTTTATTGCTAAATAAGTACAATTCTGGAATTGAATTTTACAGAGAATCATACATAGGTCTTGAAAACTATTATTTCTCTAAGAAACTGGATGATTTTAATAATTATTTAAACAGTGCAAAGAAAGCGGATAATGTTATTGATCCTGCTCGAGTAACGGCAAGTGATAAATATTTTGAATACTATGATTTAATCCAAAATTTTTAAATACATGAACCTCTGGTGCTCTCAGTGCAATCACGCCACACCAGAAGCATTATGGACCCGATCAGATCATAAACACGGTGTTTATCCAAAATGCGGTTGCAAACCATACCGAAATGCGGTCGAATGAGAAATAATCGCCGTGGCCAATCATTACCCCTACATACCGGATGAAAACGAGGATAACCTTGCACATCCGGCCTTATTCTTAGCACCACCAGAGTCTCTAAGGTGATGAAGCTGCGGCTCTCCGTCTGCACATTCCCGGCTGAGCTGGGCGAGCAATTTGGGTTGGCTTAGTTAGTATCTATTAATCGTTCTTGTATCCAGTCTGCGATTTTAGGAAGCTGATTTGTTGTTACACTCGTAAAAAACTGTATACCGACTTTTTCTGCAATTCCACGCTTCTATGCCATCGCAGGCCGCATCCGGGGTGTTATTACCAAAACGGGCCGGCGACTTACACGATCAAGAAGTACACCCGCCACCAATCCAAGCAACACGTACGGCAACCACCTAGACGAACTAATCCATCCCACATCGACTGTGTTGCCATTTAGGTTAACCACCACCAGAACTTGGAGAGCGAGCGTTGTAATATAGGTGCCAAAGTCCGAAATTGTCGAGGCAACCCAGAATCGTATATAATCCTTATGGTCGGTGAGTTTCACTTAAATCCCCCCGTTCTGAGCGCCGTATCACATCACTATGAAAACACTTACACACTAATATCATATTATAATTTTGAAGCATATTGTTTCTTGTATTGTTACAGAAGTTTGTAATTCACCACCCTCATGTTTTAACTAACCTGCCAGTTACTTCAACGATATCAAAGAGGAGCTGTCCTTTACGGCAGCTCCACACTATCGTCTCCCGTTAGCCCCCCATGCCCTGTCGGGCGCCACAGAGGATGAAAATTTTGGTGCGACGTTTTATACTATTCTTACGGCTGGTGAGGAAGGTCGTTGCGCTATGGTGTCACGAACCCATCCGTTAGTC
>NZ_JBHSRV010000030.1:0-28269 GCF_042659105.1 Paenibacillus allorhizosphaerae | reverse complement strand
AAAATGAATCATGTCTTTCCCGCGATGCCTATTCCAGAAGCCAAAAAAGCAATCAGACAAATCATTGATTTGATCTCTTGAAGCAAAAAACGGAAGTATTTCACCACATATTACTTACTATACGACCCGGAAAAGGGAAAAAGGGAATGTTGACGATGGTGAGGAGGATATTCCAACACTACGGGAACGACTGTATACATCAGCAATAAATTAAACAAAGCTTAAACTTGAGGTCACCTGAAAACCAACCTTAGGATGGTAGAATAATTATGAGGTGATAAGGATGAACGTTAAGAAAAAAAATTGGCAGGGTATGCAGCGTTCGTATGCGGGTTATTATATGCTCTTCCACACTTTTGGTGGGGCTTAGGAGTTTCGTTTGGTTTCCCTGGAGATTTTGCAACGGCACCAGACGAAGCAGAATCACGAATCATTGGCTATTGGATTATGGGGGCGTTGGCCGTGTTTGCTTCCCTGTTCGGATTATCATTCGTTTATCAATGGGGTGAGAAACTCCCTAGATGGCTGAGAGTCATTCCTGCATGGATAGGATGTGCTGGATTATCCGTATGGGGCTTTAGCTTCTTTGTTTTGAAGTTTCAATTTGCGATCGGACGCGCTGTGTCCGCTCCCGCATTTGCGGTACAAGATGCAAGCCCGATGGCAGCATGGGGATATGTATGGTACGCACTGTTCCTTGGTTGGGGAATCTCGCTAGGATTTGCAGCATATATCGAGTCAAAAGTTACAGTCATTACTAATTGATAGGGATTTTAACGATTTAAGTTCGACTCGCTGAACTGCAATGAAGGAAATTTTACGCGAAATTGGAATTATTTCCATGGCTTTTGACTCCATAAATAATATAGAAGGGCAGTATTTGTACCTTGTCCGAATATGTAAAAATCCAGGAATAATTCAAGAAAAGTTAGCTGAAATGACTGCTCTGATTTTCAAGACGGTTCGTTAGGCTCTACCCCGAAAATTACTCTTAGCACAGACTCAAAAACGGCAGCACGAAACTAAGCCCAGCTTTAATAGTTTTAAAAAACTGTGCTTCTTAAGAATCTATGAGTGGCCTGAATAATTAAGAAACGGCTGAGGAGAGAGTCACCTGAAATCCAAGGCTTTCTAGTCTTCGAGCGGCTTGTTTCATGAGTGCTTCTTGCTGTCGCTGTTCAAAGTAATGACTGCCTAAATCCTTGTAACCTTCTTTTCGTGTGAGAACATCGTACACAATGGCCATAATGGAGTGTGCGACTGCTACAGATGCTCGATGCCTGCCTTTTCGGGCCGCAATTCGTCGGTATTGAGCGCCCAGGTAATTGTCGGATCTGCATACGGAGTGGGCAACTTCAATAAGTGCCGCTCGGAGATATTTGTTGCCTTTGCGAGTTTTCGCGGTTTTTCGTTTTCCGGTACTTTCGTTTTGCCCTGGAACTAGGCCTGCCCACAAACAAAGATGAGCGGCAGAGGGGAAGCGCGAACCCACGTCAGTCCCTACTTCGGCCAAAATTTGTTACCATGTGGTTTTCCTTTGTCTAAAAAGGCTTGTCCTTCGCTTTGTCCCTTGGAAACATCCAGGCAAATAACTGGATTCATATTTTTCTCCTCTCATGGATGTATTGCCGGTACCCCTAAGCACTGCTCATAGTTCCACAACATCGCTTTTTATGCGAGATCGATTCGTCTCAACCAGCTTAAACATGGTTTCTACAAGTAGGGGGCGATCAGTTTTAGTGACGGGTTACAGACACAGGGGAACGACCGATCTGCCCTGGCTACCGATACATACACCACTAAAAGAAAAGTGTCAACCAGTAAAAACTGGCTGACCTCTTAGTACGATGAAAGAACGATAGTCAATGGATATCCAGAAAGCTCTTGCAGTTGCAGGGGCTTTTTGCAATTGTTTGCCTTTATTACGTCCGGATTTCGCCGGACAGAGCGCTAGAGTTGAAGAGTTATGGCAAAAGGGGTAAAAATACCGTAAACACAGAACCTCTGCCGACTTCAGTTTGAACCTTAATCTCACCTTGATGTGCCAACACAAATTCCCTTGCAATAGCCAGTCCTAGTCCCATGCCGCCGTTGTTCCGGTTTCTCGCTTCATCCGTTCGATAAAAACGATTGAATACGAAAGGGATATGTTCGGGGGCTATGCCTTGTCCGGTGTCCGCGACTTCAATCTGCAAAACAAGAGGACCCGAATCGTTTGGAGGGGGAAGTTTGACCGCTATCGAAACCGATCCGCCCGCCGGTGTGTATCGGACCGCATTCCCAATGAGGTTCATAAACACCTGTATCATGCGGTGTTGGTCGATACGGATTGGCGGCAAATTCGATTCTTTTGTGAACGAAATTGATATATCTTTGGCTTCGGCGTCATGCTGTAGCCGTTCGATTACTCGTCCGAGCAGGTCAGGTAAGTCAGTCGGTTTCAAATCCAATTGCAATTTTCTGGCTTCGGCAAGAGAAAGCTGATGAAGGTCATCTACCAAGCGTGTCAGCCGAATCAGTTCGTCTTGGATCGGAAGCATATTTTCGGGAGCAATGGGGAGACCTTCATGTTGAAACAGATCAAACTTACCTCTCAAGATGGTGATTGGGGTCCTGAGTTCATGTGCGACGTCGGCGACTAGTTTCCGGCGAACATCTTCCGCCTGTACCAGCTGTCGGGTCATCGCGTTCAACGATTTGGCAATCTTTCCGTATTCATTGTTGGAATGAACCGGGGCCTCGGCGGTGAAATCCCCTTTTCTCAAGCGGTCTATCACGGGAATGATATCCGTAAGCGGCCTCGTTAAACGTTTTGCCAGCCAGTAGGCAGCTACTAGCGATAAGAGAAGCAGAATTGCACTGCTCCCGAGCAACAGAACCGTTACGGAGCTGCCGATACCCATCTGAATGGTAGACAGATTGGCGACTTCGGAATCGGAATAATATAAGACCGCGATGTCCTCATTTTTTGATTGGATACGCTTCTTTATGCCGAGCATTTTTACCATTTCATGCGATGCGGCGCCTTTAGCAAACAGCGTTTCTTTTTTTGTTGTCATTAGAATTACGCTCGAGTCGGGACGGGGCAGAGGCATTGATTGCAGCTTCAACTGAATGCCTTCCAAGGTTTCCTTTTTTTCATAATGATCGACAATGACTTTTGAGATTTCCTCGATTTCTCGGCTCCTGTCGGCCACCCGGATATGCTCGATGGTTGGTTTTACCACAAATATCGTGACCAGGACAAACGCTATGGCCATTGCCGATATAAACACCGTCAAGGACCAAAATAGCTGACGCTTAACGCTCATGGCCGATCTCCGAACCGATACCCGAATCCGTATACCGTTTGGATGTAGACGGGATTGGCAGGATCGTCTTCGGTCTTTTTGCGTATCCTGCTGATGTGGGCATCGACCGTACGTTCGTCGTTCAGGATATCGTCTTCAAGCGCGGCATTCAGCAACTGGAGCCGGCTGTACACGATTCCAGGTTTAGATGCTAAAGTAAGCAGCATTTTAAACTCCGTTGGCGTGAGTTGAACTTCTTCACCGCGTTTCCATACTCGGCACTGAGTCTCGGATAGGGACAGCTCGCCACGGTTCAAGGTTTGCTGGGACGAACCGCTGCCCTCGACTCTCCGCAGTACCGAGCGAACCCGGGCCGCCAGTTCCCGCAGGGAAAAGGGCTTTGTCAAATAATCGTCGGCTCCGACTTCAAGTCCAACGATCTTATCGGTTTCTTCCGTGCGTGCCGTTACCATGATAATCCCCATACGGCTCGTTTGACGCAGTTCCCGGCAAACCTCAATGCCGCTTTTTCCCGGCAGCATCCAGTCAAGCACCGCAAGGGACGGTTTGAACTCTCTTGCTTTCTCAAGCGCCTCGGTGCCGGATCTGGCAATAATAATTTCATAACCCTCCTGGCACAAAAACGGAACTATGAATTCGATTACTTTCTCCTCGTCATCCACGATTAACAGGGTATGGGTCATGGGGTCTCACCATCTTTCTCCCGCTGTCTTTTCGTCCATTATACCTGCTTCTTCACTTCTTTGTAAAAATTCACAGGAACCGCAACCGATCGTCATAAGTTCACAACATTCGGCTGATATGATCAGTCCATCAGGAAATCCGAACTGTGACAACGGCAACTTTGACTTACCTTGGCAATCTGCCGAATTAACCGAAGAAAAAGGGGACATTTGAATGAAGAAGGCAGGAATGCTGTTTCTCGCTTTAATCGGGGGGATGTTAGGAGGGTTTATCATCTTTGAGTGGATCGTCCGAATCGTGATGCGGCTAATGGACTCATTTCCGGTCGCGCTCATCGGAACCCTTTCCATGATATTGCCTTTAGCCGGGGGCATAGTTACTGTCTTACTGGTCAAACGCATGCAAAACAAAGTCAGAGAGGATTGAGATTTATGAAGGAGCGATTAACCGTAACAAGAGGTTCAAGATTCATTTTTTTGTTCGTGGCTGGTCTATTCGTCGTTTGTGTCACAGCTCAAATCTTTATTGCAGGGATGGCGATTTTTACGGATTCTTCCTACTGGCATAGCCATATTGTATTTGTTCGGATCTTTGAACTATTCCCGATCTTAATGCTTATCCTTGCGTTTGTGGGAAAGCTTCCGGTCTTTTTACGCTGGATGAGCGTTCTGATATTGGTCATGATCTTTGCCCAGTACTTTACCGCAAATTTTGAAGGAGCAGGTGCACTACACCCTGTTATTGCTGCAGTTTTGTTTTGGGTTTCAATCGTAGTGGCTGTGCAAGCCAAAAGAAGTATTTTCCCAAAGAATGAACATGTCCAATCTAAAGAGGCTGAAATCCAATGAAAGAAAAATTAAACTGGTTTTTTATTATAGGTTTGGCTGCGTTAGCTCTAGTAAGACCGCTGATGAGTATGCTTGGATGGCTGGAAAGCATCGGACAACCTACAGCGAGTATAAGCGTTACCATCGTGATTACACTGACATGGATTGCGATAGCCGTGTTAGGCCGGGTGGATGAGCCGCTAATTAATTTAACATTTACCGGTGTAACGTATGGGGTATTTGCAATTGTAATCAGTGCGATTTTATCGCCTATTCTTGAAGGCCAGTTGAAGGGTCCGATCACCAATCCATTTGCTATTGTCAGTGTGCTTGTTACCAACGGCATTTGGGGATTATGCGCAGGACTAATCGCCACAGTAATTCAAAACAAGCTCAAAATTTAGTTACATCAATAACGAGGAAAGAGAAGTAGAGAAAATGAAACGATATTATCAGCTACTCGCGCTATTGTTTGTATTGTTATCACTTAGTTTGGTTGGGTGCGAAGGGGATACCAGCACTAACGTTGGTAAACTTGATTTTAAGAATTCATTACAAATTCCGCCAATACTTGAGCCGATAACGGATTCGGATGGTAAGAAACACTTTACCTTAACCATGCAATCAGGCACAACCGAGTTTTTCCAAGAGAAGCAGACACCCACTTGGGGGATTAATGGATCTTATTTAGGACCGACCATCCGAGTTTCTCGTGGCGACCAAGTTTCTTTCGATGTGGTGAATAATTTGAATGAAGACTCAACCTTGCACTGGCACGGCATGCGATTGCCTGCAGTGATGGACGGCGGGCCTCACCAAATGATCGAAGCTGGAGCGACTTGGAAACCTAATTGGACAATAGAGCAACCGGCTGCGACGACATGGTATCATCCCCACTTGCATGGGAAAACTGCACTGCATGTTTATCGAGGACTTGCAGGGTTATTTATAATTGATGATGAAGAATCAAAAAAGTTACCTTCGGAATACGGAGTTAATGACATCCCTATTATCATCCAAGACAAGATATTTAAAGGTGACGGTTCTTTTAATGAGAATATGGGCATGACTCCGTTTGGGTTGTTAGGCAATCAAATCTTAGTAAATGGGACACACGATCCTTATTTAGAGGTCACTACAAGCCAGGTGCGTTTTAGATTATTGAACGGTTCTAATGCCAGAGCGTATAATATCGGCTTTTCGGATGATCGTTCATTTTCTTTGGTCGGTAACGATGCTGGACTGTTACCCGAGCCGGTGAATTTAGATCGTTTGTTACTAAGTCCAGGTGAACGTGCAGAGATTGTGGTTCAGTTTAACGCTGGCGAAGAAACGATCTTGCACAGTTTTGCAGGCAAAGACGGGATTGAAAATGGGGAGTTTGATTTAGTAAAGATGATCGCCGATAACCGTTTATCGACTTCATCGCAACTCCCGAATCGACTTACCGCTGAGCCGCCCATCGAAGTACCCGAAAATGCAAAGGTTCGTAAATTCGAACTGACAACGAAATCTGCAATCAACGGTAAGAAGATGGAGATGGATCGTATCGATGAAGTTGTTCCGGCTGGAGCACGTGAAATATGGGAGATCACGAATAACGGATGGGATCATAACTTCCATATCCATGATGCAGTGTTCACCGTCATTGATAAGAATGGAAAATTGCCACCAATATATGAGCGGGGAAGGAAAGATACGGTCTTTATTCCGAATGGCACTTCAGTCAGACTGGCTGTAGATTTTGGAAGTTACCCTGATCCCGATACGCCTTATATGTATCACTGTCATCTGTTGTATCATGAAGATAGTGGCATGATGGGGCAGTTCATCATTGTCGAACCGGGCACAGAATCCCAAGTATCGAAACAGTTGACCAAAGGAAGGCATGACCATTAATAACAAGGTTTTTTGGCGTTAAACGTTCTCCATAAATCCAGGTGGATTGTGAGACTAAGGGAACTGTTAACTCCGGAGGAACGGATGCAATATTTACAAATACCGCCTGACCTCGTATGTGATGCTTTTGGCGCGCCGCTGAACTTCGTTTCGCACCGCTGGCGTCTTACCACCATGCAGTAATGACCGCTAATATTAAGTAGCGGTCATTCTCTTAGAGGAGTACCGTAAGGAAAATGCGGATTTACAACGCTAAGCCCGTTTCCAAGACGATTCCCCCATTTTTAACAACTCTAAAAGTTTCAGTGGTCTTAGAGAATCTAATGAATTATATAGAAAGCTGTCGGAAGGGGAAAAATAGTCATTCCTGTGTTCCATTAAAGGGCCAGATTATATAATAAAAATTATATATCAAAAATTTAGGAGGATGTAGTAATGAAGGTCAAACGAATTGTTGCCAACGTTGAGACGCAGAACATTTCTAAAGCAAAGTACTTTTACGGGGAAGTGCTCGGACTTGATCAACTGATGGATATTGGATTTATTACAACTTACGGTTCGCATGAGAAAATGGACACTCAAATTAGCTTTCTTTCAGAGGGCGGTTCAGGGACACCGGTGCCTGACTTGTCAATTGAGGTTGATGATCTTGACAAAGCACTAACTCGCATAAAAGAAGCAGAGATTCCAATTGAGTATGGACCAGTTGAGGAGCCGTGGGGGGTTCGGCGCTTTTATGTAAAAGATCCGTTCGGTAAGCTCGTTAATATACTTACCCATCTTTAGATAAATGAGGTGACAGGTGTGTTGAATATCTTCTCTAATCGGGCGCTTTTTTGAAGTAACGAAAAAAGCTCAATTTCTCAATTTAAATACTGAGAAATTGGGCTTTTTAGCATTATAATTTCCTTAACGTTGTAAATTCGCATTTTCCTGACGCTACCCCTTAGAGTAAGAAAATCCGCTTTTTATGCACTTTTGAATGAGGGCATATCGCAACTGTCTAGAACCACGCTTCGTAATACGATTCTGGGTGGCTGTGAATTTGCCGGAGGAGAAGACACTAGGGTCTATACCGGCAAATGCAACTAGCTTTTTCGGATGATCAAATCGGTCGATTTCGCCTATCTCGGATAAAATTGTTGCAGCAATTTTATGCCCGATTCCAGGGATCGACTGGATTAAATCATACTCTTCAATCTCCGCAGCAAGAGCATCTATGTTTTGTTCCAACTCTGCAAGATGCTCTTGGTACTGAAGAATTAGGGTGATTAGGACCTTCAAATTAATCAAATGGCTTGAGTACATAGTTTGCTGAAAACCAAAACAAAAAAGGATCAACCAGCAAAAACTAGCTGACCTCATAATACGATACTACAGCAAGAAATCACCTTTGTGATATCTTGATGTAGTAATCTGTTATTATAGAATTGTTTCACTTTAAAATATTGTTACCAATGCCCTTCATAATGTACTACATCGCAGCATCTGATATTTTCACAAATTTGAGAGAAAGTAGGAAATTACGACATGATAGCAACGGCAAAGCGGTCGGCCACACGAATAATGAAGTTGCGTAGAATATGTGGTTATGGCGCCGCCATAGCGGTGACACCGTATCTGATTATAAAAATAGCCTGGACTTTCGGTCTCTTCCTTCCGACCGAACAAATGGGCGATGCCAGTTGGCGCGCAATCAACGCCGCAACCGCAGTTATCGCCGCGATCGGTGTCCTGTTAGCGATGGCGTTCTGCAGGCCGTGGGGTGAGCGGCTACCCGCGTGGCTGGTGGCCCTGCCCGTGTGGCTGGGCACCGGACTGCTCGTACCCATGCTGTTGCTGGCACCGGTGCTCGGTCCGGCCGCCATAACTAGGGACAAGGAGGCAGGTGCCGCCGACTTCTGGGCATACGAGCAGATCTTCGTCATGGTCTCGCTGGTCGGGGTCGGCATTTTCCTGCCGCTTGCCTTGGCAGGGTACGCCAAGGCGCGGTGGCCCGAGGCGCTGGGCGGTCCGACCGCATACGCGGAGCTGCTGGGACACACCCGACAACTGCAAATTACCCTGGCCAAGCTCGTCGCAGTCGGCTGCATTCTACTCGGCGTCATCAAGGTGTTTTGGGCGATGGGCGGCACTCTCGGCATTGCCCCGGCCATGATAGATGACCGCGATGTGTGGTGGCACCTGCTAAGCTTGAGTACCGGCGTATGGGCCTTGGCGGGGGCATGGGGCCTGCTGGTGCTGACCATCGGGCGTGGGTCGCGGAGGTTCCTGCCCCCCATGGTAGCAGCATGGATCTCGTCGGGAATGCTGTTCTCTTACAACCTCTTTTCCGCCATTCGCCCTGATGCGCAGTACTCCCCAGAGTACCCACTAGCACGGTCCTTGACCACAGAGGCCGGCATCGTCTTGGGCGTAATGATGGGGATGATCATCCTGCTAGTGCTGCATGACCGACGTCGCGCTCTGCGCGGCGAGTCGATTTGAGGCATTTTTTATAAAGCTACCAGCGATTGTGCTGACGGGAGCATAAGAGGAGCAGTATGCCGCGGCAGCTGCTCCTCTTGTTTTTTAACTAACTGGGAACGATAGTTGAATGATCAGCAAGGCCGCCGATTACTTCGACGGCCTTTTACCTGTTCAGACTGTGTCAGAAAGCATGCTTTTTGAAACGCCAAAAAAAGTCTCTGTATTTACGTATCAAAATGTACCTAAATTACTTTAGGAACGTTCCATTTTTATGTACTACATTTTGATACATATTTATGGGGGAGAGGCATTATGAAACTGGCATATGGCCGAGTTTCGGCAAAGGACCAGAATCCGGAGCGGCAGCTTGTGAAATTTCGAGAGTTGGGTATCGAGGATCGTTTCATTTTTGTGGACAAGCAGAGCGGCAAAGATTTTGAGCGGCCGCGCTATCAGGCGATGCGTCAGATGATCCGGGAAGGTGACCTGGTTTACATCGATGCGCTGGATCGACTTGGTCGAGATTATGACGGGATCATAACAGAGTGGAAGCATATTACGCGGGAGACCGGCGCGGACATCGTATGTCTGGATAATGAAACGTTGTTCGATTCTCGGAAGTTTAAAACAATGGGCGATTTCGGCAAAGTCATGGAGGATCAATTCCTAACCCTGCTGGCATATGTGGCTGAGCAAGAGAGGAAAAAGAACCGGCAGCGTCAGGCAGAAGGGATAGAGGTTGCCAGGGCGGACGGAGTAACGTTCGGCCGACCCAAGCAGGAGATTGATAACAAGTTTATCCGGATCTATGAGGAATGGAAATCAGGACAAATCACGGCGACGGAGGCCATGCGTCAGATCAATATGAAGAAGCCCACCTTTTATCGGCGCGTGAAGGAGTATGAGGCTTCGCGATTGTAACGTTCTAAACAGGAAGGATTGAAGTTATTGATGTATGCCTCTGTGGAAGTCAAAAATCGCCAGATCAATGCTGCATACCATCTTTACCGCCGATCCATTCTGAAATTCTGCGGTTTGTCATCTCTTCAAAATTCTACACGCCAGCTGTTCCATTTTTATAAATCGAGTTTAGGTGAGTTATGGAGTACAAAGCGGTCCGGCTATTCTTTCGCAAATTGATTCATTGATTGCTGAGGCCCTTGGTTTTGATTTAACGCATGTAAATCTGTTTAATCCCTCGGCACGCAATACGCTTGTTTTTCCACTTCATCCTGTCTGTTCTCATTTACAACAATTTATGTATCGCTTGCGATTTTTACAAAAAGAGTTCGTTCAATCAGTACGCCGGGCGAACGCTAGGGATGTTAAAGTGCATAAAAAGCGGATTTTCTTACTCTAAGGGGTAGCGTCAGGAAAAATGCGAATTCTCCAACGTTAAGGAAATTATAATACTAAAAGCCCAATTTCTCAGTATTGAAATTGAGAAATTGAGCTTTTTTCGTTACTTCAGAAAAGTGCCCGATTAAAGAAGATATTCAACACACCTGTCATCTCATTTATCTAAAGATGGGTAAGAATATTAACGAGCTTACCGAATGGATCTTTTACATAAAAGCGCCGAACCCCCCACGGCTCCTCAACTGGTCCATACTCAATTGGAATCTCTGCTTCTTTTATGCGAGTTAGTGCATTGTCAAGATCATCAACCTCAATTGACAAGTCAGGCACTGGTGTCCCTGAACCGCCCTCTGAAAGAAAGCTAATTTGAGTGTCCATTTTCTCTTGCGAACCGTAAGTTGTAATAAATCCCATATCCATCAGTCGATCAAGTCCGAGCACTTCCCCGTAAAAATACTTTGCTTTAGAAATGTCCTGCGTCTCAACATTGGCAACAATTCGTTTGACCTTCATTACTACATCCTCCTAAATTTTTGATATATAATTTTTATTATATAATCTGGCCCTTTAATGGAACAAGGAATGACTATTTTTCCCCTTCCGACAGCTTTCTATATAACTCATTAGAAGTGTGACTCGGCTCATGTGCAACTGCGCGGCAGCCATGTCCACGGTAAGCTGTGATGCTTCTGCATATAGCTTCTCAAGTCAAGGTTGTTACTGTTAAGTGGGAAAACAGTTGTTGTTCTGAGAAAATAAAGTATTAGACTGAAAAATAAAGTATCAGACCGGAAAATAAAGTTGTAGACTGGCAGAGGGCGTTAAGCTAACGGGCAGGATAGTTACAATAATCTCCAATTTATTATTGGAGACTATTTTTGATTGAACCTAGGGAGGTGTGTTCTGTAGACAAACAAACTTGGACAGCAATAGTAGAAGAATTAATGCGTGCGGTCAAACGTCGGCAAAAAAGACCTTTGCCCCTAAGAGCGAAGGTCCTCTCTGTACCTATCCTTGCATGCTATTCTGACACGGTGCCCAGCTTCTGCTCTGCAGGCTTTGAGTACATTTTGTGCAGCACGATCGTTTTCACGATAATGAAAATTCCTCCTACCGACCAGTAGAGAGGCAGTGCGGCCGGCATGGCAAAGGCTATGGCGCCCATCATCCACACGGGACATACTCTGAATCATTTTGTTGTCATCCAAGAGCTTCTTAAAGCCCAAGGAGGTGTATTGGTGTATTGGTAGCCTCGATCGCTATGAAGCATCGGGCTGCTTTCTGGAGCTGCTTGTACGGCCAGTTTCAACGTCTGGAATACAAGTGGATTGTTATTGGAACGCCTTAATACATAGGAGTCGATGGGTTTATCATGAAGATCGAGAATAGCGCTCAAATACGTTTTCTGGCCATTTCCGTACTTGAATTCCGTTACATCGTGAGCCACATTTCATTCAGAGCATCTGAATCAAACTCGGACAAGTGGACTTTTACCGGCCCCTCTATTAACAGGGTTGATCGGCTTTTAGGAGCTACATAAGGGTTTGATAAATATCGCTTCAATAATCATTAAGAGCAGCATATGCAAATCGGATCCCAGGGACAATCGTAAAGAGGAATTCCTGCATGTTTCTGCTTCGGAGTTGTAAATTTATTCAAGTTACATTGCCTTCAGGTAGATATACGGTAAATATAGTACCTTCATCAGGCTGACTCGCAACGCGGATGAAGCCCCCGTGGGCTCTTATAAAATGATGGACGATGGATAATCCGAGCCCCGTACCACCTGTATGCCGCGAGCGCGCTTCTTCTACTCGGTAAAATCGATCGAATAGGTGGGGCAACTCCTCCGCCGGTATTCCGATGCCGGTGTCGATCACCGAGACACACGTAAAGAAATCATTCCGGTCAATGACCCGGTCTTCGATTTTAACCGTAATCTTCCCTCCACGAGGCGTATAACGAATCGCATTGGTCAGCAAATTAATGAAAACCTGCGTGATCCGTCTCGCATCGACCATCACGGTAACCGGTCTTGAATTCGTACAGAGGCGAATATCCAAACCTTTTTCTTCTGCTTCGTATCTCACGTCATCCACGATTCGTTCCAGGTGTGCAGTCAGATCGAGCGGTTTGCGATCGAGCGACAACCTGCCCGCTTCGGCGAGCGATAAGACATGAAGGTCGTCCACAAGCTGGTTGAGCCGGATGACCTCGTCATGAAGTCGAAGCAGCATTTCTGGCGAGATATGATGACCGGCCTGCTGATAATTTTCCAGTTTAAGCTGCATAACGGACAGCGGCGTGCGAAGCTCATGAGCGACATCAGCCACCAACCGTCTTCGGGCTTCTTCGGCTTCACGCAGGCGAAACGTCATATCATTGAACGTTTGGGCGACTTTTCCATACTCATCTTTCGTATCTACAGGTACTTTAACGTTCAGGTCACCCTGCGCCACGCGCTCTATGGCGGCTATAAGCTTTTTGAGCGGGTGGGTCAGAACCCCCGATAACCAAAAACTGAAGAGCAACCCGATCGCGACAAAAAAGAGCAACCGCGCGCCATGCGTGACTTGAAGCAGTGCTTCCAGCCGCGTGTTGCCAAGGAAAAAAGATTTAAAGATTTCGAATTGCTCTTCGGGCGCGGCGCTCAAGTAGTCGGCATTGATTTGTTCCCTTTGAAATTGATCGAACAAGTCGGCTGTGTAGACTTGCGTTGTCAGAGAGAAAGTGAAACTTATAATGAGCACGAGCAGTACCATATAGGTGAATATTTTCATGCGGACCGTCATCTTCATGAGCGTCCACCGAATCGGTAACCGAAACCGTATACCGTTTGAATATAACGGGGATTGGCCGGATCATCTTCCAGCTTGCGGCGAAGATTCCGGATATGGGAATCCATCGTTCTTTCGTATCCCATGTATTCATCTTCCAAAGCAGTCTTTAACAATTGCAAACGGCTGAAGACGATACCGGGACGAACTGCCAGCGTGAACAGAATTTTGAACTCGGTCGGCGTCAATTGGACTTCCTGACCGTCTTTGAACACCTGACATTTGGCCTCGGAAATGATCAGGTTGTCTCTTTCCAAGAACATCGACCTGTCTTCAGGTCCGCGCAGGCGGCGTAGTAGAGCCCGGATGCGAGAAGCGAGCTCGCGCAAGCTGAACGGCTTCGTTAAATAATCATCTGCGCCGATTTCAAGACCGACGATTTTATCGGATTCATCCGATCGGGCCGTAACCATAATAATGCCGCAATGTGACGTTTGCCTTATTTCGCGGCAAACGTCGATTCCGCTTTTCCCGGGGAGCATCCAATCCAGCACGACGAGATCTGGCCGCTCAGACTGGGCAATTAGGAGCGCTTCCTTGCCGGTACAGGCGGTCAATACCCGGAACCCTTCACGCTGCAAATAAGTTAGCATCTCCTCCAGCATGCCCGGTTCGTCCTCCACAAGCAACAATTTTGTTTCCATTCCCACCACATCTTTCCCCTGTAGTCTGCTTCCATCGACGAGAGTGATATCGCTTACCGAAATTATACCGTGATTTGGCAGGTTCTTAAAGAAATGCACACAAAGAGAGGAAGATCTGCATAAGTTCTCGACATTTGTTGTGTAAACTGGCTGTAAAAGGAGAGAAATAATCATGAAAATCAAACTCGTTTCATTCGCAGTTTTTTCGGTATTTCTACTTGTGCCGACGATTGCCTTTGCTGAAGGGACTGGTGTTGGTTATGGTAGTATCACCCCCGGGCGGCTCTTGACTTTCGCGGCTGGGTTGATTGGGCTAAGCAGCGCGGTTGTTGCTGGGATCGCTCGCGCCCGTCCAACCAGTCGTTTTGCCACTGGTCAATGGCCTGTTATGTCCATCGTGTTGAGTCTGTTTTGTGTGCTTCTCTCTGCGTTTCATCTTGCCGTTACTCCTAGTGGTTTCAACACTGGTAACGGACGTGCTGGAGCGATCCTAGCGATCGCGATTGGATTGATCGGCTTGGTGCTTGCTGGAATGGCTTGGACCCGCTCTCTTTGTGACAAATAATTCGACACTTTTTTTCTGTTTCTCTTAAGAACGTGCAGTTAATTTGTAAACTGATCGTGAAAGGAAGGGGTAGCATGAAAATAAAACTCGTTTCATTTGTAATCCTTTGTACATTTTTACTTGTGCCGACGATTGCCTTAGCTGACTCAGCTGAACAAGTCTACGGTTTTACTCCCGCACGAATCAAGATCCTCGTGACCGTGGTGATGGGGTTGGGCAGTGTTGGCATCGCTTGGTTGTCTTTGGCCCGTGCCTCTGATCATTCTGGCAAAGGTAATTGGCGAATTGTGACCCTCGTGGCCATCGCGTTGGCATTGATTTCCTTTTTTATCGCCGGGCCGCATTTTGTTTACACTACCGGCGATATTGGTTCCGGTAATGGGCGAGGTGGTGCCGCATTTTCCGTCATACTGTCGATTATCACGATCGTCCTCTCTGGAATGGCTTGGTTCGCCTCCCGATATCGCATTAGCTGAACCGAAATCTAAGCAATTTCATAAACCAAATATGGTGAATGAACAGAGTGATGAGGCGATGTTCGGTGGTAAGCGTGGCGAAACATGTTTCTGAGCGAAGCGAGTTTTCACACAAAGTGTAAGAGTTTCACTATGACGCTAAAGCGCCAAGTCTCACTATGGTGCACCGTAATCCATGCAAAATAGAGGAAGATTTGCATAAGTTCTCGACATTTGTTGTGTAAAGTGAAAGCTGATATAGATTCAGTTTGTAAAAACAATAAAGAGGAGGAATGAGCATATGAAAATGAAACTAGTTTCATTCGGAATACTCTGTGCACTTCTACTTGTACCAACGATTGCCTTTGCTGAAAATAAAGTCGGATATGTAATCACGACCGGGCGAATCTGGTCCACGGTAGACGCGTTTGTGGGGCTGATGAATGCAATCTTTGCTGGGCTGTCTCTATCCCGCTCCATCCGTCGTATAGGCAATGGTGGGCGAAACGGGGCCATCATATCCGTAGTGGTGGCGCTGATCGTTATTGTCTATGCTTTAATTCATATGACCATGTTCTCTGGTGATTTCGGAACTGGCGATGGAAGAGCTGCGGCTGTCATCGCCGTCGTGACGGGGATCATTAGCATAGTTCTTGCCGGTATCACTCTGATCCGCTCCCGCCGTGCTGGCTGACCTAAATGGGTTTGAATATCTTGATCTGAATTTATCCTTAGGTAAAAGGTTATCTGGTTAATCCAAACCCAGATAACCTTTTTTGAAAAAAAATAAAAAACGCTTTACATACCACTCATATTTCGAGCGATCAACGAAGTGCCACTGAACGAATTTAATCAGCCGTTTAAAATTTATTTTTCTTAGATGGCCCACACAACGTATTGAATGAATAACAAATTTCAACATCGATTTTTCACTACTCTCCCATCACTTTAAAGAAATCTAAGTAAACAGAGGAAAATCCGCATAAGTTCTCGACATTTGTTGTGTAAAGTGAAAGCTGATATAGATTCAGTTTGTAAAAACAATCAAGAGGAGGATGAGCATATGAAAATGAAACTAGTTTCATTCGGAATACTTTGTACAATTCTACTGAAACCAACGATTGCTTCTGCTGAAATGGTTGGCGGTGGTGATGAAATGACCATCGAACAACTCAAGGCCATCGTGGTCGTGGTAATAGGGCTGATTAGCGTAGTCATCAGTCGGCTGGCTATGGCTCGTTCCATCGGTCTTTTCGGCAACGGCAACGGACGAAACTGGTCCATCGTAGCCATCGTGATAGCTGTGTTCAGCATCTATGTCGGCGGGCGGCATCTTTTCGATACCACTGGTTTTTTCGGCACTGGCTACGGGCAAGCTGGGTCCATCGTAGCCATAGTATTGGGGCTAATTGGCGTGGTTCTCGCTTATCTGACTCTAGTCCGCTCCCGTCGCAAAAGCTGACCTAACAATGGGAACGGTTCTCTCGATTGCTGGTGTCAGCTACGCTGGTGAAATAACCACTCTGGGTGTCCAGTCATAAGAATTTTGCTCGACATAAGATCTTCGAAAAAAACGAAAGGAGCCTGGTATGTGGTTTTTCTTGTCTCGCGCTTGCTTGTAAGCGGTAAGTAATGTGTTAATCCCGGTCAGAACACCGACCAGCTTCAACACTCCGTCCAATTCACGAAGAACTTGGTGAATGGATTCTCGCTCGACTTGCTCAGCCCGTCGCAAATCTGGGGAATGGCCGGGCCTTCGCTCTGCAGGTCGTGTCCGGAGGCATCTTGTTCTATCTGCTCCACTACGGCGGCAACAAAATCGTTTCGGCCATCCGCGACAGGCTGTGGCGCAAACTGCTCCGAATGCCCGTCTCATCCTACGACAGCAGGGAGACGGGAGAAACGATCAGCCGGCTTAAAATTCGTGCTGGAGAAGTTTGCGGAAACCGAGATGTAACAACGAAAGTTTAATAAAACTTAAATCAAGTTTAGCTTTGGACAAGTTATCGCCACGAGCAGGGATAGGCCATTGAATTGCACCTTCACTAACGAACGTATATTCGGTATTATTGGAATGGTTATTGTTCCAATATGAAATGGAGGTTCCAATATGATTAGCTTAGGTAAAAGTATGATTCTTCGATATAAAGAATTTATACTCTAAAGGTGAACAATTGCTTAATCACTTCATGCGGCTGCCATCCATACGATCGGCTGCCGTTTTCTGTTGAAGTAAACGGGCAGGTTAATTTAATTTCAAATAAAGGAAAATAGATAAGATATGAGAAATACTAAAGGGATATATTCTACATTTGGAGTATTTGGGGGGAGTCTTCATTGAAATACTTTTATGGAATATTAGCGGTTTTGGGAGTTGTGTTGCCGTATTCGCAATTTCTTCCATGGATCATTCAGAATGGCCTGGATATGTCTCGATTAGTAGAAGAAATAACCCAAACGCGCATTGGATCATTTGCATGGATGGATGTTTTAGTATCAGCAATTGTACTTATTGGGTTCATTCTCTTCGAAGGCAAAAGAAATGGTATGAGGTCGGTATGGTTGCCGATTATAGGTACTCTTGTAGTAGGTGTTTCATTAGGCCTTCCTTTATTTTTATTACTTCGTGAAATACACATCGAGAAGAAATTACAAGGCTGAATTTCAGCACTTTTGAGCTAACGGAGTACGATAGTGTGGAGCTGCCGCAAGGACAGCTCCTCTTTGATGTTCATTGAAGTAACTGGCAGTTTTCTTCGATGGGATATATACTCTTGGAAGGGTAAAATATACAATATTAATGTTGATGTTGATGTTGCTTGAAACATTAAAATCGAATGATGTGAATGCATGGGAGGGTTTAACATGTTCAGATTACTACCTCCAAGTTGGAAGACAGATCGATTGTGTATGGAAATGCCTATTTTACTTTGTATATTTGTTGTATTTGGATTGACATTCACTGGATGTTCCTCATTAATGCGCAAAGAAGTAACAATCGTGCCCCTAACAGAGTATACGCCGAAGCCGAACTTGGAACTAATTCAAAACATTCGCAAAAACAAAGATCCTCGGAATGAATTGTTTGAGGTATATCGTGATCTTACCGTCATTGATATTCATAACCACGATGCTGGAAATCCGAATGCGATAGAAAAGTGGGGGAAATATGGAATTGACCGAATCGTATTATTCGGGGATATTTCAGAGCCTAGCGCTCAGATCACGGATCAACTATCTTGGCAGCAATATCGAAGAGAGCCGTCACATGTTTATCCTTCCTTCGCGGGATTCCCTATTTACGAAGATGAGGGTTTAACCATCGTACGTGATAAATTAGAGCAGGGTTATTTAAATATTGGTGAGATCGCAGCCGCATCCACCAATTCTCCGTTGTTTCAAAAGTAAAGTGGAAGGCTCAGCACCCAAACGACGGGAATTTCCCAAAAATCTATGAATTAGCAGCAAAATACCGTGTTCCGATTCTTTTACATATAGATCCGCCTAATGGTTCGCCGATAACACATCTGGAGGAGGCTTTGGACCAGCATCCAAATACGAATATTATCTTTGGACACGCTAATGCTTACAACTCTCCCAATAATATTAAAACCCTTCTCGAAAAACACTCAAATTTGTACATTGATTTTTTTGCTGGGTTTACTGCTTATAACCCTGACAGCTTCAATAAATTACGGGATTTTATACCACTGATGGAACAATACCCGGACCGCTTTATGTTATCGACTGATTCAGGTTATGGTTTGACCACTGAACAAGCAGCCAATGCATTATATGAAACCATTGATTTGTTTTCCGCAGAAACAGCACTTAAGGTCGCCTATCAAAATTATGAGAGATTAATCGAGCAACAACCGCCGACTGATACTCAAATCCAGAAAATCAAAGAGTTAACCTCCAAGCTTGGTAAAACAGAAAAATATCGTTTGAATAAACGTCTGGCGAACGAATTGATATTTAAGCTCGAAAGTGAGCAAAAATGAAACTATGAGGCAATCCCAAAAGGATGGGATGGTCTTGAAAATTGCTATTCCTTCCGGGTTGTCGTTCGCCACCTCGATTATATGCTGACGTTAACGTCTTCATTTTGCGGTATTTAGTCGGCGATACGCCTTTAGTGTCTCGGAAAATCCGCGAGAACGTATTATACGAGCCGTAGCCAACCTCCATTGCGATTTCAGATACGCTCATCTCCGTTGAAACGAGAAGGCTGCACGCATGGCGGATGCGAAGATCTTGCAAGAAGTGGACGTACGATTGTCCAGTAGCTTTTTTAATGATTTCACTGACCCTGGATATGCTCAGAGAGAACTTCTTGGCTATTCCGCCCAGAGTCAAATTCTCCTGATAATTGCAGTTTATATAGTGGATGATCAGCCATACGGCTCCTGCTGTTTTGCCTGAGGCGGGCTTCCCGTTCGGTGTTGTACCATTCTTCCTCCGATAGCGGTCGAACCGGATGAGAAGCTCCTTCAGCTTAACCTGTAAATAGCTGTTCCGCCATAGTTCGCTGCCAGTGTATTCCTCGATCATTTCCTCAAGCTGGCTGTCCATCCGCGTTTTCTCCTTCCCTTCAAACTGAACGAAGGAAGGCAGCCCTTCGTTACCATTCACCATGCCGTTCATCAGCTCTTCTTGGTTCTGCTCCATGAGCAATTCCATACTGAATCGACAATTGTACAGAATGAGCTCCGATCCCGGATCGGTAAATAATTCATGAATGTGGTACGGCAGCAAAAAAGAAAACGTCCCCGCCTTCATGCGATGCTTTACCCCATTGATCATTTCCCAGCCTGTCCCGCTCTTGACGTATGAAAATTCAAGGTAATCCTGCCGATGGGAAGGGTAGCCTTTCTTCAGTCTATTAATCATCAGCTCGAACTGGAACGGATTGTCTTTCATCGAATAGCCTTTCAAATATCTCGGGAAATGTGACATATTGGCGGGTCTCCTCAGAAAAAATGGGATAAATATCGAAAAACACGATAGGTTTTTTTCCTACGTTTATTTTACCATAAATAAAGTAAGTGAGTGCTTGTAACAGGGAGGAAGAAGTTGAGCAGGAAAACGCAGCGAATCGAATTCCTGCCAAGGCGCCGCATTTGGTCGACTGTGTCTTCGCTTCGGAATTGTGATGCGTTCGGACGGCAAGGCCGATCTTTATAGCGGCATTGGAGATTGCCAGACAGGACGTATTACGATCGACTATCCGGTCGAGGGACATGGGCGTATTGTCTAGAGGTGATCCCACATTATCACAGTCGGCTGTGACGATGACTCCGGGATACATACCAATACTGAATGGGGGAAACCGATATGAAAATGAATTGAATGGCCGCTTTTTCACTACCATTGTTTGCAACCGCTTGCAGCTGCGGTAATGACGGCAAATCGGCCGGCGAGCAGCCCGCAGCTGAGAAGAACACTCCGCCTCAGGTATCGACCGAGCCCGTCACAATCAAATTCGCGCTGAGCATGGGATGGCTTGGACCTGACGAATTCCAGAAGTATGTTGAGGAGCCGATAAAAGCGGTATCCGTACATTACGATCGAGCCTATCGATCTGTCTAACCCGGAATACGGTTTCGATAAGATGATAGCAGCCGGCAACATACCGGATCTGGTGATGACCTCTTCACCGATCATATACCGGTTTGTAGGAACCGGAATGGAAGATAGCATCGAACCGCTGATCAAAAAATTCAATATTGACCTTTCCCGGCCAAACCCGGTCGCCGTAGAATCAGTGAAGTCGGCAAGCTTGCAATACAACTTAATCGATCTTCCATGGACGATCCACTTCAAAGTCGCTTGCCATGCTGGCGGAGTGGGGCAATCTGAAGTCGGGCACATTGGAGAAGCTAGCCAAGGACGGGGATAAGATGAACTGGGACATGGCGTCCCTTCTGAATTTTACCGGGGTGGTCGGCTCAGGCCAGGAGACCGACCTGCACGCTCTGCTAGTGTCCAAATTGGTCAAACATAAAGAACAAACATTCCAGGTCATCTCATTAATCGGCACCGACGAGGTGCAGCAAACCATCAACAGCAGCGGCAGATTGACCGTGCTGAAAAAAAACGACGCCTTCCAAAAAAAGCTTTGGGTCCGCTCTGACAAGCATGAAAGGAAAAAACTTGTATGCGATTTTCTCAGTCGCCGTCTCCCAATCATGTGCCGTCCCTATATGACAACATAGGCTGCACTGCTTTGAACAACGCCGAGAAGGCGGTCGCCTTGAATCAGAAAGACGTCAATACCGCCTTGAGAGACGCGCAGGAGGAAGCAAGCAAAGCGATTCAGTCTCAGCTGGCCAAATAAGTAAACATATTAAAGAGAGCGAACGTATAAGGAGCGCTGAAGCCATGAATATCGTTTATTTCCACACGCATGATACCGGAAGATACATCCAGCCTTACGGGTATGCTGTACCTACTCCTCATTTGCAAAGCTTCGCGGAAGAAGCGGCGCTGTTCCGTCAGGCGTTCTGCGCCGGTCCAACCTGCTCGCCAAGCCGCTGCGGCTTGCTTACCGGAATGGCTCCGCATTCGAACGGGATGATCGGTCTCGCCCATCGCGGCTTCCGGTTGAACGATTGCTCGCAGCACCTCGCTTCGTTCCTTGCCCGGAACGATTATGAAACCGCACTCAGCGGCGTACAACACGAGAATCACGGCGCGGGGGCGGTCAACGAGCTCGGCTACAAGCAAAATCTCAATCTTTTGAACGAAGCGCGTGGAGGCGAAGCGCGCGATTTGCAGACGGCCCGGCTGGCTGCCGAGTTCATCGGCAAGCAGGGGGACGCGCCGTTCTTCTTGACCGTCGGCTTGCATAACACGCATCGCGCGGAATTCGATTTCCCGCAGACGAGCCGCCCGGTCGATTCCCGGTACGTCATGCCTCCGCATCCGATGTACGACACGGCAGCGAACCGCAAGGATATGGCTGGATTTATCGCTTCGGCTGCGGTTGTCGACGAGTGCTTCGGCATTGTGCGGCAGGCCATCAAGGACGCCGGAAAGTGGGACGACACGATTCTCATCTTTACGACCGATCATGGCATCCCTTTCCCCCGAATGAAATGTTATTTGTACGACACGGGCATCGGAGTTTCGCTCATGATGCGTGTCCCGGGCAGGACAGAAGGTCAAGCAATCGACGCGATCGTCTCTCAGATCGATCTGTTCCCGACATTATGCGAGATAACCGGAATTGCCAAACCGAACTGGCTGCAAGGCTGCTCGCTTGTGCCCCTGCTGGACGGCAGCGCATCCGAAGTTCGCAGCGAACTATTCTCCGAGGTGACGTACCATGCCGCTTACGAGCCAATGCGCTGTGTGCGGACGGAACGCTACAAATTGATCCGCTTCTATGACGATCACGATCAGGTAGTCATGTCCAATATGGACAACGGCATGAGCAAACAATTCCTGATGCAGCACGGCATCCGCGAGCGCAGCCGCTCCAAAGACATGCTGTTCGATCTGTATCTCGATCCCGTAGAACGCGAGAACATGATCGACAATTCCGCCTATGCAGGCATTGCTTCCGACCTGACTGAACGGCTGGAAAGCTGGATGCGGTGTACAGACGATCCGCTGCTCGCGGGTCCGGTACCGGCACCTGAAGGAGCGCGTGTCAACCCGCTCGGCAGCTTGCACCCGAACAACTTCGAGTAAACTACTTCGAACCGGCTGATAATAACTTTGCTTTCAACAGATGCCCTAATGGGCATGAAACACTCCCTTGAAGAGGATTGTCGCACCACAATGACGTCTTATAGAGTTGACATATAGACAATGGAGGGTCCCACAATGAAACGAATGAAGATAGTCCATGCAGGCATTCTCGCAGCAGTGCTGCTGGTGAGTGGCTGCTCCGGTCAAACAAGCAGCAAACCAGAAGCCGGCGGAACAGATACTAACTCTGCAAGTGTTAGCACCGAGCCTGTCACGCTGAAACTCTTCGTATCTTACGGCGGCTTTACCGACGTGGAATTCGATTCCTACTTCACCCAGAAGGTCATGAAGAAATTCCCTCATATTACCGTTGAGAAGGTTACCGGCAAACTTGCAGATCTCATAACGGCAGGCGATGTCCCGGATCTAATTATGTCTGGTTTGCCGGGTATCCCGGCATTGCAGGAGTTCAAGATTACGGAAGATCTCAATCCGTATATCAAAAAGTTCGGAACGAATATAGCAAATTTCGACCCGACGCTGACGGAACAAATCAAGAAATTCAGCGACAATGGCGAATTCATAGCGCTTCCTTTCCGTATGAATGTACCTGGTTTGTTCTATAACAAAGATATTTTCGATAAATTCGGAATCCCCTACCCGAAGGATGGTATGACCTGGGAGGAGACCGTCAGCTTGTCGCGTCAGCTGACGCGCAGTGACGGGGATACGCAATATCTTGGAATGTCAACCGGGGGGGCCGACCGAATGGCTATGGGACTTACTCTCCCCTATGTGGACAAGAAAACGAACCAGGCTAACTTGGTCACCGACGGGTGGCAGCGAGTTCTTAACCAGTTCATAGCGATTCACTCCGTCCTGGGCTATGTGAATGACGGTAAATTTGCAGACGTAAACGCAATGTTTCTGAAAGAGAAAGTAGTCGGAATGGCAGCCTATTGGAACGCTGGCATGATCGGGAATATCGAGCAAATGCAAAAAGATGGAACTACGTTTAACTGGGACCTGGTGACGCTGCCTACATTTGACAAAGGGCGCGGATTTGCGTGGCAGGCTGAGGCACACAATCTGCTCATCTCGTCCACAAGCAAACATAAGGATCAAGCTTATCAAGTCATATCCTATATCGCCGGCGACGAGGTGCAGAAGTTCTTCAATAAGAAAGGGAGTATGACCGTGTTGAAAAAGACGGAGGAGGTGAAGAAAGATTACGGCTCGGAGCTCGATTTCTTGCAAGGAAAGAATCTGAACGCTTTCTTCACCTTCCAACCCGGAGTGCATGAGCATACGAAATTCGATCAGAAGGGCCGCGGCTTGATTAACGATGCTTCGAAAGAAGTGATGCTGAAAGGTGTCGATGTCAATACCGCCCTGCGGTCTGCGCAAGAAAAGCTGAACCAGTATATTCAGGAACAGACAGTCAAATAAATGCAAAGCATCGGTCGCACCTGCCTACCGCTGAAGGCGGCCTTTATGTCCACTCCCACGAAAGCGCTTCCGGTAAGCAAGTACGATTCGTTCGCGGATGGTTATATGTCTAATGCCATCGTCCCAATCGTCAAAGAGGAGAAAGATATCAACTCGGCGATGAGAGAAGCGGAAGAACAAATTTCCAAAAAACATTGAAACGAACCGGCAAAATAACTCGGCAATGAAATGGGAAGTAGAGTCATCCAAATATATTCATGTTAAAGGCGTGTGGCTTTCTGCCAATATGGCGTGCAATTGAGGCGGTACCCATTTGAAGAGGAGGAATGATTTATGGTATCCAAACCGGTTAGGAAATCGGCATTGTTCGTTTTATCGGTGGTCCTGATACTGCTCGGATTGGCCACGTCAGAGCAAACCTCTTACGCGGCGTCCGCCGGCACGTTCTACAACCCGATCGTCTCAAGCGGCGCCGATCCGTGGATGATTCAGTACAATGGCGTATATTATTTGACCCGCACCACGGGCAACAACGTGACGATTTGGAAATCGGATTCGATCAGCGGTGTGGAGAGCGGCCCGAAGGTTACCGTTTGGTCCAATGCGAATACGGCGTTTAAGGATATTTGGGCGCCGGAGCTGCATTACTATGACGGCTATTGGTACATCTACTTTTCGGCGGACGAGAACGGCGTTGGTGCTACCCATCGGATGTATGTCTTGAAGAGCGCCACCTCCGATCCGTTCAGCAAGTACACGTTTATCGGGCAGCTGACCGACCCGTCGGATCTATGGGCCATTGACGGGACCGTGCTAACGTATAACGACCGGCTGTATTTTATATGGTCGGGCTGGAACAGCGAGACGGATAAGGTTCAACGGCTGTTTATCGCGCCGATGGATTCGCCCACCCATATCAGCGGCAATCGAGTGCTCATCTCTTCGCCTACGTACAGCTGGGAAACAAGCGCAAAAGCCATTAACGAAGGTCCCGAAGTGTTGCAGCACGGGGGTAAAACGTTTATAGTCTACTCGGCGAACTCCAGCGCGAGTAACGCCTACTGCCTCGGCATGCTGACGCTGGAAGGGGCCGATCCGCTCGATCCCGCAGCCTGGGTGAAAACGGAAACCCCTGTTTTTAAATCGGCAGGGATTGTATACGGGCCCGGGCACAACTCCTTCACCCAATCGGTCGATGGCACCGAGGACTGGATCATCTATCATGCGGCTAAATTCAACGGAGCGGGGTGGACCCGGAACGTCCGCGCACAGAAATTCAGCTGGAATGCCGACGGCACCCCGAACTTCGGCACCCCGGTTTCGACGGACCTGCCGATGGCCTTGCCTTCAGGCGAGACCCTGCAGCGGACCACGTATGAAGCGGAGCAGGCGGCAACAACCAATACCCTCGTCGTCAATGAAGCGAATGCTTCCGGCGGGAAGGTGGTCGGCCATATCGA
This sequence comes from Paenibacillus allorhizosphaerae, assembly GCF_042659105.1. Classification (NCBI taxonomy): domain Bacteria; kingdom Bacillati; phylum Bacillota; class Bacilli; order Caryophanales; family Paenibacillaceae; genus Paenibacillus; species Paenibacillus allorhizosphaerae. Next base: position 2,612 of record NZ_JBHSRV010000030.1, on the reverse strand, counting down.
CTACGCGGATAGCTCGGTTCAGTTCAATGTCCAGGTTCCGGTATCCGGTAACTACACGATGTATGTACGCTACGACAACGGAACCGCCGGCGACAGTACACATAACGTTTCGGTAAATAACGGCACAGCGAAAACGATCACGTATCCGAAAACCGGGGGATGGGTGTACCAAAGTATCGCGACGTTAAGCGTTGCGTTGAAGGCGGGCAGCAATACGATCCAATTTACCAAAGGCACCGGCTTCGCGGAACTCGATTGCATCCAAATTCCGGTCATCACGCCGATCACCTCCGCGGCGCTCTCGCCCGAGGCTCCGAATGGTCAACAGGGTTGGTATACGACTCCGGTCACGCTGTGCCTGTCCGCGACGGACCAACTGACCAGCGTAGCTAACACGGTGTATAGTCTGGACGGCGGGAACACCTGGCAAACCTATACGGCGCCGATTCGATTCGATCAAGACGGTACCTACGCCGTCGCCTACCGCTCGGCCGACATCGCGGGGCAAGAGGAGATGGTGAAAACCGTCAGCTTTAAGCTGGACGTGACGGCACCAGCAATCGACATTGCCATGCCGGAGGACGGCCGCAGCTATGAAGATTGCGTGGAATTGACGCCATCGATGACGACAACGGATACGGCATCGGGAGTCGACCCCATCAAGACGACGGTGACGCTGGATACGTATGCTTACAAGCTCGGAACGACCGTTCCACTCTATACATTGTCGCTGGGACAGCACACGCTTACAGTATCTTCGGCGGATAGGGTCGGCAATACCGGAAGCAAAACGGTTGTTTTCCAAACGGTGGCAACGGTCGATTCGTTAAAGGCACTAGTGGCACGTTTTGCCAAGAGCAAGGCAATCGATAATGACGGCATCGCCAATAGCTTGCAGGCCAAATTGAACAACGACAGCTTGCAAAGCTTTGTTAACGAAGTGCAGGCGCAGGATGGGAAACACATATCGCACGAGGCGGCGAACGTTTTGCTTAGGGACGCGAGTTCCCTGTTGTTACAACATTAAGGCAGTGGACCCCCGCACAAAAACGTTACCTGCGCTCCCGCAGCACCTGCTCCACACGCTCCTGCAGGCCCGGATAAGCATCCGGCCGGGCGCCGGCATCCAGCAGCGTCCGGACCATCGCGCCCCAATCCGGCTTCGTATCCGGCCAGCGGCAGACCGGATGGCTGTTCACAGCGGCCCAAACCGCCTGGCCGAGCACCGTAGCGCCGTAGCCGTTCTTCGCCTCAAGCGGCGTGCCACGCTCCACGAGCAGCCGGATTGGCCCCAGCTGCCCGCCGACGGCGGCCCAGTGGAGGCCGGTCATGCCGCGCACCCGCAGGCCGGGATCGTCGTGCCGGTCGAGCATGTACCGGACGACCCCGGTATGGCCGTACTCGCAGGCCCACAGGAAGCCGGCTGCCAGCTGAGCGTGGCTCTGGCCTGCAGGGGCCCATGCTCGTCCAGGAAGCGCCGGACCTGATCGAGCCGCCCCATACCGGCAGCGCCTTCCAGGTCGAGCCGGGCACCGCGTTCGGCGAGATACTGGGCGGCCTGCGGTCGGCCGTTGGCCAGGCAGCCGTTCACGACCGGGGGCTCGCCCGGTGCGCCGTCGTCGGACGCCCCGGCGGCCAGCAGTGTGCCCAGCAGCGCGAGCTGGACACCGGCCTCCGCCGGGAAGAAGCTCGTGGCGCCAGGCTCAACGCCGTATCCCGGCCGTACATGTGCGCCCTCGGAAATGCAAGAAGGTTCCATTTCCCAGATTGCGGCATGGAACTCACTGGCATGCGGGAATAGCTCGTTTTGACTTCATTGACCTAAAGTTTAACGATTGCGCGGCGATGGAACCGATCCATCGTCTTTTTGTTTACGCGGAATTTCTGAGGGCAGGTTAGTCTTGACCACTAGAAAGAAATACCGAACAAACGTTCTTTACCTGTATACCGAATAAGGATAAAATTAACAATAATTAATAAAGTATATGGGGGATTAGTATGGGTGTTAAAGAAGTACTGAACTATGGAAAGACAATCGAAGAAACCAATTAATGAAGGCAAATGGTCTGTTAAAGAAGTAATTGGTCATCTATTTTATTGGGATAAGTTCATCCTGGAGAAGCATGCTCCATTTATGAATCAAGGAGCTGTATTAATCTCTTTTCCGACCATGACGAACATAATAGTGAGGCTATTCAATACATCAGTGCTTAATACAACTAGCTCTTTAATAGATGAGTTTGTTGAGAATAGAAGACAGCTGATTGAAACGATGTCTGGAATCGACAGTGATGTAAAATTTACAATTGGTTCGGGAAAACGCCAATTTACAGTCGAGAAATACCTAAATATATTTATTGACCACGACAATCATCACCTCAAACAAATAAAAGAACGATTAAGTTAACGGATAACGATAACGTGAAGCTGCCAAAAGGACAGCTCCTTCTTGATGTTCATTGAGGTAACGGGCAGATTAATGTAATATCCATCGAACCTGATTCAAGCTAGTGCACCACACCACATGCAAGATTTGATCCGACCTGTTTCATTTTTTTGTATCATTAGGCTTCTACACACACATTTAGGTAATCACCTACGTATCATAAAAC
>NZ_JBHSRV010000029.1:0-31386 GCF_042659105.1 Paenibacillus allorhizosphaerae | reverse complement strand
CCCCGCGTTTCGACAAAACAATCTGCCCCTTTCGCTTACCTGACGTGCTTTCGGCCAGATTAAGGCCGGCTTTTCGCAGCAACTGTCGTCCATGTGCGTATTGTCTAAGATCACCGGCACCGGCCAAAATGGCTGCCACAAAGATAGGACCTAGCCCCTTCAATGATCGGAGCTGACCGGCAATAGGGATCTCACTAAGTAAAGCGAGGATCCGCTGTTGCATTTCCTCCAGCATATCCAAGATACGTTCATACTCTTCAATGAGCCGCTTTAAATCATGCTTTGCTTCGTCTAGAGCCGTAGTATCTCCCACGCTCTTTTTAGCCAGAGCAATAAGCTCAGCGGCTTTCTGTATCCCCGTAGAGCCACCTGCTCTTTTCATATGCTTCTTCCACGTCGTAATCAAATCCGCCACGGAAAACGATGCGAGATCTTGCGGCGATGGCAGTTCTTTCAATGTCGCCATTGAACGTTTACAAGTCCAATCATTAAACACCGATGTATACTCCGGAAAGCGAATATCCAACCAACGGATAATCCGATTCTGCAGTCGGACACTATAGGCTACCCAAAACTCTCTGTCGCTCATCACGGTGCGTAACCTTTGGAAAACTAGACTTTGTTGTGTGTATTCATAGTAGAAGCCGCGACTTACTACATCTGCAATGACAAGTGCATCCTTCGGATCGCTTTTAGAAGGAGAATTATCCCGATTCTCCTTGTTTCTTTTGGTCGTCGCAGGATTCACCAGAACAACATTAATTTCTTTGATGGTAAGCCAGTTCGCTAAGTTCCACCAATAATGTCCTGTTGGCTCCATGCCAATAATAACGCTATTTAATCGATTCTTTTGCTGGAGTCCTTCTATCCAACGCTTCAGCTTTTCATATCCTTCTATGTTATTACTAAACGAGAGATGGCGATTTGTAAGTACGATCCCGCGATAGTTCGTTGCTTGTGCGACATGAGTCTCTTTGGCCATATCGATACCTACAACAAGGTGAAAGGTACTGATTCGTTCAATTCGTTGATTTTGCTTTTGTGATTGGTTAAACTTCATATAAGAGCGCCTCCTTGATGGTGTTGGGTTTCGAACCCTTGGACAAACCCATCATACCGGGGCGCTCCTTTTTTGGCAAAGGCGATTTCTTAGCCTTAACAGGAATGTTTAGCTTAACGCCATTGGCAGTTATTAACTACATTAACTTGTATCAGCATTAACTTTACTGCTTAGCTTTTTCAAGTCTCACTGAATTTCACCACCACAGGGGATTTTTCCTCCGTGGAACAATGGCCAAAAAACGGCTCTGTTCGCATCGATTGCGAAAGGGCCGTTCTTCACTTTTCTTTAATTTTCTCGAAAAAGATACCCAACTTCTTGAAAGAAAGGTTCAGACATCTTCACAAAATAGGCACCTATTTCTTTCCGTCGTCCTTTGGCTGCTGGATCTCCCGGATCTGCTGCTCAAGCGTGGCGGCGCTGTTGTTGTAAGTGCTGTTTATACAATCCTAAACTCAAATTCTCCTTCAAAAAATATCCTCCAGCCACCTACTCACAATGAGATTCAATGACCTCCACCCTCGAATTTTGGTTCCATCTACAATTAGATGATCTTTGTTCGATTTCTTCGGCTTTTCCTTGTTTCCATATACCGACGGAAATTAGAGAGTATCATGATATTGTTTTTGAGAGCGGATACCCGTTACATTGATCAAGAATCGTGAGGGAACGCGGAGAGCGACGCAGCCCGATGATTCCGCTCTTATCGCATTGCAGGGAAATGCCGCTTCTAAACGATTCAATGCCCGGAAAGCCGTTAAAACAAAAGGAGGATGGAACATGGAGCATATTTTTACGCTCGGAGGAGAAGCTTTGCCGATCAGCGCGAGAGGAAGAATGGGTGAAAAGCGAGTGAACGTGCTGGCGCAGGAATTTGCCGCCAAAATGGGATTGCCCGATAAAGAGAGAATGTCCGACACTACCAAAACAATCGATGTAGGTGACGGCTATTGCGATGTAGACGGTCCGTTCTGTTAAAGTGAACAGTTGTCCATGTCAACCCATATGGTTTTAATCGTTTCTTTTCCTGATGATTTGCATGCAGAATCCGTGTGTGAACTATTATCGCGGAAGCATGTGCAGGCCGAACGGGTGGACCTTTCTCGGCTGAATGAAGAGAACAGGCTTACGTTGAGCTTGAACGGACAGCTGGATGCGGAAATCGTAACGGATTCGGGCAAACGGATCCGGCTGTCCGAGACGCGGACCGTTTGGTGGAGACGCCCGAGATTGCCTGATGCGCCGACGGAACAACGTGTCGGGGAGATCTCGGAATTTGTACGCAGCGAATGGGAGCATTTCATCGAAGGCCTTGAAGGTTTTGCAAACGTTCGTTGGGTCAATCTGCCCTCCTCAAACCGATTGGCCGCCAGAAAAGGGATTCAGCTTGCGGCGGCGCACAAGCTCGGACTGCGGATTCCGCGGACGATCGTCACCAACGATGCGCAGCGCGTCCGGGAATTTGCAGACGAAGGGTATGCGCTAGTGTACAAACGGATCGGTTCCGCGCCGCGCCCCCTCACGGCGACCAAAGATTTGCTGCCCTCCGATCTTGAGCGTCTCCATGTGCTGACGGCATGTCCCGCCATATTCCAGGAAAAGATCGAAGCGCGCCTGGACATTCGGGTGACAGCGATTGGTCCTGATTTATACGCTGCCGAGATCGACTCGCAATCGGGAAGCTCGCCGCTAGATTGGCGGTTTGACCACTCGGTGCCGTTTCGGCCTCACCGGTTGGATCAGGAAGTTGAATACCGATTGAAAGCACTGTTGGAACGTCTTGGTTTGTTTTACGGCGCTATCGATTTGCGTCTGACCCCCGAAGGTGAATATGTGTTTCTCGAAATCAATCCGAGCGGCCAATACTTGTTCGTGGAGCTGCTGTCCGGCATTCCGCTGACCGAGCGCATGGCCGAATATTTGTCGGGTTGACTGATCACAGCCGAATCAGAACAGCCAAGGCGCACCCGCCGCGGCTGTTCTGACCGCTTTTCGTCCTTCGTATGCAGCAGCTCATCAGGTCGCGCAATCACCCGGACAATAATTGATGCAACCGCTCCAGCGCCTTGTTCAGGTGCCGGTAATAAGTGGCGGACGACAAACCCAGCCTCTCGGCCACCCGTTCGTGCGGACGAATTTCTTGTATATAGGCATAGGTGAGCAGCTTAGCCCATAATTGCTCGCGATGGTCGCCTTCCGCTAGGCGAGCGATCATACCGAGAACGTCCTGCTGTATGCTGCGTCCCGAGTTGTCTTGTGATTCGCCGGTCATTGTCCGATGCGGATACAGGCGGGTGTAGGCGTCGGCAAATGTCGATTCGCGAGGAAGGCGGGACCACGCTCGCAGCACTTGTTTGAGCAGGTGAACGTCCGGCGGTTGCGCCGTTTCGGTTTCGGCCTCGGTCTCCTGTTCTTCTATGCGATGGGTCAGCATCCTGTCCAGTATGGCCAGAAAGTCTTCGTGAGCGAGATCGAGCGCAAACGCCCGGTATTCCGTTCCGAATACGGTTGCGGCATCGGCCCAGGCCGCCCGTACGAACCCGCACAATTCGAAAACGGAAAACCATTCTTTATAGCATGTAAAAGTCAGCAGCCATTCCGCAGCCCGATAATGATTCATAAGCGAATTCACGATAAAAGCGCGAGCGCTTCCTTCCAGCTCGGGCTCAATCGCCGTAAAACACGATAAATAAGCCTTCGGGACAGGCCTGAAGCCCCGAATGAACGGCTTCAACAGCGGTTCGTCCGCAAGCACGGACAATGTACGCTCATGCAGCGGAATCATTCCGTAAAACGCGATCAGCCGATTTTGCTGCCAGACTGTGACGTAGGAGGACGGATCCGCATGCCAAATCGGACGGAGCATTCCTTCCAAATGATGCTCATTCCGAGAGGAAGGAGCAACAACGTTCATATAACGAATATATAGCGATTGTATGGCAGGCAAATCGCACTCCATGCATTCCCGCAGCTCCAAATCGTCCAGCTGTCCCGAGAAGCACGTGTTTCGGACAAGCGGGTGTTCATGCAAGTACAGTTTATCCATGCCCAGCTTATTCCGCATTTGCGCATTCGACTTCTCCTCGCTGTGGATATGCTTCAGCGCCTTCCGCCGCATTTGCTCATAAAAGTGCGGTTTGCGGCGGAGCAAATCGTCTTGCGCCCATGCCCTGACCGCATCGTGCAGCATCCAGCCGTCGCTATTCGCGATGACGAACGGCAAGCTAACGAACTCGCGGAACGTCTCCACATCGAATTCTCCGTCCAATACTGATATGAGCCGTTCCTCGTTAAACCGCCACATCACGGTTGCCGCTTCGAACAGCCTGCGCACGGCGGGTGGCAGTCCATGAAGCAACTCGTCCATTAAAACCGTGATCAGGCGAATTTGTTCCTTATGCTCGAACGTTTCGCAACCGTCTCCCCGCAAGATGACTTCGGCGGCCAGCGTCATGGCAAGCGGAACGCAACCGGAGAACCGAACCAGGCGGGACTGCGATTCCCTGTCGGAGATACCGCGTTTGAGGGCATATCCTTCCACGTCTGCGGGTGTAAGCGTCGGCAATGGCATCGAGAAGATCAAGCTCGCCCATCCGTTACGCAACCACGCCCCGGTAAGCGGATGCCGTCCAGCCGAGACGATGCGTACCGACGATTCTAGCTCTTGAACCCACTGCGAGAACCAATCTTCAACCGGGCGCCATTTTTCAAACACATCGATCAAGAGGATGAGCCCGCGATCCGATTGCTCCGAAAGTTGATTTACCCGGCGGAGAATATGATCGTGCCCCGCATTGATGTCGAGACCCGCATCTCCCGGTTCCTGAAGCTGTTCGGAGAGCATCTCGAGCACATCCTCCTTCCGGTGGATCCCCCTGCCTCCATCCAGTAATAAGCTCCGTGAATGGGTCCACTCCGATTTGAAACGAGAAAGCAACGTCGACTTACCGATGCCGCCCTGGCCATGGATGTGCAGCCACTGCCATTCCCATTTCCCAGCGGCGTGCCTGTGCATCAATTCCAATTCCGGGCCCCGCCCTACAAAACGGTTTTGTTCTGTACGAATCAGTTTCTCGCTTAGCTTCATTGGGAATCACCTTCGTAAGTTCCGATAGTCTCTTTGGGGCATAATCTGGGATGGGAAAGCACCTTCGCTTCATGTAACGGAGCGAATATGGCCAGCTTAAAATGCGCGGAAGTTTTGATAACAAGCTTGAACAATCGAGGAACTCGCCTTTGGGCGGTTCCTCGATTAAAGTATAACATCACTAATATGAAGTTAGAACCGAAAAGAGTACTATTTCCATAATGTCTTCGACCTATTGCATTTCAGAAGCGATGCATCCAAGTTAATATTCCTTCAGATTCATCGAATCCATTAAGCAATGTTTTATCTATCGTTTCTTTATTAATTATTACATTGAGCCATGCCTGAAATGTTGTTGTCCATCGGCGGATTTGCCGTAACTGAAGTCGCCGATTGGGTGGCTTTCACGATATTTCGTATTTCAGCAACGTGTTTAAATCGATCAAGGGCAATCAGCCTTCCGCCGTATCGAAATAGACTGTAATATTTGTTGGGGCATGGGATCAAATTTATGTCACAGAAAAATAGCAAGAACTATATCCAACAATACGCCCCTCCCCCTGTAACAACAAAACGCTTGACCCGTCGTATTGTCGGGTATGGGATAAAGTTCTTGTCAGGGGAATTTGACAAGAACTTTATCCCATTCCCCCGACAGACAAAAACCCCATCGCTGTGATGGTGTCATTAATTAGTTTTTCTAGTTCTACATTTCCATAACTTGTCATTGTAATTTCTTCCTGAATCCGTGAAAGATTGTTGAAAGTAGACTCTTCAAACGCCCCCGCAATGGTTTTTGTGGAAATTGATGGAGCAACGGACTAAAGAACAAAATAACTGCAGGTGCAAACAGACCCACCCTTTTGGGAAGTCTGATCTTAACTTGAGAAGTTGCTTGTCAGCCCGACAGCGCTATATAGATACGGCAATAGGTCGGGAACCACGGACTGTGACGACCAAATCGCAACTTGGTTTCCCGTGCATGCTGAACCAACCGAGAGGCTAGCCAGATCAGATTTTCAATCACCGTTCGGACTCGCCGCCTTGTAACCTTTGTTTTCACTGGAGCGTCCGGCGCTTGCAGAGAGATCTGACCGATGGCTCGTAGCAGATTATAAGCCAACAGCCCGGCGCACAATACCAGATCGTTGGTAGCAAACTTTCCTGAAGGCAGACGCTCCAAGTTCAAATCGGTCTTGAGCTCACTATGAAACTGTTCGCTTGTCGCATGGTCACGGTACAGGCCAATGATTTGTGAAGGAGCATAAGCAAGTGTTGTCCAGTATACTTCGGCCTCCACGATCAGCGTAAGCAGGATCTGCCCGTCGGCTTCAATGGTTCGCTCCGGGACGCGGAAAACGACCCGAATGGGGCGTGCCAATTTTTTGTCATCCCAAGTCATTGCGCCCAGATAGACGCGCTTGCCGTCCCGCTCTTCACAGCACATGCCATCCTGCTTGGCAATCGCCAACCATTCTTCCGGCTACTCACGGTGCAGATTGCGTTTAATGATGAAGTCAACCTGCTCATTCAGGCATATGTTCAGATTCTCAATCGCATCATTCCCGGCATCCATCCGAACCAAAAGAGGCTTATCTGTCAGCTGACGACTATATTCAATGCTATGCTGAAGAAATGCCGCTGCCTCTTTCTGAACATGCGTGCTGCCTTCACGCAGATTCACGTTGACGCCGTAACCCTCCTGTCCAAGATAGGCAAAAAAAGGAGAGTAGCCATCGGTCCCTTTGTAGGTTCGGGAGACGCCTTCCTTCTGTGTGGAGCCATTGTCGAACGGCGAAACGTCGAGATCTAACGGTAACCAAGACGAAGTCTGTTTTCCGTTTCGTGTAACGTCACCGGCGTTAAGGGTACTTCGAGCGAGCGAAGCAGGTCGGAGGACTCTTCCAATAAGATCGTTTGCCAGTCATAACTAGCGGCTGCAGCCAGGTCGAGTCGCTGACGGAGGGTCGGTGATGAAGGAACGTGCTTAATGCCAAGAGCTTTGGCGAAAAATTTATCTTCGCGAAAAGGCTCGATGTGATCGAAATCACTTTTCCCCTGACATAACAGACCCAGATAAGCGTACAAAACATCGGGGTGAGATACTGTTGGATTATGAACAGCAGGCAACTTGTATTTTATGAGACGTTTGGATATTCGCGTATGTGAAAGAAGCAAGCCGATGAGCGCTAAACCAGAATGTGCGGTCAGCGTTTCCATCGACTGGTCCAGATTGAATCGTACCGGTTTCATCATTACACCCACCGGGCGTTCATATTCTATTGTTTTCATATATTCACTTTCACGGATTCAGGTTCTTGTTTGTTTATAAATGCCTGCTTTAAACATGTTAGATGATTTAATTTCACATCGATTTTATATTTAAAAACCATATTAATTAACTTTGCTAGGCTTGCTTCAGTCCTACACGACTAAAAAGGGATAGAGTTTGTGTCGTCGTAGACGACGAAACGTCGTGGCGGCAAATTATCGGACGATACAAATAATGATTGATTAGCCGAATCCATGACATCAAAACCAGCGTGACAACCTAGGAGGATTAAAAAAAGCACCAAATAAATTAAGGTGCTTTTTTTCGATGATTTTTTATCATAATTTCGTCAGATTGAACAATTGAGATGGCGCCCCTCCATTCCGCGGATCCACAGTGTTTCTGTTAGCCGAAAAAACGTAGGTTCCGCAGGGGGGATTTCCACCTGGAAGCCGACAATTTTCAATTATTTAGGGACTTTCACTTCAACCTCAGCCTGATAAATTCCTTCAACGAGCGGGCTGAATTCAATTTCTGCCGACTCAGCATACTGCCCTTCGTTTCTTTTACGGACGAGAAGTTGTTTGGATTCACCATCAGTTGAAGTATGTTTGGCAGTCACCTTATATGTGCCGACCGGCACATCGTTCATGCCGAAACCGCCCGGGAAATTATGGCCATGCCCAGTGATGACTTTGCCGGTGCTTCCACCCGCCAACGGACCGACCGGGGTAAGAATTAACTCTACCTGGTCTTCCCTATACCCCTCTATGAAGCTATTCAAGTCCATATAAAGATACAGCTCTCCCTTGACGGTTTCCGATTCGATGGTGAAATTACGGATGGCGCCTGTATTTCCCGCGAAGGGCTTGTCGATCTCGGGCGTTAGGTCCACGACATATCCTTCTAAGGTATGGGAGCCGCCCATATTCCAGGTCGTGGCCAAAAGCGGCAATTCGATCCGATAATACCCGTTCACATCGGTAACGGTAAGCAGGTTACTGTTGTAGAGAAGCTGGTTATCCGCGAAGATGTCGGCTCCTTCTACGGGCTTGCCGTTGGCATCGACGACTCGCCCCTTAACGACATAAGGCTCTACCAGAGTATTCGAGACGGCTGTACGGATCTGAACGGAGGCTTCGCTTCCCGTGGTGGAGAAAGTGACCTGATAACCGCTGTTCTCCGAGACAAAGCGAAGCGGAACCATGGTACTGCTATCGATGATCTGTGCGGGTACGTCCAAAGGAATGGAACTGCCGTTTACCTTTGCTTCGTTATGATCGATGGTTAACCGAATTTCCAAGCCGTCTCTCGTTCCCACAGCTTGCTTCAGCTGCCCGGTATCGATCCACTCAACGGAAAATCCAAGGGTCTCGAACAGCTTTCGGAAAGGGACGAGTGTCCTACCCTCTTTAATAAGCGGCTGTGCATCCGTAAAATGGATCGGTTCTCCTTCGAAGTACACACGGACGACCGTCCCCTCGGAAAAAACAGACGGTATTGGAAGTGACAATAGGAGAACAAGGATGAAGAATAACTTGATAGACCGGTGAAACGGGAAATGGGCCATAATGAAAATCTCCTTTCCTTTTCAAAAAACAGATGATTACATCCGCTACACCAATTTTTTCAGCGCAGCAGCCACATCCATTATATTCCGTATCAATCAAGAGTTCATGGAGCTTTTGAAGTAATTTTTGAGAGTGTGACGAGGAATGACTGTCGATTGTCATAATAAAATGTGATCAGAATGAGCAGTCGACAGCACCCGCGTATAACCTATGCAACATCAAGCGTGAAACAAAATGTATCATTAGGGAATTGATGGCAGTAAAGATATGTGACATACAATTTCGATCGGCGTCCTGACGCCGTAACCAACATCAAATGAAGCAAGACGCCGGACGTCTGCGGCCTTTGTGAGCTATGTAAACGCACGACCAGGGAATACAGCCCTGCTCGTGCGCCCGCTCCGATTGTCGCTGAACCCAGCCATATTAGCTTCCCCTATCACCAGCATATATGGATATGTCAGGTCTTATCGTACGGCAAAAATGATGCAAAAACGTTACAACTTTTTTAGCTCTCGCAAAATTTCCTCCGGGCTTTGACGCTCCATGAAATTCGGATTGACATAGGAGGAGCGAATAATGGCGCTCTCATCAATCATGAATGTAGCCGGAACCGGTAAAACCCATTTCGAGGTATTGTTGTACTCCGCAAGATCGAGTCCGATACCTTCCATGAGTTCCCTTACTCCCGGCGGAACATCGAAGAGCAGATTGTACTTGGCCGTTACCAAGCCGTTCGGATCGCTAAGGACCTGAAATTCCAATCCTTCCTTTTCCTGAAGGGATAACGAATGATCCGGCTTTTGCGGGCTAATCAGGAGTGCACGCCCCAGCCGTTTCGTTAATCCCGAAAGCGGAAGAACGTCTGCTCCACCGTCCCCATATTTTGTGAAGAACCCTGTTACAGCTTCTGCAGAATGATCGGTTCCGATCACGAGAAGACCCATTTCCCTGGTGGGCATTCGACAGTCTATTTGAAAATAGTAAAATTGTTTATTTTCTCATCCGGTAAATTTGTTTATTTTCAATGATCTTAAGTGGCTGCGTCCATTCCTCCGAATCAGGCATCGACTCTAGCGCATCCTCAACAGCCTGAAGCTTTGCATCCAGCGTATCGATATAATAAAAAATCCCCAATTGACGGGGATCTAATAGCACTCATGTTTGTGTCGCCGGACATCCGGACATTGCCGTTGCATGGGGTTCGCCATGTATGCCGATAGCTCGGCCGCCATAGGCCCGAGTAATCCATGGCATGGCGCCGGCTGCCGTCAGTTCGACCACGTCTTGCAAATCTCGCGCAGAAGCGTTTAATCCATGTGGCCGATTGTAATGATCGGTCTGGTCATATTGTATCTGGGATTCTTGGCTACTCACTGTTTCCATAATAAATGTTATGTTAACAAAATCAAGCTATACACTTCCTTTTTATTCAAACTGCCGCCATGTGGCATACGACATCCGTTATTTCGTTGGCTGCATAGATGAGTGGGTAGAAGATGTAGCAAAGGCTATACGGCTTATTTTGCTCCATTGACCGCCCCACCCTTGCTCCGGCGTACGGAGTGTTTCGATTTTTTCTTCCTCCGTGCATGTCTTATTCTCCGCTATGACTCCCATGGTAGGCCATCTTTGATAGATCGTCGGTGCTTTCCCGCCGCTTGTACAGCAATCGCTCCAGCCGCTTAACGACGGCTTCCTCTGTCCCTAGTCCCGACCAATACAGCTTTGCCTCGCGATAAAATCGGTACAATTCCGATGAAGACATGTTCAGGGCGGCGAACGATCGGAACGTTGGGATGATGTCCCGATACATCGGGAACCGCGACGGCCGGTACATCGTCTCCTTGCCACCCCATTCTGCAGCCGGTTTCAAGCTCGGTATACTAAGCGTCTTCTGGCGAATCATTAGCTGAACCCGGTACGACACGAGAAAGTCGACGAAGCGCAGAGCGCTCTCTTTTACCTTTGATTGAGCACTCACGGCCAGCCCGATCATCAGCAGCAGCGTCTTCGGGTCGTTCAAGTAAGGCAACGGCGCGATATCGTATTCGAATTTCGTCCGGCGTTCATAGTGATTCAATGCCAGGTACGTCGTCATGATCATCGATACTTTTTCGCTGAAGAACAGCTCTTCCGCGTCCCCATCCTTCTCCGATAGAAACAACGGGAAGCGGTTTTGCAAATAGATCAATTCCCGGCAAGCACGCAGGCTTTCCTTCAATTGCTCGGTGCTGCCGGCGGAACGTCCCGAAGGGTTGCGATCGAAACGGATACCGCTTTGCAGCAAAAATACCGGCCACCGGTTGCTTGACGGAAAATGGAAATAAAAACCGAGCCGCTCGTTCTCCACCGCGAGCATCGACGCCTGCTCGAACAGCACGTTCCAGCGCCAGCTGCTGTCCGGCTCCATCACGCCCTTCTCCCGAAAATGATCCTTGTTGTAACACAAAATAAGAGGCGAAAATACGAACGGCTGCAGTTTCAATTGGCCTTCATGCGTCACCGATTCGTTTAGAAAGGGATAAACGGCGGGATTCGGATCGAGCGTTTCCAGTTCGTCAAAGGCATCGTTCAGCCGAAAATCGTCATAGCTGTTGTAATTCATCGTAAACACGTCGATCTCTTTTTCAGCGACCATCGATTTCACCATTGGATAGGTGAGCAGCCCGGATGGAAACGGAACCAGTTCGACGCGGAACCCAGGGTGCTGCTTATGAAATTCCCCGATCAGCGTCTTCATCATCGCTTCCTGAAACAGCGACGTATGACAGCCGAACCTGATCACTGTCGTATCCTCGCGGGAAAGCCGGGCAACCTTGTTGCCCACACGTGGTATTTTCTCGATCAGCCGTTCGGCTACGAGCACTTCGAGCCCTTGACGCACCGTCTTGTTGCTGATCCGGTATTGCTTCGCATAAGCTTTCTCTGAGGGCAAAAAATCGCCTTCACTGTAAGTCCCGCTCATGATTTCGCACCGAATTGTATCGACCAAATGATCGAGTCGCGTCTGAAACGTCCTGCGACTCGGTTTTTCCGACTCTTCCACTGTGACCGCCACCATTTGCCATATATTATGTATTTTAGCATACTCGAACTTGCAGGCGGCTTCAAGAAGAGTCCGAGCCTCCCTGCTTTGGATTAACTAATACAACGGGCTGCCGCCATATCGCACTTCAGCGGCAACCGGTTATTGTCCTTTCTATTTCTGTTCAACCCGTGCAAGCCGCAATAGCGGTGCTCCTACTTCGACTCCCAGTTGGCAATCAGTGTTCTCACCTGCTGATCCAGCGGCCATTTCGCTTTCGGCGAGACGGACGAGTTGAAATCCGGGTTGTGAAGATGCTTCAGAAAATCGCGCAGATGCTGCACCGCCTGCTCTTTATGCTGCTTGCCGTATTGATCTACAGCCTGGCGCAAAGCGTTCGTCAACTGCGCTTGAACCGGTTGCGGCATTTGTCCAGCTTCCGCGGATCTTCGCAGCAGATCGGCAATGGACTGCTCATCCGCCGGCAGCGTATATTTCCACAAGGTAGCGTCGTTTGACATGTATAAATTGCCGTACGCATCCTGTGACAAGTAATTGCCTGCGCCGTTTTTGATAACAACGAAATCCATCGTATCCGGCTTGATCATGAACAATGTTTTTTGCCGGTTCGTCCCGTACACGTTGCCGTCCGCACTTAACTTAAGGAATGCATCGACCCAGACGGTACCCGTGCCGTAACGGCCTAGCTTCGCCACTTTGTATACGACCTGACGCGTATTCGGATCAAATTTGAAAATCGTATCTTCGGCTACGCCCCAGATCATGCCGTCCGGTCCGGCCAGCAAGCCGCTTACAACTTTTCGTCCGGGAACGGGAGCAATCTCGAACACTTTGGCGTTCGTCGCCGTATCGAATACGAAGAGCTTACCTTCCTTCTCCGATGGACCGCTAGTTCCGAGACCGCCGTAGATTGTCGTCCCTCCATATACAAAACCATCCTTGTACACAAGGGAAACGACGCCTTGGTTGTGAACGATATCCTTGAATACTAGCACTTTCCGCGTCGGTACGTCATAAACCGTCAACGCCCCGCTCAGCGAGCCGTAATCGGGAACTGAGCCGACATAAAGCTTATTGAGCGAATCGACGCCTACCATCGCAAACGGACGATCCTGGCCGTCCTTCACCAGTTCGGCTACCCGGCGAGGATTCGTAGAAGTCCACGCTGCGGTCGGATCGTATTCATATACCCTCGCATTGCCGTAAGTACCGATGTACAACTTATTGTTGACACTCGCAACCGACTCAACTTGGCCGAACTGCTGAACCTCTGTGAATGTCCCGTCAGACGGGCGATACGAAGTAAATCCCGTAGCCCCCAAGTAACCGCCAATGTAAATATTGCCGTCGAATCCGGTATGCATGCTTTGGATCAAGATCGGCGAACCGTAATTGTCCACCTGTTTCGTAGACAGCTCACCGGTCTGCTTGTTGTTCATTATGATTTGGCCTTTCTCGCTGACGCCAATAAACGTGTAGCCCGGCCATGACGGTTCGTTCAGCTGAACGAATTTGCCGTCAAAGAAGTTGACCGCTCTTGCATTAGGATCGGAAAACTCTACTGCGAACGTCCGGGTGGAAATGTTGTAGGAGCGCAAAATGTATCCGCCGAAATAAATGTTCTGATTGTCCCCCGGCATTGTAGCTAGCGTCCGCGATCCCATGCCGAGACCGTTCGGATCGTAGTATTCGACCGTCTCCGTAGCCGCATCTACGATGAGCAGATGATCCGGCTTGTCGAGCCTGACGAACAGCTTGCCTAGCGCATAACCCATATTCATGGCAAAGTCGTAATTCGAATAAACGCTCGGCAGCAGCCGCTGCAAAATTTCCTGCCGACTGCCGGTCGCAAGATCAATCTTAACGATTCCGGCCGTCGATCCGCCGACGCCAGCATACAGTACGTTGCGGTCCGAATCGTATGCAATGGAGCGCACATACTTCTCGGTCGAATGCACCCGCCCAAGATCGTTAACGCGATTCGTCGCGGGGTCATACTCAAATACATGCGCATTCGGATAAGTGCCCGCGTAGATTTTACCGTTCGCGCCGGCGACCAGCGCCCATACATGCGTCTCTTCGCCCAATCGGCCGAGATCGACGAGACTGTCGCCGCCCGGCGTATATTGGAACAGATGACCGTCATAGTGAGTGCCGGCATATATTTTGCCGTCGCTCGCCGCTTTGACCCCCCAAGCTCCGGTAACGCCGGGCATCGGAATCGTTTTGATCACTTTTGCGCTCAGCAGGTCGAACACAGCGAACACGGTGCTATCGTTCGCGCCTTTCACTACGGCATACGCCACATCCTTGCCCTGCTCCTTCCCGATCGCCGCATCTTGGTTGATGAAGTTTAAAATCGGCTCTCCCAAATTTTCGAAAGTCCCGATCGGGTTCACTTCCACTTTCACATCGTCCACATATCCCGCCCCCTGTCCAGTCGAAGAAGAATACAGCAGCACCGAGCCGCTTACCGCATCCGCCGGAGCCGTACCGGAGACGCTTCCCTTGATCCAGACGTCTCCCCCCGGATCGACCCAGCTCGACGTGTTGCCGACGCGGGTGCCGGCGGCGTTAAAAAACTGTAAATAGATCGCCAGTCTCTCGCGCTCTACCTGGTACATGGCCGAAGCGGAATAGCTCACCCCGCCAGTCACGGGAAACTTATCGCTTTCCAGTCCGAGCGTGGACGTAGCGGATCGGTCATCCAGTCGCAGACTGAAGTTGCCGCTATACTTGACTTCGCTTACAACTCCGTATGTAACAGCCGTGACGCCATTGCCGTACGTTTGCTTCCAACCGGGAATCACGCCCCCGGCAACCTCCTGCTCGAAGCCAGCATTCGCAAGCGGAACGGCGGTGGTTGAACCGGCCATGCCAACATTCACCGGGACGAAAACCGAAAAGAAACACAATAGCGTTCCAAGGCAGCAAACTAAACCTTTTTTCATTATTTTTCGGACATGCATTAGCTCATCACCGCTTCCAATAAGGTTAACGTATCGCTAAGCCATTCGTCGCTGTCGTTTCATTATTACCAAAAGGTATAGCCGTTCCATCCTGTCTTGTCCCGCTTCGCGAGGAATCCATCATTGATTGTTGCACTCCCCAACAAAAAAATGATTGCGCTTTTCACAATCATCCTGTTTCTGCCGAAAGACCCTGATCACCCCCGATCGGATTGCGTTTGTCGATCGTTTGACGGCTGTATTTTTCTTGTTGTGTTGATTCCTTTGTGGTTCCCATTTTATCTCTACTTAATTGTAAAAATCACAATAATTTTTGTCAATTGGTTTATTTCCAGAATTGTAAAAAAGTAAAAAAGAACACATAGAACTCTTATGTTTCAAGCATTTTATGTATTTTAAATTTGTAAATGGAATCAATAAACTGAATAATATTTTAAAACATTGTGATTCCCAAATAGAATACAATCGGAACCACAATTTTGATTATGATAAGAAATTAATACCATATAACAAAAAATACCGCGATTTACGCGGTATTTAATGAGATCAAGTTCTCGTCACCTCATAACATGCTTCTCAGGGGACGCAGAGACAAACGTGTCTCGCTTCTCTTTGTATCGTTACAGCCGAGGTGAGTACACACGGGTGAACGCCGCGGTCAACAATTAACAAGACAAGAGGTCCAAACGACCTCTTTACGTCTGCGTTAGCGTTCCTTTATTACAATCCATTACCCAGCTAAGCTCCTGATTACCGGCGTTATCGATACTGTAAAACTCCAATGGGTGCGTTGTCGCGGCATAGATCGTAAACGGCGAAGTATAAGTGATCCATGGACCGCTGCGGTTCAGACGATACGTCGTGAGGGATACCCCGGAACCGCTGTCGGCGGCCGTCATCGCTGCCGTTAGACTGGCGATGTATTTTCCGTCTGGCAACAAGACGGGCGTGACTTAACGGTAGTTACCGTGCCGTTACATCCGCTCGGGTGGTGAATGTAACGAAGAGCCCATTGTGACTCCTATTGCCTGCAGCGTCCATAGCTTCGACTTTGAACGTATAAGCCGTACCCGGCTTCAAATCCGTAACATTGTAAACCGTGCTTGTGACGGTCGTATGCAAGCTCTCGCCCTGATAAAGCCTGTACCCGGCAATGCCAACGTTATCGATTGCGCTGTCGCGCGCCCGTTTCCGTAATGTCCGAGGCGGTCTAGGTGCTTTCGAGGGACCAAGCGGGAGCCGTCGTATCAAGGAGCTCAATAATAATGGTTACGTTTTTATCAATCGATAAAAACAAATTGTTACCTTTCACTGGCTTTGCCAATGATTTTTTTCAATGCGTTGACCGGCAATGTATTATCCGTTTTTGCCGCGTAGTTCCTGATAAAATAACTCGATGCCGTCATACCCAACACCCCCCGTATCCAGGTAACCTTCCGCTTTTTTTTCACGATAAAACAGGAGCCCCTTCTCTGGATCCCGTGCTCGGGAGAACGGCCGCATGTAACCTATTAACTGCACGGCAGGCGTTGTATCCTTATCATAGATACGGATACTTTCCTCGGTAATTTCGATCCACTTAAGTTCATCCCGATGTTCGTTGTTTTCAATTTACTTCCATGTTGTTAATATAGATGGAAGAAATTTCGTTGAGGTGTCTTGATGTTTAAATCCGGATTCGTGCTTTCTACTGACGAACATATTGCAGCCGCCATATTCAACAAAACCTATGTGACTGTTTGGCTAAACGGCTCCCATTATCGAATACGACTGCCCTATTGAGGATTTGACCGAATTCGCGGTCAAGATTAATGGCCGTTATTTTCTAAAAGAATGGTTCGAATTTCGTGTTCGGTGAAACATAATATTTGAAATTCCGCAGTTTATCCCGAAGAGTAAAATATTGTTGAATATATTTACACTCCTTCCCCTGCTTTGCCTGAAAGACCAGAAACCAAATTAGAAGATATTCCTGTTGGTGTAAAGTTCTCTGATCAAGAAATTGCCGCTATGGTTGGTGCTGATACTTCTCTAAGTTTGGTCGCTTGTAGTCAAATTATGGGTAAGGCAACACGTGAAGACATCGGAGCTCTATTCTCTAAATACCATGTAACTAAAGCTGCAATTGGTTTGAGAATCTTGAAGGTGAGCAAGGAGAAAGGCTGGTTGGTTCCTCCACCCCTTCAGATTAAAAGACCAGAACTTCTAGAAGTGTAACTCAAAATGGTGCGGTAAGGAAAGGGCGACCTCTTCTTTTTAGTTACATAATATTCATGAATATACAATCATATCCAACGGTATAATATCGTCGGGGGTGAGTACTTCATGAGATGTATCTATTGCGATAATGTAAGGCAAATAAAAGGATTAAAACATAAGTGCTACGTTTGCACGATAATTAAACCCGTTAAAAGCCTGTGAATTTTACGTTATGGTCCCTTTTGGGGCCATAATGTATTTCAATTCAATATTCAACCTGCGTGTGTCATTGTTGCTTTGCTCTCAAGCTCCGCAATGACTACACCGCAGAATCTTGGGAATTTTCTTCACGAATTCGCACGCTTCTGCGAATGTAATTGGCTGTGTCTCCAGCATCGAGAGCCCTCCCAATATGAAACAATCGCTCCAGGTATGAATACACATGATGAACTCGAAGAAAAAGCAACAAACAAAGAGGTACAAGAGGGTGAGTCAACTTCGGTCACACGCCTTTATCTTGACCGCACGCCGGAGGACTAAGTTATGTCCTCCCTCCCTTTTCCCAAGTTCCTCAATATTCACAAGTGTTCATATGTCGATGTATATGCCTAACAGTTTTTTACAATAATGATGAATAACCTGTTATCCGGAGTGAGACATATTGTTGGAAGCAGTTGTTTCGTTTGATCAAGTACAAGAGGCACGGAAGTTACTCCGAGACTTAGGCACTTCACACTGGATTACAGATGATTTGTTCACATGGCAATGGTGGCTACTTCTGGTTGCTTCAATCGTGCCATGGGTTATTTTGCTTAAGTTCTTTATAGATAGAGAACGTATATTAGAAATACTCACATATGGTTTCGTTATTCAAACAATCGCAGTAACCCTTGATGTTATTGGTGCCGACCTCTTACTTTGGGCTTACCCGGACAAATTACTGCCTTTTTCCCACCGTTGTTTCCAGCCGATATAACGGTTCTTCCAGTAAGTTTTATGGTTGTTTATCAATTCTTTAAGACCTGGAAATCGTATCTATGGGCGATTATTTTCTTGGCAGCATTGTTCAGCTACGTTTTTGAACCGTTATTTGTTCTGAGTAACATGTTCCAGTTGGATTACTGGACTCATACGTATTCTTTTATTGGCTTTTGCTTACTCAGCATACTCAGCAGATGGATTGTCCTTAAAATCTTGAGTATGAGTAAACAAAACTGATATTAAATGAACCGTCTGATGGTGCATATTACCATATACGCTATGTCCATGTGGAGAACTAGTCCAAGCGAAGGCGCGGGAGAAAAATCTTTCTATTATTCACTTTTGGATGAAAGTATGGCGTCCCGGTTATACACAGCTGCCGGTCCTCGAAAACTCGCAAAGGAAATAAATACCTCCGATCGGCACTCATTGAAGTCGCCCACTCCGTCTGCAGATCCGACAATTATCTCGCAGCTCAGTATCGACGCATCGCAGCCCGCAAAGGCAGACACCGAGCGGCCATGGCGGCCGCCCATTCCATCATGACCATTGTTTACCATCTCCTTACGCGCGGCGAGGATTACAAAGATTTAGGGAGCCACTACTTTGAAGAGCGACAAAAAGAAACCATAATGAAGCAAGCGGTTCGAAGGCTCGAGAATCTTGGTTTTCAAGTAGCTCTCACCAACTCAACCGCGTCGTAACCTCCTCCATTCACATAAAGACCAGAAAGCACAGTTTTTAAAAAAACACAAAAGCTGGGCTTAGTTTCGTATTGCCATTTTTTTATCTAATGCTATGAGAAATTTTCGGGTAGCTCAACGAGCCAATGATATCTTCATAAACATCTTTAGCGTCCACATCAATTTCACAGAGTTTTTCATTTTCTGTGGGAGTCGTAATAATTCTTAACAAATCGGGTATTAATTTCTTTTTCACTTCAGTTGGTAACTCAGGGATAAGGAAACAAACGCATGAAAACTTCCAGCAATCATCACCACTCTTCAAGACCATCTTGATTTGAGGGAGGATATCATCCGATTTAAGAGTTGCGAGTATCTTGCACAGCTCTGGAGCGATCGGCCAGTTAATATCCTGAATCCATTTGAAAAGTTTACCTATTATCGGACTAATATCGATTTCATTAGAAACCACGATTCTCAATTTATAAAAGGCTTCTTCATCGTATTTATCTTTAGGAACTAACTCACTAATGGTAAACATTTTTATCGTATTTCTCCTCACAGGTAACTTCCCTTATTTTAACACAGCTATCCCGCCTTTTAGTTGAGAAATTCCCCGTAAACAAAACAGGCGATGGATCAGTTCCATCGCCGCGCTATCGTTCCCCGTTAGCTAAATCCTGCTAGCTTAGCCTAATCAATATTATTGAGTTCCAGTCTTAATTGTTGTTCTTGCTTTCTCGCTTCCCGCTCTATCATAGCCAACAACCGTTATTTCATCGGTTAATTGAGAAGAGTGGAACTTTAATGATTCTAGAAAATCTTGTTCCGATGTGATGCTTTTCTCAACAGATTCTCGAGCTCTCATAACTATCAACTTATGTATTTGGGTTC
Source organism: Paenibacillus allorhizosphaerae (assembly GCF_042659105.1). Lineage (NCBI taxonomy): Bacteria > Bacillati > Bacillota > Bacilli > Caryophanales > Paenibacillaceae > Paenibacillus > Paenibacillus allorhizosphaerae. The sequence continues at coordinate 11,621 of NZ_JBHSRV010000029.1, read as the reverse complement.
CCTTTCTTACCCCAACTACAACACTCTCGTTCCCATTTATTATCATTTGAATCGGGTTACTAGAATAGCTTGCCGACTTGAATTTGAACCTGTCCTTCTTTTCTGTAGGCGTAAATGTCGCGATCCCAAACTCTCCTTCTGGGTCTACTTCAAATAAAGAATAGATTTGATTTTCTTGGGTTAATGTCTTCAAAAGACGAGTCCCCTTACCTATGCTTAAATCTGTTGCAATTTTAATATCTGATTCGTCAGCAGAAATATAGTTTACATTAAATGGACCGATCGTATCATCAAAAAAAATGGGATATATAATAAACGCAAAAATACTTAAGCAAATCAGGACCGCGATCAAATAGCAAATAAGATTATTTTCATTCAACACCTGCTCTGCGTATTGTTTAGGTTTAAATCCGATACCATATAAGTACATAGATGGTATTTCTTACACACTCCCTAATTCCAGGTAGTACATATATAAAATTTTATTTTGTGTGCATGTCAAAAAGAGCTGCCTCGGCAGCTCCTTGACATTTATATAGAATCCTTCGTTGAACTATCGTATCCTTTAGCTTAAAAAGCTGTCATGTCAGAGCAAGGCAAATCCCTATATGTATCACCAATGAGCTCGTAGTTTGTTCCCACTCGGGTCAAAAAAGTGAAAAAAGAAATGCCCATTTTCCTCTTTCATTTCATCTACTATTACACCTTTCTCACTCAAATAATGCCTTAATTGATAGATATCAGGACTATTGAAGCCAATGGAGAACTCTAGAAGTCCATCTTGCGTTGGCAGGATAGTGCCGAACTACATTTGCAAAACGCCAAACAACACGTTGTTCGCCCACCACCTCATCCATAGCTCCCAAAAAGAAAAAAACTTGGCCACTGAGGGATAAGTTTTTTGGGTTACTCCTATATTTTGGAACTTGGTAGTTCTTGCCGGAAAGGTCCAATAATGACGTCTCCAAAGGGTGGAAGTCCACGTCTCTCCAATGTATCAATCTCGGAATCGGATAATCTGCGAGGGATCACTATAAAGGAAGACATCCTATTGTCAAAGCTGCCTAAGTTCGAGATGTTCATTGATCCCCGAAATACCCGACGTGCTCCCCGAAAGTGCGTTCTTGACCATAATACCAGTGTGACAATCTCTTCGTCTTCCTTGCGGTTTAATCGAAAGCTTGACAGCTCGCCATTGAAACGGAACTGTCTGGCATCAAGTACCGCTATTCTTCCACGTATGATAATGCTTCGTCCAGAAAAGTTACGGTTTGAAAAAAGATCGAGCCGTATTCTGCTGTCGTTCCCGTTTGGCAAATGCCGTCCCTCCTTTATAGATGTTTTGCAGCTTATGTAAGGTTAAGCGCATTTGTCGCGGCGTTTGTCTAAAAGGTAATGGGGTAAATACAGAATTTAAAAAGTACCAACAATGGACCCGCTTTTAATTCCAGCACAGCCAAATCACCTGCATTCCGAAGCAACGTAAACCCCAAACATTCGGTATACCACTGAACTGAAACGTCCAAATCAATAACAGGAACTCGGAAGTAATGGATTACTTCAATCATCGACCGATTTCAAACAAGCAACTCATGGAAATAAATGGTGTGTCACCTATCTTTATTCTGCTTTATACGTCCGTTTCCTTCTTAGAGAATTATTCAGTTCGAATTGAACTACCCTGCCGTTAGTAAACGACTAACAGTGACGTTATTTTGTGAAAATTTGACCTCATGTTCGCTTTTGCAATTTACGGGGGTCTATTTTCATTTGTGGAATTAGGCGACTTGACTATATGATTTAGCCAGATCAATGAAATCTATAAACACATATAAATGTTAGAGGTTGCTAATAAAAAGGAGGAGTTATGAGATGCAAATAAAAACTGTCATAAGAAATAAAACAGTCAAACCGGTAAAACCAGTAAAAACAGTTGCAAGACCTAGAGGAATCATGGCTAGAACCGTTGCAAAAACGATAAGTGCGATGAGTGCCGCACAAAGAGCATTGAATGCACAAAAACCGTATGTTATTAGCCAAAGAACTAGGACAGTAAGTACGAATCGAGATTGGGTAAACGCATTGGAGATCGAGCGGAACCCGGCATGGGTAGCGCCGCGATCTGGTGAATCGTACGTTTGGGGAAGCAACGAACCGAATGGTCCTGCTGCTGTGGTCGCCAGAAGATTTAGAATTAGTGGCGATATTGTGCGTGCTAGATTATTCTTGGCAGTTGATAACTTTGCCATCGTTATAATAAATGGACGGTCGGTAGTTATCGACAATCCGCAAGCCAATGCTTCATTCTTTAATCCGGGAAGATCGTTTAACGTAAGGCGTTTCCTTCGGAGAGGTAATAATGATATTGTAATAGCTGCGTTTAACTTCCCTTCTAATGCAAATAGAAATGGGACCAATCCAGCTGGTGTCCTTGCACGTATCGAAATTGAACTAGATTAGTCCGGTTAGTGCTTTAAAGACACACTGAACAGTAACACACAAAAAGGACACTTTAAAAAAAGTGATCCTTTTTGTGTGGGTCTTCAATCGTTCGTATAGCCGGCGTTATCCTCTTCCAATAGTTCCAGCCCTCCCGTAATCCAGGCACGATCCCCAGCTGTAAGCCTTCTATCAGATAACTTACTTGATCGAACGTTACAAAAAGAGAGACTAGGTAGACATCGAGCGGCCGTGGCTGTCGCCCATTCCATCATGACCATTGTTTACCATCTCCTTACTCGCGGCGAGGATTACAAAGATTTAGGGAGCCACTACTTTGAAGAGCGACAAAAAGAAGCCATAATGAAGCAAGCCGTTCGAAGGCTCGAGAATCTTGGTTTTCAAGTAGCTCTCACCGCCTCGACAGCCTCGTAACAATCTTGATTTCACATAAATTCTATGAAGCACAGTTTTTAAAAAAACACTAAAGCTGGGCTTAGTTTCGTATTGCCAATTTTAGATCTATGCTATGTGAAATTTTCGGGGTAGCGCAATGAGTAGTTATGTACACTAAAAGGCACGACTTACCACTTGTCCTAGTTGGTAGTCAACTAAGGTTCCACCAATCAAGCAAGTTACCTTATATGTTAACAGCGGAGTAATATCAGGGCGAAAAAAGTTTCCAATGCCCTTCGGAAACAACTTCGACTGCTCCGTCGATCACTTTGATGGCGGTCTGATCATCAATCGCATACGCCGGCCCCTGCATCTCGGCCGCCCATCTCTCCGCAGCAGCCATTGTGTTATGCGGCAGCATCTCGTGATCCAGATGCGGAAACATTGCAAAATCAACCAGTCCCAGTGCTTCATCGCCACCGTTGGGTGGAGTCCAGCCAACGAAGAATTCCCCGATGTTAGGTGCCATCACCATACTCCCGGCGCTCATTCCCACATAGACTGCCTGCAGCGACGGCAAGAGATCTGCCAGCCCGGATTGCCGCATCCAGTAGCACAGGTAGAGGGCGTCGCCGCCCGCCACCAGCAGGACGTCCGTCTCCCGGACCAGCGGCATCCAGCGGTCTTCGCCGATGCTTGGCAGCGCTGTGAGCTCCAGCACACCGACGGACTTCCAGCCCAGGTTGACCATGGGATTCTCTTCTTTCCCGCTGATGAATTCCCAGGCTTTGACGCCGGGGCCGACCCAGGGGTGTCCGTACATCGCGGTGGGGATGCACAGGGCGTTGGAGTCGGCGATCGGCTTGCCCAGCATGCCAACCAGCACGTCGTTTATGCTTTTGTTATTGATGCCACCAGATGTGAGCAGAAATTTCATAACTTCACTCCTTTTCTTTGTTGTGTGTGTCTGAGGTTTATTCCATTAGATTTTTCAAACGAGGGTGCGGACGTCTAATGGGACAGCTTAAGCTGGTATAAAACCCAGACCCGATATTGTGTCGCGCATTTAATTACTTCGGCCATTATTCCTATCAAACATTCATTTGCGTTTGTGAACTTCGTAATTTCCCTAATGCCTAGGTGTTCGACAAAACGATTGAACTATCCTGCCCTTTAGCTTAATGTGCCACCTGATCGATCCCGCGGCGGCTTCATGATGTTTTTACTCCGTTAACGTAATAGGTCGATTCTCTACTTTTTGAGAGAGTATATTCCCTTTACATAAACATTCTGTCCTAAATGCGACTTTCCGTTATCACTTACATAAAGATCACTGTTATTAATCAAGTAAAAAGATAATTCGTAATCTCCTTCTTTATAAATCATTTCCTCATAGGAAGTAGTTGCTCTCCCAGATACAATTTCACTGATCTTGCCCCGTTCAGTTGATTCTTTAATTGAAGAGTAGCCGGAATCCAGGCTGAATAAAACTGTATCGCCAGTAGACTCTTTAATGACCAGAGTAGGGGCAGTTAGATCGTTGGAACCAGTAGTATATTCTCCAGTTTGCAGACGTATCCAAGCATTTGTTACACTGTCCTTCAGGTCAGTCTTTAGGCCAATCATTACATCCTGCACCGACAAAATTCGGTAAGGCACGCCCTTCCTAGCCTTTTTCTCAATGACCTTATCTTCGGCAAACCCGGATTCAGTCTGTTTGAAGATTAGTACTTTCGAAAACGGGATAGCTCCCATTTGGCCCGCACCGGTCATAAAATTAACGATCACGATGATGTCCTTCATACCGTCCCCGTTTACATCTCGAAAGGATACCGCAGAGATGGAATCAAGGAAAGCAGGCCATTCTAGTTCGTACTTTAATTCGGACACCGTATCACTAGTATTAACGTAAAAATGTGGCTGATCTTTGTAGTCCTCTTTCTTTTCAATCGTTGAAACAAACTCGCAATCCCCTAAAGATTCAAATTTCACACTAAACGACTGTTCCTTAAGCATATCCCCAATTATTGAATCAGATGATTTTTGGACTTTCGAGATATCGGAGGTTTTGTTTGAAGCTTGAGAATTTTCGAGTACTTTTGAGTATCGACCATCTACTTCAGCAAAAGCTCCAAACGGACTTTCTTTCCCTTTAGTCATAACTATAAGATGGTGGTCAACAATTAACATACGTAATTCAAAATCATATTTTCCATTTTTATATGTCGCTTCATTTCCAATTAGTACTGCTGTTTCATCGGCTAGTTCGCCATTGTGACCCTCATCGGAGGTAGGATTCGTCACATGGTACGCATTTAACGAGAAGAACAACTTACCTTCTTTTATATTCATTATCTTGATTGTAGATATATCATTTTTTGTAGATTGATCCCATTTCCAAGTTCCTACCCATTCTGATTCGTCGAAAAAAGATGATGGGGAATTGCTCGGTTGTGATGTATTTGTGTACAGGCGAGCATCACCACCCTCCTCTTGTCTTGTGGTAGAGCCTGCAATATTCTGATTAATATTGGTATCTTTCGGTAAAACAGTCGTACTAGGATTCGGTTGTTCTTTACATGCTGCCAACATCAGAGCGAATGTTGCAAGTAAAATGAATGAAAAAAATCTCATTAATTCACCTCCATAAATAAACATGCACTTTTAACAAATAATGGATGAACCCATTTATTTTAGTGATATTTCTACAACAACACCACATTTTCCTGCCCCAGCGTGGAAAAGGCAGCCGATCATCCTGGCTGCCTACGTAGAATTTGATTCAACTATCGTTCCTCGTTAGTTGAATCCAAGCGGTTCATATAAAGTAATCAGTTCCTGAATCCATACGAACAAGAAATTCATAAAGTGAGTCCGCAATTTTCTCATCGAAGTAATAAATAGGGCATTGTCCTTCATCATTTCTGCTGCCGTCCGTAAAGTCCATCGTCAAATATGTACCTTCAAATACCTCGAAAAAAACTAATAATTTATCGTTATCATAAATTACCCTGTCAGGGTCGTTCACATAAATACCTTCACCAAGGCGGAAGTCAGCAATACTCGAAGGATCCATTAATCGATTAATCCCTTGTTTTGTCTTGTTACACATAAATCCGTACCCTATTTGAGTTATTTGTTCCAGCTTTTGTTGAACTAATCTGCCCGTTACTTCAATGAACAGTGGCAGTTCGCCACGACTCGTACCTGTGATATTTATTTCGTAACCAGTCAGTTTAGTTAGAGGTATTTTTTAAATCCTTTACTAACAGAACCGTCATATCCTTCTCGTTCGAAGAACCGATGAGCTCTTTCACGAGTTGAATTGCTTAGCAACATAATCCGATGACAATTTATAGATCTACAGTACTCCTCAACGTATTGTAGAAGTTGTTGTCCAATATTCTTACTTTGATGATTTTCATGAACAATAATGTTCTCAACAACTCCATATGGTCTTGTCCCATGCAACGCCTGGATACATATATTTAGTGTCACTGTTCCTAATATTTCCCCGTCTGAATCAAAAACGAACAGAAAATTATTAGGGTCTCTTTTTATCGTGTCAATTTGTTCTTCTAGAACATTCATTTTTTTACTATTTGGTACTAACATACGATAAAGCGCTTACAGTTGATCCCAGTCAGATCGTTCAGCTTCACGAATCATATTCAATATCAGCTCCTATATAACCCTGTAATTTATACAATATACTTCCACTTTTTGTTGAGCATTCCTGCCCGTTACTTCAATGAGGATAAAACTAGAGCTACTTTATCCGCCACTTTCAAAATCAGACTTTCCCTATAAGGGACAATCTTTCTGTCACTGCAATCGAAAGAGGTAAACTTTATGACTTCAATCTGCGACAGAATTCTTGCCCCTAAATATAGAAAAAACCTTGATAGACAAGGATTTTCCTGGGGGGTGAACTTTATGTCGTTATACAACCGCTCTCCGTTGCTAATCAGAGAGCGGTCGCCGGTTGTAAGATCTTTTTTTTGCTTCTTTGGCCAATTGTTATCGGTGCCCGTCATTTCTTCATGCAGTCACGCAGCTCGATTATTTCACGAAATTGACCACCCGGTTTACCATGACCAGGTTCAGTAATACGAATCCCGATAATACGATGCAATCTAGGAGTACTCCCCGCATCCATCCATTGAACAGAACGATCCGTGTCGCATCAGCCAATATGCTTGCCGCTTTGCATCTTGACTTCGTTCACGAAAGCAGCCAGATTGCCGGCGCCCACACAATGAAAATCAAACGTTAGGGTGGTGCTCGGGTTGTAGGCTGATGACGGAGTTGTTCGCAAGGCGCAGCCACGTCTCAAAGCTTCGCTCCCCCTCACGTAAACGAATCATGCGTGCGCCTCGCGGGAAGCCTTCTTTGCCGTAAGTATTGTAGCCGGTCGCCCGGCCATAGCAAAGACGTATCCCGTGGAGTTCGCCCCAGAAATCGTTCGTATGATCATGACCGGCAAATGTGCCCAGTACATCACCCATCTCGACCATCGAGGCAAATAGGCCCGAATTCACTTTTGCGCAGCACACATCCTCGAACTTGTTGCCGAAGCACACTGTGGTCTCCCATACCTCTTTATATTCGGGAAGCGGGATATGGAGGAAGGCTAGCGCCGGCAGTATGCGACCGTTCATACGCGCGCGGAGTTTGCGTGATTCGTTCGCATACCATTGGATTTGGTCGCCGCGAATCCAGTCGTAACCCGGCACGTTCGGAACCGGTGAGTAAGCACCCGAATCGAAAAAGTACAAAGCCGCCGCAGGTAGATCATCGGAACCGGTGATATGCAGCGTGTAATTGCCCACTCCGCTCAACTGGTCAAGGCCGTGCTGGGATACGGTGTGCTCATGCGATGTGACAACGTCCATGAGCTCTTTTCTTGTAATCCTGTTCTCGGTATCGTGGTTGCCAAAGACAATCGCCCAAGGAATGCCGCGGAATTCTGCCGCATGCACCGCTTCCTGCAATGCTTGAGCTGGTCGTTCGCAAAGTGGCGTCCCCTCAGATACGTTTCCGGTATAGATGACGTCGCCTGTAAATACGACAAGATCGGGCTTTTCCGCATCAAGCACTGCCTCCATGAGCCGACGAGATTGTTGATCTTCTGCCCCTCCCTCCTTCCAATGAATATCTGTAAATTGTGTAATCGTAAAAGTATGATCATCGCGGAAAGAAAGTTTATGTTTCATCGTTATTTGCCCCTTTAATAATGTGACTTTCCTTGAAATGATGATTTATTAACTTTTTTTATGTTGTTTTATGACTATTCTAATTCCATATTTCTCCTGCTGTCAATTATATTTCGAAACATGATTCGAGATTGACATAGAGAAAGAGAGACCCTAAACTGAATAGAAACAACATAAACAGTCATAAAACAAGTTAAATAGTCACCATACTGGATTGTTTTAAGGAGTGATCGCCATGAAAGTAGACTTTCATTTTCACCTGGAAGAAGGGCCTTATTCTTCGAGATGGGTTCAACGAACCGCCCGTGCTTTGGAAGAAGTGCACATGGCCAAGATAAGCGCCGGTAAGGATACTCACACTTTGGCATGGGCGGAGAATTTTGTAGAGTTACTGAAGCAGCGAATGGATCAAGGCTGCTTTCATGAAACGTGGCTTGAAACTTATTTCGAGTTGGGAAAACAACGAGGTATAGAACGCTTCGGTTTGGTCGATCACGGCTACCGCTTCACGGAGTTTCGTGATTATTATGAAAAGCACCTAATTCTGGACGATTCGCCTGTCGGCAAGATGCAGCAATATTGGCTGGATCGCGTATGTATCGGCCACATCGAGCCCTACATAGCTGCGGTAAAAAAAGCGCAGGAGGCCGGGTACCCGGTGTCGTTAGGATTGGAAGCGGATTATTTTCCGGGTGGAGAGCAGGAACTTGGCGGACTTCTTTCGAAATACGATCTGGATTATGTCATCGGCTCGGTACATTTCCTCGATGGCTGGGGGTTCGATAATCCGGACACGGAGGATGTGTTCAAGGAGAAAGATTTGCCCTTGTTGTACCAACACTTTTTCGATACGGTTAGCGGAGCGGCCGCAAGCGGGTTGTTCGATATGATAGCGCATCTGGATAATTTGAAGGTGTTTAATTACCGGCCGGACGAATCGGTGCTTCTGCCAATGTATGAAAGCATCGCTGTGGCGCTGAAAACAGCGAATGTTGCGACAGAGCTGAATACGGGACTAGCTTATCGCTACCCGGTCAAGGAAGCTTGTCCGAGCCCGTCTTTCCTTCAAATACTCAAGAAATACGAGGTGCCAATTACACTCAGCTCAGATTCGCATTTCCCCGACGATATCGGCATGTTTCTTGATGAAGCAATCGAGCTGTTGAAAGATGTGGGCTATAAGGAAATCGTATATTTCAAGGATAGACAGCGAATTACCGTACCGTTGTAAATAATTTTCTTCCAAGCCATAGTCTACGGGAACACGCTCCCTCCTACAATGTACGTTGACTTAGTTGCCTTCTCTTTATAAACTAATAAAACAAATTGAAACATCACCACTCCGCCATCATTGGTCATCTCAGGAGGCCTATCGTGTCATTAACATATGAAGATCGCAGGATGACGATTTTAAAACAGTTAGAAATCGAAGGAAAGGTGCAGGTGCACCATCTATCGCACCTGCTAGGCATTTCAACAGAAACAGTGCGCCGGGATTTGGATCGGCTGGAAAGGGAAGGCAAGCTGCGCAAAGTTTACGGCGGCGCTGTAAAAATGCGGATGGAGCTCGTCGAGCCGCCTTTTCTCAAAAGATCGCAGATGATGAAGAAGGAGAAAACAGCCATCGGAAAACTGGCAGCATCTCTTGTCCAAGACGGTGAAACGATCATGCTTGATAACGGCACGACGACCATGGAAATTTTGCCTCATTTGAAGGATCGTACGAATGTAACTCTGATCACGCATTCGGTTCCGATTCTAAACCTCGCCCTTGAGATGTTCAAAGGGAATATTATATTCGTCGGCGGGGAAATGAATGTCGATTATCAAGCGGCAACGGGATCGCTGACGGATGAACTGTACGACCAATTTAAAGTGAACAAAGCGTTTTTATCCGTCGGCGGCATTTCATTGACGGACGGCGTTACCGACTTCCATCTGGCAGAAGCGATAATATCGCGGAAGATGATGCGTCGGGCAGAGGAAGCGATCGTGGTGGCGGATCACTCCAAATTTGGCGTATCTACGTTTGTCAAAATCTCGAGGCTTGAAGAAATCTCAATGCTGATTACCGATCCGGGCTGCCCAAAAGAGTGGATCGATTCGTTTGAAGCGCTTGGCATCGAAGTGCGGATTAGCAATTGACGCGTTCTAGCGTAATAAATCAAGGAGCAGTTGCCGCTGTGGGGTGAACCCAAAAAGTTAGCCGGCCAATCCCTCGGTTTTATGCCGTCGTGTGAGCTATCGTTATCCGTTAACTTAATATGCTGCCTCTTTCGATGTTCGAAAATCCTATCGCGATTATGCGCATATGTTTGTGTCGCAAAACGATTATGCACCTATGTTTGTGTCGTGGCCTCGCGACACAAACATAGGTACTTTGAAATAAAAAATCCCCGATTGACGGGGATCTAAAAGCACTCATGTTTGTGTCGCCGGACACCCTTCCCTTGTCGTTGCTTTGCGGCGGTTGATCAACAATCAAATGAAATTTAGTTGGTGTGCCATAATGCGGGAAAATAGTTTGTTCGTATAACCCAACAGCATTAAGGTCACTCAATCCAACATGATTGAACTCTGGAGTAAAGTGTTCGACTATGCGTATATCCTTTCCTAAGACAACCGATCCAGTTCATTCTTCGATCATACCATCCTCCCCCGCCGCAGACTAGCAAAAAAAGAAGCCGCCGGGTAGACGAACTTCTCTTTTGTACTGCTATTCCATTCCTACTACGCGTTTACCAAAACGTCCGGGCGGTACCCGTGGGAGGATTCGCATGCGCAGCGGCGAACGCTTGAACGGCGGCATTGGCCACTTCCATGTCTTGCGCCATGGTGCCTCCGCTGACGCCGATACCGCCGACGATCATGCCTTCGCGGACGAGTGGGATGCCGCCTCCCAAGATGGTGACCCTCCCTTGGTTCGTCGTGTTGACCCCATAGTGTTGACCGCCGGGAAGCGCCGACTGGGCTAAGTTAGCCGTGGGCATTTGCATGGCTACACTCGTCCAGGCCTTCCCCTTGGAGATTTCGATCCCGGCGATCCGGGCATGGTCCATCCGGTGGAAGGCGACCAAGTTCGCCCCGGCGTCGACGATTGCGATATCGAAGGCGAGTCCCATTTGACGGGCTTTCTGTTCCGCAACCGCGAGCAATTGTTTGGCAATTTCCAATGTAAGCAACTCATTCACTCCTTGGGTTTCGATGCTTCCATATTGTATGGGTCATCACCCAAATTGGGAACGAATCCCTCGATATTGTTTTTCGAATCGCATGGTTACGGCATACTGACTTCGATCTCGGCTTGATAGATCCCCGGGACGATGTATTTACTTATGATACGGCTCGCCGCTCATGATCTTAAACTATCCTGCCAAATGGCTTAATGAGGCTCCGGACGTGCCGGCAGCCTCATCATTGTGGGGGTATATTCAACTATCGTTACCCGTTAGCCCCCCATGCCCTGTCGGGCGCCACAGAGGATGAAAATTTTGGTGCGACGTTTTATACTATTCTTACGGCTGGTGAGGAAGGTCGTTGCGCTATGGTGTCACGAACCCATCCGTTAGT
>NZ_JBHSRV010000028.1:0-32443 GCF_042659105.1 Paenibacillus allorhizosphaerae | reverse complement strand
ACAGCCTCGTAACCATCTTGATTTCACATAAATTCTATGAAGCACAGTTTTTAAAAAAACACTAAAGCTGGGCTTAGTTTCGTATTGCCAATTTTAGATCTATGCTATGTGAAATTTTCGGGGTAGTTCAACGCCGAGCAGGACATATGTACAAACTCAGTTAATTTGTGAAGATGTAAAATGACTCTCAGGCCGGGAATGTTCTCCTGGATAGCGGTAGCCTCTAAAGGTGCATGGGAAAATAGACGGCTATTAGTACAGCCGTCTATTTTTCGGGGTATGTCACTAACATGGAGGTTGGCGGACTCCCACTTTATCTTATGCTAGTTTAGCTAATACGGTCTGCTTATTTCCCCTTCGGCAAGCCCATTTTTTTGTATTGCCCAATCTCGACAGGGCTAGTATTCATAAAATACATAAGCTTAAATTGGGGGGGAGGCGGATCCATGAGTTGCGTAAGAGGCTTTACCAGCACTGGTGTAATTCTTGTCCTGTACATTCTTTTAGTTATTGTTTTAACTTCTTGGTGTATCTAATTTCCAAAGTCTATAAAAACGAAAGACCCGTAAGCAACAATGCGGGTCTTTTTATAGTGTATGAGCTTACAGGTGTATCGAGAAAATAAAGTATTAGACTGGAAAGCTTGATATTACGGGCTTTGAGAAAAGAAAAAGCGTCAGCTTGTTGGAAAATAGGATTAGACTGACCCCAGAAATCGTAACAGCGACAGACTTGGACGAGAAAATAAAGTCCTAGACTGTCGCTGTATTTTTGAAGTATCGCATCCGTAAGTGGAATAAAAATCTCAATGTTCCAGCACAAAAGATTCAACTTGAGCGATTAATACAATTATTTCTTAACTGTGCCCAATATCAATTCACCCTGTTCAAGGATCGATTGACGAATAGGATTACGAAAGGATCGCGCCACCCTCGATATGAATGACAGTTCCAGTCGTAAATGTATTATTTGCCAAGTACACATATGCCTCGGCAATTTCCTCAGGCTTTGCAATATGCTTCAGCAACATTGACTGAGCAATCGCTTGAAACATCGCTTCGCGACTTTCCTCGTCCATCCCACTAAATATGGGTGTATCCACTACACCCGGCGATACTGCGTTGATTCGAATCGGCGCCAAATCCACCGCCAAGCCACGAACAAGCCCTTCAATTGCTGAGTTGATCGCAGCCACCGTCGAGGTGCCTTGTGCCGGGCGTATGCTAAATGCACCGGAGGTCAACGTGATTGACCCGGACTTCTTGATGAAAGGCAATGCGGCTTTCACAGTCAAGTATTGTCCCCAGAACTTGCTATCAAAGGCTGCCCTTGCAGTATCGATGGGCAAAGCATCAAAGGATGTCATGGCCGAATCTCCGGCAGCCGTAACGACGAGGTGCTCGAAGGGTCCAAAATTCTTAAAGAATTGTTTCGTCTGGCTTTCATCCCGGAAATCAAGTACGTGCCCTTGTGCCTTCTGACCAAGCTTCTTCTTCGCTTCATCTACTTTGTTTTGTGACCGGCTGGCGACGATGACCTGAGCACCTTGAGTAAGGAGTGATTTCGCGACCGCCAGGCCAATACCCGAAGTACCGCCTACGATGACGGCACGATGATTTTGCAATGACATGTTTTAAACCTCCTTATTGGATGGGCGTTCAGCTGTTAAAGTAGTGACCCTTTTCGAGGTCCGGAATCAGCGCAGGGTGCATTGGCCGCCATCCCAAGCGTTCCTGGGTCAATGCGCTTGACGTCGGGTTGTCGGCTGACACGGCGAAGGAAAGCCAGCCGAAGTGAGCGTCTGCTTCTTCGTGAGAAATGCTGATCACCGGCAGGTTCAGGTGGCGACCGATGACGCTGGCGATATCGCGGAAGGGCACACCCTCATCGGTGACCCCGTGCAACCGTGAGCCCGCCGGCGCGGCTTCTACCGCCAACCGGAACAGGCGCGCCGCATCGAGACGATGCACAGCCGGCCAACGGTTTGACCCGTCGCCGATGTAGGCAGAGACCCCTTTGGTGCGCGCGATGTCAATAAGTGTCTTGACGAAGCCATGATCACCCGGACCGTGTACCGACGGTGCGAGACGGATGACCGATGATCGCACTCCGCGCTCAACCAGCGCGATCGCCGCTTTCTCGGAGTGCCGTGGTGTTGTCGGGAGCGGCGTGTCTTCTTCCGTCCCGACACGTCCCGGCGTGAGCATGAGCGTTCCTGAGGTGACAACGAATGGTTTGTCTGTGCCCTGGAGCGCTGCTCCGATCGCCTCGATAGCCTGCCTATCGGTTTCCGCGGCGGCTGCATAGTCCGAGAAGTCGTGAATGAATGCAAGATGGATAACGCTGTCCGCAGCGGTGGCACCGTCGTGCAGGCTGTCAAGGACATCTAGGGCACCTCGATGTATGTCTGCTCCAGCGGCTTTCAATGCTGCGGCAGCCTCGTCCGAGCGGGCAAGCCCGACGACTTGATGCCCTGCAGCGAGGAGCTCGCGAACAACAGCGGATCCGATGAATCCGGTTGCTCCCGTGACAAAAATACGCATATTGAATTCCTCCTCAAATGAAAAACATTACTTTCAAGTGAAATGATAAAGTATAGAGTACACTCGATAGCAATACAATTCGAATCAATGTTATAATAGAAAAATGGAGAATAATTTTTCGAGCAAACAAGTTTCTGAAAAGACCGGATTAAGCATCCACACATTGCGATATTATGAGCAAATAGGTTTAATTGACGGTATAGTACGGGACGAAAATGGATATCGCGAGTATTCAGAGTCCGATATCGTATGGTTCCAAGTTTTACGTTACTTTCGAGCGATGGGGATGCCCATCCGGGAGATGCAGGAGTTTATTGCCTTGCACAATAGTGAAGTCTCCACAATAACAGCTCGACGAGAATTCATGGAAAGTTATCGCAGTAAAGTTGTCGATCAAATGAAGGAGCTTGAAGAGACACTGGAGAAAATCGATGATAAAATCAATTTCTTCAAAAATCTGGAGGACTCGGATAAACTACAAAAGGACGGATATTAAAACCGTGATGGAACGTTAGCAATGAAGGACATCTGAACACAACACTACGGGCTGATGTACAAAGTCCATAAAAGTGACAAAGGAGCTGCCGCGGCAGCTCCTCTTCCTAGTACATGTTCAAGCAAATTCTTCACCCTTCGGCCAGGTAGTTTAACGCTCCTCGCCAGTCTAATACTTTATTTTCCCAGTCTACAATGTAGTGTAGTTCTTAAGATCAAAAATAACAAATGCTAGCATGCCGTTTAAAGCTATATGATTTCCAATTTTTCAAATAAACGTTCTAATTAAAGCATACATAAGAACATGTAGAGTTTCTTAGAATTTCCGAAATCAACAATGCATGCTGCCACTAATTTTGCGGCAGCATGCATTGTTGTTAAACTATCGTTTTCCGTTAGCTGAACAGCCTGCAGGATTTTCAGACGAATTCCTTTTTAGAGAGGTTCAATCTTTATCCCTGCACAATAAGAATAAGCAACCTTACGGGAATGCGGGTATCCGAACTCAATACCAAGTTATTTTTCAAAATTTACGCTTCCGAATCCATGAGACCGATGAATTCTCGGATCGGCTGTCGTCTATATAAACGAAGGCATAAATGAACACAAACTAATTTGACGAAGAGGTGTTTTGAAAATGGCATTAACGTCCGCATTCACGAGCTTCAACCTGCCTGTAAAAAACGTAGAACAATCGAAAGCGTTCTTCACCGGACTCGGATTCGAGCTCAACCCGCAATTCCCCGAGAACGAGAATTCGGTAGCCATCGTGATCGGCGACAACCTGCAGGTCATGCTGATCAATCAAGCATTCTTTAATACGCTCACGGAGAAGGAATCCGTCGATACGAGCAAGTATGCGCAGATGACGATCGCATTGGCCTTCGAGAGCCGGGAAAAGGTCGATGAAATCGTGAATACCGCGGTCTCCTTGGGCGGGAAATTGCACGCTGAACCTGAAGATCATGGGTTCATGTATCATTGGGGCTTCGTGGACTTGGACGGCCATCTGTGGGCCATTAACTACATGAACATGGATGCGGCACAAGGTTAAGGCTAACGGAGAGCACGCTCGTACTAGGGTTCAAAAAGAAAGACGCCGGGCATCTTCCCCGGCGTCTTCTTCGCGATGATTAGTTTTGTTCGGTATAGGCTTTGAAATTGTCCATGATCGCTTGCCAGCCTGCTTGCTGGAACTCGACGGGATTGGAGCTTTCCGCGTCGAACGTTTCAATGACCTTCGTCTCATTCCCTTGATCGACGAAAGCAATATCCACTCTTCTTCCGTCTTCCATGGTGTAGCCGATCGCCTCATGCCGATTCACAACATCGTAGACGCCGCCAAAATCAAAGCCCATGCTGCCATCCTTCGCTTCCATCCGTGTCAGAAACTTGCCGCCGACCCGCAGATCGTTTTCGGCTCTCGGCGCATGCCAGTCCTCGGACGCTTGATTCCACTTCGTGATGTGATCCGGCTCGGTCCAATAGCGCCATACCTTCTCGACAGGGGCTTGAATGACGGCTTGCACGGTTACTTTCGTCGGTTGACTCGTTTCCATTTTAAATAGACACCTCTCTCATGATATTCGTCGTTTGGTTATTCTCAATGATATAGACGTAAGCCAATGACGAAATTCATTGGTCAATTCGCTCAGGCAGCCCAAATCGCGAAAATAATGGCGTATGAATGAAGTTTTGAACGTGCAGGATTTGATTTTCTTTGGTTTCGATGACGTGGATGCCCCAGGGTACCAGGCCAGAGCCCTCTTTGCCCGGCATATACTGGGCCAACGCCGGATAACCGCCATTCACCGTAATGGGCACTAATCGCGAACCTTCGCAATGCCAGCGAGTAAGCGAATAGAAGGCGGACAAATCTTCCTTGCCGCGGATCCACATCTCGAAGGGCGGCATCGACATGCAGCCTTCCTCGTGGAACAACGCGACGAGCGCAGCAATATCGAATTGCTCGAAGGCCTCCACATACCGGGACAGCAGCTGCTGCTCCGGTTGAACGTCCATGCTGCTGAGCTCATCCGAGCGAAGCTGCGCCCGGTCCATCGTCTCTCGGGCTCTTTGCAAGGCGCTGTTCACCGCTGCCGGCGACATCGCCAACGTTTCCGCGATCTGCTTGGAGGACCATTCAAATACATCCTTCAAAATGAGTACCGCGCGCTGCCGCGGAGGCAAGGTCTGCAGGAGAGCGATGAAGCACAGTTGAAGGGTATCTCTGCGGACGAGCCGATCCTCCGGATTGCCCCCAAAGTCGGGAGACGGCCAGATCCAGGCAGAGTCCGGCAGCGTGTCGCGCGGCTCGACGATGGCGACGGCAGGGTCGAACAGGTCAACGGGAAGCGCGCGGCGTTTGGATTGTCTCAGCTTGTCCAAGCACAGGTTGGAGGCAATCCGATAGACCCAAGTTTTGAACGAGGAATCCTGTCTGAACGTGCTCCAGCTCTGCCAGACCCGAATACTCGTCTCCTGAACGGCATCGTCCGCATCGTCCATGGAGCCTAGCATTCGGTAACAGAACGAGGTTAAGCCCGGCTTCAAGCTTGCAAATAATGGTTCGTCAAATGCGGTCTCGTTCATCGCGGCCTCCCTTAACGATCTCCCCGAAGGGTGGTACCTTCATTATATGCAATGAAGCGGACAGCCTCAATAGAGTAAATAGGCAGGATTATGGGTTCATTTATCATGGGCCTTCGAGGACTTGGACGGCCATATGTGGGCGATCAACTTCATGAACAATACTGCGTCGGAAGGCCAGGCATAACGAAGAGCATCAACGTTATAATATAAATCCAAAGACGCTGAGCGCATATGCCCGGCGATTTCATCGTTCTCGCACAACAATCGTTCGAGTGGTCTCCACTTTCTCGCTTAAAAATACTTCGTTCACCCATTCGCAAGCATGCCGAGAAAGCGTACAAGCTTCATCTGCAACAGCTACTGGCTGAATATGATCTGGCTATGGAGCAGTTGCAGGTAATCGAGGATGAAGTGGCCGCTGCACTGGCCCGGATTCCGCTAGCTAAGCCGATACTGGCGATGAAGGGCATGAGTACCCTGGCTGTCGCCGGCATTCTGGGTGAGGCTGGAGACCTTAGCGGCTACGCACATGGCCATGCATTGCTGCGACACCATGCCGGCCTCAACCTAGCGGAAGCTAGCTCAGGCAAGTGGAAAGGTCAGATGTTCATCAGCAAACGGGGCCGACCGAGACTTCGTCATGCCTTGTTCATGGCAACCATGGCCCTCATCATGAACGATGAAGCATTTAAACGACAACACGAAGCGCGGCGAAGCTTACGATCCAGATCGAGCTCTTCCTATGAAACAAGCAGCTTAATCGCTTCTCAATCGGCATGAAAACTGGCTTATTCGCAGGATTTCAAGATTGCACGGAGTACCGGATTGCATTGAACAAAAAAGGCCCAGACCCGTACCGTTAGGATTACCGGCCTCCACCCTCTGGACAGGCGTGACGAAGTTCAACACGGAATGCCTGAGTGGACCAGTGGGCGTTAGCCCTGTAGCATGAATACGGTTTTCTCAGAAGTAACCTGATAGCCTTGAGTAACAATCTAATTCTTGCTCTTGTACGGTACTTCCAACAGGATTTTATTGTTCTTGTCATAAACATTAATTCTCAATTCATTCATTTCAATTAATCCGAAATATACTCTATTCCAATTAGTCTGAATAATATTAGCCTCAATAACTTGATTATTCTTATCAATTATTTCAATTTTGTTTATTTCGGGATCATCAGAGAACTCACTGGAATTGTCAAAAATAAAAAAATCCCTGAACCTGATCAACAGGCAAGGGATTATTCTTTTATTAGAGTTATTTATTCAATTTCATATCAAAAATGCCTTGAATCGGAGGCGTTATACCTGAGTAAGTCAAATCTATCTTTGTAAAATTCAAACTAATGGCTTCATTCGTATTGTCAAAGTTATAATGGGTGATCAACACATCGGTTAACTTAATTCTCAAAATGGGCGCGGGGGATGGACCACGAGATACGAACACAATCTCGCCATCTGCCAAGTGTGTTCCTTTTAGCATATCCATAAATAGAGGGATTGAAGAGGCGTCGAATAGTTTCTTGACCACAAACTCATTGAATTCGGCTTTCCCAGCGCCGCCTCCGCCGCCGCTTTGTATCGTTACCGTTTGAGAAGCATCAATCTGAACGCCAGAGAGTACAATCCAATCTTCATAATTTGCATCTTTCGACTCTCCTTTAACGCCGCCTATTCTCATATATACATCGTAGTTATTAACAGCAGTTCCGTAAACTGCAGGCCCCACAGCCCCTGGTGGCCCTGGAGGCCCGACAGCGCCATCGGCTCCGTCTTTGCCGTTAACACCGTCTTTGCCCGCTGGCCCTTGCGGACCCATTAGTCCAATCGGTCCCTGCGGCCCCACAACGTTCCATGAAATTTTCTGTTCATTGTTTCCGCATGATGTGCTTCCATCTGTCAATGTGATCTGGCCGCTGTCTTTAGCGCACGCATAGATAGTTTGACCGCTAAAATCGGGCTTTGCAGCCGCATACACGGTAATGCATGAGAAAATCAGAACAATGACGCTAAACAAAATTACAAACGTTTTTTTGCTGATATACAATACACATCGCTCCCCCTAATTAATGCATGCAATTTCTATGTATATTAACTGAAGACAATTTTATGTTTTAAACATCGCTTGGCGTTGGCTCAATAAAACAAGCAGACCGCTGCGTGCCTGCTTTTCAATGTACTATTCAACTATCGTTCTCCGTTACTGCAACAACAGGCACTCCATCTAAAGTGGAGAATCTTGTTTTTACATATTCATGGACAAACTAGAATCACAGAACAACTAAACCTTGTGATCCAAAATATGGAACGTTGGTCCATGCAGCTACTTGTAATAAGACAAGACTACCATCATCCTTAATATTAAATACTGAGACTGTGCCCTGATTCCCGTTAAGGGTGTAAAAATTACGTCCATCTTTACTCACTCCAACATCTATTGGCAGGCCAGTAGGTCTCCCTGCTGGTGTACTGGTAATATGCCCGATAACCGTCAGTGCTCCGTTGCTATCTATACGGAAGATGGATATTGTGCCACTGAAGGTATTGGTGGTATAAGCAAAAAGTTCGTTCTTCGTAGTTACAACCCAGCAAGTTGTCTTCTGTGCGGTCGGTACAGACCCGCTGATAATACGAAGTGTCCCGTTGTCACTCATTGCATACGATGACAGTGCGCTAGGACCAAACTCCGTAACTAAAAGGATCCCTGAGGATAGGAAACAAGAGCCGAACGGCATCATACCATTAGATTCGTTAATGATTGGTCCGGTAACGGAGCCATTTTTATTAACATGGAATACACTGAGATGGTTTGTAGTAAGCTCAGGTACTACAATTTTACTGCCATCTGGAGTAAATAGAACTTGCGCAGGCTGAGCATTAATGGTACTTAGAGAATGGATGGATCCGGGTATAGGAGTAAGACGCCCGTTATCCTCTATGCGAAAACCCGAAATATTGGATGTAAATTTATTGGCGGCATTACCCACATTTGAAACATACAAAAGATTACCAAATACACCCAAGCTATTAGGCTGAGCACCTCCCGATGGCTGCACATCCACAAGAATAAGTTTCCCGCTGTCAGATAAGATGAAGCTACTGATACTATTGCTGCCTGCATTAACTGCAAATAGAAAACGGCCATCACTGGACAAAGATAGTGAGCCTTGTGACGTAAGGGGATCAACGCCACTGTTTGGTGTTGCAAGTGAGACTTTCCATGGACCAGCGCCTCTTCCATATGTTGGGTAAGAACCACTATAGGTGAGAATTCCATTTATGTCCCGGTTAAAGGCAATGACTTCATTCATTACTTCCATATTGGTCATCATATACACCATACTCGCACGAAAATATTTGTTCGGTACCTGCATTCTATGACTCCCCTCCTTTATAATTTTATATGGTCCTTTTGCCATTTAAATTCCCCAAACCAAAACCGGCGATAATCCCAGACAGTTCCGGAAAAGACCGCGAGACTCGGAGAGATGGAACCTGATTTACGGGTTTAACCGAAAGGGTCTCTCTAATACAAAGAAATGCTCAATGACTGCCTGCTGTATGGCGCCAAAGAGCATTAAACTATAGTTCTCCGTTGTATAGTTATTTAACACTTAGAAAGCACGACTTATAACGTTAGGGATCTTCAGACTGCGTGGCAGCCGGAGACCCCTATTTTACTAACGTTTTGCGTTAATCCGTAATAAAAATAGAGGAGCTCCATTGATGTAAGCTCCTCTGCTATCGTACTCCGTCGTATTATGAGTTCAGCCAGTATTTACTGGTGAGCATTCCTGACGGTCAGAACGGAATTAAAGTAAACGCGAGCGAAACAAACAAATGGATAGGCCACGTATCTACAATAAGCGTACGGGACTTTTAACTCTTTTCGTTTTCCTCAGCTACATCATATTTATTGATGTGGGCCGTTATTGCTTCTACAGCTTCGCCGCCTTGGGTGCTTTGAGCGACTTCTTTAACCTCGTCTTCCGTTTCGTCCAGAAAATTTTGCTGATCGGCCCGAATCGCTTCGATTTTGTTACTCATGAGAAAACCTCCTTGTCAGATACAAAAATGTACTCTGAACAATTATTTATCACTATAAAGTGAATTATGCGCCGGGCTTACTGCGAAAATAATGAAGCTCTTAAGGCTGCGGATAATTTCTCTCGTTTAGTCCATGATATAAAATGATGAGAAAGTCAGGGAGAGTGATGTATATGCGTAAGCTGGAAAGTACATTAGAGGCTAATAAATCTCAGCAAGATGTAACAAAAAAAGTCGACGGAAATAGTGAAATTAATCACCTGACTAACCAAGTCGCCAAAGCCCAAAAACAAATTTCATCCCAACAGACGACCGGAGTAATGGATCAACAATAATCCAGCTTAACCGTTTGTTTACAGCTTTCTCTTGCGATATGGATCAGTTAACTTATTGCAGCCACTTTAAGGCATAGCCGCACCATACCTTATTTAGTTCTCAGACGCTCGAACATTTCCATAGCTTGAACCGGAGTGGGAACGGTCAATACATTTTTTTCAGCAAAATCATTTGCTTGCGGATCTTGACTTTCTCTGATCTCATTGGCGGCATTTTCCAGGTCATATAACGTACATTTATACTCGAACCCGCTTGGAGTTATTAGAAGCCAATAAGCACCTGATCGCTCAGCGAACGGCATGCCAACACTTCCTGCATTAATAATCCGAGTCCCTTCTATCTGCAAATCAAACTGTATATGCGTATGTCCGCAGACTACATACTTTTGAGCAATTCCATGAAAAACTTTCTCCAATTGTTCCTTTGGTGTAATTGGTGTAAATATCTGTTCGTCGTTTGTCGGTGTAGCATGGCAAAAAAGAATATCGCTTTCTGAATCGCCGACCGAGTAGATTAGATGCTCAGGTAGATGAGCGAGAAAATTGCGATGAGATCGGTCCAATTGTTTTGCCACCCATTCTAACTTCTCCCGGCCTTTTTCTGACATATCCGAGCGAAGAGGCTTTCCGTCATAAGCCATGACCACTTCCCTATCATTATTTCCGCGTATGAACTTGATTGGATATTTCAGTTGGAAGAGACGCTCTAACGTTTGAACCGGCATTGGACCAGCTACAATATCTCCACCGATGATGATTAAGTCAGGTTTTACTTCATCGAGTTCGGAAATCACCGCATTAAGCGCCGGCAAATTTCCATGGATATCGTAAAGTGCGGCTATTTTCATATTTTCGACCTCCATTTTCCAATAAAAATCTTACGAATTTCTGAGCTTTAGCAAAAAAATGTTGCCGATCGAACCAGGGACATTTTCGTAATGGGGTAGTTGAACTCTCGTATCCTTCCCTAATTTTACCATACATCAATATCGCCGACTTGTTTCTCCCCGTTTATCATCGTTTATCACGATATAGCGCTTGTATCTCCTCAATCCCCCGTCTTGTATAGTCAAGCAGCTTTGCCGTCCCAGCTTCGTCCAAGGTCTCCTCAATCAGGCGTTGTATATTGAACCAGACGTCCTCGATTCGTCTGCGTAAGACGTAGAAATAAAGAAGTTCATGGTTGATACGATAACCGCGCCGGGAGGCTGCGTACGCTTCCAGTAACATGCTGCCGTGCGGATGCCATGCATAGATGAAAAGGTCGGCCTCGACGGGTGCTAGGCGCAGATCTTCCCAATCTGCCAGCACAAGGCGCTCGCCCTGTATCACATTGTTACCGTGTGCGTCCCCATGACATAGTACGAGCGGAGAATATCCCATCCGAACCGTGTCGCGCAGGCGCAAGGTTTCGCGAATCGCCGCGTGGAGCAGCCCGATGTGCGGGGAAATAAGTTCAAAAAGTGCACCATGTTCCGTGTCTGACCTATTTAAATATCGTGTAAGTTGATCGCAGAAGAGTAGCGAGATGTCCTCGGCAAGCCCGGGTATCTCAAGAGGAACAGCTTCGCCTGCGTCGTGCAAAAGAGCCAGTATCTCGGCCAGTTCCAACGTTTGCGCGCGCGTCATGCCCTGTACACCCGGCGTCTCCCCGCGGATATAAATAAACAGCACGTACACATCGCCGTCAGTCTCGGCTTTATACGCCCCGCCACGCGCCTGAACCGGTGTTAGTACGCGCCCGCGTAGGGTCGATGATGCCGACAGCCAGTCCAGCACCGGCATATATAAATCGATACGTTCGACAAACGGGCGCGTTGTGGGTAAGGATTTGTCATATACCTTTAGGAAGTATTCAGTTCCGTCTACTCCTTCAACATGATAAGCTGCCTTCGCGGAAAAGCCTCCTTTAACGGGAAAGATGGAATTCGAAACTAATCCATATTCTAATTTTAATAAAGTTAATACTTCATCCATACTCCAATTCTCCCTTTTTTTAAGTCGTTCTATCTCCCTTTAAAGCAGCAAGGCCACCGATCATTTAAGTGGCAGCCTCGCGGTGTAGGTTGATTAAGCCATTGAAGATTTTCAGAATCGAGTACATAGTAAACACTACCAGATTTTAATGTGAAAGGATGGGAACAAACAATTATAACTATCCTACCCTTTAGCTTAACGACAGAAGGAGCAGCTGCCGCTGCGGCAAACTGCTCCTGGATCGCTGAACTATCGTTTCCCTTTAGTTTAATGACTCCTGTGAGTATCAGGCGATAGGGTCATCCTTGAATTCCAAGGAGGAAAAATAATGTATGATCTCTTGTACAGAAAGTGCTCACAGGTGGGTGCCTTCAAAATTTCCATAACCAATTTTCCCACGCTAAACTGCCCATTCGTTGAGAAATTGCAGCCCCATTCACTTGCTGCCATCTCTTCGATCAAATGTCAAACTTGGACGCGAAATTCCACACCTTTATCGAATCAAGGAATGCGATTCAGAACATCTTTTGCCAGTTCATTCATTTTAATATTCGAGATATTGCTTAAAAGGATAATGCAAAGATCATCCGCGGGCTTCCGCAATAAGATCGTTGAATACCCTCTTCCGGCACCGTCATGGAGCACGATTTTATTCCTTTTATGGTTTGCTATTATCCAGCCGTACCCGTAACCGCTGCTTACGGGGGTAAACATCTTTTCCAATGACTGCTGGCTTAAGATTTGTGACGTATATAAAGAGCGATCCCATTTGTATAAATCCTCAACTGTAGAATACAAGCTGCCGTTTCCCGAGTTCGATTCATAGTAAGGGGAAATCGCGTATTCTCCGCGCGAATTTTTTTCGAATCCCCTCTCCTTTGGGAACGAAGGGGTCGCTTCGCCGGAATGGAGCATGTTCAGAGGTCGGAAAATATGCTCTTGAAGATAATCTGAATATTTTTGACCGGATACCTTTTCGATAATATAGGCAAGAAGCAAATAACCCGCATTACTATAGCTGAACTTTTCTCCGGGTACATATGCCAAAGGTACTTGCTTGATTTTTTCCACCGTCTGCTCCAGCGAAAGATTCGTATCTCTGGGGTATTCCCGCGTTATTCCGGACGTATGGGACAGAAGCATATGTATGGTAATATCTTCGCCCTGGTTGAAATCGGGTATATACTGGCTGAGCGTATCTTGAGTACGGAGCTTGCCCGCTTCCGCCAGCTGCATAATCGTCGTGGCGGTAAACATCTTGCTGATGGAAGCCAGGCGGTATACTGTATTTGAATTATTGGCTTCGCCCTCAATGCTTGAAGGACCATATCCGGTTTTCATTAACACATTTCCTTTTTTGGCAATCAATACGGAGCCCGAAAAATGTTTGTCGCGCAAATATCGATCAACTTCCTCCATACTGCCGGCGATGTAATCGGTATAAGTACCGTCATCGTTATTCCGCACGGTATGAACATCGATAGCTATGCGGTTTGCCATAGAACTGTAAGCAACCGAGGCATGAAGCCCTTCCGCAACGGCCCTTAATGGGACCAGCGACGTGCCGTCCGTCATGATCGAGTTCGCTTCCAATTCGAACAATACGCCATTCGCTTCGACCTGATTGGTGCCAATCCGATGCTTAACTTCATCATTATCTTTTTGCACGATAACGGTTCGACCGGTTTCATCCCAAGTAACTTTTGCTCTCAAGGATTCGGCGATCGCCCGCAAAGGAACAAGCGTTACGCCATGAACGATCACCGGCGCGGCTTCCGGTTTTAATTTATCGCCGTTGACCATAATGGTAATGCTCTGGCTTTTATCCGTCTTCAAGAGCATTAACTCCTGGTTCTTCATCTCGTCTGCCTTCACTGCCTTTTTTTCGCCCATCCATGAGAAGCCGGATAATAAGGTAGCGCATAACACATAGATCGCAACCGTTTTTTTCATCCGTCATCATCCCTCCAACCTCGTCTTCTTAACTTATTTGGTTGATACAATAACTTAGATAAATGGGGCAGCAGAAAAATCTCAATTAAAGAAAATTTATAAATCATTTCTACTTTCTTCCAACATATCTCGTATAAAATGGGTAAGGTGGTGAATGTATGGGTGGACTGTCAGCAGAATGTGATGCTAATGGAGAATTACGAGCAAATCAAGCGGTATATTACCTACAAAGCCGGGGAGGATCGGGCCGAAGAAGCCTTGGCAAGCTTAAAAATGACATGTAGAGCTGGCATGTTCAAGCTCCATTCAATCCAAAGCAGTATACCATCATGTTAATTATGTTGGAAAACCAACAATACGGGCATGAATTCCAACAGGTAGCGGATGATTTTACGGCCATATTACGGAAAAACTTTAAACGCATTACAACAGCATTGAATTTTGTAGCTACTAGAAAAATTACCTAAAATTTATCCGGATCACCCCCGTTTAGTTTTAGTACTGTCCTGTCACAGTTTATAAATCTCCATCCGAATTCTGTTCATTTATTATTTACTCCAGATCAGGAAGAGGAACTGTAAAAACTTTCTTGCTACTATAAATAAAAATTACATATAATGTCATTTTAGTCAATGATTATTTTTAACAATCATCCTAATTATCATGTCAGTTCCGTATTAGGAACGCTGCCCGTTAGCGCAACAAAGCTGCCGTTTATCGCGGCGGCCTTATCACGGTGTAAATTATTGTTCTATCGTTCCCCGTTAGCGGAACGCACGCTTTTGAAACCCGAATACGATGTAGCTCGGAATATGCGCATCCCTGCGATTACTACTGTTTTCGGTGAAAGCTGCGGTTCAATCATCCGAACAAGAGAGAAATTCAACAGCAACATCCGATTCACGTAGGCACTCATTGGACGATGAAACATGGGAGCAACCGGTTGATCGATGACGTACTCCGCAAAATGTTCGCGAACTTGAATATATCCGTCATGCATAAAACGTTGCCCCGTTCCTCGATACTTCAATGAGCATAAAAGTCGAGCTACCCTGAGGCAGTTCCGCACTATCGTATCCCGTTAGCTCAACAGTAATCGCGGTCATACAGCAGCCGCGCGGGGTTGAACTATGTTGAGTAATCATCTAGTTTGTTTGCTAAATCTATCCCAACTAAATTGAGCGGGAATAACATTTCGCAAATAAGTGAATGTTCGCATAAAAAACCTCCCGTTTGGAGGTGAATGAGTTATTACTTTCATAACGTACTAAGCCGCAGTTCAAAAAAATACTGTACAATTGGATGCTTTAACTTCATCTTCTCGGTCATGTTTAAAATTCGCTTTTTCCCAACTCGTCTGTCAACCAAAGCTAGAATATTCAATAAGATATCATTGCTCTCTATGCTTTCCTCTATAGAAATGGATAAAAATCTATTAGCTACAACGATAAAATTTGATTTACTTAATGATGACTGTGCTGACAAAAGCTCCTTTGCATATTCTGATATTTTTCTACTTCTTGCGATTACTTTTAAACGTTCCTCCGGAACACTCCCTTTGGTATCTTTTCTGACCGCTTCAATTTCTTCATTGTTGATAGGAATCTGGATATCTGAATCATTCTTAATTTCCAACTCCGTCTGATACCATCTGATTAAGGTATCACTCATATTGAGTACGTTCTTTTTGTCTACAGCAATATAACAAAGTCCTGCTTTATCTGGTAAATAGCGGTAGCTGGTTGAAAGGTACTCGACCCTTCCATATAATGCAGGACAGAGAAAACTCTCCAGATGTTGCTTCAATTTGCTCCAGGCCATTTCATCCTCCTATGTTTTATATTGAATACCTATTGAGGCACTCATTCTATTATCCATAATACAATAACCAACACATCGATCAAAAAGCAACCTTAAACCCAATCCTCCCTCCTCTATGTTTCGAGAATATATTCGAACATGTTTCCTCGACTACGTAGCAGTTCCGATATTCAAACTGAACTCGAACCCCTAGGTAGCTGAACAGGCTGTCGATTTAGTCAACAGCTTGGTGTTGTCATGCTATCGTAACCGTTAATCAATCAGCCTACATTAACACCGCTTCCAATCATCAGGAACATACAACCATATCCCCGTCATAACACACTCATTCCCTTGGATATAGTCAGTAGGTGTATATCTGAAAGGTACTTTAAGTATGTTTTCAATTTCTTCCAATGTCTGCATATTGGTTGAGTTAACACATTGCTTGTCTAAAAATTAATAATTGCATCTACCTTTTCCTTATCTGTTTCGTACATATCGTTCTACAGCTCACTGAACCAACCATCATAATACTCAGACTTTCACCACCAAGAGACATTTCAACTACACGGATACAGGATGGCAGCATGCCCGACTCTCCGCTAGAGCAGTCACAGCACTTCCCCGTTCACGAACCATCGCGTCTCCATGCCCGATCCGGACAAAAATCGCTTCAACTTGACTTGAAGCTTCAATGTAACTAAACTAGTATTATTGGAAGGAGGGATGTTTAGATGGCCGTAGTCAGCAGGTACGTAGTCGCTCTGCATATATTATCGTGGATTGCGCAAAAGACCGAAGATAACAACAACTTTGTTACCTCCGATCGTATTGCAGAGAGCGTGAACACCAGTCCGGTATTTATTCGCCGCATTCTAAAATCACTTCATAACGCCAATTTAGTCATCGTTCAGCACGGAGGAACCACCCCGGGATGGCAGCTTGCCAGGCATGCGGATTCCATTACCTTGCGGGATGTATACGAGGCTGTTGTGGAAAAGCCGCTCTTCGAGCTTCATCACAGTCCGCCGAATCCGAAATGTCTGATCGGCAACGGGATACAACCTGCCCTGAATCCGATTCTTACGAAGTCGGAATTAGCCATGAAGCATGAGCTCGAACAAGTGACTGTCTCCAGTCTGCTGCATGATACGCTGGCTAAGAATCCACAATCTTGATAAGAAACTGTAGGTTAGCCGGAGAAAAAAAAAGATTTTTTGAAACATTCCCGGCTAATCTTTACGTTTAGCAATCAATGTAACTGCAGTTGTATCATTGCTTTCTGCGGCCATGTTTTTTGTCTATCAATGTAACTACTTCAGTATTCTTGATTTGCCGCTTTCGCCTTGTGTAATCCAAAGGAGCTGTATCGATTGTTTTGTATCCTACTCTTGCACTTGAAAGGAGCACTTTATGAATTATCGCATTTTTATCCTCGCCCTCGGCACCTTTGTCATCGGAACAGAAGGTTATATGATTGCAGGCCTGCTACCCGCTCTTGCTCGGGATTTGCATACCTCCGTATCTGTGGCCGGGCAGCTGGTTACCGCTTTTTCTATTGCTTATGCTCTTGGCTCTCCCCTTCTAACGACAATTACCGGGCTTGTAGAGCGGCGCAAGATACTGACCTTTGCCTTATTTATTTTTGCCCTCGGCAATATTCTCTGCGGACTTGCGACTAGCTATGGTCTCATTCTCGTCGGACGAATCGTCGCTGCCGCAGGTGCCGGACTCTTTGCACCAGCAGCCACTTATAGCGCATCTACCCTTGCGGCTCCAGAAAAACGGGGACAGGCGTTGTCCATCGTCATTGGCGGGAGTACCATCGCTTTAATCTTCGGCGTCCCTATTGGCACATGGATTGCATCGGTATTTGACTGGAAAACGACCTTCTGGTTTGTCGGGAGTATCGCCTTGGTCGCCTTGGTTTGCATTCGTTTGTTTTTCCCCACCATTTCGGCACCTGCTTCCGTCTCTCTGGCGGAACGGCTGTCTTTTCTGAAAAAACCGACCATCCTGATCGCATTAACAATAACGCTGATCTGGGCTTTCGGCATTTTCGTCGTATACACCTATGTTGCGGATATATTCGGCAGAGTCGGGGCCGGAGAAAATACGATCACGTTTATGCTTCTTATTATGGGAATCTCCAGCTTTCTAGGCGTCAACTTTGGGGGGGTTGCTGCAGACCGGAACGGTCCTGCCCGCACCATCGTTTGGGCGCTTGTATTGATGATGATTGCGGTTGTTACCTTATCCTTCATCAAGTCCGCCGCTCTTGGCATAGCGGCAGTGGCTTTATGGGGATTCGCCGGTTATGCATTCAATCCGGCGCAGTTGCACAGACTTATTGGATTATCCGGAAAAGATTCCGGAGTCGTGCTTTCTTTGCATAGTTCCATACTCTATGTGGGAGCGGCTCTCGGCTCCGCTATCGGCGGCCTTGTTATCCATTATGGATCCGTCACCTGGCTTGGAATCGTCGGAGGTGCTGCTAACCTCATCGGTCTCTTTGTTTTTCAATTTACTCGGCGGCATGACAAGTTGAGCCGAAAGAAGGACCTCTCCCTAAACGAATAGGAATGTCGGCAGCAATTACCTCATCATCGTTCCGGGACTCATTATATCTGGCATCGGTCAATGGATTTGCCAACTCCGGTATTCAAGGCAAAACCGGCATAAACCACGTAATATGTTTTAACGTGGTTTATGCCGGCACAGATTCTATAAGCCCCGTTAGCGCAACAAAGCCGCCGTTCAACGCGGCAGCTTTGTCGTGGTGTGAATTATTGTTCTATCGTTACCCGTTAGCCATCCATGCATCCTGCGCTAGACCACAGAGCATGAAAGTTAATCCGTTCTTTCATGGTAGCTGAACGAAAGGTTGTAAAGATTGGGCTGACTACTTCTTCATACTTACTCAACACTTCCGAAATTAGTTGTCGGGATCATGTGTTTAGTCGACCCATCCGTGTTTTCAATGATGTTCTAAAACTTTCTTTTATGATACGGAAGACCCTCGCCTTCTTCGCAATACTGTTTAAGACTGTACAAAAAAATAGCCCAGTTATAATTACATAAACGAAAAAATGCGGTCACTTCCTCCCAATTCATCTGACGAAAAATGATTGAAGTTCTCTCGTTTTTTTCCTCAATATCAAAAGAAATAGTCGTACCTATCCATTCTGGATCTGAATCTACACACTTCCACAAAATCTTTTTATTGGTAACAAGCTCATCAACTCGCATCTTTGTTAAGCCTTTGCCGCCGAATAGGAACTCATTTATACAACCGATCTGATCATTAACTATTAGTTCATTTGTCCATATTTCTGAAAGTCCTTTTGCAGTGGTTAAAGCTTCATATACCGTTGAAGCTGGAACATTCACAGTCTGTAAGTGCTCGATATTTGCCATAGTACTCATTCCCCTTTAAGGATTTTATTTATGAAATTATATATCTGTCTACGAATCATAATTTTCAAATCTTCTTTGATTATACCATGGTATAGTTGATGTGATTTCTTCTCGATTGCTATGTAGTTGTTGAGAAATCTGATGCCTTCCTAAACTATCCTGCCCGTCATAATGGCCAAGTTCATCGCGACTATCGCATACGACCTCTTGCTTTCATCTTACCTCGCGGCTACGTCATTGGCAGAAATTTATTTTTTCACCACACTTCTAGACGGGAAATTACAAAACAAGCCGCCCCCTCATAGAGAAGGGACGGCTTTTCTATCGGCGCGCTAATCGTACATACCTGCATTACTGCTTCGGAGGATACACGCCTTCCAGCGCAATGATGTAGTTCATAGCAACAAACGGCTGCATGTTGTTATGAGGCTGGCTGCCGCCTGCCGCGGAAACTGCCTGTGGATTCATCGACACGTTAGGCGTCTGGGAATAAAAATTTCCTACTGCTCCACGTCCGAGGTTAGCCCACACTGCACCTATCGGACTATCCGTATTAGCAGTCGACTGATTGTTAATCGCATGCGTATGGTTAGGGATCTGAGCTTCTGTCAGCGTTACCGTTTCATTCCCGCCCTCGCTGGCATACTCTCTGTTCGTAAGCCCAGGTCCGGCGCCTTGATGGATAGGGGCGCGTCCTCGAAGATCCGGCAAAGCAAACGTTGTGGTCCCATTACCACCAAAAGCAATTCCGATAACAGAGAACAATATACTGTTTTGTTGGATAAGAAGTACCTGTCCATTGCATAATGCCCAACCTCTTGGAGCATAATTGCCGGCAATCAACCGTATTTCACCTACATATGGATCCATGATAGCAGTCGTCCTTTCTTCATTAGTTTCTCGGAGGAAAAATACCTTGAAGCGCAATGCAGTAATTTACTACCGTAAACGGCTGCATATTAGAATGCGCTTGGCTGCTTCCCGCAGTACCTAAAGCGTTCTCACTCATCGTTCCGGTAGAATTGGCAGTATAGACAGGCTGAGTTGAAGCTGTTGTCCCCCATACATTACCTGTCGCTACTTTGGTTGACGCCGGGTCGGAGCTGCCGGAAATCTCATGCGTATGCTGCGGTATTTCTGATATCGTCAGCGTATGAGCTTCTTCACCGCCAACCTGTCCATAAGGATGAGCATCACTAACATTCAGTGGTACTCTGCCTTGTAAATTGGGAAGCGCAAATGTATTTCTTCCATCTCCACCGTAAGTTACGCCAAGGAGAGCATACAACGCCTGATTTTGCTGAATCTGCAATAATTGCCCGTTGCACTTTGCCCAGCCTGACGGTGCGTACCCAAATGGAAATACTCTAATTTCGCCTAAAAATGGTTCAGCCATCTTCTAACCTCCCTAATGTTTTCGATTAACCCTGTGAAGGATAAAGCCCTTGAAGCGCAATAATATATGTAAGTGTCAAAAATGGCATCATATTGTCGTGCGACTGGTTCCCGCCAACACTCGAAATAGCCGCCGGATCCATCGCATTATTGGGCGCTGTAGAAGAATACATTTCTACTTGTCCCCCCGCCCAAAAAGCATTTGTCGGGTCGCTGACTGTTGCCGTTCCCTCCTGTGCGTTAACCTGATGAGTGTGTGCCGGCAGTTGTGTTGATGTGAGTGTTACAATCTCGTTGCCGCCATTTTGAGCAAGGTTATAGGTCGTACCGGTAAGCGGACTCGTCCCCATGTGAACTAGAACTCTTCCGCGCATGTCAGGCAGGGCAAATGTCGTCTGTCCATCTCCACCGTAAGTAGTTCCAATTAAAGTATACAACACCTCATTATCAGTAATCTTCAGCGTCTGCCCGTCACAAAACGCCCACCCTTGGGGAGCATATTTCCCCGCAAACAACCGGATTTCTCCAACGTACTGATCACTCATTTCAATCGCCCCTCCTATACTTTCATCATCGTTTAGCTGCTGATCAAGTTGGATCAGCTTTACGTACCCAATCGCTTTCTTTTCGTACCCAGACTTCATCCCGCTATATGTGACAATACGGGAATCGCACCGTACTCAGCTCCTTATGCCCGAACTATTATCACAATTCGGGCACACACACCTTCACCTCCCATTCAAAATCTGAAATAGCATCTGAGTCTAGTTGTCCCGGCTCCACTCCATTGCTGCATAAGGCGGCTTGAAACCAACTTCCACAAAACCAAGACGACTGTAAAGGGCCCGGGCCGGACTATTGTCCAGCGCATGCAGCCGAATAAGTTGGCCCGTCTCAATCGAATCGCTTTGCAGCTTGTGAATAATCGCGGTTCCAATCCCTTGGTTTCGGAACTGAGGCAATAACGCTATGAAGATAAGCGACAGCACATTGCCGGAACGGGATGTAATGATATAGCCTGCTTTTACACCAGCAGCCGTAATTATCCTTTGTTCGTTGCCGGGATAGTCCAAGTCGTAAGAACGTTTCTGAGCCTTAAACTGCATGTTCAAAAGTGCACGCAGCTGCATTTCCGGCCAGCCCAGCGCAGCAAATTCGTCGGTCCGTGTACTTGCGTATACTTGATACAAGAACTCGTCGTCCTCGTCATGAACTTCCAATAATGTAAACATACCTACCTCGTATTCAGCTCAATTTGCGAAATAGTAAGCCATTACATGCATCCCCCGCCCGTCTAATAATCGGACAGGGGAAATGCACAATGACTCCCTTTTTACTATTTCTGTTCAGCAATGAACGTCTCAGTACCCTGTAACGTTTCAAACGTATGGGAAAGAGAAGCTTCTGCTATATCTTGGAAAGCCCAGTGAGATGGCTCGACATCTTTCCAGGTTTGCTTCGTAACTCCGTTTAGTGGTCCCCGCTTCAATAATCGATTCAGCATCTTGACCATTTCGGCCCTAGTAACTCCCTTGTCCGGACTAAATGTGCCGTCAGCATAACCCGCCGCTACTCCAGCCTGAACAAGCGCTCCAATTTCCTTGCTCGCCCAATGTCCCGATACGTCAGGGAACTGTGCTTGCGAGTTAAGCGGAAGCTGCTTCCAGCGAGCCGCCAGCGCAGCGAATTCGGCACGTGTAATCGGGCGGTCTGGTTCGAAAAGTCCCTCGCCTACGCCGAGCATGATGCCTCGCTCCTTCAAGCCGGCAATCGCTTCATATGCCCAATGACTTTGCGGCACATCCGCGTATCCTGCAGCGGCTGCATGATCCGTCTTCACCTCGTCATGCTGAATAATGCGCCACAGCATAGCGGCCAGCTCAGCACGAGTCGTTGTTTGTTCCGGACGGAACATCCCGTCTGCATAGCCATTAATATAGGCTGTATGCACGGACTGAGAAGCTGCCGACGGCGCTTCGGTGCTAGGTTGAGTGCTTTCTGCCGGGGCCGGCTCTGTTTCAACTGACACTCCACCTCCGCTGGAAGGATCACTATCCTGGGGTTGCTCAGGAGCTGCATCCATTTTCAAAACAGTGAATGTACTGAATTTATCGATCACAATCGATAACCCGACAATTTTTCCGGAAGCATAACGCTCAATCGAGCCTTGTTTCACTTCGATCTCGCCATCTCTATGCTCGATATACACATATAGCGATGACAAGTATGCAGTTAGCGCGGATGAATCTGTGGGCGCGTTAAGCTTGGATAACGGGAAAATCAGCTTCGTGCTGTAGGAAGAATAGTTCGTCTCGATCGTCATCGGAGTACCAACCTGGCTGACGGTGCGATTACCCGCTTCCTGTTTCACATGCTGGTCGGAAAGTGCCTGTTGTTTAATCTGCTCTTGCTCTTGCTCCTTTCGAATCGGAACAAATCTGAAGAATAAATCGATCCCTTCGTTTTTCAATCCCTCAAGCGTCGCATCGGACAGTACAACGCTGGCTTCTTCCGTCTCAAGGGCAAGATCGGCTTTGCTAGCCAGTCCGTTAAAAGCTTCCGCAGACACCCGAACCGCTACTTCGTCCGCACGATCGCTCGGAATATCCGTAATCACGATTCGAACTACAGGGTTGTTTTGCTTGAGCGCTTTTTCGAGAGCAGTTTGCGCCTTGACAGGATCCAGATCAACCTTGTCTATTTTCGTTCCATCGGCCGTCGTTTTCCGAGTGATTGTCGTTTGCTCGACATCCTCTTGTTCTTGACCTACCCGGACAGGAACGGTACGTGAAGAGTCCTCGTTCGTAACTTCTTGGCCGATTTTTTTGACGATGATCAAAAACGTTCGTTTCATCGTAACGCCGTCTTTTTCGATGGAAGCCACAAGATCAATCGTTACACTTTGATCCGTTAGCTGGCTGACGACGCCGGAAGCAGACAGAACTTGAGGATTGCTCGAGCTCCAGCTTATGACGGTGTCGTGTAGACCCGCATAAGGCAACGAGATATTCTTCGTTACACTTTCCCAAGAGTCGCCTGCTGCATAGCCGATCACAATATTGTCCAGTGCCTCGCCTATTTCTACGGAGGCTGGCTCCTTATACACTGTCACTTGAAGCTCAGCCGTTTTTGCTCCATAGGTTGCTCCAACTACAGTTGTCCCTTCGCTTCTCCCCGACAAAACTCCCGAGCGTAACCATTCTACGATGCCTGCAGCGGTGAATTGATAGGACGCCTCTGATGTGACATTCCGTTCACTGCCATCCGAATAAATGGCTTGAACGGCAACATCTGCGCTCTTCCCTACTTTTATAGAAATGGCAGGATTGTTGAATTGAAGCTTCTTAAGGACAGGCTTCACAGTCACATCAGCTGTAGCCTGTTGACTTCCATAAACTGCCTTAATAACGGTGCTGCCTGCATGTACGCCTTCCAAGATCCCCTTCGTTGTAACTTGGGCGATGCCAGTCGGAACAAAGGAATAGGTGCCTTGGTCGGTCAGCACCGCCTCGCTACCATCCGAGTATTTCATCCGTACCGTAAACGGCGCCGTTTCATTATCCGCAAATGTGTAGCTAGGCGAATCGAAGAATAGCCCCGTAGGCGTCGGCAGCACATGCACCGTCCGAATCTGCTCTACCGCTGCATTCCCCGCATTATCTACAGCGTTGTAGTGCAGCGTGTATGTACCGATTACTCCCGTATTTACGCTTCCTGTGACGGTCGCCTGCAAGTTCAGCGTTAAATTGTCGGTGACCGTGGCTCCCGGATCGGTAAAGGTTCCATTAATGTACACATATACTTCCCGCTCACCCGTTAATCGGATGACAGGCTTCGTCTTATCAATATGGACATCGGCATAAACAGCTTCACTTACGTTGCCGTAAGCATCGGTCTGTTTGGCTTGAACCCGATATTCTCCTTCTGCTGTATACACAACTGGAGCCGAGTAGATGGACCATGTCGGGCTGTCACTTAATCGGTATTCAATCTTGCTGCCCGGTTCGCCGTACACAGTCGCCGTCACATTCGAGTTCGTCCATCCTGTATGACTCAAGGTTAACACCGGTTTGTCAGGAGCTGAGATATCAAGAATCGATACCCGGATCGTCTGGCTATCTGTATACAGGGAATCTGTAACCCTTACGTTAACTTCATATACGTTATCCAGATTGGCATCCGTCGGATTCCCAAAATCTGGGGCAGTCGTAAATACGAGTTTTCCTGTTCTCGACCCGATAGAAAACTTGCCTGCATCTGTCCCGCCGCTAATCTCGTAATGGAGCTCAGCACTTCCGTCACCATCCGTCGCCGTTACTGTCGTGATGTCAATTACTCCATCGTTTACGGCAATATCAGCGGAATCCCCGCCTCCATTTGAAGTAATGATTGGCGTATACTCGTTCACATCGGTAATGTTAACGGTAATCTCCTGCGTATCAGGTGACGTTGTACCGTCCGTGGCTTGTACTACAACGACAAACGTTAATTTAGTTTCGTAGTCCGGCGCAGAAATAAATGTTAACTGTCCGCTTGCTGCATCGATTGCAAATGCAGATGCTTCAGCACCTCCGATGATCGAATACGTAAGCGTACCCGAACTATCTGCATCTGTTGCGGTTACTGTCGTAACAGCAACCGTATTTTCTGCGACGGATATGGTTGCCGCAGCTCCCCCACCATTCGAAGTAATAACCGGACTAGAATCATTGACGTCCGTCACATTCACTGTAATCGTTTGAGTGACGGTATTCGTTCCATCCGATACCTGCACCGTTACAGAATACGATGCTTTCGTCTCGCGATCAGGAGCAGATTTGAAGGATAACTCCCCAGTCGTGGAATTGATGGAAAAGGCTGACCAATCCGCTAACTCACTAATCGAATATTCCAGATTACCTACCGTGTCCGCATCCGTTGCCGTCACCGTCGTAACAGCTGTCGTATTCTCCGGTACCGTTATCGTTGCGGTCGAACCTCCGCCGTTAGAGGATATAACCGGACTCGTGTCGTTGGCGTCTGTCACATTCACCGTAATTGCTTGTGTGACAGTATTGTCCCCATCCGTTACTTGAACTGTTACGGTATACGTTGCTTTTGTCTCATAATCGGGTGCCGTCTTGAAGGTTAACGCCCCGGTCGCCGGATCAATATTAAAGGCCGACGCGTCCGCTCCACCGCTTATCGAGTAGGTTAGCACCGCAGTCGCATCTTCGTCCGTTGCCGTGACCGTCGTGACAGCCGTCGTGTTCTCTGCCACATCAATCGTCGCTGTAGCCAACCCCCCATTAGAAGTAATAACTGGAGGGAATTCGTTCACATCTGATATATTGACCGTGATCGCTTGCGTATCAGTATGGATTCCATCCGATACCTGCACCGTTACAGAATACGATGCTTTCGTCTCACGATCAGGGGCAGTCTTAAAGGTCAATACCCCAGTATTTTCATCGATAACAAAAGCCGACCATTCTGCTACCTCGCTAATGGAGTATTCCAGTGTACCTACCGTGTCCGCGTCCGTTGCCGT
This sequence comes from Paenibacillus allorhizosphaerae, assembly GCF_042659105.1. NCBI lineage: Bacteria > Bacillati > Bacillota > Bacilli > Caryophanales > Paenibacillaceae > Paenibacillus > Paenibacillus allorhizosphaerae. Next base: position 6,354 of record NZ_JBHSRV010000028.1, on the reverse strand, counting down.
GACCGTCGTAACCGCTGTCGTATTCTCCGGTACTGTTATCTCTGCGGTCGCTCCGCCGCCGTTCGATGTAATTTCTGGACTTGTGTCGTTAATATCGGTCACATTCACCGTAATCGCTTGTGTGGCAGTATTGTCCCCATCCGTTACTTGTACCGTTACGGCATACACCGCTTTCGTCTCCCGGTCGGGTGCCGTCTTGAAGGCTAGCTCCCCTGTCGTCGAATCGATGTCAAAGGACGACGCATCCGCTCCGCCGCTTATCGAGTAGGCTAACACCGCATCCGCGTCTACGTCCGTCGCCGTAACCGTTGTTACAGCCGGCGTGTTCTCTGCCACATCAATCGTCGCTGCAGCCAAACCTCCATTAGAAGTAATAACTGGAGGGAATTCGTTCACATCCGAGATATTGACCGTAATCGCTTGCGATACTGTATGGACTCCATCCGATACTTGCACTGTTACGGCGTATGCTGCTTTCGTTTCTCGGTCGGGGGCTGTCACGAAGGTTAACTCCCCGGTACCCGCATTGATGGCAAAAGAAGCTGCATCCGCTCCGCCGCTAATCGAAAAACTTAATGTACCCGTCGTGTCCGCATCCGTAGCCGTAACAGTCGTAACAGCGGTCGTATTCTCCGGTACCGTTATGGTTGCTGTCGTTCCGCCGCCGTTCGATGTAATAACTGGACTTGTATCATTGACATCGCTAATATTTACAGTAATGGTCTGGGTATCAGATAATCCGCCCGAATCCTCAACCTTTACAACTACGGTATACACTGATTTCGTCTCACGGTCGGGTGGTGGTGCATCCGGACCAAAGGTCAACACACCGGAAGCAGAGTTGATCTTAAATGCCGATGCATCTGCTCCACCGCTGATTGAGTAGGTCAGCGGGTTTGACTCCGCATCTGTAGCCGTTACGGTTGTGACTGCGGTCGTTCCTTCATCGACAGACACAGTTGCAGTCGCCCCTCCACCATTTGATGTGATAACAGGAGCCGTGTTTGGTGGAGCTTCCTCTACCAAGCTTGGCGTACTGATCTGAACGAGAACCCCTTGATTGGCCTGCGTGAATGTATCATCATATCCCGTTATGAAAAAGCTTACCAGTTGTCCTGCTTTACCATCTATAAAGCCGGTTACATCGAATGAAAGGGACTGCCCCAAAACAACGGACGTATATGTTCCTAGATCGGTAAAAACGTCCTTATTCGAAAAAGCTGAATTGTGCGGCCAGTTCGTATTCTGATACTCTTGGTCAGTAGGAACCGGCTCTGTAGAACTGTATCCCCATAACTTCACTTTATTCGTAAAGGGACCATTCGCTTCAGTGCGTATTACCGTCATCTTGATCTTTGCGACGTTTCCTGATGATGGAAAATCACTTGGAACGGTAAACTGCGTGAAAACATGCGATTCCTGGGCATCCCCACCATTTAGCCCTACCAAATAAAAATTGGGATCCGTAGTCGCACCATATTCAAAATCGTGCGCAATCGTTTTTGCAGGATTATAAGGTCCTAGAGCATGTGCAGCCGGCAGCGTACCTACGAAAGTAGCCGCCCACAGCAGGAACATGCACCATATAAACGCAAACCGCTTCGGCAGTATCATTATTTCTCACCTCTTCTTTATTTGTATGATTTTGTTAATTCGACAACAAATCGCAAAATTCCTACGGTAGTCCGATAAATAATGAAACTTTTTTCCTAAACATTTTATTAATCGCGCACTTGGTTCGTTTTCATAATGGAAACAAAAAAAGCCGTTGTGTGCTTAACTGCATCACTATCGGCTTAACACTCATGCCCGCACAACCATCATCGTCAGCTCATCTTCAACCTTCAGAGCCGGCTTCCCTTCCTTCGTCAGCTGCTCATTAACCGTCTCGTACAGCTTTCCCATCGGCACGAATGCGTTGTCGATGAACATGAACCCACTCCGCATTTTCCACATCATACGCGACCCGCCCTGTACAGATTCATTAAGGTAATTGAATATGTATCTTTCACTTTAGAGAGAAGGGCTATAAAAACACCTGTAAAAAGTCCGTGTAGTCTCATTGAATAACATTCCCTTATATAATTTCTTCGTCTGCAAATTCCTCTGCTTGGTGTTCGTAATCATCTAAATTTGCAGGAATCTTCAGTCTCACTTCGCCTGCTATGGTTACTCCCATTTTGTTCGCATGTTTGAATGGATCATATTGTTCATTGTTTTTTAGACATGAGTATAATACTTGGGCGATCTTGCCACAAACATGTCCAATAGCTTTTCTCTTTGGCATCTTTCGCTCAACTAAGCGCTCGTAGTAGACACGAAAACTATTTGCCCCAATTTTTGGCGATAACAACAGTAAGGTCATTAGAAATAGAACTCTTCGTGTATCCCTAACGCCTTCGTAAGTTTGCCTACTCTTAGAGACCGATGTACTTGAGATTTTATTTTCCGCGGCGACATCAAGATATTTTTTGAATTCTAAATATGTTGAAAACCGTTCTATATCCCCAATTGCGCCGATAAATGTACACGCCATAGATTCACTCATAATAGGGAAAGACATCAGTATTTTGGTATACGGATGAGGTTTATATCCTTTTTCTTCATCCCCATGAAGAAGAGATGCTATTTGATTATCCATGCTTTTTATCGCTTCTTCTATACGCAAAGCTTCTTCAATAGGCCAAGTTTGCCGTTCAGCTAGGTGTGGAATGTTAATCGCTAAAGTATTCGGTAACAGCTCTGCTGAGGTCTTCGAGGCCTTGGTAGCTGTTGTTTTAGCACAAATCATAATAAGATCTTGCCTAAGTTCGTCCTGAGTTGCCTTAGCCATTTCTTGTGCAGTTGGATACTTTAGTGCCAGCCTGAGGACGCTTATCACACCTGGCTTTTTAAAAGCTCGTTTCAGTTCAGGGTTGGTAACGGAAAATAATTGTTGAACTTGGTTCTTACGTCTTGTTAATTGCGTAGTAAGTATCCATCTATCCCTTGTTAATGTGCGATACAAAATAGATCGGCTACACTTAGTTGGACAGAAAAATTAAGGGCTAGTAGAATAGACACATCATCATTAGGAGCGGATCTACTAAGCCAGGGCAAAGACGGAAATTTACAACCGAATTTAAGAAACAAATGGTTCAGCTTTATGAGAATGGAAAGTCGAGAGCATCCATAGTAGAAGAATATGATTTAACTTCCTCTGCATTGGATCGCTGGATCCATATGCGCTTTCGCGACACAAACATATGACTCATTTTCTCTAGCCCCCGTTTTCATCATCAATCAAGGTATGTTTGAACTGAATTTGGAAAATACATTATCACAGTACCAAATGTATGTGCGCATTTAAATAGCGAGTTTCTCAACTTCCCTTCAACGGAAAACGGCAACCGATGCGTGCCGGCTGCCGTCGTGCTTGATTGAACTATCGTTACCCAGTTAGTTTAATCCTCTTTGAACTTTCCAACTTCCTCATCTATTTCTTCGCTATCATAAAAAATCATCTAAAACTTAATCCACTGATTGAACCACCGAATGCCGTGATGCCATGCTAGACAATACAAACACAGCAATGATGGCGATGAGTACGCCGAGTACCCCGAACCAGGTAATGGATGCTAAAGAAACACGGTTAACGATCAGCCCGCCGATTCCTGCGCCGACAGCCATGGCAAGCTGCATCATGGAACTGTTCAAGCTCAGCATAACGCCCGAGGATTCAGGAACAAGCGAAACCAGGTTAAATTGCTGCGCGGGAGCTGATGACCAAGCGGCAAAAGACCAGAGAATCAAAATGGCGATTACGGCAATGACCGACTGTCCGACTAAGGATAGCAAAATCAACGAAATGACGTGAAGCACCATCCCTGAAACGAGCGTGTATTTGATGCCCCGTTTATCCGCACTGTAGCCGCCGACTTTCGAGCCAATCAAACTGGCAACGCCGAACACGAACAGAGCTGCGCTAATCAATGATTCATTTAAATGAGTCACCTCTAGCAGAAAAGGTGATAAGTAAGTATAGGCAAGGGAATAACCTCCCAACCAGAAAAAAGTAATCGCTAAAGCAACCAAAACTTGAGGTTTTTTTAACAAAGCAAATTGTTTGATCAAAGGGACAGGCTTGTCGCCCTGCATACGTGGTATAACCGCAGCAATGACAAGCATGGCCAAGCCCCCGACAATTGCGATGGCCAGAAATACCGCTTTCCAGCCAAAAGCCGAGGCTACCATTCTACCGAGCGGGACGCCGATGATGAGCGATGCGGTAATGCCCATGGTGACGTTGGCGATGGCGCTGGCCTGTTTACCTGGCGGAGCGATTTTGGCGGCGATGCTGAGCGCATTAACTGTGACCACCCCGGCGCCTAACGCCGTAATGATTCTCGCGGCAATGAAGAAACCGAAGCCGGACAATAAAAATGTCAGCAGATTTGCGGCAATAAAGAGGCCCAGCGAATAAAGTAGGAGCTTAAGCCGGTCCATTTTGGCCGTCAGCGCCATCAAAATAGGAGTGCCGACCGCATAGGCCAGGGAATAAACCGTAATGAGCTGGCCTGCTGCCGCAACGCTTGTTCCCAACGTCTCTGCGATTCGGTCTAATATCCCGGAAACAATGTAATTGGATGTTCCAACTAAAAAGCTTATCAAGGCTAGAACGTTAACTTTCCATGTGCTCTTCATAATTCACTCTCCTGATGTGTTTTAAATAACTATATTTTTGTCGATATCGAGAAACCGTCACGGCTTCATGTTAGCAGCTGAAGGAGCCAGCGCGGGGCTTGCCGTAATGTTTCGGTCAATTCCTCCCGAGAAATCTTGAACTCGGGATCATAGCTACTAACCGACAGGCGTTCTCGAATAATATCAAAAAAAAGTTGGTGCTCCCTCGTTTGCGACGGTTGTGAAACCGACATGGTTCTCTCCCCCGTTTGTAAAAAATGCCATTTATCATTTTGTTTCAGTACAACATTAGTCGTTTGAACAACATTTGTTGTATTTGTATGTTATAATAACAACCGAATGGTACGCAATCATCAATAACCATAAACCGTTGTATTGACAACACCATTTCTATAATGTTGTTTTACTGGGGAGATCTTAATTATGACAATTAAAAAAAATGAAGCTGATCCTCGCGTGATACGTACACGGCGACTCCTTCAAGACGCTTTTGCTTCATTAATTCAAGAAAAAGACTTTGAATCGATAACCGTTAGGGATATTGCAGAGCGGGCTACTGTTAACAGAGCGACTTTTTATGCGCACTTTGTAGATAAATTCGAAATTCTTGAGGCCAGACTAATGGAATCATTTATGACAATCATAAATCGTAGAATAAGCGGTCACGAAGTATTGAATGAAGAAACAATTCAGAGTATTTTTCTGGGGGTATGCGAATTTCACAAGGGTTTAAGCACTATGTGCAAAAGAAGAAATACATCGCTTGTACCTGTATTCGAAATTCAAATAAAGGAAAAAATTCAAACGATACTTCTTTCCTTTATAGACAAAGACAAGATGCTATCGAATCCAAACGCGCAATTCTTAATAAATACAGCTTCTATCATGTTAAGTTGGGGGATGTATGGGGCGGCTTACGTTTGGAACAAAGAGGGGTGTCTAATAAGTGCGGAATCATTCGTTAAACAGTCTTTGCCCTTAGTGATGAACGGAGCCAAAGAACTGCTGGGATAGGTTCTTTCGCTATTGCTCTGGCCTGCCCGTTCAGATGAAACCATTAACTTGAATCACCGGTTGTTGTGTACACAATGAATCATCCCGCTATCCTTGTATTCTTTACAACGACCTGGCCCCAATTTCATGACGATCCTTTCCGCTCGTCGACTTGCACAGCATCTTTGTCTTGCCAATTCTGGATATGACCATCTGGGTGGATTTAGTACATCCGTCCTTCAGATGTGCTATAAAAAGCCTGCTGAGCATTTATATAGAGTCCAGAATGTCCTCTCCTGCAGCATTGCGCTTAGCTAAAAAAGTTTATCAGGGGAATAGCCAACGGCATTCACCAAGAAAAACATTGGATGGACGGGTTCGCTCTGATCAAGTTAGAATTCCTATTCGTTGGCTATCTGGTATAAATACGAAACGAGCAGAAGTAATGAGTAAAGAGAGATGTTTGGTTGGGGGCTGTAGGATGTAATAAGTTTACCGTAGCTAAGCCCAAAAAATGTTAAAACGCTACTGACATACTGTTGTCAGTAGCGTCAGATTGTTGACAAAGCCCCGAATTTTTTCGGGGTTTTGTTTTTAAGGGTACATTTCAATGAATTTTAGCTGATGTGGATTGCAAAATAAGAAAGATCGCCTGCTATCCGGCCCTCTTGCCTAGGA
>NZ_JBHSRV010000027.1:0-40790 GCF_042659105.1 Paenibacillus allorhizosphaerae | reverse complement strand
GAACGTTTCTTCTATTCCCGCATGCCCTAAAAAGGATTTCAACAGTGGTAACAGCTTACTTTTCCGTCGATCGCTGCAATACATGGTGATGAAATCCTACGAATGAGTGAGAATACGTGAGATAAACCCTTAAAACCGAGGGACGGGCAGTTTAATTGAAGATAGGATATAATATATAAAGTGAAGTACTAAAGGAGGGGCATATAATGGACAAGGTAATACCTTTCTTAATGTTTCAAGATGGCAAGGCAGAAGAAGCGATGAACTTTTATACCTCACTCATTGAGGATTCTGAAATTACAAGCATTGTTCGGTATGGTTCCAATGAAGCTGGAGAAGAAGGAACCGTTTTCCAGGCTACTTTCACAATAAAAGGGCAGGAGTTTATGTGTATTGACAGTAATGTCAAACATGCATTTTCCTTTACACCTTCGTTCTCGATCTATGTTGCTTGTAATACTGAGGAAGAAATTGATGAGCTTTATGGGAAACTTAAAGAAGGTGGACAGACTCTAATGCCATTAGGTAATTATGGGTTCAGTAAAAAATTCGGTTGGCTGAATGACCGCTTCGGAGTCTCGTGGCAAATAAATTATGTCTAAATAAAATGAAATGCTAATTCTAGTTTAACTAACGGATTACTATAGTTAATGCTCAGTGGCGCCATACAGCAGGCAGTCATTGAGCATTTTTTTTGTTTAATAGAGAAGATCTTTTCGATTAATCCTGCCCGATTCTAGCGAGACAACTACTGCGATAATCTGAGATCCGAGTAAAAAAACGCTAAGCCGGTGACATTCGAAGGCTTAGCGTATATTTACGTTAAATGTTGGCGGGACCCCTAATAGGGGCAATACCAGCGTAGCTGACACCACCCTCAAACGTATGGATTAAATTGGAAAGCAATCTGCAACTTCCTCCGCCGTATATAGGAACAAGTCCAACTGCACACCGGCAACAATGGAACCGTCATGGGAAAGCTCCTTCCGCTGCACAATCAGCATGCAATTAAAATCGCAGTGCGCACTGTTGGTTCCGTTGCTGTATGAGGAAAGCGGCTGATATTTTAGTTCGATATTGGCAAGGATCTGCTGCATCATAGCCCTTATAGCGCCGCTACACGCACAGCGCGATCATAGGCCTGCTCAACAAAGGTTCCAAAGTTCCAGGCGGCATACTGATCATGGGTATTGCGGCCGGGCTTGTTGGTACGGGTCAGTTCAAAGGTCAGGGGGCCTTTAAAATGATGGCGGCGCAGACGGTCCATAATGCCCTGCCAGTTGGCCACGCCGTCAAAGGGCAGCAGATGGGAATCGTCATGCCAGGTGATTTCGTTGCCGGTAATGCCCAGGTTGTCGTTAAAGTGGGTGCCGATCAGCTGATCGCCGTACAGGGCCATCATATCCTTGGAATGGTTATAGCACATTTCGTGGCCGGTATCCCAGCAGAAGCGGGTACATGGATGTCCTTTCAGCTCCGTCAGGATCTTTGCCAGGTATTCCTCGCCTTCGGTATTTTCAAAACCCAGATACACGTTCCGTTCATCGGCAAAACGGCACAGCCGTTCAAAGCGCTCAATGCCCAGGTCGGAAGGCGTATGCTTGTCAAAACCGATGATCGCATGGATGATGGCAAGCGGCACATGATTTTCCGCGCAATCCTGTACGCAATCCATCAGTACTTTCAGAAAGGTTTCACCTTCCGGGCCCTCTTCCCATACCTTGTCAACATTGTTGAAGGGCGCATGAATGGACTGGTAGATCAGGCCAAGTTCCTTGGCCTGTGCGGCCCACTCGGCCACCGGAGCACCGGGTCTCCATTCGGAAAAGAAGCCGTCAAATCCGGCCTTTTTAATCAGCGAAAGTCTTTCTGCCATAGGAAGATCAAAGCCCAACCCAGTATTAATGCAAAGCTTATAGGATGACATCGATAAATTCTCCTTTCAGTTTCTGAACAGGTTCGGTTGGTACGTTTCCCAAAGGGATAAGCAGGACTCCTATCTTCAAAGACATTGCTGACGCACAGCGGAAAGTCGCAGGTAAGCGCAGCATCATGTAGCGGATAATGATGGCCGTTAATGGTAACGCCCTCGCCCTCTGCCCGGCAGCATACAAGCAGCAGGATTCGGCTTGTTCCGAATATGATTACCACGGCTCGCATGAACAGCACAGGCGGGTATGCGAGAGTATAATATCACATGCATGATTTAATTCTGGGGTCCCCGCAAAGTATTTGCAATATACTCGAAGCATAGGCACCAATTTGCGAGGTTATTTTGTAATTTCCTGTATAATATATTCGGCAACGATTTCCCGATTCCTTGGCAATACAAAAAGAAGATCGAAATAAAACGCGCCTTTTCGGTCTGATTGGAAGGGTTAACGAACCGTAACAGCGCTTGTTGCGATAAAGCCGCCGTCTTGAACCGTTACGGTAATGATAGCCTAAATCCAGTTGCCACTTTTGCTTCAAGTGAAGTTTTAAAAAAGCAACTTAGAGAAAAGGAGTTATTATTATAGTGCCACTGAAGTAATGGGTAATGATAGTGTGGAGCAAGGATAGCTTCTTTTTGATGTTATTGAACTAAACATTCCTGTTAGTCCTAAGAAATGGTTTGCTTAGTTTAGGTAGATTCACCTTGCCGGTCATCGCCGTTACAGCTGTTAGCGCGCTTCTTCCGGATATGGATGAGCCTAACTGCGCTGCTTGCATCCAGAACGATTCCAACCCCGCTTCTGCGAGCGCTACAGCTCTTCCTAATTGCAGTTGGAGTCTATATGTACGTCATGACAACAACGCATTCTATGTGGACGGTCGCGACGGCTGCACTCGTAGCGCTGCTCGGCTTTATGCTTACACGCACGCTGCGCGGGATCGTGATGTTCCTGCTTGGCAGTGGCCTTATCGCATTCGGTCACTCTTTAATCCCTTGGAATTATGTGATCGGGAGCATCCTGGTCATTTGTTCCATCGTCAAGCACCGCGGTTTGACCCATACACTCTATGCTGCCAATGGCTGGCCCGTTGTGTTATTTTTCGCTTCGCATGAGCAGGGCGAGGCGCTATGGATTGCTGGTGGATTGTCGTATCTCATCCTTTTGCTATGCGATATCCTAACCGATCGCGGGATCCAAACGTTGCCTCCGTTTAAATTCCGCCTAAAGCTGCAGCTCATGAGCACCGGTACTTGGACCGGCAAGATTGTCGAAAGTCTATGTGTTGGCCTAACATGTGTTTTCGTTTGATTCGTTTTCTTTCATGACGGAGACTAGCATCAAATCATCACCCGAGCAGGACAGATTTACGGTATGGTATTGAAAAGTTGCAGACCTTCGGATCTCAGGGGCAGCAGCGCACCACTGCTTTATCGTTGAAGCTTTGTTTTTTCTCCTTCGATGGCTGCAATGAATGTCAGAATGACAGGGTACATCACGAACAACCCATGCTAAATTTTGTCTATAGTATTCATGACAAAAACGCATTTTCATTTCATTGAAATAGCGGATGTTCTAAATTACGATATAGCTGTAAGAAACTGGTTGCAGGGATATTTTTGAACTGCGAACAAAGGAGGGAATCCTGCGATATAACGGAAAACTGCTCCACTAGACGATGATGATACGTAGAATCAGAGATCGCGCAGGTACGAACTGTATATTTTGATAGCCCAATAACACGCAAAACATAATATGCTTGTGTCGCGGACCGCACCAATGAAGTGTTCTTAAATTGAGAATACAAGAGGAAAAGGGGCTAAAACTCTTAAATAACATCTGCAAACGCTTACATATTGACGGAGACTGCTTTTGACGATCGACATGCAAGATTCCGCATTCAATAAAATAAAGATCAATTCAAATGATCACGGAGGAGCTTGAACATGATGAAGAGAAAAAAAACAATCCCACTGCTAGCCACTATGTCCGTTCTAGGGACGTTCGTCCTCGCAGGCTGCGGGAATGAGGCTGCGACAAGCGAAGGTAAAGGAGATACCGTCAACCCGGATGCTTACAATAACGAACCGACCACGCTTACCATCTACTCCTACAACGCATCGGTACTTAACGAGGCCGATTTGGAGGAACTTGTCACGAGAGCAATAAAGGCCAAATACCCGAATATTACGCCGCAGCTGATCCCGCAATCGGCAACGACCCTGGATAAAATGGTTGCCTCCGGCGAAGTCCCCGATATGATCTTGTCGACAAGCTATTGGTATTACGATCTGTTGGAGAGGGGACTTGTTTCGGATCTGAACTCGTTTATCAAGAATGAGAAAATCAGTTTCAGCAAGTTTGAGCCAGAAGCAATCGATGTTATGAAAAGCTTCAGCGATAAAGGGGAAACCTTTGGCATGCCTTATTCGATCATGTACAACATGCTGATATACAATAAGGACATCTTCGATAAATTTGCGGTTCCCTATCCGAAAGACGGCATGACCTGGGAAGAAACGATCGAGTTGGCTAAAAGGGTAACAAGATTGGATCAAGGCGTTCAGTACGTCGGTCTGGATATCGGACCGCCGACGAGGTTGACCCGTCAATTAGGACTTCCAGCCCTCGACGAGAAAGGCGAAAAGGCCGTTTTCCAGACCGAAGGATACAAGAAAGCATACAGCCTGCTCGAAAAATTGTACAGCATTCCAGGCATCGTGGAGCCGAATAAAAGATATGAGTACGGCATTGATTTCTTCCTTAAAGATCAAAAGCTCGCCATGTATCAATTCAATACTGCAGCAATAACAGCACGTCTTCCACAATTAAAGCAAACCGGTAAAGATTTCAATTGGGATGTCGTGTCGTTACCGACATTCGAGGATAAGAAGGGTTACAGCAGAGAGCCGGAAGTACAAATGGCAGCCGTTACACCGAACAGCAAAAACAAGAAGGCGGCATATGCGGTCATCAAAACGATGATAAGCGAGGAAGCGCAAAGGGCTATGAATCGTGGTTCGAAAGCGACTGTTCTTGCCGATCCCGCGATGAAAAAAGAATATGCTTTAGACACAAAGCTTTACGAGGGTAAAAATATCCAAAATGTTTTCGTTCCCAAATTAACCAAGGTACCGAGGCAACACAAATACGATATTAAAGTCTATCCCTTCCTGAATGAAGCCGCTAAAAAAATCGCATACGAAAAGAAGGACGTCAACACGGTACTTCGAGAAGCGGAAGAGAAGGCTGACAAATGGATTCAGGAAAATAAATAAGCGGTATTCCGGAATGAACCAATTGGACATTGAAAAAAGAAGACAGATTTACGGTATGGTATTGAAAAGTATAGAGCAAGGGAGGGAGAAGGGTTTGACTACATTTTATATCGTCCGTCATGGAGAAACCGAATGGAACAGCACGGACCGCTATTGCGGGAGTACGGATATTTCGTTGTCGGATACAGGGGCTGAGCAAGCGAACCAAACGGCATTGTTCTTAGCCTGCACCCCTATAGATGTCGTGTATGCGTCTACATTGACCCGGGCGAGGGAAACAGCCGAGCCGATCGCGCTTGCCAAAGGTTTGCATGTACAGATAGACCGGCGCATCGTAGAAGTCGATTTTGGCATGTGGGAAGGCCTGAAAGCTCGCGAAATTCGTACTCGATACCCTCAGGCTTGGAAGCAATGGCACGAAGAGCCGGAATCGTATCCTGCCGGAACAACAGGCGAGAGTGCCGATGCCGTATTTCGGCGGATGAATCTATTCTTCGAAGAGATTGCAGCGAGACACCTGCACGAACGCGTGCTGGTTGTCGGCCACAGTGTGTCGATCCGTATATACTTGGCGGGTATGATGTCCATGCCGATGATCGCGTATCGCCGTTTGGTCCACAGCAACACAGGCATTTCGGTACTGGAGACGTCTAAAGAAGGGATGCGCATCCTGTTGTTGAATTGCAGGTATGATACCTTTGCAGAGCAGTAGTGCGATGCCGTCCGTGTTGATGACGAAATCGGTTTTTCATTTCATTGAAAAGCCGCTTGTTCAGATATACCATTTAGTTGTAAATATTGACAAAAAATCCGCACTCAATAGGGCAGCGTAAGCAAGCATACCGATGAAAAGAGGACATCCTGGTGAATGCAACTCATATGATGCCGCCTCCCGGAGGTATCCGGGTAACCGTACAACGCTTAGGCCGTTTATTGAGCGGCATGATGATGCCCAACATCGGAGCATTTATCGCATGGGGACTGATTGCATCATTATTTGCTCCGGCAGGTTGGTTTCCAAATGAAGATTTTGCTAAGCTGCTTAATCTTATGATTACCTACTTTCTACCTATTCTAGTAGGTTATACAGGTGGGCAAATGATTCATGGTTCCCGTGGGGGAACCGTCGCGTCTATAGCGACGATAGGCGTTATTATAGACTCGACGGTTCCTATGATTCTGGGAGCTATGATCATAGGACCTTTATCGGCGGCGGTACTGAAGAAGCTCGATCACGCCGTAGAACGGAAAGTTCGTCCGGGATCAGAAATGCTCGTCGGCAGCTTCTCCGCAGGAATCGTCGGAGCCGTTATGGCGTTGATTGGCATCACAGGTGCAGGAGCGGTTCTTGAGGCGATTAGCAGCGGTTTGGCTGCCGGAGCCCAAGTTCTCATCGACACAGGACTTCTGCCGCTGCTGAGCATCCTGGTTGAGCCGGCTAAAGTACTTTTCCTAAACAATGCGGTCGGACACGGCGTGCTAAATCCGATCGGTTATATTCAATCGGCCCAAGCTGGCCAATCCATTATTTTCGTACTGGAGTCTAATCCGGGTCCCGGTCTTGGTATCTTACTCGCTTATAGCGTGCTAGGGAGAGGTCGTCTGAAACGATCCGCGGGAGGAGCAGCGGTTATTCATGCTATAGGCGGAGTACATGAGATGTCGTTCCCGTTTATTCTGATGCAGCCGCGTCTCATCGCAGCTTTGATCGCAGGCGGTGTGGCGGGCTCCTTCACCTTTTGGTTGTTCGATGCGGGCTTCACCGCGGCACCTTCACCAGGGAGTATCATCGCTTACGTTGCATTGAGCACCAAAGAGGGCCTGATGCCGGCACTAGCCGGCATCTTGGCGGCGACCGTTGTTTCATTTTCCGCTGCGGCGTTTATTCTTGCAAACAACCGTGAGCAAGCGTCCGACGCGGATGTAGGCTTGCCGGAGAAACTAGAAAAAGAGAAGACCGGTCTAAACGGCATGGCCGAGCTGGAGCAGGCTGCTTCTTCGAGAAGTGTAGTAAAGCAAGCTGCAATAAACAAAATTGTATTCGCTTGCGATTCGGGGATGGGGTCCAGCGCTATGGGGGCTTCCATCTTAAGAAAAAAAATGAAAGAAGCGGGTGTCGTAGCATCTGTCACGAATACGGCGATCAGTGATATTCCCGAGGACGCCGATTTGGTCATTACACAGAAATCGCTCACGGGCAGGGCACGGCTGCTTGTCCCGGGCGCCGAGCATATTTCAATTGATCATTTTCTTAAAAGTCCGGCTTACGACGATTTGATCAACCGTCTCAAAAATGACAATCCGAGTAAAGGATGATGACAGCCGTCACGGCTCGCAGGAAAGAAAAATAGAAATATAGAAATAAGAGAGCTACGCCATGAGCATACCTGCCAATTGACTCGGCAGCCTTTTGGAATGAGGGTAAATCAGCAACTTATTATTTTTAACATGAAAAAAGGGGTTATCCATTCGGACGGAACGCTTTATGGAGAGTATCAACGGGTTCGATGCAATTCCTGTTAAGTTTAATCGTGATCTCGATTTCGCAACACGATTCAGAGCTTGCTTGATTGCGCATGAAGAAAAAATATAAAAAATGACTTGACATTGGAGGCTACTCCAATGTTAATTTGAACTCATGGAAAAACTTTATTCTATACAAGAGGTTTCGCGGATACTTGGGGTCCCGAAGGATACGCTCCGGTACTATGACAGGATTGGAATCGTATCGCCATCCCGGGAAGGCAATCGGTACCGCAGGTATTCGAAGAAGGACCTCATCGACCTGATGAATATTCAAATCATGCAGTATGCGGATTTTTCTCTTGCCGAAATCAAGGGAAAGTTTGGGTTCCACAGGATGGAGAATGTAGACCCTGCTTATTGTCAGGAGGTTGCTGCGTTCCTCGATGCAAAGAATGCAGAAACGAGAAAGAAGATTGCCCATCTGGAAAAGGTCAGTCAGTTGCTCGACGTAGCAGCCGAAACGCTAAGGGACTTTAATCATGAAAGCGACCAAAAGTTGGCAGAGATTGTGCGTGAGATTTACCAGTGTATTCGAAAGAAGGAACCGGGAATATCCGAGGAGGGGTGTCATGGACATCAAGGTTAGGAATTATTATTACCTGATTGCAGGCATACTTGCGATATTCTTTGCTGTTACGCACGCATGGAACGGGCAATCCGTAGTGCTGCCGACGCTCTACGTGAGTGCGATAGCCATCGATACCCGGATCGTATTCATGTATGTCTGGCACATTATCACTGCGGAAAATCTGGTCATCGGCACCGTGTTCATTTTTATGTCATTCCAAAGTGAGCGATCGAAGACCTGGTTTGCCGCATGGACGATCGTGTCGCTACTGATCGTCCGACTGATGGTCATTCTTGGCATAACGGCATTTCAAGACGTTGCGGCACTTACGGATACGTTAATCGATTCGATTGCCATCGTATTCTATGTCACCTTCATCATACTCGGAATAAATAAGAAGCAAATAAAGTTCTGAACTCAGTCGCCATGGTCCAGTAGGGGGAAAATCAAGCGCTAATTCCTATTAACTTAGGATTGAGCACGTAAATCTGTAAAAATTGGCGGTTATATAAACGTGACATGAATTGACAGCTGCAACTGTCGATGTTAAGCCACAACTATTAAAAATGAGGAGGATTGCGATCAATGGTTCACTCTATGCGTTTAAGATAAGTATGCGATAAAAAAACGGATTTTACCACAAAGGTGGTTTTTTTTGAGCTGCTTATTTTACGTATGAGGACATCGACCGCGATCCGGACGGCTTTTTTTGCTATGCCTCCTTTCGTTTTGTTCTGGTGCGTAATTCGTGCAGACCTGAGCCCACATGTGGACTTGGGTCTGCATTTTTTATAAGATCAGGATTATAATTTTCAGCGGAGCTGAACAATTCTGATCTCTCAAGAAAAGCTTCGTCTAAGACACGAATGTATCTTCAATCGAAAGGCTTCGAATAGAATGCTTTTCTTATTGCTATTTTGTTAGGTTATGTATCGATCAAAGTAAATTAAGAGAAAAGGAGCCATGACGATGCGCGGCATACACTGGTACTTCTTTATATAATTCTTCCTTTGCGAATCGCAGGTCAGCTTGCGAACGAAAAAACGGAAACTGCGATTTTCGAAGGAGGATTATAAATGTTATTGATAAAAGCAAAAGATATTTATGTGGAATATTTGGGACGCGATGTGCTCGATATCGACCAGTTGGAGTTGTATGAGTACGATCGAATCGGTCTGGTTGGCGCGAACGGAGCTGGAAAAAGCACGTTGCTCAAAGCGCGCTTCCTCGTTAACCGGTTTAAACATTATTCCGGAGCGCTGCTCGTCATCAGTCATGATCGTTATTTCCTAGACCAGATCGTCGATAAGATCTGGGAGCTGAATGACGGGAGGATCACCGAATACTGGGGTGGTTATACCGACTATTTGGTCCAAAAGAAAGAGGAACGACAAAGCCAGGTTACCCAATATAAACAATATGTGGCGGAACGAGAGCGGCTGGAACAGGCTATCGATGAGAAGAAAAGTCAGGCCCGGAAGCTTGATCAAAAGGCAAAGAGAGCAGACAGAAAAAACAGGTCGGAAAGCGGCGGACGCCTAGGCCATCAGCAATCCCAAGGAAGCAAGCAGAAGAGCTCCATAACGCAGCCAAAATATGGAACGGCGAATCGAAGCGCTTGGCGAGGTTACCGCGCCAGAAGCCATACGAAGCGTTCAATTCCGGCAGAGCAAAGCGCTGGAGTTGCACAATCCATTTCCGATTGCGGGAAAGGAGATCCGCAAACGGCTCGGAGACAAGGTGATTTTCGACAACTTGTCCTTCCAGTTCCCGCTCGGGGGCAAGATTGCGATAACCGGCGCTAATTTTAGTTTCAAAAAGGGCGAAGGATTTGAACAAATTGCTAATCAAATAGTTCTTGGTTGTCCTTTACTTCTTTTAGGGGTTTTATTGTTAATCATTTTTTTGTAATGTTTCTCAAGAGAAAAATAAAACTGCTACCGGATGATACCGAAAGAAACGACAGCAACTAATTCGGGTCCCTTAAAACATCGGGAGACGATAGCGCCAAAAAAACATCATGAGGTCGCGCGGGATCATCGGGCGGCCTCATGAAGCTAACTGGCAGATTAGCTTAAAAAAATCTACATCCAAAATAATAAAATTAGAAAAAAGATTTAGGAAATTTTCTCTTTTTAGAAAAATATAATACGTTTATCATAAGCTGGGTAAGTTCCTTATTCTTTCCTACAACTATTCTCAAGCGAACAACCATAATCATATTAAGAAGGTGGGGTATCAGAATGGCTACAATAATACCAGAAGTTGTTGATAAATCTATGCGAAAGTTATGCGAATCGCTACAATTCCGCATCCCAGATACCGTCGTATCTATTTATGTTTATGGCTCGACTGCTCTAAATGCTTTTATTGAGGGCTCAAGCGATATAGATTTTCTCGTATTTGTTAATCGAACGTTAACTCCATCTGACATCCGATTGATTTCGGAAGCGCACGAGGATGTTGAACAAACGCTTTCTGGATTAGATATTATGGGAGCCTATATCCGACAAGAGGATGTGGGAAAGTCCGTCGGAGAAATCCCACTCGTTCCCACCTATTTCGATAAAAAAATGCAATCTGATGGAAACGGGGACTTAAATCCAGTCACATGGTGGATCCTTAAGAGACACGGCATCTGTGTGTATGGCCAGCAATTGTCCTTCAATTATGAGATATCATCTAACGAACTTATCAAATACGTTATTAATAATATGAATTCTTATTGGATCGGATGGATTGACCGATTGGAAAAAAACCTTAATTCGACGGGTATGACGGAGCATTCAGTGCCATTGGAACAATTAGACTTTGCAGTTGAATGGTGCACTCTCGGCATGTTGCGGCAATTTTATACAATTCGAGAACATGAAGTGACTAGTAAAATTGGTGCCGGACAGTATGGCCTTACACAATTACCCGAACGTTGGCATGGACTTATTCGCGAGGCAATCGCTATCAAACGTCGAGAGAAATCAAGAGAATATCCTTCACAATTGAAGCGGTTGAATGACCTAGTTGAACTGCTTCGCTTGGTTCATACAGAAAGTAACTTGTTTCTACAAAAACTAAACTAAGTTTCTTTTGACCTGTAAATACTTGGTTTAGTAGACAGCAATAAAACCGTGACAACGAAACAAGTATTATTGAACTCCCTCGGTACGATTTAGTTTCCTCACGAATGCTCGCTAATTCGCAGGATTTCTCCCCTTGTTATGAGGAATGAAAGTTCAGGAAAGTGACCCGCTATAGACTTTGGCAACATGAATGCACACGTAAATAAAGGGGGGAGGTTCTCGCGCTAGATATTTCCATATGCTACACGTATTCTCCACGTCTCCCTTGGAGGTTCTCACTCCCATGTCTCAACGGGTCCAAGCCCTTTCATTCCTTCGTTACACCTGTCCAAGGGGTGGAGGCCGATCTTGCTAACGGTACGGGTCGGTGCCCTTTGGTTCAATGTATCCGGTACTCCGTGCTTTCTTTTGAAATCCTGCGAACCAGCCAATCTACGTACTATGAAACGGTATAACTGAGTTTAAGCAGCTTGTGAAGAGGCAATGCTTTATGAGGGTTGTACGCCTGACCGGTGCGTGCCATACCAACCAAAATTCGCGCGAGTTTACTACAAAGCTTCATAATTTACCCTTAAATATTAATTAGGAATCACCTTCGATTGCCACAAGCTAATCAACCGCTATCGCCTGACAGCGCCTAGGATGTTAGAGGATGCTCCGGATATTCTTTCTTGGGTCCCGGCCCTTCTTCGGGTGCTTTTCGCCCTCCGGGGTCATCACGCATACGTGATCGCCTTGTCGGTTGTAGACCTCGACTTCACTATGGAGCGGATCGCGGTGGTAGTAGTACTTCTTGTCCTCGTAGATCGGCTGCTTCTCCATCTGAGGCTGGACCTCTTCTTTGTCTTCAGCATCGGATACTCCGAGCCGGGGATGCCTGTCCAGTCCTTCTTGCTCATGTGATTCTCTCCTTTGAGTGAAAATAAAAAAAGCGCCGGAAAACCGGCGCTTCACCGCAGAAATGCGGGGAAAACAAAAAAAGGCCAAAGTGGGCGGTCGATTATCGACCAGCCACTTGGGCCTTTTGAAAATAATGTAGATTAATAGATTCCTTCGTTAACGATTAGACATAAAAGGCAACACCAAACTAGACTCTGCCCAAACATGCGGGTGATGCGCTGAAGCGTGAGTTACCGCTCCTTCATCACAATCGTCGTCGTTAGCCTGCCGAAATGTAGACGGACTACGATGATCCAGGCGTCGAGCTGGTCGGTTTTGTCCAGACTGGCAAAAGCCTCTCTGAACTTGTTGATAAGCTTGAGATTGATGGTAAATACGTCTTGCGAGCTTTCAGTACTTCGTCTTCTTGCAGATACTGGCAGGATGCCAGCTGTAAACCGAAGTGGCTTCAAGGCCGATATGGATTTCCAAGCCGGGAGACTATAGTAAAGCTGGCTACAGTAGGTGTAAAAACAATTTGTTACAACTTCATCTTCATGCTGTATTCGATTGGATTCGCACGGATTTGCATAAGGAGCTTGAAGACGGTTCGACCGCATTATTCTATGAGAAGGCTAAGGTCGAACGTATTAACCCTAGGGTACTGGTAGATACCATTGCTACCAATTCTGAATTCACTATGTCCGGAAGGGAACCGGAAAGGTTGAAGAAACTCTCGTCTCTGTTCGAAGCTTAGAAGGACGTGATGGAAGAAGATTTGTGGGTTACCTTGCTGTATATTCTAGAGCAGATTATTCCCGTAGCCGAACAATGCGATATCAAAAGGCGATACATCCCGATGACCCGCCATGGTCAATATTCGGATTGCCGCGGATTATGACCGGCGCTAATAGCTTCCGCAGACTTTTGAGGCTTGTAGACAGCCGGGATTACGTTGTGCAGTGGTTTGCTCGGTACCATTCCCGATAACGACATTCCGGCAAAGGTGTGGCACGAAGAGCAGCAGAGACCATTCTAGCCGAAATTGGCTCCAATATGGATACGTATCCTTTCACCGCCCATTATGTTCTTGGGCAGGGCTGTGTCCGGGTCAGAACGAAAGCGCCGGAAAACGATTGTCCGGCAAGACGAGAAAAGGGAACAAGAAGCTCCGAAGTACGCTTGTAGAAGCCGCGAAGTCTGCGGCTAGAACAAATAAGAAGTAGTTATCCAGCCAATATCATCGGATTGCCGCACGCAGGGGAGCTAATCGAGCGACGGTCGCAGTAGCACACAGTATATTATCTATGGCTTACTATATCCTTAAGCGAAAACAACCCTACATCGAGCTCGGTCCAACCTACTACGAGGAACGAAAACGGGACGCGATCATCAAGCATTCCATAAAGAAACTGGAGTCATTGGGTGTATCAATTACTGTGAATAAGGCAGCTTCCTGATCGTTATTCAGACAATACATTGCTGATGCCCCTGGCCATTTTTCGTTTGCCGGAGGGCATTTTCTTGCTGCCTTTTTTTATGTGTTCTACGGAGCGATACTTTCAGGATAGACTAGGGAAAAATAGTTGTAGACTGAGAAAATAAAGTATTAGACTGACTTAGGCGTTAAGCTAAACCGAGGGACGGGCAGAATCATTTAATAGTACACAAATTCATGGAAAATTGTTACAATTATGTTATTACGATTACTTGGGGGTTAAAAATGAAGAATCCAATGAAGCGACTAGCCATATGCTGGATAATTTGTATCGTTCCCCTGTTATTGGGGCAGGTTTATCCTCCGGCCTTTATGCTGCTGCCCGCTCTATCCATTGCATTGATAGCGTTCAGTGCAAATATGATATTCGAAAACTCCTATATGAAGAAATCAGGGCTGGGTACATTCCTAAGTTTCTTAAGTTTAATTGCAAGCGTCAGCTTGTTTTCGATTATTTTTACATCGATGAACATATTTGAAGATTACGACAAATCCATCTACGTCTGGTTCGTGTTTGTAGTGCCATTTATTCTTCTAATCCTACTCGCCGTGTTGAGAATAGAGGCGCAAGCCAGAGTTACAAAAAGAAATAGGAATTTCAGGAAGAATATTAAATAGAGAGAAATAAGAGTGTAACAGTTCAAAAGGTTTCCAATCATCCGATCGATAGCCCTTAAAGGCTGAATGGTATGTGTATATAATTAGCGTAAAATCAACGAGTCCAGTCTAAAACTTTATTTTCCTCGTACATCAACGGTAAAATGTTTTGCATCTCTTAACAGCGACGAATCCCGACCAATGACTAAGTTTAATTTTGAGTTGTACAACAACGATTAGTGAAGATTTATATAAAACTCTAAGAGAATGATATAAACAATAAAAAAATAAGATCTAATTTGGCTCGAAATAATAGAAACATATGTTCTATTATTATTTTAATAACCATGTAAAAAAGTTATATTTGGTTTAGAACTCTTTTTATGTGGACTCTTTTATCGGAACAAAATCATAAACGTCAACCTGGAAGCTCTATGGAACTATTCGCAGCATATATCAAACTCAACATGAAATCGATGTTTCAACATCGAAAATCGTTTCTGCTATCCGCCATCATTCATCCGATGGAGCTAATCGTGAGTCGCTGCTATTCACTAGCATTTATGCTAATAACGGAACTGCGACGATCCACGGATATACTCTTTCTCAGATGGTGGATCAAGATATTGTTTCCCTTCGTTTTGTTACGGGTATGCCTTTTCGGACATCGCGGCGCTTCTGGGTTTAAGTGAAAAGTTTGATGTCGATTATACCAATTGCTTTAAAGAAGTAAAACCACAGGACTTAGTATCAGCAGAGAAGTAACAAGCCCGTATATCGCGGTCTCCCAACTGTATGAAGTATGATGAAAGGAAGGAAAGGGAATGACACCTTTTGCTGCAAAAATTCTTATACTTTTGGGAAGTGTTTTTTTATACATTATAATGAAGCAAGTATTCAGAAATACATTAAAAGGGGAACAGACCGTCCCTTATTTATTGTTTATCTTTTTTACCCCATATATAGCTTTTGCAGGCGTTTTATTATTTTTATATTTAGTAAAAAGTATTACATATTTTTTTATGGACTAATGTTTCAAGAAAACATAAATCTGACCATTAAATAAAAGAGATGTAATGAACTCAGAAATAGGCTCTGACCTACCAGAAGTGACTTGCCAAATTCTCGAAGCTTTGGGCTGTTCGGAAGGAACTCTTCTACAAGAACTTTGCCAGGCGGCCGATCCATCGCCAAAAAAAATTTGCGATGGGTTATCGTCTGTTGGGAATGGGATAATGTTCTTATCATTTATGGGATAAAGTTCTTGTCATCCGACAATAGGCAAGGCAGAAGAATACGTGAAGAAGTAGACGGAACAAAATATGTCTATATATACAGAGATAAAGATGGGGGAGGGTACTTTCTGCTCGACGAAGCAACGGGAACCGGAGATCAATAAATAGACCTGCGAAGCTGCCGTAATTCTCCAGGCAGCTTCATCCGCGCTTAAAGAGGCAAGTACAAATACGCAGGGAAGGCATGAAACCCAAATGAAAGAAAACACTTTTAAAGGGAAGCAGAAAAATTACAGCGCATTTTCAATTCATTCATTGTATTGCGGTAAATTTAATCTTGATAATAACCAACAACGATCAGATTATGAGCTTAAAAAAACAAGAATAATAAAAGCGAATGATTGTGACACAAGCCATATGATGCCCGACGACACAAACATAGGTGTTTTGAAATCCCCTTTAATTGGGGATTTTTTATTTGAAAGCATATATGATTGTGTCGCAGTGTCACGACACAATCATATGTGCATAACCGTTTCGCGACACAAACATATGCACATAATCGCGGTAGGCTTTTCGTACATCGAAAGCGGCAGCTTATTAAGTTACCCGTTAACTTAATAAGCTATTTTTTTAACGCTCCAGATGTATCTAAACAGAATTAGTTCTTTTCCTCTGTTTGTTATCCTCTCTGTTCCATCACGAACAAAGCCTTGCTTTTCGTAAAAACGGATGGCATCTAGGTTTTCCCTTAACACCCAGATTGCTACTGTTGTGCATCCAAAGGCTTTTAGTTTTTCTACACCCCATTTTAGGAGCGTCTTTCCACGACCAATGCCTCTATAATTTTGAAGCAGATAAATTGCGGTTATTTCTCGCTGTGGCTTTGTAAATCATCGTCACTACAGGCTCTTAACACCATACAACCCACAGTTTTTTTACAATTACCGCAATAGCTACACGCTCTTCCCATTGTATAAAAGCTCTAAAAAATATTCCTGCCTAACTTTGGGGGTAACTTGATTAAGGTACTCATCCGGGATTATTCCTTTATAAGCATTGCGGTAAGCCTCAGAGTAGACAAGACCTAACTCCTGAATATCACCCGTTTGAGTCCAACGTATTTCAGTCATAAAACTTCTCCTTGGACCAGATATTAATAGTTCATTTCGCCAAGATTTCTCGAGTTCCTTTTCAACTATCCTTCCGGTTACTTCAAACAATTTCACGAAGGAACTATCCTTTAGGCAGCTCCTATTTGATATTCAAAGTAACGGCAGGTTAGCTTAATTATATGTGTTCTTTATGTCTGGGATTTGGGTTTTTATGGTAAACTAAAGCTATTATATAGCTTGGTGCAGACACATTCATTATTATTTAAAAAAAAGATATCACTTAAAGAGTTCTTTCATTACGCTAAAGGATACGCAATAACCAGGGAGCAGAGTGGCTGAACTGCACCCCAATTGTTAGACAAGGCTATTTGATCAAGCAGCTTGTAGGGCATGAGTACGGAATTTGACTGGATCAGATTGCGTTATTTAAAGTTCGTTTAAGGATTTCTTTTAGTTTCTGGATTGAGGAATCAAGAGTCTCATCATTATTTTCAGCATGAAAAACAAAATCTTCAAGGTCTTTCAGCAGTGAATCTAAGAATGGTTTGTTCATTGTAATCCCCCACTTAGTTTTTTTAAAGGAAACTAGGAGTTATCTTAGCATGTAACTATAAAAAGACTATTATTAAAATGTTAAAAAATTGTATTGCATGAACAGCAATCGACAAAGGTTCCTATATTTCCTCAGACTCAAGCGTAAACCGTTTTCACGAACTGTATGGCAAGATAACGTGACGTGGAGGGGATGATGATGCACGATCTCGAAGAATCTAATTTCCTGTTCGGGTTATATAACGGAATCTGCTTGTCATTGATGATTTGGGTCATGATCTACATGTTTTTCTTTTAAGGAGGGAAGGCTGATGAGCTCGCCAAAATACATGACCGGATAAAAGAGCAAGCCAAGGTCATGGCCGAAGTGGATCCGCAATCCTCGGGAGTATATCGAAGATAAGTTATACATCCGAACGAAAAATAAAACAGTGGTGAATCTCGTATTCAATCCGATCCAGACCATGTACTGGATGGAGAAGACGAAGCGCGAAATCATTTTGAAACCTCGCCAGTCGGGCTTTTCAACGCTCACGATTGCGAGGTTTTTTGAATGCATCGTAAACGAGGAGAACGTCACGGCCGTCATCATCGCGCATGACTCCGATTCGACGTTGAAAATTTTCCAAGCCGTGCAACTCATGTACGAAGCTGCCGGAAGCGAAGAAGGAACAGGAGAATAACGGCGTGATAATTATAAATTCCCAAAAAAATATATAAGTATTTCAGTCAAGAGCAAACAAGATTCTTCGACTCAAGTTAGATTAGGACGTAGAAAAGATCCGCATAATGTGGTTACTCAAGTCACTCGTTTGAGCCTACCTGCAATCGGACGAATCGGCACGGTGAAACAACTGGAATCTACGACCTGCTCCGGAATTTTTCTTGTCGCCGCAACGTGTTCCATTTGAGCGGGCCTTCTAATTTAAGGCTTTTCGGTTTTCTTTCTCCAGGTTTAGGGGTCTCGAGTATTTGAGCAACATCACCGCGGCAGGGGAAACAACATACGGAACAATTAACGCCGACGTGTGCGAACTGCTTCTTCCGGGATATAAGCGCCCCAACTATTGCCATCATGTCCTTCATTCCAAATTGGATGAGTAATTGACTTGAATGATCGGTTACCTTAGTTCACTTAACTGGCAGAATTGCATAGTCGAAAAAAGCCGCGATTGAACGTGAAGGGACTGGCGATGGCGACATCTGCGACAACATCAACCTTTGCGATTCTGGCTTCAATCCTGTAACAGTTAAACCAAAGATGTGCTTGAGGTGATTACGACAGATGGCTTTATTCGGCAGTCACGGCGAAGAACTTCACACGGAGTTCTGGGCCAAAGTCTACAGCCTTCCGCAGGACCTCGACGCGATCGACCGTCTCTGCACCGATGACATCATCCTTTCGAACCCAGATGGTGACGTCGTAGGTCGCGCTGCCTTCAAGGAGTGGGCACGCAACTTCACCTCGAAGATCCGCGACATGAGGCTGAAGAGCCTCGACATGTTCAGCGGCGCCGACGGCACGCGCGTCATTTCACGCTGTGTAGTCACGGAAATAGCAGCGACCAACGAAACGCGCCACCAAAACGGCTGCCGTTTTTCGTGGTGTAAAGGAACAGTTTTTGTAAATAATGGCGTAAATAATTGATGTAGGCAAATTTGTGTCATTAGACATGTCTCGAATGTAAAAAACTTGATCCCATTCCCAATTCTTACAAGAACATCATCTCATTTCCGACGGATCTCCTTGAAGAATCGGAGGGAAATCCATGAGAGCGTAGGCGGTTGGACTATTAAGCCCTTAGTAAAAATATAGCGCATGAAGCGTAGATTTGCTGCATTTGAAAACGCTACCAAATGTGCTAGCATAATTTTTGTAACAGTATTTAACGCATCCATAAAACTGAAAGAGGGAGGACTGGACAGAGTATGAGAAAAAGCTTTGTAAGTCTGCTATCTGTAAGTTTACTAATCTCTACGGCGTTTATGGGTTGTTCTCAGCGTCCGAGTGGAGGTTCGGGCACGGCAGCCGACGGCAAGTCCGCTCCAGCCGCAAATAGCGGTCAATCCGCGAGCAGCGGCGGCGATAAAACGAAGCTTACGGTGTATAGTACAATGACCGATTCAGCTAATCAGGAAGTCCTTAAGCAAATTGCGAGCGACTTTTCGAAAGAAAATCCGAACATCGTGATAGAATACCAATTTCCGGGCTCCGAATACGAGAACATCCTGAAAGTAAAAATGGCGGCAAACGACCTGCCGGATGTGTTCGATACGCATGGTTGGGCGATCATACGCTATGGCAAATATATTGCCGACCTAAAAGACGAGGCTTGGGCGTCGAAGCAAACGGATACAATAAAACCGGTCGTTACAAGCAAGGACGGCAAAGTGCACGCATTGGTCATGAGCGAAGCGAAGGATGGGTTCTCGTACAATGTCGACGTGCTTCAAAAATATAATATCGAAGTTCCAAAAACATTAGATGAGCTTCTGGCGGCAGCCGAAAAAATCAAAACGCAAAGCAATGGCGAGGTATCTCCGTTCTTCATGTCCGGTATCGATAACGGGATGGTCGGCTCATTCCTGGATCATTACGGCAGCTCCTACTTCATCAGTCCGAAGACGAACGATGCGCAAACTTTTCTCGACGGTAAATTCGACTGGAACAAATGGACGCCGCTCGCGCAAAAACTGCTGGATATGAAGAACAAAGGCTATATCAACGCCGATGTGCTCACCGCCAAAAGAAGCGACATGCCTGCGCGTTTCGCGCAAGGAAAAGTCGCCTTCGTATCGGGAGGTCCGACCTTTGCGGGCGACGTGCAGAAGATCAATCCGAACGCCAAAGTCGGCATCATGCCGGTACCGGCTGCGGTGGCGGGTGACGAGCCGATCTTCTCCGGAGGCGAGCGCTACACCATGGCCGCATGGAAAGACGGAAAGCGGCTGGCGGAATCGAAGAAATTTATCGCCTTTGTCGCCAAGCCCGAAAATATGCTGAAGATCGCCACAGCGACCAAGCTGCCGCCCGGCTTGAAAGATATTAATGCGAAGCATGAGTTCTCCGATTATTACGCCAAATACAGCTCGATTCGCGTATTCCCGTATTTCGACCGCGTTTACCTGCCGAACGGCATGTGGGACGTCATGTGCAAAAGCGGCACCGCTTTGCTTGGCGGAACATTAACGCCGCAGCAATTTTCGGAAAAAATGAAGCAGGAATTCGAGCGTCTCCGCAATAACTAGTCTCCGCAATAACTAATTGAATGCAGGACCGGGAGGGTGTCCGCCCTCCCGTTTGCTTTATTACGAGCAACAGGAGGTGCAAT
Organism: Paenibacillus allorhizosphaerae; assembly: GCF_042659105.1. Classification (NCBI taxonomy): domain Bacteria; kingdom Bacillati; phylum Bacillota; class Bacilli; order Caryophanales; family Paenibacillaceae; genus Paenibacillus; species Paenibacillus allorhizosphaerae. The sequence continues at coordinate 20,199 of NZ_JBHSRV010000027.1, read as the reverse complement.
TGATGTTGGAGGTTAATACGGTATCCGCATCGGATCCGCAAGCGAGGCGTTCCCGAAACGGTTATATCAAGCGGTTTATCCGCAGCGGCGGCATGCTGAATCTGCTCTACTTACCCGCGCTCATTTTGTTCTTCGTGTTTATATTTTATCCGTTTGTCAAAGGCATACAGATTTCGTTCACCAACTGGAACGGCTATAATCAGGAATACAAATGGGTTGGTTTGAGAAATTATGCCAGGCTGTTTCATGATCCCGATATTGCCAAAATTATTAAAAACACCATCATTTACGGAGTGGGCAGCACCATATTTCAAAACATAATAGGCTTGCTTTACGCTTTGTACCTCAATATGAACTTCCGCACCCGCGGGATCGTGAGAACGATCATTTACTTGCCGGTCATCATCAGCTCCCTGATTATGGGTTATATTTGGTATTTTTTCTTTCAGTATCAGGGAGGCGCGATTAACGACATTCTTCTGTTATTCCAAGACAAGCCGACGAATTTGCTTGGAGATCCTAATATCAACGTATGGATTATTACATTCGTCAACACTTATCAATATCTCGGCATTGCGATGGTACTTTTCCTGGCGGGCCTGCAGACCATACCGAAGGATTATTATGAAGCAGCGACTATCGACGGTGCTGGGGCGTTTTCACGTTTTATCCATGTCACATGGCCTTTGCTGGCACCGGCTTTTACCGTCAGTATGGTTATGAATTTGATCGGCGGGTTAAAGCTGTTTGACGTCATTACGGCATTGACCAACAGCGGTCCGGGCTACGCCTCGGCTTCGATGTCCACATTGATGTACTTGCTTTACTTTGGCCGTGAGGATGCCGGTTATGCGGCTACCATCGGCATCGTGATGTTCATCATGATTTCGCTTGTCAGCATGATCTCGCTCATTTTCTTAAGAAGAAGGGAGGTATCCGCATGAGCCGTAAAAAGTTATGGGTTACCCCTCTTTCTGTTGTTATATGCTTGATTCATATTTTGCCGTTTTACATTTTGATTACCACATCGTTAAAAGCAATGGATGACCTAAGCTCAAAATGGATCATGCCAGGTTACCTTTATCTGGATAATTTTATAAATGCCTGGTCCGATGCGAAGTTGGGAGTCGCCTTCAAAAATAATATGATTGTCGCCGTGACGTCCATTATTTTCATTGTCATTATCGGTTCGATTGCGGCGTATCCTTTATCCAGGCGCCAAACCAAATGGAATAAATTCATTTATATGCTGTTTATTTCCGCTCTCATTGTGCCTCCTCTTACAAGCTTGGTCCCCCTGTATAAATTCATGGTCGATTTGGGCGGCATGAACCAATACTGGGGGATTATCCTGCTGCATATCACGTTCCATTTGCCTATGACCATCTTTTTATACACCGGCTTCATCAGCACAATCCCGAAGGAGCTGGACGAAGCGGCGATGATTGACGGCGCCGGGCATTTCGGGTTGTTTTACCGGATCATTATGCCCTTGTTAAAACCGATTACCGCAACCGTCGTCATTTTGCATGGCGTATCGGTGTGGAATGACTTTCAATTTTCGTTGTTTTTCCTGCAAAAACCGGAACTCCGAACGGTAACTGTAGCGCTTTCCAGCTTCTTCGGGGAGGACGGCAATAAAGTCGGTTGGGTTGCCGCCGGCTCGTTTATGGGCGCTTTGCCGATGATCGTCATTTATTTATTCCTTCAGCGCTACTTCATTACGGGACTTTCGGCGGGAGCGATAAAAGGATGATACCTGCAGGCGCTTGCGGCGGTACAGACAAAAGAAGACATTTTTAGCTAAAGACAAACGGTTTGAAAATAGTAAAATATAATGGTAGAAGGGGCGATGCTGCGGTAAGGGGGAGACTTCATGTGGAAATCGATCCGGTTCAAATTAACGATTCTCTTTTTGGCAGCCATTGTTTTCCCGGTTGTCGTCATCGTCATTGCCATTCCCTCTTATTACGAAAAGTTAATCCGAAGTCAAGAGTCCTCTCAGATGAAGGATACGTTGACCGCGCTTACATTCAGTATCGAAGCGTATTTGGACGATCTTGACCGCATGACGACAACGCCCTATTTGAATGATGACGTCATGAGGGCGTTAAAGATGAAATCGACCTTTGGTTGGAAGCTGCTGACTCCCTATGAGCAGTTTGAAGCGGAACAGACGCTATCGAATACATTACCAAAATTTCTAAAAAATACGCGCAAAGACATTCTCGGCACCATACTTCTTCCGATGGACGGCTCCATCTATATAACATCGTCAGGCGGTTACGTCAGCAAACCGGTTGAGGGCTATCCGTTCGCTAAACAGGATTGGTACATTCAAGCGCTTAGGGCAGATGGAAACGTTGCTTTTATTAGCGTCCACGTGCAAAACTATTTGGAAGGCGCGGGGGGCGAAGTGTTCTCCGTCGCGCGCCTAATCAACGATCCCGATACTCGCCGCCCGCTCGCCGTGATGATGGCCGACGCCGATACGGCAGCTCTGGAGAAATTGATGCACGGGATCCGGTTGGAAAACGGATCGATAGCAGCCATTCTCGACGATAAGAGGAAGCTCATTTACGCAAGCCGTCCGCTTACGGAGCACGTGCTGCATCAATTGGCGGCCGGAAATGGCACAGTGGAAGACGCGAACGAGCGTTACTCTGTTGTCAGCGAAACGGTAAGCCGCTCCAATTGGCGGATCGTCGTGCTCTTTTCGGAATCGGTCATCAAGCTGCAGCTCCAGCGTATTTATTGGGTTGGCGTTCTGTTTGGCGTTTCGGGACTGATTATTGCTCTGCTGCTTTATTTCACCGTTTCGCATTGGATGGTAACGCCGTTCAAGCGAATGATTCAGGTGATGAAGCGCGTTCAGCGCGGAAATTTGCAAACCTTCTATCCCGTACGGGGAAACGATGAGATCGCTCAGCTCGGCGCAAACTTAAATACGATGATATCCCAGCTTGGCGATCTGATAGACCGCGAATTCCGTGCTGCGCTCGGTCAGCGGAATGCCGAGTATCGTGCGCTGCAATCGCAGATTCAGCCGCATTTTTTATACAATACGTTGAACGGATTTATCGGTTTGAACCGTACCGGACAGCGCGCGCTCCTGGAACGGGCGATCCTGTCTTTAAGCGGCATGATGCGCTATACCTTGCAGCAAAACGACTGGGTACGGCTAAAGGATGAAATGGATTTTATCAACAAGTATTGCGAGCTGCAGCAAATTCGGTTTGCGGAAAAGCTGGACTACCAAATCCATTGCCGTGCGGGTACGGCGGACATTGTGATTCCTAAGCTGCTGCTTCAGCCGATCGTCGAAAACGCCATTATTCATGGGATTGAACCGAGCGATAAGGCCTGCCGGCTGACGGTCGAATCAGCGCTGGCGGCCGTCTCCGGTGAGGGCAAAGAGTGGCTGGAAATTCGAATAGCCGACAATGGAGCGGGGTATGACCCCGGCGCAGAACGGGAAGGGGTGGGGATAAGCAACGTACAGGAGCGGTTAAAACTTGCTTACGATGGCACTATGATGAGCGTAGAGACGGCAATAGGACAAGGTACGCTCGTACGGATACAAATTCCGTTGAAGGATGTGAATGCATCGTGAAGATGGTCATTGCCGACGACGAAAGCTTGGCACGGGTTAGTTTATCCAGCATGATTAAAGAGATGGGGGCACCTTGGCAAATTGTCGGCGAAGCGGCAAACGGCGAGGAACTGCTTACGCTGGTCGCGCAGCATACACCGGACATCGCTCTCGTCGATATTCGCATGCCTAAGCTTAACGGGCTGGATGCGGTTCAGCTCGGCAAAACGGTATCCCCGTTTACGAAATGGGTGATTTTGAGCGGTTTTTCCGACTTTGGCTACGCGCAGCAGGCGCTGGCATTAGGGGTTTCCGCCTATTTGCTCAAGCCGGTCGACCCGGCTGAACTGGAAAGAACGGTACAACATACTTACAGAGACAATAAAGAGTATATCTCCCTTCTGAACCAACAGTTTGAAAATAATTTGTCGGCTCTTTGCAACGGGCTTACCACCATCGAGCATGAAGAACAAGACAGCTTGCTGCATCGTGGAAGCTTTCTCGCATGGACATTCCATGTGGATGCGGCTCGGCCCGCGAGCCAGGTGTCCGACGTGGAGTGCGAGCTTTATAAGGATCTTCGTCAGTCGATGGGCAAGCACCTTAATTTCGGAATGAATTTGGCGTTATTGGCGCTGCAGAACGGAGAACTGGCTGCCGTAGCCATTTGGGATGCGGACAAAGGAGAGGAAGGGAAACAGCGCGTTTACGATTTTTTCGGTGAAACGGAAACGATCATATCCCGGTACAGAACTGCGGATATGACGATGACCGTCCTGCAAACGGGCGAATGCCAAGGATTTAAGGCGTTAAACGAACGTCTTCAGCAGCTGCAGCAGTGGAGTCATCTTCGTGCAGTTTGCGGGATCGGCCGAAGGCTCGAATATGCGGAGTTGATGAGAGTGGCGCAGATGCCGGATAAGCCGGAAGCAGCGCGCTTGTTGTGCGACATAGGGAACCACCTTCAGCACTTACTGTGTTTGAATTATCATCATGCGGTCAGTGAATTGGAAGCATTGCTGCAAAAATCGCCTCTATTTCTTTCCGAGAAAACAAAGCAGGCCGTCTGCTTGTTTATAAGCATCGCCATAGGCATCCATTTACCGGAAAACACCACGGCCGCGCAGCTGATTGCAGCATTACGGCAACATGGCGTAAAGGTTTTGCGCGACTTGAATAAGAAGGAATCCGCTTCCGTAGATCTGGTTACGCAAGTGATTCAATATATCGAAAAGCATTATATGGATGATATCGGTATCGGGCAAATCGCAGGTCAACTGAATGTTTCAGCCAATTATTTAAGCGCGTTGTTCCATAAGAAAACCGGCGTGATGTTTGTGAAATATTTGACGCGTATTCGGATGCATAAAGCGAAGGAATTGCTCATGAACACCCATCTTCAGGTGAGACAAGTAGCGGAGCAAGTCGGGTATTACAGCACGAGGCATTTCACCAAGCTGTTCACGCAAACGTTCGGCACCTATCCTTCGGATTACCGGAAAAATTAGCTGCTATCCGGCCCTATAGTCGATTTTAAGGAGGCTTCCCGATGGCCCTTATCCAATGTCACTTTTTCTCTGAAGTGCTACAGCTAAGCACATCGATGACGGTTATTTTGCCCCAGCAAACCCGCACTCAAATCGGCATGCAAAATGTGAAAAGAGGCGCGCGCCATCCGACCCTGTATCTGCTGCACGGGATGTCCGATGACGATACGATTTGGTTGCGCCGTACATCCATTGAGCGTTATGTCGCTCCGCTTGGCCTTGCCGTCGTCATGCCGCAGGTTCATCGCAGCGCTTATACGGATATGGCCTATGGAAACCGGTATTGGACATTTTTGAGCGAGGAGCTGCCTGAATTGGCGAGATCTTTTTTCCCATTGTCCGATGCACGAGAGGATAATTTTGTTGCCGGGTTATCCATGGGGGGCTATGGAGCGATGAAATGGGCTTTAAGCAAGCCCGATCGATTCGCCGCTGCGGCAAGTTTATCTGGGGGCTTGAACCGGGCTAAGGTGCCTGAGGACCCTCAACGGCTCCGAGATTATATATTAACCTTTGGCGAGAAAACCGTGGCGGGAACGGAAAACGATTTATTTTGGCTGCTGCAGCAATGCGATAAGTACGACGGACCGAAACCGAAACTTTATCAATGCTGTGGTACGGAGGATTTTCTATACAAGGACAACATTCTTTTTCGGGAAGCTTGCCGGAAAACGAGTTTAGACTTCACTTACGAGGAAGAACCCGGTTCCCACGAGTGGGGTTATTGGGATCGAAAAATACAAGACGTGCTTTCCTGGCTGCCGATGGCTAAGCATCGCGATTAGCGTGACGCCCTAGAGCCGACATATTGTAGTGTATCGATTTGGATGTTTTCCGTTGGACGGCGCCGGGAGGTACGCTTTTTTTTCGAAGATTATGTCCATGCAAAATAGCGCATGTACCGTAGTTTTGCAGCCTATGAAGGCGCATACCCCGGTAGTATATTGTTTTTAGGCCCTAGGAAAATCCACTCTAACTTCCTGAATCTTTTTAAAAAAAGGAGGTCTTGTTCCTGTATGATCATTAGCGATGTAGAAACATTTATTGTAGGCAATCCATGGAAAAATTGGCTGTTTGTTAAGCTTCAAACGAAAGATGGCGTATACGGCATCGGAGAAGGAACATTAAACGGATTTGCGAAAACGGTGGAAGCGGCGATCCATGAGCTGAAGCATTTATATATTGGAATGAGCGTGTTTGACGTGGAGACCGTCTCCTTGAAAATGATTCGGGATGTATACTCGGACGGCGGGCAAATTCAAGGCTCTGCGCTTGCCGCGATTGAAACCGCTTGCTGGGACATTATTGGCAAATTGACGGGTCAGCCTCTTTACAAGCTATTAGGCGGACAATGTCATGAGAAGCTGCGGTGCTATGCAAACGGATGGTATCGCGGGCCCAGGACGCCGGAAAACTTTTATGAAAAGGCCAAACTTGTCGTCTCGAAGGGGTATACCGCTCTAAAATTCGATCCGTTCGGCTCGGCCTGGCGTACGGTGGAGAAGCGGGATTTTCGACTGGCAATAGAAATTATTGCCGCCGTTCGCGAAGCGGTCGGTCCCGATACGGATATTCTTATTGAAGGGCATAACCGGTTCAGCGTGCATACCGCATTGCAATTTGCCGAAGCGATGGTTCCTTATAAACCGACTTGGTTCGAAGCCCCGGTACCACCGCAAAATATTTCTTCGATGGTTGAGGTAGCCAAGCGTTCCCCGGTGCCTGTAGCCTGCGGGGAGGATTACTACTGCAGGGAACAGTTTGCCGAATTGCTTAAGCATCATGCCGTTCATATCATTCAGCTTGAACCCCAATTCCTCGGCATTTCCGCCTCCAAGCAAATCTGCGGCATGGTGCATGCGCACGGCGGCGTGATCGCTCCCCATAGCGCACAAGGCCCGGTATGCTCCATAGTCTGCGCCCACTTAAACATGGCCACTCCTAATTTTTATCTGCATGAAATCTTCGACGAATTTAATGAGCCTTGGGAAGAGAACGTGCTGACACCTCCGCTTAAGGTCGCGAACGGATATATCGAGCTTTCGGACCGGCCCGGATTAGGGGTTGACTTGAACCTGGAGGAGGTGCAGAAGCATCCGTATCACCCGGGTAATTGGCTTCCATTGTTTAGGCAAGGGTGGGAGAAGCGCGAGCAAAATCAATCGTAGCAGGAGGTGGTCGGGATGGGAAGGGATGCGATGAGAGCGTTAGTCTATGAGGGACCTAGGATCATGACGATCAGGGAACGCGACATTCCCAAACCTGCTTATAACGAGGTGTTGATACGGGTGGAGCGGGCCGGAATTTGCGGTTCCGAATTAAGCGGTTATTTAGGGCATAATTCGTTAAGAAAGCCTCCGCTTGTCATGGGTCATGAGTTCTCAGGCACAGTGGCAAGGATAGGGGCAGGTGCTGCTCTTTTTAAACCTGGCGATCGGGTAACGGCCAACCCTTTGATTACGTGCGGCCGATGCCGAGCGTGCATGAACGGTGCATCCCAACGATGCGTGTCTAGAAAACTGATCGGCGCTCATTGTCCGGGAGCTTTTGCGGATTATGTTATTGTTCCGGAACGTAATGTATACAAGCTGCACGATACTGTCAGCTTTGACGAAGGCGCATTCGCGGAGCCTCTTGCTTGCGCGGCACATGTTTGCAAATTAGTAAAGCCGCTGCCAACCGACAGGCTGCTCATAGCGGGAGCGGGGCCGATCGGTTTGTTGACCCTTCAGGTCGCGCAAATGTACGGCTTGCGGAATGTTACCGTCATTGATATCAACGAGGAGCGCTTAAGCATTGCGCAGGAGCTGGGAGCGGTCGCGGGAATCAATCTCCAGTCTTTGGGCGGCGAACAGAAATTCGACGCGGCCGTCGATGCGGTAGGACTCGAGGCTACGAGAAAATTATGCGTGGAATCGTTAAGGCCGGGAGGCAAGGTCATTTTTTCCGGCCTGCATCAAGATGCAAGCAGCCTGCCGATCAATTTCATCGTTCGCAGCGAAATCCAGATGCTCGGAGCTTTTGCATACCATTCCGACGATTTTGAAAACGCTTTAGACTGGATTCACGATGGAAGAATCCGCTTATCTCCATGGACGATTCACGCTCCTTTGGAGCAAGGCGGAGCCTGCTTCGAAACATTGATTAACGGCTCGGGTAAAATCGCGAAAATTTTGTTAACGACCAATTAAATCGCAGTTTTTAGATCGATATTCGGCGATCTCAGTTGTCAATTATAACAAATGAAGGGTATGAATCCTATGAGCTTGGAATTATTTAAACTGGACGGCCGGGTCGCTTTAATCACCGGGGGAGCGCAAGGGCTCGGATTGGTTATGGCGAAAGCTCTTGCGGGGGCTGGTGCGAGCGTTGCGGTAACTAGCCGGGAAAGAAGCAAGGCCGAGAAAGCCGCGGCCGTCATAGGCGAAAGCAGCGGCCAGAGGGCCATCGGAATCGCGGCGGACGTTACGGACACCGGCCAAGTGAACTCCATGGTTCAGACGGTTATAGATGAATTCGGACGTATAGACATATTGATCAATAATGCCGGCATCAATATTAGGAAGCCGGTTGAGGAATTTGAAGACGAACAGTGGGATCAGGTACAGAATACGAATTTAAAGGCGCCTTTTATATGCTCAAGGGCGGTGGCGAGGCAGATGAAGCAGCAAAGGTACGGGCGTGTCATCAACGTATCTTCCATGCTTGGAAGCGTGGCGCTCCCCGAACGAAGCGCGTATTGCTCCAGCAAGGGCGGTTTGCTGCAGCTGACCAAGGTGCTGGCACTGGAGTGGGCGCCCTATAATATTACGGTCAATGCGTTAAGTCCCGGGCCGATCGCTACTGAATTGAACACTGTAGTGATGAATAATCCGGAAGTGAATAATACCTTTTTGCAAAATATCGCACTCGGCCGATGGGGAGAACCGGAGGAAATTGCGGGAGCCGTCATCTTTTTGGCTTCCGGCGCTTCGAGCTTCATGACGGGCTCTTCTTTGGTTATCGACGGCGGATGGACGGCTAAATAAACCGGTATGCATGATCGGAAAGGGTGACGGAAATGAAAGTGGGCCTTTCTGTATTTGGTACAACTTACATGATGGGCATTCACTCCAAGTCGAGCCGACCCAGAATTACGGCGGGGCACCTCTTGCAGCAGGCCGTGGAAGCGGGGCTCGAGGGAGTGGAGATGCCGCTGACCGTAGTGGAAGGGGAGGATATTGCATCCCTTGTCCGATTTGCGGAAAAGCATAGGCTCTACATAACCGTAGCATCAAGCGGTTATGATCCGGATAAGCTGCAAATCGCCTTTGATACGGCCGCACGTCTCGGAGCAAATACCGTCCGAACCGTAGTCGGAGGGGCTGGCTTTGGCGGCGACCGGAGGGCTATGGCCGGCAGGTGGCAAGCTTTTATGCAGGATGTTCTGTCAGGCTTGGCAAAGGCGACTGCGGCTGCAGAGCGGAAGGGGCTTCAGCTTGCGCTGGAAAACCATCAGGATGTGGCATCGGAGGAATTGCTGTGGCTTTGCGAACAAATCGGCTCAGCCCATTTCGGGATTACGCTCGACACCGGGAATCCTCTCGCCACGGCGGAAGAGCCTATTTATTTTGCAAAGCGGATCATGCCTTTTCTGAAACATGTTCATTTAAAGGACTATTGGATATATATGACGGAAGAGGGCTACCGTCTCGTTCGCTGTCCTATCGGCCAAGGGGTGGTAGACTTCCCCGCATTGCTTACGCTTATTTCGCAGCATGATCCCGAGATGACGATGTCCATCGAAGTCGGCGCGCTTGAGGCACGCCATACCCGGGTACTGGCAGACGATTATTGGCCGGAGTATCCGGTGCGCTCGGCGTCGCAATTCGCGGAAACGATGCGTTATGTGCTGGCGAATGCAAAAGCCCCGGCAGACTGGCGGACGCCGCACGAGAAGAACGAGCCCGAAAGCAAAATTGTTGATTATGAAAATCACCAGCTGTTGTCCAGCATCGCCTACATGCAAGGCTTAGTCCGTACTTACAATGCGAATTTACCAACTTAATCGGCGGGGGTATGATTAATGCAGATTGATTTAAACGGTAAAGTAGCGATCGTCACTGGGGCCGGCCGGGGCATCGGACGGGAAATTGCCCTGACCTTGGCTTCGGAAGGCGTCGTTACGGTGGTGACCGACGTCAATGAAGCCAACCTGGAAGCGATAAAAAATGAGTTTGAACGGTTGGGATATCAAGGCTCGCAGTATAGATGCGATGTCCGTGACTTTCATCGAATTCAGGAAGTGGTGGAAGCCGTAGTTCAAACCTACGGACATCTGGATATATTGGTCAACAATGCCGGGGTTGCCGGAGGGGGCCCCGTTTCCTCGCTGCAGGAAGAGGTGTGGGATTTAAATCTGGATATTAACTTGAAGGGCACATTCCAGATGTGCAAGGCTGTCATTCCGGTTATGAAACGGCAGAAATCTGGCCGAATTATTAACGCCGCTTCCTTTGCGGCGATTGTTCCGAGCTACGGAAGCGCTGCTTATGCTTCGTCCAAGGCGGGCGTGAGTCAATTCACCAGAGTATTGGCCGGAGAATTGGGCCCTTGGAATATTACCGTGAACTGTTATGCGCCGGGAATGATTCCTACCGAAATGAATCATTTCGCCGAGCGGCCGGAAAAGGAGCAGGAGCGTTTGCTCGATACACTGACGCTCAGAAGGTGGGGCTCTAAGAGGGAAGTCGCTAATCTCGTCTGTTTCCTTGCCTCCGACTTGGCTGAATATATTACGGGGACGATGATCGATGTGAGCGGCGGAAAGCTGGCAACCCAAATTCCAAAAATCGCTTATGAGAAAGCCGGGGTGGAGAACAATGAATAGTCATTCGTTTTCCGGATTGTCTCATAAAACGGTCATTGTCACAGGCGGCTCCAAAGGGATCGGCGCCGGGATTGTGGAGCAATTCGTAAAGCTTGGAGGAGCAAGAGTGGCCATTGCGGATGTCGACCCTCAGGGAGAGGAACTGGCCGACCGGTGGAGAAAGGACGGCCATGAGGTCAGATTTTATACTTGCGATGTTTCGCGCGCCGCCGACATAGAGCGAATGATCGCTACTGTAGAGAGCGATTTTGGCGGTGTGAATGTGTTGGTAAACAATGCGGGGATATTTCCCAGAGGCGACCTGCAGAATACGGACGAAGCATTATGGGATCGGGTGATCGGCATTAACCTAAAGGGCGCCTTTCTAATGAGCCAGGCGGCAGTCCCGGCCATGATCAAGCAGGGAACGGGCGGCAGCATCATTAATATCGGATCGCTCCATTCTGCTAAAGGGGAGGACAACACATTGGCTTATGCCGTGTCCAAGGGAGGCTTGATCACGATGACCCGCAATTTGGCCCACGCCTTGGCGAAGCACAAAATCAGGGTGAACTGCGTTCATCCCGGCTGGGTGGCGTCGGAAGGAGAGGTTGAACGGTGGGAAGGGCTCGGAGACAGCGAGCTCGAACGAATCCAGCGGTCCGCTCAATCGTTGCCTTTGGGCCGTATGCAAACAGGAACGGATATAGCGAATGCCGCTGTTTTCCTGGCATCCGAATTAGCCGATCAAATTACGGGCCAAATGCTGGCGGTAGACGGGGGGCTAAGCATACGTAAATAAACCGGGAAAGGGCGGAATTTGTTATGGCGAAAATTACTTTTATAGGTGCGGGCAGCCTTGTGTTTACTAAAAATTTGGTAAGGGATTTGCTTACGTTTCCGGCGTTTGAGGACTGTACCATCACATTGATGGACATCGACGAAGAGCGGCTGGGGTTTGCAAAAGAAGCAGTAAACAACATCATTGCCGCAGGCAATTACTCCTCTGCCAAGGTGGAAGCGACCACGGACCGGGCTGAAGCGTTAAAAGGAGCGAATGGCGTCGTTAGCACGATTCTTGTCGGCGATTTGCCTGTTTGGCGGACGGATATGGAAATTCCGAAGTCCTTTGGAGTAGACATCAACATCGGCGATACCCGCGGCCCTGCGGGCATCTTCCGTTTCCTGAGAACCGTTCCCGTCATGCTGGACATTTGCCGGGATATCGAACGCTATTGTCCGGATGCCGTTTTCTTGAACTATACCAACCCTATGGCTATGCTCTGCAGAGCAATGCTAGGCGAAACCAAGGTGAACGTGACAGGCTTATGCCACAGCGTACAAGGCACCGCAGCGATGCTGGCCCGATGGATCGGAGCACCGATGGAAGAGATTACATACAAATGCGCCGGCATCAATCATCAGGCCTTTTATCTGGATTACAAATGGAACGGAAAGGATGCTTACCCGCTCATTCACGAGGCCGTGTTGAACCGAACGGAGATTTATAACGAGGAGCAGGTAAGAAATGAAATGTATCTTCATCTGGATTACTATGTAACGGAATCCAGCGGTCATAATTCGGAATACAACGCTTGGTTCCGTAAACGTCCCGATCTGATCGACAAATACTGTACCCACGGTACCGGCTGGAACCCCGGCGAATACGCGCTTCCCATCAAAAATGCCGAGAAGAGGCGAAACAATTGGAAAAATAAATTAATGGAATGGCGGGACAGCCCGATCGATCTCCATCGCGGGAATGAATATGCGGCATATATTTTTAATGCGGTATTTGGTGATCAAACCTTGTTCCAATTTAACGGAAATGTCCGTAATTTCGGATTAATCGACAACCTGCCGGAAGGCGCCTGTGTGGAGGTGCCGGTTCTCGCTTCCAGACAAGGGCTGAGCCCCATTCATGTCGGCCCTTTGCCGGACCAGCTAGCCCTTCTGGTGAACACAAGCTCAAGGTGTGAGGAATTGGCTGTAGAAGGGGCGCTTACCGGCGATCAGCGAAAAATCTTTCATGCCATCTGCTACGATCCTCTTACCTCAGCGGTACTCAGCTTGGCGGAAATCAAGTCGATGGTGGATCAAATGTTTGCGGTCAATAAAGATTGGCTGCCTCAATTTAAGCATATTTCCTGAGTCGGCTAAGCGATCGCATTAGATGAAAGAATGAGCAGGGACAATCTCAGAAGAGTGTTTTTCCTGATAAAGACAGCAACTAAGAGATGAAAGAGGTTGCTTTCAAAAAAAATGGTTGAGCAGCGTGCTATGCCTGTTCAATCATTTTTTTTTTAGCACGAGACTCGCCCTTTTTTAATTCACTAGATTAGTTCCTTTCGCATGCAGCATGTATGATGCTTTTCGTTTAATTTATGTAAACCGTTACATAAATTATATCGGACATCGAAGCTGAATTCAAATATGAACATCCGCTTACGTAAAGAGATTGTTAAATCGTAATAAACCGTCATCGTGTATATTGTCGCAGCATAAAAGAGCGGTTATAATGTAATGGGTTACATATATTAGGTGGAGGTGGTGCACAAAGTCCATTATTAAACACTAATAAAAGTTGTTATGTTAAATTTTGACGTAACGGGTTACATTGAAATGCAAGTTCCAAAGGTGGTGAGGGGAGAGCCGTTTTTAGTGTAAGATCTGGATTCTGCTTGAGCGTTATACTGAATGTTACAATACATAAAAAATGCGGTTACGGGGGAAGTCGCAAGATGCCGAAACAAACTGTCCGATTCGGCGAAAGTAACTACTTGCGTCGGTCCTTCGCCACTCGAGTACGGTCACCCGAACTCGCTTGCAGGCACGTTGTTGCGCAACTGATTTCTGCAGGACGGCTTCCGTTTTTGGCGAAATAGAAAATGGATAAGACTTCGAAACCGAGAATCGGTTCGTACATTCATGGGAGGAATTATGTTAAAGAGAAACTTGTGGTTACTAATACCGACTCTATTGATCACCTTACCTCTGGCGGGTTGCAATCAAAAATCCTCTAGCAGCGATAACTCGAAGGTGGCAGTTGAAGATCAGTCGCCCGTTACGGTTACCGTAGGATTTCTTCCCGGATGGCTGACAGAAGAAGAGCGGAAACAATATATCATCGGGCCTGTCCAACAAAAATATCCATGGATAACCGTAGAAATGAAGCCCTACGAAAAAGGAAGTTCTCTTGCCGAGCTAATCACCGCGGGTGAAACGCCCGACATTCTTATCGAAACCAACATTTACGGCTTTAGCAGTTGGTCCGACCTTGGATTGATTTACCCTTTATCCGATTTGATCAAGACGAATAAAATGGATCTGAATCGTTTCGAGCCGGAAGTGCTGGATGCGATCAAAGCGGCTACCCAGCGAAGCGATCTGGTTGCCATTCCGTACACAAGGCATTTTTCCGCTTTATACTATAATAAGAACATCTTCGATAAATTCGGCATTCCCTATCCGAAAGACGGCATGACCTGGGAGCAAACGTACGAGCTCGGCAAAAAGCTGACAAGAAATGATAGCGGAGTACAATACCGCGGTTTGGAGGTCAACGTCATCGAGCGGATGGCTTCACAGCTATCCCTTCCTTATGTCGATCCGAAAACGAATCAAGCGCTCGTCAACACGGATCAATGGAAGAAGGTTTTAGACTTTGCGACCAAAGTCTATCAAATTCCAGGCAATAACCAAATATCAACATATGGAAAAGCGGCCGAAACTATGCTCAATGGAACATTGGCCATGTACGCCTCGCTCAATGATATTATGGGTTACAAACTTTATAGCAGCCCGGATGTATGGGATATGGCGACTTACCCGGAATGGCCGGAAGCACCGGGTCTCGGTACGCGGGTAGATGCTCATGCGATGGGAATTTCACCGACAAGCAAAAATAAAGATGCCGCTTTCAAAGTCATCATGGCGATTACCTCCGATGAAGTTCAAATGGATATGTCGAGGCATGGCAAATATCCCGTCATGAAGGATCCTAAATTCGCGAGTTCCTTCGGTGCGGATATGGATTTTATGAAAAATAAACATATTGAGGCCATTTACAAAACAAAACCGGCCAAAACGTTTATTCCAACCAAATACGACTCTATTGCTATGTCAGCGATGAATGCCGCGGTAAGCAAAATTGTTAAAAATGGCGTTGACTTGAATACTGCGTTGAGGGAGGCGGAAGAAAGCATCACCAAGCAAATTAACGAGAGGGTAGCTGCAGGTAATTAAACGCGGTCTGCTGCGGTGAAAGTACCTTGAATTTTGAGCCATCTTCGTTTATGAACATGATTTGAAAAGTTATACCAATTATAGGGAGGTATACCGAGTGGAAGTAAATCCGGAAACCAAGAACGTAACCGAAATGGATTCGACTAAAGAAGGACAATCCGAACAAACGCAAGCAGTACGGAACAGCCGGATCAGCCGCAGAAAATTACTGGCCTCCATTGCCGCGACGGGTGCTGCCGTAGTTGCGGGAGGATTGTCGAATGCAGTTAGCGGGGAAGCCTCCGTTTCGTCGAGCGTGTATGGGAATGGGGACGACAAGGATAAAAAACCTAAGATGGATGCCGACGGCGTTGCGTATCGCTTCGCGGTTGAACAGCCGGAACGGATCGTCAGCGACAAATTGCGCGAGTGGATTAGCGTGAAGGATTTCGGCGCGAAGGGAGACGGGACTACGAATGACACGGCAGCCCTTCAGACCGCGATAGATTGGGCACGGAGCGAGGGCAGGAAAGAAATATATATTCCTTCAGGAACGTATCACGTTCCCGGTAAATTATCGAACGCCTCATCCGTCGTTTTTATAGGGGATAACGCTCGCTTTACTTCAGGATCATATAAAACGTACAGTCTATCCCAAAGCCTTGCTCAAATCAATACCCTCTCCAGTGCGGTTGGAGTCAATGTTGCGGACTATAGGCATCTCATTCCGAACCAAACCGCGGATCCTGCCGATTGGGATTGGAGCCCCGCATTTCAAGGCGCATTGAATGAAGCCAAGGCCGGCCCTGTACAGGTTATCGTTCCTCCCGGTACATATAAGTTGAAAGGTCCGTTTAAAGTATACCGAAACACGCATCTTAAGCTCTTGATGGCTACACTTGTTCGTTCGCATGCAGGAGCGTTCCTTTATAACGGGGATCCGGGAGAAACGTTTGGCGGATATGACGGACACGGGAATATCGTCATTGAGGGCGGCGTATTTGAAGGGAACATCGCTAATTTTCCTAGCGGATATAACGCAATCATTTTGCTCAGAGGCAGGAATATTACGTTCAACAATGTCGAAATCCGCGATGTTGTTGGAGCACATGCCATCGATATGAATGCATGCGAGGACGTATCCTTCTACAAGTGCCGGTTCCTCGGGTTTCGCGATCACACAGGAAATAATGCTTTTCGCGAAGCTATCCAGATTTCCAATCAGACGAGCGATTCGCTCGGGTCGGATCCGAATGGTTTTGGCATCAACGACGGCACGCCTTGCCGGAACATTCGCGTGACCGACTGCTATTTCGGCGCCAGCGGAACGACGGGCACGCAAGCATGGGCTATAGGTGTAGGAAACCATAGTGCGGTTCATAATTTGTGGAACCATAACATCAAAGTATACGGATGTACCTTTGAAGGCATGACTTATGCGGGGATTCGCTTATTTAAATTTTCAGATGTGGAAATATTGGGAAATACGTTCATTGGTTGTACGAGAGGAGTGAAGCTCGACAGCGCATGGGGCGGTTCGTCCTTGGCCAACCAGGACGCGTCCGGTGTGAATTCCAAATTGCCGCAAGCGGGGAAAAATATCCTTATCGCCAATAATATTTTCAAGGATATAAAAAATGAAAGCGTGGTCATTACAGGTGCTGTATTCGGAACGATTGCCGCTTATTACGATAGCGTAAGCATTCTCGGCAACATGTTCGATCATCAAGGGATTGCGTCGCCTTCAAGCAATGCGAATGTCATTTATCTTTCTTGGGCAAGCCATGTGAAAATCGATCATAACAGCATAAAGAAAGGATATCGGGGCGTGTATATGGCTTATGTTGCTGACGTAATCATCGGGGATAGCAACTCCGTGACAGACGTTTCCGCCGATGGCATGATCGTCACGGAGCATGACGTCTCGTTTAACGTTCCAACACCCGGGGAGCCGGGCTACGATGCCACGATTACGGCGGCTTCGGTTAAAACTTGGTACAAAAGCAAAGGGTACACAACCAATATTCAAATCGGACGTTCCCGGTTAAAACGGATCGGCAGGACGGGGGTCTATTTGAACTATGTATGGGGTTTTAAAATCGACGGGGTCACCGTAGATAGCGCCGCAACGGCGACTGACGCGGACCGCGACGCGATCCGGATCGAGAACAATGCGAGGAACGGTGAAATTTTGTTCCCCACCGTAATCAAAAATCCCGATTATATTTCCGGAACGGGCGGGGCGAACCGGTATGCGGTGAATGTGCTGAGCAGCTGCCAAAATATTCGGCTTCAGGCGGGAGAACTGGAAGGGAAGGCATCGCAGACCATCCTTCTAGCCGGTACGAACGTATGGAACGGCTATTACGTTTATGCTCCGAACGGGGCAAGGTATAAAGCAACGATCGGCAACGATGGCCTGCCCGCTTATACCATCGGGTAGTCTCGGCCGTACAGCCAAGATAACAGAATGCTTGTCCGAACGAATGGGTGCCCCTAGGCAATTATAAAGTGCAAATTCGTTCCGTGAGCAATCAAGAATGAAGTAGAGATTTTCGGGTCTTAACCGCTACGTTTCCGAAACGAAAATCCTCCAGGCTGCGGTCGGCTTTGCTTTGTTTACAGTCGTTGCAAGCGCAGACGCAGTTGACGGCGTCGTATGGCTACCCTTGGTACGAGGCAGCAGATGGTCCATCGTATCCCTGTATTCCCTGCAATAGTAGCAGGTGTTCTGATCCCGCGTAAGAATATCGTGTAAATACGCCTAATCATAAGACGATTACGACGACGGCGGCGTCAAATGGGCAATCACCGCCAGGTACCTGGCGGTGATTTTATTTGAGATTAAAATCCGATTAATTCGGGAATGTCATAAAGTTCTTGTCATTTATGTCCTCAAGTTCTTGTCAGAAAAATGTCAGGTGACAAGAACTTTATCCCATTCCCGACAGATTGCTCGAAGTGGGTGAAGTTAAAGCTCTATATGAAAAGTCTGGTTTTTAGGTTAACGAGTAACGATAGTTCAACCCAAAACAGCTGCCGCAGTGCAGCAGTCATGGCGCTACCCCGAAAATTTCACATAGCATAGATCTAAAAATGGCAATAACAAACTAAGCCCAGCTGTAGTGTTTTTTAAAAACTGTGCTTCATAGAACTTATGTGAAATCAAGATGGTTACGAGGCTGTCGAGGCGGTGAGAGCTACCTGAAA
The DNA here is from genome assembly GCF_042659105.1 of Paenibacillus allorhizosphaerae. Taxonomy (NCBI): domain Bacteria; kingdom Bacillati; phylum Bacillota; class Bacilli; order Caryophanales; family Paenibacillaceae; genus Paenibacillus; species Paenibacillus allorhizosphaerae. Next base: position 1,778 of record NZ_JBHSRV010000027.1, on the reverse strand, counting down.
GCCAAGATTCTCAAGCTTTCGAACTGCTTGTTTAACAATTGCTACTTGCTGTCGTTTTTCGAAATAGTTACCGCCTAAATCTTTGTAATCCTCGCCGCGCGTGAGGAGATGGTAAACAATGGTCATGATGGAGTGTGCGACCGCCACGGCCGCTCGGTGTCTGCCTTTTCGGGCTGCGATGCGTCGGTACTGAGCGCCCAAGTAATTGTCGGATCTGCATACGGAATGGGCGACTTCAATGAGTGCCGATCGTAGGTATTTATTGCCTTTGCGAGTTTTCGAGGATTTTCGTTTACCGGCACTTTCATTCTGCCCTGGAACCAGACCAACCCACGAACAGAGATGGGTTGCGGAGGGGAAACGCGCACTAATGTCGGTCCCGATTTCGGCCAGAATTTGTTCCGCGGTTCGTCTTGCGATCCCCAGGATCGTATCTAGCCGCTCAATGTCTTGCTGAAAAGGATCGAGCCGCCATGGTTCTTAGAGATTCTAATTGTTGGGGAACTGGGCAACGTATTATATTTCAGACGAGCATAGGAAAAAGCAATCAATTAAATCAGTGGGGATATGAGATAGAAGAGGGTGGAAAGACACCGGCTCCTTTTCTGCCACGAAATACCGGACTGCTCATCCAGGGCTTTGCCACGACTCGTACAGCTACACAAACGAACAAACTACTTATTAATATCGAACCAATATATGTGGCATGTATGTTCGCAAGATTCGCGCTCGATATCATAACATCTTCAGGTGCCAGAATGAATGAGCTATTACAAATTAGTTATGATAAGGATTGTTGTGTGGTAACGGTTGATAAGAGCGTGAGTCCACAAAAAAAATTACATTGTCCGATTGATCCCGAAGGGAAGGGAAGAACCGGAGAATTACTATATGCCAGAAGAAGTCTTCAAGTTTATGACTGAAATTCTGAAGATGCTAAAGGAATCCTATAAGTCCGATGCGATTCCAGAGGTGCAATATGATGTAGGAAGCAGAAAACATCTGATGCTGAATAAGAGGTACATATTCCAATATCAGTCCAAACACATTAACGAGTATTCGATAAATGCGATCCTCCGCTTTCTATTACATGGGATTGTGATTCAATCTGCGGAAGGCTGTCCTAGACCATATTTTGTGTAACAATATATGTCCGGCGACACAAACATGAGTGCTTTTAGATCCCCGTCAATCGGGGATTTTTTATTTCAAAGCACCTATGTTTGTGTCTTGAGGCCACGACACAAACATAGGTGCATAATCGTTTTGCGACACAAACATATGCGCATAATCGCGGTGATAGTAAAGGTTGAATTTGTAATGTATTGTTCACATGGCCATTAAGCTAAATGGCAGAATAACGCAACAATGATGGATTAAATTTATCGCTAACTTCGTATCTGTCATATTCATTCCTTCACGTAAACAGTTCTCTGGATGCGGATTTAAACAGACCTGCAGTCGCGTTACAAACCTATTATTCTGATGTAACATCAAGATGACGAAATTATGTCAATGGAGGCGGTGGATCGTTCGGGTAATTGAGGATTTACAACGTTAAGCTTATGTTTCTAACGAATGCACGATTTCACAACGTTTAGAAAGTTTTAATATGCTCCCAGCCTAAATGAGACTTGAGGAAATGAGGAAGATAAATGCCGAGATTAGAACGAAATAAAGATAACCGAACGCCAATTGAGCGGTCGGCCTCACGATTGATGAAGATGCGTAGAATCTGCGGTTATGGCGCCGCCGTAGCGGTGACGCCGTATCTGCTG
>NZ_JBHSRV010000026.1:0-50076 GCF_042659105.1 Paenibacillus allorhizosphaerae | reverse complement strand
TTCGGGTTGGAACGAAGCATAAGACCACCGCCTTTACAGTATAGTTATATTATATCATATTAACGCGGTAATTTGATAAAGATATTAAAGATAAAAGTAGCCTGTTGAAGTTTTTCAACAGGCTGAAGCAGCCAATACGGCTGCTTTTGATCGTTTAGTATCATATGTCTTACATGTGTTTCTCCGGAAACTCACGATTGTGTACCTGGGGCGCCCCTGGACATGGTTTGCCTATATGAAATGAAACTATTGCGGCTTCCTTGCCCGCAGCATCATGTACTTGCCTTGAAAACGGACGAGCTTCCCGTCCTCGGTTTGCACTCCAAGAGCCCGACGCACATCCGATGGCTGCCCCAGCATCAAGCTTTCCAACGCTTCTTTCGGCTCCCCGGCGAATTTCATTCTTTGGCACCAGGATTCAAACTGAAATGTTTTCTGAAATTGAAGCAACTGCTCTGTCTCCAGTCCTGCCGTCTCTACCTTTCGAATCCACTCCGATTTTTTCCATGCTCGGGCATGGCTCGGATCGCGCCTTTTCTCGATATCGTTATAAAGCTCATCGAGCGCAGCTGCTTCGGGAGCGACATTATCGAGCAGCAGCAAGCAGCCGCCGGGTTTGATCACCCGTAACGCTTCATTCAGAAAAGCATCGACGTCCGGGAAATGATGCGCAGCGATGCGGCACATGGCAAGCTCGAAAGTTTCGGAAGCAAACGGCAGCGATTCCGCATCCCCCAGTACGAACGAAACGTTGGAATGTCCTTTTCCGGCGATATACGTCTCCGCCGCCTTCAATATTTCGGGCGTCAAGTCAAGCGCCGTCATTTGCCCCACCCACGGAGCTGCCGTGTTCGCCGCATGTCCTCCGCCGGTAGCAATATCGAGCGCAGCTGCGGGCTTCTCCGCCTTCACCCAGGCTTCCAGAATCTCCAGATCGTCACGCGAAGAATGAATCGGACTCTCCACATATTCCTGTGCGTTTTTACCGAATTGCTCAAGAACTTTGTTCTTGATATCCATGCTCAGCACCGCCTTAGTTTCATATAATGAAACATAATTTTATCTAACGATACAATTATCTTATGCCAAACTCATTACTTTGTAAAGCCGATCCGCCTGCCCACCCCTACTCGGCGAAACCTCTATTCAGATGTCGTGCCCTATTTGCGTTTCGATTTCCCCGGCATAACCTGAAACATGCCATCTAGCATACATACTAGTCGCTTGGTTGCAAAAAAATATGGATACGACTGTTTGTAGACGGTGTGGAAGCAGTGGCTGCTTCCGCATCGAGCCCGGTAGTAAAAAAAGCCTGCGGGCGCTGGAAAACTTCATGTTTCTTGAAGGTTTCCACGCTCCGCAGGCTCTTTTTTATAGCACTTTTTTTATTTGCCTAATTGATGAATCGGATGGCCGAGTGCGCCTTCGGCTGCGTCCATCGTAATTTCCCCAAGCGTCGGATGCGCATGGATCGTGAGCGCGATATCTTCGAGCGTCGCGCCCATCTCGATGCCGAGCGTCAGCTCCGCGATCAGGTTCGACGCTTCCGCACCGACCACTTGCGCCCCGATCAGCAGGCCGCTGTCTTTGTCGGCCACAAGCTTCACGAAGCCATCTGTCGCATTCATCGACTGCGCGCGTCCGTTGGCGCCGTACGGGAACTTGCCTACGGTCACGTTCATGCCTTTCGCCTTGGCTTCGGTTTCGCTCAAGCCTACGCCGGCGATTTCCGGATCGGAGAACACGACGGCCGGAATCACTTTGTAATCGACGACGCTAGGCATGCCTGCGATCGACTCACCCGCCACTTTCGCTTCGTAGGAAGCTTTATGGGCGAGCGCCGGACCCGGTACGATATCGCCGATCGCGTAAATGTGCGGCACATTCGTTTGGCCTTTTTCGTTCACCTTGATCAGTCCGCGTTCGCCGACTTCCACGCCTGCCAACTCGAGGGAAAGATCGCCGTCCGTATTCGGGCGGCGTCCGACCGTGACAAGCACATAGTCTGCCGTTACTTTCTTCTCTTCGCCTTTGACGGTGTAGGTCACGGTCACTTCGTTATCCGTTTGTTCGCAGCCCTGCGCAAGCGCTTCGGTTACGATCTCGACTTCGGACTTTTTCAGATTGCGCGCCACGAGCTGGGACAGCTCTTTCTCGAAGCCCGGAAGAATCGAATCGGACCCTTCCAGCACGGTCACCTTCGTCCCGAACTTCGCGAACGTCTGGCCGAGCTCAATGCCGATGTAGCCGCCGCCGATGACGACCATGCTTTTCGGAAGCTCGGACAGGCTGAGCGCTTCCGTCGAAGACAGAATGCGTTTGCCGAACGGGAACGCTTTGAGCTCGATCGGCCGGGAGCCGGTGGCGATAATGCAATAGTTGAAACGGTAGCGAGCTGTTTCGTTATCGTTAAATACGCGGGCTTCATGCTCGTTGATGAACAGCGCCTCGCCATTGAACACTTGAATCTTATTGCCTTTGAGCAGCATCCCGACGCCGCCGGTTTGCTTTTTGACGATGCCGCTTTTCCATTCCTGCACTTTGGAGAAATCGACTTTTACATTGTCGGCCATGATGCCGATCGATTCGCCGTGCTTCGCGACTTCATATTGGTGTGCCGCGGAGATCAAAGCTTTGGAAGGAATACACCCGCGGTTCAGACAGACGCCGCCGAGCTCCGCTTTGTCGACCACGAGCACGCTTCTGCCGAGCTGGGCGGCCCGAATGGCCGCCACATACCCGCCGGGACCTGCGCCGATGACGAGAACGTCAATTTCAACCGATGCGTCTCCAACTACCATAGCAGGTTACACCTCCATGACAAGCAGTTCCGGATCGGCCAGCAGCTGCTTGATATAGTTCATAAAGTTTTGCCCCGTTGCGCCATCGATAACCCGATGGTCGAAGCTTAAGGAAAGCGCCATAACCGGGGCGATCACGATCTCGCCGTTTTTCACCACCGGTTTCTCCGTAATGCGGCCGGTTCCGAGAATCGCCACTTCCGGGAAGTTGATAACCGGAGTGAAGAACATGCCGCCCGCGGAGCCGATGTTCGTGATGGACAGCGTCGAGCCCTTCATTTCGTTCGGGCCGAGCTTGCCTTCGCGTCCGCGCGTCGCCAAATCTTTGATCGCTTCAGCGATCGTCCAAATATTTTTGCGGTCCGCGTCCTGGATGACCGGAACGATGAGCCCTTGATCCGTATCCGTCGCGATCCCGATGTTGTAGTACTTCTTGTACACGATCTCCTGCTTCTCTTCGTCGATCATCGCATTCAGCGCCGGGAATTGGCGTGCCGCCGCCACGAGCGCCTTCACGATGAACGGAAGGTAAGTCAGCTTGACGCCTTTCTTCTCGGCGACCGGCTTGGCCTTCTCGCGGAGCTTGACGAGCAGCGACACGTCGACCTCGTCCATCAGCGTCACGTGCGGCGCCGTGTAGACGCTCTTGACCATCGCATTGGCGATCGCCTTGCGAATGCCCTTCAGCGGCACGCGCTCTTCGACGCGCTCGCCGCTGACCGCCGCGGCAGCTGCGCTTACAGCCGCTGCCGGCTTCGCTTCGGCTGCCGCTCCCGCTGCAGCCGTTGGTGCTGCGGCAGGTGCCGCTTGGCCGCCGCCTGCGGCAAAGCCGAGAACATCTTCGCGTGTCACGCGGCCGTTCCGGCCGGTGGCAGGCACGTCCGCGATGTTCACGCCTTTCTCCCGCGCGAGCTTGCGCACGCTCGGCGTAGCCAGTACGAGCCGCCCGCTGGCCGCGGCGGCTGGGGCTGCTGCCGGTGCTGGAGCCGCCGGTGCGGCTGCTGCAGCCGGTGCCGGTGCGGCCGGCGCCGCTGGCGCTGTCGGCGCAGCCGGAGCGGCTGCAGCGTCATGTCCGTGGCCTCCCGCTTGCTGCGGCACTTCGCCTTCCACTTCCATGACCGCGATCACATCGCCGATCGTACAGACGGTACCTTCACCTACTTTCAGCTCCACGATTTTACCTGCAACCGGGGACGGCACTTCCACGGTCGACTTATCGTTTTGCACGTCCATCAAAATCGTTTCATCATTCACGGTATCGCCCGGCTTCACATGCCACTTGACGATTTCGCCTTCATGAATCCCTTCGCCCAATTCCGGGAATCGATATTCGAATGTAGCCATTGCTTCTCACCCTCCTTCGCTTCGTTATATTAAAAGTCCAATACTTTATTTAATCCCGCTACGATGCGGGCCGGATTCGGAAGCCATTGATCTTCGATCTGCGCAAAAGGATACACCGTATCCGGAGGCGTGACGCGCAGCACAGGCGCTTCCAGGTGAAGAATCGCTTTCTCATTGATTTGCGCAATCACTTCGGCTGCAATGCCCGACGTTTTTTGCGCTTCCTGCACGACAATCGCGCGGTTCGTTTTCTTGATCGACTCGACGATCGTATCGATATCGAGCGGCATCAGGGTGCGCAGGTCGATAACCTCCACTTTCGCGCCGCGGGATTTTTCAATCTCTTCCGCCGCTTTGAGCGAAGTATGAACCATCGCGCCGTACGTAATGATCGTCGCGTCGGAGCCTTCGCGCACGACGTTTGCTTTGCCGATCGGCACCGTGTATTCGCCTTCCGGCACTTCCGCGCGGAACGAACGGTACAAGTTCAGATGCTCCATGAAGAAGACGGGATCGTTGTCGCGGATCGCCGAAATCAGAAGACCTTTCGCATCATAAGGATTGGAAGGCACGACAACCTTGATCCCCGGCGTTTGCACCATCAACCCTTCGAGCGGGTCCGTATGCAGCTCAGCCGCTTTGACCCCGCCGCCGAACGGCGTGCGGATGGTGATCGGCGCATTGTAGCGGCCGCCGGAGCGGTAGCGCAGACGCGCAGCCTGTACGGCGATTTGGTCGAACGCTTCAAAGATAAAACCGACAAACTGGATTTCCATAACCGGACGGAAGCCTTGCGTCGACATCCCGACAGCCATCCCGCCGATGGCGGACTCGGCCAGCGGCGTATCGAATACGCGATCCTCGCCGAACTCCCCTTGCAGCCCTTCCGTCGCGCGGAACACCCCGCCTACTTTACCGACGTCTTCACCGAATATTACCACGTTAGGATCGCGCTGAAGCTCTACGCGCATCGCGTCCTTGATCGCTTGTATCATAGTCATTTGAGCCATGGCTGATTGTTCCTCTCCTTTTCCTCTACGCTAAGTAATCCGCTTTTTGCTCTTCCAGATGATGCGGCGTCGTTTCGAACATGCTGTCGATCAAGCCGGGAACCGTCATTTTTTCCGTTTCTTCCGCTTTCTTGATCTGATCAGCCACCGTGTTTTTTGCGTCCTCTACGACGGCCGCTTCTTCCGCTTCCGACCAGAGGCCTTTCTTCGTGAGGAATTCGCGGAAACGATGCAGCGGATCCTTTTGCTCCCATTCAGCCGTTTCTTCCTTCGTACGGTATTTGGACGGATCGTCGCCGGACATCGAGTGCGGCAAGAACCGGTACGTAATCGCTTCGATCAGCGTAGCCCCTTCGCCGTTGCGTCCGCGCTCGGCAGCGTCCTGAACGGCTTTGACGACGGCAAGAACGTCCATCCCGTCGACCTGCACGCCTTTGATCCCTGCGGCAACGGCTTTATGCGCAACGGATTCCGCCGCGGTTTGCTTCGAAAACGGCGTCGTGATTGCGTAGCCGTTGTTTTGCACGACGAAGATTGCAGGCAGCTTGAACGCGCCGGCAAAGTTCAGACCTTCGTAGAAATCGCCCTCGGAGGAGCCGCCGTCGCCGGTATACGTAATGGCTACGCGTTTCTCGCCTTTTTTCTTGAACGCCATGGCAACGCCCATCGCATGTAAAATTTGCGCACCGATAATGATCTGCGGCATAAGAACGTGCACATCCGCAGGAATTTGGCCTCCATGCTGATGTCCGCGGGAATATAGGAACGCCTGGTACATCGGCAGACCGTGCCACACGATTTGCGGCATGTCGCGGTAACCCGGGCAAATAAAATCGTCTTTATTGAGCGCAAATTCGCTTCCCACCATCGTTGCTTCCTGTCCGGAAACCGGTGCGAAGAAGCCGAGACGGCCTTGACGGGTCAAGTTGACGGCGCGCTGGTCCCATGTACGGGTGAACACCATGCGTCTCATTAATTCTTTCAACTGCTCATCGGTGAGCTTCGGCATTTCATCGGGATTCACTACAGTACCATCGGTCGCCAGTACAGACAAAGGCTTCACCGCTTGAACCGACACTTCATACGGCTTGCTCGCTTCTTGTACCGCCACTTCATACGGCTTGCTCATTTCAATATTCACCTCAACGATAGATTTGGAATGGAATGTCGAAAATTCAGACTTTCTGTTATAGTAGTATTATAAACCTGTTTTTGTTCCAAGCACAAGAACTTACTTGAAAAATATGATTTTGTCCAATGAATATAACTATAACAGTTTTGTAAATTATATAGTACAGTTCGAGAAAAACGACAAAACTATTATAATACAACGGTAACCAACCAAGCGCCGGACAGATTCCGCGATCAGTGCAACCGACATCGTTGATCTTGAAAAAAGCCCGATACATTAACACCGATCGCATCCGACTATGGCTGATGATGGGGCGGACACTCCTTCAATTTTTGCTATGAAGTCCGTTAACCCTGAAAAGTTGTTTCCATTATTTTCATCCATTACGGAACCTAATCGGACCGCGGCATCTTCCATATTTTAGTAAATTCGATTCCATGGCAACAAATTGCTTCTCAATCACCGAGACGAACATGCAGTCATTAGGAGGAATTCCGTTGGACGACCAGCATTACTACAAACGCACGATTGTAAAAGAAGAAGTTCCATCCGCCGTGCTCGGCTACGAAAGATCCGTTAGGGTATGTTTGCCGCCAGGGTATAACGAACTTCTGTCCTATCCTGTCGTTTACTGTCAGGACGGCGAAGATTTTTTCAATTTCGGACGCATCTCCACAACGATGAACCGGCTCATCTTCGACGAAGGCGTAGAACCGGCCATCATCGTAGGGGTCGATGTCGACAAAACAATCCGCACTTCCGAGTACGCCCCGGAAGGAGAACGCTTTGCCGCGTACTGCCGTTTTTTCGCCGAGGAGCTTATCCCGTATATAGAGGGGACCTATCCGGTACGCCCTTTCGCCGAGGAACGGATCTTGGCGGGGGATTCGTTAGGCGCAACGGTTTCCCTGCACCTTGCCTTAGATTATCGTGACCTATTTTGCAATGTTATATCCTTATCCGGTGCATTTTTACAGTCGACTCGGGACCGCATCGAGATCGAGTCAGATTTGTCGCGGCTCACGCTGCTTCAATTGATCGGCACCGAGGAAACGGAAGTCAAAACGGAGCGCGGCACGTTTGATTTTCTCGCGGAAAACCGTATGACGAGGCAAGCGCTGGCAACAAAAGGCTGCTGTCCCGAATATGCGGAGAAGCCGGGAAAGCATATTTGGGGCTTTTGGCAAAAGGAGCTGCCCTGGATGTTAAAGCGCTTTTTGGGGTAACGGGTTACCCGGCAAACCGGTAAGAAGTTTGCTGCGGAACAGCGCGGGCATAATACGCGCCGCGGTATGCACGAAAAAGCCTTCAAAACCACCGGCAAAGCGGAAATTGAAGGCTTCATTTTTTATAACAATGCATCAATCATTTAATCTACCCGTGACCGCTCTAGTTACACGCTCCGAGTCCCAATGCTACGTTTTTTTGATTTTAGCCATCGTTTCTCCGTCAATTTTCTCTCGCAATGACTTCAACACAGGATCATGAAGAGCGTATCTTTTTCCGTATTCCAAATTAAACGCATAATCGAAATTCGAAGGGGTGTAGCCTTGATTGTGTTGAATAATCGTTTCCATTTTATCGATCGCTTTTACGAACTTGGCTTCATTCGTCTCGCCTTGGTTGTATTCGTGCCATAATTCGAAAATTTGCTCGCGCATGCTTTGCGGAAGCGGCGCCAATAATCGGTGCAGTGCCTCCTCCTCGGACTGCAGCTTGTCCTTCTCATTCACTTGCAAGACAGCGGAAATATCTCCTCCGTATGCTTCCCCGAGGTCGTGTATGAGAGACATGCGTATCGCTTTGTTCATATCGAGGTCCGGAAAACAATCTTCCAGCGCAAACGCAAATAACGTAAGCCGCCATGAATGCTCAGCTACGCTTTCCTGCCTTCCTTCCGCCGTCCACGCGGTCCGGGTTACATCCTTTAAGCGTTCGAGCTCCTTGATAAAAGAAACAATGCCGCTGAGCTGTTGATCCACGAGAAGTTCCACTCCCTTTCGGTCGTCCGTTCCATTTATTATACTTCAGGCCCGATTGGGACGAAACCTGCTTCAATGGATCGACCCAACACGCGGTTGTCCTGGTACATATGGAGGCGCTGCACCGCAGATTGACCGACCTAGCGGCAAAGATTCCGGGTTACGTATGGCCTTGTTTTTTTGCCGTTTATGCCGATGCCGACGATACGGTAGAAGAGCGGAGCGGAGTGGAGCTTAAAATAACTGCCGCCAAGCTTCCCAGCGTCAAATTGCATACCATGTTCGCCATCGAAGCCAATCCGGCCAGCGGGCCGAAGGCATCATTGGCAAGCACAGTGGATAGCGCCGTGTTGCAAATGCCTACTTCGAACAGCATCGACCTGCATTCCGCGTCGCCGCAGCCGATCCATACCGCATACCCGTAACCTAAAACCATCTGCAATACGATCTGGAGGCTTACGGCTGCAAACAATTTCGGCAAAACGGACGCATGCTCTAAGAGCGGCCCACTGCCGTTCGCGGCGATCCCGAGCACAACCACGTACAGCGAAAGGGCCGACAAGATCGAAGCGTACGGTTTCACCGCTTGACCCGATTGCGGGAAGAAGCGTTGGAGGACGATGCCGGATAGTAAGGGTACAAACACGATCTTCATCATCTTCCATAGAAATGACCAATATTCGAAGTGTACGGCGGAGCCGATCAACCATTTGGCTAAAACCGGCGTAAGCAGCGGCCCAATCAGCGTGTCGAAGGCCGACATCGCAATGCTTAAAGCGAGGTCACCTCTCCCGATCAACGCATTCAGGTTGGCCGACGTCCCGCTAGGAACGATGCCCGCCATCACGATGCCGTAATAAAATTCGGAAAAACCGAAAAACAACAAACCGACCGCAACGGAAACGGCGGCCCCGATCAGCCATTTGCCGAGCGAACCGAGCAAAGGCATTTTGGGGTGCTTGAGCAGGACGCCCAGACGGCTCCGGTCCATCGTTAGTCCCATAAGAAACAGGACCAACCCTAGCGCCGGACCGGTGGCGATACTCCAGCTTTCGAATCGTTCGGAATAAAAAACGCCGGCTGCGGCAAAAACAACAATCCAAACCGGCATGAAACGAGAGATAATAATGGTAGCGATTCTCATGATGCATTTCTCCAATCGGCAGCCCGCTGCGATTTCCCGCCCGCCGGCTGTGAATTCATTGAACATAGTACTAAGTATAATCGCGCGTTTTTTATGTGTAAAATGAATAAATAGAATATATAATATAGACATCATCTATAAATGGAGGACACCTATTCTATGGATATCAGGCATTTGCAATATTTTGTAGAAGTAGCCAAGCATCAAAGCTTCTCCAAAGCTTCGGAGAAGCTATATGTATCGCAGCCTACCGTAAGCAAAATGGTGAAAAACCTGGAGGACGAAATCGGGATGGCGCTGCTGCTGCGATCGACAAAAAGAAAATTGGAGCTCACCGACGCAGGTCATGTCGTCTACCGGCAAGGACAGGCGATCATTCAATCGTTCCACAACATTGCGAGCGAATTGGATGCGATCAAAAACATGAAAACCGGAACGATCCGCATGGGCATTCCGCCGATGACCGGATCGCGGTTTTTCTCCAAAATCATTTCCGGCTTTCATCAAAAATACCCGGGCATCAGCATCAAAATCATAGAAGACGGGTCGAAAAGCCTGGAGAAACAACTGCTTCAAGGCAATTTGGATTTGGCTGTGCTTGCGCTTCCCGTTGCCCCGGATGCGTTCGATTATATCGAAATCGTTAATGACGACTTGCAGCTTCTCGTCCATCCCGCGCACCCCTTTTCCGCTTGCAATGCGGTGAAATTGTCCGATCTGCAGAATGAGTCTTTCATTTTGTTTCGGGAAGGGTTTCACCTTCACGAAGTGATCCCGGCGGAGTGCAGGAAGGCGGGGTTCGACCCTGCGGTCGTTTGCGAGAGCTCCCAATGGGATTTCATCAGCGAAATGGTCGCGGAAAATTTGGGAATCGCCCTGCTGCCCGAGACCATTTGCCGGCTGCTGGATCCGACAAGAGTTAAGACCATCCTCTTGATCGAGCCATCGATTCCGTGGCATTTGGCGATCAGCTGGCAAAAGGACAATTACCTTTCTTACGCTTCAAAAGAATTCGTTACGTATACATGCGAAAGCTTGCAGGTAGACCCGCGCAACAAAAAGAGAGCAGGGGGCGCGATCGAATGATCATTCCGCCTCGCCTGCTCTCATTTTTCAACGTTGGATGCCGTATCTGGTTCGGAGCGTGTTTATCATCTCCGTCACCTGCTCCCGCCCGGGCAGCCACAGGCGCTCGGACGCAGACTGCAAACCTTCCTGCGTCTGCCGCTGTCGAATGACCCGCTTCACTGCTTCGGCGAATTGCTCCGCGGCGCGCCCGCCGTCAAGACCGGTCAATTGCTCCAGACTGGCCATGCTGCTCACCGTTACTTGAGGATAGTTCGCCGTCGCGGACATGCCGATAACCGCCGCCGAAACCGGGCTTGTACTGTCCGCTGCGGCCGCTGTCGCCGAGCCTGCGTTTCCCCCTTCTGCCGCCGCCGCTCTCTCATAGAAACCCCGTGCCAGCTGCGCCCTTGCTTCGCCCGAGCCCGCAGCGACGACGAAGGCCTGTACGACATAGGCATGCGCCTGACGGCGCTGGGCAATGCCGCAAAACTTGCGCCCGCGGATGGACAGATCGTAGTCGCCCGGGCAATAAGCTCCCTGGATCTCTCCTTTGTCCACGCCGGCGCCCGTTTCCCGAAGCGCTTCCCGGATCAGCCGGTACATCCTCTCAAAATCTTGATGAAAGTCGATATCGCCCTGGCGCATCTTCGGCAATATAAGCGACACATTCACCACGCCCGGATCGAGAGGAACCGCCGCGCCGCCGGAATTGCGCACCGCAACGGCGTATCCTTGCCCCTCCAGCCATGCTGCCGCTTTCCCCGCCGCCGGCAGACGGCTGTCCCGAAGCCCCATCACGAATGCGCGCGGGTGTCTCCACAGATGAAGAAGCGGCGCGCCGCCTTCTCCGACGTGCCGGCAGAGCAGCTCCTCCAGCGCAAAAGGGTACAGCACATCCGATTCCCCGAAATCCCCGCTTCGGTCCAAAATAAGCATACGATTCAGTTCTTTATCCCACGGCTGCTGTTCACTCATCGTCCAGTTACCCCTCCTTCCGTTTCCGTCCTGCAAGTTATTCACATTTTAGTAAGAGTCATGCGAAATAGCAAGCTTTTCATGCTACAATGTAGCTACTCTTTCACCTTGGTTCATCCATGTCACAAAATTACGCGCTGTTCCGTCTCATGTACATCAACGTGCAAAGGATGGAACAAACCATGAACGCCAGTGCGAATTGGAACACCGAATGGGAACAGACGGAGTGGGACGCAGTCATCATCGGAGGCGGATTAGCCGGCCTTACGGCCGCTGTCCTGCTTTCCAGCCAAGGGAAACGCCTGATCGTTCTTGAAAAAGCGTCCCGGCTCGGCGGCAGAGCGCAGACGACGGAACGGGACGGCGGCATGCTGAATCTCGGCCCCCATGCCTTATATCAAAAAGCGGAAGCAAGTCGCATCTGGAACGCGCTCGGCATCGAGCCTCAAGGCAAGCTGCTTGCGCTGCAAAACGCTCAGCTGATCGAACATGGCCAATTGACGGAACTGCCGGGAAGCCCGTGGAAGCTGTTCATGACTTCCTTGCTCGGCTTCAAGGAAAAAACGGAGTTCGCCGCCTTCATTACCGGGCTTAGCCATACGTACACGGCCCAGTGGGACTGGACCTCGTTCAGCGATTTCCTTCAAGCGCATATAGGGAGCGCGAAGGTCCGCGATTTGCTCACCATGCTGGCCCGCTTGTCCACATACAGCGCCGATCCGGCCAAGATCAGCGCGGGCACCGTCTTGCGCCGCATGAGCGGCGGCGGCGCGCTCTATCTGGATGGCGGCTGGCAGACGGTCGTCCGGCTGCTGCGCGAGCGCGTGGAACAGCTCGGCGCGGTCATCGCTGCCGGTACGCCGGCGCTAGCGGTGAGCGGCGCGCAGCCTCAGCTGCGCGTTGCGCTGGCCGGGGGCCGTGCGCTCCGTGCGCGAAGCGTGCTCGCCGCTGCGGGCCCGCGGGAGACCGCCGCTCTAATCGGCGGCCGCGCATCCGCCCCGCTGCTCGCTGCTGCCGCCCAGCGGCCGGTGCAGGCGGCCTGCCTGGATCTCATGCTGGCCTCCTTGCCGCACCCGAGCCGCAATTTCGCTCTCGGGCTGGATCGACCGCTGTACTTCTCCAACCATTCGCAGGCTGCGCTGCTGACGGAACAGCCGGGCCATGCGGTGCTGCACGCCGCCAAATATCTTAGCGTCGACGATGACGCCGATGCGGACCGCGATCTTGCCGAGCTGGAGCAAATGCTCGAGCTGCTGCAGCCCGGCTGGCGCGACCGCGTCGTTACGCGCCGCTTCCTGCCGCATGTAACGGTCATGCACGCGCTGCCGACCGCCGATTCGGGCGGCGAGCGCGGCCGGATCGCCTGCGACGGCACCGGCCTTCCCGGCTTTTACGCCGCAGGCGACTGGGTCGGCGGCGAGGCGATGCTCGTCGACGCGTCCTGCGCCAGCGCCAAAACGGCCGCGGAGCTCATCCTTGCGCAGCTTCGCGAGGCGTCATCCGCTTACGGCGAGGGCAAAGGTTACGCAGGATAACGGTTTGGCGGCAGGGGCGGCATCGATTCACGATTATCGAATGTAACGCATAAAGAAAGGAGCGGCTCATCATGTCACAACCTCCAATGGAACAATGGTACCGAGAATATAAGCCGCTGCTGTTTTCTATCGCCTACCGGATGCTCGGTGCCGTGTCGGAAGCCGAGGACATCGTGCACGATTTGTTTCTCACGATCCCAAAGCTGCACACGGAAGCCATTCACAATACGAAAGCGTACTTATGCAAGGCCGTCACCCACCGCTGCATCGATTACCTGGAGTCCGCCCGCGTCCGGCGGGAGCAGTATGTCGGGCCGTGGCTGCCCGAACCGCTGCTGTATGACGCCGCTTCGCACGGCGACGATCCTTTATGGCTCGCAGAGCGCAACGACGATATTTCCTTCGCGCTTCTTCTGCTGCTGGAACGGCTGAACCCGGTAGAACGGGCGATTTTCGTCCTCCGGCAAGCGTTCGACTACGATTACAAGGACATCGCGGAAATTTTAGGCCGCAGCGAAGCCGCCTGCCGCAAAACGTTCAGCCGCCTCAAAGAGAAGCTGGAGGCGGAGCGGCCGTCCGCGGAATCGGATGAACTGCAAACGACGGAGCCGCTTGTCCGCGGTTTTCTTCAAGCAGTCGATACCGGTGACGTGGAGCAGTTCCTTCACCTGCTGACCGAGGATGCGATTTTGCTCTCCGACGGCGGAGGCAAAGTCCGCTCCGCTGTCCGGCCCATCCTTGGCGCCGATCGGGTGGCCGCCTTCCTGCTCGGCGTCAACTCGAAGCGCCCCGATTCTATGGTCGCCCAGCCTGCGGTCATCAACGGCTCTCCCGGCATAGTACACCTGCATAACGGCCGGCCTTACAGCATGATGCTGTTTGAACTTCTCGATTCCCGGGTGCATCGCGTCTATGTGGTCAGAAATCCGGATAAAATGCGGCATGTGAAGATGTGATCGCTCTACTGGATTCAGACATCAAGGTGCAAATGGCGCCAAGCCAGTCCAATCAAATCCAATCCAAAACAAAAGAGGAGGCTCTGCCTCCTCTCTCTTTACGTCCGATCCTCCAACTGCTCGATCTTCGCCTGCCCCCACGGAGCGACCTTCATGCGCACGACCAGCCGATCCGCCTTCTCTTCAAGCGATTTGCCGGTACCTTCCGGCACATAATATTTTTCCACGCCATACTTCACCCTGATCGAGTCCGGCGAGTTGTAATTGACGCTGCCCCGAAGCGCAATCTCCCCCGGCTGCACCGCCGGCTTTGTCCGGTAAGCGCCGACCGCCTGAGCCAAGCCGTCTGCTCCCGGCTTCAAGACGACGTAGATCGGCTCGCCCCGCTCCGGCGCAGGGCCGGCTTCTTTCCACAGCCCCGGATCCAGCCGGCTGATATCGTAGCTTAACGTCACGTAATCGCCGTAGAGCAAATCCCGGGGATCCACGGGTACGGTCTTGACGCGGATTTCCTGGCCAAACCAGCCGACCGCGTAGTAAGAGACCGCGATACCTGCCAATACCAACGTTTGCAGGAGCACAAGTCCGGCGAGCAACCAGGAACGGCGCTTATTCGTACGGGTCGATTCCATCATGACCGTTCCCCTCCTTCGCGTCCGTCATGAAAAAACTGTTTCTTGCGGCGGTTCAAAAACCAGCTGAGCAGCAGCAGCAGCACGCCGCCGATAATAAAGAACAACGATTTGTCCATGAAATCCCATGTGAGCTTGCCATAGGCAATTAACGTAGCTACAATAAACAGCACCGTGCCGACATTGATTTTGAAGCGCCATTCCTCCGCATATCCTCTCCAGAGCACATACAGCGAGAAAAAGAACATCGCCAGCAGGTACATCAGCTCGATTCCATTCGGGAGATACAAGTACGGAGCGAGCAATATCCACTCGAAAGCGCTGGACACCGACCCCGCGCCTCTTCGCAGCTTGCCGACAACGGACAGCACGAACAAGACAGCCAGAAGGCTCAAATAAGCGGCAGGCTGCGCCAGCAAATGCTCATGGAGGTACGTACCGCTCCAATCGAACGAGAACAGCACCATGAAAATGCCGAAGACGAATGCCGCGGCAAGCGGCGCGAACTGCAGCGCGAACCGTTCCGTACGCTCCTTCACCCAATCGCCGAGCGCATACAGCGCCATAGCCGGGATGAACATCCAAATGAATTTCATGTCGCCGGACGTCGTCCACAGCATCGAGTGCAGCGTCATGCTAAAGGCAAGGCAACCGATCAACAGCGGATTGCGTCGATGCCAGGCATACCATCCGAGTCCCACCGTCATCAACACAAAAGCAGTGTAGCTGAAAGTGCCGAATTCGGACACGCTGTAAATTTGCGCCACATTAAACAGCAGCAGGCTAATGAGATACAAATAGCGGCTGCGGTACAAATAAGCGGTTAACGCGCCGGCCGACGCCCACAAAATAAACGAAAACGCATTGTAAGCCACCAGATGAAACATTTGACCGATTAAAATAATGCCGGCTCCGAAGCTGACAACTCCGAGACTGACGATGGCCATTCCGAGTTTGTCATGACCGCGGCGCACCAGCCTTTCTCCGGCGGCATAAAAACCGGCCATAAACACGATGATCATCGTCAGACGCGCGAACTCGGGGATATCCTGCCAATTGGCCGCGATAAAGCTCAAAATGCCAAGACCTACCAAAATACTTCCCAATATCGGCAGCAGACCGACGGCATGTTTTTTATCTTCATACAAGTTTACTATTTGATTGACCTGCTCCCGGCTGACGATCCCCCGTTCAACCCAGAGAGGACCTTCTTTTTCCACCCATTTGCGGCTCATGCTTGCACCACCTCTTGTCCGGACCGCGCCTCTTTCGGAAGCGGGTCCTTTTGTTATCAGTATACCTTGATGCGCCGGAATGAAAAGTACTAACTTGCCATAGTACCCCGAACGCTCGTTCCAAATAAATGAACTACAGCCGTTGTTCTTGAACGATTCATTGATAGTCTATGCCCCGCCGAACGGCAGCATCATCAATTCCCTAATATTCGGTAGCCTGGGCACCTTCCCCAGATCGACAAGAGGCCGCCGGGAAATCCCGGCAGCCTACGATTGATTGATCTTCTATGATTAGCGCGTTATCGAACGGAGCGATACATCATTCTATCATAACGATTACTCCATCGTGTGCCTCGGCACCGTTTTGTTTAACCGCATTCCCCAAAGCGTAAACAAAATGCCGACGACCGTTACGAGCGCGGCTACCCACGGAACCGCACGGAGTCCCCCGCCGAATTGCAGGTCGATGACTACGCCTCCCAAATAGGCGCCGAGCGCATTGCCGAGATTAAATGCCGCGATGTTCAGCGTAGATGCCAACGTCGGCGCCTCTTTCGCCGTATTCAGCATGTGGAGCTGCAGCCCGGGCACGGTGCCGAATGCCGCGATGCCCAGTAGAAAGACGGTGATCAATGCAAGGATTTTATACTGATCAGTTATACTGAACAAAGCAAGAATGACGGCAAGCGCCACGAGAATCCCGGTAAGCGACGGCAGCAAGCTGCGGTCCGCCAGCTTTCCTCCGTAAATATTGCCGATCGTAATGCCGATGCCGAACAGCACAAGAATGTAGGATACCGTACCCGAAGCGAACCCCGAAATATCCACCAGGATAGGCGTAATGTACGTGAATGCCGTGAATACGCCGCCGAATCCGAACACCGTCATCAACAGCGCCACATGAACAGCCGGCCGACGCAAGACGCCGAGCTCTTGTCGTAAACTGGAATGGGCAAATTTAATTTTGGGTACGAGCGCGATGACGCCGAGCAGCGCAATCACGCCGATCGCCGTAATTAACCAGAACGTGGAGCGCCAACCTGCCGCCTGGCCGATGAACGTCCCTATGGGCACCCCCAGGATGTTCGCCAGCGTCAGCCCGGTAAACATGATGGCAATCGCCCCGGCGCGCTTCTCCTTGGGCACCAGCTCCGCCGCGACGACGGAACCGACCCCGAAAAAGGAGCCGTGCGTCAACGCCGCCACGATGCGGGCGATCATCAGAATCGAATAATTGGGCGCGATCGCCGCGATCGCGTTGCCTGCGATAAAGATCGCCATCAGCAGGAGAAGCAGCGTTTTGCGCGGCATCTTGTGCGTGGCGATTGTAATGAACGGTGCGCCGACCGCGACGCCAAGCGCATAGCCGGTAATGAGCAGGCCGGCCGAGGGGATGGAAACGTGGAGATCAGATGCCACCTCCGGCAGCAGCCCCATGATGACGAATTCGGTCATCCCTATAGCGAAAGCCCCAAGCGTAAGAGCATATAACGCAATGGTCGAGCCTTTGGACGAAGCCATTGCGGATGATCCGGCCGTACTGTCTGAACGCATGATAACCCCCGCCTCTTCTTTAGATTTATAATGTAGTGTTCCTCATTTCGGACGTTTCCTCCAATTTTGCGATGACCGTATCGGTTACAGCCACGGTAGACTGCGGATTTTGTCCCGTAATCAGATTGCCGTCTACCTCGTAATGAACGGTCCAGTTCGGAGCCGCCGTATGGATCGCTCCCAATTCACGAAGCTTGCTCTCCAGCAAAAACGGAAGATGCCGGTCCAGCGTCGTTTCCGCTTCTTCCCGGTTTGTAAATGCGCTGATGCGCTTCCCGGCCACAAGCGGCTGCCCGTCGGATCGCGTTGCATGGATTAACCCCGCAGGACCGTGGCAAACAGCCGCCACCACCTTGTTTGCTTCATAAAACTCGCGAAGCAGCTGCCTTAGCTTTTCACTCCGGGGAAGGTCGTACATCGTTCCGTGACCGCCCGGCAAAAAGATCGCGTCGAACGGTTCAGCCGATATTTCATCGAGCTTTACCGTATGCTCCAGGTGCAGTTTCGTCTCGATCATCTCTTGCGGCGTGTTCTCGCCGATGCTGCCCGGATCGACCGGACCCGCTCCGCCAAGCGGGCTGGCCACGGTCACCCCATACCCTTGCTTGGTGAACCCTAAATAAGCCTCGGCAAATTCCGATAGCCAGATGCCGGTCCGCTTGCCCTCCACAATATCCGTATGGTTCGTAACGACGATTAATATGTTTTTTGCCATGTTTTACAGCCTCCTGTATTTAACTGATTTCTGCTTTCGTATCGTTAGTTTAAGGCGAAAACATATATAAAACAAATTATGAAATATTAATACATCCATAAATATATTTATATATAACGCGTGCAAAAAAGCAGGATCAGCCTCAGTGCTTCAGCAGCTGACCCTAGGCGTCGTCGCGGATGATGTTCAACATGTCTTTCATTTGCGGCAAATGTTTATGTTTCATTTTATAAGCAATGTACAGCTCGTTGTGTACTTTCAAATCTTCGAATATGACTTTTGCCCGGGCGCACGCAGAGCTTTCCAATAGATACGTAGGCAGCAGACTGATACCCGCCCCGTATTCGATCGCCTTCAAAATCATGTGCAGGTTCGGTATGATATGCGCCGGCTTAATGAGCGGTCGTTTCTTGAAATGTTCTCTCCACATGCGCCGTATAATCGGCAATTCCAAGCCGTAACTGATCCATTGCTGCGAGCAGAGCCACCGTTCTTTGGCGGGAAGAGCGGCCATGTCGGGAACATCCAGCTCTGTAGGAGCCACGATGACAAACTCCTCGTCGTACAGCTTCACATATTCGATACCCGGGGTGACAAATTTTTTCGATGTAAAAATAATGTCTACCTTGTCTTCCTTCAATAATTCCAGCAATTCATCCGCCATTCCGAAATACGAAACCGTACACAGTTTGTACTTCGTAAGCTGAGGAAGAATTTTTTCATGGTAAAACTCGTGCGCCGACCCGATCCGGATGACTTTGAGCTCCGGCAATGAGGCGGATTTCAGGCTCATCGTCGTCTCCTCAAGCGTCTCCACGAGCGGTGCCAGCTGCGAGTAAAGCTCCTTCCCTCTTTCCGTCGGAACGAGCTTCCTTGCGGTTCTGGTGAACAAAGGGCAGCCCACCTCAGCCTCCAGCGCGGCTAAATGCTGACTCATGGCCGGCTGCGTCATGATGCGGCTCTTTGCGGCTTCCGAGACCGAGTTATGCTTATAAATCGAAACGAAGCTTCGATACCATTCAAAATCGACCATATGATCCTCCCGTTAATTATTATCGCTTCTCCGAACCGGATGCGTGTAAGTTCCTGCTCTCATTTTATCCGATCCGGCGGATTCATGCATGCGGCAACCCAAAAGCGGGAATGGATCGAGCGACTACCTTGACCGGGCGAGTCTGTCAAACCCGCTCCATTGGAACGCTTCTGGCCGCCGTACATCGCTATTCGGAGAAAATATCGATGAAGTGCCGCGCGCTTTTCGATAAATACCGGTCCTTCAGCCACAAAATGCCGACATCGTATTGAAAGTCCGCGTCCGCGATCGGCAGCATTTTTATAACGGGCAGCGGGAACGAAGCCATGACGGATTTCGGGAACACCGTTGCACCGATGCCTGCCGCCACAAGGGCGATAATGATCGCCACGCTGGAGCATTCGCAGATGACCCGCGGCTCGAAACCGTGCCGCCGGCACTCGTTCATCACCCGGTTGTGCATGCCGGTCGTCTCGTCGGTTTTCAAAGTCAGGAAGGGCACATCCGCCAGCTCCATCATCTTGATCGCCTCATGCATGGAAGCCAGGCTCCAGCTCGCGGGCAGAACGGCAACGAACGGATCGGACGGCAGCGGCAGCACCGAGTACGACCGGGCGTCATGCGCCGCTTCGAAAGGAAGCCTCGCGACGATGAGCTCGATGCTTCTTCGCTCGAGCTGCTCCCCGAGCAGAAAATGATCGCCCTCGCTAATTTTGAACGTCACCCCCGGATACCGTTCATGGAACGTTTCGATGATCGGCGGCAAAAGCGAGATGCACGAGACGACCGAACCGATCGACAGCACCCCTCGAACGCCCTCGTCCACCTCTTTCACTTCCTGAATCGTTTCATAGAACTGCAGCAGCAGCCCTTCCGCTTTTTGCCGCAACAGCTCACCCGCATGCGTAAGCTTCAGCCGATGGCCGCTGCGGTCGAACAACGTCACATTCAGCTCCTCTTCCATCAGCTTCAGCTGACGGCTTAAAGGCGGCTGCTCGATGTTTAACGCCTTTGCCGCGCGCGTAATTTGCCCCTCGTTCGCGATGGCCAGAAAGTACCGCAACTGCCGGATATCCATTTCATCCGCCTCCACTACTACCATACCTATTCGGTATGAATATGTGATAAAAAAGATATTTTAAATATACCTTCAGAGGTGCTACAATTCAACAAAAGCACTCTTTTCAGAAGGGATGACTGTACCGATGGCAAACAGCATCGAAGTTGAACTTACTTCTCACAAAAAAAAGAAACCGGTTACCGACCAGCTTGAATTCGGCAAATATTTCACCGACCACATGTTTATTATGGATTATGACGGGGAGCAGGGCTGGCATCGGCCGCGCATTATCCCGTATCAACCGCTCCTGCTTGATCCCGCGGCCAAAGTATTCCATTACGGCCAAACCGTATTTGAAGGGCTGAAAGCTTACCGTACGCCGGACGGCCGCACCGTGCTGTTCCGTCCGCAGAAAAACTTCCAGCGGCTCAACCACTCCAACGACCGCCTCAGCATCCCGGCGATCGACGAGGAGTTTGCGCTTGACGCCTTGAAGCAGCTGCTGCTCATTGACCAGGACTGGATCCCTGCGGAGCAAGGCACATCGCTGTATATCCGTCCATTCATCATCGCTACGCAGCCGTCTTTGGGCGCGTCGACTTCAACGCACTATCAATTCATTATCATCATGTCGCCGGTCGGCTCGTACTACGCCGAAGGCATCCATCCAGTCAAAATCCATGTCGAATCCGACTATGTTCGTGCCGTACGTGGCGGCGTCGGCATGGCGAAAACGGCGGGGAATTACGCAGCTTCGCTCCGAGCGCAGGATGCGGCGGCGGAACACGGCTTCGCGCAAGTGCTATGGCTCGACGGCGTCCATCGCAAATATATCGAAGAAGTCGGCAGCATGAACGTTTTCTTCAAAATCAACGGGACCGTAGTGACCCCGGCCTTGAACGGCAGCATATTGGACGGCGTTACCCGGAATTCCATTTTGCAATTGGTCCGCTCGTGGAACATCCCGTGCAAAGAACGGCAAATTTCCATCGACGAGCTGTATGAAGCTCACAAAAACGGGACGCTGGAAGAAGCGTTCGGCACAGGGACGGCCGCCGTCATTTCTCCCGTCGGGGAGTTGAACTGGAATAACGAGCGGCTAGTCATCCATGGCGGTACGACCGGCGAACTGTCTTCCAAGCTTTACAACACGTTAACCGGCATACAACGCGGGGAGCTGGAAGACGAGTTCGGATGGCTGGTACAAATTTCCTCTTGATTTCACCGATAGGCGGAAGGATTTTGCGATGCGATAGCGAACTATCCGCCTAAGGAGGTGAGCAGTCCGTGTCCGAAAAGTATATTCTGTTGAATGAGCCCGATAAAACGATGTTCGTATTCAACAAAAACGGCAAAGTGTACGGTCATATCGTGAAAAATAAAACGGATAAAGCACCGGCCAAATTTGTGTTTGAAACGGCGTCGTACGATACGGTCGAAGCGCTGAAGTCGGATTATCCGCCGCATGAATCGAACGGATAAGCTCTCCTTGTTTCTTGTTTCCGTCATCGCCAAAAATGCCGCTCTCCCGAGAGCCGGCATTTTTTTAATTTCCCGGCATCTTCGCGAAAAACCGCATGTTTCACTTATTCAAAAAAGTTTCCCTTTCCTATATAATATAAATTAACTAAACAAATATATAATGCATCGTTCCGAAGGGGTCTGATCTATGATTTCTCGACGCAGGTTCATCAAGCAATTGCTCGGTCTCATCGCACTGGTCGCCGGGGGAGGCACGGCGGTATTTCAAGCGCTGAAACAGGAGGAATTTAAAGCGGAAAGCGGCCCGGAAGCGGCACCCGCCGGCCAACCGGAAGAAGCCCCGTCTGAGAAAGCCGTACCTGAAATACCGAAAGAACCGCTATTATCGTTTTTTTTGCTCAGCGACATGCATATTTCCGTAGATGATTCGACCATGACGGATAAGCTGCATCTTGCGCTCAAGGATGTATCCGACTTCGATTCGCCGGTGGACACCGTCATACTGGGCGGCGATTTAACCGACTTCGGCCGGGAAAGCGATTATAAGCTGCTTCGGCGCATCATGGACGAATACAAGCTGCCCAAAGTTTACGGCAACATGGGCAACCACGATTATTACGATATTTGGTTGAACGCGAACGGTCATTTCTCCACCGAAACGATGCCGAACGGCAAAACGGACGCAATGTCCAGGAAGCGGTTTCAGCAATTTATCGGGTACAAAGATTTGCCGTATATCGACGTATGGGTGAACGACGTGCACCTCATCCTCGTATCTCAGGAGCTTTACGTCCAGGAAAAAGCCGATGTCGGCGAAGGCGCGTGGTATTCCGACCAGCAGCTTGACTGGCTGGCGGAGACGATGAAAGTGCATAAAGACGGAAGACCGGCGATCGTGTTCATTCATCAGCCGCTGCCCGAACCCGGAACCGACGGTGGAACGCACCGCCTGATCCGGGCTACACGGTTCCGTGAAATTTTGGAGCCGTACCGCAACGTCTTCGTGCTGTCGGGACATACGCACCGCAGCTTTGTAGGGGAAGACCATTACAACACGCAGAACACGTTCCACTGGTTCAACAACGCTTCCGTCGGCCGGACCCGCGGTACATCGGCTTCCGGCGGCGCTTCGGCACAAGGCATGTACGTACAGGTTTATCCGCATCAGGTTGTCGTCCGCGGCCGCGAATTCACCGATCGCTCGTGGATCGATAAGGCGGAGTGGACCGTACCACTCGTCTAACCGCCATGCATGTTAAAAGCCGTTTAAGGTGAATGCCGCTTCTATCGCCTTAAACGGCTTTTGCAATCATGCATCGCTGCCTCGATGAAGCGCACTCTGCTATGACTTCGCCGCCTGTCCGCTCCCGGCAAGTACATTCATCACTTCCTTGAACAGCGAAACGGACTTATTGGGCTGCCCTTCCGGCACATTCTGGATCAATACGGCGACGGCATAGCGCGGGTGATCGGCCGGACCGTAGCCGATAAACCAATGATTTTCGCCCGGATGGCCATTCTTCAGCGTCATTTGCGCCGTGCCCGACTTCCCGGCCAGCTCCCACTTCGCGGAACGAAGCGATTGGCCTGTACCGGAATCGACAACCTCTCCCATAAATTCCAGAAGCGTCTTCGCCGTTGCCGGTTTAATCGCCCGCTCTTTCACCGTGTCCAGCCGCTGAGCCGGAAACTTGTAATACAGCCGATCATTGCGGAAACGTATTTCGTCCACGATGCGCGGCGACAACACTTTGCCTTGATGCAGCAGCGTGACGACCAAGTTCGCCGCCTGCAGCGGAGAAACGAGCACATCCCTTTGCCCGATAGCGGTTTGCACCAACGCGCCGCCGTCTTTCTTCAAGGCGTCGCTGTGGTAAATCTGGCCTTTCTCTTCGCCGTCCAGCTGATGAAATACGCTCACGCCCGGAGCATCTCCCGTCCATCCGACAGGCACCTCCAGCCCAAGCTTGCGCGCATATTGCTCCAGCTTGTCCCCACCTAGCCGCTGCGCCACTTTGGCAAAGACGATGTTGCAAGACTGCGCGAATCCTTCCTCCAGCGTGAGGCGGCCATGACCTTCTTTGTTCCAGCATGTGAACCCGTACTCCCCGAGCTCCCCATCGCATTCAAACGTTTCTCCGGGCTCCGTCACGTGCTCTTCCAACGCCGCAGCGGCAGTGACCGTCTTGAAGATCGAGCCCGGCGCGACCGCCTTGACGGCGCGGTTGCTCCAGTCCTCGTGCTGCAAATCGATATGCTCCGGGTCAAAATACGGCCGGCTGGCCATCGCCACCGTATCCGCATTGCCTGCATCCAGCACGACTACGGCCCCTTGCGATATACCCAACTGATCCATTCGCGCTTCAATGCGCGACTGCAGCACGCTATCAAGGGTCGTCATCACTTTGAGCGGATAATACGGATTGTTCGGCGCGACCTCCCGTAGATCGAGACCGCCCAGCGGCCGCTTGGCCGCATCGGTAAATAAAGAAACCGTTCTTGCCCCGATGCCCTGCAGCCAAGGCTCGAACGTTTTTTCCAGCCCGGCGTTGCCGATTTTGCTTGTGAGCTGAAGCTCCCCTTTATGGAATTGATCCGTAAACTGCCGGGTCACCCGCTCCGGGTTTTGACCGATGTAACCGATCACCTGCCCGGCAGCTTGTGGCGCCCCGTAGCGCAGCTTGTAGGGCATGACCCTTATGTTCGCCAGCCCTAGCGCTTCTATGCGCTGCACCTCAGCGTCGGTCAGTGCAGCGGGACGTCCATCCCGCTTCCAGATTTGCGGCGATTTCAAGCCGTTTATGAAATCATGTAGCGGCTGCGCCGGTATATTCAATATTTGTGCGACTTGAGCCGTCTCTTTTCTCCGCCGGCTTTTCTCTTCGTCCGATAGTTCTTCCTTCATCGGAAAGAGCGTGAGCACTTGAAGCGTCGTACCGGTTAAGGACAAGCCGCTGCGGTCGTAGAAGTCGCCCCTTCCGCTGTCCAGCACAATCCCTTTCTCGCGCTGAACGACTGAGTTCTCGACCAGATCGATTCCTCGGCCGGCAAAACTCCGGGAAGCCGCCACCTGAATCCAGAACAAACGCGCATTCCACAGCAAAAGCACGCTGACGATGAGGAGCAGGGCGATGAAAATGCGGTTTTTCTTCAGCTTCCCCTCTTCACCCATAGGCGTTGCGCGCTCGATCCGGTCTTTGCCACTATCGCTGTCCATTCGTCAAACGGCACCTACTTCCGGCAGTTTTACTACCATTATGATCCGGAGTACGTTTCGACAAACGCTGCAAGCAGCGGAAATTGCAGCAAGACACGGTCAAGGCAGAAATAGCCGGTTTCTTCTTATATCAAGCGGACCCCCATTTATTTTGCTGCTCCGTCCGGGTAAACCGCTGCAAGCCGTTTACTAGTTCCGCAGGATGTTCCTCCACGAGAAATAGATCCATGTTCGATGGACGGGCAAAGCCAGCCCCAATCGCATGTGAGATTAATGCGGACAATGGGGTATAAAATTGTTTGACATTCAACAGCCCTACCGGCTTTTGATGAATCCCGAGTTGTGACCAGCTAAGCACCTCGAACAGTTCTTCAAACGTGCCCAGCCCACCCGGCAAAGCAACGAAGGCATCGGCCAATTCGGACATCGCAGCCTTTCGCTGATGCATATTGTCCACTTCCCGCAGCTCCGTTAGCCCGCTATGGACCATCTCCCCGCGAAACAACCCTTTCGGCATTACGCCGATCGCTTTACCCCCGCCGGCTAGCACGGTATCGGCGATCAAGCCCATAAGACCCATTCTGGAGCCGCCGTAGACAAGCTCCATCTCTCGCGAAGCCAGTTCTTGCCCCAGCAGCTTCGCAGCTTGAGCGTATTCCGGAGAATTGCCGGTGTTGGAACCTGCAAATACACATATTCTTTTCATACCTAATCCCCCCGATAATGGACATTTGACGGTGTCGACTTGCCGTAATAAGATAGCGCTTTGGACGAAACTTTCTTTTAGACGATGGCAATCTTATAGCATTATACTAAAAAAGCGTCCGTTCCCCAAAAGGAACGGACGCCGGACGTTATTGAGAACTAGTCTACACTTGGAAACGGGATAACGAATCTTTTAAAGAGTTCGACAGCTCCTCGAGCTTGTCCGACAAGCGAACGAGTCCGGAGCTGATGTTCATCTGCTCCGAGCTGAGCGATGCGACTTCCTCCGACGTTGCGGACGACTGTTGCGCCACGGCGCTTACGCTGGTCATCGCATCGTTCAAAACAAGCTGCGATGCTTCGAGCTGGCTGATCGATTCGGTCGCATCGGACAGCTGCGCAATAAACCCGCCCATGTGCGACTGCACTTCTTTGAAGATTTGATCGGCTTCCTTGACGGATACGATCTGTTCCTGGAAAATCGGGTAAGCTTGCGACAGCACCTGGACCGTCTCATCGATTTCTCTTTGGATTTTCTCGGTAATTTCGCCGACAACGGCGATGGATTGCCGCGACTGATCCGCGAGCTTGCGGATTTCATCGGCAACGACCATGAAGCCTTTCCCGGCCGCACCGGCCCGCGCCGCTTCAATCGTAGCGTTCAAAGACAAAATATTGGTCTGTTTCGAAATGTTGTTCAGCATCTCGAGAATTTTACGGATGGAGCCTGTGCTCTCCTTCAAATGATCGACCTTCTCGACCATGGATCGGATCATCGATTCCGTTTTGTTCGTTTTCCCCGTCAGCTCCGACATGTACACAATCCCCTGCTCCGAAGATTGCTGCACTTCGGATGCGGCGGTTCCCATGACGACATTCGATTCGACGACGATTTTCATTTGCTGCCCGATGTTGTGCGTCAGCTCGGTGCCGCGTTCGGATTCAACGGCCAAGCTCGAAGCGCCGCTTGCGATTTCTTCGGTGGCGACGGCGATTTCTTTGGCTGACGTCGCCGTCTGCTTGGATGCTTCCGACAGCTCGGATGCGGTGATCAGCACCTCTTGCGCAGACTGGTTCGTCTGCTGCACAAGCGCTGTAATTTTTTCCATCATCTCGTTAAAGCTTAGGCCGAGCTGACCGATTTCATCCTGGCTGATGACGGTCATGCGTACGCGCAAATCGCCGCCCTCGGCGTCCTTCATCAGGTTGCGCAGCATAATAATCGGCCTGCCGATCATCCGGGCGATCAAATAACCGATGATGACCGCAATGACCGCTGCGACAGCCGCCATAATCCAGGTCATCATCAAAATGAAACCGGCGTCCTTCACCAGCATAGCTACCGGCATCGCCCCGATCAGCAGCCAGCCGGTCTTCTCCGATTTAAAATAAACGAGCTGCATGTCTTTTTTGTCGCTAAGCAAATTGCCGTTCGCTTCTTTGAATGAATCCAAGGCTACGCCAATGGCGCTGTCGGCACCGATGGAAGCCAGATTCGCATCATACAGGAGTTTGGCGTCCGGGCCGACGATAACGGTTCTGCCGCCTTCCCCCATATTAATTTCGCCAAGTTCTTTGCCGATCGCGTCAATATTGATCTCCATCATCAGCACGGCATCCCCACTCGCCGATGTAGTGCCGGTTAGCCCCTTCAGCACGCGCCCTACGGCGAAAGCCGGGGAAGTCGTCCCGCCTTCGGCAAATCCTTTGGACCGCGTTTCAAGCCAGGTCGCCTTGCCGTTGTTTTCTACGATTTTCTTGAACCAATTCTCTTGCAGCAGCGACTCCTTGCTAAACGACGTCGAACCGGTATTGATCGGCTCTCCGTTGCCATTGAACAAGTAAAGGGCTTTGATCGTTTTGTTCGAGTAGGAGTACACATTCAGTTTCTCGCCGATCTTTTGCCTCAGCAGCAAATTATCATAAGATCCTTTGCTGGTCGCTTCAATGTCGGTAATCATCTTTTTCAAATCGTTGTCCAACACGACTTGCATGGACAGATCCTCGTAATTCGCATACAGCAGGTCGAGCTTTTCGCCGGCCAACGTAATGGTCTGCTCCGTAGCGCTTGCCACTTTTTTCTGGATAATGCCCTTGGAAATGACATAGGACGTTAGGCCCACCGTCAAAACAAAGAACAATATGCTGACGAAAAAGATGAGGAACAGCTTGGCGCCGACCGATTTGAGCAGGTTTTGCAAGCCAATGCTTTTCAGTACGTTTTCTCCTCCGGAAAAACCGGTTCCGCCCGCTATTTTTCGTTTGAATTGAACATCGGATAATTTGCTGGATAACAACTTGCCTGCCTTGTGCAGACTGGCTTTGAGTGAGGATATTTTATCCTTCACAGGGTCCACCGCCTTGTAAGTAATAATGTGTCTGATTTGGCCGTATAACAAGGTACACGGAAACTATGCAGGAAACAAATAAATGGCCGCGACCGGCTCGGCCTGTAAACAATGATTTCTTTATATCCCCCCATCAATAGTAAAATAGTAGGATTACAGACTTAAAAACTATCCATCCTACGAATATATATAGATTAGTTTTTCGACACAAAACCCGATAATCCTTTCCAATACGGGTGATTTTATGAAAAAAGATTGCCATATTTATGCTGTTCCGACAATAAAAAACGGCAGCCGCGGCTGCCGTTTCCATTTAAATCAGTTCTTCATGCCTATACTTTCTTCCTCCATCGGACTCTGGGACGGTAAGTCACGCACGGTCCTCTCATTGTCTTCCATCATATGAAATATTCACCGTCTTGTTTACGACGGAAGATGCTGGTCCCGGTATTCCTGCGGCGTCAAGCCCGTATGCTTTTTAAACACGTTGATGAACGAATGCGCGCGCTGATAGCCGAGCTTCGCGGCAATTTCGTATATTTTTTCCTGGCTGTTCAGCAGCAGCTGCGCCGCTTTCTCCATACGGAGACGGTAGACATAGTCGCTAATGTTTTCCCCCGTTTCCAGCTTGTATATTTTGGAAACGTACACGGGATGCAAATACACGCGATCCGCGATCGCCTGCAGCGAGACATCCTCGGACAAGCTTTCCTCGATAAACTCGCGAACTTGCCGGATCAAGCCGATCCGCGAGTCTTTCGTTTCCGCCTCCGACCGGCTTCTGAACCGCCCGAACACCTCCTGCGTCCAGTCGTGAAGCTGCTTCCACGTTCGGAAAGGCGTTCCCTGAAGCAGCCGGTCGTAGTCGGTCCCGATCAGCGAGGACAGCAGTATTCCGCTTTTGTGCGCCGTCTGCGTAATCGCCGAAGAAATCGCGAGGAACACTTCCAGCAAATACTCCTCCGATTCCGCTCCCATCCCCTTCAGCTCGGCGAATATGGCATCGATCCGCTCTTCAAGCTTGCCCCAGTGCCCTGCCTCAAGAAGCTGGGCGAGCGTCGGAAGCTGGTATACGCTGTGCAGCAAGGGCAGCTTGCCCGGCAAATCGTTCGAACCGCCAACGGCCAAAATCAGCTCCTGCTCGCGTCCGACGCGCTGGCGAAGAGCGGTGAGCGTCCGGTCGTACACGGTCGTAAGATCGGCGGGGAAGGCGCCCCACCCGCCGATCAAAATCGATACTTGGCCTTTCAGGTACGTTCGGATCGCATGCTGCAGCTGCGATGCGGTTCGCTCCAAACGCTCGCTTCGCTCCGCCTCCGCTGCCTCCACGATGCATTTGACGAGAAAAATGACGTTATCGTGCGCATCTTTGCCTTGCCACAGCTGAAAATCTTGCGCAAACAGCTCCTCCGCCATATTGCCGATGCCGTATTCCACCAGCGCTATGCTTTGCGCATCGTAGCCCGGAAACGGATCCTCCAGCCGGATCAGTAGCATGGCGAAAGTGGAATCCATCAGGTCGGGCGCCTGAAGCAGCTTTAATTTGTTCGCGAGCCCCTCTCTCGAATAGCGCCGTCCCTGCAGCAGCTCAGCCAGCAGCTGGCCGCGAAGCTGCGGCAAGTTTTCGCGCAGCGTCCGCTCGATCCGTTCCTGGGAAATGATTTGCGCCCATTCTTCCTCCAGCTTGCGCAGCACTTCCTGCGCCGTCTGCAGCAGCTCCTCGTCAGTCACCGGCTTCAGCAAATAGTTCGCCGTCCCGCGGACGATCGCTTCCTGCGCGTAAGCGAAGTCGGCGTGGCCCGACAGCAGAATACAGCGCGTCTTGTGCCATTTCCGCTGAATTTCCGCGGCCAGCTCCAATCCGCTCATGCCGGGCATCCGGATATCGGTAATGACCAGCTCGATCGGATGCTCTTCCAGCAGCTCCAACGCTTCAAAGGCCGAGTACGCTTTGTACACCTTCGTCACTCGAATGCTGTCCCAAGGAACCAGACCGGCAAGCCGTTCCACCACATGCGCTTCGTCATCCACGATCAGCAGTCTCGCCATCCGCATCCCCTCCTTCTATTGCTCCCGGACCGGGCCGCTCCGCTTCCTGCCATGCTAGCGTAATGCGCATGCCGCCCAGCGGCGACGCTTCCAGCAATAGGCCGGCTTCTGTCCCGTAAGCGTACTGCAGCCGCTGATGAACGTTCCACACGCCCGTTCCCATATGCCGGTCCATCGGCAGCGCCAGCTTCCTTCTCAGCTTCTTCATCTCTTCTTCCGTCATGCCCCTCCCGTTGTCCTCGACAACGAGACGGTACTTGCCGTTCTCCGACGTGCCGCTAATAAAAATGAGACACTCGCCCGGCTGATGTTCGATACCGTGTACAATGGCATTTTCGACAATCGGCTGCAGCATCAGACGTGGAATTTTCAATTCCAGCATCTCGTCCGGAACGTCGATTTCATAATACAGCCGCTGCATGCGCAAGTTTTGAATGTTCAAGTAATGCTGCACGAGTCCCAGCTCCTCCCGCAGCGGAACGCTCTGTTCTTCCAATCGCGTTGTGTAACGATAATATTCGGCGAGACTTTGCGCCATCGTGACGACCGATTCCTTGTCGCCCATTTTCGCCGTGTTAATAATGAAGAATAGGCTATTGTACAAAAAATGCGGATTGATCTGCGCCTGCAGCTGCTTTAACGTCGCTTCGCGGGCGCGGATTTTTTCCTCGTACACATCTTCCACCAGCTCCTGAATCCGCTCCGCCATCCGGTTGAAACGCTGAAACAGGAAGTCGAATTCGTTATTCGCCCGGCTCTGGAGCCTCACGGATAAATCGCCCTTGTGCATCCGTTGAACGGCATGCATCAACCGCTGAATCGGATTGCGGACATACCGGTAAAGCAGCAGGGCCGCGGCGACGCCCATAATTAGCAGCAAAGCGAACGTAACGTAAAAAAGCGTCCCGCTCGTCGTAATCGGCCTCAGGATCGTCTCGACCGGCAAATAATCGACCAAGTACCATCCAAGCTGCGCAGATTGAACGTAATTGACCGAATAATCGCGGTCTTCGATCCGCACGACGCGATGTCCGATCGTTTGCTTCGCGGCATCCGGCGAATCCGCGTTCAGCGCTTCCACCAGCAAGCCGATTTTGCGGCTGTCGGGATGGCTGCTGACGACAGGATCGTATCCCGTTTTATAAAAGAACGGGTCCCCCTCGCCCCCCGCTTTGACTTTGTCCAGCATCCGCGTAATGTTATCGATCGGAAACGCCACCTGGAACAACGCCTGTGTTTGTTCCACGGTAACCGCTTTGATCGGAACGGCGATCTGCCGCGCGAAATGGCCGGCAATCGATGAGCCGACCGATATTTTCTCATATGTCCATTGCGCTATCGGAACATGTTCGGCTACGTAAGTCTGGTCGTACGTTTTGAAAATGTTAGAGGACACGACTTTGCGGTCTTTCGGCAAATAGACCGTCAACTCGTTCGTCCACGGGCTGGAGACGCTTTGCAGGCTCAGTTTCTCGAACACTTTCGATTGTTCTTTAATCGTGTCAAAACCGCCGTCGTCCCGCCGCTCGACAAAAGCCCGGACATACGGGTCCGAGCTGAGAATGACTGGGAAGAGCGACAACTGCTCCACGTTTGAATCGAATTGGCTAAGGAAAAAGGACAGCTGATTGAGGCTGGAAGATTGAATCTGGCTCTTCACGACCTCAACGCTGACCTTGTAGGAATAGCTGTATAAGAACAGAATCGGCACCAGCAGCACAATGATCGCTGCCAGCGCCTTTCGAAAAATGGTGAATGGTCCGGTCATCATCTTTTTGCGTCAACCCCTTGATCTGTCGATCGATCGTATGCCGCGGATTACCCCTTCACTGCGCCGGCAGCCAGTCCGCTGACGATATACCGCTGAGCCAGCAGCGCAATGATGAGCACCGGAAGCGTGATCATGCATGCCGCCGCCATCAAAGCGCCCCAGTTGATTTCGGAATAGGACATGAAGTTGAATACGGCGATCGGAAGCGTCTTGGTTTTATCCCCCGCCAGTATAATGGAAAACATGAAGTTGTTCCACGAAAAAATAAACGAAAGCAGCGAGGACGTAATGACGCCCGGGCCGGAAATCGGCAAAATGATTCGCCGGAACACCTGATTGCGCGTGCAGCCGTCGATTAGCCCCGCTTCCTCAATCTCATGCGGAAGCCCTTCGAAGAAGGAGATCATGACCCAGATAATGAACGGCAGCCCGACGAGCATATGGCTTAAAATGAGCGCCGTATACGTATCCACCAGACCGAGGCCCGAGAAAATGATGAACCACGGAATCAGGAACGTAATCCCCGGGATAATGCGGGCGACCAAAATGATAAGCCCCAACCCTTGAAGCCGGTATCTCGCGATCGCATAGGCGGCCGGGAGGCCCAGAATCAACGAACCGACGGTTGAGCCTACGGCGACAATGAAGCTGTTCCAAATGAATTTGAGAAACTGGTATTCCCCGAATACTTTCGAGTAGTTTTTCCCCGTCGGCGTGAAAAAGAAAAACTGGCTGGTGGACATGATTTGCGCTTGCGTCTTGAAGGAGGCGAGCAGCATCCATATGAACGGGAACGAGAAACTCAGGATGACGATGAACGTCAGAATGCCCAGGACGATCTCCTTGACCCGCCGTTCTTTTTTCATACTTTTCGTCGCGCTCATGATGAAGACACCTCCAGACGTTTACGAATCCATATCAATGCGAGCGTCAGACCGAGCACCAAAGCGAAGAAGATCACGAGCAGCGATGACGCCATCCCCAGCTTGAAGTATTGGAAGCCGAGCACGTAACCGTACAAGTTCAACGTCTCCGAGGCCAGGTTCGGCCCGCCTTGGGTGGTCGAGTAAATGATATCGAACGTTTTCAGCACATCGATCAGCCGCAGCATAACGGCGACGATAATCGTCGGGCGAAGAAGCGGCAGCGTAATGTAACTGAATTTTTGCCATGCGGTCGCTCCGTCCACATCCGCGGCTTCGTACGGTTCCGACGGCAAGGTGGATAAGCCCGCCATGACGATCAGCGCGATCATCGGCGTCCATTCCCAAATGTCGATAATGACGAGCGACGGAATGACCTGCGACGGGGAGGCGAGCCATAGCATCGGCGGCAGTCCCAGCGCTTTCAGCAATTGATTGGCTACGCCGATCGACGGCTCATAAATGAGCAGCCATACAAGACCCATCGCAACCGGTGTAGCGACCATCGGCAGCAGGAACAGTGTCTTCACGATGTTTTTGCCGCGGAATTCGCGGTACAGCAAAAGCGCGATGGCCACGCCGAGGATCGTTTGCATGATGATCGCAGCGAATGTAAAGTAGAACGTTGAAGTGACCGCATGCCAGAAACGGCCATCCTTGAATAAATCGATATAGTTGGACAAGCCGACCCATTTCGGCGGCGTGGTCGCCGACATGCTCCACTCATAGAAGCTGATTCTCAAGGTGTACAAAATAGGGAATACCATCATGAGCAAAACAAAGAGGAGGGCCGGCAGGGTGTAGATCCATTTGATGTTACGGTCGAACCAATTGGTTGGCATCGTCATACCCCTCTCCTTCATTCTTGATTTAGCCGTTCATCCCGGATGAACAAAACAAAAGAGAGGGCCTCCCGTTAGGTCGGCTTCTGTAGCTGCCAGGAAAGCACTCTCTCGCATCGTATTGCTTTCATTGCTATTGGTTCATCACTTCGTTTTATCTTTGTCAATAATCGCCTGCAGCTCTTTATTCGCCTGCTCTGCAGCAGCCTTAATATCTTCGCCGCTAATCGCTTTGAGCACGATCGCTCCAACGGCATCGCGGGCTTCCCCTACGCTGATGACGGTCGGACGGTCATGGTCCACGCCGCCTTTGGACGATTCCTTAATGACCGGAACGAGCTCGGCAGGGAATCCGGTTGTGCCTTCCGGCTTATCCCATACGGACATCCGCGCGCCAGGGTTGCCTTTTTGCTGCGTCTGGAGAACGACTTCTTTGCTTGTCGCCCACTTGATGAATTCCCATGCCGCATCCTTGTTCGCCGACTTGGAGTTCATCGCCAGACCCCAGGATGTAATATTGTAAGGCTTGGAGCCCGCCGCTCCGCCCGGAAATACCGCGAAGCCCACTTTATCGGCGACAACCGATTTTTCCTTGTCGGTCGCGTTGTTGTAGATCGAGTTCGCATCGGTATAAAAAGCGACTTTCCCTTGCGCGAATATGCCGATCGCTTGCGGCCACGACATGTTCATGACGCCCGGAGGGCCGTAATCTTTAAGCAAGGTGGCGTACGTTCCGAAAGCTTTGAGCGCCTCCGGCGTATTGACCGTTGCTTTGTCGTCCTTCATGAAGTCCGCGCCTTCCGAGTACAGGAAGGAGGATACTTGCGTTACGAGCGGCGAGCGCTGGCCGCGGGCGACAAAGCCGTACATTTCATTTTTCGGGTCATGCAGCTTTTTGACCGCGGCTACGAGCTCGTCAAGCGTCTTCGGCACCGCGATGCCCGCTTTTTGCAGCAAATCTTTGCGGTAATAAAGGATTTCCTGCTCGGTAATGACCGGTATGCCCGTCAGCTTCTTGTCTACCGTCGTCGAGCCTACGGCCGATTTGGAGAAATCGTTGAAGTCGTAATTGGCATCTTTCCCGACATACTCGTCAAGCGGCTGTACCCATCCGTTCTTGTAGAACAGCTTGCCTTCCTGCAATGGACGATACATGAACACGTCCGGCGTTGTCGCCCCCGTCGTGAATTGGACGGTCAGCTTTTGCGTCAGCTGATCCTCGAAGAAGCTTTGCAGCTCCACCTTCATCCCCGTTTGTTCCTCAAACTTCGGTATGAGCGGCTTGATTGCCTCGCCCCACGGATGGTTTGCCGTGACGAGCGTCAGCTTCTTGCCTTGGAACGGCTTCGCCGCGGCTTGCCCTTGCCCGCCTTCCGCAGGTTTCTGCGCGCCGCCTCCGCATCCGGCCAGCAATCCTGCCGTTAAGACAGATGCCATACTTACGCTCATGATCCGTTTCCATGTATTATTCATTTCGTGGACCTCCCTGGAATGCTGCATATTGCCCTCGATGTTATGATTGGATTCGATCACCGCTATTGGGCCTACGCTTAGATTATCCCAGATCGCGATTTCTATAAATAACGCAAATTCAATATCGATAACGGGCCGTTAAGCAAAAAAGACGTTCTGCCCGAAAAGCGGATGCGGCCATCCACTGTGTCGGACAAAACGTCTTGGTAAGGAGCTTTATCTGGTGTCAAATATCGTTATTGTTAAGGTTATTTACCAATCTTTTTGCGCATCATATCCATCGGGTGCACCGGATGATCCACCTGCATGCGAATGAGCTGCAGCGGATGACGAGCAGCCGTCAGTTGTTCTCCATCCTCGCTGTGCAGTTCGGAGACGGTCTGCTTGAAGAACGTACCCTTCGGCCCGAAAAACTCGACTTCCTGGCCCGGCTTGAAGTGATTGCGCTGCTGAATGAGTGCCATCTTCGTTGCCGCATCATACGATTTCACCACGCCGACGAAATCGTACGGCGCCGCCTTGTCTTCCGGCTCGAAAATATGATCTTCGTGACCCGGATGGTCAAAGAAAAACCCGGTATTCAGCGGCCGGTTCGCCGCCTTCTGGATTTCATACAACCATTCCGGCTTCATTTCGTAATGCTCGGGGTCTTCGAAATAAGCGTCGATGGCCTGACGGTACGCATTGACGACCGTTGCTACATAATGCACGCTTTTCATCCGGCCTTCGATTTTGAAGCTGTCCACGCCCGAGCGAATGAGCTCCGGCAAATGCTCGATCATCGCAAGATCTTTCGAGCTCATGGAGAACGGATTGTCGCCTTCCTGGAACAGCGGCAGCTCTTTCATACCGATCTGCTGCTGCGACCTGTCTTCCTCGGTCGTAAATAGATCGTACTTCCAGCGGCAAGACTGCGAGCACCCGCCGCGGTTCGAATCCCGGTCGGTAAAATGATTCGACAGCACGCAGCGGCCCGAAAACGAGCTGCACATCGCGCCGTGCACGAACACTTCGATTTCAATATCGACGTTCTTCTTGATATCGACGATTTCTTCCATGCTCACCTCTCGTGCCAGCACGACGCGGTCGATGCCTTCATCTTTCCAGAATTGCACGGCGCCGCGGTTCATCGTCGACTGCTGCGTGCTGAGGTGAATCTCCAGCTTCGGAGCGACCCGTTTGCACGTTTCGATAATAATCGGATCGGCTACGATAATCGCATGCACACCTGCGTCTTGAATGCCCCGCAAGTAGTCTTCCAGGCCGGAAATATCTTCGTTATGCGCATAAATATTCGTAGCGACAAACACTTTCGCGCCGTATTTTTCCGCAAACTCGACCCCTTCCCGCATCTCTTCGAACGTGAAGTTGTCCGCATTCGACCGCAGGCCGTATTGCTGTCCGCCAATGTACACCGCATCCGCTCCGTAATGTACGGCGAACTTTAATTTTTCCAGACTGCCCGCCGGCGCCAGCAGCTCCGGCTTCTCCAGCCGCACCCGTTTGCCCAATAGTTGTTCCCGAACCAAAGTCATCTCTTTCCACCTCGCTTAAAGCCATTTTTTATTAATACACTTGCTCTTTATAAAAGAAACCATACGACAGTTCGCGTCTCGGGTCCTGCAGCTCACGGATCGCATCGAGCCATTGTTCCTGAAATTCATACCCGGCCGGATCCGCTTCGTAAGCGTCGATCGCCTGACGGTAGCTGCGGACGACCGTCTCATTGTACTCCACTGACTTCATTAGTCCGTCGATCTTCAAGCTGTCCAATCCGCCCTCCAGCAGCTCATGCAGACTGTCCAGCATGCAAATATCGTCGGAGCTCATAATATGCGTACCGTTCTGATCCTCGTACACCGGATAGCGCTCATTTTGGCGCTCCTGCTCGATCAGGAACAACCCTTCCTCCTGTCCGAGCGTCAGCTTGTCAAGCTCCTCCGGACGGCCCTGATGCTCCTTATAATTCGTCAGCAGGCTCCGCTTCGAATGGTAAATGTTCGTAATGCCGTGCACCTGCACTTGCACTTCCATTTCATCGCCGAGCTGCCGCTTGATCTCGAGCGTTTCGTCCAGATTGAGCTCCCGCGCCAGCACGATGCGTCCTGCGCCTTTGCTTGCCCAATAGCGAGCGGTTGCGTAATTAGTGGACGTCATCTCCGCGTTCCAGTGCATTGGCAATCCTGGCGCGGCCTGACGCACCGCCATCAGCACGGCGGGATCGCCGAACGCAATCGCATCGACTTGGAGCTCGCCGAGCTTTGCGATATACGCGGACAAGTCTCCAAGCATATCGTTCTCCATAATATTATTGACCGCCACGTACACTTTGGCTCCTTGCTCGTGAACCCAGGGCACGACGTCAGCGAGCTCCGGCAGCGTCACTTCGCCGGGCATCCGCAGCGCAAACCGGTGTTCACCGACAATGACCGCATTCGCTCCCGCGGCGATATAACGCCTGACTTCTTCCACTGAGCCGGCCGTAATCAACAGCTCCGTTTGCATAACCTATCACCGTCTTTATCGTTTATTGCATTGCTTGTTTGTTATCATTAAGGCTTCGTCCCGCTGCTGGCGACTTTGTTGCTGTCCTCAATGTTTTTCTTATGCTGCTCGTACGTTTCAGCGAACAAATGACCTTTGCTGCCGTCTTTTTTGGTAACGTAGAACAAATAGTTCGTTTCCGCGGGGAATATGGCGGCGCTAATCGACGCCAGACTTGGGCTGGAAATCGGTCCCGGCGGCAAGCCTTTGTTCAAATACGTGTTGTACGGGCTTTCGATCTGCAAATCTTTCTCGAAAAGACGGTCCTTCGATTTATCGAATAAATACTGCACCGTCGCGTCGATTTGCAGCGGCATGCCCTGCTTGAGACGATTGGCGATAACCCCGCTGACAAGCGCCCGTTCTTCGTCCAGCACGACTTCGCGTTCGATCAGCGATGCCAGTGTCAGCGCCTCGTGAAAGCTGAGCCCCCGCTGCTTCAGCGTCTCCTGCCAGCCTGGAGGCAGTCCCTCCAGCTTCTTGTCCAGCTCGGCGATCATTTTCTCAAGCATGTCCTGCGGCTTAACGTCCTTCTTCCACTCATACGTCTCAGCGAAAAGATACCCTTCCAGCCGCCACTTGAGCGCCGGATCGTTCGGAAT
Source organism: Paenibacillus allorhizosphaerae (assembly GCF_042659105.1). Taxonomy (NCBI): domain Bacteria; kingdom Bacillati; phylum Bacillota; class Bacilli; order Caryophanales; family Paenibacillaceae; genus Paenibacillus; species Paenibacillus allorhizosphaerae. Next base: position 11,944 of record NZ_JBHSRV010000026.1, on the reverse strand, counting down.
GGACGCCGCCAACGATTCGCCTTTAGGCTTGAAGCTTTGCGCCTGCCGGACAAATTCGTCCGCTTCGATCCCGAACGGCTGCAGCTTTTCGGCAATTTGCCGGACCGTGTACCCTTCCGGTACGGTAAGACGCAGCATTTCTTCTTTGACCGTTTCCCCGCGATTGAGCAGCCCGATAATGCGATCGGGGGCAATCCCGGGCGACATATCGTACTCGCCGGCCTGAAAGCGTGAGCCTTCTTTCTTGAATTTCAGGTACCATGTAAAAATGCGCGCATCCCGTACGATTCCTTTGTCTTGCAGCTGCGCGGCGAGCTGCGCTGTCGTCGTGCCGGGTGGATAAGAAATCCGCTGTATCTCGGGTGCTGCCGGCATGGGCTGAAGCGCTTTGCCGACATGCAAAGCGAAGCCTGCTCCGCTGCCTATTATTAGTATGATCATTATGGCGCTGATTCGTAACACTACCCGTTTCATTGCAGTTCGTCCTTCCACTACCGGTCAGCCGCCTTGGCCTGATCCCGAAGCCTCGGCATACAAACGAAAAAGAGCGGATCATCTCCGCTCGGGCAACAATTTACCTTAACCGTAAATTATAATTGTTCGTCAGCCGGAAAAGTCAGCTCGTCGAAGAGTTCGGAGACGGTCTCCCATTCATCGTCATCTTCGATCGTTTGAAGTGTTAGGCTGCCGTCCGTTTCCTTCGTGACCCGGAAAATTTCCGGTTCATCCTCTTTGCCGGGCTTCGCTTTCTCCAGCATGGCATAACCTTGCCCTTGCAGCGTAAACTCGGAAACAATGCGGTAAACGACGGATTCCTGTTGCTCGTCATACAAAATAATATCATCTCCGAAAGCTTCCCGCAACTGCTGCGAAGGTGTGACATCCGAAATCCGGTACAACGCTATATCCTCCTTTACCTGACAACTACCCGCAAATGGATCGCTCCAGGTCTTTTTACTTTTATAAACTTGCCGCTACTTACCATCATATCATATTCGGACATGGAAGTTATAATACGGACCCCGCTTGCCGTGTAAGCCGTTATTATATTCAACGCTTGCTTCTTTTTTCCGTGTGCGGCATCCATATAAAAAACAGGCGCTTAACCGCATGAGTTAAAAGCGCCTGTTATGCCCTGTTATTTCGTTTCTTCTTCGTCGTCCGCTTCTTCCATCAGCGTGTTGAACGTTTCCTCGACAATGTTCCATTCCTCTTCATCATCGATCGTGTACAATTGAAGATCGTCTCCGTCTTCTTCGTAACGGAACGCGTACACTTCATCCGATTCCTCGTCGGCATCAACCGGAACGACCATCATGTATTTTTTGTCCGAGCCATCCACTTCAAACTTCATGATGACTTCAAATTCCTCTTCATTGCCTTCGTCGTCCGGAATAATGATGATTTCCGGCTCCTCCAGAAGCTGTTCCTGGTCGTTGGTTTGATCCTTAGACAAATCGATCACCTCTTTGATCATTTAGAATGGGCATCCATATATCCTTGCAATATAAGCGCAGCGGCCATCTTATCGATGACCTGCTTGCGTTTCTTACGGCTGACGTCCGCCTCCAGCAGCGTTCGCTGCGCCGAAGCCGTCGTTAGCCGTTCATCCCACATATGCACGGGTACTTGTAGTGTTTCATGCAAACTTTGGGCGAATGCGATGCAAATTTCACCACGCGGCCCAATCGTGTTGTTCATATTTTTGGGCAAACCGACCACGATTTCGCCGACGGAGTAAGCAGCCATGATCTCCCGCAGCCTAGCGGTGTCCCGCTCTGCGGTCGTCCGTCGAATGACTTCAAGTCCCTGAGCGGTCCAGCCGAGCTCATCGCTGACCGCGACGCCGATCGTCTTGTCCCCATAGTCCAATCCCATTAAACGCATAACCGCTCCCCCGTTGCAACTGTTACTCCGTAATCTAGAGAGAGAGACAGTTGTCAACATATCGCAACGGGTCCTCCATCAAACAAAGGAGTCCGTTATCAACATGACGTCATTATTTATTTTGCTGCAGGTATGATCGGACGAGCTCCTCGATCAGTTCATCCCGTTCCCGTTTCCGGATAATGCTTCTTGCATTGTTATGGCGCGGAATGTATGCCGGATCGCCTGAAAGCAAATAACCAACAATCTGATTAATCGGGTTATAGCCTTTTTCCTGAAGTGCGTCGTACACTGCCAAAATAACTTCTTTCGGCGACGTTTCAATCTCTTCTGCTTTGACGTTAAACTTCATTGTTTTATCCATCGAGCTCATACTACAGCACCCCCTAACCTTATTATAACTCTCTATTCGCTATTTTCCTAATAATTCCTCTTGACAGCCTGAAATTTATTGAGAAATAGCGTTCTTTATAGAGAATTGTCCGCTGTCAGACACAAATTCCGAGCCATTATTGCGTGGTTCGCACCTTAATTGCGCGCGGACGAAAAGCTTCTCTCGAAGCTTTCGCCGCTTGCCATTGCAATCTATTGTACGAGCTGTTCCACGCTTTGCAGCGCTTCTTGCAGCTTGGACGCGTCCTTGCCTCCGGCTTGCGCCATGTCCGGACGACCGCCGCCGCTGCCGCCGCAGCGTGCAGCCACTTCTTTGATCAGCTTTCCGGCGTGGTAGCCTTTGGACACCAAATCGGGCGTTACCGCAGCCACGAGATTTACTTTATCTTCCGCAGCCGCGCCGAGTACGATGATTGCCGAGCCGAGCTTATTTTTCATTTGGTCGACGATATTGCGGAGCGATTCCATGTCGCCTGCATTTACTTGCGCCGTAAGCAATGTCACGCCATTCACCGATTTGGCCTGTTCCGTCAAGGAACCGGCTTCGATGCCGCCGAGCTTCGCCTTAAGCGATTCATTTTCGCGCGATACATCCTTAAGCTGGACATATAAAGCTTCGATCCGCTTCGGTACGTCGGCAATGTTCGATTTGAGCAGACCGGCCGCTTCGCGAAGCAATTGCAGCTGTCCATCCAAATATTGATACGCATTGCGGCCGGTTACCGCTTCGATCCGGCGAATGCCGGAGCCGATGCCCGACTCGCTTACGATTTTGAATAATCCGATCTGACTCGTATTGTCTACGTGACAGCCGCCGCACAATTCCAAGCTGTAGCCGCCGACGCGCACAACGCGTACCACCTCGCCATACTTCTCACCGAACAGCGCCATAGCCCCCATAGCCTTCGCTTCTGCGATCGGCTTCAGGGAAATTTTTACCGCCGTACTCTTCCAAATTTGCGCATTGACGCGCTGTTCGATATCTTGCAGTTCTTCCGGCGTAATGCTTCCGAAATGGGAGAAGTCGAAACGAAGCCGTTCCGGCGCCACCAGCGAGCCCGCTTGGTTTACGTGGTCGCCGAGCACTTCTTTCAGCGCTTTGTGCAGCAAATGCGTAGCCGTATGGTTTTTGATGATATCCTCACGCACTTCTTGCGTGACCGTCGCTTGCACGGAATCACCTTTGCGCAGAACGCCGGCTTCCACGACGACCGTATGCACGTGCTGTCCGTGCGGCGCCTTGCTCACATCTTCCACCTTGAGCACTGAGTCGCCAGCTGTAATATAGCCGTGGTCGCTGACTTGACCGCCGCTTTCCGCATAGAATGGCGTCTGATCCAGTAGAACTTGGCACGTTTCACCCGTTCCGACCAAATCGACGAATTGGTTCTCATGCACAATCGCGATCACTTTAGCAGTAGTTACCAATTCAGTATAACCAACAAATTCGCTTTTAACCGTAAAGTCGGCGAGCGGACCGCCTTGTACCTTCATGCTTTCCGACTCTTGGCGCGCGGCGCGGGCGCGGTCCCGCTGCTCCTGCATCGACCGGTCGAAGCCGTCGCGGTCAACCGTAAGCCCCTTTTCCGCAGCGAAATCTTCCGTCAAGTCGAACGGGAAGCCGTAGGTGTCGTACAATTTAAACGCATCCGGACCGCTGATTTGGTTGCTTCCTTCTTTGCGCGCATTCTCTACAAGCTCCGCCAAAATGGCCAATCCGTCGGACAGCGTTTCATGGAAACGCTCTTCCTCTGTGCGAATCACGCGCTCGATGAATTCGCGCTTTTCCACCACTTCCGGATAGTATACGCCCATAATGTCGCCTACGATCGGCGTCAGCAAGTACAGGAACGGCTTATCCATGCCAAGCACTTTGCCGTAACGCACTGCGCGGCGCAGCAAACGGCGGATAACGTACCCGCGTCCTTCGTTGGACGGCAGCACGCCGTCGCCTACGGAGAAGGCAACCGTACGAATATGGTCGGCGATCACTTTGAGCGCGACATCGTACTCTTCATTTTGCTTATATTTCACTCCGGCCAGCTCGCACGTTTTTTGAATGATCGGCTGGAACAGATCGGTGTCGAAGTTGCTGTCAACGTCCTGCAGAATCGAAGCAAAACGCTCCAGCCCTGCGCCCGTATCGATATTTTTGTTCGGAAGCGGCGTGTAGCTGCCGTCCTTGTTGTGGTTAAACTGCGAGAATACGAGGTTCCATACTTCAAGGAACCGCTCGTTCTCTCCGCCCGGCCAGCATTCCGGATCGTTCAGGTCGCCATATGCGTCGCCGCGATCGTAGAAAATCTCGGTACACGGGCCGCACGGGCCTTCGCCGATATCCCAGAAGTTTTCCTGCAGTTTGTAAATGCGTTCCGCCGGCAGACCGATTTTTTTGTTCCACAGCTCGAACGCTTCGGTATCCTCCGGGTACACCGTTACGGATAAACGATTCGGATCGAAGCCGATCCACTGCGGGTCGGTCAAAAATTCCCACGCCCACGTGATCACTTCTTCTTTGAAGTAATCGCCGATCGAAAAGTTACCGAGCATTTCGAAAAACGTATGGTGACGGCGCGTTTTCCCTACATTTTCGATATCGTTGGTGCGGATACACTTTTGCGAGTTGGCAATCCGCGGGTTGTCCGGCACGACACGGCCGTCAAAATAAGGCTTTAGCGGCGCCATCCCGGCATTAATCCAGAGCAGCGACGGGTCGTTATGCGGAACAAGCGGTGCGCTCGGCTCGATCTTATGGCCTTTGCTTTCAAAAAACTTCAACCATTTTGCGCGAATTTCACTGGCTTTCATCGATAGCTCCTCCTATATTTGCAACTGCTGCAACGATGAATCAACGTTGTCAGTTGTCCATCTGAAATGGAATATTTGTGTAAAAAACATAAAAAATCGCCCCTGTAACAGGGACGATGTGCTCGCGGTACCACCCTGGTTATTGCGCTTTCCTTACGGAACGTAACGCAATCTCCTCAGAACGGATTGTAACGGCTCCCGCCGGCGGGTTTTTCGAACCATGCGTCCCAATCAACGCCGGCCTTCTCATCCGCGCTCAGAAATGAGCGTTCAGTCATCCTTCATTAGAAAGGCTTTCACAGCTGGACGGTGCGTACGACGTGCACACTACCGTACAAAGCCTTTTCTCTGGCTAATGGGCTATGACCTACTGTATTTCTTCAACGCTTTCCAAATATGCACTATTGAAAATAAATTATAACCTTCCTTGTGCTGTCATGTCAATATGACGGCTGCTCGCGGCCTGCTCATGTCGGCTTGCTTGCACATGGAGAATTCGTTAAATGCCATAGGCAGCTTTCTGAGCTGCTTTAGGCGATACATATCTACTGTCTCTTCTGCGTTCTCAATCGTTGAGCGCGAACTTGTAAAACAGCAAAAAAACTTAAATTTCTTCAATAAAGTTAGGTAGAATTTCAAAAAGATCATCCGTTATAGTATAAATGAAAAGCGAACTGTAAGTTTAAGGAGGGAGGCATACCCCAACATCGAGGTATATGCAATAAGGGGAGTCGAATCGGCGTTTCTTGCTGGAAGCAACGTGTTCTCGCCGTTGTTGACCGCACCTAGCTGAAATTTTGACGCCTTCATGCCGGCAAATGTGGATCGACCGCAGATGCCGTTGCCCTTGACCTTCAAAGGCATTTAAATGAAAGCGCTTTATTTCGGTATTATATTATATTAATCAGGAGGAGAGTTTGAATGAAGCCGAACAAAACGATAACAGGATTATCCATGCTCGCCATGATTACGGCGTTGGCAGGCTGCGGGGGAACCAATTCGGGAACCGGCGGCGTTAATGGCCAATCCGATGCGCCGGGCACACCGGTTGTCAATACGAGCCCTGCGACCTTGAAGGTGTATGTATCCAACAGCTCGATCACCGACGAAGATCTGAACACGCTGATTGTGGCGCCGCTCAAGAAAAAATTTCCGCAAATTAGCGTGGAGCCGATCCGGCAGGGCAAAGGAACGACGATTGCCGAGCTGGTCGCAGCCGGGCAGCCGCCGGATCTCATCTATACGAACAACATGGATATCGGCACGTACAAGATGCTGGATCTGCTTGAGGATATAACCCCGCTCATGAAGAAGCATCAGGTGAATCTGGAACGTTTCGATTCGGCTATGCTTGCCAGCGCCAAGTCAGACAAGGGCGAACTGTACGGCTTGCCCTTCTTCGCCCACTTCAGCGCGCTTTATTACAACAAGAATATATTCGACAAGTTCGGCGTCCCTTATCCAAAGGACGGCATGACATGGGAAGACGCGATTGAGGTCGCCAAAAAAGTATCACGCCTGGACAACGGCGTCGAATACCGGGGACTTGATCCCGATACGATCGCCCGCATGGCCATGCCGCTATCGCTTACCTACGTCGACTCCAAGACGAACCGGGCCGTCGTAAATACGGACGGATGGCGGACCATATTTACAACAGCCAAAGAAATTTGGAGTATTCCCCACAACAGGCCGGAAAAGCTGAACTCGTTCCAAGCCCGCAACTGGTTTATGAAAGATCAGACGATCGCGATGCTTCCGTACAACAATTTGCTCAATATCGGTCTCGAAGAGGCAACCAAGCTTGGCCTGAACTGGGATTTGGCGCAATATCCGAGCTTCAAGGAGAAGCCGAACCTGTACAACCATGTCGATTCGCAGCTTTTCCTCATTGCCAAAACGAGCAAATACAAGGATCAGGCGGCACAGTTTCTAAGCGTCATGTCCTCGGATGAGGTGCAGATGCAGAGCGCGAAGACAACGGCGCGGTTGTCCTCGCTGAAAAATCCGGAGATGAAGAAGGCGCTCGGAGCGGATATGCCGTTTCTCAAAGGTAAAAATTTGCAATCCATTTTCAAAAGCACGTCTCCTACGGCGCCGGAATTTTCGCAGTACAATTCGCTCGGCAGAGATCTGGTTTTCAAAAGCTTCGAGGAATATATGAACGGCAAAGATCTGAACACCGCCCTGAGGGAAGCCGAAGACAAAGTTAACAAACGCGTGGAAGCGAACGCAGTTAAATAGCGCCGCGGCCTGTTGAACCCGGTACAGATGCACCTGAAAGACGACAACGAGTTGCGCTGAACTGCGATGAGCATGGCGGCTGCGGGGTCTGGCGAAACTCTTCGGACGGGCCTCAAGAGGCCATTGGCTGGGACCGCCTCGACAGGAAAACGCCCGGCCCGGCCCCTCTCCGCGCATCGCCTTCCCTCTAAACATCCTGCATGCGTATAGCGGCGCATCGATCAAAACCATTCGAAAGGGGCCTCTGTCATGAAAAATGCATGGAAGAGACCATATACAGGCTACTATTTGCGCTTATGTTTGGTATTTAGTTTATTGCTCCAAATGTTCGGTTTCGTCTCCGAGGCACAGGCCGAAGAAAGCGGCGGATCGGGATCACCCTTGCCGTCCGTCAGCATTACGTTCGACGTGTATTCGAACATCTCGCAGGCGAATTTGGAAGCCGGCGGTGGATTGAGCATGTCCAATGTTAGTCTGGATTCCGCCGTTTACCGCGGCAATTCCGGGAAAAGCATTAAAATTGGCGGACGCACACAGCCATATAACCGGTTAAAAATAACGCATGCTTTTGACGGTCTCGATATGCAGGCAGGCAAGCATTACGACATTTCCGTGTGGGCAAAGGTTGGCGCGAGCAGCAGCGTGACGAACGGATATTTCTTCTTGTCCGTCGTGACATATCCTGGCACGAAGCAGCCATCGGACCCGCCATATTATTTCGACACGACTAATTATAAATTTTTGGTCGGCCAGGACGGCTGGACGAAGCTGACGCTTCCGTACTTGGCGACCGGAGACCCGGTGTATGGGATAGCCGTCGAACAGATCGGCTCCGGAAGCTGGACCCAAACGGTGCCGGTGTTCCATATTGACGACGTAGAGATCGCCGAAGTGCCGCCGCCGACCTCGAAACATATTACGTACGATGACGCTACCAGCATACAGAACGCGAATATCGGCGTTGGAGGCGGGCAAGCGCTCTGGAATTTGTCGCTGGACAATACCGTCGTACACGGCGTATATGGCGGCAAAAGCGTTCACATTGCCGGACGAACGGAATTGTATAACCGGGTCAAAATAAACGACGCTTTCACGGGGCTCGATGCGACCCCGGGCACGCAGTACAACTTGTCCCTCTATGCCAGAGTGGATTCCACCAGCCCCGTAAAGGCCGGCTACTTCCACCTTTCCGTCATCGATATTGACGGCACGCTAACCAACACGGGCTACTACAACGACAGAGCCAATTACCGGGCGCTCGTCACCGATCAGGACTGGGTGCAAATTACGCTTCCGTATACGATCGGGGTGGACCCCGTTTACGGCATCGCGATCGAGCAAATGTCGCTCCCCGGTTATACCGACGTTGTCGGCAAGCTGTACATCGACGATGTGGAAGTCGTGAAGACCGGCGTGACGACGGAAATTCCGCCTTCGCGAATCCCTCCCAAAGCGATGCAGGCCGTCGTGGACGGCAAACCGGTCGTGTACTTGAACGGCAAGCCGGAGACGAAAAACAGCATTCCATATCTGCAGTTGCCCAAAACCTTCGCCACATTGAGAGCCGATGTGTCGTGGAATGAACAGACGCTGACGGCGACGGCCGTAAAGGACGGCAGAACGAGCCAGATAACCGCCGGCGAATCCATTGCGCAGGTGAACGGCTCGAATGTCGCCCTCGCTGGATCGGCATACCTCAAGGATGGGGTACTGATGGTGCCGGCGCACTTTGTCGCCGATGCGCTGGAAGCGACGGTATCATGGAATGCGGAAGACAAGATTGTTACGATCGTATCGAAGAAGGCCAATCTCATTCAGGTGGACAAAAATACGGTTCAGCAGGAAATATGGGGCTTCGGCGCTACGGCCAACGACCCGGTCTACGACTTCATGAGCATCGATACGACGACGCAGCAATTGCTGCTTGATAAATTTTTCGGCATGGAAGACGATGAAGCCGGTCTCAATATCGTCAGACTTGAAATTAATCCGTTCACGAAAAGCGATCCCGATCCGAGAAATGCATTCCAGGCTTCGATAGAGCCTACACCGGGCGTATGGGACTTTGATACGGATATCCATCAAAGGTGGTTCGCCGATCAGGCGATCAGCCGCAACCCCACTATGCGGTTCGCCGCATCGGTTTGGAGCCCTCCGGCCTGGATGAAGGACAACGCGTCCGCGATTCGCGGAGGCCATCTGAAGCCGGAGCATTATGACGACTTTGCCGAGTATTTGCTGACCTGGGCCAAAAAATACAAGGAAGACTACGGATACGACGTCAACTGGCTCAGTATCCAGAATGAGCCCGAAGCGTTGATGGATTATGCATCGGCGATTTATACGGGACCGGAGATGAGCAGCGTGGTATCCACTGTGTATGAGGCGTTCAAGATGGATGGAATCGATGTAGGAATCGGAGCCCCTGAAGGCGGGCACCTGGGCTCGTCGTTTAAATTGTTAAATCAGATGGATTCGGCGGTCATACAAAAGCTCGATTATATCGCCACTCATTTCTATGCATGGGATACCTATGACGTTTATAACTATGATCTGCGCAAGTTTAACAAACCGTTATTTATGATGGAATACAGCATGCCTGATCCGAACGATTCTACGATTGAAGGGGGACTTGCGGTCGCCGATCAAATCAGTGCCGCATTGGAGCAGGGCTACAGCTCATACTTGTATTGGTGGTTTGTTACGAAGCCTACCGCGGCCACTTCCGGCGTTTCTCGCCAATCGCTCGTCGATCTGAAACTCGATGGCACGTATACCATCAACAAGAGGCTGTATACGATGGGGCAATTCAGCCGCTTCATCCGGCCGGGAGATCGCAACGTGAAGGCAGACAGCGGCAACAGCTACGTCACCGTGACGGCAGCCAAAAACACGGCAACGAACAAAGCGGCGCTCGTTGCGGCCAATCGTTCTTCCGAGCCTATAACCGTAACGATTAACGGGATGACCGGCACATCGGTCGCGGTATACCGAACGAGTGGCACGGAAAATATAGCATCGATCGGAAACTATACGACGGGCGGCGGCAGCTTTGAGTACACGCTTGCACCGAAAAGCGTAACGACTTTCGTCGAATAGCTTTATGCTGGGATCGGTGTATATTCATTCGAGTAAATGGGGCGGCTAGTCCCGCCTTCTCATGCCACCGTACATGCTGTCGCAAACAGCGGTCCCAAGTAGCCAGTCCCGATTCCGGACTTTCATTGTAGAGATGATGCTCATGCTGCGCGTACTTCAAACAGAGGCTGCCAATTATACGGCAGCCTCTTTCACGTGGCTATACTCATATTCGTTTCAACGGAGAGGACTATACCGAATGCCCGCCTGCTTGGACAGACATGGCTTGATTCCTCCATAGTTAACCCTGATGGACATACCGCTTGCGAAAATCCATTGGCGTAAATCCGCTCTTCTCTTTAAATACTTTGTCAAAATAATTAATGTTGCAAAACCCGCAGAGCTCGGCAATTTCCGTGATGGACCTTTCCTCATCGAGCAATAGCCGCTTAGCGTGATCGATACGCAGTTGGATCAAGTATTGTACCGGAGGCATGCCGAAAACTTTTTTAAACAGGCTGGAAAAATAGTAAAGGCTCATATTGACCTTCTCGCAAACCGTTTCCATATACACTTTATCGGCAAGATGTTCCTCCATGTAATCGATGGCTGGCTTCAGCCGCATGTATTGGTTGGCGTAATGGCGCGGAGGGCCGCTGTTCAAGTCTTTCTCATATAGACGCAGCATGGGGACAATGATTCTATACACGCTGGAGAGAATGCTGTATTCATGCCCCACTTCCGCTTCGGTGTACTCCTGGTATGCGGTGTCCATCTCGAAATTCAGTCCCGGCCACAGTGGATGGGTCTTTACATACCTGTTTGCAACTTTATCCGACCTGAGGAAAAGGGACAGCAGGTGCCTCATTTCCAAATTTTCCTGAGAAAACAACAGCGTCTTGTCGAACACCATCCCTTGAATGACGCAGTTAGCTCCAGGGAAAGAGGTGACGGAATGAATCTGACAGCTGTTAATAAAATAAATTTCGCCCGTTTCGGCGTCAAAGCTATGTTGATCGATCTGAAGCCTTGCCGGTCCTTGTACAATTTTAATTAATTCCAAGTGCTCGTGCCAATGTGAATTGACCAGAAAATGCCTGTCCCGCTGTATGCTCATTTTGAAAGGAAAGCGTTTACCTTCGAATGTTTCTATTTTCTTGTTTGCCGCAGTAAACATCGGCTTGCCCTCCTTTCCCCCCACGATACAATACAGCTATACCTGCTTATTATATCACGAAAAAGCCGGTTGTACGCTCGGTCACAGCTAAATGTTCTAGTCTCACTGGACACGCCTTAACTTTTTGAGATCTGTGGCGCAGAAATACTTCCCCGAACCCTGGATCCCTCAATAGTTTTATACTTTCTTCTCTTCATAAAAAAAATCCCCAATTCATGGGGATTTTCTGCTGCTTGGCGACGTTCTACTCTCCCAGGACCCTGCGGTCCAAGTACCATCGACGCTGGAAGGCTTAACGTTCGTGTTCGGGATGGGTACGCGTGGTTCCCTTCCGCCATCATCACCAAACGGTTGATG
>NZ_JBHSRV010000025.1:0-55530 GCF_042659105.1 Paenibacillus allorhizosphaerae | reverse complement strand
ACAGGCAGGTTGCCTACGTGTTACTCACCCGTCCGCCGCTAGGGTCCGAAGACCCTCGCTCGACTTGCATGTATTAGGCACGCCGCCAGCGTTCGTCCTGAGCCAGGATCAAACTCTCCATTAAAGTGGCTCCCATCACCCGAAGGCGATGTTCGCTATCAATGTAAGCTGATTAAGCTCAAAATTTAAAACTGGCGAGAATTTTCATTCTCTAATTCACTCACTCGTTGTTCAGTTTTCAAAGGGCAATTTGTTTCACTGTTGCTTGATTCAAGTATTTCATCAATCGGCTTGTCTTAAACAGCCGGAAAATCAATGTACCACATCTCGCATCAGCTTTGCAAGTATTTATTTTTCCAAAGCAACTTGCATTTGTTTCGTTGCTTCGCATCAACGCGACAGCAAAAACTAATTTACCACATTTGCTTACCTCATTGCAAGTTCTTTTTTTTCCAAACCGAGGGGACGAACCCGCAGAGTGCAGAAATTTTTGAACGACTGCATCAGGCAGCGAAAAATAATTTATCACATATATGATTAACAATGCAAGTCTTTTTTTTACCAACTTGAATTTGTATCCCTTCTGATACGAAGCGGCAGCATTTCGCCGGTTGTTTTGCCGAATAAAGCGCAAAGGATCAGCTCTTTTTCATTTCATCCTAAAAAAAGGTAAAATAAGCATTGAGGTGATATGACGAATGCAGTTGCAATCAAAGCCTTTATTGGAAGTCGAACGGCTGACCGGCGGATACAGCCGGCAAAGGCCTGTATTACATCAATTGAATTTTTCCGTCCACGCCGGGGAAATGGTCGGTTTGATCGGACTGAACGGCGCCGGCAAAAGTACGACGATTAAACATATTTTAGGGCTGATGCAGCCGCATACGGGCGAAATCCGCTTGAAAGGCCGAACAATACAAGACGATCCGACGGCATACCGCCGAACATACGCCTATGTACCGGAAAGCCCCCTGCTATATGAAGAGCTGACGGTGCAAGAGCATATCGAGCTTGCGGCGATGGCCTACGGCATGCAGCGGGAACATTACGAGAGCCGCTCCGCCGCGCTGTTGGAGGAATTCCAAATGTCGGCTTACGCGAACCGCCTATCCGCTCACCTGTCCAAAGGGATGAAGCAGAAGGTGATGATCATGAGCGCTTTTCTCGTCCGGCCGGAGCTGTATATTATCGACGAGCCATTCCTCGGCCTCGATCCTCTCGGCATTCGCTCATTACTTGAGCTGATGGTCAAAGTGAAAGAAAGCGGCGCTGCGATCTTAATCAGCTCTCATATTTTGACGACGATCGAAAAGTACGGAGACCGCTATTTTTTGCTGCAAAAAGGGAAGCTGACCGCAACCGGGGATATGGAAGCGCTCCGAGCCCAAGCCGGCATGCCGGAGGCCTCGCTTGACGACGTATTTTGCAGCCTGGTCACCCGGGGTGAGCAAAGTTGACGGAGCTGCGCATGGATGTCGGGCAATTGTGGAACAGACGGACCAAACAATTTCTCATGGAAGTACGGCCGTACATCGGTTACGCGCTGCAGAGCGCATCATTAGCGCTTGTCTTGGTCATGCTGGCCGGCACTTATTTTTACACGCGGTTTCTTAACCAAGTGCCTCCCGAGTTTCCATTATTGCAGGTAGCGGCGCTCGTGCTTTGGCCCTTTTTGGCCGTTTGCCCGATACGCACTTATTTGAAGGACGCCGATTTGATGTACTTGCTGCCTCTGGAAACGGAGCTTGCACCTTACATGCAACAAGCAGTGAGACGCGCTTTCTTAGCTCAATCACTGCTTCTGCTGGCCGTCTGGATGATCTTATGGCCCATGTACGCCGTTGCTGCGGGGAGCGACACCTACCGTTTCATTTATGTGCTCGCTATGCTTCTTATTGTAAAAAGAGTGCTGCTCGCCGTTCGTTGGCGGGAACTTCAACTAACGGAGCGGCCCCCTGTGATCTTATTCACACTATTGCGTTTCGTTGCATCGGCCGGCTTCGCATATGCCCTCATGAATTTGCCTGTAAGTTGGAGCGCCTTATCAGTATCCGCCGGGCTGCTCATTTATTTGGCAATCGGCCAGTTAACCGGCCGGCGCAGCCTGAATTGGCACGGATTGCTTGCGGCGGAACTGAAGCACCGCTCCTTTATCCTAAGGCTGCTGAATTTATTTATCGATGTGCCGGGCATTCACGGCCGAGCCCGCGCGCGGCGCGCGCCGCGTAAACTGCTGAACCTGGCAGGCGGACGCCGTTTTGCTCCCGATTCCACTTATGGCTTTTTGTACAGCAGAATATGGCTGCGCTCCGAGTGGTTCGGCATCACGGTGAGATTAACGTTGATCGGTGCACTGCTGACCGCCGTTTCGTCGGGTCCGCTGCTCCCCGCAGGGGTGATTTTGTTATTCGCCGGAATCGCCGCCGTTCAGCTCAAGGAGCTTCAGCAAATGTACCGGCATTCCGATTGGTCTTATATTTATCCGCTGCCGCCGGGGCTACAGGATCGATCGGCGCGAACCGTACGATTTCGGATTCATGTCGGCGCCATGGTCGTCCTGTGCCTTCCCGGTCTATGGACACTGCCGAACCCGTTTTATGCGTTGGCCGCGTTTGCCGTAGGATGTCTACTATCCCTCTGGTACCATTATCGACCATCCAAAAGCACCCAAAGAAACAATTAAGTCTGTCGCGGTGTCTGAACTTGTCGTATAATGGGGAGTGCCTTTTTTGTAAATCCGGAGAAAGAAAGGAAATGCGATGATGAGACCTACCCCTGCAATTTCCAGAGCGCCGAGACGGCGCAGCGGCCGCCTTCATATCAAGCCGTGGCTGTGGACACTGCTTGGGCTTATCTTAGTTGTGATATTAGCGTGCGGCGGCGTCTCGACCTATGTAGGGTGGAAGCTTACCCATACGACACCGAAGCCGCTCGACGATTCCCCCGACCGGCATGGGCTCGTCTTTGATCAAATTCAGTTTGAAAGCCGTCAAGACCGGCTGCAGTTGAAAGGCTGGTACTTGCCGGGCAAACCAACGGAAGACAGCACGATCAGAAAACCGAATATTATTATGGCCCACGGTTACGACAATAACCGCCTGCAAAAAAAAGCCGAAGCGCTTAATCTTGCCAAAGAACTGGTCGACCGCGGTTACAACGTCATGATGTTCGACTTTCGTCATTCCGGCGAATCGGAAGGATCGCTGACTTCGGTCGGTTATTTCGAAAAGAACGATTTGCTCGGGGCCGTTGACTGGATGAAAGCCAACCACCCCGGAACCATAGCGCTGCTCGGGTTCTCGATGGGCGCCAGTACATCTCTTATGGCTGCAGCGGAGGAGCCGTCGGTTAGCGGTATCGTTGCCGACAGCCCGTTTAATCATTTGGGCCGATATTTGGAGGAAAATCTTCCGGTTTGGTCTCATTTGCCGAACTTTCCGTTCACGCCGATGATCATGGCCATTTTACCGCGATTGATTGACATGGACCCAAACCAGGTAGACGTCCTATCCGCAGTAGACCGCGTTTATCCGAGGCCGGTGCTGTTTATACACAGTACGGGAGACGCGTCGATTCCTTACCAAAACAGCGAATCGATGTGGGAGAAACACAAAGATAAATTTCAACTGTGGAAGCCGGCAAACGAAGGGCACGCCCGCAGTTATCCGGCTTACAAGCAGGAGTATTTGGAGAAAATCACCCGGTTTTTCGAGGGACTGTAGCTCGCGTGTTTGAATGAAAACGCCATTTTCCGATCGCTAGCAGCTGTCGGAAAGGCGTTTTTTTTTGGAAAATTGGGATTGACGCCCGAACTCGGACCAGTGTATTATTTTTGAGGCCGCTTCTGTAAAGCCTAATCTACCGCTAATGTGGAAATCGAGGACATTTCGAGGATGGATATCAAGACCGTTGCTATCGCACTTTATCTTCTTCTGATCTATTGGCTCTCTCAGAGCTTTCCTACGCTTAAGCCTTTATTTTACCCTACGCTCGGGGCTTTTTCTTATTTGTTCGTCAGTCGGGCGTTTGCAATGAAAGACTTGATGAAACTTGTAGCTGGTGCGGGTGCCGCATCGGCGATCGGCTCACTGTTCTACGCGATGCATGCCGGGCTGTGGACTTTTCTCGTTGCCTGCCTGTGCACGATCCTTGTTATTCGCAAGTTTCATTTGAACGCGCCACCGATACTGGCTGTGTCGCTTATTCCGTTCTTCTCGCAGCCTACATATTGGTGGGTGCTGCCTCTGTCGGTAACGGCTTCGCTATCGGGACTGCTGGTCATACTGTTGTTAACGGAATTAATCACGTATGCTATTAAAAAAAGGCTGTTCAAGCCTGCATCTGCCGCATCTACCGAGAAATTAAGGAACCCTGCTCAATAAGGGAATGGGAATGCATTCATCTTCGCTTGCACGAATTACTACTAGAGAAACCGCTCCCGTTCTTGAGGATTGGGCAGGAGGCAAGCGTCCGTACGTCCAAACCAACGATACCGGTTGCGGGCGATCCAGTTGTAGACCCCGTCGCGAAGTCGTCCCGGAACGATCATGAAGCCGTAGCATAACGGCCAGGCGCCATCCAGCCTGCGCGCCACCTCTAATGCAGCGGCTGAACGGGTGAATGTGCGGCCGTCCGCGATCAACACGAACGTATCCAAATTGTCCGGATCACGGCCTTGCTCCGTAAGCAGCCGTCTTCCCGCATCCGATTGAATCGCCGTAAACCGAAATCTTCCGCCGCGATCGCGAGGGATAATGAACTGTACCGCCCGGTTGCAGAAACCGCAGCTGCCGTCGTACAAAATAACCGGATGCCCCGCGATGGTTTTCGCTCCATTTTGCTCCATACGTCACCGCACCTCCCCTTTTCTTCATTGTACCTTAACTTATGTAAGCAAAAAAGAGCGGCCGTTACAGCCGCCCAATGAAATCGAGAATAATTTTGGTAAGCTCACCCGGCGCTTCCATCATACTCATATGACCGGCACCGTCGATGCGCTTTTGTTCTATTCGTTCCCCGCTCACGGAAAAAGCCCGTTCCAGCGGAATGATTTGGTCGGCGGTCCCGGCTACGAGCAGCACAGGCACCGCAGCGGCGGATAATACGTGGTTGCGGTCCGGCCTCGTCCGCATGCCTTCCAGCGTCGCCACCGCCCCTTCCGGATTCGTGCCGAGTCCGATATCCTTCGCTTTACGAACGGCTTCCGGCATCGTCTCCACATGAGCCGGTGCGAATAGTTTCGGTATGAGACCGTCCAAAAATGTCGGCAGTCCCTGCTGCTTAATCGTCTGCTGCGACTTCAATCGGCCTTCCTTCCCTTTCTCGTCGTCAGGAAACGCCGTCGAGTGAATCAGCCCGAAACCGAGCAGCTTGTCCGGATATTTCTCCGCGAATGCAAGCGTGGCATAGCCGCCGAGCGAATGACCGAGCAGCACGACGCGCCCGGTATCCAGCGCATCCAAAAGCGCGGCGGTATCGTCGGCAAAATCGTCCATGCTGTATTGTTGCTCTGCGCGTGCCGACGACCCGCCGTGCCCGCGCAAATCGGGAACGATAACCCGGCACCCTTGGGCAAGCAGCGGAACGACCTCGTCCCAGTAAGCGGAGCTTCCGCAAAATCCGTGCAATAGCACAACCGGTACCCCTTCGCCTTGATCCGAATACGCGATCATGCCTCCGTTAATTTCTTTATTCTGCTCATTCATTTTGCTCACTCCGTTTCTGCCTTGATATACAACGTAGTATACCCTTTTTACCCGAGATTGTCCTCGTTGAACCTGATTGAGCCGAGCAACAGCAAAAGTGTAGAAAGCAAAATGCGCACACAAAAAAGGCTTTGCATCAGCGAGTGCCCTGCAAAACCTTTTCCATTCGCAAGTGAGGGGGAAGGGATACCTTAATGAAGTAGTGCTGCTGCCGGTTCGGTCTCCACTTTATATTTGGATGAAACGTACGTTTCCGCCTTCGGCTCCGTAATGACCTGGGCGTTCATGCTGTCCGGTGCCGGATCGCTCACCGTATAAGTAACAACCGCTCGTCCGTTCTGCTCGAATCGAATGCCGGTAATCTCAATCCCGTACCCGGCCGTCGGTTTCTCTCCGCGGGACAAAATCACTTTGTTCACGTCGTCCGTCACTTTTTCAATGCTAACCTTAATCTCCTCATGTTGAACGGGCTGTTTGTGCGATTCCACAAGCTTGATCGCATTATACAGCCAGACGGCCGCTTCCCCGCGGCTCATTTCGCGTTTCGGATTAAACTTGCGGTCCTCGCCGAGACTTGTAATTTTATATAACAGCAGGCGCTGCACGGAACCGTTTATTTCTGGAGTCACTTGATCCTCGTCGGCTATCTGAATATACATCTTGATGGTTGGAAAATCGCCTTTCTTCTCAATGGCGTGCACCAGCAGATCAGCGAATTGCTCGCGAGTCATCGTACCGTTCGGATCGACGTCCTTCGGAATCGGCAGACCGTTCAGCTGCGCGATAATAAAGGACTGCGCATACCACGCGTTGTTCGGCACTTTGGTGAAATAATCGGACGCCTCCGGCTGCTTAATGAACCTCATGTTATCGATGTTAAGACCAAGCCCCTTGACGATCATATGAACGCTTTGCGCGTAGCTGACTTTTCCCATCGGAACGAAATGATTATCGTCAATACCGCTAATAACGCCGCGGTCTTTCAGTGACATGACCGGAGCTTTCTGATCGCCTTCCACGTCATTAAATGCAAGGACGGAACCGCCCGTTAAGCTGCAAAAGAGCGCCGTTGCAGAAACCATCGTGATCCATTTTTTCATATGATTTTCCACCTTTCACGAGTGAAGTTGTATGCCATTGCGCATTGGCATTGTTCTCCGGAGTTACTTTCTAAACGCGCTTGCTTTCCAAAAGGTTGCAGAAATAATAACGCCAACTTATAAAAAATGATATAAACGCCGGTTTTGTTAGGAAAAGGGCATTTTTTCGCTTATGATGACGGATGTGGGTAGCTATATTCGAAGAAAATAACGAAAGTGATCGCAACGCCAGGCATCGAAGGCTTGCAGGAGACCGTAAAACAACGCTCTCTTTTAAACGGATAATTGCTTCGGTCGAATGGAACGATAAGCTTGGAGGTGAGTGCGATGGCAGGAAGAAACAACAAACCGGACAACGACGGGCCGGCAAGCTCCCCTTCCCGGTTGGATCAATTCGGGGACAAGCTCGCCGAGGACACAGCGCCTCGAAATCGGGATGCTTGCGAAACCGAGAAGAAGAAATAAGTCATGCCACTACGATACCCGGCAGTCGGCGGTACAACCCCGCGCGCGCCGGGTATTTTCATTTTCATTTCCAAGCAAAAAAAGAACCATCCGAACTTTGGTTTCGGACGGTTTGGTTTTATACATTCCTCGCTTCCAGTCGTCTGGCCACGATCGAGAGCACGAAATTGACCGTAAAATAGATTAGCGCGGACATGATAAAGATCGGAATGACCCAGTTCGGGTTCACGGCGGCGACAATCTGCGTATTGTGCATCAGCTCCGCCAGCACAATGACGGTGGCAAGCGAAGTATCTTTGAGCAGCGAAATGAACTGGCTCACCATTGGCGGCACCATCCGCCGCAGCGCCTGGGGAAGAATGATATGCCACAACGCCTGCACGTAGGTGAGGCCGGACGAACGCGCCGCTTCCATTTGCCCCTTCTCGATCGACATTAAACCGCTGCGCACGATCTCCGCAATCATGGCCGCTTCGAATACGGTCAACGCGACGATAGCCGCATACTCGGCGTTTTGAAACATTTTCAGCCCGATCTCCGGCAGCGCGAACCGAGTGAAAAAGATAATCAGAAGCAGCGGCAAGTTGCGGATGACTTCCACAATCACCGCCATCAATTGCGACAGCACCGGAATACGGGCATAGCGCAGCGTTCCGGCAAGCGCCCCGATAACAAAGCTCAGAATGATGGATATAAAAGCAACCTTGAGCGTAATATAGAGCCCTTTCATCAAAAAGCTCAAGTTGTCCGCCGAGTAAGCGCCGGTAAAGTCCATATCCGTTCCCTCCTTTCGATCCCGCCTCAGGCTTTAACGGCCATTCTTTTTTCCAAATAGCGCACCCCGAAGCTGATCGGCAGCGTCAGCACCAAATAAAACAGCGCTACAAAAATGTACACGCTGAACGTAACGAACGTTTGCGTCGAAATAATATCCGCGTAGTACATCAGATCGAGTCCAGCCACGACCCCGAGAATGGACGAATTTTTGACCAAGTTCAAAAACTGGTTGCCGATCGGCGGAATGACGATTTTGAACGCCTGCGGCAAAATAATAAACCACATGGCTTGCGAATACGTCAGCCCGGATGAGCGCGCCGCTTCCATCTGACCCTTTGGTACGGCCTGAATGCCCGCCCGGATCGCCTCGGCTATGAATGCCGCGGTGTAAACCGTCAACGCAATCGTACCGGATTGAAACCCGTCAAGCGGCAAGCCAAGCGTCGGCGATGCCAAAAAAAACAGCAGCACGATGAGCAGCAGCGGAATATTGCGGATAAATTCGACGTATATCGTCCCAAGCCAATTGAGCGGCTTGAACGGTGCAATCCGCATAACGGCGATGATTGTCCCCAGAATGAAGCTCGCCACAAGCGCAATCAAGCTGACTTTCACAGTATTTTCAAAGCCGAGCATGTACGTATCCCAATGCTTGGTCAAAATATCGAAGCGCAATTTATCGAACATGAGCTTCTATCCCTCCTTGGGCGGCAGCCGCGAATGCAAGGAACAGGATAGCCTGCCTGCTTAGCGGGCCATCCTGCCACGAAGACGATTTATGGCGCCGGTTTCTCGCCGATCCATTTCTCGTACAGCTTGTCGTACTCTCCGGTTTTCTTCATGTCGGCCAACGTTGCGTTGACAAAATCGACAAATTCTTTGTCGCCTTTGCGAATCGCCATTCCGTAAGGCTCATCGGTGAACGTTCCGCCGACGACTTGGTAGTTCGGGTCCTGCTTCACCATGCCGTACAAGATCGCATTGTCCGTCGTGAGCGTATCGCCTTGTCCCGCCTTCAATGCGGAGAAAGCATCCTGGTAATTTTCAAACTCGAGTACCGTCGTCTCCGGCGCCTTCGCTCTCACATTCACCGCAGACGTCGATCCTTTTACCGCCAGCACCTTCATCCCCTTTTTTAAATCGGTGATCGATTTAATGGGGCTGCCTTTCTTGACGAGCAGCGACTGGCCCGCTTTAAAGTATACGTCCGTAAAATCGACCTGCTGCTTGCGTTCTTCATTGATCGTCATGGTAGCGATAATCATGTCGATCTCGCCGTTCTGCAGCATCGGAATGCGCGTCTTGGAAGTCACTTCCTTGAGCTCTACTTTCGTTTCGTCGCCCAACACTTTCTTCGCGATCGCTTTGGCCATGTCAATATCGAAGCCTTCCACATTGCCTGTGGCCGGATCTTTTAAGCCGAACAGCTTCGTATCGAACTTGACACCCGCTACGAGCTTGCCCCGCTTTTTAATTTCCGCTATCGTAGACGCCGGAGCTGCGGCATTGCCTCCTCCTCCGCCGGCTCCTCCCGCTCCTTGGGAAGGCTCCGTCGGCTTCGTGCCGCATCCTGCCATGATCGTCAATACGAGCAATGCTGCCGCAGAACCGCTTAGCCACTGTTTCCATTTCATCATACATTTCCCCTCTCTGTTTCATAACTTAGTGGTGAAGCAACCGGCTCAGGAACGTTTTGGCCCGTTCCTCTCGCGGGTTCGCAAAAAATTCGGACGGTGCCGCATGTTCCATAATGCGTCCCTGATCCATAAAGATGACGCTGCTGGCGACTTCACGCGCGAAGCCCATCTCATGCGTGACGACGACCATCGTCATTCCTTCCCGCGCCAGATCCCTCATGACGTCGAGCACTTCTCCGATCATTTCGGGATCGAGCGCGGAAGTCGGCTCGTCGAACAGCATAATTTTCGGTTTCATCGCCAGCCCCCTTGCAATCGCTACCCGCTGCTGCTGTCCGCCGGAAAGCTGGGAAGGATACGATTTGGCTTTTTCCGGAATGCCGACTTTTTGCAAATAAAGCATGGCCGTTTCTTCCGCTTCCCGGCGCGAAACGCCGAGCACTTTGGTAGGCGCAAGCGTAATGTTCTCCAGCACAGTCCGGTGCGGGTACAAGTTGAAATGCTGGAACACCATCCCGATGTCGCGGCGCAACTTGTTGATGTCGATGCCGCGACCGTGGACTTTCACGTCATTTACCGTCAGTTCGCCGCTCGAGATCGTCTCCAATCGGTTGATACAGCGCAGCAGCGTACTTTTCCCCGAACCGGAAGGCCCGATCACAACCGCCACTTCACCTTGGCCAATGGTGAGATTAATATCTTTGAGCACTTGAAACGATCCGTAATATTTGTTCACTTCGCGGAACTGTATCAATTGGTTCGTCCCCCTCTCCTCTTAGAGTTTGTGTACAACCTATTCGCTATGTATGCACGAAAACCGGAAGTGTTTGGGAGCAAGCGCCAGGGTTGTTTTATTATTGTATCAATCGCCCCTAGCGATTATGATCCCGTTTTTTCAAAGAAGATTTCAATGAAACTTCGCTCCAGTGGCGGATGCTGGGTTCGATTTCCATAGACATGTTGCGCAAGCGACGAATATAGTAAAATGGAAACGAATTCTTTTGCAAGAAAAGGAGGAGGTCTCTTTGCCAAAAAAGTGGTCGCCAGTCGTGCTGTCTCTCACCTTTTGGTTGGCAGCGGCAGGCCCCTTTGCCGGATGTGCCGCCGCTACCGAATCTACTTCTGCCGTCGCTTCGAATACCACCGGATTCAAGGACGCCTCGCGCCACTGGGGAGCCGATGCCATCGCTTGGGCAGTCACCAGCGGCATTGTAGACGGTTACGAGGACGGAACGTTCCGTCCCGACCAAAGCGTCTCGGAACCCGAATTTCTCGCCATGCTGCTGCGCGCATATCCGAATACGCTCGTGCCGTCGGCTTCCAAAGGAGCCGCCTGGTTCGAACCGTATTACCTTTATGCGGACAAGCAGAAGTGGCCTGTGCTGCATAATACCGATCCAAGCCGATATAACCGCGGTTCCGTCGCGCGTCTGATCGCCGCAACCCAAAAGGGACCGCTTCCTTTGAACGATTCGATCCGTTATTTGCTCGACCAAGGCCTGTCTCAAGGCAAGAGTGCCGCAACCGTGGAAGGCTACCGTGCCGGGGACAAGCTATCCCGGGCGGAATCGGTCCAGTTCATTCGCAACTTGAAGCGGCAATCGTTCGCGCTGCCTTCATCGTCGCCCGACTCCCAAACCGCTACCGAACAGGCAAGCGGCGCAGCTGTCACCGTCAAAGGCATTGCCATCGGCGATTCCGCGGACAGCGTCGTCGGCAAGCTAGGCGAGCCTGCCCGGAAGGACGCCGGCGAATATGGCGTCCAGTGGTACATTTACAACGGCAATTACAGCGACTACGTTCAAGTCGGAATCGCGGACGGCAAGGTCGCCGCTCTTTATAGCCCTTCCGCCAACTGGACTACGGAGAAAGGGATCGCCGATGGCTCGGCCAAAGCCGACGTGGAACAACAGTACGGAAGTCCGCTGCAGTACATCATGAAAGGCAACACGCGGTTCATGATGAATTACGGCAATGGCGAGTACGGCACCTACGAGATCGGTGGCTCGTACGCTACGTTCTTCTATGATTTGCACCGCGATCAAGTCGTTACCGGCGTACAGATCGTTGCCAAGGCGGCCGAGCAAGCCCAGACCTCCTTCTACAGCGAAGGCAGCGACGGTCTCGCCCGCGCATTCGAGCGCCAAAGCTTCGACCTTGCTAATGCGGCCAGAGTCAAGCTCGGCCTCAAAGCGTTTGCCTGGGACGATGCCGCCGCGGAAACGGCGCGCCAGCATAGCGCCGACATGGCCGCAAACAATTACTTCGATCATACGAACTTGAGCGGCCAAAGCCCGTTCGATCGGATGAAGCAAAACGATATCAAGTACCGCACCGCGGCCGAGAACATCGCCGCCGGCCAATCCAGCGCCATCTTCGCGCATCACGGCTGGATGAATTCCGAAGGCCATCGCAAAAATTTGCTTGGCGATACGCAGCGCCTTGGCGTCGGCGTCAGCTTCGGCGGAAAAATGAAAATTTACTATACACAAAACTTTTACACGCCGTGAGCCGCTTTGAAACAACGAAGCCGCAGTTTCCGAAAATCGGAAACTGCGGCTTTTGCATGTTAAGTTATATTTTCCATGCAGCATGAACGCCGTAACTGTCATCGAGCGTCAGCCGGCTTTTTCCTGCACTTGTTCCTGCGGTTGCTCCGCCCCAGACTTCATCTTGTAGATCGGTGCCATCACGACAATGCCGATAACGAATAAGATCGCGGCAGTCATGTAAATGGTCGACAGCGAAAGATGCGTCTTCAGTTCTCCGGATGCGCTCATCGTAAGCACCATCGCGCCCATGAACATCGGGCTTAAGATGCCGTTGACCCGGCCGACGTAAGAAGCGGCGGTATTTTGCAAAATCATCGTATTGATCCCGATCTGGATCGCCGGAAGCACCAGCCCCGAGAAAAATTGCGCGACAAGTGTAAGCCATAACACCGTCGAATACCCGGTGACGACCATCATGACGGCGCTGACGGCCATTCCTATGGCAAGCATCAGCTGTGGAGGGAGCTTCTTGGACAAGCCGACCGTCACGCCTCCGCCGGCGATCATCGCAATGCCGCTCACCGTCATGAGCCACTGCAGGTTTTCCTTGGGCAGCCCAAGCTGCTCCGTCACCAGAAATACGCCGAGCGGCTGAATCAGTCCGATCGCAAGTCCTGCGGCGAGGAAACAGCCTCCCAAGATCGTAAGCAGCCGGTTCGACAGCACATAGCGGAACCCGGCGGCCATCTCCTCCCGTAGGGAAGTGCGCGGCCCGCTCGTGTCCTGCTCCGCATCCGCAGGCAGCATCACCAAGACGGCGGCAGACAGCAGGAACGCAACGCCCATGATGGCGATGGCCGTCTGAATGCCGAAATGCTGGTATACGAATGTGCCGAGAATCGGACCGAGCACCATAAACAAGGCGAACATGGTCTGATAGATGGACATGCCCGCTTGCATGAGCGACTCGGGAACATGAATTTTGAACAGCCGCATCCCCGAAGGCTGGGAAAACTGCGACAGCACGGCCGATACGAGCGTTGCAAAAAAGATCGCCTTCCACGTTCCGAAAACAAGTGTGAGCAGCACGACGAACACGGACACGGCGCTCAGTATGTCGCACCAGATCATCGTACGCTTTGGCTTCCACCGGTCGGCAAACGTCCCGCCGATGAACGAAAAAATAAAGATCGGGGCAAATTCCGCCACCGATATGAGGGAGACGGCGCGCGAGTTCTCCCCGCCCGTCTGATCGACCACAAACAACAAAATCGCGAAATTCCGGACCCAAATGCCGATTTGCAGCAGCAGCCCGGACAGTAAAATCACTTGCACAAACCGGTTTTTGAGCAGTTCGCCCATCCCCGGCCCTTTCGTTGACATACGTGTTTTCATCCTCTCTGAAACGGTAACTATAGTTTAAATCGCAGCACGGCCAATTGTATAACGTACGGGAATCCAAAAAGGTTGCGAATGCGATACATATTTTTTCTCATGTAAAAAATGTAAACTTCCCCGTTATTCCCTAAGAATGCACGGCGAGCTCGTCACGGCAGTATGCCGCCTGCACCGTAAACGTAAACGTCGTCCCAAGTCCTTCAGCCGAATCGACACGGATGGTACCGCCCATCATTTCCACGAGCCTCTTGCTGATGGCCAGCCCCAGCCCCGTCCCTTCGTACTTCCGGGTCATCTTGGAATCCAGTTGATGAAAAGGCTGAAACAAGAATGGAATAAAGTGCTGCGGTATGCCGATCCCGCTGTCTTTCACGGCACATTCGATCGTCAATTGGTCCCCTTTCTGTTGCAAGCAGCGTATTGTTACTTCAATGCTTCCGCGTTCGGTAAATTTCACCGCATTACCGATCAAGTTAATGAACACTTGTCTGAGCCGGCCCGCATCGCCGATCAGTACCGAAGGCACGGACGCATCCACATGGCCTCTGCATTCCAGCCGGCGTTCCTGGAGCTGCGGCATAAATAAATGAATCGTTTCGTCCAGACATTCGCGCAGCGCGAACGGCTCGGTTTGCAGCTGCATTTTGCCGGAATCGATCTTGGAGTAATCCAGTACGTCGTTAATAACGGAGAGCAACGCTTTGCCGCTTGTACCGATAATGCGAACATAGTCCCGCTGCTCCTCGCGCAATTCGGTTTCCAACAGCAGTTCGCTCATGCCGATGACTCCGTTCAGCGGCGTACGAATCTCGTGACTCATGACCGCCAGAAACTCCGCTTTGGCCCGCGCCGCACGCTCTGCTTCCAGTTTGGCTAGAAGCAGTTGGCGCTCCGCCTGTTTTTGTTCCGTCACATCTTTGGATATTGCATAATAATCGACGATTTTACCGTCCGCTATCATCGGAACAATGGTCGTGCTCAAATGAATAGGCTGGCCGTTCCGGTGCCGGATCGTACATTCTACCGTTTGGGGGATACCTTGCAGCACTTGGGTAATACAGCGCCGCACTTTGCTTACATCTCTCCGCGTCAGGAAGTTCGTAAACGGCTTGCTCAGAAACGAATCCCGGCTGTAACCGGTAATCTGCTCCGCTGCAGGATTGGTGCGAACGAGGCGACCCTTCAGATCGAAGAGACACACCATATGCGGGTTATGCTCGAAGATCGAGTCGTACCGGCTCTGATTATAGTCCGCAAGACGCAGCGCATAACGCCTGTCCATGAATTGGCTCACGAGGATGAGCAGCAAAATAAACATCGTCGCTGCGCCAAGCAGACCCGCCAGCAGCATGGCGCCGATCCCGACCTGGACGTTGTCCGGATTCGAAACTTCCGCATACGTATGAAATTCGGCGGCCATCATGCCCGTGTAATGCATGCCCGCGATCGCCATCCCCAGGAGCGCCGCTGCCCCGACTTTGGCCGATAACGGATAGTTCCACCTCCTGCGCCGGTAAAGCGACAAGGTGCTTAACGCCGCAAAGGACACCAAAAAGGCAATGAGTACGGATAATGCGACAAGCGGCCAGCGATACGAAATCGTACCGGGCAGCCGCATGGCCGCCATGCCCGTATAGTGCATGCCTACAATGCCCAGCGCCATAAATATACCGCCGAGCGCTAGCCGCAGTTTCGAAACGGAGCTTCGGGCAATCACCGTGAGTGCCGCCCAGGCCGCGCCGATCGGAATAAGCTGCGAAATCCCGACCAGCACGTAATCGTATGTCACTTGCACCGGCAAATGAAAAGCGAGCATGCCGATAAAGTGCATCGACCATATGCCGAGCCCCATTGCGATGGAGCCGCAAACCGTCCAGACCGTCTTTTCTTTGCCGCTTAGCGTCAGCACCCGCTGATACAACGTGAGCGCGCTGTAAGAAGATAGAATCGATATCACAACGGAAAGAACGACTAAGGGGAAGCTGTAAATCCCGTGAAGGTGTTCCATGCTTTCACTCCTTGCCTCTCCTGTTTTGAATCTTTATCTTTTTCTACCGCGACATCCAAATTCCTCCTTTTTTAATACAGTTCAAGACACGATGCGGCAACCTTTGCCCAATTCCAAGCTCGGATGGTACAATGTATAGACGAAATTTTTCCGGCGGCTGCAATGGTGTCCATGAACCCCGGATGCGAAGTTAAAGGAGTTCCGCCATGATACATAAACTTTTTACGGGCTTGCTGCTTGCGGTCGTGCTGCTCGGCGCGTTTGATGTATTTTCAAGTAAATATGATTTCCGCTATCACGATCAGGTTGCCGTCCTGATGTACCATCACGTGCACGATTCCGATGAAAGCTCCAGCACGATCACGAGCCGGTTGTTCCGGGACCAGCTCACGTATCTTCAGAAATTAGGTTACCACTTTATATCGCTGAGCGAATTTAAAGCGTTTCAC
Source organism: Paenibacillus allorhizosphaerae (assembly GCF_042659105.1). Taxonomy (NCBI): domain Bacteria; kingdom Bacillati; phylum Bacillota; class Bacilli; order Caryophanales; family Paenibacillaceae; genus Paenibacillus; species Paenibacillus allorhizosphaerae. The sequence goes on along the minus strand of NZ_JBHSRV010000025.1, from coordinate 39,499 downwards.
GAAGGGGGCGCCGTTCCGGACAAAGCCGTCTTCGTCACCTTTGACGACGGTTATGAGAGCTTCCACCAATACGCATACCCGATTCTGAAGGAGCTTGGCATTCCCGCCGTCAATTTCGTCGTAACGAAAGAATTGGCCGATCCGAAGGCCCCTTCCATTCCTGCGCTCTCTAAGGAGGAAATCCGCGAGATGCTGGCGTACAAGCCGGGGATGTTCGACTTCCAATGCCATTCCGATAATTTGCATTACAAAGAGGAAGATAAGGCGGCTTTGACCAATCCGCTCGGAACGGAAGGCGGCGTATCGTACGCGGACCGCATATTGTCGGATACGAAAGCTTGCGTCGGCAAACTGAACGAGCTGTACGGACAAGCGCAATCGGCCACCGCTTACGCTTACCCGTTCGGCATATATACAACAGCATCGGAAGAGCTTATTACCGAAGGCGGCATTCGTTACGCGTTTACGATTGTAAACGAGATGGCGACACGGGCCAGCAAACGGCTTGAAATTCCGCGGATCAATGCGGGGAATCCGAAAATTCAGCCCGAGCATTTGCACAAGCAAATTATGCTGCGCGTCCAGCGGGCGAACTAACGAATAGATGTGGAAAAGGACCCGACGGGGTCCTTTTTTAATCAGAAGCTTTTCTTATTGAATGAGGCCCACTTGCGGGTTCGCTCTTATTTGTACCGCCGAATGAATTGAACCGCGGCGCGAATGTCAATCTCGGGCTGCTGCCCAACCTCGCGTTCGATGGTCAGATAGCCTTTGTATCCAATCTCCTGCAGCGCGGCAAAATAGGCGTCGAACGGCACTTTGCCTTCGCCGAGCGGCACTTCCTTGAACACTTCGCCGGAGCTAACCATCTGCGCGATTTTGCCGTGATCCATCGGCTCGTAGCCTAGCGCCCCATACACCTCGCGCGGGTCCACTTCCTTGTAGCGAATGCCGTCCTTCACATGCGTATGAACGATATAGTCGCGTAATATATGTACGCCCTGCACCGGATCGTCGCCCGTCACCATCACCATGTTGGCCGGATCGAAATTGACGGACACCCCGTTCGTGCTGAGCGTGTCGAGGAACGATTTCAAATGCGCCGCGCGCTCCGGTCCGGTTTCGATGGCAAAATAGGCGCCCATCCCTTTGGCGTATTGTCCGAGCTCCTCGCAAGCCGTCTGCAGGCTATGGTACACTTCGCCCTGCCTGTCGTCCGGTACAATGCCGATATGCGTCGTTACGATGTTCGTTCCAAGATCCATCGCCAGATCAAGAATCCGTTTGGACTTTTCCACTTTGGCCGGATTCGCCGTCTTATCCTGGAAGCCGTGACCGCCCAAATCGCCGCAAAGCGCAGAAATTTCGAGGCCGAGCGAGGCGATATACTCTTTCAATTCGCGGCGTGCCGCCACCGACAATGCGGCCGGGTCCATTTCCCCGCTGACCGCATAAATCTGAACGCCGTCCGCGCCGACTTCCTTCGCTTTCTTCAGCCCCTCGCGCACGCCGATCCCAAAGCTGTCGACGATGACGCCGATGTTGTTCGTTAATTTCATCCGGTTCTCCTCCTTTTCCGGGGTTTTCCGTTTCCGCGAAAACCCGCCACATCCATTATAATCAATAGATTGGATTTATTACACAATGATCCATTTCACCGCCGGCACTCCGATTCCCTGCTTCACGCCGGTTGGCTCGTCGGCTACGCAATCGGAAGGCGTACGGCAAACCGTGCGCCCATACCCGGCTTGCCGGTTGCGGTAATCGAGCCGCCGTGCAGCTCTACGATCGACTTCGTGATCGAGAGGCCGAGCCCGGCTCCGCCCTGTTTGCGACTCCGCGCCGTATCGACGCGATAAAAGCGGTCGAACAGCCGGGCTGTGTGCTCCTCGGCAAAACCGGTTCCGTTATCCTCTACGATGAAAACCATGGCATCGCCTTGTTTCTCCAGCGAAATCGCGATATGCCCCGCATTCGGATCGGTATGCTGCACCGCGTTCTGAACCAGGTTCAGAACCACCTGTTTCATCCGGTTCCGGTCAAACCGGCTCGTTTGCTCGGTCGCGATCTGAAACACGACGTTCCGCTCGCCGGCAAACAACTGAAGCTGGTGCTCCATCTCCCGCAAAAGCTCGCTGAGCCGGCCCTCCGATTGCTGCAGCACGGGCGCCTGATCGAGCCGCGCGAGCATCAGCAGCTCCTCGGCCAAGCCGTTGAGCCGCTTCGACTCGCCGTACATGCTCTTGAGCGCGTTGCGCAGCTGCTCCGGATCTGCAGCGGCTCCTCGCAGCAGCACCTCCAGAAACCCGTGTATCGACGTCAGCGGCGTGCGAAGCTCGTGGGATGCATCGGCAATAAAGCGGCGCATTTGCTCCTGCGCTTGCTTCTCCGCGGCAAACGAATGCTCGAGCCGCTCCAGCATCGCGTTGAACGACATCGACAGCCTGTCGATTTCCACCTGCTCGTGCCGAATCGGCAGCCTTTCATCCAAGTTGCCCGCATTGATCTTCTCCACCGTATCGGTCATACGGGACAACGGAATGAGGGTGCGGCGAAGGATCGGCAGAAACGTCAACAGCCCGGCCGCCAGCGCAAGCACGGACAAACCGGCGTAGGTCAACAGCTGTCCGACGACGATGCTCTGCAGCGGCTCGAGCTTGGAGCTGACCTGAACGATGCCGATTAACCGGTCGCGCGCATTGATCGGCCGGAGCACCACAAGTTGCTTCGTGCCCTGCTCGTCTTTCACGATGCGGTAATCCGGCGCGCTCTGCGGATGCATTGCTTCCTTGTAGTCTTGATCGGGCAGCCGGGGAACGGCCGCCGTCTGCTCCGGGTCCTGGATGAGCACCTGGAACCGGTTGTCCGCGTCAAGAAACGCTACGGTCGAACCGCCGGCGCGCAGCGAGGAAACCGGGTTGCGGAAATCGATTTTTTCCGGAGACGTCGCCGCCTGCTGCCAGAACGGGAACGGAACCGTCCGAATTTGAGCCTGGATCGTGGAAGCTTTGTTTTTGTATAAAAATTGGGCCATGATGACGTACTGGAAGACGCCGATCATCAGAAGCAGCACCGATAATATGAGCAGCGACCGCGACAGCAGTTGAAAACGTAAAGAGCGCGGCCGTTGCATCATGAGATATCCACCCTGTAGCCGGAGCCCCGGATCGTCCGGATGACGCTGTGCTCGCGATCCTCCAGCTTCTCTCGCAGTGAACGGATGTACACTTCGACGATGTTCTCCTGGCCTCCGAAGTCGTATCCCCATACATTTTCCAAAATAATCGCCTTGCTTAGCACCCGATTATGATGCGACACCAAATATTTGAGCAGCTCGTATTCCGTCGCCGAGAGCGACAGCACGCGGTCCTGATAACGGATTTCCCTGCGGCTGTCGTCAATCTGGAACGGACCGATTCTCAGCTCGCTGAGCAGCTGCGGAAACTGATTGCGAATCCGGGCGTGGATGCGGGCGATCAGCTCATCGAAGGAAAACGGCTTGATCATGTAGTCGTCGGCGCCGGCCGTCAGTCCGCGGACCCGTTCGTCCACTTCCTCCTTCGCCGTCAGCATGATGACGGCCATCTGGCCCATCCGCTTCAGCAGCTTGCATACTTCGAACCCGTCCATGCCGGGCATCATCACATCCAAAATGACGACATGCGGCTGGAACTCCTGCGCCGCGTTAATGGCGCTTACCCCTTCTTCGGCCGTCACAATTTGATAGCCTTCGTTGCGCAGACCCATCTCCAAAAACTGCAATATATTCGGCTCATCGTCAACGAGCAATATTTTGATTTGTTCTTTCTGATACATGCCATTCACCTCAACGATATTGTACACTACTTTTCGCCCGATAGGTTGCGAAGCGCCGGCTTGCAAGCGATTTTAAGTTAACTTTCAGGTTCGCTGCGGTATATGTTTTCGCGTTCCGTTGTGCTTTGCACAAAGGTCACTTTCGAAAACATATACGCTCCGCTTGTAACAAAACCTAAAAGATATATAGACCTTGGCTGGCCGGTCACGTCCACTGCAAACGGATATCTGCGAAGAGCGATATATCGCATCTGTCCGTATCGTAAAGATGCAGACATAGCAAAGAGGCCTTCCCGTAACGCGTTCGACCGGGAAAGCCCTCTGATTGCATATCTTCGCATACGTTATTAACGGTTGTCCACTTTTTCCGGATACAAATCGTGGTTCAGCAGCCGGTGCTCGGCTATTTGCTCGTACTTGGTATCCGGACGGCCGTAATTACAGTACGGGTCGATCGAGATGCCGCCGCGCGGCGTGAACTTGCCCCATACTTCGATATATTTCGGGTCCATCAGCTTGATCAAATCGTTCATGATGATGTTCATGCAGTCTTCGTGAAAATCGCCATGGTTGCGGAAGCTGAACAAATACAGCTTCAGCGATTTGCTCTCGACCATCTTCTGATCGGGAATATAGCTGATATAAATCGTCGCGAAGTCCGGCTGGCCGGTAATCGGGCACAAGCTGGTAAATTCGGGACAATTGAATTTGACAAAATAATCGCGGTACGGATGCTTGTTGTCGAACGATTCCAGCATCTGAGGCGCGTAGCTCATCGGGTATTTGGTCTTCTCGCTGCCGAGCAACGTCAAATCGAGTTCATCTTGGTTTCTTCCTGCCATGACTTAAGACTCTCCTTTCGCGTGCTAAGCTACTATTATAGCTTAATTCCATCCGGCAGTGAATACCTCGCAGGCACAAGCAATAAAGGCATTCGTAATGAAATGAACAATTTGTAATATAATTGAAATATGTTCTTCATCTGTTCTTAATGAACAAAGCCTATAATGAACTCATGACCCCCCTTTTTAATATAAAAACTTGGCCCGCATCCCGTTGATGCGGGTCCCTTTTTTTTGGCGGCTAGCGAAATGGGGACAACCGGATGCGACATATAATTGTAAAAACAGGAACCTGGGAGGGACCCCCTATGGATTCTCGCTGGTATGACTTGGATGAGCTGATGCACGAGTTTCATGTCATCGGCTACAGAACGCTGAACGTCGGCATTATGAAAATCAATCCTGCAGACATTATCGGGCTGTCGCAGCCCCCGGATCAAGTCGCCACCGATCACAAAATGAATGTGCTGCGCAAATCCGTCTCCGTTCATGGCTGGAACGACCTGAGTCCTGCCGATTTCCACCTGCTCCGGCTGCCTTACGGAAAATATACGGTCTTCACCGGCGGGAATTGCAGAGCCATGCTCGCGAGCGACCTGGAGCTGCCAACCGTTACAGCCGCCGTCACGGTATTGATTCCTAACAATCTGATTAAACCGAATATGGTACAAAAACTGACGGCCGTTGAGGAGGAAGCGATTCCGAGAGCGGAGCGGCAATTGAAGCTGATTTCCGGCAAACTCAAAAATGCAGCCGCTTCTCCGGGCGAAAAAAGAAGGTTGAACGAGGAAATGAACGTCTGTACGAAACTGATCGAGTCGATGAAATACCAAATGAACCAGCTGCTCACGGCCGAAGCTTACCGGCTCCGGCTCATGCCGAAGGAACCGCGCCCCTTAAAGGTCAACATCAGACCGTCGAAATCTTCATAATAACCATCCGATGCGTTCGATTGCACTTCCGGCCGAAAGCTGCATGAAAAAAACGTTCTCTCGCCATGAAGCGAAGGGAACGTTTCGCATTTTCTTATGAGGAAGGACCGCCGGGCGGATAATAGTATGGCGGTGTTTTGAGCCATCCGCGTTTCCTCATCATGGAGCGGTATGGCGCGCTGTATTGCAGCAGCCTGCTCATCGATCTCAGCAATATGAGCGCCACATCGGTTCTGAGACACTGGGAAACCGCTTGTCCGCATAGAGCGATGCAAGCGGCAATTTTGCCTACAATCAGGTTAGCCAATTCTTCGTCCGTAAACTTGACTCCGTGCGGAATGCCTTCCGAATTCGAGACCGGCTTGCCTACCGCAACCGGCGGCAGCGGGACACTTTCTTTGATCAAAAGGTCCTTGATCATCTTGATATCTTCCAATGATTCTTTGACGGCATTCTCTATCGCATGCCGCAGTTCCGGATCGGTTGTCGTATTCAATGCGATTTTATAAACGAGCTGGCCTTCTTCATAAATCGTAAGAAGCGTCCATAAGGACATGACTTCTCCGACATGCAAAGGCGGTTTCGGTTCTTCATCCGTTAACGAGCCGAACATGCTTTTAATGGTGTCCCAAATGGTTGTCATCTTGTAAAACACCCCCGCTAACAGCTATCCCCATTTTTATACGCTTTATACTAGTACCATTATGATCGGCGATAGATTTCAGCAAACCTTCGCAGATCGACAGGGACGATGTTGCGAATCGAGCCGGGTCTCGGCTTCAAATTCACGATGCGATTCGCGAGGTAAATCGCCTCATCGATATCGTGGGTCACGAAATCATCTTGCGGCATTTTTCCAGATTTTCTCTTGACACCTTCAGCCTGGACTGCTATTATTCATATTATTCACATAGGATTTATTATAATTAAAACATAAGTTGACCGTACCAACGGAGGCGCCTACAGAGGATGCCTCTTTTTTTACATTTTGGCGAGGGAGCGATCAAGCATGAGTTCATCGATTGCAGTCAAGAAACCGTTTCAAATCGAGTTGAAAGACGGCTACACGATCCACGGGGATGTGGAATACGTCGAGGACGGTACTGCCAAGCCCATCATATTGCTGAGCCACGGTTTTCGCGGGCACAAAGACTGGGGCTTCTGGCCGTACGCCGCCGCCCGGTTTGCAGAACGCGGATTTTACGCCGTTCGCTACAACTTTGTCCGCGTCGAGGTCAAAAACAGCGGCGGCAGCGAAGAGGCCGTGCAGCGCGTCAGCACGGTCTCGCGTGAGTTGGACGATCTCGAGGCCGTACTCACCTACGCGGTAAGAAAGCTGCTACCCGCGCCGGGCGAATACGATCAACGCCGAATCGCGCTTGTCGGCCACAGCCGGGCCGGCGCCGGCAGCATCATCTTCGCTTCCGAGCACCAGGAAATATCGGCCGTCATCGCCTGGAACGGCGGACCAAAGCCAAGCCCTGCAGGCGGCAATGTGAGTCCGGCCGTAGTGGAGGATTTGCTGCTGAGTCAAAAACGGTTCGATACGACCCGGCTGCTGTCGAAGCTGGCAATTCCCGTGCTCATTGTGCAGGGAAGCAGCGATGCCGAGCGGCTACTCGAAGGAAACCGGACGCTGCGCGCGGTTGCCCCGGAGCACTCGTACGTGACGATCGACGGCGCCAACCACACCTTCGGCATTAGTCATCCGTTTACGGGAACGACGTCTTACCTCGAGGAAGCGCTTGAAATCAGCATCGCTTTCTTGCAAAAAACATTGTAAAGCAAAAAGCAGCTCTCTACGGCTCCCCTTCACGTTGGCGGGGAGCCGCCGACAGCGACTGTGCCTCCATCAGCTGCAGCATTTTTTCCAAATGCTTCACCGTCGGCGTCAAATTCGCCAAAAAGTACGCCTCGCGCAGTCTTCGGGACGGCTCGCTGGCCTGAAGGTAAGCGGAACCTCCGTGATGGAGCATGTCGGCCTGCACCGCTTTTAACGTCAGCAGGACGGTGTCAAGACGCAGCCGCACAATCGCGCTCCACTGCGCCGTTACGTTCGGATCAAGGCAAATCCGGCGCAGCTCTTCCTTCCTGCGACTCAGTTCGTCGCCAATCTCCGCGGACTGAATGGATAAGTACCGGTTGCAGCCGCCCTGTCTTCCGGCCGCTTTCCCGATGGATTCGACCGCAGCGGACGTGACGCCCAGGCCAAGCGGAATTTGGTACAGTACGAATACGGGACGAATGTCCTCAACAAAGTCGTCGGCCTGCTCGGATACGATCCAATCATCCGGCACGAATACGTCGTCAAAGGCGCAAGTATACGTCGCGCTGCCGTTCAATGCGAGATAACCGAGCTTCTCTTTCATCGATAGGCGATCCGCACGGCAAGGGACGAACGCCATGATCCGCCGCTCTTCTTCTACGGACGCAACGATACCGAACCAATGGTCCGTCCCAAGGTTCGATACCATCGGCAGCTGGCCCGAAACCGAATACCCTCCGGCGACCCGCTTCGCCTTCAAATGCAATTTCTCCAAACCGGCGTAAAATTTCATCGGATTGGATAACCCGGTCCCCCCGCGCAGGCCGCCTTCTTCCAGCAAAGGAAGCAGCTTTTGCCTGAGATAAACGTTGTCCGTTCTGCGCAAGTAAGTTGCAGCCGCAAGGTGGCACCACAGATTAAACCCGGTTGTCATACATGCCGTTGACGTTCTCTCGATCAGATCGGTGTCCCGCAGCAGCGTTTCGGACAGTAAGGCTTGCGACCGGAACACGCCGGCGCTGCCGAGCGAGTTCATGAATTCGAACGGGTACAGCGCCTCCGCATCGATCTTTCTGACGACGGGCTTCAATTTGTCCTGTATGCAGCTTTCAATAACCTGTTTCCTCTCAGCCGTCTCCATGCGACTCAACCCTTCCAAAGATGTTCTATTGCTTCGGTTTCGGTAAAATTTCCGTAATGCTGTCGATCGGCGCTTTCACGGCTTTTCTCGCTCTCTTCACGGCCGCTTCGTCCGGAGCGTCGTAGAAGCAGAGACATTTGGTCATATCTTCGCACACGTACGTTCTGGAGAAAGACACTTCCGGCACTTCCGCGTAATGAACCGAATTGTTCTTTTTCCGCTCCAAATATTGATCCATCGTAATGCCTTCGGGAAGATTCCACTCCACCAAATAATTGACCTCGCCCAGCTTCCGCTTGACGGCTTCCGTCTCCTGCCCGATCAGTCGAACCGGCTTAATTAATGTCACGGGGAAGCCGACCTCGCGCAAACCGTCATTCACCAGCTGGCGGCTCTCCCCTTCGAAAATGAGAAACGCGCGGGACAAATCGCGGGAAACTTGAACTTCCAGCACATTGATGCCGCTCGGAGCAAGACGCTGCTCCACCTGTGCGATCGCCTGCTCCAACCCTTCTTGATCTTTCACCGTTCCGCTCAACACGGACTCTACCAAGTACAACGCCATATGAATTCGCTCCTTTAAAATTTAAGATGGTATATGATCAATGCCCTAAAGTAAGGCATTCCCATAGCGGAATGGATAGATTATAATTAACTAAGTATCCTTTATTAACCTAGTGAACGCGGTGAATGGACACCGCCGTCTCCCGGAGGAAGTGTACCTATGAAAGAACGTTACGATCTGCCCTGTAATATCGCGCAAACGCTGAATATGATCGGCGACCGCTGGACGCTGTTGATTCTACATGACATCTTGGTCGGACGAACAACGTTTAACGAAATCAAAAAGTCGCTCACCGGCATTTCCTCGAAAATATTGTCCGACCGGCTGAAGCATTTGGAGGAACACGGGCTAATCGTCTCCAGTCTGTATACCGATCATCCGCCCCGTTACAAATACACGTTAACCGACAGCGGCAAAGATTTGAGCCATGTATTTAACGCCTTTATCTACTGGGGCGAGCAGCATCTTGCCAAATGCTACAAAAAGCTCGTGCACCGGTCGTGCAAACATGAGGTCGAGCCGGCTTACTACTGCCCGCATTGCGAGAAAAATGTAGAAGATATTGCTGCGGTCGAAGTATAGTCTTCAGGAATCTTTAACGATGCCCCACTGCTTGTTAATCCCGTTTTCCAGCAGCCCGATCAGCCGATCCAGCAGCAAGCCGCAAAGCCCGATGAATATAATGCCGGCCAGCACGAAATCAAGCCGCAGCTGGTTTCTCGCGTCCACGATCATATAACCGAGCCCGGACTGGGCACCGACCATCTCGCCCGACACGAGGAAGATCCACGAGGTGCCGACGGCGATGTGAAGGCCGCTTGCGATAAACGGGAAAATGGCGGGCAGGATGATTTTGCTGAACAGGTGATACCGGCTAACCTCTAAATTTTGCGCTACTTTCAAATATGTCATATCCATCTTCCTTACCGCCGTCACCGTCGACAGCAGCACCGGGAAAAAGGCAGCGAGGAAGATGATCACAATCGCAGGCGCATTGCCGATGCCGAACCAGAGCACGATGAACGGCGACCATGCGATCGGGGACACGGGGCGGATCACCTGAACCAGTGGATCGATAAAGCCCCACAACACGGGAATTCTCCCGAGAATAAGTCCTAATATAATGGCGGCGACGGAAGCCGAAACGTACCCTGCGGCAAAGCGGAGCAGGCTTACTTGCAGATGGGTCCACAGCGTCCCGTCCACGATCAGCTTCCATACGGCATTCCATACGGATAACGGGGAGGGGAGCAACGACTCGTTGTAATCCCCGAACCGGACGACGGCCTGCCAAACCGCGACAAGAATGATCATGCTGACTGCGGTATTCAGTATCGTCCTGACATGCTTTATGCGAACTAGCGGTTTATTCATGCGAATCCCTAGCCTTTTATTTGATCGATGAACGAATTGTCGACGAAATCTTTGTACGAAGGCGGGTTATTGGAAAGCCCCATTTCGATCATGTACTTCCGTAACTGTTCATAGGCTTGCTCCGTCAGCTTCAAATCCCCATAAGAGATCCACTGCAAGGATAAATCGAGCACATTTTTCTCCACATTCATGTATTTGCCCAAAATCGTTTTCGCTTCCTCATCCTTGAGCTCCGCTTTTTTGCCTGCTTTCAAATACTCGGCAATGAACTCTTGCGACGCGCTTTGATGGTTTTTCAAAACGTCGCCCCGCATCACAAGCGCGCAATCGACGGAATCTTTCCAGATTTGTTCAGATTGAAATAAAGCTTTGCCTTTTTTGATGACGACCGACTTGGCACCGAACGGTTCGGCGACGACATAGCCCGAGATTCGCCCTTCCGCCAAGGCGGCCGGCATTTCCGCCGGAGCCAGCTCGACGACATTGACGTCGCTGTACTGAAGGCCATTCTTCTTAAGCATCTCGTAGAGCAGCACGTTATGCGTGGAAAATTTGTGCGGAATCGCGAATTTTTTCCCTTTCAAATCGGCTCCCTGGGTAATGTCGTTCGACGTGACGATGACGTTGCCGTCTTTATGTCCTAGCGCGACGGCTTTCAGATCGATGCCCTGCTCCTTCGCTTTCATGGCCAGCTCGATCAGCACGGAAGCGCCGTCGATTTTGCCGGTGTTCAGCGCATCCATCAGGTCGGGCCACGACCCGAACTTCACCAGCTCCAGCTTGAATTGCTTGAAGTTTTGCTTGCCCAGCGCATCTTCGATGTACAGTGGTGCCGCATGTGTGATCGGCAAATAACCGATTTTCAGCGTTTTCAAATCCGCGGAACCGGATGCGTTCGTGCCTGCTGCGGCACTTCCCCCGGTCTTGCCGCATGCGGACAGTACGAGGAGCATCGCGCAAAGTAAAAACCAACTTAACGATTGACTACGGGTAGGGTGGCGTTTGGTCATATATTTTCCTCCAGTGATTTTTAAATGCTGTATTCTTCGCTCATCTGCGGCCCCGTAAACCGGAATTCATCCAGAATGAGTTTCCGGTAATACTGAAAGTCTGCGTGCCCCCGATCTCTCGGACGCGGGGAATGAATATGAATTTCCTTATGAATTTGACCGGGACCGGCACTCATGATCAGTACCCGATCGGATAAAAATACCGCTTCGTCCACGTCGTGGGTAACGAGCACAATCGTCGTCTTCTCTTTGGCGTGAATACTCAGTAGTTCATTTTGCAAGTAGTACCGGGTAAACGTGTCTAACGCCGCGAACGGTTCATCCATTAAAATAATAGTCGGCCTGATCGCCAACGCCCGTGCTAGCGCGACCCTCTGCTGCATGCCTCCGGACAGCTGATGCGGGAAATGATTCGACCGGTCGTCCAACCCGACGAGCTTCAGATAAGACAGCGCCCTGCTCCTTCTTTCCTCCGGCGGTTCATCCAGCAGCCCCAGCTCGACATTGTTCACAACCGACCGCCACGGCAGCAAGCCGTAATTTTGAAAAAGCATCACGCACCGTTTGCTTGGCCGCAGCACTTCGCTGCCGGCTGCAATGATCGACCCTTCGTCAGGCGTATCGAATCCGGCGATTAAATGGAGCAGCGTGCTCTTGCCGCAGCCGCTTTGCCCGAGAATGGAGACAATTTCCCCATCGCGGATTTGCAGCGAAATATCGCTTAAAATGAGTTCGTTTTTACCGGCAGCCTTATACGTCTTCGTCACTTCGGATACGTCCACCATTACTCCGGTTTCCAACGGTTGTCGCGCCCCCTTTATATGCTATATTCGTTTTTAAACTATTAATTCCAATGTGTATAGTTGGTATTGATGTTAAGGTTATATTAGTATACCTTGTTAATTTAAGCAACCCTGTTTGCAAATAAAACCAAAATGAATAAAACTTCGGCAAACCGTGCTTTTGCCACGGAAAACGTTAGTTCGTATACCGCTCAAATGGATCACCGGCGGCGTCCAATAGCCGTTACTCTTTCGTTATAATCAAACATCACGTTTACAAACAAGAAGCCGCACCTATAAAATTACAGTTGCCGGAATAACATATCTATCCAGCATTTGCCAAAGGAGGGATTCGAATCGTATGAATTTGGAAAACATGATCCATAAAAACTTATTGAGATGGAACGAAATAACGTCCATTCACGAGAAATCCGCCTTTTATGATGTTGCGCAATTTAAGGCTGGCGCGTGTACGTTAAAATCGATCGAATTGGAGGAAGTCGACGACGTAAAGGGAAAATCTTTGCTGCACCTTCAGTGCCATTTTGGACTGGACACGTTGTCTTGGGCAAGGTTAGGCGCGCGCGTCACCGGAATCGATTTGTCGGACGAAGCCGTCACATTGGCCCAATCGTTGAATGACGAGTTGGGGCTCGACGCCCGCTTCATCTGTTCCGATGTGTACAAAACGCCGGCCGCTTTAAACCACGAAAAGTTCGACGTCGTCTTTACGTCCTACGGTGTTTTGTGCTGGCTGGCGGATATCGAAGCATGGGCCCGCATCATCTCCGATTGCCTGAAGCCAGGCGGCACTTTCTTTATAGCGGAAGGTCATCCGGTGGAAAATATACTCGAATGGGACAACGAAGCGTTGAAAGTAGCCTATCCTTACTTTGATCCCGAACCGATCGAATGTTCTTCGGAAACGTCTTATGCCGATAGAACGACGAAAGTGAGCAATACGGATACGTATCAATGGCAGCATAGCCTGGGCAGTATCGTATGCGCGCTGATCGACGCCGGACTTACGATCGAATCGCTTAAAGAGTATCCCTTTTCCTCCTACGAGAAGTACCCGGGTTATATGGAATTATGCGAGGACGGATGGTGGCGGTTTAAGTCGAAAGAATTGAATGCGCCTTTATTATTTTCCATCAAGGCAACCAAAACTAAGTAGCGAATATATTCAAAGCGTACCGGTTTGCCGGTCCAGCCAACGTAATATGTCTGCAAAAACTTGTTCCCGCCCGATTTCATCGAATGGACGGTGCCGCATCCCATTATACTCCAGCTTGAGCTTGTCCTCGGAACCGACGGCGTCAAAGAACTGACGCAGTTTCGCCGGAGGCGTAATGTCATCGCCAAGTCCGTACAGCAGCAGCAGCGGCAGCTTCATCGTGTTCGCTTGGTTCGTGATGCGCGGCACCGTTCGCATTAATCCGCGTCCAAAGCCCGGAGTTACCGTATTGTGGCGTAACGAATCGGCCTGAAGCCTGGACAGCATGTCCGGGTCACGCGTCAGCTGCTGCAGGTTGCTCGGCTTGTCGATTGTGTATTCCGGCATAAGCTTGCCCATCAAGGCGATTAGCAGCTTCTCCGAAGGCTTCGCTTCATAAGAAATCGCGGGAGCGATCGCGATCAGTCCGGCAACCCCTTCGCCGTGGTGCAAACCATAGTCGAGGGCGATCACGCCTCCAAGACTATGAGCCGCGATAAACAGCGGCAGCTCGGGATGCTCAGCGGCGACTAGCTTTCGAAAGGCGTGCAAATCGCCTCGAAACTCCTCCCACGAGCGAATAAATCCCCGCGTGCCCGTGCTTTTTCCGTGTCCGCGCAAGTCAAGGGCATAAACGATATAATCGTGCGCTGCCAAACTTTCGCTGAGGTTGTGCAGCCCGCCGCTGTGATCGCCGTGTCCGTGTACAGCAATCACCGCTGCTTTGGGCGCCCCCCCTGGCGTGTGCACCTTATAGAACAACTGCGCCCCGCCCACGCCACTAAATGTTCCTTTTTTGATCTCCAATTTCATCCGCCCCTTGGCAAAAATAGTTTGAGCAACCACACGAAATTTTTCACCTGCCGCTCCTACTACTCTGCGGCAAATCCTTAACCAACGCTCCGTAACTAACATTTGATTGGAAAGAAACTGTTCCCCGCTTTCGACGATCTGAAAGCCGTACTTCGCATATAACGCCCTTGCCCTACTCAGCTTGCTGTTCGTCCACAGCGTGATGCTCTCATAGTGCTTATCGATGCAAAACTGTATGGCCTTCTCCAGCAGCTTCGTTCCATAACCGCGGCCAGTCAAGTCCGGCTCGACGAAATACCATCGCAGCTGAGCTTGCGATGTCGTGATGTGACTTATGGCGATCGAGCCTTTGATCTGACCGTCCACTTCAACGAGCCATAAGCAATCTTTGTCGCTGTCGAAATGGTTCACAAACTGTTCGACGCCGTCTTGAACGAACTGTTTGAACGACAGATCGAAATGATGCTCTTTCTTGTAATACTCATAATGCGATTGAGCTATGTAAGCTTCTTCTCCCGGTCGTATTTATTGCGTGCCCTGATGCAGTTATTGTACTTCAGAACATGGAAATCGTCATGCGCTTTGTAGCAAGAAAGCGCTTTGCGAGGCACGTATGTTCATTGCGCACCGGCCTGCTTGCCGAATTTTTGTTTCAAGGCAGCTCCCGCGATACCGGCAACTCAGCCAAATATGATGGACAAGTGCATGGCGCCGTTCCGACCGCCGATCGTTTCGGCAATCCAGATAACCAATTTGACGGGCTGGACGACTACATCGTAGTGAACCCGGTACCTAAGCTCAATAAAGACGGTTTTTCCTTATCCGTGTGGGTCCGCTACAGCCGTGCCGCCTGTTCAAATACATGTTCATCCACAGTACCAGCTCCATCCGTTATGTCCTTTCATTGTAATAAGACGGCAACGGTTCCATCAAATCGTCGTACCCCGAAAAATATTTTTTTATCCTCCATACTTCGCACCAACAAATGGAAACAGCAAGACCAAAGTCCAGTTCGAAACTATACCCTGGTCAGTTAAGGAGATTGTGCACTTTTGTTACAGTAATAATGAGAAAAAAGTGCAGGAGCGGTTGGAACGGCAGGGCGGCTTTGGAGAAAAACACTTCCGATGAAAATGCATTCGTTTCAATAATGAATCCGAATGGCTTGGCACCGCTGAAAATGAACAAGGTATGATCTTATCAAAATTCGACTTGCCAAGTATTGAATGATTTAGTCAATCAATTTAATCAACCAACTATTCCCCCCTATTCTTCGAACTAAAAAATATGAATCACTTCGAGGTGAGCTTGATGAAAAGATCCTTAACCGAAAAAAACAACTCTAAGAACAGCATCTACGTGCTGTTGACCGATACGGGAACATTGTTCACGACTGTGATCAAACAGTTCACCTCCGCACCTTACAACCATGCCTCACTGGCGTTGGATGCGAAACTGAACGATTTGTTCAGCTTTGGCCGCAAAAATTCATCGAATCCGTGGACTGCCGGCTTTGTCGAGGAGGATTTGTACGAAGGAACGTTCCGTCACTTTCCCGATACCCAGTGCGTCCTGCTCCGATTGGAAGTTTCACAAGGGCAGCGCGCCGCTGTGATGCAATTCATCCGCAATTTCCAGAACGATCGGGACACCTACCGATATAACTTGATCGGACTGCTGGGCGTGCTGTTCAACTACGATTTTAAACGGAAGCGCGCTTATTTCTGCTCCCAGTTCGTAGCCGACGCGCTGCGTCAAGCCGGGCTTTCTCTGTGGGACAGACCGTCATCGTTGGTGACGCCGGACGATTTCGTACGCCATCCGGCGTTTGAAACGGTGTACGAAGGCCGGCTCTACGATTATCCGTTGCTGGATCAGGAGCGGCTTAGTGACATGCAAAATTTGGCGCAATCTTCGAACCAACTGGGAGGGTACACCGCATAATGGAAACTGTAATGGAATATTTACGAAGCTTCGGAGCAATTGGATTGTTTATTCATGCATTGATCGATGCGGTTATTTTTCCGATACCCGCTTTTTTTCTTCAGGTGTCTTTGAGCGCGCTCAATCCCGAAAACGCCCTATGGCTCGCAGCCCTTGGCTATGCCGGTTGTTTGATCGGCACGCCTATCGGCTACGCGCTCGGCAGAACGTCAGGCAATCTGATCCTTAACCGGTTCATGAAAAAGAAGTGGCTGGATTCGTCCACCGCGTTATTTCAGCGGCATGGAGAGACCGCCATATTGATCGGATCGTTCACGCCGATTCCATTCAAGCTGTTCACCATCATGTCCGGCTTCATGCAGTATCCATTATGGAAACTGCTCGCCTATGCGGCAATTGGCCGCGGGGCAAAGTTTTTCATCGTAGGCATCCTGTTCTACATGTACGGGCGCGCAGCGGAGCATATGGTCGATGGAATGCTCGGTATGATTCTGCTGGCCGTCGGCCTCCTGTTCTGTACAGTGCTGCTGCTTATTCGTTGGTTTCGCAAACGGAAGAAGCTTGAACGGACAGCTGTGCCGGTGAAGGAATGACAGGGGATTTGAATTGATTGTTTGAATCCCCGAGCCGAGCCTACTCCTCCTACCGTTCACCCATTGAATTCATGCTCAAGTATGGAGTACTGCAAAGAGTCATGCCATTTTCCCTTGTGAAACATGTGCTCACGTAAATGACCTTCATAGGTCATACCGATTTTCTTCATCACATTGGCTGATCCTATATTCTCCGGACGACACGTCGCATATATGCGATGCAGCCCCACTTCCTGAAATCCAAATCGAAGCATTTCTGCGGCCGCTTCCGAGGCATACCCTTGTCTCCAATAATCAGGATGTATGCAGTAACCGACCTCACCTTGCAAGTCTGAAACGTGGAATCCGACGCCGCCAATCAACTTACCGTCTGTCCTTAATATTAAGGCTAATTCGAAAGCGACTCGTGGAGACCGCTTCTGCATGTTGATTGTTCGCTGAATGAATTCCATGGTCTCATTTAGTGTGTTTGGTCCCCAAATCATATGTTCCGTTACCAAAGGGTTGGAGGCATAAGAATGTACGCAATCACAATCATTCGCTTCAAAATCACGTATCAGCAGCCGTTCCGTCAAAAGCTTAATGCCCATGGTCATCCATCCTTCATACCTGATTTTCAACCGATCCTATTTGCGTGACGATACTTGATGTGAACCGCAATCATCTACATTACGACTTCATAATTACCACCTTTTCCCTTAAAATACAGTATGAACTATTATAGATTCCAACCCATGGATTTGGCAATCCTTAGCTTAGCCACAAAAACCCGGAGGGTGGCACTTGTGCACTTGTCTCCCCTCCGGGTAGCCGAAACCTATGAAAGTGTGCACGACAAAAATATAAGCTTATTTCGACTCCTCCAGCTGCCGAATCTTCTGATTCAGCTTCTCCTCCGCTTCCCTCAAGACGGTATTCACGTCTTTTCCGTTCGTCACCGCATCCTTGAGCGCATCGTTAATTGTACTCATCGCTGTGCCGTCGTATTTCGTAGGAGCGAACGATTTCGCCGGCGTCGTCTTGTAGAGGGCCTGGATGTTTTTCCCTTTGATAAAGTCAAGATTCGCGCCGAAAGCATCCCTGATTTTCTTATCCTTTAATATGCTGAGCCGGCCCTGCGCGCTAAGATCCATCTGGACTTCATCGGACGTCACCGTTGCAATGACAAGGAAGGCAGCGTCCGGATTTTTGCTAGATTTCGTAATGGACAGCATGTGCTGGTCGATCCGCAAGCTTTTGCCCGGCGCTTCAGGCCATGCGGGGTAAGATACCATATTCCAGTTCAGCTCCGGAAACTTATAGAGGTTGCCCTCAAACAAAATATTGTTCGAAGCGAGCATAGCGAGCGTCTGGTTCTTCGCAAATAGATCATTGGCCGCACCGTGATAAGTGATTTGTTCATTGCCGGGGATTTGGTGGATTTTCAGCATAAACTCCAGTACCTTTTTCCATTGCTCCGTATTGATCAGCGCCTTATGCGTCTTGGGATCGACATAAGGCAGCGAGAGCTGCGACGCCGGTCTTTCCGTGACGTTGGGCTCCAGCCCGCGAAACTGGACATTGTCCACAACGCGGGTGACCTTTCTGGCCAGCTGATATACTTCATCCCACGTCATTCCGTCTTTAGGGTGCTCCACCCCGAATTTATCGAAAATGTCTTTGTTATAGTACAACGCGGAAAAATGTCTCGTATAGGGCAGCCCCACCAGATCGTCCCGAGAGGTAGCCGCTTTTACCGCCTCCAGCGCTTCGGGCTCGAAACGGCTCAAATCCATATTGTACTTCTTGATCATATCGGTTAACGGATAGGTCAGGTCCAAATCCAAATACTGCTGCATGCCGCCGATGTTGTGGTGGATGACGAGATCCGGGGTTTCGCCCGAGGTGATGAGCTCTGGCAAGCTTCTCCCGCTCACATACCTGACATCCTTCACGGTAATCCACGGATATTTCTTTTTGACCGGTTCCGTAATGTAACGGCTGAACTCCTCTTCCGTCAAAAATTGCGCCCCTACCGTCACGGTAACCGGATCATGCTTTTCCGTAAGACTCTCTTTCCCGGCGGTTCCTTTGTCCTCCCCGCATCCGGTAAACACAACCACGTATACAATCATGAGTAAGGTTATCATCAGCTTCTTGATCATCATGAAACCTCCCGTAAATAGGTGTATGCGATCATGCAAGCGCAAAACGATGTTGATTGTTCAAAGGACGCATTCGTTCCTCGGTGAATGGAAATGCCTGGGGTCTGTCAGCATATAGGAATATGCCTTAATCCGTAAGATGAGGTCTCATCCGGGTGTAAGAGGATGCAGAGGACTTGCAATGAGGACATAATTTTATGGAAAAATAAAACAGTTTTACTCTCAAATCTGCGGATAGAATACGCCTAGTTTACACACGGTGAAACGCTTACATTTCAGTCCGTGCGGAGTGCCGAACTATTCTTTTTCCATATGTTCTTCACTTTCACCCCCTATCCATACTCATCAAAATGCATGAAATAACGTCAAAAGTAAATGAACTGATACGAGAAAAGCTTACCACAGCATCCAGAATTTTGAAAATTGCAATAAGGCGACAGCTCACTTTGAAATTATGACATCGTCTTACCAAAGGTTAATTACAACACAACGGGCATCAGCGACGGTTGCTTCAGAATTACTGCGGCGAAGTTATGCTTCCTAATAAAAAAATCCCTGAATAGGACTTTTTAGCCTCTATCACCTCAGCACATGGTTATGAACACGTTTTAACATTATTTTTATATAATTAATGAGTTGAAACTATCCTGCCTCTTTTTTTTTTGCGGTATGCACCTCGAACAGCTCGTTAGCGGTCTGCTCAGCGCGTCGTTTTTTCTCAAAATAACGGGTTACTGCATCCTCTGCTGCTCGATCTATCGATTCCACCTGGCGGTCTTGTCTCCGTTTGTCATCGTCAATTGCGCCCATTGCACCCATTCCTTCCATCTCTGTCCCCTAAAAGCAAACCGCGCTGATCATAGGACGAAAGTAAATGTGATTCGCAATGCAGTCCCACACAATCGTACTCCGTTAGCTAAATTGTATTTCTACAACATCTCCATCTTTTATCATATAGTAGTCTCTAAGTTTTACATCGGTAGCAATTTCAACAATCGTTCTGGGGTGTTCACCGTGATCTGTTGCATTTCTGTCAGTCCTTAAAATAAAAGCTTTTCTGCCAAAAATCGTACATTCTTGAATGCTAACCGATACGGTACCGCCATACTCTTCTTTCTCTAAACGAATTACGTTGGACGGTAAATCGTACGGTTCGTTAAGCTGAATATTTAATGTTCCTGGAAAAAAATCCATTCCCGTTTTTACTTTATAATAATCATGTAGTTTTTCTATCCAATAAGAGAAATTACCCTGACCACTAACAACTTTCCCTTTTAGTATCTTTGTTTCCTGTCCCATATTTTTGAAACCTCCAACCAAGACCTTACGTCTCCTTCTTCATTTCAAAGTAGTTTCCATTCCATAAGATAATCATTGTTTGTTCATCTTTAATAATTAAAAAGCTGCCAGGATTCATCCAGTTATTTATTTTTACAGTTTTAACCGATTTTGAGTTAATTCCAATGTCGCTTAATTGATTTCTGTATTCTTTCAAAAAATCATCGTCCGTTATTTCCAGCTCGTTATATTCAGGGTTCAGAATTTTATCCTTGTCAAAGGATGCTTTTTCTTTCGTGTAAGTCGCTTTCATGCCGATTATGCTATCATCAACAGCAGTCGATATAGGCGTAGAACCAATGAACTTGTGAACGGTCCACTCACCGTAATATGAAGGCTTTGGAGTATCAGAAGGCGTTGGGGGCATATTTGAGATGTTTTTGCCAAAAGAGCAGATTACCAGCACTATCAAAAGTAGTGTAGAACAGTAGAATGAATTTTTCACGCATTGACCTCCATTTAATATCTTCTATATACATAGACGAAGTAAAAACTTATATAGTTTCGTAAATCTGCCCTTTAGCCACCCATACCCTCTCGGGCACTACAGATAATGAAAATTTGGTGTGACGTTTTACTTCCTTACGGCCGGTGAGGTAGGTCGTTACGCTATGATGTCGCGAACCATCCGTTTGTCTGACTAAGACGACCATGGTGCACCAAGGAATGTCGCTTCTTTTTGGAAGAACACGGGGTAGATTAACCCTTTGACTGGTTGTTGCTGAAGGCCAGCTATATATCATGGGGCTGAGCAGCCGCGACATGATGAATGCCATGATCGAGGGAGATGAAAATCCTGCAAAGCTGGCTGCCTTCCCCGACCGTACGCTGAAAAAGAAGAAAGAAGAGCTCGAATTAGCCTTGCGTGGAAATATGATTGCCCATGGGCGGATTATGCTCAAAACGACGCTAACTCACGTCGATTTTCCTAATGAGCAAATTGTAGAACTGGATATGGAGGTAGCCAAACGGCTCGACCCTTTTCAGCAAGACATTGAGCGGCTGGATACGAACCCCGGAATCGCCAAGCGCACCGCGGAACAAATCTTAGCCGAGATTGGGACCGACGTTGGTTCGCGCTTCCCCTCCACTCATCTCTGTTCATGGGTAGGTCTGGTTCCAAGGCAGAACGAAAGGGCCGGTGAACGAAAATCCTCCAAAACTCGCAAAGGCAACAAATACCTCCGTTCAGCACTCATTGAAGTCGCCCATTCCGTTTGCAGATCCGACAATTACTTGGGAGCTCGGTACCGACGCATCGCAGCCCGAAAAGGCAGGCACCGAGCGGCCTTGGCGGTTGCCTACTCCATCATGACCATTGTTTACCATCTCCTCACGCGCGGCGAGGATTACAAAGATGATTTAATAAACACATGCACTTCAAAGAGACTGTGTCGGGGATGAGATAAAGTACTTGTCACCCGACATCAAACGAAACGCATCCTTCATATTCTCAAAAACAATCCCGAAATTCCCTTACATTTCCCGATTAATCCTGCCGAAAATTCACAGAAAAGAAGGAGTCCCTTCCTCTATAACAAAGGATTACCCGGCTGGTAAGATATGGAGGTAATAAAGGTATACATTTTATGAAAAAGGTGGAGAACACAATGAAAAAATTTCGTTTTGCAGCCATGGCTTTTGCGGTAACAGCACTAGTGGCCCTAGGAGTCTCGGGACTCGGAACCTCAGGAGAGGCGGATGCTATGTATTACGGGTATGTGCCTAACGGGATGGGAGAAACTTTGGAAATGGCTTACTGGTGGTATTTCCTGAGGTAAGAGGAAAGCTTGTACCTCCGTAACTAAGCTCTTATGGGCAGCAAAAAAATATCTTATTCCGCAGGCAGAAAAAGACGCCGTTATCTGAGTACAAAAACATGCAGATAACGGCTTATTCTTGTTAGGATTTCCTTTAAGTGTTTCGTTTTAAAATGTACTTAATAACGCGGCTGCCGATCGATGCCGGGAGGCGCGTCTTAATTGTTTATTAAGTTAACGTACTCCGTCCCTCGGTTTTAAGGGTTTATCTCTCGTATGCTCACTCATTCGCAGGATTCCATCACCCTGAGTGGCAGTCTTCGGAAGGAAAATAAGGTTCGAATCCCGAGAGTTCGCTGTTTTTGGCATGCGAGAATAGAAGAAACGTCCGGAACAATTTCCCTAGGCGTCTTTCTGCACGCACACTCCACAAGATCCCTGAAAGTTTACCATCCCACAGCTCGACGGGTCTATGCCCTTACATTCCTTCGTTACACTCTTGTCCCCATGCTTTAAGTTTATCAATTTCAGCTTGTTCTTTGAAATATGTGCAATGAGTTTCTGATTTAGGATCGCAAGGTAAGTCCCTGTTCTTACCCTGCCCTTCCATGCTGGTCTTGTATAACCCACTCTTCTGAATTTAATTTCTTCGCTATTGAGCATGAATGCTTCGTAAAGACATCACCAACCGTCTGGTTATCACAAACTGCTCCCGAGAGGTGTACTTTACTGATATCATGCTGCAGGCCGGTACCATTGCCACAGGATGGGTCGGTCATGTCTGCGAGATCAAATGGACGGCTGGATGGATGATTTTGGTGGATTTGTTCATAGAAAAACAGTATATTATTTTTGGGTCAATATCGCAGAGTGTTCGTGTTCGATATTTGTTATTGGGATAACGCGCAAGTCGGGATATACGTTTAGGCTCAAATTATTTATATTTGGGGAGGGCGTCGGCATGGACAAGAATTCTGATTATAAAACAAACATTATAGGCGCTGGCGAGGTTGGCTGCGCCATCTCGGTCGACATGGACAAGAATTCTGTTTATAAAACAAACAGCTTCTATTGGGATACAAAAGGAAATGACTTCTTAGGAGCAATCGTGCTTCCTTTTTATGGAGCATTTGTCTCAGAAGAAAAATGCCAGCTTTTTGGCGATGTCTCAGGGAAAAAGATGCTGGAGATAGGCTGTGGAAACGGTAAATCCTTGCAATATCAGGGGGAACGCAAAGCATCTGAACTATGGGCTGTGGGTATATCAGAAAAACAAATCGAAAAGGCAACGCAACATTTGAATGCATGCGGTCTTTCAGCAAAATTGATCTGTTCTCCCATGGAAGAAGAATGTGGCATACCAATGGATTATTTTGACTTTGTTTATTCGATTTATGCCATAGGCTGGACCACCGACCTTGAGGGTACTTTTTGCCGGATCGCTTCTTACCTTAAAAAAGACGGTGTATTTATTTTCAGTTGGTCTCACCCTATACACAAATGTGTTGTTGCAGAAAATAATATGCTTGCTTTTAAAAAATGTTATTTCGATGAATCTTGGTATTCGGTATCTCTTGATGAAGGTGCGCTAACATTATCGGACCGTAAACTATCAACCTATGTGAATGCGTTGGCAAAAGCGGGATTTGTAATTGAGCAAATGATTGAGCAATCTGATGATGAAATTATGCAATCGCGGGACGATAACAGCAATTTTGCAAAAAAAGCAAAGATGCTTCCTGTAACTTTTGTAGTCAAAGCAAGAAAACTATAGTACTCCGTTAGCTTAACGCTCGTGATTTTTATAAATCTACAATTGATCCATCCTGATAACCAACAATTACTTTCGTTGCGATCTTTATAAATAGTCCATTATCTACGACTCCTGGTATCATGTTGATTGCGGTATGAAGGTCTTTTGGATGGTCTATATTTCCAAAATCACAATCAACAATGTAATTTCCGTTATCTGTAATGAATGGTTTATTATCAACAATCCGTAATTTTGTAACACAACCGAGCTTACTTATTTTTTTCTGCGTAACCTCATATCCGAATTTTACTAATTCAACAGGTAAGGGGAATTTACCTAGTCGATTTACCTTTTTGCTTTCATCGACCACAATGATTAGTTCATTGCTAAAAGAAGCTACGATCTTCTCACGTAAGAGTGCGCCTCCACCACCTTTTATTAAGTTCCACTCGTCGTCGACCTCATCAGCTCCATCAATTGTAATATCAATTTCTTCAATCTTAGAAATTGATATTAACGGAATTCCTAATTCCTTAGCCAAATTTTCTGAGTTAATGGAAGTTGCTACAGCGTTTATACTTAGACCGCTCTTTACTTTCTGCCCCAATTTTTGAATAGCCCAATAAGTAGTAGACCCAGTACCTAAACCAACGACCATACCGTCACGTATATACTCCACAGCTTTCTCGGCCGCTACTCTTTTCGACTCCATATGATCCCCCTAATAATCGCAATTTTTGTTTAACCATAACTACTTTTTATTAAATATGATTGTTCTTAAGCTGTCTTTAAAGCGCGAGCGCCTTAAATGCAAAACAACGATGGATTGGGTTCCATCACTAAGCTTACTAATCTAATAAAAAAGGCCTCATGATCAATATCACGGAGGCATTTTGCTGAGCATCGTCCCCGTAAGTGGGCCAATTTCGTCCTTTATATGTAGCGATTTCTTTGCCTTCTCATCCACTGGGTCGCTACCCATTTTTCCCCGATTGTAACGGGATTTCCCGCATGCAACGTCAGTTCATTTAAGCGATTATCGTTATAAAAATATTCAAAATAGACGGCACTTCCCTTTTTCGGCGTTACTGCAAAACGAAGCGAGGGGAAATACGTTTCGCCTCCATTTTCCACGTCATTTAAATACATTACCAATGTGCTGATACGATTGTTTACAACGTTTCCGGCTGTAAAATAATCAAAATGGGGGTGATACTGTTCCCCGGCTTTATAATGTAAAATTTGCAACGGTTCAGCATGTGAAACCGGTATATTCATCAGTTCAGAAACTCTGGTCTCAATTTTTTGAATCAATTCATCTTCGCTTTCTTCAAAGAACATGCTGTTGCTTGTTCTAATATCGCTTTCTACGCGAGATTTGCCGATTTTAGCTCGCTGCATTCTATGTTTAGCTAAGTCAATCAACGCGTCGCATTCTTTGCAGCTTAAAACATTGTCCAATATTAAAATAAGCGGTTCTTCCATTTTGCTGACAACATGGATTTCTTTATCCTGGGTAAAAATTTTGTTTCCAAATGAATTCAAAATCGTCTGCTCTTTAATGGTCATCGCTGCATCCTCCATTATTGAATACTGAGGAAGTAATTTTCATTATGTCAGTCGATTTAAACAGTTCTTCATAAAATTCTTATGTTTCAATTCTAGCATAGAAAACCTCTATAATACCGTGTAGGCGGTATCCCCGGCGGTATTTTTATGTTTGGAGTCAACCTGGAGTGATAAACAGCCTTATACAATAACGACAGGTGCCAATGGGCGGTCATCACTTTCGAAATCATTTGTGTGGAGAACGCACACGTAACTGCGGACTGCAGCATGTTTAGGGTCATTGAAGGATATAGTCAAAGACGAGGCCGTGCTTGGTATGTCTTCTGCCCGTGATATGTTTATCCGGATTCGTAACGATGAACAATCGGACAGGCCGCAAATTGCTGTCGAACTGGAAGGACAAAACTCCAAAGAATTCGCCATCCCTTTTCAACAAAAGGCCCGGCTGCCCGTTAACGTGGACAAGCAGCTGATTCTTGGACCCAAGGCTTTTGGATGCAATCCCTTGGAGAAAAGCAAGGATTCGTCCGTCCCTATTGTAAGAAACACCACTAATCGCAGTACGCTTGGGCTATTTTTTTTCTTCCAAAGTAACCAAAAGATTTTCAAGTGTTAACCCATATTTTTCTGCAATATCCCTAGCATAACTGTTTCCCTCGGGACGAGCTCGATCTATTTTAAAGCTTCGTTTACCGGGTGAGGATGAATCTTCAACTAATTTGGCTGCAAGACTGTCTATTCGGCTTGTATAAGATGAATTCTTGTTCATTTCGTTAATGTTTCGTGCAAGATCATGCAGGTGAGTGGCAAAGATAACCCGACATCCAGCAGCACGCAGACCTACGAGAACTTGTTCCGCAATATAAGTCGCTTCAGCTGCACTCGTACTTGAAAAAGTTTCATCCATGAGTAATAAACTATGTTGCGTTAATTTGGAAAAAATTTTCATTAGCCGCTCACACTCTTCACCAAACCTCCCATTTGAACTTCTATTATCATGGTTCTGAAAATGGGTATAAATTCGTTCCACAGGGCTAATCGTTGCGGAGTAAGCGGGAACGAACAAACCAAGCTGGAACAGCAGCTGTGCGATGCCCACCGCCTGGGTAAATACAGTTTTCCCCCCTTGATTGGGACCTGTCAGGATATAAACCATGCTGTTATTATCAAAGTCGATATCATTTGGAACGATGAAATGGGAGGGATATACATCTGCTGGTTGCTGTTCTTGTTTTAATACTAACATTGGATTATATAAACCTTTACAAGTAAAGCTTCTTTTCCCGGCATATTCCGCATGAGGCTTACAAATGGGAACTCCCGAGGCTTTAAGCTTTCTCAGAAGTGAAACTCCACCTAAAAGGAATCTTATTTCGTCTATAAGCCGGAGAAGAAATTTTGATTTTACATTCGTATATGACCTAACAGCAGGTTTCCAGTTTTTTACCGAGCCCATAAGAACGGAATGGAGGGTGCTTTTCACTGCGCTGCCAAATTTGGCATGCTGTTCATTGCTTAACCCTTTTCCTGATGCTTCGAGTGGCGCCAGACAAGTAAATTCATCATTTTGAAAATCTAATCTTAACAGCTTATCAATGATATTTCCCGATTTAAAATAAGATTTATTTACGGAAACAAGTCCCGCTTCAACAGGATTTAATTGAGCATCAAGATTGACGCCGATGGTTATGCTTTTAATGTTGCGAACGCTATAGGAGATTTTCTCAGCTTCAACTTTTAAAGTCTGATAGCCTTCACTTTCGTAAACGCTTGCCACTTCCGATACGAATGATTTCATCCCTAATGAAGATAATTGCAAATCCTTTTTTTGAAAATGAGTATGTAATCGTTCAATGCAGTCCGTATAAAGCTGAAGTTCGGATATGCTGTACAGGGAGGAGGTTATATCATTACTTTGTTCTTTCCCAGCTAAGTAGAGCTCCCTCATATTTTCCAGATCGGGAAGCAATTTCGTAAGCAATATAAATAACGATTCATTATTCAGTATATCTTCCACTACATCAAGTCTGTATCGGATCACTTCAATATCGTTTGTAAAATATACAATTGGATTTTTGTGATTTTGAAAATAACGCGAGTTGTACCGGAGAAACTGTATAATGGCATCCGCAGACAAATCCGCTATAGAGGAAATATCCAACGTTGCATGTTGTGGATTTCCTTCCAAATCATCTTTTGGATACAGTAAACTTATCATGCTTCCATCTGACATTTTCACTTCCAACCCTTTCATAGTATAAATGTTAAAATTACATTTCTAATCTGGGTTGCGGTTATCAATAATAAAATCGCCATAATACATGTAAGCGAATGCAATAAGGCAATAGAATATCCATACATCTTCCAAGTCTTCGAAAACATAGTATACGAATAGATTAAGTAGAAAAGACACGGCAACATGCTAAAGATAAAAAGTCCTGCACAAAATATAAATATTATGAAGAGACCTAGCCAATAAAATAATACTTTACGGATTAACCGGAGTCTGGGAATACAAATATAGATGGGTTGATCCGGTATCGAAGAGTAGAGATCCCGCACTGTTCTTTTGATTGCTTTTGACCTAATCGATATCACATCCCGTTATTGAACAAACGTTCTCCGTTAGCGGAACAATTTCTATTAAAACCAGTGAGTTAATCCAATCGTGTTTCCATCTAAATCTGTTAGTGAAAACTCAGCATGATCGGATCGACGGGTAATATCGGTTACTGTTACACCTTTCTCTTTTAAGTTTTTATGTAAACCGTCACTATCGTTGATGTATAACGCAAAATTAGCCTTAGTCATGGGGCGGAGGTCGTCTGATCTTAAGAGATGAAGAACATTTATACCATTAATATGAAGCTCCACAAAGTCGTTAAAATTATGTGGTCCAAGTGTAAAGCCTAGATGAGAGCAGTACCAAGAACTTGATTTTTCTAAATCTTTTACACGAACCATTATTCCGTAATCACCAGTTAATTTTTGTGACACCAAGATTCCTCCTAGATATCAAGAATTAAACCTTATTATAAGGTAAATTTTGTAAAACAACCATACGTAATTGTTCGCCCGTTTGTTGAACAAATCTGCCCGTTAAAGGATTGAAAAAATCCGCGTCAACAAAAACAGGCGATGGATCGGTTCCATCGCCGCGCTATCTAACGTACTCGTTAAATGTAACCATGTTCTTGTCAACCATTAATCGCTGGAAATCTAACGTCTGACATATTTCCTTAACAGGGGACTTGGAACGCTTATATCTTCATTTCCCGTTTCCTTAACATGATTGAAAAATCTGCAGTCGACGCCTAAACGCAGACAAGCTTATCCGGGTTTCGTACGGCATACATTCTGGCAATCTTTCCGCGTCGGAGTTGTATGAATAAAGCGGCCACGGTTTCGTCCCCCGAACGGATTACGATACCGGTCTCACCGTTCAGAGGGGAAAACTCGAAGTGAAAATCTCCCTGAAAATAGGACCTTAAGCTCTGTATCCCGTCGAGCAGGACTCGGGCCACGTGCTCGCGCGTTTGCACCGGATGCCTGAACGCTTTTGCTTTCCCGCCTCCGTCGGCGACGAACATGACGTCTTCGGTCAACAATGACACCACATGATCGACGTTCCCTTGCTCGAGGGAGGTAAGGAACCGGTTCACCCATTCCAATTCGACCGCTTCGGCCGCAACCGGCTCATCCTCGGATATGCCCATTTTGTTTCTTGCCCGGCTCAACAGCTTGCGGCAGTTCGCCTCTTGCTTGCCGAGCAGTTCCGCGATTTCGGGATAATCGAAGCCCAGTGCCTCACGCAGGACGAAAACCGTCCGCTCTGTCGGCGTCAGCCGCTCCAACAGCACGAGCATGGCGTAGGATAGCAGATCGCGACGGACGATCGTCGTCTCGAGCGGATCCGTCTCCGGCGTCCGAACCGGTTCGGGGAGCCACGGACCGACGTACATTTCCCTCTTCTTCCGCGCCGACTTCTGCAGATTGAGGCAGTGATTGGTTACCATTTTGCACAAATACGCCTTCGGCTCCTCCAGATGTTCGGGAAGTACGTGGCACGCCTTAACAAACACGTCCTGCACCGCATCTTCCGCGTCTGCAGCGGAGCCTGTCAACTGATATGCCAGAGTGAACAGAAGCGCTCTATATTGACCGTACAGTTTCTCCATTCACCGTCTCACCTTTTCCGGCTGTTGATATTGGTACCTAGTGCTATCGTAGCATACTGCCTTTATCCCATGCCAGTTTCCTGATTTTCCACCCCAGCTTTCCCGTTATGATCATATTAAGTCCCCATTTGCCTCCCCATACAAATCCGCGATTCTCCCCCAAGCCGATGCAGAAGAAATCCAGTATCGAGCTGGCGGATTTGTGAACCGGCGCGGGGCGGCCCTCCAGATCGGCCATCACGATTTTCCCCAGTCTATCTGCCTGCAGCACACCTTCTCCGGCCCTCATCAGATCCGCCTTGCCGTTTTCCGGATCGACGATTCTCGCACAGTCGCCGATGCTGTAAACGCCCGGCGCCCCTTTGACGCGATAGCACTCATCCACCAGCACTTGACCATCCGGAGTAAGCGGCAAACCCATGCTTCGAAGGGCCGGATTCGGGATCAGACCAATTGTCCAGATACATTCGCCAACCGGCAGAAGATCGCCATTGCTGAGCTTCACCGCTCCTGCTTCCGCCTGCATCACCTTAATGTTGTAAAGTACTTTTACGCCACATTCGCTGAGCACCTGATCCAATCTTTTTCCGACTTTTTCGGGCCCTTCCAGGAACAATCGTTTCTGTCCGCTCAGCAAATAGACAGAGATATCGGACGGGTTCAATCCTAGTGACGATGCTTCCTTCCGCATCTCAAGCGCCAGCTCGGCGGATGTCTCAACGCCGCTGATGCCCGCTCCCGCAACCGCGATCGACATCAGTCGCTTTCGTTCCTCAGGGTTCGTCTCACCGGCAGCTTTTCGCAGGTTGGCGCGCCAGCGCTCCCGGATGTCCGCCGCGGCTTGCGGGTCGGTCAAGGCGATGCCGCCCCGATCGGGTTCCGGTTGCCGAACGATGCTGCCGACCGCAACGACCAAAAGGTCATACTGCATGCGGGCATGATTACCTTGCGCATCCTCATATTGAATCTGTTTTCCCCCGCTATCCACGGACGTAACCTTACCTTGCACGAATTCGACACCTTCTGAGAACGAATAATGCGTCCATGGAATCATAATCTCTTCCTGGCCCACTGCCGGCCGGAACAACAGCATTTTGCGCATATGACCGGGCTGCTTGTCGATCAGAACAAACCGAATCCGCCGCCCGTTCGCCATGCCCCGGATCTCTTCCTTTATTGCTTTGAGTGAATGAAGCCCTACATGGCCGCCTCCGATGATGACACATGTCAAGTCGTTCATCTTTCCTCAGCTCCTTTTACGTTTTGCACATATAACAACGTAAGGCGCTGATTTGTGACATCGGAAACGAACGAAAAAATTATATGGGCCCGTTTAATCTGCCGTTCTTTCGTGCCCGCTGTTGAGTAAATCTGCTCTTTAGCTTAATGAGGCCGCGGCAGCCTCATCTTGTTCTTATTCATTTCCGTTAGTGGAAACCCATTCCCATCCCGATAGGTTCGCGCAGTTAGCCGGGAGCCAGCCCAAGTCAATGTTGGAATACAGGCAACCGGATGGTAAAGACCGTACCTTGACCGAGAACGCTTTCTACGTCAATGGTGCCGTGATGGGCGGTTACGAACCCTTTGGCGATGGCTAGTCCGAGCCCCATTCCGCCGCGGTTTTGCGCCATCGTTTCATTGGCGCGGTAAAACCGGTCGAATAGATAGGGAAGATGCTGCGGATCAATCCCGGGACCGGTATCGGCTACGGCGACCCGGATATATCCGGCTTCCCCTTTATTCGGCGGTTCTGCCCGAATCGTAATCATGATAGAGCCGCCAGGGGTTGAATAACGAACGGCGTTGCCGATCAAGTTGAGAAAAACTTGGGTCATCCGATTCGGATCGATGTCAATCAAAGGGAGGTCGTCTTCGCAGACCATATGGATGCGGATACACTTTGGATCGGCGTCGTATGTCATCCGATCGACAATCCGCCGCAGCAGTTCGCATACATTCGTTGCTTTGCGCTCGATCGGCAGTTTTTTCGCTTCGGCTAACGATAGCTGGTGAAGGTCATCGACCAGCCGGGTAAGGCGAATGAGCTCATCCTGCAACGGAAGCAAGCTCTCCGGCTCGATTCGGCTGCCGCTGTGCTGTATAAGGTCCAGTTTGCCGCGAATGATCGTGATCGGCGTTCTCAACTCGTGCGCCACATCCGCAACCATATTTCGGCGATGCTCTTCCAAGGCTTGAATTAATTGCGCCATCTCGTTAAACGCCCGGGCCACTTGCCCGTATTCATCCCTCGCCGTAGCGGAAGCCCGTACGCCGTACTCCCCTTTTCCCAGCCGATCGATGACCGGAATCAATTGGCGGAGCGGCGCGGTCAGACGTTTGGATAACAACCAGGCGACCCATAGCGAAATCCCGATAAACAAGACGGCACTCGGAATCAGCAGGAACAGGACGGAAATCGGGATGCCGATCCGCAGCTTGGACAACATCGCAACTTCCGGATCGTAATAATACATAACCGCTATGGACTCCCCCTGCCATCGCAGCGGTTTTTGTATCCCCAGATGCTTGATCCGTGAAACGGCTTCCTCTCCCGTTCGAAGCAGGATTTGATCTTGAGGGGACAACAGAAGGAGACTCGAACTCGGGCCGATATTCCAATTGCTCTCTTGGCCATCCGGCCGCTGAATGCCTTCCCATGATCGATTGTGATTTTCATAATACCGGACAAGCTGCCCGGACAATGACTCGAGTTCCTCGCCTCGGCTGGATTTGATCAAGGCTTCCACAGATTCCTTTACGATCAATTGCGTCACTGCGCCAAAAACCACGCATAAGGATACGATAAAAGCAGCCATCGCGAAAAATAATTTACGGCTTACTTTCATGTCCTTTCACCGAATCTATACCCGAATCCGTACACCGTCTGAATAAAAACGGGCTGGGACGGATCATCCTCGATTTTTTTGCGAATGCGGCTAATGTGGGCATCTACCGTCCGTTCGTCATTCAGGATATCGTCATCCAAAGCTGCTTGCAGCAGCTGAAGACGGCTGTAAACAATCCCCGGCCGGGAGGCAAGAGTGAGCAGAAGCTTTAACTCGGTCGGAGTCAGCGGAATTTCTTGGCCACGCTTCCATACGCGACATTCGGATTCCGAAATCGAGAGCTCTCCATAATGAAGGGTTTGCATCGCAACCGCGTGTCCGTCCATTCGGCGGAGAACGGAACGAATTCTGGCCGACAGCTCTCTCAGGGAAAAAGGTTTCGTGATGTAATCATCGGCTCCGACCTCCAGCCCGACAATTTTATCCGTTTCATCCGTTCGTGCCGTGACCATGATGATCCCGACCGGCCCCATTTTCCGCAGCTCCCGGCAGACGTCGAGACCGCTCATCTCAGGCAGCATCCAATCCAGTACGACCAAGGACGGCTTGATCTCCCGGGCTTTGGCGAGGGCTTCTTTTCCTGTTCTTGCCGTCACCGTTATGTATCCCTCCCCCTGCAAAAAAGGCTCCATAAATTCAAGCACCTTTTCTTCGTCATCCACCAGCAGCAGTTTGTGCGTCATCCCGTATCACTTCCCTTCGTATCGTTTGTTTCTTCACATTATATAGGGAATCCGGTTTATTTTGGGGAAACGGGGAAATATTCATCCATCCCGTAAAACACCGCAACAAGTTCACAACATGTTGTTGTTACAATAAAAAACGTGTTAAGCGCAAGAATCCGTGGTTCACGTATGAAAACGGAAGCCTGAAAACCGGTTTATTTTAGAATAATAAGGAGAGGAAGCTTTTCATGTCCAATGAGACAACTGTGAATGTTCGCGTAAAAGTAGGCAGATTCATTTTTCTGGGACTGGCCGGTCTGTTTGTCTTGTGTGTGACGATCCAGATTTTCATTGCCGGAATGGCGGTGTTTACCAATGCGTCCTATTGGCGTTACCATGTCGTATTTGTTCGCATATTTGAATTATTCCCCATTCTCATGCTCATTTTTTCTTTTTTGGGCAGGTTGTCGAAGGCATTGCGCTGGTGGTGTGTCGCGATATTCATTCTGATCTACGCGCAGTACTTTACCGCTCATTTTCCGGGAGCTGGCGCTTTTCATCCGGTGATGGCTGCCGTATTGTTCTCGGTATCCCTGCTCGTATTCGTAAAGGCCAAGCGAAGCGTATCCGCGAGAGAAGCTAAGTTATCGTGACAAAGGAGGGACGAGCATGGCTTACAAGCTTAGCATGAAACAAAAAAATATACTGGTCGTGCTTCATGTCATTTCCGTCGCGGCTTGGTTTGGCGCAACTTTATGTATGCTACTGCTGCTGTTATATGTGAAGAAAGCGGAGAACGGGGAACAGCTCTATTACATTTTGGAAAGCATGCATATCCTTGACGACAATCTTATTAAATACCCTGCCCTGCTAACATTATTTACGGGGGTGTTATTGTCTTTATGGACTCACTGGGGGATTGCAAAATATTATTGGGTCGTGGTCAAACTCATCCTGACGATCGTCACGATCCTGCTTGGAATTTTCTTTATCAACGATTGGTTCGCCTATCTGTTAAGCGCCGCGAAGAAATATGGCTTCGCCGCAGTGCAAAGGCAAGATTTTCAATCAATATGGCTAGCCAATGTGCTGGCCGCGATTTTCAACAATGCAGCGTATGGATTCATGATGTTCATTACGTACTTTAAGCCTTTTGGAAAAATAAGAAAAACACCCGGAGCGAAAAGCTGATTAATACAAATCATCAGCCCCTGGTATAATTTCTATGACGGCAAGCCGTATGTGAGAGCGCGGCACTACAAGCCGGAGTTGGGACGGTTTATCAAAAATCCAACTTCATTCGATCTAAAAAATATAAAATATAAATAATCATTAAACTCCGCCCGTTAACACTGAAGGCCACCGAGTTTATATCAACGGTGGCCTGCTTGATTATTGGCTTTCACGCTATCGTTCTCCGTTAGTTCAGCCGCTGGGCATAATACAGATCAAAACCCTCCGCGTGGAGGGTTTTGTCCTTTTACTTTTATTAAAGGGATCAGGGTTGCCAGACTTCCCACAAGTTCCCATCCAGATCATAGAACTGAAAGTTAGGTCCGCATTCTCGACCTTCCGGAATATCGCCTGCAATGTGAACCCCATTCTCCTTAAACCGCTCGAACAACTCCTGGATGCGCGGTGTAATGAAACAGCCGACAGGACGCGATTGCCATTATTGTTGTTAAATCCTAATCGGCCGCCCTCTAACTCTGATTGGATCAGAAACATAGCTGGTACCGCGGTTCTTAGACCTGCACCCGGTAATTTATCATGCTGATCGGGAAAACGTAAAATTGCAATTCCCGCTCCAGGCTGGACGGGATCATGACTGCTAGGTTGTCTACAGCCTAAATTTTTTCGATACCATTTAACGGATTCATAGACGTTCTGCACCGGAACATAAATACATGTGATTCCTGTAATGTCCTCTAATTGAACTTCTTCCGCTTGGTTTTGG
This sequence comes from Paenibacillus allorhizosphaerae, assembly GCF_042659105.1. Lineage (NCBI taxonomy): Bacteria > Bacillati > Bacillota > Bacilli > Caryophanales > Paenibacillaceae > Paenibacillus > Paenibacillus allorhizosphaerae. The sequence goes on along the minus strand of NZ_JBHSRV010000025.1, from coordinate 4,496 downwards.
CTCAAATATTATCCCCTCCACTTCAATATATTACCAGTATACAATTAGAATACCGTACGTTTGTTCTCTTGTAAACGATTTTCTTGATGCGTTATTCATATACTATCTGTTCCCGGCAGCCTCATGTCGTGTGGTATTAAACTATCGTATTCTGCCCGTTACTTCAACAAAAGAAGGAGGAGCTGCAATCAAGCTCCTCCACTCTCGTTTCCTGCTAGGTTAATGCGTCGCCACTATAAAGATGCACTGAACGTGTCCTCCATGGAATTTCATCTGTATATCCGACCCGGTTCCCAATCGTCCGCTGGGTTGTCACCGGTTATTTCCACGATCTCGTCGAAGGCCTCATTGATCAGATAAAGTGCGCCGTGGCTGTGTGCTAAGTGGTCTCCGGTAATAAATGGACCAGTCGGTGTTACTTCGATAGTTTGGCCGGCGTACAATGAAGCTATTCGTTTTACCGCTTCGATCGCTTCGACGTCGCCCAAGAGTCCGCCATCTTCGGTCCACGATACGGAAATGCTACGATCTTGTAACGTACCGTGTACTGTGAAACTGTTCATTCACCGCTTTCCTCCATTACGTACTCTTGGTTTCGTTCAACTATCGGTATCCTATAGTTTTCTTGCCTTGATTACAAAAGTTACAGGAAGCATCTTTGCTTTTTTTGCAAAGTCGCTGTTACGCGATTGCATAATTTCATCATCAGATTGCTCAATCATTTGCTCAATGACAAATCCCGCTTTTGCCAACGCATTCACATAGGTTGATAGTTTACGATCCGATAATGTTAGCGTACTTCCGTCAAGAGATACCGAATACCAAGATTCATCGAAATAACATTTTTTAAAAACAAGCATATTATTTTCTGCAGCAACACATTTGTGTATAGGGTGAGACCAGCTAAAAATAAATACGCCGTCTTTTTTTAGGTAAGAAGCAATCCGGCGAAAAGTACCCTCAAGGTCGGTGGTCCAGCCTATGGCATAAATCGAATAAACAAAGTCAAAATAATCCTCTGGTATGCCACATTCTTCTTCCATGGGAGAACAGATTAATTTTGCTGAAAGACCGCACTCCGTCAAATGTTGCTTTGTCTTTTCGATTTGGTTTTCTGATATATCCATACCCCATAGTTCAGATGCTTTGCGTTCCCCCAGATATTGCAAAGATTGACCGCTTCCACAGCCTATTTCCAGCATCTTTTTTCCTGAGACATCGCCAAAAAGCTGGCATTTTTCTTCTGAGACAAATGCTCCATAACGAGGGAGTGAGGTTGCTCCTAAAACATCATTTCCTTTTGTATTCCAAAATAAGCTATTTCTTTCATGAATAACACTCTTATCCATGTCGACCGAGATGGCACCAACCTCACTACCGCCTATAATGTTTGTTCTATAAACAGAATTCTTGTCCATGCCGTCGCTCTCCCCGAATAAATTAACCAAATGTAACCAAATAATCCAACCCCAACTCTATATTGGGATATATATGCAAAACCATCATATCGCACGTACGTTCTTATGTAAATGCCGTCTATTACGAATTATTGGATTAAGCAAATCTGCCAGTTAGCTTAACCGGCCGCCCGATCGATCCCGCAGCGGCCTCGTTAATGCGTTTTCTGCGCTATCGTTCCCCGTTAGTTGAGCAAGCTGCAGCGATGAATTTGACTAACAGTTCTGCCCGAACATATTTCTTGAATGTGACGCTGTATATTAAATCAGCTTTCCCTTTTCTAGCGTTTCGTCCATTTTTACCGCAATCGTTTCTAGCATCTCCTTCACGTCCGCGCCTTCGTAAACGATTCGGCGCGTAGCCGGATTTACATGTCTATCCATAAAGTGGCAGAAGTTGGTATTTGCAGCCGATACCGGCAGAGGGCCTCCATGAGCAAATTCCTTTAGCACTACGCGCCGGAGCGGATCGGTCTCGTGCCCTACTTCCTTATATACCGAACGAAGCGGAGCGATAAAGCCCTGTGTTACAAGCCGCGTGAGCTCATTGCTTGTGCAGGTAAGTTCGCGGAGTAGTTGCCAGGCAAGATCCGGATGCTCGGTTCGGGATGTGATGCCGAATCCGCAAACCCAAGGCTCGTTAATCCTTTCGCCGCTTCGGAAATACGGCACCCCTACCATCCCAAGATTTTCTTTCAACTTTGGCTCAATTTCGTGCAACATAATGAAGTAATCGAGGATCATCCCGGTTTTATTTTCAAGCAAATCGCTGTTTTTGAAATAATCGTGAGTAGCCCAGGCTACCCTGTGTTTTCGAACGAGATCGGTTGCCCACGAGATCGTTTCAACCGCCTTTGAGCTGTTCACGTAACCTGAAGCCCTCGTCCGATCGGGGGATAGCAAGTCCGTGCCTGCAGTTAAGAGAAGGAGACGTATATATTCCCTGTGGAAAGATATACGGGCCGCATAACGTTCTTCATCTGGACCCACGTTTGCGCTCTGAAGCTTAAGTGCCGTTTCCTGAAATTCGTCCCATGTCCATCCGTCTTCCGGATACGGGATCCCGGCTTTATCGAACCATTGCTTATTGTAAAATATGCCCTTCATCGTAGCACTTATCGGCATAGCCGCAATGTTGTCGCCATCTCGCACAAACTGCAGTATAGATGGATGAAAGAGTGCTTCGATTGCCTCCGTTTCTACCCATGGCCGCAAATCCAACAGCAGTCCATCCCGGCTTCCATCCGTAATATCGCCGCAAAACAACTGGACAATGTCTACTTTTGATTCGCCAGCATAAAGTTCGGAGCGGATTACACCGTTATCAACGACATCGATAATCACGTCTACTCCCGGATTCGCAACCTCAAAGCGTTTTGCGATTTCTTCAATACTTTCTTTCTGCCATGGCTCGTCGATTATAATTCGCAGCTCGGTTTTGTTTTTCAAGATATTCATAAGGCCACCTCTCGCTTTGATTGCTGTTCATTCATTACGAAATTTCGAAATTAACCATCTACGACTAAATTCAGAACTCATGAATATCTAATACCTTCTTTTATTGGGAACATATATTCTCACCTTATGTTACCATATAAATCCATTTAAGCAAGATTTTTTGCGCTAACTGCCCAATAGTTCAATGGCAAAAAAATGCCCCACAGCAGCGGGCAATGGGGCTAAGATTTATATTTTAAAAAGGGGGTCAATCTTATTAGACTACATTCATTAATTACACCGTGATAAGATGATTTCAAGTTTATTACAAACGTGTCAATCTTGTTGTTGAGGTAATCCCCTTGTTTACTCATAAATTTGCCAAAAGTCAAAAAAAAACCGATAAGCTTGCCCTGAGTTCACTTTTAATTGGTCTAAACGAAAATAAATAAAGAAAATGGCTTTGAAATTGCTTGGGGCCTTTCGCTTTTTGTAGGGCGGAACATGAGAAAAACCCAGTAAAATCAAGCCATATTTTAAAATCGGCAAACTTATCGTTCCAGGCACTGCAAATATTTGAGTAAAGTCACAAACATCTATCACTTAACCCATAAGTTTGCCGCTATTGCATGCTTATGCTTCCAAATTACAGTGGCAAACTTATGCTTCCAATAACAAAAAGCCCTTGAATAACAAGGACTTCTTCGATACATATAGCTTCGTCTCTGCATTATTCCATTGAACTACCGTTCCCCGTTAGCATTCCTGTAGAGCGTTAAATTTCCGCTTTGCAAAAAAACAAGCGCCTCGGTACGATGGGAGTACGAAACGGGTCATAGCCCTTAAAATCCCATCATCCAGGAGGACGCTCTACTATGAAGTTTAAATCACAAGCACGGCAAAATCAACTCCTTGAAAGGATTACCTCTCAGCATCTGGTCGTTGGGATCGACATCGCTCAGCAAACGCATGTCGCTCGTGCTGTAAACTTTCGCGGTATCGTGATCGGCAACCCTTTATCTTTTTCTAATGACGACGATGGCTTTCACAACCTTCTTCAATGGATCCAACGGCTGCAAAGCACCCATCACTTCACCGCCGTAATTGTGGGAATGGAACCAACGGGGCACTATTGGCTCAATATTTCGAAGTGGCTTGTGGATCGCCAGTTTGAAGTCGTTCTCGTGAACCCGCATCTTGTGAAAAAGAACAAAGAAAACCGTGACAATACACCTTCAAAAAGCGATAAAAAAGATGCCCTTGTGATTGCCGACATGGTGAAGAACGGGTATTACTCCATCGCCCGCACGACGCCTGAAGCATTCACAGAGCTTCGTGTCTTACTCTCCAACCGGAATTTTGTAGTCAAGCGACTTGTGAGTGCCAAAAACCAAATTCATCGCTGGGTTGACGTTATGTTTCCCGAGCTGCGGCAGGTTTTTAAGAACCTAACGGGCGCCGGCTCGTTAGCTACGCTTCGTCTGTTCCCAACACCGGCGGAACTGCGTGATTTACAACCACAGGACCTGATTCAGAAATGGAAGACCTTGATGAAACGGCACTGCGGCGAGCGAAAAGCACGTGCGTTAATCGCGCTGGCCG
>NZ_JBHSRV010000024.1:0-55883 GCF_042659105.1 Paenibacillus allorhizosphaerae | reverse complement strand
TGTGGGCCTTCGCGGGGGCATGGGGTCTACTGGTGCTGACCTCCCGCCGCAGGTCGCGGAGGTTCCTACCCTCCATGGCGGCGGCCTGGATCTCGTCGGGAATGCTGTTTTCCTATAATCTCTTTTCTGCCATTCACCCCGATTCGCAGTACTCCCCGGAGTACCCGCTTGCACGAGTCTTGACCACAGAGGCCGGCATTGTCTTGGGAGTGCTGATGGGGATGATCATCCTGCTAGTGCTGCATGACCGCCGGCGAGCCCTGCGCGGCGAGTCCTGAGAATCCGCTATGATCGCCGTGTTTACCCCTCGGATGTTCTGCAACAGCATATAAATGCCTGCTGGCGGGCTTGTACAAGCGGTTCCCTCATTGCGCTAACGGAGAACGATACTTATAAAACAAAGACGCGGCTGCCGAAACGAATCGACAGCCGCGTTGTGCTAACTGGCAGGTTACCGTAGTGCAAAGTCTTATTTATCACCTTTACATACGAACGTGCGTGCGCTATCCTAAAAGGATAATTATACCATTGGGGGGGGGGGAGGGATGGAGTATTTGAACCGATTAAATATCGATTTTCAGGAGAATAAGAGCGCATTTCTTGGTCTTGAACAAGCTGAGTTCCACTTCGGAGCAGCAGTAGCTATGATATGAGCTTGCCTCGAGATCGGCACCGCTCGTGAAGGCGTGAGCCGCAAGCTGCAACGTTTTCAGCGGCAGAAGTGGGTGGAGACAGGACAGTTGAAAGTTTTGCCAACGGATGAGCGACCAAGCGACCCATCCAAACATCCTGAACTTGATGGCATTTGGCTATAAAAGAAATATTAATTAAGAAAGGCAACCCCCGTCCGGATTGAAGTGCACCCCTTAGAATGCAGTTGGAAAAACCCCCTGGGTAATCCGATGAATTCTAAGGGGTGCATTTTTTATGTCAATCAAAGGGAAAAAGATCAGCTTATATTCTGAAGAAACTAAAACAGAGGCCATTCGGTTGCACGTTGAGGACAAGTGGACGTAATCGCCAAATAAAGGAACTAGTATCAAATGGATCCCCTGTACTTCATAACATGTGGGGTAACATCCACCCGATCAACTTATTTAGATCAAGTGGATGTCGAAGGAGAATACTCCCGGTGCATTCTCATTTTGTGTTCAAGGTTGCGAAAAATAGGCAATTCGAAGGCAGTGTAACAACATGATGATCTATTTGATAAATTTCTACGTTAAATCTTGTATTGGTGGCATTATAATTGATTAAGGATTTCTCCAGTTTGTGCAACTAACTCTATCCTTTAGCAATTATTACTTTTTTTTATCAATTTCATTTTTTGAAGGACGCTCTTAATTCTAATTCGATTATATCTTTGTAGAAAAATTGGATATATATTTGTTATAACATTCAATACAGTAAAAAATAAAAGAAATAATACATCTAAAGTTCCTTCCAAAAAAATAATTATCCTGAACTGATAAAATAAGATTAGTATTGCTATAATGGCGTGACTTCTTTCACTTTTTTTAGATTTATTCTCAAATTCGATTATTCCTTCTATTGACAGTTCTTTTAAAAAATATCCATTAAATGGGAATTCGTTTTTTCTACTCCTTGCTATTCTAAGTAGTAACCTTTTAAACCATTTTATTCCTAAAATTTCATATATTTTACCTTCCCGTTCACAGTGTTTCATACTGTAATATTTATCATTAAATATTCTGTTTAATAATTTCTATATTCTTTTTACCTCCTAAGCCATAGATATCAACTCTTCTGCACCGTTTAATAAGAACTATACATTGATTTTTGAAAGTCGCAAACTGTCATATGTATCAGTTCATTTCAAATACAAAAGATGTTAATAGAAATTGTGTTCCTAATTCCGTCACTAATCACTTAGATGGAGTTAAATATGGAAAATAATCGAATAAAAACCCTTCCGACCTTTCAGTTGCCTTATTCATGATTTAAATTGCTTCGTCTTCAGAAATATGATTCTCTCTTTTAATAAATTTTAACTCTCCTCTAATAGTAATTATATAATTTCTTGTCGTAACTCAATGTGGGCTGCGCTATTCGGGTTGCTTTTTTTCTACATCACTGTTTCCACTTTGTCACATCTTCGGCCTCCTTCCTGTCTTGTTTAATGACAACGCATGAAGGAGGTTTCTTCGAATGGATGCAAAGTATGATGTGGCTGTTGTTGGTGGAGGTATTGCCGGACTGACCGCAGCTCTTTATTTAGCAAGAGGAGGAAAACGCGTCGTCGTTTTGGAAAGTCAGAATCAGGTGGGGGGAAGGGCGATCACAAACAAGAAGGACCGAGTACGATTCAATTTGGGTTCGCATGCACTCTATGCCGGGGATGCGTACGACATTTTCCGGGAATTGAACTTAAATCTGGATATTTTTCGAAAAGTCGACGAGTTCACCCCGTACGGAATCTGGAAAGAGCAGGTGTACCCTTTTCCGGCTGCGGTCAGTTCACTTCTTAAGACTCCCTTGTTATCGGCGGCGGACAAATACAGGTTCGGAGCCATCCTCTTGAAGATCCTCAAGCTTGACACGGCCACGATTCCACACATGAGTCTGCGAGACTGGATGGAGGAGCAAGTAGGAAGCCCGATGGTACGTCATCTTCTGTACGTACTGGCCCGAGGAGGAACATACGTACAAGCTCCGGATTTACAAGTGGCGGGACCCTTGTTCAGACAGATGCAACGTTCCATCACTGGGGTGTATTATTTGAAGAGAGGCTGGGGATCCCTGATCGAGGAATTGTGTTCGGAAGCACGTCGGCTCGGCGTGGTGGTGATTACAGGTAGGAAAGTCAAATCCGTTGAGCATGATGACGGGCGGGTGCAACGAGTTCGATGCGAGAATACCGAAACGATTGAGGTTCCCTACGTGATCCTGACGACATCGCCGCAGATAGCGAGCAGGCTGGTTTCATCTGCCGAACTTACTTCGCTGCGGACGTGGGAGCAGCAGGCCATTCCGATCACGGCCGCTTGTTTGGATATTGGGCTCCGTCGACTTCCCGCACCGCAGCATCAATTCGTCTACGGCATCGATCAACCGGTCCTTATGGTCAACTCATCACGAATCAAAGGGCTAGAACTCAGCGAGAACGATGACGTTCAAGTGTTTCAAATGATCAAGTTCCAAGTGCAGGGGAGCAATGCGCAAGAAGACCGCAGACAACTTGAGCAAGCAATGGATCTCGTTCATCCCGGTTGGAGACGGGAAGTGGTGGCGGAGCAGTATTTGCCCAAGATGACGGTCGTTCATGACTTTCCACATATGAAGCGGGTCGAGAATCCAGGTCCTGCCGTCCCTCAGATCAAGGGCTTGTGCGTGGCTGGAGATTGGGTGTCACACGGTGAATATTTGGCAGGTGGGGCGGCAGCAAGCGCGAAGCGAGCTTCACTCCATATACTCGCGCACTAAACGGACGATTTCAGAAAGGAGGTCTGTATGGACACGGAACAACTATATCAAACTTATCGGATGTTATTGTTCTCACTGGCGTATCGAATGCTCGGAAGCGTCATGGATGCGGAAGACATCGTACAGGATGCCTTCCTGGCGATGAACCAATTGCCTTCGGACGCAAATATCCGGAACGAAAAGGCATACTTGTGCAAAATCGTAACGAACCGTTGCCTGAACCTGTTGCAATCGTCCGCGAAACAACGGGAAGTTTACGTGGGGACTTGGTTGCCGGAGCCACTCGTGCATCTTGAAGACGTAAGCTCGGACCCTTCTGAAATTTATCAACAAAGGGAAACGATCTCAACAGCCTATTTGATGCTTCTGCAACAGCTAAGCGCGATCGAACGGGCAGTGTTTCTCCTGCGGGAAATATTTCAATATCCGTACGACCAGATTGCAGGCATGGTGGGGAAAAGCAGCTTCAACTGCAGGCAAATTTTTCATCGGGCCAAGAAAGGTATCCGCCATGAACCGCCGGACATAGCAACGAGCACCGTTACGGAGACGCAAGTGCGGCAATTCATCCAAAGCGTGATTGCGGGGGATGCGAACCGCCTGTTGCAGTTGCTGTCTCCTGACGCCATCCATTATACAGATGGAGGTGGCAAGGCGCCGGCCGCGCAGCAGCCCGTCGTCGGAGCGACGCGAGTCATTCCGTTTTATATGCAATGGATGGATTGGTTCGGGCGTCCTGACAGCCACTATTCCTATATAATCACTACGGTGAACGGAAGCCCGGGAATCGTAATGAGGATCGGCGGACGCATTGCTTACGTTTACTCGTTCGAGGCTTCGGATAGTAGGATTCATTCCATCTATGCAGTTGCAAATCCTGACAAACTCAAGTATCTGGAGGAGGTAGTAAGATGAGAATCATCGAATTGGAACTGAGAACCGCCCGGTTAGCTGAAATGAAGGTGTTCTACACAGAAAGACTTGGATTTGCATTAGCAGATATAACGGAACATTCAATCACGATCGTTGCCTGGGGAACGCGATTGACTTTCGTTCACGAGGAGAAGGGAAGGATACTGCCGTCCTACCATTTGGCAATGAATATCCCCGAGAACCAAATTCGCGAAGCGAAAAGCTGGCTTCTGGCCAAAGGCTGTCGGGTACTTTCCGCTGCGCCCCTTCCGTACGCGGGAATCCAGGCAATCGAAGATATCGCTTATTTCGAAGGAACGGATGCGCATGCCTTCTATTTCGAAGATCCTTCGGGGAATCTGGTGGAATTCATCGCTCGGCATCGAATGGACAATGCCTCAACAGAGCCTTTTGATCACGAATCCATTCTGAATGTCAGCGAGATCGGTTTTCCGCTTCGCGGCAGCGTATCGGAGGTAATTCAGCGCCTAGATTCTCGATTTGAGGTCACGCCTTATATCGGGGACGGAAAGACGTTTCAGATGCTCGGTGACGAGCACGGAATGTTCATCCTGGGGGATAAAGCAATCGGATGGTATCCTTCGATGAAGATTCCGGAAGTTCACCCTATTCAAATGACGATTCTCGATCCTAAAGAAGGGGAGTTTCAATTGGATCCGTACCCCTACACCATTCGTGCGGTTTCCGAAAGGCTAGTCTAAGGGAGGAATTAAACGATGGAAGTACAAAAAATGACCGCAACCCGCTCTTTGGTGCCGTCAGCCGCTCAATACGCGCGGCTAGGTTTTAGCATATTGAACGCACTTTTTTCGATCTGCATCGCGTTACAGGTGTTCTTGGCTGGATTCGCGCTGTTCGTAGTTTCGTCTCAATGGGGGATGCACGGTAATTTCGCCATGTACTTCGCGCCTATCCCCGTATTGTTGTTTATATTGTCTTTTCCGGCCAGACTGCCCAAGGGCATTAAAATTAAGAGTTTGGTGCTGATCGGCCTAATCCTTTTGATCTTCGCGACGGCTGTCTTCTCGGAAGAAATCGGATTTGCGGCAGCGGCACATCCCGTCATCTCGCTAGGCTTGTTCTTGAACGCGATGTTGATTATGAGGGAGATGACGAAAGGATAGATGAGCGGAGACAGCATCTGTAATTAAATAAACATGATAAGCAAATTTATAGGCGACCCTGAAGGGTAGCCTATAAATTTGCCATAAACAATAAAGTTGAAAAACATTAAGTCACGTATATATTCCAGATTTCCTATCGTCTTCATTAATAGAGTGAAACCATTTTTTACATGAAAAGTAATCAGTGGTATTCTGAAAGCAGAAAGACTTTAATAAAGGTAGTTCCGCGAACGGGACGATTGTTGAGTAAAAATTAGATATCAAAACTTTAGGAGGATGAAAAATGAAGATCAAACGAATTGTTGCAAATATAGAGACGCAGGACATTTCCAAAGCTTCGTATTTTTACGGGGAAGTACTTGGACTTGATCAACTAATGGATATGGGATTTATTGCAACATACGGTTCGCATGAGAAAATGAGCACTCAGGTTAGTTTCCTATTAGAGGGAGGCTCTGGACACCTGTGCCTGATCTGTCAATTGAGGTTGATGATCTTGATGACGCGTTAACTCGTATAAAAGAAGCAGGAATTCCAATAGAGTATGGACCAACTGAGGAGCCATGGGGAGTTCGGCGTTTTTTTGTTAGAGATCCATTCGGGAAACTTATCAATATTCTTATCCATCTCTAATTAAATTGAGCTAATCTGCAAATGGGTGCGATTGAGTGGTAACTGAAGTTACGTCGATCAAACTTATTCAGACTTATAATTTAAAGAACTTATTTAAATAGTCAAAACATTTTTTAACCCCATGATAGCGATGGGTCTTTTTCTGTCGGGAATGCGATAAAGTTCTTATCAACCGAGGGCGGAAGATGTCAGAGGACATGAACATATATGCTTTAGCAATCGCGTAAGTCGCTGTTTTTTTGTACTAAGGATATAAGTTCTTGTCTAAAGTGAATGATAAGAACTTATAACCCTAGCCGAAATGGGGCAAACTAATAAAACATCTATTTAAGTTACGCTATTTAAGCTCGCAGCAGCAGCTGGTCACAACGATCGGCTGCTTTTTCATTCAAGTTAAAGAAGAATCATGTAACCTATTTTTTTAAATTCCAAAATATCGTTATATAATGTGTAACAATATATATAACCGACAATGTCGTTGTCCGGCGACACAAACATGAGTGCTTTTAGATCCCCGTCAATCGGGGATTTATTATTTCAAGCACCTATGTTTGTGTCGCGAAGCCACGACACAAACATAGGTGCATAATCGTTTTGCGACACAAACATATGCGCATAATCGCGGTGATAGTAAAGGTTGAATTTGTAATGTATTGTTCACATGGCCATTAAGCTAAAGGGCAGTTATGTGTGATTGATATGCAATGAAATATTGTTTGACATATAACCCCCCGGGGGGATAATTGGCAAGATGAGTGATAAGATTGGCTACTAATCATCACCAACATCAGCACGAAAGCACACAATCTGTTATCAATCGCCTATCCAGAGCGATTGGACATTTAGAATCGGTAAAAAAAATGGTGGAAGAACTGTAGTGAGGTCTTGATCCAAATTGCTGTTGTCAAGTCAGCCGTGAATAATATCGGGAAAATCATTTTGCAGGATCATATCAAGCATTGTGTGGCCGATGCGGTTACAACGGGTGATGAAAAGGTGTTAAAGGATTTGTCTCTTGCTATTGATAAATTTATGAAATAGTGGAGGTAGGAACCTTGAAAAATGCTGCCATTCTAGGGGCTGTGTTAGCCGCTGCCCTTTATGCAATCAGTGCGCCTTTATTTAAGAGTATCGATCATTTCAAACAAGAACTGGATAAATACATCGATTACTACAACAACAAACGTGCAAAGACAAAATTAAAAGGCATGAGTCCAGTCAAATTCCGTACTCATGCCCTACAAGCTGCTTGATCAAATAGCCTTGTCTAACAATTGGGGTGCAGTTCAGCCGCGGCAACTGCTCCCTGTTCCCGTTGAAGAAACTGGCAGAATCGTTTAATTTACCATCCTCCGTTAAACTAAAGTTGTATTCGGTCGGGCCCGGACTGTGCACATTAGCAATCCGTGAGAAACCTGGTCAGCTGTTGGATGATAAAATGTAGACATAAAGGAAGCTGCATATGGGACGTGTATGTGACACTGGACGGTTGCTGTGACCACACGCAGATGATTGCCGATGAGGAGCTCCACCAGTATACGTTGGAACCGATGGACCAGTCCGATGGTCTGCTTTTGGACGTGAAATCTACCAGCTGATGGAGCGTGCCTGGCCAGCCATAGCCAGCAGCGGCGTCGGGCCTCAATTCGTGTTCGACTTCGCACGCAAGATCGATCCGAATCCCAAGTACGTTGTCTCGTGGACGCTGGATCACGTGTCGTGGCAGAACTCTTTCTTGTTGAAGGGGCCAGTTTCCGATGACGGTCACGAAAAGTGAGCTTCATTGGCTTTTGGGCGGGCTTTCGGTAGACCGGCAGCAGGCGCACCAGCAAGTCACGGCCGACACCATGATCTAATGTAAACGTTCGACATTTTGCCATACCCAGCAGCAGGAATGGTTTTTTAGCGAAATGATCAAGTATGGAAAATCGTGCGGATACCCTACCTATAATTGAAGAGCTGGAACAAAAAAATGCCAAATAATGATAAAGTCTTTTAGACATTAAACTTTGGAGGCTTTGCCTCTTACTGGCCCGAACACGCAGACATTTGGCCAGGTATCAATGATATGACAAAGTACGTCATGTCCAATACCATGGAAAAGTCAGCTTGGAAAAACTCAGTTTTCCTCAAAAGCTTGGCAGATATTGAAAAGCTCAAAATAACAGATGGCTCAGACTTGCAAGTTCAGGGCAACGGTGAGCTCATTCAGATGTTACTTAAGAATGATCTTGTGGACGAACTCTGGCTCTTAATTCATCCATTGACTCTTGGCGAAGGGAAAAAGTTGTTTGACAGTGGCTCGATTCCGGCAGCCTTTACATTAACAGAGAGTTTGAATACACCGACCGGAGTGATTATTGCCACTTACAAGCGAGCTGGAGAAGTCAAGACAGGTACTATTGGAGCTTAAGGCGGCTAAAAATTGGAGGGCGTTATTGAAATGGCTAAACTGATCTACCCTATTAACGTATCTTTGGACGGTTACATGGAGGACGATCGCGGCAATATCGAGTGGACGATCTCCGATGACGAGGTGTTTGCGTTCTGGACTGACTTCCAGCGGCCGATTGGCACCTACCTATACGGGCGTCGAATGTACGAGTCGATGGTGTACTGGGAGACGGCGAGCGCCAAAAAAGGCGATCAACCGGAGGTAATGCGGGAATTCGCGCAGATCTGGCGAGCTGCTGAGAAGATCGTGTATTCCCGGACGCTTCAGGCGGTTTCAAGCGCTAGGACTAGGATCGAGCGCGAATTCGATCCTGATGCGATCCGGCGGCTGAAGGAGTCTTCAGAAGCCGACATTACGATTGGCGGCCCCGAGCTTGCTGGGCAGGCGATGAGCGCGGGACTGATCGACGAGTGTCATCTGCTTGTTAATCCGATCGTCTTGGGTGGAGGTAAGCGAGCATTGCCGGACAACCTCCGCATGCGGCTCGAGCTGCTCGGTGAGCACCGCTTCCGAAGCGGCGTTGTTCATCTTCACTACCGCGTGATCGTCTGACCGCGACGCTAGAGCGAAATTCAGGAGAAACGCTTTCGAGCTTACTAAAATCAAGTGAAATTACTAAAGTCGGAAGTTATGAGCACCTTCCATTTTTAAACTAACGAGGAACGATAGCGAGGAGCTGCCACAAGGACAGCTCCTCTTTGAGTTCATTGAAGTATCGGGCAGTTTAATACGGTATTTATGACAATTATGATAAATTTAGATTTATCATGAATGATCCGGTTCACCGTAATGTATCTAAGCACAAATGGCCTGACGCTGACCTCACCAACACCATAAACGAAAAATGTACTTGGTCTTTGGATCACGGTTCCTTACTGGAACTGCAAGATTACAGACCGACACTTTTTGCCGAGTCACAAACCGGCTGCTCCCATGGGTGCCGCCTGTTGTTAGCTGAGGTTTGCCATAATTGGTTAATCATTGATAAAAGGACGCCGAATCACTTTAATAATTCGTGTACCTTTGCTAATCAGTTTCTGTGCCTGAGCAACGTTGATTCTTACGAGTACCGCTTTATCGGTAGAATTTTCAACATCGAATACCGAAAATATCTGACCATTCGCGAATAGTACGCCTTTCAGCTCAACTTTCTTTCCTCGAGTCGCTCTCGGAATCGTATTTTGAATTTTGCAGCGCATTACTCCCGAACGTATGAGACGGCGTGCTTGTTCAGCAGTCGCTCTAATAGCGAATAACGGGTCGATTTCAACGCCTGGTACTTTTGCTTCAATTTCTGCTATTAGAAAAAATTGATTTCCTATTCGAGCAATACAATTCGAGCCAATGAAAACCGGATTTGCCACAGTTCATCACCCCCTCGTCTTATGGTATGGGGAACAAAAACATTTTGAAATGGATAATCACATAGGAATGCGTGATTTGAATTTTTGGGTTACTGGGGGAGTACAAACAAAGCCGGATCAATGCGCTAACGGCGAACATTTGTTGAAAACCTTCGCTCCGCGAATCGAGCAGGATAGATTAAATAATTCCAGCAAATTGAGATGAAAGATAGATAGACGCGGGGCTAGCGATCAAACAATGAAAGAAGTGAAATCTATCTAAAAACAGGAGGACTTCAAATGAGCTTTGATTTAATGGTTTTCGAGCCTCCAAGGCGCCGAGGGAAAGGAACTTGTTAAGGTTTGCATGATACGGTTCCTTAATCACGCAACTTTACAGTTACTTATGCTTGACAAGCAACCACAGAGTTGCTTATACTCGATATATGAATTGGGACAAAGACGCTATATTCAAAGCACTTAGTGACTCGACTCGTCGGCTTATATTAGACGAACTATCCGAACGCAACGAGCAGACGTTGTATGAACTTACGGTGCGTCTCATTACGAAGCACGACCTTTCCATTACGCGACAGGCGATAGCTAAACATCTTTCTGCACTGGAAGATGCAGGGCTCGTAAAATCAGAAAAAAAGGGAAAATATCGAGTGGTTATATTCAATAATGAACCACTTAGAAATTTGCTGAAAGGATGGATAGAGTAATTTTAATTAAAAACTTTTGACGAATGTATGTTTTTTTTCTATCGGAGCCAGATTGTTAGCAGAACACAGCAAATATCAATGGAGGGAAAAACATTATGAAAATCATTGTTACCAGTATATTCGTTCAAGATCAAGACAAGGCATTGGAGTTTTATACAGAAACGCTGGGCTTTGTAAAAAAGCATGACGTTCCCGTCGGAGAATTTAGGTGGATAACGCTTGTTTCTCCCGATGAGCAAGACGGTACCGAGCTTTTACTCGAACCGAATGACCATCCTGCAGCCAGAGAGTATCAAAAAAAGATATGTGCCGATGGCATCCCGGCAACAATGTTTGGCGTTGTAGATATTAATAAAGAGTACAAACGATTATTGGAAAACGGCGTGAATTTTACTATGGAGCCGACAAAAATGGGCGAACTCACAATAGCTGTCTTCGACGATACATGCGGCAACCTTATTCAGATTGTGCAGAAGTAACTTTATGACGAAATCTCGGTACTTAAAAGAAAAAAGGAGTAGTAGTAACCGATATTTCAGATGATGGCCATGGTAGTTTGAATTTTGGGATCCCGAGGGCAACAATCTACACACAATGGCGATATAAGTTAGTTAAAGTAACGGAAGACGATACTTATAAAAACAAAGACACGGCTGCCGAAACGAATCGGCAGCCGCGTTGTGCTAACTGGCAGGATTATTCAGTGGAAGACAAATTAGAACGGGTATTCCCCGATCGGCCTAATCCATATTTACCTACTATAAGTTCGAATCTCTTCTAATCCATCTCATAAGGATTTTAACTTCACATAGGCGAGATGCGCACCGACGATCCTTAGGTCTGTGAGTCAATGCCCACTCCAAGCAGATTCACACGACCACACAATGCGTTTTTTTATTAAGTATATTCTTAATTAAGGGGATTTTTAATTGGTTGCCAGCGACACACTCAGCCTCATCTTCGCTGCGCTCGCCGATCCGACGCGCCGAAACATCCTTTCAAGGCTGTCACAGGGGGCCGCTACAGTCGGGGAGGTCGCTGAGCACTTCGAGATAAGCGCACCCGCAATCTCCCAACACCTCAAAGTGCTGGAGCGAGCAGGTCTGATCGAACGCACAGCAAAAGCCCAGTGGCGGACCCTGACGATGCGCACCGAGCCTCTCGATGAGGCATCGGCCTGGGTCGAGAAGCACCGCCGCGAGTGGAACCAGCACTTCGACACACTGGAATTGCACCTCAAGTCCATGACCAAAAAGGAGGAACAATGAACATGACCACATCTGCACCTGAGTTCACCATCACCCGTACCCTGAATGCCCGCCGCGAGCTCGTATGGCGCGCCTGGACCGAGAAGAAGGAATTCGCCGCCTGGCTACCTTCGACACCCGTGGAGTCAATCTCCTTCGACGTCCGCGAAGGCGGACGCTACCGCTATACAATGGTCAATAAGGAGACCGGCCAGGAGTATCACACCGGAGGTGTGTTCCTTGACGTCATTCCTTTCGAACGGCTCGTCTTCACCTGGGGTTACCCCGATGCTCCCATCGAGGACTCCCCTGTCGTGACACTAACCCTCACCGCTCAGGGCGATCGCACCGAGATGATCTTCCACCTACGCGGATTCGCTGGTCACCCCGGCGATCAGTACGTGTACGACGGCTGGTCTGGTACGCTCGACAATCTGTCGACGCACCTTCGTGACCAGAAGTAGTACACGACAGCAAGAGCCTTCACGGCCTCCCGCAAGTTATGATTCTGCTAACGGAATGAAAGAGCACAGCGGTGGAACAGAACCATCGCTTTTTTCGTTCAACCTTGCCATTGAACAAACGGAAAACGATAGTGTGGAGCTGCTGCAAAGGGTAGCTCCACTTTTATACTCATTGAAGTAACGGGCAGAATAGTTGAAAACTGCTAACGAAAAAAAGTGGTTTGAAGACTAGGAGAACAGTAAAATTGAAATTGAAGGATGGTATGGGAATTAGAACCAACCGAGGATGATGAAGACGATCATTTTGTCTATACATTACGTCCTAAGATGTGATCGTCGCTCAAAGAAATGAAGTTAAATTCGTTTTTAAGGAATGTCAAGTTAGGATGTTAGACGGCAGGAGGGATGTTCTTATGGCGGAAACCATTGCTGAACGGATCCAATGGGCAGTAGAAATGCTAGAGGTAGCTCCATACGACCGCATGCTTGAAATTGGTTGCGGACATGGATCGGCGGTTTCCTTGATCGGCAGAAAGTTAATCGAAGGAATGATAACCGCTATTGATCAATCAGATAAAATGATACATATAGCAAGGAAAAAAAATGCTGAATATGAAATAGTGGGGAAGGCAAAATTTCTTGCCGCCAAATTCCACGAAGCCGAGTTGGGTCAAAGTCAGTTTAATAAGATATTTGCAGTGAACGTCAATTTGTTCTGGATGAAAGCTGACCGTGAGTTGGAAATCATCAGAAGACGAATGTTGCCAGAAGGCACAGTCTATATGTTTAATCAGCCACCAGCTGCAGATAAGCTCCAGTTTATTGCCGAACGGACAAGTCAAAATCTGATGAACGCCGGTTTCGGTATTAAACAAATCATAGTAGGGAACCAGGAGCCGGTGCCGGTTGTATGTGTAATTGCGGATTAATAAGTTTAGGAGTCATCGTTATCAGCATCCAGCTAACAGGGTACTAGAGCTGAACAACGAGGTTGCGCGGAAATAACGGCAGCCTCAATACGCTAAATGGCAGATTAGCTGAAGAAGGTACCGTTCCAAAAAGAGGAAAAAATGTGCTTTTGGAGAAAAGAATAAGGAATCAAACTTCCATAGGAGGTCGTAGGATGGTTGTAAGAATCGTTGAAAGGGAACATTTCCGAATCATTGGACTGAAGCTAGAAACTCTGTTGAATGAGACTAGGGAACAGATGTTAATTCCGAAGCTGCAGCAATCTTTTAATGAAAAACTAGAAGAGGTGAACGGAGCTATAGATCTTCCAACTACCTATGGACTTTTCATCGACCCACCGAATTATAAGCCCGATACTGATCATTTTACTTGGATAGCTGGTGTAAAAGTTAGTCCAGATGCAGAGCCCCCAAAAGGTATGATTTCATATGAACTTCCACGTACGACCTATGCCGTTTTAGAATATAGAGGCGACATTGACAGAGCTGGTAACGCGTATGGAGAGCTATATAAATGGATAAGCAATTCGGAGTATGAACTAGCGGGAACCTATGGGTTCGAGTTGTATTCTATGGTTCATTCACCGTTAGAACGAGGAAATGCTGATTTTTTGTTGCACTTCCCTATAAAGAATAAGGACACATGAAAGCATGATTGTTAGCCTTTAATATAAATAAACGTTTACGATAGTAACAACGGCTATGACTGCAGACCGCCGCGGCAGCCTGTCCCTGATCATTAAAGTAACGGGCAGATTACCGCAACTTTCCAGTCACTGGAATCGTTATAGTAAGTGGTGAGTGTATGGTCTATTGACCATACATTTACAATTTTTAAGGAGTGAGAAAATGCGGATTTACTCGAAACGCTTCAAAATAATCATTCGTGTTGTTTATGCCATTTGCGTAGTCGGAGGTTCGTTGGCGTTCAAAGGCACATATGTCGAAAGCAAGCTGAATCAAATCACTATAAAAGACTCAAACTATCCTATTTATTTTCCAGATTTGGGCTTCCTGAACAATTGGACCAATGAATTTTGCAATCGAATTTCTTCTAAATAAATGAGAATAAAAAAAACAATAATCGAGTGAGGTCATTCAAAATGGAAACTATTAATCAAAAAACAAGAGTAACGCTTCAAAGATATGGCATTCGCCAAGATCGGAAAATGATTTGCGGGTTCGCAGGAATTTTCATACAAGGATGGAAGCGAAATATGGCAGCATGGACTTTGATTTCGCCAAGGAAGATGTTGTGAGGCAGCATGAGGGCTGGCAACGATTATGGACAATTTCAAAAGATATACGAAAGAATTCTAAGACCAAATCAATGAAAGAACATTAAGTCAGTTAGTAATCCAGATTTAGGAGGAACTCAATTATGAGAAAAATTATTGTGCTTGAACATGTATCTCTTGATGGTGTCATACAAGCCCCAGGCGGGCCAGACGAAGATATCAGCGACGGCTTTGCATATGGCGGGTGGTCAGCGTCATATTCTAACGAGATCGTTGGAACGCTCCTGAGAAGGCAGATGAACATGCCGTTCGATCTGTTGTTAGGGCGCAAAACCTATGAAATTTGGGCACCGTATTGGCCGCAACATGCGGAAGTATGGCCGAGGGCCAACAAGGCAATCAAGTACGTCGCCTCGAACACCATGACATCTGGCGAATGGCAGCCGTCCGTGTTTTTAAGTGGAGATATTGCGGAAAAAATCACTCAAATCAAGCAACAGCAGGGGCCGGATTTGCACGTTTGGGGAAGCGGTGATCTCATTCAGACGCTTATCAAGCATGATTTGGTCGATGTGTTCTGGCTGATGATATATCCAATAACGTTGGGCAGTGGAAAGCGGTTGTTTGCTGATGGCACGATCCCGGCAGCATTCAAGGTGACGGAAAGCAAAGTCGCCCCGAATGGCGTTATTGCCGTGAATTACGAGCGTGCAGGCACAATCACAACCGGAGTGTCAGGCAGCTAACATCAAGTTCAGCGTGCAGGAATGAAAGAAAAGGAGACATGAAATTGTATAGGAAAGGAATCAACTCGCGACGTCACTAACGTTCTCCGTTAGCGGAATAATTCACTGCATGACATGGCTGCCGCGTTGAACGGCAGCTTTGTTGCGCTAAAAGGCAGTATAGTTAAATGGCGAAAAGGGATTTTATTCCAGTCTAACGAATAGGAATTCATACCCATTTATAGAGGAGTGGAAAAATGCAGCCTATTTTAGTTGATTTTCCTGAATGTAAGATTATTGGTATTGGAAATATTGGTAAACCGACCAATCCTGGGGATGTCTGGCCAGCTTTGTTCACCCGAATAAACGAAGTAACAGATCGAATAAATCGTCATGAGACAATTGGATTAATCAAACGAAATGAACACGGCTATCTAGCAGGTGTGAAAACCGATTCTTTAAGCGAAGTGCCAGAAGGAATGTTTATGTATAAAATTCCCGCTGGCCTATATGCGAGAGTAACTCATAGAGGACCCATAAGTAAGATAAACGAGACGTTTGAAAAACTTATTTACTGGCTCAGCACTAATAATTATGAGCAATTCAATGTTGTCTGTTTCGAAGTATATGATGAAAGATTTAAGGGTGAAGAAGACGGAAGTGAACTCGATATGTTCATTCAGGTAAAACCAGCATAAATATTTGTCATTGCGCTACCCCGAAAATTTCACATAGCATAGATCTAAAAAAGGCAATACGAAACTAAGCCCAGCTTTAGTGTTTTTTTTAAAAACTGTGCTTCATAGAATTTATGTGAAATCAAGATGGTTACGAGGCTGTCGAAGCGGTGAGAGCTACCTGAAAGCCAAGATTCACAAGCTTTCGAACTGCTTGTTTAACAATTGCTTCTTGCTGTCGTTTTTCAAAATAGTTACCGCCTAAATCTTTGTAATCCTCGCCGCGCGTGAGTATATGGTAAACAATGGTCATGATGGAATATGCGACCACCACTGCCGCTCGGTGTCTGCCTTTGCGGGCTGCGATGCGTCGGTACTGAGCTCCGAGATAATTGTCGGATCTGCAGACGGAGTGGGCGACTTCAATGAGTGCCGAACGGAGGTATTTGTTGCCTTTGCGAGTCTTGGAGGATTTTCGTTTACCGGCACTTTCGTTCTGCCCTGGAACCAGACCTACCCACGAACAGAGATGGGCAGCGGAAGGGAAGCGCGAACGAAGGTCGGTCCCAACCTCGACCAAGATTTATTCAGCCGGACGGCGACCGATTCCCAGGATCGTATCTAGCCGTTCAATGTCCTGCTGAAAGGGGTCGAGCCGTTTGGCTACCTCCATATCCAGTTCAACAATTTGTTCATTCAGAAAATCGATGTGAGTCAGCATGATCCGCTGGTGTGCGCTCATATTTCCACGCAAGGCTAACTCTAGCTATTCTTTCTTTTTCTTTAGCGTTCACCTTGTGAAGGCAGCTAGCTTCTCCGGATCTTCTTCGCCCTCGATCATGGCATCCATCATGTCGCGGCTGCTCACCCCTATGATGTCAGAGACAACGGCAGCTAGTTTAATGTTGGCTCCTTCCAGTACCTTCTGGACTCGGTTATGCTCGCGAGAGAGTTCCTGAATCAGGCTGTGGCGGTAACGGACTAATTCGCGCAGTTCTCGTTGGTTTCGGTCTGGGATGTAGCTGGCCTTCAGCAGACCGTGACGGAGTAGATCACAGATCCACTCGGCGTCCTTCACGTCCGTTTTCCTGCCGGGAACGGCTTTGATGTGCTGAGCGTTAACGACGAGGAACTGAATCTCTTCGGCTTCCAGCAAATTCACGATCGGTTTCCAGAACACCCCGGTACTTCCATGGCCACATGAGTACAGCGATGCAGCTTGATCCAGTCGATCAAATCAAGCAAGAAAACCGTGCGGGTACGAAACGTCTTAATCTCCTTTCCTTCGGGGGTTACGATGCAAGCGGTAATAGACTTCTTGTGAACATCCAAACCGCAAGCTCGCTCGATCAGGACATCCATAAAACTCACCTTTCTACGGCAGTTGAATTGAGAAGAATGGCGCAACAACCAGCAAAGGGTTACTCTACCCCGCGTGCGTCCTAAAAAGGAGCGACATTCATTGGTGCACCGTGGTCGTCGTAGTCAGACTAACGGATGGGCTCGCGACACCATAGCGCAACGACCTTCCTCACCAGCCGTAAGTTTAGTATAAAACGTCGCACCAAAATTTTCATCATCTGTGGTGCCGAGAGAGCATGGGGGGCTAACGGGCAGGATAATATTAACAGGTAATTGTTTACATAAGAACAAATGTACGGTAATTTAAAAGAGCAGCCAATATTCTATAATGAAGGGAGAAATGAGGTGTTTGAACGAAGCACGAAGAAACCTTGGGCGGTGTTTGAATGACCCACGAATAAACATTCAGGGAAAACTACCAATTGAAGATTTCAATAAAGTTCAATCCGACAACGCGAATATCAGTCGCCCGTCTACTTATGGGTGATCAACGGCGCGTGATGGCACGCATGGTTGCCGCAGCTGACAAAGGAGAACGAAACAATGAAAAAGTACATACTCTTCGATCATGATGGTGTTCTGGTTGATACTGAATTCTGGTATTACAAAGCGGGAGAACGCGCTCTGGCTGACATTGGATTTACCTTGGAAAAAGATCAATACCTCCGCGACATGACCCAGTCATTGGGCACTTGGTCCCAAGCTAGGGCGGCAGGTATTGATGAACAGACCATCAGCAAGCAGCGTGAGGTCCGCAACGTCTATTATCAGGAATATCTAAGAACAGAAGCCATAGAGATTGAAGGCGTAGTTGAAACTCTAGCCGAACTGTCAAAGTACGTACGCATGGCCATCGTGACGACTGCAAAACGTGCGGATTTTCAACTTATTCATGAAAAGCGCCAGATTAGACAATTCATGGAATTCGTCCTTGTTCGCGAAGACTACGAGCGCACCAAGCCGCACCCAGAACCATACTTGACCGGCCTAAAGCGCTTCGGAGCTACCAAAGAAGAGTCCCTGGTTGTAGAGGATTCAAACAGAGGGTTGAACTCAGCCGTGGCGGCTGGTATCGACTGTGCTATTGTCCATAACGACTTCACAAAAACACATGACTTCTCACAGGCCAGCTATCGAATCAAGACACTGATTGAGCTAAAGGACATTATCCTGAATGTAACCTGAGAGAGCATTCGCCAGTGTGTCCCGTACTCACAAATGTACGTGAGCTAAGCTAAAGGAGAACGATAGCAGAATAGCTGCTCCGGCAGTCTTATTTATAACTCATTCGAATACGGTACGGGGCAAATCTAAATTGACACAAATACACCACCCACAATCAACTCATGATTGCGGGTGTATTTGTGTCAATAAATCGAATGGGGGCATGATTGATTCATCATTGAGGGTGATATTGTGTCATTGGACAACAATAAGTGTCGGCGTCGGGTGACAAGAACTTGACTCTTACCCGATGAACGTTTTCTTATACGCTTAATTTAAGTTGTTTTAGAGGGAACCAATTAATTCCATATACGTAATAATAACCAAAAGGAAAAGAGTGGAAAATAATCATGAGAGCAGGGGTGAAATGAAATTAAATAAAAGAGTACTTGCAGCACTACTTGCGATATTCCTTGGAAGCATAGGTGCTCATCGTTTTTTTCTTGGACGCTTTTACCGGCAATTATCGGTGTTGTCGAAGGAATAATTTATTTGCGTTTAAACGATAAAGGGTTCGAAGAGAATTACTATCGTCCTAAAAGGGGATATATCAGTTTCCGCAAGAGGCATGGGAATGGATCTTTTTGGCATTATTCGGACTAGATAATTAGCATTTTTACCAGCCTTGGTCTGCTTTCCATTGAACTCCCTCGGTACGATAGTTAAGGAGCCTGCTTCGTTATGGCTCTTTTGTTGTTGTTAAAGTAACGGGAGTTTAGTCGAATTAACGTGTCCGTATTGATATTCGTGTTTTTATTGATAATATGGAAGGAAAATCCAAAAAATTAGAGAAATTATTATATAAAATGGCTTAGGGGGATTTGTTATGTTCCAAACCTTAGACAATTTTTTGAAATCTTGGGAGTACGAAGCCGAGGCAACACAGAGTCTACTAAACAATCTGACAGATGAGTCACTTAAACAGGAGATCACTTCGCAGAATTGGACTTTAGGACGTATTGCTTGGCATACCGTAGCTGCCATTCACATAATTGCCTCAAATACAAATTTAACGTTTGAAGCCCCAACTGAAGATTGGCCTGTTCCTGCTTCAGCTCAGTTTATAGCAGACAGCTATCATCAAGCCAGTGATGCATTTGTTCAGGCATTAAAAACTCAATGGATCGATAATACCTTAGAAGAACGTATAGACTTTTTAGGTCAAAAAATGCCCAATGGGTCTCTTTTAATGTTTTTGATTCTGCATCAAAACCACCACCGAGGACAAATGACGGTTCTTATGCGACAAGCAGGATTAACCGTTCCTGGTATTTATGGCCCGTCAAAAGAAGAATGGGTTAATTATGGCATGGAAGCCCCGAAAATGTAACCTCATCATAACAGAAAGTTTAGTCAAAACTAGTTTTCTCTTTTAATCATACGTAAGACAATAATATGAAATACAATATGCAGTTTCTTATTTAAGCTAACGGAGAACGATAGTTCAGCGATCCAGGAGCTGCTTGCCGCAGCGGCAGCTGCTCCTTCTGGGGCAGAATAACGCAATAGGACCGCAGTCGAAATAAAGGACAGAATTGCTCGATTAACGATACCCATGGCCATCATGCGGGAGACCTTGCATTGCGTCATCTGGCCCGGTTATTGTCCGAGTCAGCCGTCGTTTCCGATTTTGTCGCGCGGTTCGCCGGAGATGAATTCGTCGTACTGGCATGTGATCGCGCCCAGGCGAGCAGCCTCATCACGATCCTTGAGGATACGCTGTCCGCAAACCTGCTTCGGCTTGAAGACGGGAACGAGCTATTGATTACCGTAATCTCGGAGCCTGCTATTATCCGGAAAATGCTTTTGAGCTCTGTAAGAGAGCGTATGAACGCATGTGTCGGATGAAGAAAGATGCTATGCCGAATACGTAAAAATGAAGCCGACCATCCCGTGGTCGGCCTCTAATTATTTTATTGCGCGGTCAGGATTTGTGGACCTTCAGCCGTGATGGCGATCGTATGCTCGTATTGGGCGGCGAGCTTGCGGTCCAGCGTCCGCGCGGTCCAGCCGTCCGGATCGATTGTCAGGTAGTAGGTGCCTTCGGTGATCATGGGCTCGATCGTGAACACCATGCCTTCCTTGATGCGGAGGCCTTTGCCGGGCTTACCGACATGCATATAGTTTGGCTCCTCGTGCAGGTCCCGGCCGATGCCATGCGCGAGAAGGTCGCGCACGACGCCGAAGCCGTTCGATTCGGCATGCCGTTGGATCGCGCTCGTCACGTCGCCGAGCCGATTGCCGGGCTGCGCCTGCGCGATGCCGAGGTCAAGGCAGTCCTTCGTGACGCGCATCAGCTTCTCGGCCGTCGGCGAGATCTTCCCGACTGCATAGCTCCAGGCCGAATCACCGAGCCAGCCGTCGAGCTCCGCGACCGTGTCGATCGTCACGATATCGCCCTCCTCAAGTGGCTTATCGCTAGGGAAGCCATGCGCGATCACGTCGTTGACGGAGGCACAGGTCGCATATGGATAGCCCTTGTAGCCCTTCGTGTAGGGCTTTGCGCCGTGCTTCAAGATAATGTCCTCGAAGATGCGCTCAATCTCATTCGTCGTGATGCCCGGTTTGATGAGCGGGGCGATCTTGCAATGGCATTCGGCCACCACTTGGCATGCCTTGCGGATGGCCTCGATTTCATGCTTGCT
Organism: Paenibacillus allorhizosphaerae; assembly: GCF_042659105.1. NCBI lineage: Bacteria > Bacillati > Bacillota > Bacilli > Caryophanales > Paenibacillaceae > Paenibacillus > Paenibacillus allorhizosphaerae. The sequence goes on along the minus strand of NZ_JBHSRV010000024.1, from coordinate 34,676 downwards.
TTTTAAGATGACCATGTTCGTATCAGTACTCCTTCGTAATAGCTTGCATCGCGAGCTTGGCGATTCGATCGACGTCCAGCTTGGAAGTGCCCGCATAGTAGCGCAGCCCGCAGCAGCCGACCAGCACGGCAAGCATATGGTCGACGCTGTCGTCTTCGCGCTGGGCGATCGATTGGAGCGGAACGTACAGCCGTTCCATGAATCGTCTCTTGGCGGGGTGCCGATCCTTCTCAGGCAGGCCTGCATAATGTTCCGCCGCCATTTTATAGACGAGATATGCGCGGGTGTCCGACTGCCACAGCCGGAGCAGCGCCTTGCAATACGTCAACAGCTGCCTGTCATCCGGGCTTCCGCCGTAGATGTTCGCCCATTCTGCCAGGGCTTGCTCGCATCGCTCGAAGCCGCTGCCCAGCACATCTTCTATTAATAAGTGCCGGTTGGGGTAATAATGGTATACCGTGCCGTAACCGAGCTCGGCCTCGCGGGCGACGTCGCGAATATCAAAGCTACCGCCCGTGCGGAAGTAGGCGCGCGCGGCGGCGTCCAGGATCTGTTCTCTGCGCTGCATGCGGATGAGCTCATTTTGTTCTTTGGTACGGGGGCACATGGGCGAATGAAAATAAAGTTATTTAATTGAAATAAAGTTCTTTAGTGAACTGAACACAGACAGACCCCAGGCAGGTAGTTTCGAAGGCGGCGGTTTTCTGGGAGTGGCGATCTGTGGTGATTTAGAATCACCGCGGGTTATGTTTTATCACAAGAAAAAGGAGATACATGGAAAAGCGGAGGAGGTGGGGTAAGCGGCGGTAGCAGCATTAAGCTAGCGAAGAACGATAGTGTGGAGTTGCCTGAGAGCAGCTCCTTTTTAATGACCGTTGAAGTAACTGGCAGGATAGTTTAATCACTTCGCGAATACTTCAAGTATGGAATTTCAGCGAAATTAGTAACTCGACTTTCGCACCTTAATTTATCGTTTGAGACCTTACCGCTCTAGGCTTTAACATCATAATCTATGCGTAATTAACAAAAGAAAAACACCCAATGAAATGGGCCGGCTGTGCGTTCCATTATAGTCGGCGTCGTTTTCTGGCTGAAAAGATAGACCGCTTATGTTACGATTTGTCGCTTACGAACCAAGCATGCAGGCGGAGTGGGACAAGCTGGCGCTCGCGAAGGGCACCGTCTTTCATACAACGGCATTCCGCGACGTACTGCTGCGGGCGTACGGCTATACCTGCGGCTACCACGCCGTTGTCGATGAGGCCGGACGCATTCATGCGTTCGTGCCGCTCGTCATCGGGCGTAGCCTCAGCTTGAAGAAGGCGGGCGTGTCGCTGCCATTCGTCAACTACATGGACGTTTGTGCGGACAGCGAGGAAGCGTTTCAATTCGCCGTCGCTGCCGCGGCTGGCCTCAAGGACAAGCTCAAGCTCGCTTACGTGCAGCTGCGACTGAAGGGGCAGCAGGTGAGCGATCCGCAGTGGCACGCGTGTCTGCAGAACTTTACCTTCGTCCTCCCATTGGCGGACGACGAGGAGCAGGTGCTGGCACTTTCCTCGAGCAGCAACCGCAACCATACTCGCAAAGTATACAAGAACGATTGGTTTGACGTCTCGCTCGACCACAGCCATCTGGAGGCGTTTCACCGCGTGTACGTGAAGCGGATGAAGCAATTGGGGTCGCCAGCGGAGCCGTTGCATTTTTTTCGGCAGTTTTTCGAGTGTTTGCCGGACAACAGCACGCTGCTTACGGTGCTGGACAAAGAGACGCGAGAGGTGATTGGCGGCATGCTGCTGCTGACAAGCCCGAGCAACGAGACGCTGTACTACCCGTATGGGGGGACCCTGACGCAGTACAACAACAAGTACTTGAACAACTTCATGTACTGGGAGGCGGTCCGCTTCGGCATCCGCAGCGGCATGAAGTATTTGGACCTTGGCCGTTCGCAGACGGGCTCTAGCCACTACAAATCCAAGGAGAAGTGGGGCGCGAAGCCACAGCAGCTGACCTACCTCGTCTATAGCGGCGGGGCGGCTGAGCAGGGCCCGCCCGACAAGGAGAGCTTCAGCTTCTTTATCGAACTGTGGAAAAAGGCGCCGAGCTTCATGACCGACAAAGTCGGCGGCGTGCTGATTAAATACATTTTGCCATAAACGAATGCGGAGGATCGAAAGACGATGAGCAATTTCAACTGGCAGCAATAGCTGTATCAAGTAATGGTCACTTCATAAAACACCTATATTCAATCATCGGGATTCGGCAGGTTCATTACGTTAACGGAGAACGTTTGTTCATTAAATGTAATTAAATTGAAATTTTATTTTCATACAGCATGAATGAATCAAGCCTATAATAAACATTGCCCCCGTTTAAAATATACAATTAGACCTGCGGGTCTCTTTTTGCTGTTGGCTGAAATAACTGGCAGTCATACGCAACCTTCCAGTTATTGGAGAGTAAAATGAATAAACGGAGACCTTAACAATTGTCATCCGCCGAACGTTATTTCTTACAGAGGGAAATTGATTAATTTTAGGGAGGTTCCGTATCGGATTTTACCTCTACATTTACAAGGAGGAGCAGAATGACGGAATTAAATAATACTACTCAAAAATGGTTTGACATGATCGGCAAGCCGGACCACTATGATTACAAACCGTATCTGCGGCTGGTTCGCCGTTTCGAAACGACCGAATTCAATGGAGAGTTGTACGAGCAAGCAAATGGTCCAGGTAGCGTGCAGAAGACATTATTGATGCTTCCAAAAACCATCAACGAAAAGTTGCCGGCAGTTGTCGTTCCTTTTTATTACCCCGACCGGGCAGCAGGATACAACCTCGACACTCTTGAGCCAACCAACGAACCTGGCATCGCAATGGCTCTGCATCTTGTGCGCCGCGGATATGCTACTGTCACAGCGGAGTCCTACCACCTGACTTATCAGAACCTCGAGCTGGAACGACAAGATTTCTCACGTTGGCGGTTGTCTGCCGACAGCTTACTCCATGACCATCCTGAGTGGACGGGCATTGGAAAGCTGATTGCCGATACGCAACTTCTGGTGGACATTCTATGCGCTGACCCTCGCGTCGATAACGAGCGTATTGGGATAGTTGGGCATTCACTTGGAGGAAAAGTGGCCTTATATGCAGGCTGTTTAGATCACCGTATCAAAGCCATGCTTTGCAGTGATTTCGGAATTGATTGGGATCGGACGAATTGGTCGGAACCGTGGTATTGGGGGGAAAAGCTAAATAAACTTAAATCCGCCCATATGGACCATTCGGAGCTTCTCCGCATCGGTGGACTCAAGCCTATCGTTCTCATAGCAGGACTTTATGACAACGAAGGTGCGTTGGACTATTTAAAACGGGCTGGCTATTCCGATTCGTCGAACTATCTCTTTATTAATCATGCAAGTGGGCATCATCCACCAATGGTAGTTCTTGAACAAGGCTATGATTTCTTACAAACTCGTTTCTGAGGACCGTCCCAAAAGGTCGATTCATTGATCTTTTGGGAGCTGGAAGCGATTGGTACGATCGGCGCAACGAATCGGACGGCTCTCCAAAGCCGGAAACGTTAAAGAGCGTTATTGAAGGCGCAGACTACTCGATCACTTCATGGGGCTGCTCCCAAGCTGACCTCGGATATTTTGGCTCCCTTGTTCATTAAAGTATCGAGAGAAGTCTAACGAAAGGGTGGACTCATGGCATTAGTACATAAAGCAGGATGCATGATCCAATCGATCTATACAAATATACATCTATTCCCGCATGTCCTAAAAAGGATTTCAACAATGGTAACAGCTTACTTTTCCGTCGATCGCTGCAATACATGGTGATGAAATCCTACGAATGAGTGAGAATACGTGAGATAAACCCTTAAAACCGAGGGACGGGCAGGATAGTTCAATTCAACTACACCAAGAGGCTGCCGCGGGAAAGCGGGCAGCTTCCATCCTGACCAAGGATTTATTGAAGTTAGGAGCCTTAATTATGAGAAAGTCGCCTTGCTTGTGGATAAAACAACATCTCCATAGCAATAATAGTGGGAAAACGTGGATTTTTCGTAAATCTTCAACTCACAACTCGAAGAACGAAGGGGCCTTGGTCACAACTTGAACGAATCCCTAGAGATAATAATAAGAACGGTCCTTGCTTATTTATGGCTATGGTTGTACACGAAGTTGATCGGCATTCGCCTGATTGCGCAGAGCTCGTACCATTTGTTCGTGCTTACGATGATGATCGGGACGATCGGCGGTAATATGGCATTCAATCTCAAGATCAGTTTGATGAATTTCATCTTGAGCTTGTTCGTCATCAGTGTAATCGGGTATGTGCTGATGAGAATATCGTTGAACAGCAAGAAGGCCGACGCCGCTATTTCAGGAGAGCCGATAGTGATTATTAAGGACGGCGTACTGTTGCAGGAGGAAATGAAGAAGTATAAATACTCGATGGAAGCATTAAAGCAAGGCCTGAGAGGGAAGGATATTTTCGAACTCGAGCAGGTCGAGTTCGCAGTACTGGAACTAAACGGAACGCTGTCGGTACTCAAGAAAAGGAAATACCGAAACATCACTTGGCAGGATCTTGAAAGAATAACGAGGCAGTAAGTGTTCCTTAAATAGCCGCTGAATGCCTTCGCTCCATAAAATGGGAATCATCCAACTGGGGAACAGATACGTTAGTTTAATCTACCGCGGCAGTCTAGGACTTTATTTTCCAGTCCATGACAGCCGCTTGTTTTATATCGGAGTCAGTCAAATACTAATTATTTTGAGACTGATGTTTTAGCAATTCAGAGGACCGCGTAGGATCAACAAATCCAGTCTATAACTTTATTTTATTCGGACATTATGAAGCAATTCTTTTTTCACTATCGTACCTGTCATGCGCTACATGTAGATTACTTTAATTGTCCAAAGTCTGAAATGACTTGTTTCAGTTCATTTTTTATTTTCTCGATTTCTTCTGAGCGTTTACTTATTTGGTTAAAAAGGTCGGTTCGTGCTTTTAATCCTTCAATAATTAGCATATAGGCAACTTCTGAACGACTTTGTGCCACTGATAATGATACTAAGCCTTCTAGTGCTTGGTTAATCTCATCTGTTACACGCATGGTAACAACGTTCTTTCTTATATCATTCGTCGAGTGTTGGTTTTTAGATAAAATCCGGTCCATTGCTTCTGGACTTAAGGTTTCCTTTTTCAACCCAATTCAATAATTGCCTTTCAGTTACAGGGACTCCTTGCGTCAATTTTCTCCATCAATGCGTGTTCGAGATGATCTGTCATCATTATCGCCTCCCATTTAATTACATTGTATACGAATTACATGTAACTTTTATGCACGTAATTTGTTATTTTAGTTTTTTGCTTTCTGGAGGATGTAAAAAGGAGCTACCGCGCAGCTCTGTCCGGCTTCGCCGCGAAACAGACAAGACATATGTATCAAATATTGTACATATGTCTCCATTTCGATGAAATCCCTTGCGTGTTCTTGTCACGGGAATTTGTTGACAAGAACTTTATCCCATAAAAAGCAAAAGTCGCAATTTACGCGACTTACAGTGTATTTATACTCAGTTGTTCGATTAATTCCTCATACCTCTTCGCAGCTCGCCATGTTACGTCAGACGATTATCCATATTATTCAATGCTTTCTCCATTTACTCCCATTATGGAAGACGTATAATTAGACATAAGAGCGCTTTCAGTTCCTACGATTTTCCATCTTTACACTTGGGGGGATTTTTATGGAGATAAATAGAAAAAGAACATTCGGGCTCCTGACGTCGGCAGCGGCACTGATTCTTGTAACCGCTTGCAATGGCGAAGGAACGGCGCCGGCAGCCGAGACTGCGAAGTCCGTTGTGAATGACACGAAGGAGTCGGCCGAACTCCTCGTCCTCTCCAAGGTTCCATCCATCACCCAAGACGAATTCGACAGGACGATTGCCGCACCGATTCAAGCGAAATACCCCAACTACAAAGTGAAGTATATCATCGATGGGAAAGAAACGACGCTGGATAAGATGATGGTCGCCGGTCAGGCGCCGGATATTACGCTCACCTCGATCGGAGGCATGTACAGCTCGTTAATCCCGCTCAGCCTGGAATATGACTTGACTGAGCTGATCAAGAAGTACAACTTCAATCTGAACCGCATTGAGCCGTCGACGATCGAATCGCTGAAGAACGCAACCAGTAAGGGAGCCATCTACGGCTTGCCGAAGTATACGAATGGGGTCGTTCTTTTTTACAATAAGGATATATTCAAGAAGTTCGGCGTGCCGTTCCCTACGGACGGGATGACCTGGGATGAAGTGCTGAAGCTGGCGACGACGATGACCCGGGTGGATAACGGGACGCAGTACCGGGGAATGGGCTTCTTCTACAGCAACATGCTGACGGAGAATCAGTTGTCCGCCCCGTTCCTCAATCCGAGGGAAGACAAGAGCGCAGTCAACGGACCGTTGTTCCAGAGGCTGCTGCAGACCTACAAATCGTTCTACGATATTCCGGGCAATAAGCCTACGGAGGATTTGAACGCGGATAAGGAGCTGACGGCGTTCCAGAAGAACCGGAATATGGCGATGGTCATGGCGCCGCTGTCCGGCTACGGCCGGTTCGAGTCCGATCCGGATCTCGATTGGGATGTGGTATCGGCTCCGACGTTCTCTGATCAGCCTAAGGTCGGATATCAGCCGAATACGATCTATTACTTCATAAGCAATGTAAATAAGCAAGCGGACCAAGCGTTCAAAGCCGTCGTCGAGCTGCTCTCGGACGATGTCCAGCTGCAGGCGAATAAGGAAGCTCGTCCGACGGTGCTGAATGATGAGAAGATTCGCGCTACGTTGGGAAGCAACCATAAGCTATTCAAGGATAAAAATTTCAAGGCATTGTATTATAACAAATTCGCTCCGATCCCGCCGGCGAACGAGAAGCTGGCTCCGCTGGTGAATGCGGCTTCCGTTGTGCAGAGTGAGTTCGCTGCCATGATCAAGAACGGCACAGATGTGAACACGGCGTTAAGACAGGCGGACGAGAAAATTAATCAAGCAATCACGACAGCGAAGAATAAGTAAGCTCACGGGAAGGAGCCTTGGCTGGACGGCAGGAAGTCGCCGCCAGGGCTGTTTCCGCCGTTCGATTAGGCTGTTAGAAATGTAAGACGATTATCCATATTTTTCGGACGATCTTGAATTTACTGTGGACTGGCAAGGGACTATATTGAATTTATCAGCATACGATTGTGCTGGAATCATTCGCCGGATGCTGCGGTGCACAGCTGACTGGAGGGAGCTATGGAGAAGGAGTTTCTGCATCATTTTTATCCTAGAATCTTGGATGTCACTCATCGGGAAGCGGCTTACTGGGAGCTTCATCATTACCGCGTCGAACGTCCCGTGACGAATGTATTTAATCTTGTTTTTGTCTATAAAGGCGATGGTGTGCTTATTCTGAACGGAGAGCGGTTCGAACTGAAGCCGGGCTGTGTCTTCCATGTCAACCCGGGGATGTGGATGGACATCAGCACGACGGCCCACAATACGCTTCACTATTATGGCGTTCAATTCCATCAGCTCAACATTCAGTGGGAGGGGAGCGAATGCCAGAGCACGATTACGCATATGCCGCTGCCCTTCAAGCGGGTGCTGACGATGCCGACATTCGCGCTGCACAAGCAAGCCTCGGAGCTTTATCACAGCTGGCATTCGAAGGCGGCGGGCTATGAATGGCAGGCGAAGCTGGGCTTATTCCAGCTGATGGATACGCTGTGCAACGTGGTGATCGCCGAGCAGACGGAGCAGGAGAAGTCGTACCGGCAGATGGAGGACAGCGTCCGTTACATCCGGCAGCATTATGCGGAGGAGCTGAATCGTACGATTTTGGCCAAACAAACGTCCATGTCGGTGAGTCATTATTCCGCGCTGTTCAAGAATGCGGTCGGCGTCAGTCCGCTGCAGTTCGTGGAGAAGGTACGGATCGATCAGGCGAAGTCAATACTGACCAGTACCTCCAAGCCGATTAATGAAGTGGCTAAGGCGGTAGGGTATAGCGATCCGCTGTATTTCACCAGGGTGTTTACCAAGATTACGGGCATGGCTCCGCGGGAATACCGGGGCGGCTGATGCCGTGAACACGTTAGCTGCAAGAAGCTTATATCATCTTGAAGAAAGAAGGTGCGCTGATGAGTGCGTTGAAAAGATATGATGTCCTGATTGCAGGCGCGACGTTCGAAGGACTTGGCATAGCAAGTGCAGCGGGGAACCGCGCAGTATTGTTTGAACGGACGGGCGGTGTCGGTGTGGAGTTTACGACCACCTACCGGCAGGCTGCTATCGACCGTACGTTCTCGGTGTCGCCTGGGGCTGAGGCGCTTCGCCAGGAAGCAGACGGCAGAAATATAATTTCGGCTGAGGGCGGTATACACTGGCCGGCTTTCGTGCCGATCCTGCATCAGGTTATTCAGAAGGAGAAGCTGGAGGTTCGGTTTTTGACTCGCATTATTGAGGTGGCGGCAAATCCTTCCGGGGATTATCGGGTCACTTTGATCGATGCGGCTGGCTTATCTACGGTGCTCACCGGACGTATTGTCGATACGACTAACTTCTGTGAGACGGCGCCCCAAGCGGCAGCGGGTTATCAAGGGAAACGGCGGCTGAATGCGGTTATCCATAACTCGAGCGCTCCAGAACAGCAGCCTCCAGATTGCGACGGTTATCCGGTGCATGGGGGACGGTTCGCGACCGAGTGGGTTACTAGTGTAGCGCTGGAAGCGGAAGACGATTGGGCATCAGCTCGGGAGCGCTTGCTGGCGCATTGGGCGAAACGGCCGGAGGCGCTGCGTCCGTGGCAGCTGGCCACGATCGCCGATGGCTTCGATGTGGAGGTCGAGGCGGGCACCGGGCTCGACATCGCCGATCGTTGGGTGTGGCGTCCAGCAGCTCAGTATCGTGATCCGGTGGCGGCATTCGAGGCCGGACTACAAAGCGCAGCGGAGGTGCGGACGGTATGATCTTGTCGGAGCGTTGGAATGGGAAAGTGAAGCAGGAGAGCTGTGAGCCTCAGTTTGGCGAGGATTACGATGTCATCGTGGTCGGTCTCGGTACTGCGGGGGCGCTCGCCGCACTTCGGGCGGGACAGCTGGGGCTGAAGGTGCTCGGTATCGAGCGGATGCACGGGATGGGCGGTGCCGGGACGCTGGGCGGCGTTACGGGATATTACTTCGGCACGCGCGGAGGAATCTATGAGGAGATCGATAGGCAAACAGCGGAGCTGGAGCAGGAGTTGTTCCTCAAGGCGAGCGGAGTGAATGCGAATGCGAAGAGCATCGTCCTGGAGCGGGCGCTTGCGGCTTCCGGTGTTGTGTTCCGGTACGAGTCCGTAGTGCTGGGCGTGTATCTTGAGGATGAGCGTGTGAAGGGGCTGCGTTGGGTCGGGACGGATGGCACAGTTCAAAGTACATCGTGCCGGGTCATCATTGACGCTTCCGGTGAAGCTGAAGTATGTGCGCTGGCCGATTGCGCGGTACGCCGAGGGCGGGACGCGGACGGACAGGTGCAGCCGTTCTCCAACGTCGTGCAGTGGCTTAACAACAGTCGGGTAGAGCACTACTATACAGATTCGGGTTATGTGGATGCCGGTGATCCGGAAGCGATGTCGGCCGCGATCGTCAATTCTGCGCTGCTGGAGACACACCTCAAGCCTTCCTACAGCGATAGCAGACGCATGTTGAAGGTTGTGCCGCAGCTCGGTCTTCGCGAAGGACGCCTGATTGTAGGTGAAGAGACGGTCTCCTTCGGCGACTTCAGTCTAGACCGGTATACGAGCGAGCCGTTATTCTTCGCCTATTCGAACCTGGATAATCACAGCAAGGACGTAGCCTTCGAGAGCGAGGCGCAGCAGGACTGGTCGGTTGTGGCGAGTCTGTGGGGCTTGAACTTTACGATTCCAATTCCGAAGGGCGTGCTCATCCCGGCAGGCAAGGAAGGGCTCGTCATCGCGGGACGCAGCATGTCGCTCGACCATGAGCTGGCCAGTTGCATCCGGATGAAGCGGGATATGCAAAAGACAGGTGAAGCGGCTGCGGTGATGGCTTATCTCAGCATTACGAAAGGCTACGCCATGAAGGATATTCCTTACGCGGAGCTGCGTCCGCTGCTGGTGGAGACCGGCTGCCTGGAGAGTGGTGCTGGGGTAGAATTCAAGGACAGCTCCGTGCCGGCGACCGATGCTCTTCATACGCGCAAATGGCTGACCGCTGTGGAGGACATCCGTGTGGGCTTGTCCGGCACGAAGGCGGGCATTGCGATGTGGTCTGCGAAGCGGCAGGGTTCTGTAATCGTGCCGCAGCTGCGTGAGTGGCTCGCCTCACCGGAGGAGCACCTGCGGAAGAACAGCGCGCTGACGCTCGGGCTCATCGGCGATAACGCCTGCATCCCTGTGCTGCAGGAGATGGTGCAGGAACGGGATATGTTCGTGCCGTACACGAGCCGGAAGTATAACCAGGTGCGCGGGTATGCCGCGATCTACCTGCTCGGCAAGCTGGGTGATGCCGGCATCGTGCCGGAGCTGCTCGGCATTCTGAACAATTCCAGCTCCCTGCCGGCGATGGAGACCGAGGAGCGGAACTGGGAGTTCATCTCCGATCCGCAGGAGCTGTATTTCCAGTATTTCTCCTACACGGTGATGGCGCTGTTCCGGATTGCTGAGAAGCATGCGGAGCTGCGGGACAGCGTTGTAGGGGCGGTGCAAACGCGGCTGGCGGATCCCGGCTTGGAGCTGAACGTGACGTTCAAGGGCTCCCGTGTCATCAAGTACTCGATGATCCCGCGTATGCGCGAGCTGACGGAGAAGCAGCAGCAAGCTTGGAAGGGCGCAGCGGTGTAATAAGAAGGGCCAATCGGAGAAGGTGCTCCGGTTGGCCCTTGTTCGTTTGTTCGTGGTACTATCGGACACAGATAACACAAAATTGTGCCCAATTCGGCAAGACAAATAGACGTTTTACTTACTTTGTCGGGTGACAAGAACATTATCTCATTATAGGTCGCTTAAATCGCGGCTTTTCATTTTTATGGGATAAAGTTCTTGTCAAAATCAAATGACAAGAACCTTATCCCTTTCCCGAAATTGACAAGAACTTCTCATTCCCGACAGATTGCTCGAAGTAGAAGAAGTTTAAAGCTCTTTATGAAAAATCTAGTTTTTAGGTTAACGAGTAATTGCCGACCGATCAGGGAATGAGAAGATAGAAACTTCGTGGAACGATAGAAACAACACACAGGAAATTAATACGTCTAAATTCGGTGTGCTGACGTTGGAAGAAGGGACACGACTTGCCGTAGCGACGAAGGGAACACCTGTTATTGACGGAAGTATCGACTCGGTTTGGAACAATACAAATGCAGTCGAAACCGACCGATGGGTTATTGGTTCTAAAGGATCGAACGCGAAAGTACGAACGCTTTGGGACGATGGACATCTGTACATACTAGCTGAGGTTAGCGACACCTTGTTGTCAAAACGAAGCTCTCAAGCGCACCAGCAAGATTCAGTGGAAATTTTCATCGATCAGAACAGAGGGAGGACTGACCATTTCGAACCTGATGATGGGCAATATCGTATTAACTTTGACAACGAACGGACCGTCAACCCAGCGTCGAAGAGCGGAAGTGTGGTCTCAGCTACGAAGCGGACAGCTAGCGCTACATGGTGGAAGCGTCTATTTCTTGGATTGGTACGCCACCGAAATCAAATGATCTGATTGGATTCGACCTGCAGTTCAATAACGACGAAGATGGTGACGGAATCCGCGACAGTATTTCGATATGGAACGATACGTCCGGCCAATCGTACAAGAGCACGTCTAACTATGGACTTTTGAAGCTGGCTGGATCCGTCAAAACCGGGTTGACCGATGGTTGATGAGAATGGGCAATTAAGCAGCTTCTCTAATTTGAGGGGTATCGCTGGTACAAAGAACTGGTCTTATGTAATAAGCGAAGAAGACATTATGAAACTACTATTTACGAACATGTGTGCTAGTATGTGGGTTCTGGATTGAGCAATCAAGAGTCTCATCATTATTTTCAGCATGAAAAACAAAATCTTCAAGGTCTTTCAGCAGTGAATCTAAGAATGGTTTTTTAAAAGCATGTAACTATAAAAAGACTATTATTAAAATCTCAACTTTCACAGCTTGAGATTGGCAACGAAGCGGTGTTTTTCTATTTCTTCAAGTCATATATCCAAATGCACTCAAAACTTAGCTGTAATTGAAATGAAGTCGATTTTCGATCTGCGAAAGTTGAGTTTAAAGGTAAAATTCCTTACCTTTTATAATATTTGTTTAGTATAAACGCAGTCCCTCCAAGCGTGATAACCGAAATAAACTTACACGCCAAAATTAAATAGTTCGTTGTCTGTTTATCCAAAGTGACATTTGGCATTTTGATCAGGGCAAAGATGACAAGAACGCCAAAAGATAACGCGGAATATGCATAGTTATAGGCCCGGTTGATAATGATAATTCCGCGTTTCTCCTTATCACTAGTAAAGACAAAAACCAGATACGCCATAACAACCAATAAGACATATGTTAACAATACAATTGCTAACTCGATGCCCACTTGGCGAGGCCTCCTTTAAAAGGGGTTATTTTTGAACCTCTACAGACTTTTGTGGGGAAGGGGTGAGCGGTTTTTTTTCTTGTTTTCCCATTTGAATATGTTATTTAAAAATTTATATATATTTTTGGATTCCTTAGCTAACAATGGCCCCAGGATTGCCAAAATTAAAACATAAACGGCTGTAAATGGTTTAAGAATAGGCATAAGCCCTCCGGCAAGGCCTAAATTAGCAACAATGATCGAAAATTCACCTCTCGAAACGATTGTCAATCCGATATTGGAGGAAGCGTTGTGTGATAAACCAGCTTTTCTCCCGGAAATCATTCCAGCTACAAAGTTGCTAATGATTGTGAGAATGATGGCGCCTATAGCAAGCCATATGGCCCCGCCTAAGCTAAATGGATCAATACTTAATCCGAAGCTGAAGAAAAATATCGCTCCGAAGAAGTCTCTAAAGGGAATAACTAAATGCTCGATACGTTCCCGATGTTTTGTTTCAGAAAGGGCCAAACCTAATAACAAAGCACCGATGGCTTCAGCGACATGGAGTTTCTCGGAAAAGCCTGCTACAAAAAACAGCAAGGCAAAGATGACGAGGATAAAGATTTCATTCGATTTAATATCTAATAGTTTGTTTAGGATAGGGGTACCTTTACGGGCGATAACGAAAAATAGCAGCATGTAACATAGAGAAATAAGAACCGATATGATGGTACCAAATACGGTGGTTGAGCCGCCTAACAAGAGGCCTGACATGACAGAAAGGAATAACGCCAAAAATATATCATCAAAAAGAATGATCCCAAGAATCAATTCTGTTTCGGAATTTGCTGTTCTTTTTAAATCAACAACCACTTTAGCCACAATCGCAGTGGAGGAAACACTTAGGAGCCCCGCAATGATTAACGTTTCCATAACCGGAAACCCTGTAGCAAACCCGTAAATCAAACCTAGGAAGAAATTCATCGCTACATAAATGGTCCCGCCAACTACAATGGACCGTCCGGACCGTATTAATTTTCCGACCGAGAACTCTATTCCCAAATAAAACAATAAAAACAAAACACCGATGCGTCCGAAAAACTCGATGATTTCTGAGCTTTCAATAAAGGTGAAATCGAATATTCCAATTTCGGGGGCATGGGGGCCGACCGCCATCCCTAAAAGGATGAGAAAAGGGATGATGGAGAATTTTAATTGATTTGCCAATAGGGCGGCAAGAGCCACTATGACCAAAGCTGTTCCGACTTCAAAAAGTAAAGTGTTCGTCATTATCTAGTATCACCCATCCCTTCTTGTGAGCACTTCTTTTACAAACATTTTTACTTGTTTTCGCTGTCCGGATACGATCACAGTATCACCTTCCTCCAAAAGTGTTTCAGGTCCAGGGGTATGAATTTCTTTGTAATTTTTTTGTTTTATGATTGCGACGACATTGACTTCATAGGATTGACGGATATTGAGCTGTCCTATGGTTTGCTGGGCTGCTTCCGCCCCGTTCTGCACCTTAAACCATTCAATGACCAAATCATCAAAGGCCATTTCAATCGTTTCCAATGCCTTTGGCGCATACGTCATACCGCCGATGATTGCAGCGATCTGCCGTGCTTCGGCATCATCAAAGGAAGTGTTGGCGATTGCCTCCTCGAAATTATCTTGATCAAAATAATAAATATCCCTTCTGCCGTCATCATGAATAATCACCACAATTTTATCCTTACTTTTAGTGATGACTTCAAATTTTTTCCCGATTCCAGGGAGCTCGATTTCGCGAACGTTCATTTTTGATTCCTCCTAATAAAATTTGCCACATGGATTAAGCGGGTTTTAAAATTATAGGTTAACATCAATTTCAGTTTTCATTTTCTCCTCTTTAGAGATTCCAATATATTTTAGAGTTTCAGATGGGGTTGAATGATTGAAATGCTTTTGGAGAAGTGAGATGGCCACCCCGCGTTTATACGCATGATATCCAAATGTTTTCCTCAATGAATGGGTCCCGATTTTCCCCTCAATACCGATGGCTTCAGCAGCTTGATGAATGATTCGATATGCTTGTTGGCGAGTGATAGGCTTTTGTGTTTTGCCAGATTTGAATAAATAGTCTTCCGTGTCCGGCTGGTTGGTTTGGACAAATTGGAGAAGGGCTTTTTTTACCTTTTGGTTAAGGTAAACCTCCTTCATGCAATCGAGGTGTGAACACTGATAAAAATTTTTAGCCGTGTGCTCATTTTCTAAAACATCGGCCACCTTGATTTCAAGCAATTCGGTAATTTTCAACCCCGTATTAATACCAAATACAAAGAGGAGATAGTCACGCTCAGAATGCTTTTTTAAATATTTCTTTATTGCATTGATTTGCTTGACATCCCTTAACGCTTCAACATATTCCATTCTAAACGCTCCTTAATCCACGTTACATAATCATATTATATTATAGTATTATGTAACATTCAAATAATGTGCTTAAAAAATCAACCTTAGTTTTTCGTTAGTTTGCAGATATTTTAAATAACTCAACTTTCGCAGATCGAAACTCGACTTAATTCAATTACAGCAAAGTTTTGAGTGCATTTGGATATATGGCTTGAAGAAACAGAAAAACACCGCTTCGTTTGGTAAAGTGAGAGTGCGACCAATCACTACCATACAGAAGAGGTGTCATCTATATGATGACCAAAAGCAGCCCCTCGATCAACTGCCAAAAGTGATTAAACCAGCATTTCAAGAATTGAACGTACTTAAACACCTGAATGCTGTGGGTTTCAAGAAGAAGTTCGGTTTAATCGGCGCCTATCTGTTTCGCCTTGTATTCATCCTTCTGTTTCACCAGAAGAACTGGTTTCGCCTACTAGAGAGCAATAAAAGCGAATCGTTTCCCGGCAAAGATACGGTTTACCGCTTTCTAAATCATAGCGGGTATGGGTGGCGACGATTTTTGCTATCACTCAGCTCCGAAACGGTCCTGCGCGTAGAGAAACTGACCTCCGCCAGCAGAGTGACGGCCTTTATCTCTGGATTCTATGTTCGAACGCAACCGGAGCAAGCTGTTGAAATGCTTGCACGTTTCAAGGATCATGCTACAGGTAGCTTTTATAAAGGATTCCGCATGTTGACGATGGGTTGGTCCGACGGACTTTCCTTTATCCCAATGGACTTTGCCTTGCTGAGGTCCGCAAATTCGGCCATCAATGGCATGTTTGAAGGAATTGATAAGCGTTCCTCCGGGTACAAACGCCGGCAGGAAGCTTTTCTCCCCGCGCCCCAGGTGATCGCTACCATGTTAGACCGAGCTATTCAATCCGGCATTTCCGCTTCTTATGTGCTCATGGATAGTTGGTTTACCCATGCACCACTGATTCAGGAAGTTATGCAGCGTGGACTGCATGTCATAGGGATGGTGAAGAACGATAACAAACGCTACATCGTCAACGGAAAGAGGCTATGTCTAAAGGCATTGTACGTATCCGCACCGCGAATCGAAGTTAAGAACCGAAATATCATTCGCATGGTCCGAACGAAGCTTGCACCCGGTATTCCGGTTACAGTCGTATTTGTCCGCCATCGTTCCAAGAAGAGCGAATGGCTCGCTATTGTCTCGACCGACCTAATCTTGAGCGCCGAAGAGATCATCCGGATTTACAGAATGCGCCGGGAGATCGAAGTCTTCTTTAAGTGCGCCAAATTGCTCTTACGTTTGCAGAAAGAGTTTCAAGGACGTTCTTACGACATGATTGTCAGCCATATAACGATTGTGTTCGCCAGATATTTTGTGCTGGCTTGGTAACACAGGCAAAGTACAGACCAGCGTTCCATTGGCGGACTGTTTTATTTGCTATGTGATGAAGTAGGAACGCTTGATTGGACAGTAGCTTTACAACACTTAGTCGAATTGATCAACGAGATCGCTACGAAAGCCGGAAAGAAGCTTTCTGGCTTTATTCAACGTCAACTCCAGCAATGGATGACCGGATTGCCCAGTTACATCAAGGCTTATCTACCAATCTCAAGCTGCGAAAGTTGAGTTAAAATGTTAAAAATTGTATTGAATGAACAGCAATCGACAGAGGTTCCTATATTTCCACAGACTCAAGCGTAAACCGTTTTCACGAGCTGTATGGCAAGATAACGTGACGTGAAGGGGATGATGATGCACGATCTCGAAGAATCCAATTTCCTGATCGGGTTATATAACGGAATCTGCTTGTCATTCATGATTTGGGTCATGATCTACATGTTTTCTTTTAAGGAGGGAAAGCTGATGTGCTCGCCAAAATACATGACCAGATAAAAGAGCAAGCCAAGGTCATGGACACGCCGAAGTAGTTCCGCAATCCTCGGGAGTATATCGAAGATAAGTTGTACATCCGAACGAAAAATAAAACAGTCGTGAATCTCGTATTCAATCCGATCCAGACCATGTACAGAATGGAGAAGATGAAGCGCGAAATCATTTTGAAACCTCGCCAGTTGGGCTCTTCAACGCTCACTATCGTGAGGTTTTTTGAATGCGTCGTAAACGAGGAGAACGTCACTCCGAACGAATTTGGAATTCATATCTCAAAATCATAATTGACGTTGTTTCGTCGGTCAAAAAGCAAGCACAATATGCGACTTCTATTGCGAGGTCTAAAAACGAGCTCAAGGAGATCCAGTTGATCGAAAAATCTTAAATCATTCAAAGATCGGTCAGATTTACTCAACAAACTGGCAAGAAAGAACGGCTGATTAATCGGGGCTCATGCAAGGTACGGATTGACACAAAACAAACCCCCAATATAGAACTTATTATTTGATGATCGAAAATACATTATCATTATATTGTGTAACAATATATAAGAAATGTCGTGTGACAAGAACATAGTCTCATTAATTGCTGCGTAAATTGCGGCTTTTTTATGTTATGAGATCAAGTTCTTGTCAAAATCCAATGACAAGAACTTGATCCCATTCCCGTAATTGACAAGAACTTGACTAATTCCCGACGAACGTATTCTTGTACGTTAAATTAAGATTATGCTGGGTGAACCGTACCACAAATAACGGCAAGTTTTTTGGGGAGAAACCCGCAGAAGTCTGCGTTGACTATTGCTAATACTTTGATCGACGCTTTCAGAAATGGCAGCGCAATCTCTTGGTAAAGCCTTGGTTGCTAAGCGCCGAGCTTCGGTCTATGGCAAGTGGGTTCTAAGAGTTCTTTATGCCGTGTTTGTTTGCAATTTGCTCGCTTTGGTTGGGCTGTCCCTTACCCTTGGTGATCAAGTCGCGAAGGCTGCCGCTTATGTAGATGCCCCAGGAGTCCGTACAGACGGCGTAGCACTCATACGTGGGAACGAGGCCTACGTGCGTAAATCGAACCTCTGTTTTGCCGTCTTTCTTGGCCATTTCAAAGACAATGTCGGTATCCTTCCACTCGTTCTTGTCCTTTACGAAGTTAAAGTAGTTGTCTGTAATGTGCCAAACAACCTTTTTACCTGGAACAAGATCGGTGATTTGGATGGTGCAGCGGTGAATATCTTGGTAGTGGTACTTAAATTCACCGAGTTCGTCGGTAGTGCCCTCAATTTCCTCAGACCACCATCCGCGGACGTTATTGATGGCGGCGAAGACTTCTTCGGGGCTTTGGTCTACCTTAAAATAAGTGCTGTAACTTTGATTCATGCAAGTTATCTCCCCTCGTTAATTGTTGACTACAAACCGAGTATAAACTTTGTACTTGCAATATGCAAGTACAAAGTTGCAAAACGCAAGCACGAATTGTATAATCATTCTCATGAAAAAGCGACCTTCCACAGTTTGTCCAATCGTATATGCGCTCGACATATGGGGTGATCCCTGGAGCCTAGTCATACTTCGTGACGTCCTTATCCATAACAAGCGGTATTACCGCGAGTTTCTTGCTTCACGCGAGCACATCTCAACTAATATTTTGAGCGCACGGCTCCAATCACTCGTCGAAGCAGGCCTGCTCGTCAAGATAGAAGGGGATTCAAACCGTGCACAAACCATGTACCGACCAACACAAAAGGCGCTTGACCTGTTTCCGGTCGTTTTTGCCATTATGCACTGGGGCCTGAAATACAACCCCAATACCGATATGACTATTCCGATCATGCAAGAACTAACAACAAACGAAAAAGGGCTGGAGCTGCGCCTTTTGCAGAATTTCGACGATATTACATCATAAAAAATCGCGTCGCAATTCCTTTGTATGGAACAAATGTACTAAGCTAAAGGAGAACGATAGCAGAATAGTTGCTCCGGCAGTCTTTTTTATAACTCATTCGAATACGGTACGGGGCAAATCTAAATTGACACAAATATACCCACAATCAACTCATGATTGCGGGTGTATTTGTGTCAATAAATCGAATGGGGGCATGATTGATTCATCATTGAGGGTGATATTGTGTCATTGGACAAATAAAAAATAAATGAATAATTTAGTGTATTACTTTAACGTGTGCATATGTACAAAATTGTCGGCTGACTAGGAGTTTAGAAAAGGGGTATCTACGTAATTTTATTACGTAAAACGATCTTATTACGGTAATTACGAATTGAATTTCGTAGAAAAAAAGTTAATATGACATATCCGAAAACCAAATTTCACATTTTACTATACTGTGACTTATCTTTGTTTTCATGAACTGTGACAAGATGGTAATCGTTTTGGAAGGAATTGGTAATTCTTGATAGAATAAATATGAAGATGATCAGGTAATAAATTTGTACTCATAAGGAGATAAAACTATGGCAAAAAACAAATTACTAAGAATGGACAATGTTGGCATCGTTGTAGAATCTCTTGATGACGCAATCTCTTTCTTCGAGGAGATTGGCTTGAAGCTCGAAGGGCGAGCTACTGTCGAAGGTGAATGGGCTGGTCGCGTAACCGGGCTGGGTTCACAGTGTGTAGAGATTGCTATGATGGTTACCCCAGATGGCCACAGCAGACTTGAACTTTCGCGATTTCTCACCCCATCTACTATATCAGATCACCGAACTGCTCCTGTAAATGCCCTCGGTTATCTACGCGTCATGTTCACCGTTGAAGACATTGACGAAATGGTATCCAGACTCACTAAGTATGGTGCTCAGCTCGTTGGCGAAGTGGTTCAGTACCAGGACTCGTATCGGCTCTGCTACATTCGTGGAAATGAAGGACTTCTAATCGGTTTGGCGGAACAACTCGGTAATAAATAAGTGACGTTTAAAAGAAGACTTAACTGAAATATACATTGCTAGAGTAAAAATAGAAACAGAAAAGCAGTGTGAAAGTATCTCGAAGAAGTCGGGTGCATCATATAAACACCGCATTC
Organism: Paenibacillus allorhizosphaerae; assembly: GCF_042659105.1. Classification (NCBI taxonomy): domain Bacteria; kingdom Bacillati; phylum Bacillota; class Bacilli; order Caryophanales; family Paenibacillaceae; genus Paenibacillus; species Paenibacillus allorhizosphaerae. Next base: position 14,708 of record NZ_JBHSRV010000024.1, on the reverse strand, counting down.
ACGCGCCGGGTCTTGGCGACCCTCGGTCCCGGAAACAAGGAACGAGGAAGTAATTGCCGGGACACATCCGCACCGACCAACTGCATCGCGGCCGGCAGCAAGCTGCCTTAACTCGGTGGGACTTCGTGATGCATGAACTTTAACGGAAATCGATGCAAAACCAAATTAAAGGGAATCAACTAACGGGTACGATAGCTCGAAAACTAGACCAAGAGGCTGCCGCGGGATCGATCAGGCGGCCTCATAAAGCAAAAGGACGGATTACTTCAACAACAAGATTAACAGTATTTTGTAATAAACTTGAAATCATCATTTCACCTTGCATTAATAAATGTAGCCTATAATAAGAGTTGACCCCCTTTTTAAATATAAACCTTAGCCCTGTAGCCCTTGCTATGGGGCATTTTTTTCATTGAACTAAGAATGGAGACAACTCGTTTAACGCTGCGTTTTTTTTGAGTTATCCGATGCAAAAATGATCCAACAGCTAGCTGGCAATGAAGAAGTGGCACGTACAACTCTAGGAATTCCTCATCCTTACCCAGATGGGGCAGCGGAACAATGGATTGAAAATGTTCGTCAATCCTCAGAAAAAGGGGATAGTTACGCTTTTGCGATGATAATAAAAGAAAATGGATCACTGATTGGAAATATGAGCTTAGGAATATCTCAAAAACATAAACGTGCTGAACTTGCATACTGGGTAGGTCAACCATTTTGGGGGCAAGGATATGCAACAGAAGCTGCTCGAAGAATCGTTCAATTTGGATTTGAAGACTTAGACCTAAATCGTATTTTTGCGGCTGCAATGACAAAAAATCCAGGTTCATATAAGGTAATGAGAAAAATCGGTATGAAAGAAGAAGGTATTTTCCCTCAGCATGTATTGAAGTGGGGTTTATACGATGATTTAGTCTTTTATGGAATAGTGAAATCAGATTATTTAAAAAGAGGCTCGTTAAGCTAAAGGATAACGTTAATTCAATCGATCAAGGAGCAGCCGCGGCTGCTCCCATTATCCAAAAGGAAGGAAAGTACTTATCTTTGGGCAAGGCCTAGGGTTTAGGTACTTTTTTGATTTTGTACGGAATCTTCGTTTAACGGCCGAAGTGGACAATCGGACAAGTTCTTATCGTTTAACGGGTCATGTTCTTGTCGTCTGATCTTTGTCGTCCGTAAACTGTCGGACGACAAGAACATAGCCCGATTCAAACCCGCATAACACGCCTTGGTCAGGTGTAACGAAGGAATGTAAGGGCATAGACCCGTAGAGTCATGGGATGGTGAACCCCAAGTAAGTGTGGAGTATGCGTGCAGAAGAATAACCCTTGGAGAAGTGTTCCAGTACTTCTTCTGTTCCCGTATGCCCAAAATTGGGATAGCTATGTTTGATCGGCTCTCTCTTATACAACATCTGCAATCCTAGGTGTTAAAATCCTGCGAATGAGTGAGTATATGTGAGATAAACCCTTAATACTGAGGGACGGGCAGTTTTGCGCAACATTGTTGTCTGCAAAAAAATTCAGATACCCCCTTGAACCTTACGCAACGTAATGATTTATAGTGAACGTAACAGCAGGACAAAACACAGGACAACGGCCAAAAAATCGAACAAGATATATTCGAAATCGGAGGAGAAACGGACATGAGAAAACTCGTATTGTTCATGCATGTGTCGCTGGATGGGTATGCGTCAGATTCGAACGGAGGACTGGATTGGATTCCATACAACGAGGAATTAGAGAAATACGCCGAGGAGGTCGTAGCCGAAGTCGGCTCTCCGGTTTACGGACGTACGACGTATCAGATGATGGAGAGCTACTGGCCCACGGTGCTGGATGATCCGAATGCGTCGAGACACGGTATGGAGCATGCTAAATGGCTGCAGGATGTTAAGAAGATCGTCATTTCCGGCACGATGGACAAGGCAGAATGGAACAATACGATGCTGATCAAGGACAAAATCGCAGAGGAAATCAAGGTGCTCAAGGAGCAGCCTGGCAAAAATCTCGTTATCTTCGGCAGCCCGAGGGCTGCGAAGACGCTGCTTGAGCTCGGCCTGATCGACGAATTCCTATTGACGATTTGTCCGGTCGTCCTGGGAAGCGGAAAATCGGTATTCGACGGCGGCGTCGAGAAAATCAGGCTCAAGCTGCTGTCCAGCCGAACGCTCAAGTCGGGCATTATCGCGACCCGCTATGAGTTGGAGAAATAGTCGCGCCGTACAAGGTGTTCCGCTCTAACGGGGAACGTTACTTTAATTAAACAGCCTGCCGGCGTGATCCGGCAGGCTGTTCAGCTCCCTATGAGAATAAGGTTTCTCTCACGAATGCTCGCTCATTCGTAGGATTTCACATACCCTGTTTAAATAGGAGTTGAAACGAGAGCTTATGCGGTTAGATAGATCCGTTAGGGCGCATGCAGGAATAGAAGGTGCTGACTTAATTACAACATCTCCATGAAAATCGTTTGCTGCACGTCTCTCTCCACAAGGTCCTCGGGATTCACTCTCCCAAATCTCGACGGGTCTATGCCCTCACATTCCTTCGTCCGATCTATAAAGTTACACAAGAAGATGAGATTTATGAAATAGCGCCAAGAAGTAACAAAAAAACAATTGTTAATCCTAATGTAGCCGAGGTCGGTTGGGATGAACGTTATGTTGTTTTTAAAAGAAAAGATGGTAGTTTGGAGGAAATAGGAATTCTGGATACAAAAACAAAACATGTGAAGACATCGCAATATAATGAGAAAAATATGCAAGAGCTATATACAGAATTCAAAATTCCTAAACGAATCATACTACAAAAGGTCGAGATTTTATGGCCAGATACTAGACATTTGAGATAATAGGTTAACGAGCTAGCAGTACACCAAAACGTTGAACTAACGGAGACGTTAATTCAATGAACCAACGACAGTCTAGGACTTTATTTTCCAGACCTTGGCCTCAAGGAATAGCCGGTCGCTGCGCTGGTATGGTAATGAAGATGAGCATCAAGAAATTATGTTGGCTCATGCTGTGGCTCGCTCTGAGAAAGCCAAGGAAAAACTTGAACAAGAACGCGTCGAAATTGAGAACCAAAAGCGCCAGGAAACAGGCATACAATTCATAAACGACGTAATATCTCGGCAGAACGATATAGAATTCCAAGATCGTCGATTACGTGAAGCTGGTCTTCAATCCATTAACGAGGCAATATCCCGTCGGAACGCTCAAAGTTTAGTTGATTATAGTCAGCCATTCGATTTTACTGAACGGTCCTTAGACTATTCTTTTGATAAAAAAGTTGATTATTACAGAATCATACTTATTAAATGTAAAGAATCTGAACGGCTATTGCTTTATCCGCAACTGCAGACGAAGATAGATCAAGCTCAAATTATTATTGATCGAGCTAAGAGTTACCAAGGAATAGATTATGATGAATACTCGTCCCTGTATAGTATTATTGAAACTTAATAGTCGCTTTAAAGGTGTAGCTTCGGATGGTGTGAACCTTGCTGCGGACAGTGGGTCACGACAATAAAAAATCCATTTAGAAGGCCAATTAAAATGAAAAATAAACTTAAATACTTGTTGACCTTACTCATTATTGTTTCAATATTATATTTTAATAAAGAAAGTAAACTTACAATTATTGTTACGCCCATCAATCAAGCAACTGAGACATCACTTACTTTAATTTTTCCATCTGATCGTTTTCCGGAGACAGCCGCGCACATAAAGTCAGCGATTGAAAAAGGCGAATCTTCAGTTTGCACAATTGACCGTAAGGGAGCAGACGAGAATAGAAATGAATCATTAAAGGGCATCCCTACTAAGCCTAATTTGGATTGAGATGAATTTCCAATGGCGATGTGTGTAGAAGGCGGTAAAGGTGCCGATGTAATGTATATTAACCCTTCGGATAATCGAGGAGCTGGCTCATGGGTGAGTAATCAACTTGAGAAGTATCCTGATGGTACGAAAGTAAAGATACTAGTTAAATGACGCGATAGCATTAATTTATTGCTGTTCCGATGACGGTGTACAGCGGTGCGTTGCTACGCACGTGTATCGCCAAAGGCGACTATCAACGGCGGTGGCGCCAATCGGACTGAACGGAGAAGACCTACCCGACGGCCTACGTGCGGCAGCAGGAACAGGTGCACGGCGAGAGCTCACGAATTGCTCCATCAGATCGGCCAGGCTAATGACAAAGCACCACTTACTGGTAAGTGGCGCTAATCTCATTAATTGTTCGTATAATATCCGTTAAACGTATCAGCTTGCGTTCGCGATAAACATCATTCTACAACGTATGCAATTGGCGGATTTGCGGATTGTACCAATGTCCATAGTCGTATTTTCATCGAAGAGGCTTCGATCACAAGTTCTTCTTATACTGGCTTGGAGAGATCCCGTAACGGGCGCGAAATGACCGGTTGAAATGAATATAATTTGAAAATCCGCACAGATAGGCGATTTCCTCTAGTGTGTTTCCTCCGATCAAGATGTATTCTTTGGCCATGATCAGCCTCGTTTCGATCACATAATCCATAATCGATTGATTGAATGCAGATTTGAATAATTGCGAAGTTCTCGATACGCTCAATTTGACATGAGATGCAATATCTTTCAGCGTCAGCTTGCTGGCGGCGCGTTTTTCGATAAAATCCTTGATTCGATTGGAGACCGAGCATTCGTAACCAGTCGGGCCTTTGCCCTCTGTAATCAGCCGTCCCAAATGAAGAAAAAACGCCTGCACCAGGCAGTTCACAATATCGGGGTTCTCCTTCTGCAGCCTTCTTTTCTCATAACGAATCAATTTCCACATGGAAATCAAATCGTCATCGACTCCCAACTGGATCTTGTCAGGGGCGTGAAACTTGTCCCACCATTCGCTTAGCCACGGCTCTCCGGGTTCAATTAACAAGAAATAGTCGGAGCTGCAAGTGCTTTCGTCGCCGATGATCAGCTCATACGAGTCACCCGGTCTGCATAGCATCAAGTCTCCTGGACGGATTACATGAGTCACTCCGTTTACGACCACTTTACAGGAGCCGTCCGTCTGCAGCCTAATGACATAATGCCTTAATCCTTCGCGTCTATCGGTATACCTCGGCCTAGTATGAGTCGAATGTCCGATCGCAACGAACTTCATCGATATTCCTCCTCGAATATACATATACAGGAAATACAGGTAGCTTCATTGTATAAAGTGATGCGCAGATTCGTAAAGTATATTTTCCTTATTAAAAAGGATTTTTACGTAAAATAGCGGATAAATAGGCAGATCCGTTAACTTTTTGCTTGGATTGGATATGTTCCTTAAGGAGGGTTCCGCATTACAATAAAGGTAATCTGCCAGGCAGGAAATGATAGCATAGGAGAGTTGTATGATACATAAATTGGCGGTTCAATTATACACGCTGCGTGAGGAGTGCAGGAATGATTTTCCGCAGCTGCTGCGGGAGCTGAAACGGATGGGATGGGCCGGTGTGCAAATGGCGGGATATTATCACTACGATCCGGCCGAGCTGGCGTCCGTTCTGCGTGAAACGGGGTTGCAAACGGCCGGTATGCATGTAGGACTGAAGATGATTACCGACCAGCCGGAGCAGGCGATCGAAGAGGCCCGTTTGTTCGGGACTACGGATATCATCTGTCCGGGCATTCCGCCGGAGCAGCGGACGGAAACGGGCTACCGGGAGATCAAGCAAGCATTGAACGAAGCGGCTTCGGTCATGAACAAATCGGGGCTGCGGCTCAGTTACCATAACCATGCTTTTGAATTCGATGCGCCAGTCGACGGGGTATCCGCTTTAGAGTTCCTTTTGGAACCGCTCCCAAATAACCGGATATTGGCGGAAATCGACGTATACTGGGTGCAAAAAGCGGGACTGGACCCTGCATCGTTCATCCGGCCTTATGCAGGGCGCATGCCGATCATTCATCTGAAGGATATGACGGACGACGAGGAACGGACTTACGCTGAAATCGGGACGGGCTGCGTCGATTTTAAACCGATTTTAGCGTGGGGCGAAGCAAGCGGCGTGGAGTGGTATGTGGTCGAGCAGGATCAGTGCCGGAGAAATCCGCTGGACTGCGTCCAAACGAGCATATCCAATCTGACCAGGCTCATTTCGGAAATGAAATGAAACTTGAAACCTAAACTTAAACGAATCATGGGGGAGTATGAACATGTCTAAAAAGCTGAAGTGGGGTATCGTCGGCGCAGGGGCCATTTTTCGCGGGGCTCATGTCAAGCCGCTCAAGGAGCATCCGGAGGTAGAAATCGTCGCCGTGTGCGATATCAATGAAGCGAAAGCGAAGCAGGCGGCCAGCGATTACGGGATTTCCGCCGTCTATACAGACTATAGAGAGCTGCTGCGTCGGGACGATATCGACGTGATCGACATCTGCACCCCGAACCTGTACCATTCGGAAATCGCCATAGCGGCGCTCCGGGCCGGCAAGCATGTATTTTGCGAAAAGCCGGACGCCGTCAGCCCGGAAGAAGCGCAGAAAATGGCGGATGCGGCCAAAGAATCCAGCCGGACGCTGATGGTCATGCGCAACAACCGGTTTACCCCTGCGGCCCGCTATTTGAAAGCATATATCGAACAAGGGCAGATGGGCGAAATTTATGCAGGCCGCTGCGGATGGATTCGCCGCCGTGGCATTCCGGGCAAGGGCGGCTGGTTTACGACGAAGGAATTGTCCGGCGGGGGGCCGCTGATCGACCTGGGCGTACATTTTATCGATCTGGCGGTGTGGCTGATGGGCAATCCGAGACCGGTTGCCGTATCGGGCGCTACTTATACGAAGTTTGCCAATAATGAGCTGTCCGATTCCGCCCACAGCCAGTTCGGTGAAAAGCAGGAGGGCGGCACGTTCGACGTAGAGGATCTGGCCATCGGCTTCATCCGTTTCGATAACGGGGCTGCGCTGCAAATCGAGTTCAGCTGGGCGTCAAATATCGGGGAAGAGATGAATTTCATCGAGCTTCGGGGCACACAGTCGGGCGCGCATTTGAAAAAAGGAGAGCTGAGCCTTTTCTCCGAGACGGCCGGTCAATTGACCAATATTACGCCGGTTTTGCCGTCTGCAATCGGAGCACTGGGGCATGCCGAGCATTTGCGGCATTTTATCGACTGTCTCCATAACCGGGCCGAACCGATCAACACGCCGGAACACGGTGTAGATATGATCAAAATTTTAAACGCGATTTACGAATCGGGAAAAACGGGCAAAGAAGTCAGACTGTAATTCCATTTGGAGAGGATATGAGTTTCTAATGCGCATAATCGCCAAGCTGCTCTTATTCGTATTCGTTTGCATGGAAGTCTTATTTTCGTCCGGACCGGCCGGCATAAGCACCGCTTATGCCGGTCTTTGGGAGCCGGCGGGGGCGAACCGCATTGCAACAGCCCAGTCGATCAGCGGCTGTCAACCATGCAGCATCGTCATCGATTACGGCGACCCCGGCTATTCCGACGCAGGTTCTTGGAGCACCTCCACTACGGTGAAAGGTGTAAACGGTTCCACGACGAGATTTACGACCATCGGCGGCTCGTCTATCACGTGGAACCCGAACCTGGCGGAAGGGTCGGCTACCGTATCATTTTACAAGGTCAAATGGCCGGATAAGGCGGACCCTCGAGTGAAGATCGACATCGTTCATAATGGGAAGACGGATACCCGGTATTTGGATCTGACCCCCGCAGCGGAGGGATGGATTGAGCTCGGGACGTTCGATTTTTCCGGCGTGGGCGCCGAATATGTCAGCCTGACTCGCATTACGGCGAGCAGCAGCAACATCATTACCCGGGCGGATGCCGTCAAATTCGAGGGCGATATCTCGCAAAAAGAAGCGCAGCAAGGTCCTCTGCGCAGCCGCACGCTTCCGAATCTTCGCTACACGGAAAAAGGCGCAATTCAAAACGACAGGTATAAAGCTGTTTTTTATGAAGCGGTTTGGGATGGCGGTAAAACGATCGTTCGCGACTTATTTTTCAACGATCACGGGAGCTGGGTGCCGGCCCATTCCTCAGCGGAAAGGCTGGAGGAGCAGTGGGTTGTGTTCGACGGGGACGCGGGGAAGCGAACCAACTATTACGAGACGATGAACTATCGTTGGATTACGTTCGACCGGGTCGATTTTCCCGACAGCCAAACGGCGGTACTTACCGACTCCTCGCATGTAAGCGATTACGATTTCAGGGTAAGCTGGTCGATGGCCGGAAGCAGGCCCGACTTGTCGTACGACTTTACCCCGCGGAGAGACGGCAATTATGTGATCGGCTATCAGTCTTTCACTGCAGAGAAAACCGCTGCAGTGAATGAGGTGCTCAGCGGCTTTCGGTCGCATGCGAAAATGGTCGGCACGGTGGAATCGACCGGTCTGTGGGAGCTGACCGCGCCGATGAGTCTCGTTGAAAAAAACGACGGCGCGGATGCGGCTTATACGTATGGGGTATTCCTGCCTTCCGATGAGCTGCCGCTTGTCTTCGAACCGGCGGGAGGCGCAGCGGGCCAGCGGCTCGGGATGAGTCTTGTCAACAACGAGGGCGACGTGCAGCCGATTCTGTACGCTCCGCAGCTAGGCAGCGCATCGAAGATGACCGCGGGAAGCTCGTACCGGTTCCATTTCGGATTGATCGCGCAGCGAAGCGGTCTGTACGACACTTACCGGGACATTCTCCGTAGCGAATACCAATATGCCGCCTATCGGCAAAATGCTGCGGGACAGTCGCTGACCGATGCGATGTTCCATATGATCGATCTGATCCAAATGGAGCCGCAGGGGGACGACTCGGTCGATTATGTCCCGTCGCCGAGCGGCTGGTGGAACCGGGCCAAAGGCTTTATCGACATCGAGAACGAGGATGCCGTTCGCACGACTACAAGCGGCGTACTGCTCGGTGCGTATTATTTGACCGGTGACAGCAAGCTGTACGATACGAGAGCGCTGCCGTCCATTCAGTACGGCGTGTCGCGCAACAATGTCGGCTGGTCTCCGAAGCAAAAGCCGGTTTACGGCTCGGAGTCTTCATGGAAGATGGCCTCCGCGCCATTCGATAGTTCAACCGTATCCGCCGTTTACCAAATGACGGGCGGCACGGCGGCGGGCATATCTGCACTGGGACAGGAGGAATACCGGTTCCGCAATCCGGAGCAGAGCGACAGAGGGCCGATCATTCAGCCGCTCATGATGTACCGCATGACCGGAGATAGGGCGTATTTGCAGGAGGCGAAGGCGGCAGCTGACCGTTATCTCGCAGAGAAGATCGATATTCCGGAGACGAGGAGCCCGGACCGGACCGATTTTTTGTACAATTACGGCAAGCTTTGGATGGAGCTGCTGGAGCTGTACGAGGAGACGAGAGAGCCGGCTTACTTGAACGCCGCTTATAAGGAAGCGAAGCGGTACGCCACCATGTTTACGGCGCGTCCGGTTCCGGATGGCACCGTGACCGTTCCGCAGCCGCAGACGTACCCTTACCTCGAATCGTTCCATTGGCCGGAAAGCTATAGGTACGGATACCCCCGAACGAAGCTTCCGGAAGATGCAGCCGGTGGAATACAGGCGGACAGCTGGCTCGTCTCGCCGAACGGGCTTACGTTTGAAGCGGGATCGACCTCCTCGGCGTACCGGATGAATGCGCAGGAAGCGCCGTTTATGCTGCGCCTGGCGATGTATACGGGGGATCAGCTGCTGGAGGATATCGCTCATAACGCGGTCATCGGACGATACGGAAGCTACCCAGGCTATTATTACAGGGGCTTCGCCGTCAGCCAGCTGGAAGCGGACTTTCCGCTGCTCGGTCCGAGCAAGGCGACCTCGATCTATTATCATCATATTCCGGGGCAGCTCGGCCAAACGATGGATTATTTGATCACCGAGCAGACGCTGAAATCGAACGGGAATATTTCGTTTCCGTCCGTATTTGAAACCGATTTCCTTTGGTTCAAATATCATCTGTACGGGCATAAGCCGGGAACGTTTTACGGCCATTCGGGCGTATGGCTGTGGATGCCCAAAGGCATTATTGAGACGGGCAATCCGCAGCTGAACTGGATTACGGCGGAAAGCGGCGACCGCTTCTACATCGGACTCGCGAATGAATCGGCCGATCCGCAGCAGACGGAGCTTAAGCTGAATCCGCATATCATCGGCTTCGACCCTGCGAAAACATATCCCGTAACGGTCATCCGCGATAACGGTGCACCGGAGCAAACCGTAATGAAGGGCGGGAAAATCGGCGTCACCGTTTCGGGCAAAGGAATCACGGCGGTCATCATAGAGGGGCTCGACATTCGCGTGCCGCTGCACAAGGCAAGAACAGGCACCGACACGTCCGGCGCGAGCTATTTCTTCGATACGTACAGCCCGATTGACGCCGTCAAAGGCATGCTGCTCGTCAGACCCGATGAGACCGGCTATGACGCCTATGTGCAGGCTAAAACGACGCAAGCGGCGACGCTACATTACTCGCTGGACGGCGGAAAGACGTATACGGCGGATCCGGATACTATCTATCCGATGGAATGGTCGATCAAGGTAAACGATTTGTCGCGGACATTCACTTATTACATGGAGTCGGGAGGTAAAAAGACACGTGCGCGGACGCTGTATTTGCCTGACCGGGTGACGGTTCCGCCGGATCAGCCGGCCTGGCAGCCGGGACCGTCCATCGTCGTCGATAACGCCGACGCGGAAACGGAAGGCATCTGGGTGGGCGATACGTCGGCGGATCATTACTACTACGATAACTACGTTTACGCGAAAACGACTACGGGCACGGCCACGAGCAAAATCCGCTTTCGGCCGGAGCTGCCGGAAAGCGTTACTTACAGCGTATACTACAAGCTTCCTCAGGGCATAGCCGACGCGGCGACGAACGCTCTATTTACGGTTAACTACAACGGGGGCTCGCAGTCGTTCACGGTGAACGAGAGAACGGCCGACGGAAGCTGGGTATTCCTTGGAGTGTTTCCGTTCGCGTCGGGACGCAGCGGGTACGTCGAGCTGACCAACAAGGCGAACGGCACACGGGTCGCAGCCGATGCCGTGATGTGGGTGAGTGAGCGGGTGAAGCCGCAATGGGAGTCGGCCGTCCTCACATCGGATCGCGACGCGCTGGAAACGACGCAAACCGCTCAGCTCAAAGCGATCGGCTATATGGATACCGGATTGCCGGGGAATCTAGGAAACGCGAGCGTGCAGTACCAGCTCGACAGACCGGATATGGCTGCGGTGGACGGTAACGGCCGGCTGACGCTTTTGCGGACAGATGGGGTGACGGGGAGCATTCAAGTCTGGGCGACCGTAACCGTGGATGGGAGCACAATAACAACGTCGCCGATCTCCATTTCGATCAAGGAGCTGACCGTCATTGTCGACAGCTCATTACCGGGCGCATACAGCGAACAGGGACGCTGGATTCAGAGCAATTTAACCGGCTACAGCAAAAATGTAAAGTCCCGGTATACTACGGAACCAGGAGCTTCGGCTTCATGGATGGCGCAGCTTCCGGCGGGCCGCTACTCGGTCTCCTTTTACAAAATCGTCAACATTCCGGGCGCCGATACGCAGGTCAAGGTGGAAGTAAAGCATCAATCGGTGACCGAGGTTACGTATATCGATGCGTCATCGGGGACATCCGGTTGGATCCATCTCGGCACGTTCGATTTTGCCGGCGACGGAACCGAGTATGTCAAGATGACGAGGGTAACCTCTGCAGCATCTTCGACCGATATCATTTATACGAGAGCGGATGCCGTGAAGTACGAGCGCATTTCCGATTATCGTCCCGCTTCGGCCGTGACCGTAAGTCCAGGCAGCCCTTTTGTAAAGCCCGGGCAGCAGGTGAAGCTAAGCGCGCAGGTGACGCCGGTTGATGCGACTTACGGCGGTATCCTCTGGTCTTCGAGCAATACCCGGATCGCTGCCGTTGATGCATCCGGGCTGGTCACAGCTCTTGCTGAGGGCGCTGCGGATGTAAAAGCTTCCATCGTTAGCGGAACCGTATCGGGTAATGCACACATTACGGTGGACGGCACACCGCCCGAGATCGGCTTCGACGGCCCGCTCAGGATTCCGCTGACAGAGCCGTGGCAGGGCATTGTCTCTGTCACCGACCCGCTTAGCGGCGTTGCGGCGACAGAGATTCGTTTGGACGGCCGCGTTATCGACCGGGTATATGCTCCGGAGCTGTCGCTTTCCATTGGCAGTCACCTGCTGACCGTCACTGCGGAAGACCGCGCCGGAAATGCAATAAAGCGGACATTTACGCTTCAAGTGGTCATGGATGCCGATCATTTGGACGATGCGCTGCTGTTCGGCTTGCGAACCGGTTCGATCCGGAACGAGGGAATATACAGCAGCTTGTTGACCCAGGCCGAACGTTTGCAAAAGGAAGAACGGAAGAGCAAGGCGTTCGAGCAGGAGCTCGACGTACTGCGCCAAAAAATCGACGCGCAGCGCGGAAAGGCGCTGGATGCGGACTACGCTGCGCACCTCCTTGATATTTTGCGTTATTTGAGAGAGTCGGGCGGGACGAGTAGTTGACAACGAATTCTACAGCTTTGAGGAGTAACAGCTGCAACATTAAAAACTTGCGGAAGGATGAACAACGAATGAAACAAAAAGGCTTCGCGATCACTGCTGCCATTTTGGCTGCAACTCTCCTGGGGGGCTGCGCTAACGGCGGTTCCACTCAAGGCTCAGGAGCCCCCTCCAAACAGGAGGAGTCCGTCAAAGCCGACTTGCAGACTCCGGTGGAGCTATTGTTCTATGATGAGACGAATATGTCGGAAACGGTATTCAACGAACGGATCGCCCAGCCGGTCAAAAGCAAATTCCCGAATGTTACCTTCAAGGTCATCAAGCCGGGCAAAGGAACTTATATCAGCGAGATCGCTTCCAGCGGCACGCTGCCGGATATTTACTTCACGACGGCGTGGAGCTTTCCGCTTCAGGTGGACGGCAACATGGTGACGAACCTGAACGATATGGTGAAAAAGGATTCGATCGATTTGACCGGGTACCAGCCAACGCTCATCGATACGATCAAAAATTTCAGCACGAAAGGCGAGCTGTTCGCTCTCCCATACTCCAATTATGCATCGGTTCTTTACTATAATAAGGATATTTTCGATAGACTTGCCGTTCCTTACCCAAAGGACGGGATGAGCTATGACGACGCATTCGAGCTGGGCAAAAAATTAACGAAGGCGGACGGCGGCGTCCAATATACCGGTTTTTTCCCTGGGAACTACAGCTTTACTTACGCGCTCTTCAATGCCGGATTTGTCGATGTGGCGAACAAGAAAAGCAGCTTCAACAACCCTGATATGAGACAGACGTTCGACATCCTGAAGAACGGCTTCAGTAAGCAGGGCATTGAATATATGGATTATGCTGCGGCGCTCAACAAGTTCTACAAAGATAAGACGCTCGCGATGCTCCCGTACCACTTCGAACTGGGCCGTGTGGAGGCAGAAGCGAAGTCGGGAAGCGGCTTTAACTGGGATATGGCGCAGGCGCCGACGATTAACGGCTTCAACCACAGCGGTGCGCCGAGCATGCTGTCGATTTCGTCGCAAACGAAACATACGGCGCTCGCCTTTAAAATCATTTCGTATTTGTCCGCTTCGTTCGAATACCAGACGCTTTTGGCGCAAAGAGGCGTTCTGCCTGTGCTCAAATATCCGGAGATCATGAAAACATTCGGCAGCAATCTCGATTATTTGAAGGGCAAGCATATCGAAGCGATCACCAAAGCGAAACCGCAAGCGGTTGCCAAATCGACGCAATTTGACCGAGTGCCGGATAAATATCTCACGCAAGCGCTCAAAGATGTAGTCACCGGGACGTCGGATGTGAATACAGCGTTGAGCAAGGCGGAGGAGCAGGCGAACAAAGATCTTGCGCCGCAGTTTAAATAGTCAGGTTAATGCATACTTTTACAAACAAAAGAGGAATTCACCCTGCGGTGGGTTCTTTTTTTGCCATCGGAGAAGGACAAACCAATGTTCATTATCCATGATACCAGCCATCATATTGAATCGATAGGTTGGAGAAACCACATGGAGAAACCACATGCAGAGAGCTGGTGGTTCTACAGGTATGCAAAAAGCCGCGGAGCTCCTATCTAAAGCGGGCCAGAGCGTGGGTGATGTCACGGCGCTCCATGAAGCAAAACAGGATTTACAACGATTGCTGCTTGCCGTAACGTCCGCAGACGGAATGAGCTGGAGCGATCCCATCGAAATGTATCTCCCGATCATCCCGAATCACGGGCCGCATCGGACACAATCGTGTCAGATATTGTCGGGCGACAAGAACTTGACCCTTATGTTGCGAGAACAAGGATCAAGAATAATTGGTTACAAAATAATGTTTCGAGTGTAACGTCAGTCGGATTCATGATTGCCGTTTTTTCAACTCCCTCGGTAAGATAGCTCAATCATGACACGACGGCAGCGCCAAAATGTTTGGCTGCCGTCGTTGCGCTACCCCGAAAATTTCACATAGCATAGATCTAAAATTGGCAATACGAAACTAAGCCCAGCTTTAGTGTTTTTTTTAAAACTGTGCTTCATAGAATTTATGTGAAATCAAGATGGTTACGAGGCTGTCGAGGCGGTGAGAGCTACCTGAAAACCAAGATTCTCGAGCCTTCGAACCGCTTGTTTCATTATGGCTTCTTTTTGT
>NZ_JBHSRV010000023.1:0-57293 GCF_042659105.1 Paenibacillus allorhizosphaerae | reverse complement strand
GTTTCAAGCTCCTGTATGATGGCGAGTTTCTCTACTGCACGATATTGATTTTTTTTAGCCATGAAAAAACCCCCTTAAGGTAGCAGGTTTTATTATTTAACCTGTCTACCTTAAGGGGAGCATATCACGATGCGAGGGCCTCTTTTTGATTTCGGCGAACGGCAAGGCTACAATGAATTCAACTGCGTTGGGACGAGATTATAAAAAAGCCGCGCCAGTACGAAGCGCGCAATGGCTTAGCGGAAGGGGGATCGAGGTGTCGTTTAGAGATTACCGGATATACGGGAAACCGCTCGCCAGAGCTGCGGCCATCTTTATTCTCATGAATATCAACCGTTTGTTTAGCGGTCCCGTGTACCAGGTCGGGCTGAACCTTGTGATTTGGGCTACTTTTTCCGTCATATTGTCTTTCCCGAGATCGTGGTGGACAAAAACACGGCTATTTGCGGCAGGCTGCATCATTATTATTGAAGCCGCGCTCGGTCTGTTCTGGTTCCATGAGATGAAGCCGCTTTATTTCATCGCCGTTTTCATTTTTGCCGCCTCGATTCACTTGTTCATGTCCACATCACCGATCCCGGCGATGGCGGTCATGTTTGTCACGGCACTGCTGTATATCAAATTCGGGCGTGAGGACCTATTCAACTTCATCTCATTCGGTCTGTTCGCGTTTGTTCTTTATTTTACGATACGAAGCCGCAAGCAAAGAAATGAAATGTACGAGTTGAACAAGCGCCATTTGGCGGAATTGCAGGAGGCATACGATCAGCTGCAAGAGGCGTCCGTTACTTCCATGCAGTATGCGGTTTTGGAGGAAAGGGCGCGTATCGCCAGAGATATTCACGATGCGGTTGGCCACAGTCTGACCTCGCTAATCGTTCAAATGCAAGCGATGCGCTATATGATCAAAAAAGATCCCGTCCAGGCGGAACAGTCTCTGGAGGAAATGCTGTCCGTAGCCCGCCAAGGACTTCAGGATATTCGCACCTCCGTCCATTCTCTGGCAGGCGATCGCTCGATTCCCGGCGTCATCCCCTTAAAGGCGCTGCTTTCCCGGATGGAAACTTTCGCCTCCGTACGCTATACGTTTCATGCCGATTTCAATGAGGAAGAGGTCGACGCCGGTGTGTACGGAATTTTGTTCAGGGTGCTGCAGGAAGCGATCACAAATATTATTCGACACTCCCGTGCCGCACATGTGGAAGTCATCCTGAGAAGAGAGTCGGGAAACTTGACCATGCGCATCCGGGATGACGGCATGTTGCAATCCGGTCAAATCATCAGCGAAGGATTCGGCCTGAAAGTGATGAAAGCCAGGCTTGAGGAAAGCGGCGGCCGCCTGCATTATTCGATTCAAGAACCGCACGGGTTGCAGCTTATTGCCGAAATTCCGGCGTTCGATCCGAACCTGCGGCATGCTAATGAAAAGGAGGACTAACCATGCCGACCGACCAGAAAATCAAAGTGCTGCTCGCCGACGATCAAACGATGATCCGGCAAGGGTTTGGATATGTCATCGGATTACAATCCGATATGATGCTCGCGGGCGAAGCTTCCGACGGGAAAGAAGCGGTAGAACTGGCCGTCCAACACACTCCCGACGTCATCCTAATGGATATTCAGATGCCGCGTTTGTCCGGAATCGAAGCAGCGCAGGAGATCCTGCTGCAGCTGCCGGATACAAAGATTGTCATATTGACCACCTTCGACGATCAGGAGTATATATATCAAGGCATTCGAGCGGGAGCGGTCGGGTATTTGCTGAAGGATGCAGAGGTGGAGGACATGCTGGAAGCGATTCGTTCGGCGTATCGCGGCGAAGCCGTATATAAAACGGGATAGGCGGCGAGCGCCATTTCAAGAGCGGTCGCCACAGGCTCCCTTATTCCCGGCCCGATTCGCGGCCAAACACCTCTGCTTGAGCCGTTGACGGAACGGGAGCAGGACATATTGCAGGAGATGGCTTACGGACTGCGCAACGATCAGATCGCTCAAAAGCTGTTCATTACCGAGGGAACCGTAAAATCGCATGTTCACCGTATCTTGCAAAAGTTCGGGTGCGAGGATCGGACGCAGGTTGTCGTAGCGGCACTCCGCAATGGAATGGTGAAATAACTTAATTGAGAGCAAACAGCGGACTCGTGCCTCAAAGCAAGATGAGCAACCGCGATTCAAAAAGGCCAGTATCGATAATTTATCGATACTGGCCGTATGACCACTAAATATTGCTTATATATATCATGATCCTACCACTCGGCTACCGTGCCGTCCGCGTTGCGCCATACCGGGTTTTTCCAATCATGGCCGACCCGCGCCATCTCGCGAACCTTTTCCTCGTTCACTTCAACGCCGAGCCCCGGTCCTTGCGGAATATCGACAAATCCGTCCTTGTAGCGGAACACCTTCGGATCGACCAAATAGTCGAGCAAGTCGCTGCCTTGGTTGTAATGGATGCCGAGGCTTTGCTCCTGGATGAAGGCGTTCGGCGAGCAGGCGTCGACCTGCAGGCATGCGGCCAAAGCAATCGGCCCAAGCGGACAATGCGGTGCGAGCGCCACGTCGTAGGCTTCCGCCATCGCTGCGATTTTACGCGTCTCCATCACACCGCCCGCATGAGATACGTCGGGCTGGATAATATCGACGATACCTTGCTGCAGCAGTTCCTTAAAGCCCCAGCGCGTATACATCCGCTCCCCTGTGGCGATCGGCGCCGAAGTGTACTTCGCGATCTCTTTGAGCGCTTCGTTGTTCTCCGGAAGCACCGGCTCTTCAATGAACATCGGGCGGAACGGCTCCAGTTCTTTGGCTAATATTTTGGCCATCGCCTTGTGCACCCGCCCGTGGAAATCGATCCCGATCCCGAACTGCTTGCCGCCCACTTCGCGGACAGCCGCAATCCGGTTGAGCACTTCTTCGATCTTATCGAACGAATCGATATAGTGAAGCTCTTCCGTGCCGTTCATCTTGACGGCCGTGAAGCCGGCTTCGATCTGCTTCTTCGCCGCTTCCTTTACATCGCTCGGACGATCCCCGCCGATCCAGTTGTACACGCGGATGCGGTCGCGGCACGCACCGCCCATCAGCTCATACACCGGCGCGTTGTAGAACTTGCCCTTAATGTCCCACAGCGCCTGCTCGATGCCGGACATGGCGCTCGTTAACACCGGACCGCCGCGGTAAAATCCGCCGCGGTACATCACTTGCCACAAATCCTCGATCCGAAGCGGATTTTGCCCAATCAAATACGAGCTCAGCTCTTCAACCGCCGCTCTTACCGTATCCGCACGGCCTTCGACGACAGGCTCGCCCCAGCCGACCAGACCGTCGTCGGTCGTCATTTTCAGAAACAACCAGCGCGGCGGCACTTTGAACAATTCGATCGATTTAATTTTCATTAGTCATTCTCCTTCATGGCAATATCGATTAACCGATGCAGCAAGAGCGACGCGATCGGATCAACCCCGTACAGGTCGAGCAGCTTCCAAGTTACGACGGTGACGGCTCCTTTGCCGAGCGGATGACGGACGATGGATCCACCGTTTTGCCCGAGCCACCCCTGGAAATATCCCGCGATGACTTCTCCGGCTTCGGCGATCCCGGGATTGCCGAACATGTTGACCGTCCGCTTCACGCCGACCTTCTTGTAATCGGCAAACGGCAGCACATAGTCCGGATACAGTCCGCCCGCTTCCCATCCCATTTCGCGGTGCAGCGGAATACCCCGGAAAAAGTCGGGATCGACGTAATTGAGCGAGGACGCGCGCGGCCAGCTTTCCCCCGGAGGCAACTCGCGGAACGTGAACGGTCCCGATGCGGACAGCTTGTCGCCCTTCTCCGCTAGAAACAGCACCCGTCCGCCTTGGCGGGCGAACGTCTCGATCTCCTTGTCCAGGCAATCGGTGACGGCAACCTTGTCCAAGCTTAAGCCGGAAGCGATCTGCCAGCCATGCCGCTGCAGCTTGTCGGCAAACGCCGGACTCATCCGGTGGACCGTGATCGAAGTCGTGTCCTCTGCCTGCAGCAGGCATTGCGCTTTCGGCGTGATCGTCAGTTCATATTCGTTGCGCGCAATGAGCTTTCCTTCAGAATGCCACTCCAGTTCCAGCCGTTCGAATGCCGCCGTCGCAGTCTCGGGAACGGCAAACGCAAGAGCTTGCGGCAGACGGTTCCACGATCCGCTGCATTCCGCCGCGATTTCGCCTGCCAGGCCGGATTCGGCCAAACGCCAGCGCACCACGCCGCTGTGAGGCTCAAGATCGTCGTTCGTCAGAACAAGATCCCAGGCTACCGTTTCGCCGGACCATACATTTGCCGCAGCAATTTCGGCAAAGACGCAAGCGGCTCCGTTGAAATCGGCCAAACGGTCGAAGCCTTCCTTCGGCTGACGCAAAAAGTCGAGCCATCCGTTCGTTTCCCACTCGATGTCGGTGAACTCCGTTACGACGTATCCGCCGATCGCCGGCCTTTTGCGCATTTCTTCGACGAGCGATTTAACCGCGCGGAACATGCGGCGCTGCGAGTGCACCGCGAGCCGCTCAAAACCGCCGAACGTCCGATCCAAACCGAATTTGTTCATATTCTCCATTGCTGTCGTCGGCTTTTTGTAATCGTCTTGGTGTGTTTCTTCGCCTTGATTGACGAACCACCATGGCTCGTTGCCGTCATAGAACGTCTTGAGCCGTTCTACATCGGGAAGTCCCCATACCCCGAATTCGGATACGATGATCGGTTCCCCTTGGGAACGATACGGCTTCACGAAGTTGGCGTCGGGATCGCCGATGACGAATTCGTCCAAATCTTTGCGCCACTCGTCCAGCTGGTCGGGACAAGCAAAGTAACGGTGATGATCGTTGATGTCGGTCTTGATATGGGTCCAACCGCTGTTGTCGCAAATAAGTCGGGTCGGGTCCCATGCCCGTACCGTGTCTACCAGCTCGGCTACATGGCGCTGCTTCTCGGGGTCGAACTCCAAATCCCATTCAAGACCCCATTCTTCATTATATATCGACCAAATAATAATGGAAGGATGATTATAATCCCGCTTCAGCATCGCCCGGAGCTCCGCCACAAATCGTTCCCGCGCCGACGCGGTCCATTTGACGTAGTTCGGCGGTTCCGCCCAAATCAGCATGCCGAGCCGATCGGCCCAATATAAGTATTCGGGCGTTTCCACTTTAATATGCTTCCGCAGTAAATTAAAACCCATCTGTTTGGCCAAGGCGATCTCGCGTCGAATATATGCCTCGTCCGCCGCCGTATATATCGTATCAGGGTAAAATGCTTGATCGAGCGCGCCGCGAATATAAACCGGCTGATCATTTACATAAATACGCCCGTCCTTTTGCTCCACTTTACGCATCCCGAATGTCGTAACATATTGATCCGTTTCCGTCAGATGATCGACGAGGATAAGTTCGATTTCATATAAATGCGGCTGCGCCGGAGACCATAGTTTCATATCCGTCGCACTCACCTGCAGGTCGACTTCCCGCCGTTCCCCCGGCTGAACCGTCGGCACTTCCAAGATTCCTTCATAAGAAGAAGCTTCGAACGTATCGGCGTCCCCGCAAGCATGAGGCCGAATCGTATATTGCAGCTTCAAGTCACCGGGAGCGTCACTTGTCAGCTCGACTCGAACGTCCAGCTTCATGGAATCCGTATCCGGCGTAATCATGGCGCTCCGGATATGAGCGGCGGATCGCTCCTCGATCCGCACCGACTGCCAAATCCCGCTGACCCGCGTATACCAGCTGCCCTGCTTTCCGATCGGAATTTCCGCATTGTCCTTCGGATCGAATACACTGACCGTTACTGTGTTGCAATCCCGGATCAGCCCGGGCGGGATGCGCAGCTCGAACGGGGTAAAGCCGCCCTCGTGCTCGCCGATCCATTCACCGTTCCACCATACGGTACAGCGATAATCGACGGCGCCGAAGCATACGTAATGCTGCCGCTGCCCCGACCAACCCGTTAACTCGACTTCTCTTCGATACCACGCAACGCCGTTATATCCAACCAGGTCGCCGCCCTCGCGCTGCCAGATGTGCGGAACCTTAACCTTCATGGCATCTTGATTCCATTGTTTCTCGTGCCAGGCTTCTCTCTCTCCAATCTGCAGCGGGTCTTTGACAAAAAGCCATTCCCCGTCCAGACTCCATATTTGTCTCATGCTGTCTCTCTCCCTCGGTTACTTGATTCCGGTCATCGTTATGCCTTTAATAATATGTTTCTGGAACAAAATAAACGCGAGAATGGCCGGCAAACTGGCCAGTACATTGGCCGCCATCGGGATGATCAACTCCGCGGTATAAGCGCTTTGAAACGTCGGAATCCCGACAGGCAGTGTCATCATCTTCTCCTCAGTCACGGCCAGGAACGGCCACAAGTAGTTGTTCCAGGAGGTGACGAAGGTGAATATGCCGAGCGCCGCCATGGACGACCGGGACAACGGCAGGAACAAGCTCCAATAAACGCGCAGCCAACCGGCTCCGTCGATTTTGGCGGCCTCCACCAAATCTTTCGGAATGCCGTCATAAAACTGCTTCAAAATAAATACGCCGAGCGGAGCGGCCAAGCTTGGCAAAATTAAAGCAGGATACGAATTGATCAGTTCCATATCGACCATAATTTGAAAAAGCGGAATGATTTTCGCTTCGATCGGCACCATCAGCCCCATAATGACAAGCCAGAAAATAACCGTCTTTCCGACGAATTGGAGCCGGGACAGCGCAAAAGCCGCCAGCGAGTTCAGAACGATCGTAACTACGGTCGTCACGACGGCGACGAACGTACTGTTCCATGTCCAATTCCAAATGGACGCGTTGCCGAGCACATATTTGTAATTGTCGAGCGTAAACGGAGGCTTGAACAGCTCCCCGATCACCGTAACCGCGCTGCCGCCGGGCTTAACTGCCGTGACAATCATCCAAACGAGCGGAATGAGCCAGACGACGGCCAGTCCAAAGCTGGCCAAATAAAGCAGTAGACGGCCCAAGGACATTTTTCGCAAGCTGTGTGTCATGTGGTTTCACCTTCCCGTACTAGCCGTCAGTCTTTATTCGACAGCAGCTTGAATTGGATGATCGCGAACGCGATCGTGACGACGAACAGCACATAAGACATCGCCGATGCGAATCCCATGTCGCGTTCGATAAACCCTTTTTCATAAATATATTGAACGAGCGTCCGAGTGGACGTCCCCGGTCCGCCCTTCGTCATCAAATACGTTTGTCCGAACAGCTTAAAGGACGAAATGGTCTGCAAAACCACCGTGAGCAGCATGACGCTCTTGATCGAAGGCAGTGTGATGGCCGTAAACTGGCGCCAAGCGTCTGCACCGTCAATTCTCGCCGCTTCGTAGATGTCCTCCGGAATTTCCTGAAGCCCGGCCAAGAACAGCACCATATTAAATCCGACGGTCCACCATACGGTAGCGATCAACACCGAAATCCAGGCCAATTGCGGCTGATCGAGCCAGAACAGCTCCTGCACGACGCCCAGCTTATGCAAAAACGTATTCAACAACCCCGTATACGGCTGCAAAATGAATACCCAAATGCTCGAAATGACCGAGATGGACAAAACAAACGGCAGGAAAAACACCGAGCGAAGCAGCGTCGTTCCTTTCAATTTCGCGTTGACGATGAGCGCCAATCCCAGACCTACGACAATTAAGGTAGGCGTTGAAATCAGCACGAAGTAAAACGTATTCCACAGCGCTTCCCAAAAATAACGGTCGCGGAACATCTCTGCGTAGTTGGCAAGCCCTACGAACGTGTAGTCCATCGAAATGGACACTTTGTTCAAGCTTGTCACGAAGCCCCGAATAATGGGGTAGAGCATAAACATCGAGTAAATGATCAGGAAAGGAAGCAAGAATAAGTAAGCCGCGATATTCTCGCTCTTTCGTCTCCACAGCTGTCTCACGGCGCAATCCTCCTTATCAGAAGCAGAGTGCCTGAGAACCGGCCCCAGACACTCTCGTTCCATCCATTATTTAGCCAGCAGTTCGTTAATCTCTTTCTCCGCCCGCTCCAGCGTTTGCTCCGGCGTTGCCTGACCGTTCATCATTACGTTGAGGTGCTTCTTGAATATATCCTGCACGGCCGTAATCTTCGGCGAATTCGGCATATAGCTGACGTAATCCGCGATTTCCACGTAGTCACTGCGGTATTTCAGCGCCTTGAATTCATTGGATTGCAGAACGGACGGCTTACTTGGCACATGGCCCGCTTTGGCCCAGGAAGCTGCGTTGGAAGCGATCCAGTCCGCGAACTTGAGCGCCGCCGTTTGCTTCGCTTCGTCGGTATTTTTTTGCACCGGCAGCACGAACGTGTGGGAATCGCCCCAAGTCGCTTTGCGCTCAAACAGCTGCGGAATCGGCGTAGCGATAAATTTCAAATTCTGGTTTTGCTCCAGCGAGCCGGTCATCCACGCACCGTTGAACATCAATGCGCCTTTCGCCGCCGTAAAGATTTCGCCGCCGTTCTTCGTATTTTTCGGCCACAAGTCTTCCGTTACCATTTGATTCATCAACGCAAGCGCCTGCTTGCCCTTGTCGTTGTTGAAAGCGGCTTTCTTGCCGTCATCGCTGAGCAGCTTGCCGTTCATTTGGGAGTACAAGGTCCACCAGATGCGCAGCGGTGAATCGCCATTGGAGGTGGCGGCCACCGGGAAGACGCCGGCCGGCGCTTTCGACTTGATCGTTTGCAGCGTCTTCATAAATCCGTCTTTGCCGGCTTCCAGCTTTACCTTGCCGTTCGCGTCAACGAGTCCGGCATCCTTCATGATACTTTCGTTCGCGAACAGGATAAGTGCATGCGTATCCAGCGGCACCGCGTAATTTTTCCCGTCGACAATCGTCGAATTCAGAATGTTCTTGCTGTACGTATTCCAATCGATACCGGCTTTCTGCGCCGTACCGCTGAGTTCCTGAATCATTTTCGCCGAGGTCAGCTCCGCCAGCTTGGATGCATGCGCGATCGCAATATCCGGAGCTTGGTTCGACGCGATGGAGGTTTGCAGCTTGGTGTAATATTCCTCGGCCTTCAGGTTCAATATTTCCACTTGAATGTCGGGATGACTGCTGTTGAACTTCGTAACAAGCTCTTTCATGAAATCACCATCCCCGCCGCTGAACGGAGCCCAATATTTCAATTGAACCGCAGCCGGTTTGGAACCGCCTTCATTCGAGCCCGCAGCAGGTTCTTTCCCGCAGCCTGTGATGACCCCCGTCAACAGGACAGTGCTCAGTACCAAAGCGCTTAACTTTTTCATCGTAATCCCCTCTCTGTTGTGTTGTCGACGCTTTTATTATTACATATTTAGTTGTTATATTTCAAGTATATTGATAATAAAAATTATGCCAAAGCCAGGAACCGTTTTTTACCTCAAACGGCCCCTTCTTTTCTCATCGGTGTCCCTTCGGCACATATTTGATTTTCATAAGCAGATCCTGCTCGTAGTTGCCGAATTTCTTGCCGAAAAGATTCATGCCTCCTACGTTTTGCGCATTCTGCTTAATCCCGAGGCGCAGCGAGATGAACGGCTTGTCCAGCAGACCCAGATCGCCGATCTTGATGCCGGAGATGCTTAACCCGTCAACGTAGCTTCCTTCGCTATTAATTTTCCAATTTTTCAGCAAACCATACTGCGTATTGTTCGTTCCCCACCAGGAAGGCGTCAGAAAGCCTCTTTCCCCGCCGAAATCTCCCGGCGACGTCCAGGTGCCGATCTCTTGGCCATTCACCCAACACGTAATATCCGACGGCCAGTCCGGCTTATGGTAAGGGGCCTCCGAGCATAATTCAAGCGAAAACTCCAGTTCCTCGACCTGCGTGCCGTAAGGGATCCGGTTCGGAAAGTGGTATTCCACGTACCCGGAACGGAACCAAAGCAGCTGCGCCTTTTTCCGGTCAGGCTCATAGAACGAACGCGGGTCGTCCTGCACGAGCAGAATGCCTTCCTCGCTGAGCAGCCCGCAGGTCGGCTGAACCTCGCAGTTCACGAACTCGCCGATCGGCAGTTCAATTTCCACCACATGCTCCTGCTCCTTCTCCCGTTCCGTCAAATTGATGATAATGCGGTCGTATTTCTTCGAATTGACCTTTTGCGTTCCGCGTCCCGGCACAATTTCCGTCGAGATGATGCCCGCATCCTCCAGCTTCTTGATGTTGACCGCCGCGGTAGAGAACGGCAGCTTCATTCGCTCTGCGATCTCATTGACATTCTGCGGGCCTTCCGTCAAAATGCGGACCATTTCCATCCGGTGCTCGTTGGCTAACGTCTTGCATATTTCAAGCGCTTCGTGCAGCGTCAATTCTAACGTTCTCATCGATTGTTCCCCTTTTATAATAATAAATGTTGTAATAAAAACACTTACTTGTACTGTACAAAATTACGATTTAAAAAGCAATTGCAAAACCAGACATAAGAAAAACTCCGTAACGGAGTCCTTAAAAGTAGCCAGACTGTTTTTAGCGGAAGTTTTTCTTGGTATAGAATTTCGCAGTTCACTTTCATGCTTTAGTGAACTTAAAAATTCTATAATGTTAAGAAAAGCCCTTCGGGACGTATCCGAAAGGGCGGCATTCACGAAGAAAGCGAGCGCTTCCTCCAAAGTAGATATGTAATGTAGACGATCAATAAAAATACGACATATACGCTTATCGCTATAATGGCGCTTCGCATATTGGAAAAAACATGCTCCCCAACAAATGCGAAAATAAGCATCACCGGCACTTTGCCGATAACCGTAGCCGTCATGAATGCCATCCACGACATGCGGGTGATCGCCGAATAAATGTTGACCGCAGGCGATGGGATGATCGGGATGAGCCGCGCAAACAGCACGCCGATGAACGGATTGCGCTCATATACGGCGGTGAACCGGTCAAGCTGCTTGAACCGGCTCAAAAAATCGCGTGCGGAGCGCTGTAATACAAAGCGCGCCAGCACAAACATGATCCCCGCGGCGGCGCTTGAGGCCAGCAGGTTGATGAAGCTTCCGGCTATAAGGCCGAACTTGGCTCCCATCAGACCGGCCACGATCCCGTACGGAATGACGGGCACGAGTGCCAGGAACAGCGCCATCAGCGTCATCGGCACAAGCTGGGAACGATCGCTGTTCCGAACCCAGTCCAATATTTCGTCTTTAAAATAGAAAGACGCGGCTACGGCAGCGGCATAAGCCGCTGCCCATATCCATCTACTCAAATGTTTGCTTCCACCCATATTACGGAACTTTCACGACAAAAGGAACGGTGAACACTTTGCCTTCATGCTGAAATTGTCCCCATATTTTGTAGATGCCGCTTGCCGGAAAGGTCGTCATAAATTTCGCATCCGGTCCCGCCGCCTTTTCGTCCGTCGGGTGAACATGGAGGTACTGAGACGCGTCTGCACTAAGAACGACAACGTGTCCGACCGCACCAAGATAAGGCTGCAAGTTAGTGATCGGCTTTTTCGAAGCGGCGTCTTTGATGTTAAACGTCATGTTGACCGCTTTGCCTGCCTGCAATTTATCGAAAGTGAGCGTCACTTCCTTGCCATCGACCGTCTTCGTGAGATTGGCTTCCGGCTCGAGCGCCACCGCCTTTGCTGCATCTCCTTGAACGGTAATCCATTGGCTCTTCGTCATCGAGCCCATCCCCGTCGGAACGAAGTCGGCGAACAGCTTATATTCACCGCCGGCCGGAAATTGCGTCGATATTTGGAACGCACCTTTGCCTTTGTCTTCCGGATGAATGTGATTGAAGTACGACAAATCTTTGCTGACGACGATCAAATGCAATTTTTTCTCGTGACTGACATCCAGACTTTCGATCGGTTTGTTATCTTTACCCGCGATCTGTATCGATACGCCCGTGTCTTGCTTCGCCCGCGGCTTCTCGCTGGATAGCTTGAATACCGCCTGTACGTCCTTCTCCTGATTGGCCCCGGCTCCAACCTGCTGCTCCCCCGCTTCATGGGCGCCATGGCCTCCATGCTCCGCACCACTATTGGTCTTTGTGTCCGACTTGCCGCAGGCGCTTAATAATGCGGCCGACAGCAGCAGCGGAATCGCAATTTTCATCATTTTCGAGTTCATTGTAATGATCCTCCCGAGCTATGGAATCGTTTTGGTAAGCAAAGTTCTGGTTTTGGGGCTACTCGACCACTGCAGCGCGCAGTGCATCTGCCGTAACCCGTTCGATAAACTTGGAAAATTTCTCTTTCTTCTTGCCGTGGTCCTGGAAATATTGGATCAGACCGCGCACGACCGGGATCAGTTGGTCTTCGGAAACGCGCTCCATAAAGAGAAACCCGGGCGCCGCTTTCAACGACTTCGCTTCGCCGCCGATATAAATGTCATAAGCGTCTCTCATCTTCACGACGCCGATATCTTTGAGCAGCGGCTCTCCCGTCGCCAGCGCACAACCGGAATACCCGATCTTGAGCGGGCTTGGCGCCGCTAGTCCGGCAACCGCTTCGTCCAGCGCCCTGGCTGTACTCAAACCGGCTTCCTCCGCTCCTTTGCAAAAGTTGCAGGTAATTAAGCTTTTCGTATAAAATCCGGCCGGATACACTTCAAGCCCGATTTGCTGCAGCTTGAATTTCGCTTCCTCTGCCCGCTCCTCTTGCATTTCTACGTACAACTGCTTAAAAGTTGTCATTTCAATGCGGGCATCTGCTCCCACAGCGGCTCCCAGCACAGCAAGCTGCTCCGGCTTAAACACCGTTCCCCCGACTTCAAACCCGGGCGTTACAGCGAATATTAACGTTGCCATCGTTCACGCTCTCCCCTCATCCCATAACGTCAACTTATACTTTCGCTCTTTGTAAACGCAGTGCGTTGAGCACGACCGATACGGAGCTTAATGCCATCGCCGCCCCGGCAACCCATGGGGCGAGCAGGCCGATCGCCGCGATCGGAATGCCGATCGTATTGTAAGCAAGCGCCCAGAACAAGTTTTGGCGAATGTTCGCCATCGTCTTCCGACTCATCTGAATCGCATCCGGAATGCTGCTTAAGTCGCCCCGCATCAGCGTAACATCGGCGGCTTCCATCGCCACGTCGGTTCCCGTGCCGATGGCCATGCCAATGTCGGCCATAGCCAGGGCTGGCGCGTCGTTGATGCCGTCGCCGACCATCGCCACTTTTTTCCCTTGGGCCTGCAGCTTCTTCACTTCTTCGGCTTTGCCTTCCGGCAGCACTTCCGCCAGCACGCGATCGATCCCTGCTTGCGCCGCAATCGCCCGAGCCGTGCGTTCATTATCGCCGGTAATCATGATGACTTCGATACCCATGTCTTTCAGCCGCGCCACTGCAGCCTGCGACGTTTCTTTGATCGTATCGGCGACCGCGACAATACCGGCAAACTTGCGGTCCACTGCGATCAACATCGCTGTTTTGCCCGACCGCTCCAACTCCGCCATCGTCTCAAAGGCGGCGCTCGCATCGACGTTGTACTCGGCCATCAGTTTTCTGGTACCGGCGAGCAATTCTTTTTCTTCCACGACAGCCCGAATGCCGAAGCCGGGAATCGCTTCGAACGATTCCGCCGCAGGCAGCGCGATGCCTTTGGCTGTAATGCCTGCCACGATCGCCTCCGCAAGGGGATGCTCCGAGCTTTTCTCGGCCGCCCCTACCCATCTCAAGAAAGATTGCTCATCCATACCAGCCGGAAGAACATCCGTAAGCTCCGGTTTTCCTTTCGTTACCGTTCCGGTTTTATCGAGAACAATCGTATCGATCCGGTGCGTTGCCTCCAGATGTTCGCCGCCTTTAAACAATACGCCCAGCTCCGCGGCGCGGCCCGACCCGGCCATAATGGACGTCGGCGTAGCGAGCCCCAGCGCGCACGGACAAGCGATAACAAGAATCGCGATTGCTTTTTCCAGCGCTTCGGCAAAGTCGCCCGGTGTTACGAAGAAGTACCATACTAGGAAAGCGGCAATGGCGATCCCTACGACGATCGGTACGAAAATGCCGGAGATGACGTCGGCTACGCGCTGGATCGGAGCTTTGGAGCCCTGCGCTTCCTCAACCACCTTAATGATTTGGGCAAGCGCCGTTTCTTTGCCGACTTTCGTCGCCTTAATCTTGAGCAGCCCATTCTTGTTGATCGTCGCGCCGATGACGCTGTCGCCTGCTTTTTTCCCGACGGGGATGCTTTCCCCCGTCAACATCGACTCGTCTACGGAAGACGTCCCTTCCACGACTTCGCCGTCTACCGGCACTTTCTCTCCCGGCTTGACGATGACGATATCATGCACGATCACTTCTTCGACGGGAATGCTAACTTCCTGACCGTCCCGAACGACAAGCGCCGTTTTGGCCTGAAGACCCATTAAGGTTTTGATCGCTTCCGAAGTGCGGCCTTTAGCCAGCCCCTCGAACAACTTGCCCAGCAGAACGAGCGTAATTAACACGGCGCTTGTTTCATAATACATTTCCGGTCCGTGATGCACATTCGCTCCTTGGCGGGCCCATTCAACGGTCAGGTATAAGCTGTAGAAATAAGCGGCCGACGTTCCCAAGGAGACGAGCACATCCATGTTCGCGCTTTTATTGCGGAGCGCCTTATACGCGCCGACGTAAAAGTGGCGGCCGATGTAAAACTGAACCGGTGTGGCCAGTGCGAGCTGGAACCATGGATTCATGAACAAATCCGGCATCCATATCCAGGACGTGAACGAGAAGTGCGTCACCATCGCCCACAAAAGCGGCAAGGATAAGATGGCCGAGGCGATAAATTTCCTTTTTTGTCGGGCAATTTCTTGTTCCCGGTGTCCGGCCGCATCCTCCATTTCTTCCTTGACGAGTGCTTTGTACCCGAGCTGCTCCACTTTCTTCTGCATATCGGTTATCGTTACTTGTGCCGAGTTATATTCGACATGTGCCGTCTCCAATGCAAAGTTGACGGAAGCTTTGGACACGCCCGGCAGTTTGTTCAAGCCTTTCTCGATTCTCGCTGCGCAAGCCGCGCAAGTCATGCCTGTCAATTGAAGTTCAACGGCTTCCTTAAGCGTGCCGTATCCCAGCTTCTCAATGCTTTGCTCCATCTGCGCGATATCAACTTGCAGCGGATCGTACGTGACGGAAGCTCGCTCGAGCGCAAAGTTTACGTTCGCCTCCGATACGCCGGATATTTTCTTCAATCCTTTTTCAATCCGGTTGGCGCAGGCGGCGCAGGTCATGCCGGTAATTTGCAAAGTTGCTTGCTCGCTTTCTCTGGACTGTGCTGTGCTCATTTGTATCACCCTTTATATATGATACCCCTGTAGGGTATAATTATTTGCGAAATAATGGAGCCACCTGAATGGCTCCGGTTCATCTTTTTATAATTACGTGAAATGAATGGATCAAACCACATCGTACCCTTGGTCTTCAATCGCTTCTTTGATCGCATCAAGCGTCACTTTCGATTCGTCGAACTGTACCGTTACCGACTTGCCGGCCAAATCGACTTTGGCGGATGCGCCGATCTGCTTCACGGCACCTTCAATGGAGTTCACGCAATGTCCGCAGGACATTCCTTCTACTTGCAGCTTCGCATTTTGCATCATGATAACCTCCTAGGAATGATATTATTTCATCAATTTATTTACAGTGATCAACAGCTCGTCAATGACCTCGCGGTCGCCGGATTGAATCCGGTCGATGACGCAGCTCTTCATATGGCCTTCGAGAAGCAGCTTCCCGACGCCGTTCAATGCGGATTGGATCGCCGCGATTTGATTCAGAACGTCGTCGCAATACGTATCTTTCTCAATCATTCCCTTAACTCCCCTGATCTGTCCTTCGATCCGGTTCAGCCGGGAAATCAAGTTGGACTTCATCTTATCCGAGTGGTGGCTCTTGCGCTCCTCCTCTTCGGTATGGCAGCATTCCTTCTCCACATTATCTGTAATGTCCATCGCATGATCACCTCTTGTTTATAATATACAATACCCCCGGTGGGTATGTCAACAACAAAAATAAATCATTTTGATACGATTATTATTATCGCGTTGTCCTAGCATTTATTCTTGCATACCCATCGTTATTTGACGAACGCAACCGCAGGCCATACTATAAGAAAAGCTTCTAATCGATGATCATTCGAGAAGACACGTTCGTGGTTAGCGGATGCTTTTCTTGCGAGCAGAAAGTTTACAATTCAGGCCGACCCTCTCCATTCGGCTAAATTTTCGTTGTTCTAAAAGAAAAGCTTCTGATCGATGCCCCTAACATATCCCTACGGAAGAAGGTGCCTACCCCTTGCGAATACACGTATTGGTAGCGGATGACGATCCCCATATTCGAGAACTGCTCCGATTCGTTCTCAAGAAGGAGGGCTATGTCGTCCTGGAAGCGGTAGACGGCGCGGAAGCTTGGGATGTCATCGAGCGCAAGCAGGTTCATTTGGCTGTCGTCGATGTGATGATGCCGGCAAAAGACGGGCTGGAGCTCTGCGAAGAAATCCGCAAGTATTACGATATTCCCGTTATTCTGCTAACGGCCAAAGGCGAGCTGGAGGATAAAGAGAAAGGCTTCTTGTCGGGTACGGACGACTACATCGTCAAGCCGTTCGAGCCGAAGGAACTGCTGTTTCGAATGAAAGCGCTGCTGCGGCGGTATCAAATGGTCTCCTCGGAAATCATTAAACTGAACGATACGGTGATCGACCGGAAAAGCTATGAAATAGCCGTTCGCGGCGAAGTACATACGATCCCGTTAAAAGAATTCGAGCTGTTATCACAGCTCGCGAGCCATCCTGGACGCATTTTCACCCGCGAGCAGCTGCTGCACCTCGTTTGGGGAGCCGACTACGAAGGCGGCAGCCGGACGATTGACGTACATATCAAACGATTGCGCGAGCGGTTTCAGGACCAAAAGGGCGATTTTACAATCACCACCATCCGCGGCTTGGGCTACAAACTCGAGGTGCAGAGCCGATGAAAACATTATATTTCCGCATTGTCCTTACATTCATATTGATTGCCATGATCAGCGGCCTTCTCGCTCTAGCGCTTTCCAATCTGTACTTAGGCAAAATAACGGGAAATAACGAACAAAAAGTATTGCGTATCGGCAACGAAATCCGCGCTTTGTACGAACGAACGCCGAATCTAGCACTGGGCGATTACTTGACGCACATCGCAGGCATGGGATTTCAAATTTACGCCGTCAACGGCCGAATGGAAGGGGCATCGTACGGCGCGCCTTTCAAGCATTGGCAAATGGACGAGCAGCAAATTCGCCGCGTGCTTCAAGGCGAGACTTATTACGGCATGGAAAAGAAGCGCTTTTCGCTGACGGGTGCCGGATTTTTCGAGAACAGCATCCGTAACAGCATCGGCATTCCCATGAAGGTGGAGGGAAACGACTACGCTTTGTTCGTACGCCCGAATCTGGAACAGCAAATCGGGGACGTGCACATCCTGCTGGCGTTGCTGCTGGGGCTTACCTTTTGCATCAGCATAGTCTTGATCGCCGTCATGTCTCGGTATATTGTAAAGCCGGTGAAAAAGCTGACGGAAGCAACCGACAAAATTATCCGGGGCGACTACGAGATCGCCATGGACGTATCGCGGCAGGATGAACTCGGCAATTTGGCGCGGCATTTTACACAGATGGCGCATTCGCTCCAACAGTTGGACGAGATGAGACAAGAGTTTGTAGCGAATGTTTCCCACGAAATTCAGTCGCCGTTAACTTCGATTCAAGGCTTTGCTCAAGCGATTCTTGAGCGGGAAGCGTCGCCTGAAGAAGCGCAGCGCTACCTGCGGATTATTGAGGAGGAAAGCAGGCGGCTGTCGTCATTGAGCAAGCAATTGCTTACTTTGGCCGCGCTAGACAAAGAAACGGCGGTCATAAAGACGGCCTCGTTTCGATTGGACGAGCAGATTCGTCAGGTCTTGATCGTGACTGAATACCAGTGGGCGGAGAAGCAGCTCACAGTGCTACCGGATTTGCCCGATGTCGTCATTACGGCGGATCCGCAACTGCTGCACCATGTATGGCTCAATTTGATTACGAACAGCATCAAGTTTTCACAACGGGGAGGTACGATTCGAATCCGTATTGTCACGGGGCGGGACGTCGCCGTCGAAATTAGAGATACCGGCAAAGGCATTCCCGAGTCGGAGCTGCCTCATATTTTCGACCGATTTTACAAAGCGGACAAGGCCAGAAACCGCACCCGATCTGGAACCGGACTTGGGCTGTCGATCGTCAAAAAAATCGTTGAGCTGCACCGGGGAAGCATCGACGTACAGAGCGAATTAGGCCAAGGAACGACCGTTACTGTCCGTTTTCCCAGCTTGTAACCTTCCATTCATCGTCCATTCATATTCGTACCCTACAATTGAAGCAGATCGCGATGCCGCAGCATTGACGCACGCTTGTGTAATCGCAAATCAGGATCAAAAAAGAAAAGTTGGAGGGATACGCCTATGTTTGGCTTTATGTTGTTTTTACACCTTACGGGGTTATTTGTGTGGCTCGGCTCCCTGCTCGCCACCATCGTTGTATTGGCCGTGATGAAACAGCAAATCGGCTCGCAGCCGTCGAATGCGCTCGCCGCGCGGATCATCAAAGTATTCAGCCGCTTTGCCCATCCCGGCGCCTTTATTGTCCTCGTCAGCGGCGTCGTCATGATCGTTCAAATGGGGATGGGGCCCGGGAAGCCGCTTTGGCTTGAGGTGATGGAAAAAGGCGGCGGCACGATCATCCTGCTTGCGCTGATCGTCACCGGCATTTGGGGAAGCAAAGTCAAGAAGCAATTGAATGCCGGACAAGAACAAGCGGTGAAATTCACCGGCTATCTCGCTACCATGTCGAGCTTCATGGTCGCTATTGTGCTTGTCGTCCTCGCCGTGAGCATGAAGATTTAGCATCATGTCGACCGTCGCTTTAGGCCAATCCAGAGGAGCATCACACGCCCTTTTTGCGGCTCCCGTACCCGGCCCGCATACAAAAGAGCCCTTCACCGAAATGAAGGGCTCTTCTCACGGGCAGCGGCGGCGAACCATTCCCCACCCATGTGTGCGCCTACGTGCCGGAAACAGTATTCCGTTTCTTCTGCAGTCGGCCGAGCGCAATATCCGCTATGATGGCAAGCATCGCGGCAGGAACGGCTCCGGCGTAAATCCGCACCGGATTGCGCAAGTTAATGCCGGCATAGATTTCCCGGCCGAGGCCGTCGCCGCCGATGAGCGGCGCCATGGTAGCGACGCCGATCGCGATGACGGCCGCTACCCGCAAGCCGGCCAGCAGAAAAGGAATTGACAGCGGCATCTGCACGCGCCACAGCAGCTGCGCGCCGCTCATCCCCATCCCGATGCCGGCATCGGTAACGCTGCGATCGACTTGCGTCAGGCCGACATACGTATTGCGGATGATCGGCAGCAGTGAGTATAAGAACAACCCGATAACGACCGTATAAAAGCCTAGTCCGAATACAATCATCAGTATGGCTAGAAGCGCCAGGCTCGGGAACACCTGTATGACATTGGCGGCCGATAAAATGAAGGAACTCCACTTTTTATGCTTTGCGCTAATCATTCCGAGAGGGATGCCGACGACCAGCGCCAGACCGAGTCCGCAAAGCACCATCGCGATGTGCTGCAGCGTGAGCTCAAGCAGTTCTCCCGCATGTCCGGTCACGTAATTGTAAAGCTGTACACCGATGTTAGGGGTCGAATCCATCCTGCATCACCTCGGATCTTATTTTAGTAAGCCCTCTTTTTTCAGAAACTCGACAGCAACTTCTTTTTCGCTGCGCTTTTTGACGTCAACCTCGTAGTTCAACTCTACCATCGTTTCTACATTGATCTTGCCCACCAATTGCTTGAGCGCCTCGCCCACTTCAGGGTGTTTCTGCAGTATTTCTTTTCTGGCTACAGCCGAAGCATCGTACGGCGGGAAGAACTGCTTGTCGTCTTCAAGCGTTTTCAGTTCAAACTGCTTGATTCGAGCGTCTGTGGAATAAGCGAGCACGATATCCACTTTTTTGTTCGCTACCGCTTCATATACTAATCCGATTTCCATCGGAAGGGTTTGCCCAAAGGATAGACCATAATGCTTGGAAAAAGCTTTATAGCCGTCGTTTTCCCGCTCCAGCCAAGTCGTATCGACTCCAATTTTCATATCCTTGGCTTTGTCTTTCAGGTCGGAAATTTTCTCGAGTTTGTACTGATCCGCCAAATCTTTGCGCACGGTAAATGCGTACGTATTTTCGAATCCGAACGGATCGAACCATTCGAAATCGAATGTTTTATTGAATCCCTCTTTGGCTTGCTGCAACACTTTGGCCCGGTCTTTCGTTTGCTCGATATCGAAATATCCGTTGAATATTTCGCCCGTGTATAGCGTGGCCAAGTCGATTTCTTTGTTCTTCATTGCTTTGATGACAACGGGACTTGCCGCGAGATCGGCCTTCACATCCACTTTCAGTTTGGAACGGTCCTCGATCAACGCTTTGTACATTTGCGCTAAAATTTTGGGCTCTGTATACGTTTGCGCCCCGATAGTAATTTTATCGCCGCTTCCGCAGCCCGATAACAACACAACGACCGACAATAACAACAAAACTGCTGACGTACCCCATTTTCTTTTTCTCATGTACTCCTCCTGATCAAACCGATTATTGTAAAACATTTATTTGAAACTTTCAGCAGAGACTTCGACCGGAGCTGCGTTTAGGCCGCAGCCGAAGGCGAGGTCGAGGTTGGAGCTGCCGCCAGCGGTTTCTTGCGCGTGCTCCATTTCTCCACTTGGCCAAGCACAAAATCGGCCAGGAGCGCAAGCACAATCGCCGCGAATGCACCTAAGAAAATCAGCTCATCCTTGTTGACGCCCAGTCCGGAGAAGATCAGTACGCCCAGGCCTCCACCCCCGATGAGGGATGCGAGCGTCGTCCAACTGATAATGTAGACCGTCGTGACGCGAATGCCCGATATGATATAAGGAAGCGCGATCGGCAGTTGAATGAACATGATTCTTTGCAGCGGCCCGTATCCCATGCCCTTCGCCGCTTCCAGAATGCTGCGGTCGGCCGACTCCATGCCGGCATACGTATTTCTCAATAAAGGCAGCAGCGCGTAAAGGAATAGTGCGAAGATCGCCGGCTTCATGCCGATGCCCATCAGCGGGATGAGCAGGGCCAGCAAAGCCAGACTCGGGATCGTCTGAAACAAATTCGCTACCCCGAACGTAATTGATTTCAAATACCGGTTGCTGCTGTTTGCCAGCAAAATGCCCACCGGAATGGCGACCAGACAGCCCAGGAAGACGGCTAACGCCGAGATCCACAAATGCTCCACCGTAGCGGCCCATAAATCCGGCAGTCTTGCCGCCGCAAACTCGGTGAAGCCGCTCCACCATGATTTATCCGACATCTGCGGCACCCCCCGTGCTTACGGAAGTATACAAATCCGCCATATGACGCACGACGCTGCCTCTCGTAATCAATCCTTTAAACTTTTGACCTTCGCCCAGTACCGGAATGTTGGACAATTGATGCTTATCCATCAGCTGCAGCGCCAATATTAGCGGCGTTCCCGTAGGGACGGTATGCTCCACCGGCTTCATGACATCCGCAACCGTTTTCTCTTCCCAGCCATATTGGTCGAGGACCTGGTAAATCGAGACGGCGCCCTTCAAGATACCTTGCGAATCCACGATATATAGTGAATCGACGCGGCGTTTCTCCATCATCTGAATCGCTTCAGCGAGTCCTCTGGTCGGGAAAGCCGTGCCCGGACTTTCCACCATCACATTGTCGACCCGCGGCATATCTTCGGCAACGACGCTGGATTGCAGTCTTTTTTGTCCGATGAAGCTCTTAACGAAATCGTTTGCGGGATGCCGCAATATTTGCTCCGGCTTGCCCTTTTGCACGACACTGCCGTCTTTCATGATGACGATCGTGTCGGCGATGCGAATCGCTTCGTCCATATCATGCGTGACGAAAACGATCGTTTTCTTCAATTCCTGCTGGAGACGGATCAGCTCATCCTGCAGCTGTTCCCGGCTGATCGGGTCGAGCGCGCTGAACGGCTCATCCATGAGGATCACGTCGGGGTCGGCCGCCATCGCCCGGATAACGCCGATACGCTGCTGCTGGCCGCCGCTCAGTTCTGAGGGATACCGATTTCGAAAGACATCGGGCGACATCCCGACCAGATTCAGCAGTTCGTCGATTCTGGCTTCGATACGGGACTTTTCCCATTTTAACAACGAGGGAACGACAGCTACGTTTTTCGCTATCGTCATGTGGGGGAATAAACCGATGTTCTGAATGACATAACCGATTTTCCTGCGGAGATCGACCGGATTCCATTCCTGCGTACTCCGGCCTTCAATACGGATCGTTCCATCCGTCGGCTCGATCAGACGGTTGATCAGCTTCATCGTCGTCGACTTGCCGCAGCCGCTCGGTCCGATCAATACCGTAATTTCGCCTTTCTTAAATTCCAGGTTCACGTCGCTCAAAGCCTTGAAACCATCGTCATAGACTTTGTTAACCCCCGTCATCTGAATCATGAGGAACACTCACCTTTCTTCCTGAATGGGATTTTGAAATCGTGCATACGAGTGGTTGTTCTTATCACATCCCTTGGTGGAATTTACTTGTTACTTTAGCCCTGAATAATACTGGTACGAGGTTAGAAAAGACTTATGCCCTGCCCACCGCTTGAGCAGTAAGATCGGGGTGCCTTGTTCGGCCAGCCTGCGGCAAAACGTATTCCGCAAATCGTGGCAGCTGATCTCGAATCCGAGCTTCTCCGCATATCCTTCGATGACAAACTGGACCGCACGCGGCTGCATGTAACCCGAACGTTCGGTGACGAACAGGTGCATGCTCGTTTTATAGCATTCTTTGCTTGCCAGCGCCCGCTGCTCGATCCATTCGGACAGACATGCGTACGTTTTCGAATCCATCGGCACGCGCCGAAGCTCGGTCCCCCTGTCATAGACGATCAGCTCATCCGGAAGCACGGATGAAACTTGGAGCTCCGATACTTCCTCCAACCGCAGTCCCATATTCAAAAGAACGTACAGCAGCGCCAGGTTGCGGCTTCGTTTAAACGGGTTCTTCTCCTGTTCGGCCAATGCAAGCAGACTTGCTTCTTCTTCCGCAGTGAGCCAGCGCGGGAGCTCGTTTTTTTTCGGCGTGTAGTATCTGGCGCTGGCCGCCGGATTGCCCTTGGCCATGCCCCGCTCCTCCGCCCATTTAAAGAAAGAGGCGAGGATCGATACGTATTTGTTGATCGTAGAAAGTCGTTTCCCTTGTATATATAACTCATCGCGGCTGGCGAAGATATCCTCCTGCACGACCGAGGCCATCGATTTGTCCGAACGTTTCAGCCAATCGAGGAAATGACCGATTTCAGCGGCATACAGCTTGACGGTGCTTTCTTCTTTGCCTTTTTCCCTGAGATAATCCGTAAATGGTTCAATCCATTGCTCCGAGTATTGATTTTTAACGCCTTCCATCGTTGTTTTTCTCTCCGTTGTTCAGTGTAGGCTTTTGTTGTATGATGCAACGAATAATTTTATGATGAATTTTATTTTATGATCAATTTAATTCTATGATGAATATCATAACACACAATTGCCGCTGTTATAAAACATGACAACCTGCCGTATTTTACCGTAATTTGGGATCCTTGTGTCTATACGGACTTATACACCGTATTTCAATACATTTACTCCCGTATGGATACATATGCTTCCTTTTACGGTTTACTTGCGATTCGTACGCGTCCAAAATCCCCCGTGCAGCTGCTTCGGCTCCAGCGTCACCACGAATGCTCTGGGATCGATAGCCAAAATCGACTTGTACAAGGAGTGCTCGTTTTTCCGTTTGGCCAAAACCTCCAATACAAGGCGCTCGCCGTCTCGCCCGTAGCCAATCCACGACGTCACGCCGTAGCCCTGCTGCCGCAGGTCGCTGGCCATATTGCTGCCCACTTCGTTCGTAATGACTTTCAGCGTCACGTAGCCGAGCGCCAGCTTCTCCTCGATCCAGGTGCCTGCCAGTACGCCGAGGCCGTACCCAAGTGCATAGACAAGCAAACTTAGCGGTTGCTTCAGATATTGCAGCACCATATTGAGCCCGAGCACATAGATCGTAATTTCGATAATGCTGATGGCGGCGGCGAAATACTTTTTCCCTTTCAGCGTCAGAATCATCCGCAGCGTAAAACAGGAGACGTAAACGATTTGGATCACAAAGATGCTCAGCAAAATATTCAGCACGTTGGTCCTCCTTGTAAGTCATGATGATGAAGACGGTACGTTGTCATCATACGAAAAGAAAGCCGTATTCG
The DNA here is from genome assembly GCF_042659105.1 of Paenibacillus allorhizosphaerae. Classification (NCBI taxonomy): domain Bacteria; kingdom Bacillati; phylum Bacillota; class Bacilli; order Caryophanales; family Paenibacillaceae; genus Paenibacillus; species Paenibacillus allorhizosphaerae. The sequence goes on along the minus strand of NZ_JBHSRV010000023.1, from coordinate 32,990 downwards.
CAAATTGCCCTGGCCGCGTTTTTTCCGAATTTCACTAAAAAAGAAGAACACCCCCATCCGAAAAAGGGAGTGTTCATTGCATGTGCTATTTCGTTTTCAAGTCCTCAATCGAATCGATATTCATATATGCCGGTACGACAAGTCCGATTTTGGTACCGTTCAGGTTCGGACCGAGATCTTCAAATTTGCCCTTGAATTTGTCGTAGTAATCCTTGTGCGTCGTCGGCAGCCAAGCCGCTACGATCGCATCGGCGTCCCCGCTCGAAATGCCGGCCCACATCGGCCCTGCTTCCACTTGCAACAGATCGACGGTATACCCCAGTTTATCGATCAGCACCTGCTTGACTACGTTCGTGCTGGCAATCTCCGAGTCCCAGGCCACGTAGGCCAGCTTCAGCTTCTTGCCATCCGCTTTCGCAATATCTTTCACCCAAGCGTCTACTTTCGCTGCGTTGCCTTTAATCCATTCAGAAGCGGCTTCCTCCGGCTTCTTCCCTTCCTGAATGGCAACCATCACTTTCGCCATATCTTCAGGCGTCCATTCGAACCGGTCCAAAAAGCTGTACGCGGAAGGGTGGTCCGCTTTCAAGCCGTTTCTAACGACGGTATGAATTTGCTCATCCCCGCCGTAAACGCCTTTTGGGTCTTTCAAATATTTCAGGTCATACTTGGCGAACATCCAGTGCGGCGTCCAACCGGTAATAATAATCGGCTTTTTGTTTTTGTACGCTTTGTCCAGCGCGGCGGCCATCGCTGCCCCGGAGCCTTCGACCAGCTTCCAGTCTTTCAGCTCGTAATCCTTCAAAGCTTTTTCCGTTGATTTCATAATGCCGGCGCCCGGATCAATCCCGATAATCTCGTGCTTTACTTGGTCGCCTACGGACGCCGCGGCGGATGGCGGCGTGTTTTTGGCGCATCCTGTTAACGCCACTATGCTGGAAATACCGATAATCATAAGTCCTTTTACCATTTTGTTCATCCGTTTATTCTCCCCTTCTTTTTTTCCCTTTTATGAAATGCTGTGTCAGCCGGTCAAGCAATATAGCCAATATGACAATCGACAATCCGGCTTCGAAGCCTTGACCCGTCTTGATTTGCGTAACGGCGCGGTATACGTCGGCGCCTATGCCCTGCGCTCCGATCATCGAAGCGATGACGACCATCGATAAAGCGAGCATGATCGTCTGGTTGATTCCGGCCATGATGGACGGCACCGCTTGCGGCAGCTGTACCTTAAGCAGCTTCTGTGCCGGCGTAGACCCGAATGCATCCGCCGCTTCGACCAAATCCGCAGGCACTTGACGAATGCCAAGATTCGTCAGCCGAATCGTGGGAGGAACAGCGAAGATGACAGAAGCGATCACCCCGGGTACGACGCCTAATCCGAAAAAGGTAACCGCAGGAATCAAGTAAACGAAGGCCGGCATGGTCTGCATGAAGTCGAGCAACGGCACGAGCAGACTCTGCGCCCGGTTGTCTCTTGCGCAAATAATGCCGAGCGGCACGCCGATCACAATCGAAATGATCGCAGAGGTCATCACGAGCGCCAGCGTATCCATCGTATGTTCCCAATACCCCAAATTGTCGATAAGTAAAAGTCCGATGAACGTGAACAAAGCAAGGGGCCACCGCACAAACCATAACGCAACCGCCGATAAAATGACGATCATGAGAACGGAAGGCGGCAAATGAAACACGGCAGAGAACAGGTTTACGATACCTTCGATCACCGCGGAGACGATATCGAAAAAAAACGACAGCTGACTTTCCAGACCGTCGACGAAATGCTCCACCCAATCAGCTAATGGAAGCTTCGGGATCATCCGGTTCCACCTCCTTCGTCAAAGGGTGTCCGGCCAGTGCGCCAAGAACAGCACCCCGTACAATAACCCCAAGCAAGCGGCCCTTCTCGTTCACGACGGCGACGGGATATCTGGACGTCCCGCAAATTTCAAACAAATCATGGAGAAGGACATCGGGAGCAACCGTCGGCGTTTCTTTGATCACGATACTTTCCAGCGTTCTCCCTTCTTTGACGGCCGTGGAAGCGTCGTCTGCAGTAATGACGCCGATCAGGCGTTTACTGCGATCGACGACGAACAAATTCGATATCCCGCCGTCTCTCATGAGCTGCAGCGCGACGCGGGGGCCGCGGTCCGGCGTAATCGTCTCCGGCCTGCGCATCACATGGGAGGCGTTCAGCACCTTGGACAAGTCGACATCCTCGACAAAACGTTCCACGTACTCGTTGGCAGGGTTGATCATGATTTCTTCCGGTGTACCGATTTGTACAACCACGCCGTCTTTCATGAGAGCGATTCGGTCGCCTATGCGCAGCGCCTCGTCGAGATCATGCGTAATGAAGACGATTGTTTTTTTCATCTTCTCCTGCAGATCGAGCAGCTCATCCTGCATGTCCTTGCGAATAAGCGGATCCAGTGCGCTGAAGGCTTCGTCCATGAGCAGAATGTCCGGGTCATTCGCGAGCGCTCTCGCAAGACCGACGCGCTGCTGCATGCCGCCGCTAAGCTGCTCCGGATAGCTGCTTCCCCAGGCTTCAAGCCCTACAAGCTGCAAAGCGGCCAAAGCTTTGTCCTGACGGTCCTTCTTCCCTACGCCCTGCACTTCCAAGCCGTACTCCGCATTCTCAAGCACCGTCCGATGCGGGAACAACGCGAACTTTTGAAATACCATGCTCATCGTTTCCCGGCGAACTTTGCGAAGCTGCTCCTGGTTCATCTGCGTGATGTCTTTGCCATGAATCAGAACACTGCCTTGCGTCGGTTCGATCAACCGGTTCAGAAGCCGCACCAGGGTCGACTTCCCGCTTCCCGAGAGCCCCATAATGACAAAGATTTCTCCGGGCTCGATCGAAAAATCGACGCGATTGACCCCGACCGTATAGCGGAGCTCTTTATATATTTTTTCTTTGCTCCAGCCTTGATCCAGCAGCGGCAGCACCCTTTCCGGCTCATTGCCGAATACTTTGGTAAGTTGCTTCACTTCGATAATCGCCAAATTGACACCCCATTCCAGTTCATTTCCAACTCCTTACACAAGTCTAACGGAATAACAAAAATAGTGTCAACCGTTTTTAACGTTTGTTTCGTATGTACAGAAAAAACTTTACGTTGTTTCTTTCGCTTTTATACCCGTTTCCTCGGTTTTCCTGCATGATCTGTTCCTTTACATTGTCCGTATTGTTTTTTACAATGAGCCTAAACACGATTATGATTTCATAGCTGGCTGCAACTTTAGACAATGTACGACACCGACAGAGGAGCGGGAATAATGATAAACGAATTAAACGGAATCACGCCGGAAGAAGAGCAATCGATTCATAAGGCGCGAAAACGAATCATTGAAGCCATTGGCAAAAATATGGATTTATACGGGATTACGCTGTCCACCGGATTGTTGTACGGACTCATGTTTTTTCAAAATAAACCGATGACGCTCGATGAAATGGGAGAAGCCATGGAAATGAGCAAAACCAGCATGAGTACGGGCATTCGCACGCTTATGGATCTCAATATGGTCAATAAAGTGTGGGAGAAAGGATCTCGGAAGGACCAATACGAAGTGGAACGAGACTGGCACCAGACGTTTACCGATTTTTTTGCGATCAAATGGCGGAAGGCCGTTGAAATGAATTTGCAAGCATTGAAAAAGTCGCAAGTCGAGCTGCGGGCGCTAGCGGATGAACATCCGAATGAGGAAACTCTCCAGTCGTACATCAGTCTCGATATGGAAAAAATCAATCAGGCGATCGACTATTACTTGTGGCTTGACCGTTTGATCGACACGCTGGAATCCGGGGAAATCTTTAATCTTGTCCCGAAGAAGCCGGACAAAGGTGGCTAAACAATGGCGATGTACCGTTGCACCAAAAGAAGGGATAGACTTCCAGCAGGAAGCCCATCCCTTTTTTTCTGCATTGAATGAGCGTCCGATTTCGGTGCGCCCAGCGATGGAGATCCGGTAAAGTCACTTCATTCCGTTCACGCATTACAATTATTGGGTAATTCGCATTTTACTGGTGACTCCATAGAATAAACGGACATGTCTCACATACAATTGTGAAGTAGGATAATCCTTATTCGCCCGGAGGCTATAAGATGAAACAGAAGATACTAATCCTTCAAATTGCAGCGACCTATGTAGGAACCGTCGTAGGCGCCGGATTTGCGTCAGGACAGTCGATTTTGCAGTTTTTCACGGTCTACGGTGCATGGGGAGAAACGGCGATTCTCATCAGTACGTTTTTATTCATATGGATCGGGACGAAAATGATGATGTTGGCCCGCCGCATCAAAGCGTTTTCCTTTCAGGAATTAAACCATTATTTGTTTGGCAAAACGTTCGGCAAAGTCGCGAATATATTGATGTTTATTCTTTTGCTTGGCGTGACCTCGGTGATGCTATCCGGAACCGGCTCCATATTCGAAGAACAGCTCGGCTTGCCTTATCAATTGGGCATTATCACCAGCATCGTATTGAGCTACCTTGTGATGACGAAGCAAATCAAAGGCATATTGGCGGTCAATTCGCTGGTCGTTCCGATGATGCTATTCTTCATGGCGCTCATCGCTGCGAACGCGATCGATCTCGATGAGTTGCCCCAGTTCATGAAGCTGCACAATGAGGAGCGGCCTGATTACAAATGGCTGATAACTCCGTTCTCCTACGTTGCGTTGAACATCGCCTTTGTACAAGCGGTCATGGTTCCTCTGGCGAATGAAGTGAGCAATGACCGTGCGCTGCAATGGGGGGGCTTCTGGGGCGGAATCGGTCTCGGAGCGATGCTGCTTGTCAGTCACTATGCGATGCACGCCAAGATGCCGGATATTCAACGGTTTGACATTCCGATGGCGGAAATCATTCGGGATTACGGCCCTTTTATGCACATCTTGTTTTTGCTCGTTATTTATGGGGAAATTTTCACAACGTTAATCGGCAACGTATTCGGCATTGCCCGGCAAATGCAAAGCCGCTACGAGCTTCCTACCTCTTGGTTAGTGCTGATCATTCTGCTGGCCAGTTTCCTGGTCAGTCAGATCGGATTCGCTTCGCTGCTGACGTATCTTTACCCGTTATTCGGGTACATGGGGATCATTCTGTTGATTTTCTTGGCAGCCAAGAGAGTACCCGCTCATTAAAAACCATCCATGCGAATCAGGCGCTCCCTTAACCGCGAATACCGGCTGCTTCCTCGCCTTTGCCGTATGCCGCTCCTTTGGCCGGATGGATCGTTATCGCTGGAGCAGCGGAGTGACGGACTCCACGATTTGCGTCATTTTCTTCGAGATCTCGCCGTACATGCGCTTCACGGAAACATTGTCCGTAGACAAGCCGTACAATGCGAGGTCGGCTTCGCACTTCTTCAGCGTCGCAAGCAGCATTTCGTTCTGGGATGCCTGCGGAAGCTGCAGCATGTCGTCATACACATCCACATAAAGCTGGCCATACGTGTCGACTTGGCCGAGAAATACATTTTCCAGCGTAACGCCGATTTTCTCCAGTTCGGTCTGCAGCCATTCCCGGCTCAGCCCGCGGGTAGCGAGCGGTTCATCCATAATACTGCCGTCCATAATGACGGTTTGCGTCTCCTGCTCGGGACCGATTTTGATGCCCAAATGTTTTGGCGTCAGCGGCTGATTTTCTTTTTTGAGCAGCACGCTCAGCTCACCGGTCGTTTCCAGTACAGCAAACTCGACATCGGCTACATTAAATACGTTCTTCTTGCGAAGCTGCTCCAACAATTCATCGGTCGAGTAGCGCTCTTTTTTCATATTATCTTCGAGCACTTTGCCTTCTTTGATAAACACAGTCCCGTTCCCCTCAAACAGTCCGCGCAGTCGTTTGCTCTTGAGCGTAATGAATTCGAAGACGTACGGAATCAAAAACCATACCAGGATGGCAGTCACGCCGTACATAAAGTGAGCTTCCAACTCCGTAGAAATAAAGCCGGCCAACGAACCGAGCGTAATCCCGGCGATATATTCGAAGAAGTTCAGCTCGGATATTTGTTTTTTCCCCAAAATACGGGTCAATAAAAAAATGATAGCGACCGCAGCAAGCGATCGTAAGGCGATGTGAATCCACTCGGGCAACGCACTCACTCCTTTTCGTCTGGACCGGTTTGCTTTCATGCGGTCGCACTATCATTATTTATCAAAAGCGATTTTGTTATTTATAGGTGATTATTTACATTTGCTGGTACGTACTCGCTGCATCTTCCCCCGCAGGCTGCGATTTCTGGAAAAAAAGCTTCATCATCGGCGGCGTCACCAGCGTAGTAATCAGAACGACAACGACGATGACGGCGAACATTTCCGAGCTTAACAGACCGGACTCGAGCCCCATGGCGGCGATAATCAGCGCGACCTCCCCGCGGGACACCATCGCGGCGCCGATCCCGAGCGAGCTTCTCCACTGGAATCCGGCGAGTTTGGCTCCAAGCGCCGACCCGACCAGCTTGGTCAGTATCGCCAAAATACTCAGCCCGATGATCAGTCCGATATGGCTGCCGATGCCGATAAACTCCGCCGTGACCCCGATCGACGTGAAGAACACGGGAACGAAGATGGAGTAGCCGATCGTCTCCACTTTCTCGAATACTTCGTGCTTATATTTCGTTAAGCTGATGGCAACCCCGGCGATATACGCGCCGATAATTGCGGCCACGCCGGCGACTTCCGCCAAGTACGCGTATACGAAACAAATGATCAGACCCGCCGAGATGACGGCTTCGGTCACCCGAAGCGGCGCGAACCGGTTTAGCACCCAAGGTACGACCTTCCAAGCCAGTACAATGGCAACCGCAAAAAATAGTACTTTTTTCATGACGACCATCCCGAGGTTCACATCGCCGCCTGCGAAACTCATCACAAAGGCCAGCGCGATAATGACGAGAATATCGTCGATCACGGCGGCACCCAATATCGTTGTACCTTCTCTGGACTTCATTTTCCCCATTTCTTTCAGCGCCTGAACGGAAATGCTAACGCTTGTAGCCGAAAGCAGCAGGCCGAGAAAGATCGATTGTATTGGCGGGAGATCGATAGCCATCCCGGCGCCGTACCCGAGCGTAAACGGAACAAGAATGCCGAGCACGCCGACATAGGCCGATGCCTTGCCCGTACTTTTGAATTGCTCCGTGTCCGTCTCGAGGCCCGCGATAAACATCAATAGAATAACGCCGATCTGGCTGATCTCCTGAAGAATTTCGGTATTGGTGACGACGCCAAGCACGGTAGGGCCCAGAACAATCCCGATAATGAGCTTGCCGAGTACGGACGGCTGACCCAGCTTAACGCTAGTGTCTCCGGCCACTTTTGAAGCGAATAAAATAATGGCCAATTGAAAAACAAGCATATGACTCCACCTTTCTGCGATACGGTTATGATGTGTAATTTAAGGCCAAACAACGCAAAAAAGGACCCTGTACCACAGCCGCTGGACATAGCGGTGCCCTGGTGACAGACTCCTCCAAAGTAAGGCCTATTCCGTTGTTCGATAAACCTAATACGCGCGAATACCGATCTGGTTTCAAACATTCGTTTTTTATTGCTGCTCTTTATGAATAAGGTCTTCCAGGGCTCTGCGGAACTGCTGCTCTTTTTTGCGCCGGCTTCGCGCCTCTTCCCTTAATGATCGCAGCAAGGAGACGCACATAAACGCCATAATGACGGCGAAGGGCAGTGCGGTGACGATGGATGCCGTCTGCAGCGCCTGCAGCCCTTGACTGAGCAGCAACACGATGGCAATAGCCGACTGGACCAGCCCCCAGGTTAGCTTTACCTTTCCCGAAGGCGTTAAATTTCCGCCTGTCGAAAACATGCCGAGTACGAACGTCGCCGAATCGGCAGACGTTATGAAAAAACAGACGATTAGCGCTGTAGCGATAACCGCCAGCAGCTTACCGAAATGAATGTGCTCAAGCGAAACAAACAGCGCTGAGGTCACGTCTTTGCTTACCGCCGCCGCTATATTGATTCCTTCCAGCATTTGCTGATGCAGACCGGTGCCGCCGAATACGGAAAACCAGATCAGGCTGAACAAGCTCGGTATAAACAAGACGCCCAGCACAAACTCCTTGATCGTGCGTCCCCTGGAGACCCGAGCGATGAACATGCCCACAAACGGTGCCCACGAGATCCACCAAGCCCAGTAAAATAGTGTCCAATTGCTGATCCAGGTACCCTGCGTAAACGGAGTAAGCCGTAAGCTCATTTGAATTAAATTTTGGAGATATCCGCCTACGGATAATGTGAACGTATCCAGCACAAACGTAGTCGGACCGAGCACAAACGTGCATAGCATTAGACCAAGGGCGAATATGAGATTGGCGTTGCTCAATATTTTGATGCCGCGGTCGAGGCCCGATAACGCGGAAATCATGTAGAGAATCGTAAGCAAAGCGAGGATGGTGAGCTGGGTCCCGGTATGATTTGGAAGTCCCCACAAAAACTGGAGTCCTCCGCTTATTTGCAGCGTTCCGAGTCCTAATGAAGTAGCTACGCCGAAGGCAGTGGCAATAATGGCGAGAATATCGATCGTTTTGCCAAGCGGACCGTTCACTTTGTCGCCCAGCAGCGGATAAAACGTTTGACTAATGAGCGCCGTCTGTTTTTTTCGGTATTGAAAATAAGCAAGCGTTACGCCGACCACGGAATAAACAGCCCACGGGTGAAGCCCCCAATGAAAAAAAGCATACCGCATCGCGAGCTGAGCCGCTTCGGCGGATTCGCTTGCCGCCCCTTGAGGCGGCGTTACATAATGGGACAGCGGCTCGGCTACGCCCCAGAAGACAAGGCCGATCCCCATGCCCGCACTGAACAGCATCGCGAACCAGGTGATATCGGAAAACTCGGGTTCATCGTCATCGTCACCGAGCCGTATGCCCCCGTATTTGCTGAACGCCAAATAAACGACAAAAATTAAAAAGCCGAAAGCCGCAAACAAATAAAACCATCCGAATCGGCCTGTGGTAAACGCGAGAAATTGGGTGGCCTGCTGGGAGAGACCTTCCGGGCTGATCGCCCCCCACAAGACAAATAAAATAATGACCGCAACCGAAATGCCGAATACCATGCAAACCTCCAAGAAAACGTTTCCTCTAAGGTTCCCGGGTTCCAGGCAAGTTATTCTTGATGCTTATAAAATCGATATCATGACATCCCATAATGCATCGCACAGCTCCGATGCTTTCGCTTCAAATCCCGACAGCCTCACAACCCACTCTTCGCAAACGCTGTCAACGGTAAGCGTATGCCCTTGCTGCGCCACATACGCCATCATTAGTCCGATGGACAGCAAAGGCAGCGATCTGCGCTTTTCCACCCCGCTCAAGTAATAAATCATCTCTTCTTGGCCGCTGAAGAAAATATATTCTCCTTCTTGCGGAACCCACCAGGAACGCAGCTTCTGTTTTTGCTGCTCCGACAGCCGCTCCAAGTGGCCGGCAGTAATCCTCTGAAGCATAAGCATCCCCCCGCAACGGCTTATTTCGATTGCTGCGATTTTTTTCGTTTTTCAATCACCTCTTCTTTGGTCGGCACGATAAGCTCCGTTTCCGGCCGCGTCCAGCCGTCGTCGCAGTGACAAAACCCGTTTTCGTCTTTGTACACAATTTCAACCACTTTCCCATCTTTTGTTTTCATGATCATACCCGGTACATTCCCCTTTCGTCCGGCTTGATGAGAGAAGCTTGCGCATGAAGCTTCTTGGATGGATTGAACGCCATTTTGAACGCAATGCAAAAAGCCCGCAAGCAGCATGCATGAACGCGTGGAAGCAACGATCAACAGCTATATGACGGGCCTGGAAAAAAGGACAAAAAAAGACCCGGCTCACGGGTCAACATATGCAATACATATGCATAAAGTCATGAAAATTGACCCATCCACTGCTGACGAGGTTAGCTGCCGGGCTCGGGAAAGATGGTTCCCTACAGTGCTGATTCGCCCCAAAATCGTTGGTTCCCCCGCTTCCCGACCGTAACAAGCCGGAAATTAAGCGTACACTTATCATACAATAATAGTTCAACTTTCGTCAAACAAACAACCCCTGTCATAACGACTTGTCGTATAGTGTCGCCTGGCACACATTCCCCGCTTCGATCCAAGGCGTCGTCGCCACTTCCTTTCTAGTTTACATACATACAGTATGTATGTTAATATGAATACATCTTACAGACAAATAAAGGAGATGCTCACCGATGATGGTATCCAGCTTTTACCCTGTTGTTTTGACGGAACGCGTTGCGGAAAGCTCCGCATTTTACACCCGCTATTTTGGATTTGAAGAAGTGTTCGCCGCCGACTGGTACGTGAGCTTGAGGTTATCGCAAGGCCGCGTCCCATTTGAACTCGCACTCCTGAACGCTTCCCACCCTACTATACCTCAACCTTACCGCAAAACCGTGCAGGGCTTGATTCTTAACTTTGAAGTCGATGATGTCGACGCGGAGTACGAAAGGCTGATTGTTAAAGAGAAGCTGCCCTTGCAGCTTGATATCCGAAGCGAGGACTTTGGACAACGCCACTTCATTACGAGCGATCCGAACGGCGTACTGATCGATGTTATTACAATGATTCCTCCCACCGACGAACACAGCAGCCAGTATGTGGAGAACGTATGGGCTGATACGGATGCTGCAAAGAACGGTGGAACCTCATGATCCGGATTTTCTGCACTTGCTTTTGTCAAAGCCGTTATTGACAATGGGCTGGCTTCGTGATCATATGGAGCAAGAAGGGAATCCCCTCGCTTGGATTGTCCGGCATTCCTTATCGGGCGATGAAGAAGCTTTAGCGCTCCTGGATCGACTTAAACGATAGGGAGCGGCGCAAAAGAAGAGGAGTATATGTGGGATGAAACGAAACAAAGAGGAAACGACCGAAACGGTACGCAAACTGATCGAGGTGGCCCGCGTTTATTTCACGCAGCACGGCTATGCGAATTCCGCTTTGGAGGATATTGCTCATGAGGCCGAATTGACGCGCGGGGCGCTTTATCATCATTTTGGAAATAAAAAGGGACTTTTCCGGGTTGTGCTTGAATCGGTGCAAAAAGAAATCGCGGAACGCGTCATGACGGAAGCAGCCAACAGCGACGATGTATGGGAACAGCTGCAACTTGGCTGCCGGGCGTTCGTATCCGCCGCCGTCGAGCCCCGGAACAAGCGGGTTTTGCTTATTGACGGTCCCGCCGTGCTGGGCTGGGACGCGTGGCGCAGGATGGACGAGCAAAATTCCATGCGCCTGCTGCGCGAACAGCTTCAAATGATGCAAGAGCAAGGATATTTCCGGCCGGTATCCATTGATGCCATGACACACTTCCTCTCAGGCGCCCTGAATGAATCGGCACTGTGGATTGCACAGCAGCAGGATGATACGCCGGCGTTAGAAGAGACGATGACGGTCATTACTCATTTGCTGAACGGGTTCAGGCAGTGAGGGGCGCAGATGACGACAGTTGTTTCGGCGGTAGACTACGACCCGATTCCACTATCGATCAAGTCGTGAGTATCATTAGTCGCCGCCTCCGCCCCCTCCTGCGTAAAACGCAGCATTTTTGCAGGCCGAATAATGGTCGAGGCTGTGCTCCTATTGTTGTCTTACCGGGAAGCGAAGAATCGTTTTCAGCGAAGAAGGCTCCACTTTGCACGGGTCGGACAAATAAATTTCATGGTGCAGACCGTGCTGTATGAGCCGATGCGCTTTCATAAATTCGTGAATTTTTGCAATCGTGACCGGCTCGGTGCTGTACGGCCCGATGTGCATTATTTGTACGCACTCGCCTTCCCGGATCGTTTCGAACGCCCGACCCAAGGCCGCGGATGATCGCTGCATTATTTTTATACCGAAGCTCCGCTTACGGAAGCTTGGTCGCTGCGATAATAAGAAACATGGGGCGACGCAATTCGTCCTGCATGCCAGGAACCGTGTCCAGCATATATTGCGGCGGTTGCGGTTCGGACAGTCTCGTTATCCCGAAGCCGGAATCGAGCAGCACATTGATATGGGTGGCGACGGTCCGATGGTATTTGACGACATCATTGTCCAGAAATCTGGCCTGCCGCGGGCCTTCGCTTTGGTAATCGTCGACAGGCCAGTGCAATCGCTCGCCTTGCGAGCCGTAAATCCAGTCCTGCGCTGCCAGCGCGGTGAAGATCGGATGTTCGACCGAGAATACGAAGGCACCGCCCGGTACGAGATAATGATGAATTTTCTGACAGACGGCATCGAAGCGTTCAATATAATGAAGCGTAAGCGAACTGATCACCACGTCGAATTGTTCGCCCGCGAAGTCGATGTCTTCAATCGCCATTTGGCGGTACTCTATCGCGGAATCGTCGGTGCTCGCCCTAGCGCGGGCGAGCATGTTCTCGGACAGGTCTACGCCGATTACCGAACGAGCCTGCCTTTCGCGCGCATATCGGCAGTGCCAGCCAAAGCCGCAGCCGAGATCGAGCACACGTTGATCACGCAGCTCGGGCAGCATCGCCCGGAAGGCGGGCCATTCTCCGGCCGCCTCCAATCCGCCGACCGACCTGGCCATCTGGCTGTAATTTGTGAAAAATACCGGATCGTCATATTTGTTTTGTTTCATCAAGTTCATGCCTCCTCACGTCAACCTCGCTAACCGTTGTTCCATTTCTGCAATGAACGGAGCGGTACCCTTAAAATGCACGCCATGCATGCCGATCGCTTGGGCAGCCCGTACATTCTCCTCCGTGTCATCAACAAACACGACCTCGTCAGGAGCGGCGGCAAGCCGGCGAAGCGTAATATCGTAAATGCGCGAATCCGGCTTCCGGAACCCTTCCTCTGCTGACGTTACTATACAATCATACAGTTTGGCAAGTCCGCGATGCTCTATTAGCATTCGGCCGAAGGACCATGTATTGGTTAAAGCGGATACGCGAAACTTTGTTCGGAGCCGGCCGACATATTCGACCAGTTTGGCGTCAACATCGTCGCAATAAAATGCACGGCAGATGATTTCGCGTATGAGCGCTTCGTCAACCTGCATTCGCTCGGCACAGCGGCTGTAATATTGTTCTGCCGTAATCACCCCGATGTTGGCCGCCTCAATGTCCGGCCCGTGCCACAAAAGACGGTGAAAAATCTCCGGAGCAATCCCGAGCCGAGTCGCCCACTCCTCGAAATAATATCGTTCCGGCCACATAAAAAACACGCCGCCCAGATCAAAAACAATGTCTCGGATTATCGAGTCAGGCAATGGTTGTTGCAGATTGTTCCGCTGCAGACGTTCAATACGATCTTCATGCAATCAATTTCCCCTCCTGTCATTACCCATGAGTCTTAACAAAAAGATCGTATGTTTATGCGTATTTTACCACTATTGATCTGATTCAGGTCTTCAAACTAACCACAGCAACCGACCCGACTTACTCATATAGCCGTCACACGGTGTCCTGAGCGTCGCACCCAAAAGCACTCCCATTACGGGAGTGCTTTTGGGCGAAGAAATGTTATAGCTGATGAGCTTTTACCGCACGTTCATACCTTAGACGGTACAACACCAGTCCTGCAACAATGGCTAAGCCGACGCCCGCTGCTCCAAACCAAGTAATGGAGGAGAGAGCGATTCGTTCTACGGCCACCCCTCCGATAGCCGCGCCGGCAGCCATAGACAATTGCATCATGGATTGGTTGAGGCCAAGTATAACGCCCGAAGCTTCCGGCTCGATTGTCGTTAAATGATATTGCTGGGTCGGTCCGGACGACCATGCCGAGAACGACCACAACACGAGAACGGCCATCACGCCGACAAAACTACTCGTCACAAAAGACAAAATAAGGAGCATCAAAATATGCAGCGCCATCCCACCGAATAACGTTCGGTGAATCCCCCATCGATCCGTGCTGTAGCCGCCAAACCTCGACCCGATCATACTGGCAATGCCGAACACGAGCAAAGTGCCGCTTAAATAGTTGTCACTGATACCCGAAACCGCCAGCAGATACGGAGACAAATAAGTATAAGCGATCGAGTACCCTCCAAGCCAAAAAAACGTAATCGACAAACCTAAAGCCACTTTAGGTTTCTTTAGCAAAGCAAGCTGCTGCTGCAGAGGAATAGGTTCATCCCCTTGGATCCGGGGAATTGTGAGGTTGATTACCATCATCGCGATCAAACCGACCAGGGCGATGCCGAGAAAGACCACTTGCCAGCCGAAGGCGTCCGCCGTCATTCTTCCAAGCGGAACGCCGATGATTAAAGAAGCCGTAAATCCCATAATCACCGTCGCGATCGAACTTGCTTGCTTGCCTTCCGGAGCGATTTTTGCCGCGATATTGAGTGCCGTGACAACTACGATTCCTGCGCCAAACGCCATAAAGATACGAGCGATTACGAACAACCCGTACCCGGGTAACACATAAGCCAAAATATTAGAGATGACAAACAAACCAAGCGCGGCGAGCATTAATTTGCGTCTCTCCCAACCTGCCGTTAAAGCCATAAGGATCGGCGTGAAAATGGCATACACAAACGAAAATATCGTAATCAATTGACCTGCCTTAGCAATGGAAACGCCAAACGAAGTAGAAATTTGATCCAAGATGCCGGACACAATATACTCGGACGTTCCCACCAGGAAGCTTATAATGGCCAAAATGTAAACTCTCCAGTTGACAGACATGAATCTCTTCAGCTCCTATCTCTTGTCTTATATTAATATAAATCGCGAAATGTCGATATGTTATGCATAAAAAATAAACATATCACGAATTATCGAATTGTTTGCACAAAATTGAAACCGACTTCTCGGAACAAGAAATCAGCTTAATTTTCACATTTCGCTCTTCATGAACTCCGCCAATTGACCAATCGCTTCCTCGTCTCTTTGGTAATACGTGAATTTGCCGATCCGCTTTGTTGTAATAAGTCCTGCCCGCTGTAGCATGGAAAGATACTGCGAAGCAGTCGACTGAGTCATGTTTAGTTTACCGGTGATTTGGCTTACGCATACCCCGACTTCGTTCATATCAATCCCTTCATGGGGCGTAAAATGGAGGTAAGGCTCTTTTAACCACTGCAAAATTTGAATCCTCGACTCATTGGACAACGCTTTAAATACATCGATTGGTTTCATACATTTCATTATATCGACCTTTTCCGATATGTCAATTCTTTATGAAATAATCCTTTATTTTTTGCTCTGTATCCGTCTCCGCTATAGGCGTATACACGCAGCAGTGAATTTCTTCATTGCCATTAATGTGAGCAAACGAATTTAAGGAAAAAGATAAAAGCCCTGCTTGCGGATGATCCAGAATGAATGGTTTCGTTTTCTTTAGCTGAACCTCATGTCTTTGCCAATACGCCGCAAATTGTTGGCTTTCCTGACAAAGCCTCCCTGCGAATTCCTCATACCAAGGATCTTCAGTACGCTGATCATAATAGGCCCGGAATACCGCTGCCGAATATTCGGCAAATTCCTCCCAATTGACCAGTTGCTTACGCAGAAACGGATCCATAAATATGGACCACGTCATCGTCTGTCCTTGCTCGGATAGATGATCAAAATCCATAATACATTGCGTCGCCAGCTTGTTCCAAGCTAATACTTCCGTACGGCTATTCGCGATAATCGCCGGATACATCAACTGTTCAATAATGCTTTTAAGCCCCGGGGTAATCTCATCGGCATACTTTAACGAGGGGGCAAGCTCGCCGTAACCGGCCAGACGGAGCAAATGAATTCGTTCGTCGGAGGATAATTGCAATGCTCGGCCGATACTCTCAATAACTTCCTTGGAGGCCGTTACTTCTCTTCCCTGCTCCAGCCAAGTGTACCACGTCGTGCTGACGCCCGCCAATTCTGCTACTTCTTCCCGCCGCAGCCCTGATGTTCTTCTCCTTCCATAGCTACCTGTAATTCCTGCTTTTATGGGCTCAAGTTGTGTTCTGCGCGCCTTCAAAAATTCGCCTAGCGGGTTTGCTTTTTGGGGCATTGTCCGCATAAGAACCTCTCTTTATGTGATTGACATTGTGTTTCATATGATAACAGAAAAACCCGCCGAATTGCGGATTTTCTCTATACACTATTTTACCGGATCCGGGAAATATTTCAAATGTTCGGTTGGATTCAAGTGAAGATACGTCCTCCCCCCGTCATCCATTATGTTAGAATCGCATCTGTTTTTGGCGAAGGAAGGAACACCCAGCAGCACAATTGATTATCACCGTTTATTCGAGTAAAAGGCATTATTTGAAACGATGACCTTCCCAGACAAGGATGATCTATAAAAAATGGCTGCAATCCTTTTACACGAACATCCGACCGATTCCATAATTTCAGAAATAAAGAACTCTCTCTGCACATCCGCTGCATAAAGGCCGTATACCAGAAATCAGCGTCGTGTTGACAAGCGAATGCGCGAAACTGCTGTACAACGTATGCGGCAAATTCATTTCTGTTGATCACGCGCTCACGGATAACGGAATCTTTCAAAACCAGACCCATCATGATCCGATCTGGAAGCATTGCAAAATCAACGATGATCGCCGCCGCTGCACCGTTCCATGCGATCACTTCCGTCCGATGATTCATAATGATCGCAGGATGCCGAAAGAGGTCGACCATCTGTTGAATCGCTGGAATTCTGATCTGCTTCGTATCTGAAAATATCAATAAATTCCTCATCAGATCCTGCAATCAAGAACTAATTTGCCGACCGTTTTTCTTCCTTCTAATTGCACATGCGTTTCCGCTGCTTTTTCCAGAGGATAAATACCGAATACTTCGGTGCAAATCTCTCTGCTTGCCAACAACCGAAGCGCTTCTTTCGCCGCTTGTCGTACTTCTTTCGGGTGGGATAAGGCATACCCGCCGATCGAGAAACCGACTACCGCTTTATTGCTTACCCATAGTTCATTAGACGAATGCAGCACATCCTCCCCGCTGGTTTCCCCCAATGCGACAATTTGCCCCAGCGGACGAAGTAGATCCATGCTTTGTTTTCTAGTATGCCCTCCCACCGTATCAAACACGATATGAACTCCTTTTTGTTCCGTTGCCTGTCGTGTTCTTTCCATAAACTCCGAGCGAACGAACAGCTCATCATAACCAAGCGATTCCGCTAGTGCTGTTTTCTCCACCGTTCCTACCGTTCCCAGCACTTTACTTGCTCCAAACCTTTTCGCTATTTGACCGATAAAGCTGCCTAATCCTCCTGCTGCGCCATGAACGAGTATGTGATCCCCCTCCTTCATATTGCTGATTTGTCTCACTGCCATATAAGCCGTGGTCAGATTCACTATAGCCGCGGCGGCGGTAGCCAAATCCAATTCGGCTCCAAGTTCATCTAATGGAACGGTCAAATCGGCTTTGATATTTGCCATCGTGCTATAACCTCCAAGGTCCAACAAGGTTAAGGCCGCTACAGGTTGACCAATATAAAATCCTTCCACGCCGTCTCCAATCGCTCGGACATATCCCGCCACTTCGAGGCCTGGCGTTGCCGGGAAAGGAAAAATACCGCCGAATGACCCTTTACGCAGCAGCACATCCACATAGCCTACACCAGCATGAGCCACGTCAATGGTCAATTGTCCACGACCGGGTATTAAATCCGGAAGTTCCTTTAATAGCAATTGCTCCGTTCCGCCTGCTTGTTCAATCACGATTGCTTTCATTTATTTTGCCTCCTTGATATATCGTTTATCTGCTTGCTACTAGTTCATTGTATCGAGCGAATATGGAGGCAAACAGTTTTCGATTATCCTAGTATAAAAACTAACCCTTATAATTAAGCGAAGCCGTTCGGAAATAAGTTTTAGACTATACGATTCTAACAAGCAAAAACCCAGCCAAACACAAAAATAAAGTGTTAGACTGGGTTTCGTTTATTAAGCTATTGTACCCGTTTCTCATTTCTCATCATTTTCATCCACAAAGAAACTCCGGATATATAATTCCTGTTGTTTGAGCATATAATCCGAAGCTTTTCTCATCATCTCGGCAAAGAGCAGGCTTTCTTCCTCCCCTAGATGTTTAACGAGACCAACGAACATATGGAGGCGGGCCTCATTAATGCGTTGTATATACTTTTTACCTTTATCCGAAAGCCGGATTCTCACAACGCGCCGGTCTGCAGGATCGGCATGACGCTCGACAAATTCCTGTGCTTCCAGACTGTTGATATGCTGCGTTACCGTTGGCGATGTGACATTCAGTTTTCCGCTTATTTCCGAAACCATCAATCCCGGACTGTCATCCTTGACATTTATACTGATGAAATAGAGAACCATGATCTCGCCTGGCTTTTGATTGTATACCGCGCGATTCTGCATCATATTTCCGCCAACCTGCGATTGGAAGTACGATTCCATTAACTGCTTTGCGATAATTTTCTGTTCATCCGACAATCCAGCTCACTCCCCCGAATACGAATACATTGGAATCTACATAACTTTGTAGATCGGTTCCTGATGCAATGGCGCTATTGTCCTAAGATTCCATTACGGCTGCATATCGCGCTGCGATGGTGTAAAATACCTCCTTGGGTTCCCAAGGCATGTCGGGGTAAGCCGCGCCATGGCTTTCTTGCAGCACCCGCACGATCCCGTAAGACGCTCGATCAAAATCGTGATCGAGGTCTTTGTCGTACGGCAAGTTATGGCAAGCAAAGGTGCACCAGAATGCTGTATCGACTCCAGCTTCTTCGAAAACGTCGACGCTATCGTTGAAGTATTGGCTCTGTTCGGACTCATCGCGCTCGTAGCTGCCTGTCAGTCGAACGGCGCGCGCACCGTCCCACTCGACGATGAACATTCCGCGAGCGCCCAGATCGAATGCCCCCTTGAAGGTCGTGCATCCGAACTCGGAGATCACCAGAGGCTTATTTGAATTGGCCAGCTTCTTGATTGAATCAGCGTAGAGATGAGCAACCTCAGCAGAGTTGTAGGCGTCGACGGCGATGTAGTCGAAAGGTTCCCAGTTCACAGGTTCGGTAGGCAGGGCCGCGTACGTGACACGCCCCCCGAAACGGGCTCGCACGACGTCTACAGCACGTGCCAGGAAACTGTTGAGCAGAGTCGGTAGTTTCGCGAATGCAGCACGGCTAACCGTCGGTTCGGACAATGTCGCGAGGCGCTCCTGGAGAGTCTCGCCGGGCAAGAAGCCACGGGTGAAGAGCATGTGTTCGGCACCCGTTACCATGACCACCTCCACCCCAGTAACCCGTATGCGTTCGGCGCGATCGGCACAGTCCGCGAGGAAGGCAAGCAACTCTTCTTGGCCAAGATCGTTTGTGAACGGTGAAAACCATACCTCGAGGCCCGCTGCTGCCGCTGCTTGTGCAGCGATCTCCAGGCGATCGGGCTCCCCGCCTGTCACTCGTACGGCAGTGCAATGCAGGTCGCGCCGTATAATTTCCATCTCCCTGTACACTCTTGCTGCATCGAAGTTGGGGTGTGTGCTGGTTCCTTCACTTAGAAATCCCGTGTCATAGGTCACTCCACGCATGCGCATAATGAACTAACTCCTTTCGCATTCAAAATACATAGGTTATCTAATTATTTGGTTACCAATTAAATAGGTAGTCTAAGTATATGTAAATAAAGGTAGAGAGTCAACTAAATTGTTGCTCGAAAGTCTGACACTTTATTTTCTTCGAGTAGGTATTTCGCAGCTTTCGTGCAAATAAAAACAGCTTCTGAATCGGAGCCTTTTCGATGAAGATCTTGCACTTTAATAGGAAGCTTTTTTGATTCCAGAAGTAGTTCTTCTCAGCGGTTTCGCACTTAATGCTTCAAACAAAAAAAGCCCCGACGACCTTTTTCAAGGACATCGGGACTACCAAACACCTTTATTCCACCGTCACGCTCTTCGCCAAGTTCCGCGGCTTGTCGACATCGTTGCCGCGCGCAAGCGAAGCGTAATAGCTCAGCAGTTGCAGCGGCACGACAGACAGCGCCGGCATCAGCAGCGGAAGCGTAGCCGGGATCGTCAACACCTCGTCGACAACCTTCACCAGCTCCGTTTCGCCTTCCGCGTTCAAACCAAACACATGTGCGCCACGTGCTTTTACTTCCTTAATGTTGCTGACCGTCTTCTCGAACAGATCCTCCTGCGTCGCAAGCGCGATCACCGGGATGCCTTCTTCAATAAGCGCCAGCGTGCCGTGCTTCAATTCCCCAGCAGCATAAGCTTCCGAATGAATATAGGAAATTTCCTTCAGCTTCAAGGAGCCTTCCAATGCAACCGCATAGTCCAGCCCGCGGCCGATAAAGAACAAGTTGTTATGTGTCGAGATTTGTTCCGCCGCATTCTTGATCGTGTCGGCTTGAGCCAAGATCGCTTCGACTTTATTCGGCAGCTCCTGCAAAGCAGCAACTACTTCCGAGATATAGGACGAATCCTGCGTACCAAGCGATTGCGCCAAGTACAAACCGAACAAATAAAAGGCGATCAGCTGCGACGTGTAAGCTTTCGTGGACGCAACCGCAATTTCCGGGCCGGCCCAAGTAACGATGACGTCGTCCGCTTCGCGCGCAACGGAGCTGCCCACGACATTCGTAATCGCTACGACGCGCGCGCCGTTTCGCTTCGCTTCCCGCAGCGCCGCGAGCGTATCCGCCGTCTCACCCGACTGGCTTACTACGACAACGAGCGTTTCCGGGGTGATGATCGGAGAACGGTAACGATACTCGGAAGCGACATCGGTTTCAACCGGGATGCGCGTCAGTTTCTCAATCACGGTCTTTCCGACGAGCCCTGCATGGTAGGCCGTGCCGCATGCTACGATGTGCACCTGCCGGATGCTGCGAATTTGCTCCGGCGTCATTCCGATCTCGTTCAATACGACCTTCTTGCCTGCCGCATCGATTCTTGCACCCATTGTATCGCGATAAGCTTTCGGCTGCTCATGAATTTCTTTCAACATAAAGTGATCAAATCCGGCTTTTTCCGCCGTAACAATATCCCAATCGACATGAAATAATTCCCGGGAAATAAAATTCCCTTCCAACGTCATCAATTCGACGCCGTCTTTCGTCAAAGCAGCCATTTCCCCGTCGTTTAAAATATACACATTTCGAGTATATTCGAGGATTGCCGGAATGTCGGAACCGATAAAGTTCTCGCCATCGCCGACACCGATAATGAGCGGGCTTTGGAGACGCACAGCGACAAGCTTATCCGGCTCGTACTCCGTCAATACGCCAAGCGCGAATGCGCCTTTCATTTGCGACACCGCTTTTTGCACGGCTTTGACGATATCGCCTTCGTACAAGCTTGCGATCAGGTGCGAGATGACCTCCGTATCCGTTTCAGAGACAAATACATGTCCTTTAGCGATCAGCTCTTCCTTAAGCGTCATGTAGTTTTCAATGATGCCGTTATGCACGACGGAAAACTTGTGTGAATTATCCGTATGCGGGTGCGAGTTCACATCCGATGGCTTGCCGTGCGTTGCCCAGCGGGTATGACCGATGCCGATCGTTCCTCTCAACGGCGCGTCGCCCAGCTTCGATTCCAATACGGCCAAGCGGCCTTTGGATTTCTTAATTTGCAGCCCATCCTGCGTGTACACAGCGACGCCGGCCGAATCGTAACCGCGGTACTCCAGCTTTTTCAAACCTTCAAGCAATATATCCTGGGAATTGCGCTTCCCTACATAGCCAACAATACCACACATATGTTCAGAACCTCCTGATTGTCAAAAGAACGAATAATAATGACTGCTTGTTTGATCCCATCGAACGTTTGTCGGCCCGGTCGCCCGGACGTTTTGCGTTTCGACTTGACGGTTTTAGATCGCTACCGGAAGGCCCCCGCCGAAAACTTCGAACACCTTCACCTCGTCAACTTGATCCGCGCTGGATGCTCTGCACACTTTGCGTTGTCTGATGGAATGCAACAAGTTTGCTTATGTAGAACAAACTTAAGACCGATTCGCAACAGCTGCAAAAAACACCGGACGCTTACTCAAGTTCTGGCGCTTAAACGGATTCCAACCTCTATCCACCTTTCTATATTAGAGTAAAAGACATATACCCATCTTATTCATTTTGCAATGAAAGTGCAACTGCTATTTTCATGGGTTTTCCATCCAATTGTTACTGCAAAAAAAGCCTCTGACGCCTTAAGCAATCAGTGGCTTTTCTTTAGAAGAATAAGAGATTAAGATAGCTCGGTTTGAATGAGATCGGCAATTCGTGCAACGTAGGCGTCCACTTGACCTTTGTCCGGCCCTTCGGCCATGACGCGAATAAGCGATTCCGTCCCAGAAGGTCGAACGAGCACGCGGCCATTGTCGCCGAGCTCTTCTTCCACTTGGCGGATTGCCGTTTCAATCGCTGTGTTGCCCTTCAGCTTGCTTTTATCGGCAACGCGCACATTTACCAGCTGCTGCGGATATTTGCGCATAATGCCCTTCAGCTCGCTTAGGCTTTTGCCCGACTGCACCAACGTATCCATCAGCTGGAGCGCCGTAAGAATGCCATCACCCGTCGTGTTGTAGTCGAGGTAAATAACATGGCCGGATTGCTCCCCGCCCAAGTTGTAGCCGCCTTTGCGCATCTCTTCCATTACATAGCGGTCGCCGACTGCCGTCTTGGCCGCTTTCATGCCTGCCGCTTCGATCCCTTTGAAAAAGCCGATGTTGCTCATGACCGTAGTCACAATCGTATTACCGCGAAGCTTGCCGGCCTTGTTCATCGCATTCCCGCATATGCTGAGAATGTAATCACCGTCTACTTCCGCGCCGGTTTCATCAACGGCGATTAACCGGTCTGCGTCCCCGTCGAACGCAAGCCCGATATGCGCTTTCCGCTCGACGACGAGTTTCTGCAGAATCTCCGGATGCGTCGAACCGCAATGATCGTTAATGTTGCGGCCATTCGGCTCAGCACCGATCGTAATGACTTCCGCGCCAAGCGCCTCGAATACTTTCGGCGCAAGCTCGTACGCTGCGCCATTCGCACAATCGAGTACAATCCGGTATCCTTTGAAGGAAGATGATACGGTTTGTCGAATGTAGTCCAAATACTTGAACTTCGCTTGTTCGTCATCGATCACCGTACCGATATCGCCGCCGGTCGGCCGTGGGAGCTCGTCAACTTCCGCATCCATCAAACGCTCGATCTCTAGTTCCGTTTCATCGGACAGCTTGAAACCGTCCGCTCCGAAAAATTTGATCCCGTTGTCTTCTACCGGATTGTGGCTGGCCGAGATCATAACGCCGGCATCAGCCTTAAGCGCACGCGTCAAATAAGCTACGCCCGGCGTGCTAATCACACCGAGGCGAATCACATTGGCGCCGATCGACAGCAAGCCTGCAACTAACGCCGCTTCCAGCATCGGACCGGAAATACGCGTATCGCGCCCGATGACAACGTTTGGCTTCTCTACTTTACCTGCCAGTACATAGCCGCCGCAGCGACCGATTTTATATGCCATCTCCGGCGTAAGCCCTTGATTTGCAACCCCGCGGACACCGTCGGTTCCAAAATATTTCCCCATGCCTGCATTCTCCTCTGTGAGCGTTTGATTCCCATTATGTGCGAAATTCGTCGCATTGGTCAATAGATTCTTGTCAAATTATGGCGATTTCGGTTTTTCTTCGCCAGTGCCGGTCGAAGCCGGAGGTGTGTTGCTCGTTCCTGTACCGGCTGATGCTGGAGGCGTTTCGCTTGCTCCCGTACCGGCAGAAGCCGGAGGCGTTTCGTTTGTTCCCGTACCGGCCGAGCCGGAGGGGGCCGGCGTCGCTTCGCCCGTTCCCGCTCCTGCGCCCGCTTCCGGCTTCACCGATTGCCCCGCGACTTGCTTCGCGCTTATCTCCACCGTAGCCTTATAGTCCTGCAGCTGTCCCCGCTTGACGAATGTCGGCAGGTTCCATGTGACCGGAACCTCATGCTTGCCCGGCGGCAAATTGCTGACATCGAGAATGGCCTGCACATCTTGCGGCTTTAATTTGTCGACCAGCGCAGATGCGCCTTCGACCACGAGACTCAACTGGCTCGTTTCCGGCTGAACCACCTTCGTATTGAACCCGTCGTTTTGCCCGATAATCGATATCGGGATATTGTCGAGCGTCTTGGTAACGGAAGGCACGACGGAGACATTGACGACGACCTTGTCCGGATCGAGCTGCTTCACGTCTTTTTTCAACGGAATCGGGAGTGTGAACTCCTTGTCTTCCCTCAAGTCATTCAAGTTTACCTGCGGCCCCTCATAAAATTCGAGACGATCCAGTATATTCTGTGGGCCATACACCGTAACTTTGTCTATGCTTTGCCTGATCGACGCTATCGCAAACCCGCGCGGCGGCTCCCCGACCAGCTTCACTTGCAGCGGCACCATCGTGAACGGGCTCGTAATCGGCACCTCGACGTCGACCACCGCAGGACTGATCGTCGCCATCTCCATCGGCTTGCCGTTCTTGTCGAACGCTACGAGCTTGACTTTGCTCGACACCGGCGATTGCGCCTTCTCCACATTGACGTCCGCCCGCACTGTTTCCACTGCGTCGTAGCTGCCGCTAGGGACGGCTACCGTTACCTGCTTCGGCTTCACTACGGGTTGCCCTGCCTTCAAGCCGACCGCAGGAATCCCGGTCACATTGACCGTTACCGGCATCGATTTGTTCTTCTTCTCGTCCACGACGACTTTGACCGTCGCAGGGCTGACCTTCACCGTCACATTGCTTGGAAATCCAACCGGCGTCAGCGACAGCTGATGCTCTCCCTTGCCCACTTTCGTCAAGTCCAGCTCAATGGAATAGCTCGCCGTATTCATTACTTTTTTCAATACGGAGTCACGGCCCGACAGGCTGACCGTCACTTGAGCAGGCTCAATCAGCTGAACGTAAAATTGATCCGCATCATACTTCGGTGTTACCGACACGTTCCAGATTTTCTCCTCTTTGATCCCCGTGCTCGTCGTGCCCGAGATCGTACCCCCGTCCATGCGAACGACAGCCCAGAGCAATATGCCAATGATCAAGGCGACCACCTTAACCACATTCGTGTTGCGCAGCCACTGATCCATAATCTATTTCCGCCTCCATTTCCAAATGGAGTTCTTTTCTTTCGTCTTCGCTTTCGGCTTTAATTCTTCGAACAGCTTAGCCAGCAGCGCGTCCTCTTTAATATCCCGCAAAATGTGACCGTTCATCGCAAGCGATATTTGTCCCGTTTCTTCCGAAACGGTGACGCATACGGCGTCCGACACTTCGCTCATGCCGATCGCGGCGCGATGGCGTGTCCCAAGCTCCTTGCTGATGAACGGATTTTCCGACAGCGGCAAATAACAGCCCGCAGCCATCAGCTGGTGCTTGCGCATAATAACGGCGCCGTCGTGCAGCGGCGTATTGGGCACGAAGATGTTAATGAGCAGCTCCGAGCTGATATGCGACTCGATTTGAATGCCCGACTCCACGTAATCGTTGAGGCCGGTTTCCCGCTCGAATACCATGAGCGCACCGATTTTTCGCCTTGCCATATAATTGACGGCTTTCAGCACCTCGTTGATGCGCCGGTTCACTTCCGAATCATCTTCCACCGTGGTCCGGCTGAACAGCTTGCCTCGACCGATTTGCTCGAGCGCGCGCCGCAGTTCCGGCTGAAATATAATAATGACACCCACGAGACCGAACGTAAACATTTGATTCATCATCCACTGCAGCGTGTTCAGCTTAAACCAGGAGCTGAGCGCCCACGCGACGACCACGACAAGAATCCCTTTCAGGAGCTGAATTGCACGTGTTCCCCGTACCACCAATATCAGCTTGTAAATGACGTAACTGACGATCAATATATCGATTATATCTTTAATGCTGATCTCCGTAATCCAGTCCATGGCCCTTGCCCCCAAACGTGCCGCGGTGATTTCTTTCTGTATCCGATTACCCTCTTAGATCATAACATATTTACAGCAAAAAACCCTCCCTTTCTACCACGGAATAGGGAGGATTTACGAAAATCGGGACTAGCGGCCTATTTTCTATCCGACAGCTGTACGATCCACGCATTCATTTTGTACCAGAGCCATGAGAAGGCTTCGTCTATTGTTTTGACTTGACCGGATATATGCGCCGTCGAGGCGAGGTTGACTGAACCGTCGATCACGATCAAGCTTCCCTTAATATCTCCATCCACCTGCGTAATTCCGTTCTCTACTGTCAAATCTCCGCTCACTGTCGCTCCCGCAGGCACATATACGGTGTTGCCCTTAATG
Organism: Paenibacillus allorhizosphaerae; assembly: GCF_042659105.1. Taxonomy (NCBI): domain Bacteria; kingdom Bacillati; phylum Bacillota; class Bacilli; order Caryophanales; family Paenibacillaceae; genus Paenibacillus; species Paenibacillus allorhizosphaerae. The sequence goes on along the minus strand of NZ_JBHSRV010000023.1, from coordinate 6,769 downwards.
ACAACGGACTCCAAATCGGACCCTTTCACGAGCAGCTCCTGATCGTCATTCCAGACCGATACAAAACTCGAGAACATGACCAGAAAAAAGACGGCAGCGACGGACACCGCCGGATGCTTACGTACCCACCGGTAAAAAGGATTATGTCGCTTTACCGGAGGAAGCGCCTGCATAATCCGTTCCGTTAACCCTTCCGGCACCTCAGACGGAGTTTTCGCGCTGATCAGCGCCTCCATCTTCTCGAACTGCTGAAGCCGTTTGCGGCATTCGGCACAACCGAGCAAATGTTGTTTGAGCGCTGCGGAATCCCGTCCCTGCAGACTCCCGTCCAAATATTCGTGCAGTAAAGGGAGGGCTTCGTTACAATCCAAGATGAGCCACTCCTTTCATCTATCCATAGTAAGCTTGTGTATTACACTACGCGCGATGCGGATTTATGTTTCAGAAATCGCTACAATATTTTCTCCAATTTTTTCCTCAAAAAATCCCGTCCCCGATGCAGCCTTGTTTTGATTGTCGTCACGGGCATGGAGAGCACATCGCTAATTTCCTGCAGCGATAAATCCTGCAAATACCGAAGTATGACTACGGCCTTGTATTTTTCCGGCAGCGTCTCGATCGAGTCTCGAATTTGCTGCTGCGTTTCGGACAGCACGACCTGATTATCCGGCGTTTCTTCCGGGCTTGCCAGCGTTGCATACCAGTCGCCGCCCTCGCCTTCATTCAGCTCGGCGTCCAGCGAGAACGTCGCTTTCCGTTTACGGAGCCGGTCGATGCACAGATTCGTCCCGATCCGGTAAATCCACGTAGAAAACTTTTGATTCTCGTCGTAGCGGTCCAAATTCGTATAGACCCGTAAAAATGTTTCCTGTGCAATCTCCTCCGCTTCATGACGATTATGCAGCATTCGATATGCAAGATGAAATATTTTATCCTTGTACAGCTCCACCAATTCGGCAAAAGCCGCGCGGTCCCCACCACGGGCTAGCTTGGCGAGCCGGGTGTCCATTTGAATCACCGACCTACCTCCAACCTTCCGTAACCGTCCGAAGCGAGCAGCTTCCGTACAGCACGGTTCATCAGGAGCCGGATGCCTCACTTTCGGCTATCACAATTCCTGCCATTAAGAAGAGAATACCAAACCATTGCCACCCATGTACAGTCTCGTGCAAAAGAAAATGTATGCCGATCACCTCGACTTTCAGCTCTATCGGAGCAGCAGAGCGCCAGCGGGGTTCACGAGCTCCAAGGAAGCTTATACGGCGTTCGTCATTTCCGCCTGTTGCGGAATGCATCCCCTATAAGTGATTCCATCATCAGGTGTAGCAGCACGCCAACCCTGCCTCGGACAATGATATATTTTATTCAATAGGTTGCTCAAGCCCGCTCCAAACATACTTGTCCTTGCATGGACTCCGCTAGCTGTCGCTATCGGGACTCATAAAGAAAAGCCGGAGTGCCTCCGACTTTTCGAGAATGTATATGTGGCGGAATATCAGCCTGTATTGCGCAGACCCGCGGCAATTCCGTTAATCGTAAGCAGCACTTCGCGCAGCAGCAGCGCGTCGTCGCTCCCTTGTTCACGGAGTGCGCGCAGCTCTTGCAGCAGCTGTACTTGCAAGTAGCTGAGCGGATCGACGTAAGGGTTACGCAGATGAATCGATTCTTGAATGACCGGCACATTATCAAGTATTTCCGACTGGCCTGTAATTAAAAGAATCAAATTCGACGTTTTCTGATATTCATCCTCGATCAGATTGAAAATCCGCTCCGCGATTTGTGGATTATGAATCATTTTGCTGTATTCTTTCGCAATTAACAAGTCCGCCTTGGCAAGCGCCATCTGCAGGTTATCGATGAGCGACTTGAAGAACGACCATTGCTTGTACATATCCTGCATCATGCGCAGGTGTTCGGGATTATCCTGATAGTAGCTGTATAAGCCCGATCCCGCCGCATACCATGCAGGCAGCAAGTAACGGCTTTGCGTCCAAGAGAACACCCACGGAATGGCGCGAAGATCCTCGAAACGGTCGCTGTTTTTCCGTTTGGACGGTCTCGAACCGATGTTCAGTTCCCCAATCTCCGGAAGCGGCGTCGATTCTTTGAAGAACGTTAAGAAATCGGTGTCGCGGAAGATCAGATCCTGATATTTTTGCTGCGCTTGCTCGGAAATATTGCGCATTATATCCATATACATCGGCTCTGCGGCATCGGTTTGCGGATTGCGTGCGTTTAAGGCGCCTGTAATGAGCGCTGAAGTGGCCTGCTCCAAAGAGCGATAGGCGATCCCCTTCATGGAATAACGCTGCGAGAGCACCTCGCCCTGCTCCGTAATCTTGATCCCTCCGCCGATCGTATCGGCCGGCTGTGCCATGATGCTGTCCTTCAACGGCATCCCCCCGCGACCTAACGCGCCGCCGCGGCCGTGGAAAAATTTCAGTTTAACATTATGCGACTTCGCTGCCGCCGTAATGCTCCTTAGTGCCATGCGCAGCTCCCAGTTGGCGGTAATAACGCCGCCGTCCTTGTTGCTGTCCGAATAGCCGAGCATAATTTCCTGAAGCTGATTCGCGCTTTCCAGGCTGTTGCGGTACGCCGGGATTTTGAACAATGTGGACATGATCTCAGGCGCCGCGTGCAAATCGTCGACCGTTTCAAACAGCGGCACCGACTGCAGCGTACATGTAACGGAGCCGTCCGGGTTATGAAGATACAATCCTGCTTCCTTCCCGAATACAAGCACCTCAAGCAGATCGCTTGAACCTTGCGTCATGCTGATCAGGTAGCTCGAAATACATTGGCGTCCGAATTCCTGCTGCGCTTTTTGAATCACCCTGTAAACGTCCAAGCATTCCTTGGTCGATTCCGAATAGTTCAGGTACGGCGAAGTAATCGGTCTCGGTTCGTTCAAAATATTTGTGAGCAGCTCGATCTTTTGCTCTTCCGAGAGTTCGGCATAGTTCGGGCAAATGCTCATTTTTTGCAAGATCTCGGTCATAGCCGATTCATGCTCTTTGCTGTGCTGCCGCACATCCAGACTGGCGAGATGGAAACCGAACAGCTCCACTTGCCGGATCAGTTTGGCAATATAGGAATCGGCAATGAAATCGGCAAAATGGTTCCGCAAACTCCGCTCGATAATTTTCAAATCTTCCATCAGCTCGGCCGGATTATTGTATTTCTTGTTTTGCGGAACGTTCGGCTTGGCCGTATTGTTGATCTTCTCAATCATATATTTCACTTTAATCCGGTACGGCTCTTTCTCATTGCGCCATACTTCATCGGATCGAAGATCGATGTTTTCCCGGTCTTTTTTGATGGAGTCGAGCAATTCCTGCGTGACTTCCACAATGTTTTTGCTGAAGCTCATATGCCCCATCAGTTCGCGAAGCAGCTCTTCGTATTTATCCAGCGCGAGCTGCCGATGCATCTTGAGCGTTTCCCATGTAATCTTCGACGTGACGGAAGGGTTGCCGTCGCGGTCGCCGCCGATCCAGGAGCCAAACTTCAAGAACGTCGGTACATGCCACGATTGCTCCGGATAATATTTGCTCAAGCACCGCTCCAGCTCTTGATACACTTGCGGCAGTACATCGAACAGCGTCTCGTCGAAGTAATACAAGCCGTTGCGCACTTCGTCGATAACCGTCGGCTTGCGATCGCGAAGCTCGTCGGTTTGCCACAGCATAATGACTTCGCCCAGCAGTTTCACCCGCAGCTGCTCGCGTTCACGGAACGTGAGGCTCGGGTTATCGAGTTCCATCACGTCGTTTGCGATACGCTGATGAATATCCAGCACCGCACGGCGTGTCGCTTCCGTCGGATGCGCCGTCATGACAAGCTCAAGGGAAATGCCCTGAATAATGTCTTGCACCTCTGCCGTATTAATATTTTGCGCTTTCAGCTCACGCACGACATCTTCGATCGACCCAGGCTGCACATTCTCCCCAGCCGTCCGTTCGTAATCACGTTTGCGGCGGATACGCTGGTTTTGCTCCGCGATGTTGATGAGTTGGAAATAAATCGCGAACGCACGAATGACTTGATACCGAATTTCCGGCGCCAAGCCGTTCACCGTTTCCTTAAACTCCTCGTACATTTCCGGGGTATATTGGTTGCGCAGCGATTTACTCATCTCTCTAATTTTCTCTACGACGGTAAACAGCGCATTGCCGCCCTGATGAACCAACACCTCGCCCAGAATGTGCCCAAGAAACCGAACATCTCTTCGCAGCAAATTGTTGGACGTGTTCTTGTTAATGATACTGACTGAATCCGACATGGTTCTCCTCCATCCTTACTGCAAGTCAATAAACAATATTTTAACACAACCTTGGGCATCAATGTAGTCCATTTATGCGGTAAAGCGAAAAAAAGCTGATCTCCGCTAAAACTGACATCGGCCATCGTTTTAAGCATTATGACCTTAGCCCGTATTCGTCCCTGACAATCCATGATCCGGCGCGTACTGGACATGGGTATGCCCTGAACGTATGTACATCATTAAACATTGTTGTTAGCGATGAATCGTAATCGGCTTACGTCGAAACTATTTTTAATAACAGCGCCTTCGTAACCGTTTGATCCGGACGCTGGTCCGTTTCATTCCAGTATTGAATATCGTCACGCTTGCGATATTATACTTTGTCACTTCCGTTCTTGTGGTCATCCCGATTTGCCCGAGCTTATGACCATTGTAGATCATAGCACAGTATTGCTGCCATGGAATTTAATGGGCTACCTCAGGCGGTTTTCATCAAGCGCCGATATGCATTTTTCGACTTCTTCCGTTCGTCCCGTTCCAACTATCTATGGGAGTAAATATTTCTGTACCATGAAAATAAAAAAAACCTTCGATATCCAAAGGTTTGTTCTGTAAAATATGGAGCGGGTGATGGGAATCGAACCCACGCTACCAGCTTGGAAGGCTGGAGTTCTACCATTGAACTACACCCGCATTATTTGATGGTCGGGACGACACGATTTGAACATGCGACCCCCTGGTCCCAAACCAGGTGCTCTACCAAGCTGAGCTACGTCCCGTTGCTACATTATGCATTTCCTAATCTAAGAAGAATAAATGGCGTGCCCTGAGAGATTCGAACTCCCGACCTTTTGATTCGTAGTCAAACGCTCTATCCGGCTGAGCTAAGGGCACATATGGTGGAGCGGAAGACGGGATTCGAACCCGCGACCCTCGCCTTGGCAAGGCGATGCTCTACCCCTGAGCCACTTCCGCGTAATCATCATTGCTTTAATAGCGACATTTGTTAATATATCAGGTTTTGAGATGAAATGCAAATGTTTTTTATAGTTTTTCGTAATTATTTTTTCTACGCATTCTCCATCTGTAAGTTACTATACTTACTTTACTAATTCTCACCATTTTTCTCCCTATATACACCATACTATCCAGCTTAATTCTTGCTTATTTCGCGGTCGCGCTCTCTTTTTTGGAGTTGAATTCATAACTGCATATCACTGCTTTTCTCCCAATAGAGTTGTAATGATGATTCCTACATTAAAATAAACTGGGTCATAGGTCTGGCGTTATTCCATTAGCCTCCATCCTCACTTAAGTATTAACAGCCTAACGCAACGCAGCACATCACCCGCTACTCATAACCCGCGCCAAAAATGCAATACTGCCCTATTCGACGCACTAAAAGGGGCTCATCGAGTACTCAAACATAGCCCAAGCTTCAAGGCTCATTCCAGCGCATACGAATGTCCTGCTATTCTATTCCTCACCCAGTAATTTGGATGTCAAAATAAAGGTAAACAAAAAGGTCTAAAACAATTATTGTTTTAGACCTTTTTGTTTGAATTTGTATGCGCGTAGAGGGACTTGAACCCCCACGGTCTCCCGCTAGATCCTAAGTCTAGTGCGTCTGCCAATTCCGCCATACGCGCGCAACGTGAGCCATGTAGGACTCGAACCTACGACACCCTGATTAAAAGTCAGGTGCTCTACCAACTGAGCTAATGGCTCAAGCAAATGGCTGGGGATCTAGGATTCGAACCTAGGCATGACGGAGTCAAAGTCCGTTGCCTTACCGCTTGGCTAATCCCCAATATGTAATTGTTCTGGTGCCGCCGAGAGGACTTGAACCCCCAACCTACTGATTACAAGTCAGTTGCTCTACCAATTGAGCTACAGCGGCGTGGTGGAGGCTGACGGGATCGAACCGCCGACCCTCTGCTTGTAAGGCAGATGCTCTCCCAGCTGAGCTAAGCCTCCAGCTAGAGAATGACCCGTAGGGGATTCGAACCCCTGTTACCTCCGTGAAAGGGAGGTGTCTTAACCCCTTGACCAACGGGCCTTTTTGGTGGAGCTTCCAACCGGGATCGAACCGGTGACCTCATCCTTACCATGGATGCACTCTACCTACTGAGCTATGGAAGCATAATGGCTCCCCGAACAGGACTCGAACCTGTGACAACTCGATTAACAGTCGAGTGCTCTACCAACTGAGCTATCAGGGAATAATGCTTGGCGGCGTTCTACTCTCCCAAGACCCTGCGGTCCAAGTACCATCGACGCTGGAAGGCTTAACGTTCGTGTTCGGGATGGGTACGCGTGGTTCCCTTCCGCCATCATCACCAAACGGTTCGCTTTGCGTAAACAAAACGAAGTGGATTCAAGGTCGCTTGTACCCTGAAAACTGGATCGAAACGAGGCTCCGTTTTATCTTTTATCGTTCCGTTGTGCTTCGCACAAAGGTCACTTCAAAAAGATAAATCTTCGCTGCAACAAAATGCCAAA
>NZ_JBHSRV010000022.1:0-60042 GCF_042659105.1 Paenibacillus allorhizosphaerae | reverse complement strand
CGCGTACCCATCCCGAACACGAACGTTAAGCCTTCCAGCGTCGATGGTACTTGGACCGCAGGGTCCTGGGAGAGTAGAACGTCGCCAAGCAACAAGAAGAGCCTCATTGGAGAAATCCAGTGAGGCTCTTCTTTGTATATGATGCACAACTAGAGCACTGAAGGATGAGGTTCAACAGCCATGATTTGTAACGGCAAAACGCTGCTAAACGTCGGAACGCGAAGTATAAATCGGCTCCGATTTACCGAACACTATAACATCTGGTCGGGTGTTGCAATCTTGTGTAAATCTGTTATAATGTATCTAAAGTCAAAGAAAGTCAAAGTCAATTTACTTCTATTTTGGAGGTTGAATTGATGCGCAATGTTTCAGAAATCATCGAGCACTATTTGAAACAAACTTTGCAGCAGAGTCCCGAAGGCGTCATCGAAATCCAACGAAACGATTTGGCGGATCAGTTCAATTGCGTTCCTTCGCAGATTAATTATGTAATAAGCACTCGCTTCACCCTGGAAAAGGGATACATCGTCGAAAGCAAGCGCGGCGGCGGCGGGTATATTCGCATCCAAAAAATCGAGCTGAATTCGCATGGTGCGGTGCTGGATCATATTTTTCAAACGATCAGTACCCATATGGATCAATCCGCTTCCGAAGGGCTGTTGTATCAGTTGAAGGAGGGCGGATTCATCACCCATCGGGAAGAATCGTTAATGAGGGCCGCCATGAACCGCGATGTGCTGACATTGAAGCTGCCCTTGAGGGATGAGATTCGTGCCAAGCTTTTGAAAGCAATGCTGATTTCCTTATTAAGCAGTCGATGATTCATTCAAGGAGGGAACCGGATGATTTGTCAGGAATGCGGAAAAAAACAAGCTACACTTCATTTCACAAAGATCTTGGGCGGGGAAAAGACCGAGTTCCACATTTGCGAATCTTGCGCAAGGGAGAAGGGCGAGCTGATCCCCGGCACGCCTAACGGGTTTTCCATCCATAACTTGCTCAGCGGTCTGCTTGATTTTGATCCGACTTCGCACAACGCGCTTTCGAGCAAATCGCAGCCCAGCCGCTGCGAACATTGCGGACTTACGTATAGCCAGTTCAGTAAGGTGGGGCGTTTTGGTTGCAGCGAGTGCTATAAGCATTTTGGAGAAAAGCTTGACCCGCTCTTTAAAAGAGTTCATGGAAATATTGTTCATACAGGCAAAGTTCCAAAACGCTCGGGCGGGGTAATTAAATATAAACGCGAAATCGAACAGATGAAGAAGGAGCTGCTTGTCCGTATCGAGAATGAAGAATTCGAGAAAGCGGCACAGCTCCGAGATCAAATAAAAGATCTGGAAAAGAAGCTGGCCGAAAGCTAGCCCGGAATATGGCGGACAGGAGGAATGCTTATGGCGGAAGCAAACCGTTTTACGCAGCAAGCGCTGAGCGATTGGATGAAAGGGGATGGCCCGGAGTCGGACATCGTCATCAGCAGCCGAATCCGTATTGCTCGTAACCTGAGCGCATATCCTTTTCCGATGCTGGCCACGAACCAGCAATCCAAGGAAGTGCTTGAGCAGGTCGCTGACGTGTTAAAGAACGAGGAACTAAACACGATCAGCAAATTCAGTCTTGTGACGCTATCGGAGCTGAACGAGCTGGAGAAACGAGTACTTGTCGAGAAACATTTAATCAGTCCTGCACTGGCCAATGAATCGCGCAACGGGGCGGTTATTTTAAATGAAAACGAATCGATCAGCATTATGGTGAATGAAGAGGACCATCTTCGAATACAATGCTTGTGCCCCGGTTTTCAGATCAGAGAGGCGTGGGACCTTGCCAACCAGATTGACGACCTCTTCGAAGTTCAGCTCAATTATGCTTTTGATGAGAAAAGAGGCTACCAAACAAGCTGTCCTACCAATGTGGGAACGGGCATTCGGGCATCCGTTATGCTTCACCTGCCGGCACTCGTATTGACTCAGCAAATTAATCGCATTTTGTCCGCTGTTACGCAGGTTGGTCTTGCGGTAAGAGGGTTGTACGGTGAAGGGAGCGAAGCGCTTGGTAATTTGTTTCAAATCTCGAATCAAATTACACTCGGACAGTCCGAGGAAGAAATTATCGATAATCTGTACGGGGTCGTAAGGCAGATCATCGAGCATGAACGCGCCGCCCGTCAAAAGCTAATATATGAGACGAAAGCAAAAATTTTGGACCGCGTCAGCCGATCATACGGGATTTTGTCCTATGCGGCGATAATGGATTCGAAAGAAGCGGCGCAGCGGCTCTCCGATGTGCGTCTTGGCATCGATCTTGGGTTTATAAAGAATGTCTCCCCTCACTCGTTGAATGAGCTTTTAGTCATGACGCAGCCTGGTTTTTTGCAGCAGTCGGCAGGAGAAAAGCTCACGGCTGAAGAAAGAGACATTAGAAGGGCTCAATTGATTCGAGACAAAATATCCGCAGTGGCGGAGTGAGCCTGGGTATCACACAGTAAGTTTCATTTTATTGCTAGACCAATTATGGAGGTGTTACACATGATGTTTGGCAGATTTACGGAACGTGCACAAAAGGTGCTGTCTTTGGCGCAAGAAGAAGCGGTCCGGTTGGGCCACAATAATATTGGAACTGAACATATTTTGCTCGGACTGATCCGGGAAGGCGAGGGAATTGCCGCGAAGGCGCTCATTGCGCTCGGTCTCGGTCTCGAGAAAATTCAGGACGAAGTCGAATCGCTCATCGGAAGAGGCCAAGAACAGCCGTCGAATATCGCCTACACGCCAAGAGCAAAAAAAGTAATCGAGCTCTCGATGGACGAAGCCCGTAAACTAGGCCATACGTATGTCGGGACAGAGCATATTTTGCTCGGCTTGATCCGTGAAGGCGAAGGCGTTGCCGCTCGCGTGCTCAATAACTTGGGCGTGAGCCTGAACAAAGCACGCCAGCAAGTGCTGCAGCTGCTGGGAAGCAGTGAAGTGGTCTCGCCTAACCATGGAAACCCGACCAATGTCAACACACCGACGCTGGATGGTTTGGCCCGCGACCTGACCGCATATGCAAAAGAAGGAAACCTCGATCCGGTGATCGGGCGCAGCAAAGAAATCGAACGCGTAATCCAGGTGCTCAGCCGCCGTACCAAGAACAACCCGGTACTGATCGGGGAACCTGGTGTCGGTAAAACGGCGATTGCCGAAGGACTGGCACAAAAAATTATCGCCAACGAAATTCCTGAAACGCTGCGAGACAAACGTGTAATGACGCTCGATATGGGTTCGGTCGTTGCAGGTACGAAGTACCGCGGCGAATTCGAGGATCGCTTGAAAAAGATTATGGACGAAATTCGTCAAGCCGGGAACATCATTTTGTTCATCGACGAGTTGCACACGCTCATCGGCGCAGGCGGCGCGGAAGGTGCTATCGATGCTTCCAACATTTTGAAGCCGGCACTCGCCCGCGGCGAACTGCAGTGCATCGGTGCGACGACGCTTGACGAATACCGCAAATATATTGAAAAAGATGCCGCACTGGAAAGACGTTTCCAACCGATTACGGTGGATCAGCCTTCTCCGGAAGAAGCTATTCAAATTTTGCACGGCTTGCGCGACCGTTATGAGGCGCATCATCGCGTAAAAATTACGGATGAAGCGATCGAGCAAGCGGTACGCTTGTCGGACCGTTACATTACGGACCGCTTCCTGCCGGACAAAGCGATCGATTTGATTGACGAAGCCAGCTCGAAAGTAAGGCTTCATTCGTACACCGTACCGCCAGATTTGAAGAAGCTGGAAAGCCACCTGGACGACATCCGCAAAGAGAAAGACGCGGCGGTGCAAAGCCAGGAATTCGAAAAAGCGGCTTCCTTGCGGGATACCGAACAAAAACTGCGCGAAGAGCTTGATTCCACGAAGAACGAGTGGAAAGAAAAGCAGGGCCGCACCGATTCCGAAGTAACGCCGGACGATATTGCCCAGGTCGTAGCAAGCTGGACAGGAATTCCGGTTGTGAAGCTGGCCGAGGAAGAAACCGAAAGGCTACTTAAGATGGAATCGATCCTGCATGACCGGGTGATCGGTCAAGACGAAGCGGTGAAAGCCGTTAGCCGCGCCATTCGCCGGGCAAGAGCGGGACTGAAAGATCCGAAGCGCCCGATGGGTTCGTTCATCTTCCTTGGACCGACGGGTGTAGGTAAGACCGAATTGGCCCGCGCTTTGGCGGAATCGCTGTTCGGCGATGAAAATGCGGTTATCCGTATCGACATGTCGGAGTACATGGAGAAGCATTCGACCTCCCGTCTGGTCGGAGCGCCTCCGGGATATGTCGGCTACGAAGAAGGCGGTCAACTGACCGAGAAGGTTCGCCGCAAGCCATACTCCGTCGTACTGCTGGATGAGATTGAAAAAGCGCATCCGGAAGTGTTCAACATTCTGCTTCAAGTGCTGGAGGACGGGCGTTTGACCGATTCCAAAGGCCGGACGGTAGACTTCCGCAATACGCTTATCATCATGACGTCCAACGTCGGGGCGGAAGCCATTAAGAAAAACACGACGCTGGGCTTCACTGCGGCGCAAGATGCAGGCCGAGAGTATAATAATATGAAGGATAAAGTGATGGGCGAGCTTAAAAAGAGCTTCCGTCCGGAGTTCCTGAACCGGATCGACGAAATCATTGTTTTCCATTCGCTCGATGAGAAGCATATCGCCGAAATCGTGACGCTGATGGCCGACGATTTGCGCAAGCGTCTGAAAGAACAAGATGTCGATTTCCTTCTGACCGACGCGGCGAAAGCGTTCCTGGCGAAGGAAGGCTACGATCCGGCATTCGGTGCAAGACCGCTGCGCCGAGCGATCCAGAAGCACATCGAGGACCGTCTGTCCGAAGAATTGCTTCGCGGCAATATTGCCAAAGGCGACAAGCTGACGATTGACGAGAAAGACGGAGAGCTTGTCGTTGAACGAACGCAAGAAGTAACGTCGTAAGCGTAATAGTAAAATCCAACCTCGCCCGATGAACGTCGGGGGGGTTGGATTTTTTTGTATTTGGAGGGAGATGGGTTTTCAAATACAGGCGCAAAATGGTACACTGAGAAATAGTGGAATTTTTTTATCAGTTCTGGAATACAGGACCGATCGTAGAAGCAGGAGTTGGACATGGTAAAAACGAAAACCAAATTTTTTTGTCAGCAGTGCGGCTACGAGTCCCCCAAATGGCTCGGAAAATGCCCAGGCTGTCATGCATGGAACAGTTTTGTGGAAGAAGTAGAAACTGTCAGCAAAAGCCAGGGGCTGCACACTTCCTTTTCCAAGAAGAAAGAAAAGCCGGTTTCGATCATAAACATAGAGAGCAGTGAAGAGCAGCGAATTGTTACGGACAATAAGGAGCTTAACCGCGTGCTGGGCGGCGGCATCGTCCCGGGCTCGCTTATTCTGGTCGGAGGCGATCCCGGGATCGGCAAGTCAACGTTGCTGCTGCAAACATCGTTTGAGCTTACGAAGCAGCAGCTGAAAGTTCTTTACATCTCCGGAGAAGAGTCCGTTAGACAAACGAAGCTTCGGGCCGACCGGCTTCAAGTGGTTTCTCCCCTGTTATTCGTTCTTAGCGAAACGAATGTGGAGCACATCGAAGCGGCGATCGATGAGATCGGCCCTGATTTTGTCGTGATCGATTCGATTCAAACGGTATACCATCCGGCTGTCACTTCAGCGCCGGGCAGCGTTTCCCAAGTGCGGGAGTGCACCGGTCATTTTATGCGGATCGCCAAAATCAAAGGCATTGCAACGGTAGTTGTTGGTCATGTTACTAAAGAAGGGGCGATTGCCGGTCCCCGTATGCTCGAACATATGGTCGATTGCGTGCTTTATTTCGAAGGCGAGCGGCACCATTCGTACCGTTTATTGCGCGCGGTCAAAAACCGCTTCGGCTCGACGAACGAAATCGGCATTTTCGAGATGCAGGAAATCGGATTGGTCGAAGTCAATAATCCGTCCGAGCTATTCTTGTCCGAACGTCCGCTAGGCGTATCCGGATCAACAGTCGTTGCCAGTATGGAGGGAACCCGTCCGGTGCTCGTAGAGCTGCAGGCGCTCGTTTCGACGACGAATTTTCCTTCGCCGCGCCGCATGGCGACCGGGTTCGATCATAATCGTTTATCGCTCATTATTGCCGTTTTAGAAAAACGAATGGGAATGTTCCTGCAAAATCAGGATGCTTACCTGAATATTGCCGGCGGGGTCAAACTCGATGAACCAGCGGTCGATTTGGCGGTAGCGGTGAGCATTGCGTCCAGCTTTCGTGAACAGCCTACGCAGCCGTATGACGTCGTCTTCGGCGAAGTCGGTTTGACCGGAGAAGTACGCGGCGTATCCAGAGTCGACCAACGCGTGCGCGAAGCGCAAAAGCTTGGCTTCAAGCGGGTGATTGTGCCGCAAAAAAGCTTGAAAGGCTGGGCTCCCCCGGCAGGCATTGAAATTATCGGCGTCAATACGGTAGCCGAAGCGCTTTCGGCTGCTTTACTATAACCAGGTATCGGTAAGAATGGAGGGACATTACGTGAGCAAGGAAATGACCAAAAGGGATGTGATGAGCCAACTGCTGCAGCTCGTCGCTCCGGGTACGCCTTTTCGGGAGGGACTCGAAAACGTGCTTCGAGCGAAAACCGGCGGATTGATCGTCGTCGGCTACAGCCCGGAAGTGATGGAAATCGTGGACGGCGGGTTCTCCATCAATTGTGATTTTTCGCCCAACTATTTATATGAGCTGGCCAAAATGGACGGAGCGATTATTTTAAGCGAAGATTTGAAACGAATCCTTTATGCGAACACACAGCTGATCCCGGATTCATCGATTTCTTCCATCGAAACGGGGATCCGTCATCGGACGGCAGAGCGGGTGGCGAAACAAACGTCCAAACTCGTTGTCTCCATTTCGCAGCGGAGGAATGTCATTACTTTGTACCAGGGCAACCTGCGTTATGCACTGAAAGATATCGGCGTTATTTTGACCAAGGCCAATCAGGCGATACAGACGTTGGAGAAATATAAGTCGGTGCTCGATCAAGATTTGACCAATCTCGGCGCTGCCGAATTCGAGGAGCTTGTCACACTTCATGATGTGACAGGGGTCGTTCAGCGGGTTGAGATGGTGTTGCGGATTCGGGCGGAGATTAAAAGATATATTAATGAACTCGGTAACGAAGGACGGCTCATCAGCATGCAGATGGAAGAATTGGTCGGCCATACGGAGCATGAATCGTATCTGCTGATCAAAGATTACGTCAGAGATCCAAGCGACGAGAAAGTCAAGGAAGTGATGGCGGCATTGCGCCGACTTGCTTCGGATGAAATTTTGGATCATTCCCATATTGCCCGGGTGCTTGGTTACGGACATGCCGCGATTAATGCGGAGGAGACGGTTTCGCCGCGTGGTTACCGGGTTCTTCACAAAATTCCGCGGCTGCCTTCAGTGATCATCCATAATTTGGTCGAGCGGTTCGAGTATCTTCCGCATTTGATGATGGCTACGATAGAAGAACTCGACGATGTCGACGGAATCGGCGAGGTACGCGCGCGCACGATTAAAGAGGGACTGAAACGTATCCAAGATCAGGTACTCATTGACAGACATATATAACTTGCATACAATCAGAGGGTAGCCTAATATAATGAAATGGATTGGGGTACAGTAAAACCAGAGGTGGACTATAAACATGATAACGAAATCCCTGCCGAACTTATTTACCGTTGGAAACCTGTTCTTGGGAATAATTTCCATTATTTTAGTGTTTAACAATAATCCCGAGCTTGCGGCGATTATGGTCATTGTTGCCATGCTGCTCGACGGATTGGACGGACGCGTGGCACGCGCCTTGAACGCGCAGAGCGAATTCGGCAAAGAGCTTGATTCTTTGTCCGACGTTATTTCGTTCGGAGTTGCTCCGGCGTTCATCATGTACGTAGTCGCTTTTACCGAATTGAATGCAGCGGCTGCATGGATTGTGACGGCGATTTTCCCGATTTGCGGAGCGCTCAGACTTGCCCGCTTCAACGTGGTGGCGGGTACGCCGGGATATTTTATCGGACTTCCGATTCCGGCGGCCGGCGGCGTGCTGTGTACGCTTGCCCTTTTTCATAACGAATTGAATACACTCGTACTCGTGCTTTCGACGCTGCTGCTCTCCTATTTGATGGTCAGCACCGTGAAATATCCGAACTTCAAGAAGGTCGGCATCCCGAAAGCAGCCTTGTGGATTACTCCGGTTGTCGTTGCGGCAGCGGTGCTGCTTGCTATTTTATATCCAAGCTTGCTGTCCAAGCTTATCTTCGTCCCGCTCGTGATCTATGCGTTGTGGGGGTTAAAAAAAAACGTTGATCGGCTCTTCTTCCGAAGAAGAAAGAAAAACAAAAAGGTAGAAGAAAACGAAAGCAAAACGACGACGTTCTAACATGCCGTTGCTCCATAATGAATCGGTGAAAATGAAAAGCATTTATTTTCCGGAAGGAAAGTAGATGCTTTTTTTTGCATTTTCTTCGTCTTCCGAGGATTAGGCAGGAAACTTTTGGTTCATAATTGTAACGAGGAAGATGAAACGATTGATTAATGGAGGTGAAATCTATGATGAGAAAGTGGTTCCAGCTTCTGTTTGCAGTTATTGGCGGTGCGCTTGGAGTACAGTGGAGTGATACGATTCGTAAGCCATTTTTTGACGTCATAGAACCGGTTTCGGGACTGGATTCGATGCCAGGATATGAATTCTGGATGTTTGCGCTGGGGGCCGTATTGTTTTATTCCGTCAGCACGGTTGTGCTTTATTATGTAACAAGATTGGTGCAAAAAGGAGAAGAGCAGGTAGGGAACGTGCCGATCACAGAGCTGCTGGCCGGTTCCGTCGGCATGGTCATCGGACTGTTGATATCGTCCGTCCTGTTCGGTCCGTTGGAAGATGCCGGTTTGACAAGCCCGCTCATCCATATGCTTTGTATTGCGTTGTTTGCTTGGGTAGGCTACCGTCTTGGCTCGGTCAAGAAAGATGAACTCATGGCGCTGCTCGATAAGAGGCAATCCGGACGAGACCGGGGAGCGGGTGAAGCAAAAGGATTCGAGGAACATAAAATACTCGATACCAGCGTTATTATTGACGGCCGCATAGCGGATATTTGCAAAACCGGGTTTATCGAGGGGACGCTCGTCATTCCGGAATTTGTTCTGGAGGAGCTGCAGCATATCGCCGATTCGTCAGATTTACTCAAACGGAACCGGGGACGTCGCGGACTCGATATTTTGAACAAAATTCAGAAAGAACTCGATGTGAAAGTACTGATCTATGAAGGCGACTTCGAGGAAATTTCCGAAGTGGACAGCAAACTCGTGCGGCTCGCCAAAGTGCTTCAGGGCAAAGTCATCACAAACGATTTTAACCTGAATAAAGTATGCGAACTGCAAGGCGTATCGGTGCTGAACATCAACGATCTGGCCAACGCGGTGAAGCCGGTCGTTCTGCCGGGCGAGGAAATTTTGGTACAGGTTATTAAGGACGGCAAGGAACATGGACAAGGCGTAGCTTATTTGGATGACGGGACGATGATCGTCGTTGAAGGCGGACGTGATTTCATCGGTACGACGCTCGATGTGCTGGTGACCAGCGTACTGCAAACTTCAGCAGGCCGAATGATCTTTGCCAAACCGAAGCTATTGGAAAAAGCGCTCTAACAAGGTATGATAAGGGAGATGCGCTTTTGGAGGACAGCGGCAGGCGCAAGAGCAGCCGCAACTTCTTGAGCCGATACGTTGTGGCAGGTGAGAGCAATGAAGGACAAGCTGGGGATTGTCATCGTAGCTGCGGGCAAAGGTTCGAGAATGGGCACGCAGGAGAGCAAGCAATACTTGCAGATCGACGATAAACCGATATTGGTACATACATTGTTGAGGTTCAACCGGATGGACGCGGTGGACGAGATCGTCCTCGTTACCGGCCCGGACGATGTAGAACGCTGCAAGGGATATGCGGAGCAGTACGGTCTCGGTAAAATAAAGCGAATTATTCCGGGGGGAAAAGAGCGTCAGGATTCTGTTTATCAAGGGCTTCTGACGCTCACCGGTTATGTGGAATGGGTCATGGTACATGACGGCGTACGGCCTTTTGCGGCAGAGGAGCATATCATGGCGTGCCTTGCCAAAGCGAAAGTGACAGGTGCCGCGGTATTGGCCGTTCCTGTAAAGGATACGATCAAAGTCGTTGACCGTGACGGCTTTATTAAAGCCACCCCCGATCGGAGCAGCTTGTGGGCGATCCAAACCCCGCAGGCTTTTCGCTTTTCTTTGCTGGTGGAAGCACATGAACAAGCACGCCGGGAGTCGTTCCTGGGGACGGACGACGCCATGCTGGTGGAGCGGCTTGGCACGAAAGTGGCTGTAGTGGAAGCCGATTATTACAATATTAAAATCACAACGCCGGAGGATTTGCCTTGGGCCGAGTGGATCATACGTCAGGTCAGGGGAGAGAAGAAATGATGATTCGTGTAGGACAAGGTTTTGATGTGCATCAGTTGGTGGAAGGGCGTAAATGCATTATCGGCGGCGTAGAAATTCCTTATGAAAAAGGGCTTCTTGGCCATTCCGATGCGGATGTGCTGCTGCATGCGCTGAGCGATGCCATCCTGGGGGCGCTCGGACGCGGCGATATCGGGAAACATTTTCCCGATACGGATCAAGCATTCAAAGACGCCGACAGCTACAAGCTATTGGAGCAGGTATGGGCGCTTGCGAAGGAAGCGGGATACCGTCTGGGCAACGCGGACTGTACGATCATCGCCCAGAAGCCGAAGATGGCTCCTTACATTCCCGCTATGGTGGAACGGATTGTCACAGCGCTGGAGGCGGAAGAACCGACACAGGTCAATGTCAAAGCGACAACGACGGAACAGCTTGGGTTCACGGGACGCGGCGAAGGCATTGCGGCGCAGGCGGTTGTTTGTCTGGTAAAAGGTGTGCTATGATAACGAATAATATTTTTTTCGGAATTACTCGTTGCCGTTATTTTTGAGAGGAGAACATTTCCATGGATTTTCGCGTTAGGTATGCCCCGAGTCCGACCGGACATCTTCATATCGGCGGAGCCCGCACGGCTTTATTCAATTATTTGATCGCCCGCAAGGAAGGCGGTCGCTTTATTATTCGTTTCGAGGATACGGACCAGACCCGTCATCAAGAGTCGGGCATCAGCAACCAGCTGGACGGATTGCAATGGCTTGGCGTCGATTGGGACGAGAGCGTAGATATCGGCGGCCCGTACGGTCCTTATCGGCAGACGGAACGTTTGCACTTATATAAGCCGTTTATTGAACAATTGATCGGCAGCGGCGATGCCTATTATTGCTACTGTTCCGAGGCGGATCTGGAGCAGGAACGGGCGGAGCAGGAAGCAAAAGGCTTGATGCCGATGTATTCGGGCAAGTGCCGTCACTTGACGCCGGAGCAGGCTGAAGCATGCCGCGCAGAAGGACGTAAGCCGTCGATCCGGTTCCGCGTGCCGGAAAACCGCACCATCTCGTTTAACGACCGGATTCGCGAGCAGGTGGAGTTTGAGTCCGGCGGTATCGGTGATTTCATCATCGTTCGTCCTGACGGAATCCCGACCTATAACTTCGCCGTTATTCTTGACGATCATTTGATGAAAATCAATCTGGTCATTCGCGGGGAAGAGCATTTGACCAATACGCCGCGGCAAATTATGATGTACGAGGCATTGGGCTTGCCGGTGCCGGAATTCGCGCATTTATCGCTCATACTGAATCAAGATCGCAAAAAAATGAGTAAGCGCGACGAATCCATCATTCAATTTATGGAGCAGTATCGCGATCTCGGTTATTTGCCGGAAGCGGTCATGAATTTCATTGCGCTGCTGGGCTGGTCGCCGAAGGGCGAGGAAGAGATTTTCTCCAAAGAAGAATTGATCGCTCAATTCGATTTGAGCCGTATTTCCAAAAGTCCGGCCGTGTTCGATATGGATAAGCTGAACTGGATGAATAACGTATATATCAAAAAAGCCGATCCCGACCGGATCGTATCGATTGCCCTTCCGCATCTGCAGAAGGCGGGGCGTCTGTCGCAGTCGCTCAGTGCCGAGCAGGAGCAATGGGTGCGCTCGCTCGTCGGGCTGTACCAGGAGCAGCTGCGATTCGCTGGGGAAATCGTGCCGCTGTCGGAGCTTTTCTTCCGGGAGGACGTTACGTTCGAGAACGAGGAAGCGAAGTCAATGCTTTCGGAAGAGCATGCACCGGTCGTGTTGAGCAGTTTCTTGTCTCAAGTAGAGCAGGCTGCGGACTTTACGGTAGACGCGATGAAAGGCATCATGAAAGCCGTTCAGACGGAAACAGGGTACAAAGGAAAGCCGCTGTTCATGACCGTACGCGTGGCGCTTACCGGTCAAATGCACGGGCCGGATCTGAACATGACTATGTACTTGCTCGGTAAAGAAACCGTGATGAGCCGAGTGAAGAAATTATTGTAATGGCGGATTATTTCCGCTATACTAAACAATCATAAAGCGAAGGCGACGAACGGGAAAGTACGGGAAAGCCGGGATTTTCAGAGAGGACAATCGGCCGAGCATGATCGGCCGGCTGCGAGTTGTCCAATCCTTGCTCCCCGGAAGTGCACCCGGGAGCCGTAAAGACGATCTGACGCAGCCGTCAGGCTGACAGGCAGGGTAGTCTTTGCCGTTTCGTTCACGATACGAACGACTAAGATGAGTGACTAGGGGAGAAGCTTGTACGGCAACGTGCAGGATCCCGCGTAGTGATTCAAGCAGAGTGGAACCGCGATGCAACGCCTCTGCAGCCTGACGGCTGTGGGGGCTTTTTGTTGTGATTGGTTCAGTGAGCGAGAGGGCGCAGGGGGAAAGAGGTGTGCTGAATGTTTGCGAGAATGCGTGAAGACGTCGCTACGATATTTGAGAATGATCCCGCGGCAAGAGGCTGGTTTGAAGTCGTATTTACGTACGCCGGTTTGCATGCGCTATGGGCGCATCGGGTGGCGCACTGGTTTTACCGGAGACGTCTATTTACAATCGCAAGAATCATTTCTCAAATCAGCCGGTTTATGACGGGGATCGAGATTCATCCCGGCGCAGTTATCGGCCGCCGCTTCTTCATTGACCACGGGATGGGGGTCGTGATTGGAGAAACATGCGAGATCGGAGACGACGTGCTGCTGTATCACGGGGTTACGCTTGGCGGTACGGGGAAAGAAAAAGGGAAACGTCACCCGACCATCGGCAACAATGTCGTTATTTCTGCAGGGGCCAAGGTGACCGGCTCTTTTAAGGTCGGCGACAATTCCAGAATCGGAACGAATGCCGTGGTATTGAATGAAGTGCCCCCCAACAGCACGGTTGTAGGTATTCCCGGCCGTGTGGTGAAGCGGGACGGCGTGCGCGTCGGCCGTTTGGAACATGACAAGCTGCCCGACCCGGTAGTAGATATGTTTCGCGACGTGCAGAAACAGATTGACGACTTGAAGGCGGAGCTGGCGGAAGCAAAATCGAAAAACGGAGGCAATGAAAAGAATGGCGCTCAAGATTTACAATACCATGACGCGGGCCAAAGAAGAGTTCAACCCGATTGAGCCCGGCAAAGTGAAGATGTATGTATGCGGCCCAACCGTATACGATTATATTCATATCGGTAACGCCCGTCCGGTTATCTTTTTCGACGTGGTGCGGCGTTACTTGGAATCGGTAGGATACGACGTTCACTATGTGGTGAACTTTACCGATGTAGATGACAAGCTGATCAAGAAAGCGGCGGAAATGGGAACGACGGTGCCGGAAGTCGCCGACCTGTTCGTGCAAAAATATTACGAGGACACGCAAGGGCTGGGCGTGCGCCAAGCGACTGTCCATCCCCGCGTGACGGAGAATATGACGGAGATCATCGATTTTATCTCAGGACTGGTCGAGAAGGGACTAGCGTATGAGAGCGGCGGGGATGTCTTTTATCGCACGGCGAAGTTTGCCGAATACGGCAAACTGTCTCACCAGAATATGGAGGAGCTGCAGTTCGGCATCCGTGTCGATGTGGATGAACGCAAGGAGAATCCGCAGGACTTTGTGCTCTGGAAAGCGGCAAAGCCCGGCGAAATCAGCTGGTCCAGCCCATGGGGCGAAGGGCGGCCGGGGTGGCATATCGAGTGCTCGGCCATGGTCCGCAAATATTTGGGCGAAACGATCGATATTCACGGCGGTGGCCAAGATTTGACCTTCCCGCATCATGAGTGCGAGATCGCCCAGTCTGAAGGATTGACAGGGCATGCCATGTCCAATTATTGGATGCATAACGGGTTTGTAAACATCAATAACGAGAAGATGTCCAAATCGCTTGGAAACGGCATTAACGTGCACCAATTGCTCCAAACGATGTCGCCGCAAATTATCCGTTACTTTATGCTTTCCGGCCATTATCGCAACCCGCTCAATTTCAGCGACGAGGCCGTCGAGCAGGCGAAAGGCAGTTTGGCCCGGATCGAGAACTGCATCGCAGGCATCAAGCATCGTCTTAAGACGGCGGATGCGGGTGAAGCGGAACCATCTGTCGCGGAGGCGGTACGTACGGCGAAGGAAAACTTCGAAACGAAGATGAATGACGATTTCAATACGCCGGATGCGATCACGGCAGTGTTCGACCTTGTGCATGCGGCGAATTTGTATATGAACAAGGATCGGGTCACTTTGGCCTCACTGCAGCTTCTGGAACAGCAATTTGCGGCGATGGATGACGTATTGGGTATACTATCCCGTACGGAAGAATCGCTGCTCGATGAAGAAATCGAGCAATTGATTACCGAACGGACCGAGGCGCGGCGTACGAAAAATTGGGCGCGTGCGGATGAAATTCGCAATCTCCTGACGGAGCGGGGCATCGTACTGGAAGATACGGCTCAGGGTATCCGTTGGCGGCGGAAATAACATGGAGCGGGATGATCTGTTATCTATTGGCGGTAGCAATTTATTCGACTTTCCGCCGGCACGCGAGCCGAAGCTGTTGAACCCTTTGGTGCTGGCCTATATGGGCGATGCGATCTATGAAGTGTTTGTTCGGCAGTATGTCGTATCAATGCCTAACCATCGTCCGAACCATCTTCATCGCCAAGCGACACAGTATGTGTCCGCCAAAGCTCAGGCACGGGCGCTTGAACGCTGGATGCCCGAGCTGACGGAAGAAGAAATCGACATCGTGAAGCGGGGACGTAACGCCAAATCGGGAACTACGGCCAAAAATGCCGATATATTGGAGTACCGGCACAGCACGGCGTTCGAATGTTTGATCGGTTATTTATATTATACGCAGCAATGGGAACGGCTGAAGCATTTGTTGATGCTTTCGCTCGATCAGAGCCGTTCCTGAATAAATGGCAGAAAGGGGGACCTCGTAATGGAAGAATTTATCGGAGGCAAGCATTCAGTGCTTGAAGCGCTCCGCTCCGGCCGGACGATCAATAAAATATGGATCGCCGAGCAGGCGCAAAAACAATTGACGCAACCGATTATTGCCGAAGCAAAGCAAAATGGTGTTATCGTTCAATTTGCGGACAAACGAAAGCTGGATCAAATGGCGGCGGGTGTACAGCATCAAGGCGTCGTTGCGCAGGTGGCGGCTTATGAATACGTAGAGGTGGAAGATTTATTGGCCAGAGCCGCAGAAAAGGGGGAACAACCGTTCCTGCTGATATTGGATGAAATCGAAGATCCGCATAACCTGGGCTCTATTTTGCGGTCGGCCGATTGCACGGGGGTTCATGGGGTCATCATTCCGAAACGGCGTTCCGTCGGTTTAACCGCTACCGTATCGAAAACATCGGCTGGCGCGGTGGAATATGTCCCTGTTGCACGGGTGACCAACTTGGCGCAGACGATTGAACAGCTGAAAGAGCAGGGGCTGTGGATCGCCGGAACGGATGTAGACGCGAAGCAGCATGTATATGCAACAAACCTCAATTTGCCGATCGCCATCATCATCGGGAACGAGAGTAAAGGGGTAGGGCGGTTAATTAAAGAGAAGTGCGATTTTTTACTCAAGCTGCCGATGTTCGGTCAAATCAACTCTTTGAACGCCTCAGTGGCCGCTTCCGTATTGATGTATGAAGTTGTGCGCCAGCGAATGGCCGCTCACTAGCGATGGCGGGGCACGTTGAATGATTCAAGAAATATTAATTGTGGACGGATATAATATCATCGGCGCCTGGCCCGAGCTGCAGAAGCTAAAAGAGATCCGGCTCGAAGAAGCGCGCGACCGGTTGATCGGCATCATGGGGGAGTATCAGTCGTTTTCCGGGATGAAGGTCATTCTTGTTTTTGACGCTTATTATGTGCCCGGGCTCGGACGCAAAGACGTGCACCATAAACTTCCCGTCTATTTTACAAAAGAAAAAGAGACGGCCGATGAATTGATAGAACGGCTTGTTACCGCACATATCGGCCGTCGAAAACAAATCTATGTGGCGACCAGCGACATGACCGAGCAGCACGTTATTTTCGGCAAAGGGGCTTTCCGGGTTCCGGCCGGCGAGCTGCTGGTCAAAGTAAGGCAAGCCCGGCAGGAAATACGGAAGAAAATCGAAGAGGACAACAGCTCAGGTCGACATAATACTTTCGACAGCAAGCTGAGCGACGACGTCAAGGCGATGTTCGAAAAGTGGAGGCGAGGGCGTTAAAATATGCCTGAAAGTCTCGTAATATGAAGCTTTTTCAAGCGTAATCTTGTTGACGGTGATAGATTACATAATGTATACTAATCCTATCTTTGAAGCGCAGGGCCGGAGGGATATTGGTGAGTGTCGACCTCAAAGAACTGAGAATGTACGAATACGACCTCAAGGCAGACGAAGATATTGTGGATTCGGTCCGCGAAGGCGACAGCGATGCGCTCGAATATCTGATCAACAAGTATAAGAACTTTGTGCGCGCCAAAGCGCGTTCTTATTTTTTGATCGGTGCAGACAGAGAAGACATTGTGCAGGAAGGCATGATCGGCCTGTACAAATCGATTCGCGACTTTCGCGGCGACAAGCTATCATCCTTCAAGGCGTTTGCCGAGCTGTGTATTACCCGCCAGATCATTACGGCTATCAAAACTGCTACTCGCCAGAAACATATTCCACTGAATTCTTACGTTTCGCTGGACAAGCCTATTTATGATGAAGATTCCGATCGTACGCTGCTCGATGTCATTTGCGGCTCCCGAGTTTCCGATCCGGAGGAATTGATAATCAACCAGGAAGAGTTTAGCGGTCTGGAAGATAAGATGGGAGAAATATTAAGCGATCTTGAACGCAGAGTATTGATGCTGTATTTGGATGGCCGGTCTTATCAGGAAATTGCCGTTGATTTGGATCGGCACGTGAAGTCGATTGACAATGCGCTGCAGCGAGTGAAGCGCAAACTCGAGAGATATTTGGAAGTAAGGGACGCCTAGTTTACAAGTGCCGTTGCTACGAAGCAGGGGCCTTTTTATTTTGCAAGGAACCTGTGCTATCGCTTGTGCCGGGACTGAGCTTTGAACACTTTCATTTGCCGAATATTGGATACCTTTATAGTAGAACAAACGTTCTCTCATGTCAACCGTTTTCGTGTTCAACTTCGGGTTTAAGACTCGTGCAGTTTGCCGATACTGGGAAAATGCGGGACAGGCAGTTCGTGTTAATCCTTTTTCCTTGACAGAAAAAAGGGCGTGTGCTAAAGTATTTTGGTAGCCTTAAGCTTTGGGGCTTTTTTTATGCTGATCGCTTAAAGGCGAAAATTTTGAGGCTGGACCGTAGGAGGTGTACATCATGCGGGTGATTATCACATTAGCGTGCACAAACTGCAAGCAAAGAAACTATACTTCCACCAAAAATAAGCGCAACCATCCTGACCGCATGGAGCTTAAGAAATATTGCAAGTTTTGCAATGAACAAACCGCTCATCGCGAAACTCGCTAGTTTTTGGAGGTGCAGGCCATGGCCTTTTTGGCTAAAATGAAGCAAGGATTTGGCAGCACGTTTTCTTTTTTTGCGGACTGCTGGTCTGAATTGAGGAAAGTCAAATGGCCTACGCGTAAGGAAATGATCAGCTATACGCTGGTTGTCTTGTTTACGGTCGCCTTCGTGACGGTGTACTTCTATGTTCTTGACTTGGGTATTTCTGAGCTGCTTCGCCTTGTATTCCAATGATGATGACAATGGGTGGCGCTATGGAAATGGAGAAAAGATGGTACGTCGTACATACCTATTCGGGGTATGAGAACAAGGTAAAGGCTAATTTGGAAAAACGTGTTGAGTCCATGGACATGAAGGATAAGATCTTTCGGGTGCTTGTCCCCATGGAAGAAGAGCTTGTGAATAAGGATGGCAAGAAGAAGACGGTTATGCGCAAAGTATATCCGGGTTACGTGCTTGTGGAGATGATCCAGACGGACGATTCATGGTATGTCGTGCGCAACACGCCTGGCGTTACCGGGTTCGTAGGTTCCACCGGTTCCGGTTCGAAGCCGACGGCGCTGCTTCCCGAGGAAGTCGATTCGATCCTTAAACACATGGGCATTGAAGAGCCGAAACCGAAAATCGATTTCGAGCTGAAGGATACCGTTCGCGTAAAAGTCGGGCCTTTCGCCAACTTTGTCGGTACGGTAGAGGAAATACTTGTGGACAAGAGTAAACTGAAGGTACATGTCAACATGTTTGGCAGAGAAACGCCGGTCGAGCTGGACTACAACCAAGTGGAAAAGCTGTAAAGCGGTGCAGACTGCCATACTAGAACGAGGAGGTGTCACACAATGGCAAAAAAGGTCATCAAAATGGTAAAGCTTCAAGTTCCTGCAGGTAAAGCGAATCCGGCGCCGCCGATCGGTCCTGCACTCGGTCAAGCAGGGGTTAACATCATGGCATTCTGTAAAGAGTTTAACGCTCGTACAGCCGACCAAGCTGGTTTGATCATCCCTGTCGTAATTACGGTATTTGAAGATCGCTCCTTCACTTTTGAGACGAAAACGCCTCCGGCTGCCGTATTGCTGCGCGTAGCTGCAGGGATCGAAAAAGGATCCGGCGAACCGAACAAGAAGAAGGTTGCGACTGTTAAGCGTTCGAAAGTACGCGAAATCGCCGAGCAAAAAATGCCTGACCTGAACGCAGCGTCCGTGGAAGCGGCTATGCGTATGGTTGAAGGTACGGCTCGCAGCATGGGCGTAGTGATCGAAGACTAATTCGATTGCGAAATCCGCAGTGACAATCGACAATGCTTCGCATTTGTAACGATTGCACATACGTGACAACCAACACGGCTTCGCCTGTGTAATGGTTGCACATACATGACAACCGACATGGCTTCGCTTATGTAACGGTTGCATGAAACGTGACAACTGTCTTCGTTTCACACGAAGTAACAAAGTTGCACGATCAGTGGGAGGACATTCCGCTAATACCACTTAGGAGGACTAGACAATGGCTAAACACGGTAAGAAATACCTCGAAGTAGCCAAGCAGATCGATGCTGAAGCGTTCTATGAGCCGTTTGAAGCGATCGAGCTTGTAAAGAAGACGGCACGTGCAAAGTTCGACGAAACCGTTGAAGTTGCCGTACGTTTGGGCGTAGACCCTAGAAAACAAGACCAGGCTGTCCGCGGCGTCGTTGTACTGCCACACGGCACTGGTAAAACAAAACGCGTTCTTGTATTTGCCAAAGGGGACAAAGCGAAAGAAGCGGAAGCGGCTGGCGCTGACTTTGTAGGCGATCAAGACATGATAAACAAAATCCAACAAGGTTGGTTCGACTTCGATGTCTGCGTAGCTACGCCGGACATGATGAGTGAAGTCGGTAAACTTGGCCGTATCTTAGGTGGTAAAGGTTTGATGCCGAACCCGAAAGCGGGCACCGTTACGTTCGACGTAGCGAAAGCCGTTCAGGAAATCAAGGCAGGTAAAATCGAATACCGTCTGGATAAAGCCGGACAAATCCACGCGCCGATCGGTAAAGTGTCCTTCGACGCTGAGAAGCTTGCTGAGAACTTTAAAGCGCTCATCGATGCGCTGAACAGAGCGAAGCCTGCTGCAGCAAAAGGCGTTTACCTGAAGAACGTTGCGGTTTCTTCCACGATGGGACCGGGCGCTCGCATCAACGCGGCTAACCTCCGATAATAGGAATAGCTTAACAGTTGACTTTGTTCGTCAGCCGTGCTAACCTGTTAAAGGTTTAACAAACGAATATGCTTACCGTAGACAGTAGGTGCTTCCTTTGGAAGCTTAATCTCCTACCGAGGTGTTATGATATAAGTTCGGTATTCTTTGCCTGTTAGTACAAAGAATTCGTGAATGATCATGCCTTCGCCTTGTCTGCGAAGGCATTTCTCGTTTTCTGGGGAGATGCCTGGCAGATGCACGAATGTGATCGGGTAGTTTACGAGCGTAAGCTTCGCAAGTAAGTGTTGTAAAATCGCTGCATGAAAAGAGGTGCAAATATGGCAAACGCGAAAATTATCGAGCAAAAAGCGGCGCAAGTGGCAGAAGTAAGCGACAAGCTGAAAGAAAGCTCCTGCGCAATCGTTGCAGATTACCGCGGTTTGAACGTGGCTCAAGTAACCGAGCTTCGCAAACAATTGCGTGAAGCGGGCATTGAGTTCCAAGTATTGAAAAATTCATTGGTTCGCCGTGCTACGGAAAATTCCGAATTGTCCGATCTGGGTGAATACTTGAGCGGTCCTACCGCGATTGCATTCAGCAAAGACGACGTTGTGGCTCCGGCCAAAATTTTGACCGATTTTGCCAAGAAAAACGATCAACTGAGCGTAAAAGCCGGCGTCGTTGAAGGTAAAGTGGTTGATTTTAACCAAATCAAAGCACTCGCAGAACTTCCTTCCAGAGAAGGTCTTCTGTCCATGTTGCTCAGCGTGCTTCAAGCACCTGTTCGCAATTTCGCCCTTGCGGTTAAGGCTGTGGCCGAGAAGCAAGAAGGCGGAGCGCAAGAAGCTTAATTATTGCAAGCTTTCAGTATTCTAAAAAAAATCATATCGAACATAAATGGAGGTTTAACCATGAGCAAAGAGCAAATCTTGGAAGCCATCAAAGGCATGACTGTACTTGAACTGAACGACCTGGTTAAAGCAATCGAAGAAGAATTCGGCGTAACTGCAGCAGCACCTGTAGCTGTAGTAGCAGGCGGCGCAGCAGCAGAAGTTGCTGAGCAAACAGAATTCGACGTAATTTTGAACAGCGCTGGCGCTTCCAAAATCAACGTTATCAAAGTTGTTCGCGAAATTACAGGCCTCGGCTTGAAAGAAGCGAAAGATCTTGTAGACGGCGCACCGAAGCCGCTTAAAGAGAAAGTTTCCAAAGAAGAAGCTGAATCCGTTAAAGCAAAATTGGAAGAAGCAGGCGCTTCCGTAGAAGTGAAGTAATACGGACTTGCGTGTTAAGCACCCCTTGCAGAGGCGACTCTTCAAGGGGTTTTCCTTTTCGATAAACCTGCGGCGGACAGGTCGATTTGGGCCGGTCTCTTTTGTCAACAAACGTTGCAATTGTTAGATCGGTTTCGATGATCTCAGTTGTCAACAACGTTGCAATTGTTAGATCGGTCTCGATGATCTCAGTTGTCAACAACGTTGCAATCGTTAGATCAGTTTCGATGATCTCAGTTGTCAACAAACGTTGCAACTGTTAGATCCGTTTAGACGATCTCAGTTGTCAACATAGGAGGGTGATGCTACGTGTCGGAGCATTATTATTCTCAAAAACCGAGTACGGCCCACGATCAGCATACGATTGAAGAAACCATGATCGGTCGTACATTTACATTTACCACCGACGCCGGCGTCTTCTCCAAGCGAGGGATCGACTACGGGTCGAAGCTGCTCATAGAGACGGTAAGTCTGCCGGATCAGGCCAGAGTGCTCGACGTAGGCTGCGGCTACGGGCCGATCGGTCTTGCTGCGGCGGTGCTTGCAGGAAAAGGTATGGTTACGATGGTTGACATCAACGAGAGGGCGATTGAGCTGGCGAAGCATAATGCGAAGCGCAATCAGATCACGAATGTTGAAATTTTGCAAAGCGATCTTCTCGAGCAGGTAACGGGCCGTACATTTGACGCTGTACTCACCAACCCGCCGATTCGTGCGGGAAAGGAGACGGTCCATCGCATTTTTGAACAGGCGCATGAGGTGCTCGTTCCGGGAGGCGCGCTGTGGATTGTCATTCAGAAAAAGCAGGGAGCCCCATCGGCTGTGAAAAAACTGGAGTCTCTGTTTTCCGAAGTGGTGGAAGTGGAGCGAGATAAAGGTTATTGGATTTTGAAAGCGACGAAGTAGAAAGCAGTCTTGCGGCGGAATATATCGCTTAGCGGCTTCGGAATGTCGTGACTAACCGATATATTCCGCCGTAGGAAAAAATGTTGACTTGATATTTTATCTGTGGTATTATTATAAAATGTCAGCATTATGATTGGGATATATGTCTTTAGTTGGCTAAAATGTCAAGAAATATTTTTCCTGCATGTAGTGTATAAAATTATAACATTCGACGTATAATGTTTAAATTTTAGGTAAAACCTACATGGTATGAGGAAAAATGTGGAAAGTGAAAGGAAAGTCTCCAATTCTCATTTCAGTAATTAGAAGCTTCCTAAAGAAGTTCCAACTTCGGGCAATATTTACTCGAGAAGGCTTCCCAAGAGGCTTTTATTTTGTTCTATTGAGTAGACATGAGGGGTGAATCTAAGTTGGCGGGTCATCTTGTTCAATTAGGTCGACGTAAACGCAGGTCGTACGCGCGGATCAATGAGGTTTTGGAAATTCCTAACTTGATTGAGATCCAACAAAAATCATATCAGTGGTTTTTGGATGAAGGATTGCGCGAAATGTTTCAGGATATTTCCCCGATACAAGATTTTACGGGGAATTTGGTGTTGGAGTTTATTGACTATAGCTTGGGTGAGCCCAAATACTCGGTTGATGAATCCAAGGAACGCGACGTCACCTTTGCAGCACCGCTTCGTGTGAAAGTACGGTTAATCAATAAGGAAACCGGAGAGGTAAAAGAGCAGGAAGTATTTATGGGCGATTTTCCTCTGATGACGGAAACGGGTACGTTCATCATCAACGGCGCCGAACGGGTTATCGTCAGTCAGCTGGTTCGTTCTCCTAGCGTCTATTTTAGCACGAAAGTCGATAAAAATGGTAAGAAAACATATACGGCTACGGTCATCCCGAACCGGGGCGCATGGCTTGAACTCGAAACCGATGCCAAAGACATCGTCTATGTTCGGATTGATCGTACACGTAAAATTCCGGTCACCGTGCTGCTGAGAGCACTAGGTTTCGGTACCGATGCGGAGATTATCGATCTGCTCGGCGACAACGAGTACATCCGCAATACGTTGGACAAGGATAACACCGATTCGACGGACAAAGCGCTGATCGAAATTTACGAACGGTTGCGTCCGGGCGAGCCTCCGACGCTCGATAACGCCAGAAGCTTGCTGGTCGCTCGTTTCTTCGATCCGAAGCGCTATGATCTGGCGAACGTCGGCCGATACAAAATCAACAAAAAGCTGCACATCAAGAACCGTTTGTTCAACCAACGTTTGGCTGAAACGTTAGTGGATACGGCGACCGGCGAGATTATTGCGGAAGCCGGCCAACTGATCGATCGCCGATTGCTTGATTCCATCATGCCTCACCTGGAAGATAGCGTTGGTTTTAAAGAATATACGGCTGTCAATGGGGTAACGGAAACGAATCAAATTCCGCTTCAGGCGATCGACGTGTATTCTCCGATCGAAGACGGGAAAATCGTGAAAGTCATCGCCAACGGGAAAATCGACAAGTCGATTAAAAACATTACCCCGGCCGACATCATCGCTTCGATCAACTACTTCATGAATCTGCTTCATGGAATCGGAAGCACGGATGATATCGACCACTTGGGGAACCGTCGTTTGCGTTCCGTGGGCGAATTGCTGCAAAACCAATTCCGGATCGGGTTGTCCCGGATGGAACGCGTTGTGCGTGAGCGAATGTCCATTCAGGACGTGAATACGATCACCCCGCAGCAGCTCATTAACATTCGTCCTGTCATTGCATCGATTAAGGAGTTCTTCGGAAGTTCGCAGCTGTCGCAGTTTATGGACCAGACGAATCCGCTGGCTGAACTGACGCACAAACGCCGTCTGTCCGCACTCGGACCCGGCGGTTTGACCAGAGAGCGCGCTGGCTTTGAAGTTCGCGACGTGCATCACTCCCACTATGGACGGATGTGCCCGATCGAGACGCCGGAAGGTCCGAACATCGGTTTGATCAACTCGCTTTCCACCTTTGCGCGTGTGAACGAGTTCGGTTTTATCGAAGCGCCGTACCGACGCGTTGATCCGAATACGGGAATCGTAACCGACGAGATTGCCTATTTGACTGCTGATGAAGAAGACAACTACGTTGTAGCTCAGGCAAACGCAGAGCTTACGGATGAAGGCAAATTTGCCAACGATTCGGTTATCGTTCGTTACAAAGACGATATCCTGACGCTTCCGAAAGATCGCGTCGATTATATGGACGTATCGCCGAAGCAGGTTGTATCCGTGGCGACGGCGCTCATCCCGTTCCTTGAAAATGACGACTCCAACCGTGCGCTCATGGGATCGAACATGCAGCGGCAGGCAGTACCGCTTCTCATTCCGAAATCGCCGCTGGTCGGTACGGGAATGGAACATAAGTCCGCCAAAGATTCCGGCGTTTGTATCGTTTCCAAAGTGAACGGAGTCGTAGAACGCGTTTCCGCTAATGAAATATGGGTTCGCCGTCAGGAAATGGTCGATGGTCGACTGGTTAACGGCGACTTGATTAAGCATAAGCTTCATAAGTTTTTGCGTTCCAACCAAGGTACATGCATCAACCAGCGTCCGATTTGCCACAAAGGCGAGCAAGTGCGCGTGGGCGATATTTTGGCCGACGGTCCTTCAACGGAGCAAGGCGAGCTGGCGCTTGGCCGTAACGTTGTCGTTGCCTTTATGACGTGGGAAGGCTACAACTACGAGGATGCGATTCTGCTTAGCGAACGGCTTGTAAAGGAAGACGTATACACTTCCATTCACATCGAAGAGTATGAGTCTGAATCCCGCGATACGAAGCTCGGACCGGAAGAAATTACACGCGATATTCCGAACGTCGGCGAAGACGCGCTGAAAAATCTCGATGAACGCGGTATTATTCGCGTCGGTGCGGAAATCGCCGCTGGAGATATTTTGGTCGGTAAAGTCACGCCGAAAGGCGTTACCGAGCTGACGGCGGAAGAAAGATTGCTTCATGCGATCTTCGGCGAGAAAGCTCGCGAAGTACGCGATACTTCCCTCCGCGTGCCTCACGGTACGGACGGGATCGTTGTCGACGTGAAAGTGTTCACGCGCGAGAATGGCGATGAGCTGCCGCCAGGCGTCAATCAGTTGGTTCGCGTTTATATTGCCCAGAAACGGAAAATTTCCGAGGGCGATAAAATGGCCGGACGTCACGGGAACAAAGGGGTTATCGCGCGCATTCTGCCTGAGGAGGACATGCCGTTCATGCCGGACGGTACGCCGGTTGAAGTCGTGCTTAACCCGCTCGGCGTTCCATCGCGGATGAACATCGGTCAGGTGCTCGAAGTTCATCTTGGCATGGCCGCCAGATTCCTCGGTATTCATACCGCTACGCCGGTATTTGACGGTGCCCGCGAGTATGACGTATTCGATACGATGGAAGAAGCCGGCATGCAGCGCAACGGTAAAACGATGCTGTACGACGGACGTACGGGCGAACCGTTTGAACGGGAAGTTACGGTCGGCGTCATGTACATGATCAAACTGGCGCACATGGTTGACGATAAAATTCATGCCCGGTCGACCGGACCATACTCTCTTGTTACGCAGCAGCCGCTCGGCGGTAAGGCGCAGTTCGGCGGACAGCGTTTCGGGGAGATGGAAGTTTGGGCGCTCGAGGCTTATGGCGCGGCTTACACGCTGCAAGAAATATTGACCGTCAAATCGGATGACGTGGTTGGACGGGTGAAGACGTATGAATCGATTGTCAAAGGCGAGAACGTTCCGGAGCCGGGCGTACCGGAATCTTTCAAAGTATTGATCAAAGAGCTTCAAAGCTTGGGTATGGATGTGAAGATCCTTTCCGAGAATGAAGAAGAGATCGAAATGAAGGAAATGGACGATGATGACGAGGTATCAAGCGATAAGCTGAACCTTAATCTTGAAGGCGCGGAGCTTGCCGTCGAATAATAAACTTTTGCGTTAGTCGTTTGTCGTGGGCACTATAGCACGCACCACAAGCATCACGCATCCGTTCGGGTGCAATACGTTCCACAAAAGTTGGAGGAGGGTTGCTCCTTGATAGACGTCAACAATTTCGAGTATATGAAGATCGGCCTGGCTTCACCGGATAAAATCCGTTCCTGGTCCCGCGGCGA
The DNA here is from genome assembly GCF_042659105.1 of Paenibacillus allorhizosphaerae. Lineage (NCBI taxonomy): Bacteria > Bacillati > Bacillota > Bacilli > Caryophanales > Paenibacillaceae > Paenibacillus > Paenibacillus allorhizosphaerae. Next base: position 33,603 of record NZ_JBHSRV010000022.1, on the reverse strand, counting down.
AGTAAAGAAGCCCGAAACGATCAACTACAGGACGCTTAAACCTGAAAAGGAAGGATTGTTCTGCGAAAAAATCTTCGGGCCGACCAAAGACTGGGAGTGCCATTGCGGTAAGTATAAGCGCGTTCGTTACAAAGGCGTGGTTTGCGATCGCTGCGGCGTTGAAGTAACCCGGCAAAAAGTGCGCCGCGAGCGCATGGGCCATATTGAATTGGCCGCGCCGGTATCGCATATCTGGTATTTCAAAGGGATTCCGAGTCGGATGGGCCTTGCGCTCGATATGTCTCCGCGTTCCCTTGAAGAGATCATTTATTTTGCATCTTATGTCGTGACCGACCCTGGGGATACGCCGCTTGAGAAAAAGCAGCTGCTCTCCGAGAAGGAATACCGCAGCTACAGAGAAAAGTACGGCTATGCGTTTCAAGCCGGCATGGGTGCGGAAGCGGTCAAAAAGCTGCTTCAGGACATCGACATCGAGAAAGAAGTCGATATGCTGAAGGATGAGCTTAAAACCGCTCAGGGCCAACGCCGCAACCGGGCGATTAAACGTCTGGAAGTCATGGAAGCATTCCGTAATTCGAAAAATATGCCGGAGTGGATGGTACTGGATGTATTGCCGGTCATCCCGCCGGAACTTCGTCCGATGGTTCAGCTGGACGGCGGCCGTTTCGCCACGTCTGACTTGAACGATTTGTACCGCCGCGTGATCAACCGGAACAACCGTCTGAAAAGACTGCTTGATCTCGGTGCGCCGGATATCATCGTGCAGAACGAGAAGCGGATGCTGCAAGAAGCAGTTGACGCCCTGATCGACAACGGCCGCCGCGGCCGTCCGGTTACCGGACCGGGCAACCGTCCGCTCAAATCGCTCAGCCACATGCTGAAAGGGAAGCAAGGCCGTTTCCGTCAAAACTTGCTGGGCAAACGGGTTGACTATTCCGGACGTTCCGTTATCGTCGTCGGACCGAACCTGAAGATGTATCAATGCGGTCTGCCGAAAGAAATGGCGCTTGAGCTGTTCAAGCCATTCGTCATGAAAGAGCTTGTGAATAAAGGGCTTGCCCACAACATCAAGAGCGCGAAGCGCAAAGTGGAACGCGTCAGCCCGGAAGTATGGGATGTGCTTGAAGAAGTTATCAGGGAGCATCCGGTACTGCTGAACCGTGCCCCTACGCTGCACAGACTAGGGATCCAGGCATTCGAACCGATCTTGGTCGAAGGGCGCGCTATCAAGCTGCATCCGCTCGTATGTACGGCATATAACGCCGACTTCGACGGTGACCAGATGGCCGTTCACGTGCCGCTGTCGGCAGAGGCGCAAGCGGAAGCGCGCGTTCTGATGCTGGCCTCCGGCAATATCCTGAACCCGAAGGACGGCAAACCAGTCGTTACACCTTCGCAGGATATGGTACTCGGCAGCTTCTATTTGACGACGGACAACAAGCGCGCCAAAGGCGCAGGAACGATTTTGCGTACCGTATCCGAGGCTGTATCGCTCTATCACAGAGGAGATGCTTCCTTGCATGCACGCGTTGCGATTCCGGCCAAAGCGCTTAACAAAACGAGCTTTACGCCGGAACAGCAAGAAGCGGTGCTCATTACGTCCATCGGTAAAATTATTTTCAACGAAATTTACCCGGCGGATTTCCCATTCATCAACGAGGCAACCAAAGCGAACCTGTTGAACGGTATTTCGGATAACTATTTCGTATTTGGCAAAGGCGGAGACATCCGCGGCAAGATGGAAGAACTCCCGGAGACGAAAGCCGTCGGCAAAGACTACCTCGGCTCGATCATCGGAGAATGCTTCCGTCGTTACCAAACGATGCGCACCTCTGTTATTTTGGATGATATCAAACAGCTCGGCTTTACGTATTCGACGCGCGCAGGTATTACGGTTGCCGTTGCCGACGTGACCGTTCCGAAAGAGAAGGATGAAATTCTTCGCGAGTCGGAAGATAAGGTCAATGTCGTAACCAACCAATATCGCCGCGGTTTGATTACGGATGACGAACGTTATGACCGTGTCATCTCGATCTGGAGCAAGGCGAAAGACGAAATCACGGAAGTACTGATGAAGTCGCTTGACAAGTACAACTCCATCAACATGATGGTTGAATCGAAAGCGCGCGGTAACAAATCGCAGATCACCCAGCTCGGCGGGATGCGCGGACTTATGGCGACGCCGACCGGACGGATTTACGAGCTGCCGATCAAGTCGAACTTCCGCGAAGGCCTCACGGTATTGGAATACTTCATTTCCACGCACGGTGCGCGGAAAGGTCTTGCGGATACGGCGCTCCGGACGGCGGACTCGGGTTATTTGACCAGACGTCTCGTCGATGTGGCGCAGGATGTTATCGTACGCGATGAAGATTGCGGTACCGATAAAGGCTTCATTGTCAGCAGAATTCAGGACGGTAAAGAAGTGATCGAGGATCTGTACGATCGTATCGAAGGGCGTTATTCCTTTGAAACGATACGCGATCCGAAATCCGGCGAAGTTATCGTACCCCGCAATGGATTGATCGAATCACCTATTGCCGATCGGATAATTGAAGCCGGTATTGAGAAAATTCAGATTCGCTCCGTTCTCAGCTGCCGTTCCCGTCATGGCGTTTGCAAAAAATGCTACGGGCGCAACCTGGCGACAGGCCAGTACGTTGAAATCGGCGAAGCTGTCGGTATTATCGCAGCTCAGTCTATCGGTGAACCGGGAACGCAGCTCACCATGCGTACGTTCCATACCGGAGGCGTTGCGGGTGACGATATTACGCAAGGTTTGCCGCGGATTCAAGAACTTTTCGAAGCTCGGAACCCGAAAGGGCAGGCGACGATTACTGAGATCGACGGGGTAGTTAAGGAAATTCGCGAAGCGAAAGACCGCCGCGAGATTGAAGTACAGGGAGAAGCGGAATCGAAAGTGTACACCATGCCTTACGGCTCGCGTATTCGCGTTACCGTGAATCAAACGGTCGAAGCGGGCGACGAGTTAACCGAAGGCTCGATCGACCCGAAAGAGATGCTGCGCATCAAAGGGATCCGCGGGGTGCAAAACTACATTCTGCAGGAAGTCCAGCGCGTGTATCGAAATCAGGGCGTTGAGATCAATGACAAGCACATCGAGGTAATGATTCGCCAGATGCTGCGTAAAATCCGTATCGTCGATGCGGGGAATACGACGCTGCTGCCGGGATCGTTCGTCGATATTCACGAGTACGAGGAAGCGAATAAAGTTGCGCTGTTTGCAGGCGAAGAGCCGGCGGTTGCCAAACCGGTCCTTCTCGGTATTACAAAAGCGTCTTTGGAAACCGACTCGTTCCTGTCTGCCGCATCGTTCCAGGAAACGACACGCGTTCTGACCGATGCCGCAATCAAGGGCAAAGTCGACCAACTGCTCGGTTTGAAAGAGAACGTCATTATCGGCAAGCTCATACCGGCCGGTACGGGCATGTCGAGATACCGGAATATCCGAATTACGGACCCGAACGCGGAAGAGCAGGATGAGTTGTTGAATGAAGCCGAAGCGGTCACTGTAGAATAATACGAGGTTATGTGGGCTTGCCTTCAAAAACGATATGAAAAAAAGTTTTTGAAGGCGAGCGCCTATCCTTGACATGGTATGGCCGAGGTGCTAATATATCGTAGTGTGCCATTTTATAAGAAACACCTGTCTCTTTGGAGGATATGGTTCATGTCTTATGATAAAGTGAAGCAGGCTGCCAAAATAACAATCGGCACGAAACATGCGACAAGAACCGTCGAGCAAGGAATTGCCTCGGAAGTCTTCGTTGCCAAAGATGCAGATCCGCGAATTACGATAAAAATGGTTAACCTCTGCAAGAAAATGGGGGTTAAAGTAACATACGTGGACTCTATGAAACTGCTAGGTAAAGCGTGTGGTATTGAAGTAGGCGCCGCCATGGCTGCCGTAGTGAATGAATAGAACGAATCCGTTTTTGTCTGAGAAAATGCATGGAGTTCGAAGGCAAAAGCTTTTCCTTTGTTCATTTACGATTCGCCTGGATCTGTGGGCTTGAAATTGTAGGATCATGATCTTGAAGGAGGTGGCCAAAATGCCAACAATTAACCAACTCGTTCGTAAAGGACGCGAAGCAAAAGTTGTAAAATCCAAATCCCCGGCTCTTCAAAGAGGTTTCAACGCCTTGAAAAGAGAAGCGACGGATCTGAGCTCCCCTCAAAAACGTGGCGTATGTACTCGTGTAGGTACAATGACGCCGAAGAAACCGAACTCCGCTCTTCGTAAATATGCGCGTGTTCGTTTGACTAACCGTGTTGAGGTTACTGCTTACATCCCGGGTATCGGACACAACCTGCAAGAGCACAGCGTGGTGCTGATCCGCGGCGGTCGTGTTAAGGACCTTCCAGGGGTTCGTTATCACATCGTTCGTGGCGCGCTCGATACTGCAGGCGTGAACAACCGTAAACAAGCTCGTTCCAAGTACGGCGCTAAGCGTCCGAAAGTGAAGAAGTAATATCAAAATAAGTATGAACTTTTTGAGAAAGGGGGATAACTATGCCTCGTAAAGGTCCAGTTACTCGCAGAGACGTATTGCCAGATCCGATTTACAATAGCAAGCTTGTTACCCGTCTGATCAACCGCATCATGATTGATGGGAAAAGAGGAACGGCGCAAACGATTCTTTATAACGCTTTTAACACGATTCAAGAGCGTACGGGCAAAGATCCGATGGAAGTGTTTGAAGCAGCAATCAAGAATATCATGCCTGTTCTTGAAGTTAAAGCCCGCCGTGTTGGGGGTGCCAACTATCAAGTGCCGGTAGAGGTAAGACCGGAACGCCGCACGACGTTAGGTCTTCGTTGGCTCGTTAACTATTCCCGTCTTCGCGGTGAGAAGACGATGGAAGAGAGATTGGCGCAAGAGATTATCGACGCCAGCAACAACACAGGCGCTTCCGTGAAGAAGCGCGAAGACACGCACAAAATGGCAGAAGCCAACAAAGCGTTCGCGCACTATCGTTGGTAAAATATTATTCCTACTTTTAGGAAGGAGACAACCTGATGGCAAGAGAGTTCTCCTTAAAAGATACGCGTAACATCGGGATCATGGCGCATATCGATGCCGGTAAGACGACCACGACAGAGCGCATTTTGTTCTACACAGGCCGTACGCACAAAATCGGTGAAGTTCACGAAGGTGCTGCGACAATGGACTGGATGGAGCAAGAGCAGGAGCGCGGAATTACGATTACTTCCGCCGCTACGACCGCTCAGTGGAAAGGCCACCGCATCAATATCATCGACACCCCGGGCCACGTTGACTTCACCGTTGAAGTTGAACGTTCCCTGCGCGTATTGGATGGAGCTGTAGGTGTATTCAGTGCGAAGGAAGGCGTTGAGCCGCAGTCGGAGACGGTTTGGAGACAAGCGGACCGTTACGGCGTTCCTCGGATTGCTTACGTTAACAAAATGGACATCATCGGTGCGGATTACTTGCAAGTAATTCAATCGATGCGTGAAAAGCTTGGTGCAAATGCCGTTGCGATTCAATTGCCGATCGGTGCCGAGAATGATTTTGTCGGCGCGATTGACATCATTGAGCGCAAAGCATATGTTTACAAAGACGACTTGGGCAAAGATCCGATCATCTCCGATGTGCCTGAGGAATTCAAAGAGAAAGTGGAAGAGCTTCGTCTTGAGCTTGTAGAGAAAGTTTCCGAGCTTGACGAGGAGCTCATGATGAAATACCTGGAAGGCGAAGAGCTGACTGTGGAAGAAATCAAATCTGCGCTCCGCAAAGGCGTATGTTCGGTTCAAATCTTCCCGGTTGTTTGCGGATCTTCTTACCGCAACAAAGGCGTTCAAATGATGTTGGATGCCGTTATCGCTTACCTTCCTTCTCCTGTTGATGTTCCAGACATTAAGGGTACGCTTGAAGACGGAACGGAAGTTGTCCGCAAATCCGCCGACGACCAACCGTTTTCCGCTTTAGCGTTCAAAATCATGACTGACCCGTTTGTTGGTAAGCTTACGTTCTTCCGCGTATACTCCGGTGTGTTGAACTCCGGTTCGTACGTATTGAACGGAACGAAAGGCAAGCGCGAACGGATCGGCCGTATTTTGCAAATGCATGCGAACAGCCGTCAGGAAATCACCGAAGTGTATGCCGGTGACATTGCAGCTGCCGTAGGCTTGAAAGATACGATCACTGGCGATACGCTGTGCGATGAGAAAAACCCGGTTATTCTCGAATCGATGAACTTCCCTGAGCCGGTAATCCAGCTTGCGGTTGAGCCGAAAACGAAAGCCGACCAAGACAAGATGGGTATCGCGCTTGCGAAGCTGTCCGAAGAAGACCCGACTTTCCGTGCGCACACGGACGAAGAAACAGGCCAAACGATTATCGCCGGTATGGGTGAGCTTCACCTCGAGATTATCGTTGACCGTATGCTTCGCGAGTTCAAGGTAGAAACCAACGTGGGTAAACCACAGGTTGCTTACCGTGAAACGTTCCGTCAGCCTGCGAAGGTTGAAGGTAAATTCGTACGCCAATCCGGTGGCCGCGGTCAGTATGGCCATTGCTGGGTTGAATTCGAACCTCTTGAGCCGGGTACTGGCTTCCAGTTCGAGAGCAAAATCGTCGGTGGTGCTATTCCTAAAGAATACGTCGCTCCGATTCAAGCTGGTATCGAAGAGTCGATGAAGAACGGCGTATACGCAGGCTTCCCGCTCGTAGATATCAAAGCTACCGTAGTGGATGGTTCCTATCACGATGTCGACTCCAGTGAAATGGCGTTCAAAATCGCAGGTTCCATGGCGCTTAAAGCAGCAGCGGAGAAATGCCGTCCGGTATTGCTTGAGCCAATCATGAAAGTAGAAGTTACCGTTCCGGAAGAGTATATGGGCGACGTTATGGGCGACCTTAACTCCCGCCGCGGTCGGATCGAGGGTATGGATTCCCGCTTTGGCGCACAAATTATCCGCGCGAAAGTGCCTCTTTCCGAAATGTTCGGCTACTCGACGACACTTCGTTCCCGTACGCAAGGTCGCGGCGTGTACTCGATGGAAATCTCGCATTATGAAGAAGTGCCTAAGTCCATTGCAGAAGAAATCGTGGCAAAGCACAAAGGCGCTTAATATAAAATTGATTATTTAAGGAGGCTTCTTTCCATGGCAAAAGCGAAATTTGAACGTAATAAGCCGCACGTTAACATTGGTACCATCGGTCACGTTGACCACGGTAAAACAACTTTGACTGCTGCAATCACAACAGTATTGTCGAAAAAATACGGCGGTGCTGCTGTAGCATTCGACCAAATCGATAAAGCGCCAGAAGAGCGCGAGCGCGGGATCACAATCTCCACAGCTCACGTTGAATATGAAACACCTAACCGTCACTACGCACACGTTGACTGCCCAGGTCACGCCGACTATGTTAAAAACATGATCACGGGTGCAGCTCAAATGGACGGAGCGATCCTGGTTGTATCCGCAGCTGACGGCCCAATGCCGCAAACGCGCGAGCACATCCTGCTCTCCCGCCAAGTAGGCGTACCTTACATCGTCGTATTCCTGAACAAATGCGACATGGTTGAAGACGAAGAGCTTTTGGAACTGGTTGAAATGGAAGTTCGCGACCTGCTCAACGAGTACGAATTCCCAGGCGACGACACTCCGATCGTTCGCGGCGCAGCTCGTGAAGCTCTGCAAAACCCAGACGGTCCTTGGGCTGACAAAATCGTTGAGCTGTTCGAGCACATCGATACTTACATCCCTACGCCTGAGCGCGACACTGACAAGCCTTTCTTGATGCCGGTAGAGGACGTGTTCACGATCACTGGTCGTGGTACCGTTGCTACAGGTCGTGTAGAGCGCGGTGTAGTAAAAGTAGGCGACGAGATCGAAATTATCGGTCTTGCTGAAGAAACTCGCAAATCCGTTGTAACGGGCGTAGAAATGTTCCGTAAACTTCTGGATTCCGCTCAAGCGGGCGACAACATCGGTGCACTGCTTCGCGGTGTGGACCGTAAAGACATCGAGCGTGGTCAAGTATTGGCAAAACCGGGTTCGGTTAAGCCTCATACAAACTTCACGGCTCAAATCTACGTCCTGACAAAAGAAGAAGGCGGACGTCACAAGCCATTCTTCACAGGTTACCGTCCTCAGTTCTACTTCCGTACAACGGACGTAACAGGGATCATCAACCTGCCAGAAGGCGCAGAAATGGTTATGCCTGGCGACAACATCACGGTTACCGTTGAACTGATCGCACCAATCGCTATCGAAGAAGGTACTCGCTTCGCGATTCGCGAAGGCGGCCGTACAGTAGGCGCAGGCGCCGTAGCTACAATTCAAAAATAAGTTTTTTTGCCTGCTTGGGCAACCCTTCATCTATATAGATGAAGGGTTTTTAACTTTTTAGGCCGATGTCATAACTTTTTCTTGCTTTTTGTATTTCTTTTTAATATAATAGTGAGCGTTGGTCTGTGACGTTGCGATGATGTGAGAGGTTGCTGACACACCCGGCCCCTTTGCCATAGGGGCGGCGTCAGGAGATTTTCACGGAGTATGTCCGATACTAAATTGGGCGATAAAAGGAGGGAATACTATGGCAAAGCAAAAGATTCGTATTCGTTTGAAGGCTTATGATCACAGAGTTCTGGATCAATCCGCCGAGAAGATCGTGGAAACAGCCAAGCGTTCCGGTGCAGGAGTGTCTGGTCCGATTCCGCTTCCTACTGAGAAGCAAGTCATCACGATTCTTCGTGCCGTTCACAAGTACAAAGATTCTCGTGAACAATTCGAAATGCGCACGCACAAGCGTTTGATTGATATTGTGAATCCGACGCCGCAAACGGTTGACGCGCTGATGCGTTTGGATCTGCCGTCCGGTGTGGATATCGAAATCAAACTGTAAGATATACACATGTGAATAAATAGAAGCTAGAGAGGAAAAGAGGTGTCAACGATGACAAAAGGTATCTTAGGTAAAAAACTTGGTATGACTCAAGTATTTACACCTGAAGGATTGGTTGTTCCGGTTACGGTTATCCAAGCGGGTCCTTGCACAGTGCTGCAGAAGAAGGATTCGGACAACGACGGTTATGAAGCCATCCAAATCGGTTTTGCTGATAAGAAAGAAAAGAATGCGATTAAACCTGAGTTGGGCCATGCGAAAAAAGCGGGCGCAACACCTAAGCGCTACATTAAAGAAATCCGCGGCGTTCAAATGTCTGATTATGAAGTTGGCCAGGAAATCAAAGCTGACTTGTTCGCTGAAGGAGAATTCGTTGACGTTACGGGAACTTCGAAAGGTAAAGGGTTCCAAGGCGTTATCAAAAGACATAACCAATCCAGAGGTCCGATGGCTCACGGTTCCCGTTATCATCGCGGTCCGGGTTCCATGGGTTCGATTCAAGCGAACCGCGTGCCAAAAGGCAAAAACTTGCCAGGGCATATGGGTACGGAGACGGTTACGATTCAAAAGCTCGAAGTTGTTAAAGTCGACGCTGAGCGCAATGTGCTTCTGATCAAAGGTTCCATTCCGGGCCCGAAAAACTGCGTCGTTACCGTGAAGTCTACGGTAAAGAAGTAAGATAGCAAGAAAGGAGGATAACAGATGCCAAAAGTAGCAGTATTTAACGTTAGTGGTTCCCAGGTTGGCGAAGTCGAGCTGTCCGAGTCCGTATTCGGAATCGAGCCGCATGTTCATGTGTTGAATGAAGCGGTATTGATGCAGCGTGCATCGCTTCGCGCCGGTACGCATAAAACGAAAGGTCGTTCCGAAGTTCGCGGCGGCGGTCGCAAGCCTTGGAAACAAAAAGGTACAGGACGTGCCCGTCAAGGCAGTATCCGCTCCCCGCAATGGAAAGGCGGCGGTGTCGTATTCGGTCCTACGCCTCGCAGCTATTCCTATAAGCTTCCTAAGAAAGTTCGTCGTTTGGCGATCAAATCCGCGTTGTCTTCCAAGGTGAAGTCCAGCGAAATCATCGTTCTCGATGCATTGTCCCTGGCTGCTCCGAAGACGAAAGAGTTCGCGGCGATTTTAAATAACCTTAAAGTAGATCGTAAAGCTTTGGTAGTGACAGCGGCGTATGACGAGAACGTAGCATTGTCCGCACGCAACATTCCTGGCGTTAAGTTTGTAGCCGCTGAAGGAATCAACGTGCTTGATGTTATGGTTTACGACAAGCTGATCATTACGAAAGAAGCGGTGCAAAAGGTAGAGGAGGTGTTTGCGTAATGAAAAACCCTCGCGATATTATTAAGCGCCCGATCATTACCGAACGTTCCAGCGAAATGATGAGCGACAAGAAGTACGTTTTCGAAGTCGACATTCGTTCGAACAAAACGGAAATCAAGCAAGCGATCGAGCAAATTTTCAAAGTGAAAGTAACGAATGTTAACACATTGAGAATGCCTGCGAAGCCAAAGCGCTATGGACGTTACTCCGGTTACACTTCCGAATGGAAGAAAGCGATCGTAACCTTGAGCGCAGACAGCAAAGAGCTGGAGTTCTTCGAATCCGTATAAGACATCTTTTGAAGTAAGGAGGGAATCCACGTGCCAATTAAAAAATATAAACCAACGTCTCCTGCAAGACGTGCGATGTCGGTTTCTACATTTGAAGAAATTACAACATCCACACCGGAGAAAAGCTTGCTGGCTCCGCTGAGCAAAAAAGCCGGCCGCAACAACCAAGGTAAAATTACGGTTCGTCATCAAGGCGGCGGACATAAGCGTAAATACCGTATTATCGATTTCAAACGGAACAAAGATGGAATACCCGGTACCGTTGCTACAATCGAGTATGATCCGAACCGTTCCGCGAACATCGCGTTGATCCACTATGTGGATGGCGAAAAGCGTTACATCATCGCTCCGAAAGGCCTTAAAGTGGGCGATCAAATCGTATCGGGTCCGGAAGCCGACATCAAGATCGGAAACGCGCTTCCAATGGAAAACATCCCGGTAGGTACAGTGATTCACAATATCGAGCTTAAGCCGGGCAAGGGCGGCCAATTGGTTCGCGCGGCCGGAACGGAAGCTCAGCTTCTCGGTAAAGAAGAGCAGTACGCTATCGTTCGTCTGTCCTCGGGCGAAATGAGAAGAGTTTTGAAAGTTTGCCGCGCAACCATCGGTTCCGTAGGTAACGAAGATTATGAGCTTGTCAAAATCGGTAAAGCCGGACGTTCCCGCTGGCTCGGTCAAAGACCGGAAGTGCGCGGTTCCGTCATGAACCCGAACGATCACCCACACGGTGGTGGCGAAGGCCGTTCTCCGATCGGACGCAAATCTCCGATGTCTCCATGGGGCAAACCGACGCTTGGTTACAAGACTCGGAAGAAAAACAAAGCTTCCAATCAATATATTATTCGTCGTCGTACGAAGTAACAGTAATGTCTATCTTGTTTCGGTTAAAGAAGGGAGGAACGAAGCATGGGTCGCAGTTTAAAGAAGGGGCCATTTGTTGATGGCTATCTTTTGAAGAAAGTAGAAGCATTGGGTAACGACGGTGTGAAGAAACAGGTTATCAAGACTTGGTCTCGCCGTTCGACGATTTTCCCGCAATTCATCGGCCACACATTCGCGGTATATGATGGCAGAAAGCATGTTCCAGTCTATGTAACGGAAGATATGGTCGGACATAAGCTTGGTGAATTTGCTCCAACCCGCACATACAAAGGTCACTCCGGTGACGACAAGAAAACGGGCAAGCGCTAAGACAGGAAAACATGTTTAGAAGTGAATGAGAGGAGGTACTTCCATGCAACAAGCTAAAGCCGTTGTAAGATATGTTCGCATTGCTCCCCGAAAGGCACAGCTCGTCGTTGATTTGATCCGCGGCAAGCAAGTGGGCGAAGCGATCGCGATTTTGCGCCACACGCCAAAAGCCGCTTCCCCGATCGTTGAGAAGCTGCTGAACTCGGCTATCGCAAACGCTGAGCACAACTACTCCTTGGATCCAAACAATCTGGTGGTTGCTCAAGTTTTCGTAGATCAAGGACCGACTTTGAAGAGATTCCGTCCTCGCGCTATGGGTCGTGCGAGCCGTATTAATAAACGTACCAGCCACATTACTTTAGTGGTATCTGAGAAATAAGGAGGGATAACGTGTGGGTCAGAAAGTAAACCCGGTAGGACTTAGAATTGGTATTATTCGTGACTGGGAATCCAAATGGTTCGCCGGCAAAGATTTCGGCGATCTGCTGATGGAAGACGTCAAAATTCGCGAATATCTGAAACAAAAGCTGAAAGAATCCGCAGTTTCCCGCATTGAAATCGAACGTGCAGCAAACCGCGTGAACGTTACGATTCATACTGCAAAGCCTGGCATGGTTATCGGTAAAGGCGGTTCCGAAGTAGAAGTGATCCGCGGCTATCTTTCCAAGCTGACGAACGGTAAAAAAGTTCATATCAACATCAACGAAGTAAAACATCCGGAGCTGGACGCGATTTTGGTAGCTGAGAGCATTGCACAACAATTGGAGCGTCGCGTATCGTTCCGTCGTGCACTGAAACAGTCGATCCAAAGAACGATGAGATCCGGAGCCAAAGGTATTAAAACATCGGTTAGCGGTCGTTTGGGCGGAGCGGAAATCGCTAGAACGGAAGGTTATAGCGAAGGTACGGTACCACTTCATACATTGCGTGCAGACATCGACTACGGTACGGCTGAAGCTCATACCACTTATGGTCGAATCGGCGTAAAAGTATGGATCTATCGTGGCGAAGTTCTTCCAACGGCTAAGAAAAAGGCTGTTACGGAAGGAGGCAACTAATCATGTTAGTTCCTAAACGTGTAAAACACCGCAAGGAGCACCGCGGCAACATGCGCGGCCAAGCGAAAGGCGGAGCGGAAGTACATTTCGGCGAATATGGTTTGCAGGCGCTTGAGCCGGCTTGGGTAACCAACCGTCAAATCGAAGCAGCCCGTATTGCGATGACTCGTTATATTAAGCGGGGCGGTAAAGTTTGGATCAAGATTTTCCCTTCCAAGCCAATTACCCAAAAGCCGCTTGAAGTCCGGATGGGTAGCGGTAAAGGTAACGTAGAGAAATGGGTTGCTGTCGTGAAGCCGGGCAAAGTTCTGTTTGAACTTGCAGGCGTCAGCGAAGAAATCGCCCGTGAAGCTATGCGTCTCGCCTCTCACAAGCTCCCGATCAAAACGAAGTTTGTGAAAAGAGAAGAAGTAGGTGGTGAAGCAAATGAAAGCTAGTGAATTTCGCAACTTAACCACTGCTGAGATCGAACAAAAAATTGCCGGATTTAAAGAGCAACTCTTTAACCTCCGTTTTCAACTGGCTACCGGTCAACTGGATAATCCCGTACAAATTCAAAAAGTCCGCAAAGAGATTGCCCGGGCAAAAACTGTTTTGCGTGAAAGAGAATTGGGAATCACTAGTTAATGAATGAGAGAGGAGGATCTCTGATGGCTGAACGCAACGAGCGCAAGACGCAGCTGGGTAAAGTCGTAAGCGACAAAATGGACAAAACCATCGTTGTTGCTGTAGAAACGTACAAAAAACACGACCTTTATCACAAGCGCATCAAATATACGAAAAAGTTCAAGGCTCATGATGAGAACAATGAAGCTAAAATCGGTGACGTTGTCGAAATCATGGAAACCCGTCCGCTCTCCAAAGACAAGCGCTGGAGACTGGTCAAAGTGGTTGAAAAAGCGGTTATCGTTTAATATAAGCAACTGGTATCAAGCCTGGAAGGAGGGAATACACAATGATTCAACCATTTACTCGTTTGAAGGTAGCTGATAATTCCGGCGCGAAATCGCTTATGTGTATCCGCGTGTTGGGTGGTACGGGTCGTCGTACTGCGAACATCGGTGATCTGATCGTTTGCTCCGTAAAAGAAGCAACACCAGGTGGCGTTGTCAAAAAGGGTGACGTTGTTAAAGCGGTAGTCGTGCGCACGAGACGCGGTGCTCGTCGTAAAGACGGATCCTACATCACCTTTGACGAAAATGCAGCGGTTATCGTAAAAGAAGATAAGAGCCCACGCGGCACGCGGATCTTCGGACCGGTAGCGCGCGAACTTCGCGACAGAGACTTCATGAAGATCGTTTCTCTGGCTCCTGAGGTTATCTAAGTTAAGAAATCAATAAGTTTTCTTATGAAAGCTGAGGTGTAAACGAAATGCCAAAACAACCGAAGAAACTCGAGTCCCATAACAATAAATTGCACGTGAAAAAAGACGATACGGTTTTTGTTATTACCGGTAAGGACAAAGGGAAAAAGGGCCGCGTCATCGCAGCATTCCCTCGCGAAAACCGAGTGTTGATCGAAGGTGTGAACCTGGTGAAGAAGCACACGAAGCCTTCCCAACAAAATCCGCAAGGCGGCATCATTACGCAAGAGGCTCCGATTCATGTATCTAATGTGATGCTGATCGATCCGAAGAGCGGCCAGCCTACACGCGTCGGCTACAAAGTGCTTGAGAACGGCAATAAAGTCCGCGTCGCGAAAAAATCCGGCGAGGTTATCGATTAATTGTAAAAGTAAGAAAGGAGGTACATGAACGATGGCAGCAAGAATGAAAGATCGTTTTCTGAACGAAATCACTCCTGCGTTGATGCAGAAGTTTAATTACACAACTGTAATGCAAGTTCCGAAGATCGAGAAAGTCGTTATTAACATGGGTGTGGGCGAAGCGGTATCCAACTCCAAAGTTCTCGATACGGCGGTTCAAGACCTGCAACTGATCTCCGGTCAAAAGCCGGTTATCACCAGAGCGAAAAAATCGATCGCAGGCTTTAAACTGCGCGAAAATATGCCAATCGGCGTGAAAGTAACGCTTCGCGGCGAGCGCATGTATCAATTCCTGGATAAGCTGTTCAACGTTGCTCTTCCACGGGTTCGCGACTTCCGCGGCGTTTCCGCGAAAGCATTCGACGGCCGCGGAAACTACACGCTCGGTTTGAAAGAGCAGCTGATCTTCCCGGAAGTTGAGTACGACAAAGTGGACAAAGTGCGCGGTATGGATATCGTAATCGTAACTACGGCCAAAACGGATGAAGAGTCCCGTGAGTTATTAAACCAATTAGGTATGCCGTTTGTAAAATAAGGACGGCATAATCGGAGGTGTAAACAAAAAGTGGCAAAAACTTCGATGAAGATTAAGCAGCAGCGTCCTCCAAAATTCAAGGTGCAGGCTTACACACGCTGCGAACGCTGCGGTCGTCCGCATTCTGTTCTGCGTAAGTTCAAAATTTGCAGAATTTGCTTC
The DNA here is from genome assembly GCF_042659105.1 of Paenibacillus allorhizosphaerae. Lineage (NCBI taxonomy): Bacteria > Bacillati > Bacillota > Bacilli > Caryophanales > Paenibacillaceae > Paenibacillus > Paenibacillus allorhizosphaerae. The sequence goes on along the minus strand of NZ_JBHSRV010000022.1, from coordinate 18,381 downwards.
CGCGAATTGGCATACAAAGGCCAGATTCCTGGCGTTAAGAAAGCAAGCTGGTAAAACCTAAAGTTTCGGGAAGGAGGTTTACATTACATGGTTATGTCCGATCCAATTGCAGATATGCTTACACGCATTCGCAACGCTAACGTTGTTCGTCACGAAACTGTGGAAATTCCGGCTTCGAAGGTTAAGCGTGAAATCGCCGAGATCTTGAAAAAGGAAGGCTTTATTCGTGACGCTGAATATATCGAAGATAACAAGCAAGGCATCATCCGCTTGTTCCTGAAATATGGCCCGAACCAAGAGCGCGTTATTACCGGTTTGAAAAGAATCAGCAAGCCAGGCCTGCGCGTTTATGCGAAAAGCCAAGAGGTTCCGCGCGTACTCGGAGGTCTCGGAATCGCAATTCTGTCCACCTCCAAAGGGGTAATGACAGACAAAGAAGCTCGTCAATCCAAAGCCGGCGGAGAAGTGATCTGCTACGTTTGGTAATAAATGATTTTTAATGAACGGAGGTGCACAACATGTCCCGTATTGGCCGAAAGCCTATCACGATCCCAAGCGGAGTAAACGTGACTTTAGAAAATACATTAATTACGGTAAAAGGTCCTAAAGGTACTTTGAGCCGTGAGCTGCACAAAGATATGAAGGTTAGCGTTGAGGGCAGTGTTCTGACTGTAGAACGCCCTTCCGACAATAAATTGCACCGCTCTTTGCATGGTACTACGCGCAGTGTAGTACAAAACATGGTTAGCGGCGTAACTGATGGATTCGCAAAAAACCTTGAGCTTGTTGGCGTAGGTTACCGTGCGAACAAAACCGGCAATAAGCTGGTGCTGAACGTTGGGTATTCCCACCCGGTTGAGATCGAGCCTGAGAGCGGCATCGAATTCGAAGTTCCTTCCAACACCAAGATCATCGTTAAAGGGATCGATAAAGAATTGGTCGGCGCAACAGCTGCAAAAGTTCGTTCCGTACGTGAGCCTGAGCCGTATAAAGGCAAAGGAATCAAGTACGAAGGCGAGCGTATTCTTCGTAAAGAAGGTAAAGCCGGTAAGAAGAAGTAAGGCGGCGTAACGGCTTAGCCTGCTGATTCGGAACCAACTCGAAAGGAGTGAACCCTGGAATGATTACCAAAGGCGATAAAAATAAAGCGCGTCTGAAGAGACATCTTCGCGTTCGCAAAAAAATTCAAGGAACGGCTGAGCGTCCACGCCTCAATATTTTCCGTTCTGCTAAACATATGTATGCTCAACTGGTCGACGATGTAAAAGGCGTAACGATCGCTGCAGCATCGACGCAAGATAAAGAATTGAAAGAAAATGTCGGCAACGGCGGTAACGTTGAAGCGGCTACGAAAGTCGGCGCTTTGATCGCAGAGCGCGCCAAAAAAGCCGGCGTAGACAAAGTGGTATTTGACCGCGGCGGATATTTGTATCACGGCCGAGTAAAGGCACTCGCAGACGCTGCTCGTGAAGCAGGTCTTGAATTCTAATTCAATCTATGAAACAAGGAGGTAAAGGACTTGCGTATTGATCCCAATACTTTAGAGCTGACTGAAAAAGTCGTTCATATTAACCGCGTAGCTAAAGTAGTAAAAGGCGGTCGTCGTTTCAGCTTTAGCGCGCTTGTAGTCGTGGGCGACGGCAAGGGTTGGGTAGGCGCTGGAATCGGTAAAGCTTCCGAGGTACCTGATGCGATTCGCAAAGGTATCGAAGACGCGAAGAAGAACCTGATTCACGTTCCTATCGTCGGAACAACTATTCCTCACCTGGTGACTGGACATTTTGGCGCAGGCCGCGTGCTTCTGAAGCCTGCTTCGAAAGGTACAGGAGTTATCGCCGGCGGCCCGGTTCGTGCGGTGCTTGAACTGGCTGGCGTAGGCGATATTTTGACGAAGTCCCTCGGATCTTCGAACTCCATCAACATGGTTAACGCTACCCTGGAAGGCTTAGGACGCCTGAAGCGTGCGGAAGAGGTTGCTAAGCTTCGCGGTAAAACCGTAGAAGAACTTTTAGGTTAGGAGGGATACCATGGCTAAGCAATTGCAAATCACCCTCAAGCGCAGCCTGATCGGCCGTCCAGAAACGCAACGCAAAACCGTTGCCGCTCTCGGACTTCGCAAGCTGCATCAAACGGTTACTCAAGCTGACAATGCCGCTATTCGCGGTATGGTAAGCCAAGTACAGCATCTGGTTGACGTTCAAGAAGTAGAAGCATAAGGTTGTAATTTATAGCTAGAGGAGGTGCAAACGATGAAATTGCATGAACTTACTTCAGCGCCTGGTTCCCGTTCTTCCCGCAAGCGTGTAGGTCGCGGTATCGGTAGCGGTATGGGTAAAACGGCTACTCGCGGTCATAAAGGTCAAAATGCTCGTTCGGGCGGCGGTGTTCGTCCAGGATTCGAAGGCGGTCAAAACCCGTTGTATCGTCGATTGCCGAAGCGTGGATTTAACAACAGATTCCGTACGGAATATGCGACAATCAACGTTGAGGAATTGAACAAATTCACGGCGGGTACGGAAGTTACTCCGGAAGTTCTGTTCGAAGCTGGCATCGTGAAAAACCCTAAAGACGGAATCAAAATCTTGGGGAACGGTGAAATCACTGTAGGGCTGAACGTTAAAGCCAACAAGTTTTCTCAATCTGCGGTAGAGAAAATCCAGGCTGCCGGCGGTAAAACCGAGGTGATTTAATGTTTCGTACCATATCCAATATTATGAAAGTAGCCGATCTAAGAAAGCGGATTTTGTTTACGCTTCTTGTTCTGATCGTCTACAGAATAGGTGCTTTTATTCCGGTACCTAACATCAACACAGAAATACTGAAACTTCAAGACCAAGCCAACAGTAGCGATGTATTCGGCTTGCTGAATACATTCTCGGGCGGCGCGCTGTTCCAATTTTCTATTTTTGCGATGGGGATTATGCCGTACATTACGGCCTCGATCATCGTACAGCTTTTGTCCATGGATGTAATCCCGAGATTTACTCAATGGGCGAAAGAAGGGGAAGTGGGCAGAAAGAAGTTAGGGCAGATTACCCGATACGGTACGATCGTTCTTGGTATAATTCAAGCATTCGGGTTGTCAATCGGATTTAACCGTTTGTACGCCGGTTTGGTAAATAATCCAAGCCTAGCGACGTATGCTTTAATTGCCATCGTGCTTACGGCAGGTACTGCTTTTCTGATGTGGTTAGGGGAACAAATCACCGAAAATGGCATTGGAAATGGTATTTCCATTATCATCTTCGCGGGAATCGTGGCAGCAATTCCGACCGGCATTCACCAGATCTATCAATCGCAATTCGCAGATGCTGGTGACGCGCTCTTCCTGAACATAGTGAAGGTTGTGATTATTGCCGTCGTGATCATTGCGCTGATTGCCGGTGTCATTTTCGTACAGCAAGGCGTTCGCAAAATCCCGGTTCAATACGCAAAGAGAGTCGTCGGACGGAAAATGTTCGGAGGTCAATCCACGCACATTCCTTTGAAAGTGAATGCCGCGGGGGTTATTCCGGTCATCTTCGCACTTTCGTTGCTCGTATTTCCACCAACGATTGCAAGCTTTTGGAGAGGCAACGTAGTTGCGGAATGGATTATTACCAATCTCAACTACACGCATCCGTTTGGAATGGTGCTCTACGTGCTGTTAATCATCGGTTTCACTTACTTCTACACCTTTGTACAGATCAATCCTGTGCAAATGGCGGACCAGATGAAGAAAAACGGTGGTTACATTCCAGGCATTCGACCAGGTAAAACCACATCCGTTTACTTGACGCGGGTGATGACAAGAATTACTTTGTCCGGCGCATTATTCCTGGCGGCTATATCGATCGTTCCAATGTTGTTCGGCAGTCTGGCTGGATTGCCTAACTCGGTACGAATTGGGGGCACTTCGCTTCTCATCGTCATCGGCGTAGGCCTTGAAACGATGAAAACGATCGAAAGCCAGTTGATTAAACGCCACTACAAAGGATTTATTAATAAATAGCAAATAGGTACTGGTAGCAAAGTTGCAACGGGATACTCGGACGTTTGAGAGTGGCAGTTGACAACAACCAATTGGCTATCGGCACCTATTGTGCTGTTAGCATCGAAAGATGCCTTGGGGAGGAAGTCATGATGAACATCATCTTTATGGGGCCTCCCGGTGCAGGGAAAGGTACTCAAGCTGAAAAAATCGTTGACGAATTTCAAATCCCGCATATTTCTACCGGGGATGCTTTCCGGCTGGCGATGAAGCAGGAAACGCCGCTAGGTTTGGAAGCAAAAAAATATGTTGATCAGGGACTGCTTGTACCGGATGAGATTACGATCGGCATTGTGCGCGAAAGATTGCAGCAATCCGATTGCAGCAAAGGATTTCTGCTTGACGGTTTCCCAAGAACCATCTCCCAAGCCGAGGCCTTGGATGAAATCATGGCATCGATGGGAAAAACGATGGATCACGTCATTAACTTGAAAGTAGATCGCGATCGACTGCTAGCACGTTTGACGGGTCGTAGAATCTGTAAGTCTTGTGGAGCTACGTATCATATCTTGTTTAACCCCCCTGCGCGTGACAATGTTTGCGACAAATGTTCTGGTGAGTTGTATCAGCGTTCGGATGACACCGAAGAAAAAGTAGGGACTCGTTTGGACGAGTATATCAATAAAACAGCTCCTCTCTTGGAGTATTATCGTAACAAGGGAATATTGCGTGAGGTTAACGGTGAGCAAGAGATTCATACGGTTACTGGACAAATCAGTTCACTATTGCGAGGGCAGGCTTAATGATCATCTGTAAGTCAGCTGCTGAATTGGAGCTCATGCGGGAGGCTGGGCGAATCGTTGCCGAAACGCATCGGTTGCTCAAACAGGTCATTCAGCCCGATGTTACAACCAAACAGCTCGATCAAATCGCAGAAGACTATATTCGCAGTCAAGGAGCAGTCCCGTCTTTTAAAGGCTACAACGGTTTTCCTGGCAGCATATGTGCTTCAGTCAATGACGAATTGGTTCACGGTATTCCCGGTCAAAGAAAGCTAAAAGATGGTGACATCATCAGTATTGACATCGGCGCGAAGTATAAAGGATATCATGGAGACTCCGCTTGGACGTATGGGGTCGGCACCATTTCCGAGACCGCACGCAAGCTGCTTGAAGTGACGGAAAAATCGCTTTTTGCGGGCCTTGCGCAAGCCGGGCCGGATGTGAGGCTGTACACGATATCGCACGCCATCCAAAAATGCATTGAAGATGAAGGTTTTTCGGTTGTCCGGGAGTATGTCGGACACGGCATTGGAACGGAGCTCCACGAGGAGCCCCAAATTCCAAACTACGGCGTGGCAGGACATGGCCCGCGGCTAAAGCCCGGTATGGTACTTGCGATCGAACCAATGGTGAATGTTGGCGAGCGATACGTTCGCACGCTAGAAGACAATTGGACGGTCGTAACGGTGGATGGCACACTGTGCGCTCATTTCGAGCATACCATAGCGATTACGCCGGACGGTTATGAGATACTGACGCTGCCTGGGACGTAGGTGAATGCGATGGCAGCATCATGCGGACCTCAGCCTGGACAAATCGTTAGGGTGATTCGGGGACAAGATTCCGGAAAGTTTGCCGTCATTATCGGCGTCGTAGACCAACGTTACGTGTGGATTGCTGACGGCGACAAACGGAGATTCGATCAGCCTAAGAAAAAAAACATTATTCATCTCGAGCTTCTGCCGGCAATCAGCTCCGAAGTGGCTGAAAGCTTGCTGGAGACCTCTCGTGTCACCAACGGGAAGCTGCGATTTGCACTGAATAAGTATGTGGACAATTTGGAAACTGAAGCGCTAGAGAAAGGAGAATGACTGTGGCCAAAGAAGATGTAATTGAAGTTGAAGGTACAGTGATTGAACCTCTTCCGAATGCAATGTTTAAAGTGGAACTGGAGAACGGTCATAAGATACTTGCTCATGTATCGGGTAAAATCAGAATGAACTTTATCCGGATCCTGCCCGGAGATAAAGTAACAGTCGAACTTTCGCCTTATGATTTGACCAGAGGCCGTATAACCTATCGTTTTAAATAAATGGACGCAAACGAAGTAAGTTTTCTCACGAAAACTCAGCACTGCTTACGAAGAAAGTTTTTCTAGCGAAAAACTCTTAGGAGGTAACCACCATGAAGGTAAGACCGTCGGTCAAGCCGATTTGCGAAAAATGCAAAGTCATTCGCCGCAAAGGGAACGTTATGGTAATCTGTGAAAATCCGAAGCATAAACAAAAACAAGGTTAAGGGGGTGCCCCAATAAATGGCACGTATTGCTGGTGTAGACTTGCCTCGTGACAAACGAGTGATCATTGCTCTGACATACATTTTCGGTATCGGAAATACGACAGCACAAAAAATCGTCGCTCAAACCGGCGTAAACCCTGACACTCGCGTTCGCGACTTGACGGAAGACGAAGTAAGCAAAATCCGTGAAGTCATCGACAAAACGCTCAAAGTGGAAGGCGACCTTCGTCGTGAAATCGCACTGAACATCAAGCGCCTGATCGAAATCGGCTGCTACCGCGGTGTTCGTCATCGTCGCGGCCTGCCTGTTCGCGGTCAACGTACGAAAACAAACGCTCGTACGCGTAAAGGTCCTCGTCGTACGGTAGCGAATAAGAAAAAATAGTAAAGGAGGGTAACTCTTAAATGGCTAAACCTAAAAAAGTTGTACGTACCAAACGTCGTGATCGGAAAAATATTGACTCCGGCGTAGCGCATATCCGCTCTACGTTTAACAATACGATCGTAACGATTACCGACCCGCACGGGAACGCAATTTCCTGGGCAAGCGCCGGTAACCTCGGTTTCAAAGGCTCCCGCAAAAGCACTCCGTTTGCTGCGCAAATGGCTGCTGAGTCCGCGGCTAAAGCGGCAATGGAGCACGGGATGAAAGCTGTCGAAGTTATGGTTAAAGGTCCGGGAGCAGGTCGTGAAGCTGCGATTCGTTCGCTGCAAGCGGCAGGTTTGGAAGTAAACCTGATTAAAGACGTGACTCCAATCCCACATAACGGTTGCCGTCCTCCGAAACGTCGTCGTGTCTAATTCAGGATTGTTAAGCCGTGTGGTATAATTATCCAAAAGTTGAGAATACTATTTGGATGGGCATATTACACGTTTTATACGTCTTAAGTTATCCAGAGGGAAACGACGTTTGAAGGAGGGTGTTTACCAATGATCGAAATCGAAAAGCCGAAAATAGAAACCGTATCATTGAGCGAAGACGGCACCTACGGCAAGTTTGTCGTAGAGCCTTTGGAAAGAGGCTACGGAACGACACTCGGTAATTCGCTTCGCAGAATTTTACTTTCGTCTTTACCGGGGGCAGCAGTGACATCGGTGCAAATCGATGGCGTGCTGCATGAATTTTCTACGGTTCCTGGTGTCATGGAAGATGTTACGGAGATTATCCTTAACCTTAAAGGCTTGTCGCTGAAGATTCACTCCGACGAAGAGAAAGTGTTGGAGATCGATGCCGAAGGGGAAGGGGCTGTTGTGGCTGGCGATATTCGCGGCGATAGCGATGTGGAAATTTTGAACCCTGATTTGCACATTGCTACGCTGTCCTCCGATGCGCGGCTTCATATGCGAATTCATGCGAATCGCGGCCGGGGGTATGTATCGGCAGACAAGAACAAAAGAGAGGATCAGCCGATCGGCGTGATTCCGATCGATTCGATCTATACTCCGATTACCCGCGTCAACTATAGCGTGGAAAATACACGCGTCGGTCAAGTTACGAATTATGATAAACTTACCCTCGAAGTCTGGACCGATGGAAGTATTCGACCGGAAGAAGCCGTAAGTCTGGGCGCTAAAATTTTGACGGAGCATTTGATGCTGTTTGTCGGTTTGACCGACGAAGCGAAAGATGCCGAAATCATGGTGGAGAAGGAAGAAGACAAAAAAGAAAAAGTTCTGGAGATGACTATCGAAGAACTCGACCTTTCTGTCCGTTCCTACAACTGCCTGAAGCGTGCCGGTATCAATACGGTGCAAGAGCTGATTACCAAAACGGAAGAAGATATGATGAAAGTGCGCAACTTGGGACGCAAATCTTTGGAGGAAGTTCAGGAAAAGCTGGAAGAGCTTGGTCTTGGTCTGAGAATGGAAGATTAATGCTCCCTATGCGCGCGCTTTAACCATTATGCAGAAGGAGGGTGCACGATAGTGGCATACCAAAAGTTGGGTCGTGACTCCAGCGCACGTAAAGCATTGTTTCGTGACCTGGTAACCGACTTATTCATACATGAGCGCATTCAAACAACAGAAGCCAAAGCTAAAGAAGTGCGTTCGATCGCAGAAAAGTTAATCACACTCGCGAAACGCGGAGACTTGCACGCTCGTCGCCAAGTGGCTTCCTTTGTGCGCCGTGAAGCGGCTAACGAGAATCAGGATGCGATTCAGAAGCTTTTCGCAGATCTGGCGCCTCGTTACGCTGAACGTCAAGGCGGATATACGCGCATTTTGAAATTGGGACCTCGTCGCGGCGATGCGGCTCCTATGGTTTACCTGGAACTGGTAGACCGCGCTTAACAAGCATAAACGGCATCTGTCGGCTTTAAAATGGCCGTAACAGAGGCTATAGTTTTGAACACGGGCAACGGCGTTGCCGTTGTACCGGTGCAAACGGAAGGGAAAGGGTGGACGGGATCTTGCGATTCTGCTGAAACCCTTTTTTTTGTAGGCTTAGGAGCCGTGAGCAATGCGATTCGGAGGCCAAACCGTGAGAAACATACGAATGACGGTAAGCTACGACGGAACCGCCTATAACGGCTTTCAAACCCAGCCTGGAGACCTGAGGACGGTACAGGATCAATTGGAGCAAGCCATCAAGCAGCTGACCGGAGAACAATTGAAAATAACCGCCTCCGGCCGTACCGATGCGGGAGTGCACGCCAGAGGCCAAGTGTTTAACTTTATAACGGAGTCGCAAATTCCTATCGAGCGCTGGTGCATGGCGCTTAATGCCAGAGTGGCGGAAGATATCGTTGTGCGGGACGCACGCATCGTTCCGATCGATTTTCACAGCAGGCGGGCGGCCAAAAGAAAAACGTATCGCTATACGGTGCGCTGCGGTAAAAATCCGGATGTGTTTAAGCGGCATATGGAGTTTCATCACCCTACGCCATTAAACATCGAAGCGATGCGCGAAGGTCTTCGCTATCTCGTCGGCGAGCATGACTTCACTTCTTATAGTTCGGTCAGGACGGCGAAAAACTCGTTTATCCGAACAATTTATGAGGCTAAGCTCGTTTGCGATCCGTTTGAAGAGGAATTGAACTCTTTCGCCTTTCATATTTTTTTGACAGGCAACGGGTTTTTATACAACATGGTCCGGATTATTGTAGGCACGCTCCTGCAGGTCGGAGAGGGCAAGCGGCCAAGCTCGGATATAGGAGCTATTCTCGATGCGAAAAACAGAGGGAAAGCGGGTCCGACGGCCATGGCTCACGGTTTGATGTTGTGGGAAGTTTTTTATGAAGAAGAAGCACCAAGTTCTTGATTATTGTGCATCTGTGTAGTACAATAACAAATGGTGTTTCATGACTGGCTACCCCACGGCCCCGGGTCTTGAAATGCATTGATAGGCTAACGTAAACTTACAAATGAAAATGAATTATGACCTGTGAAGATAGATTTTAGGAGGAACATTACATGCGTACCACATATATGGCGAAGCCAAATGAAGTAGAACGCAAATGGTACATCATCGATGCTACCGATAAAACGCTTGGACGTCTCGCAAGCGAAGCTGCCAGCATTTTGCGCGGCAAGCACAAAACTCAATTTACCCCGCATGTAGATACGGGCGATTTCGTCGTCATTATCAATGCTGAGAAAGTTCACCTGACTGGCAAGAAGCTGCAGGACAAGAAGTACTATCGCCATTCTTTGTATCCGGGCGGTTTGAAAGTGACTTCCGCAGGAGACATGCTGAAGAACAAGCCGGAGCGCGTATTGGAATTTGCGATTCACGGTATGCTTCCGAAAAATCGTCTGGGCAATAGCCTGAAGACGAAGTTGAAAGTATATGCCGGTTCGGAACATCCGCATCAAGCACAACAACCTGAAGTTTGGGAACTTCGCGGTTAATAAAGGGAGGACTGTCTTGTGGCACAAGTACAATATTATGGCACTGGCCGACGTAAACATTCGGTAGCGCGTGTACGTCTCGTACCGGGCGAAGGCCGTATCGTTATCAATAAGCGTAATTTGGATGAATATTTCGGTTTGGAAACACTCAAGCTGATCGTGAAACAACCGCTCAATTTGACTGAAACACTGTCCAAATATGACGTTTTGGTTCTTGCTCATGGCGGCGGTATTTCCGGACAAGCTGGAGCGATTCGCCACGGGATTTCCCGCGCATTGCTCAAAGTGGACCCTGAATTCCGTGGTTCCTTGAAAAAAGCAGGTTTCCTGACGCGCGACCCGAGAATGAAAGAGCGTAAGAAGTACGGCTTGAAAGCTGCTCGTCGTGCGCCTCAGTTCTCCAAACGTTAATATTCTGCTTAGAGGTAAAGACCTTTTCGAAAACATTCGAAAAGGTCTTTTTTTCGTTTCACCAATTCAGCGGAATTTCAATAAAATAACGGTATCGACCCACACAAAAATTTAAATTGACAAAAAGTATGGGATCATTATAATAAGATACAAATACTATAAAACATATTAATTTACTCGGAATAATCTGAATGGAGGCGTTTTGCATGAACTTATTCGAAAAAGAAGAACTCATTCGCACAGCCGCGGAACAATTTGAAAACCGGCGCCCGGAGGAACTTTTAGCCTGGGCGGTTGAAAGATTCCCGAACATAACGCTTGCCTGTAGCTTTGGGGCCGAAGATGTTGTTTTGGTCGATATGCTGCAAAAAGTAAGCCCCAGAACCGATATATTTTACTTAGATACGAATGTGCACTTTAAGGAAACATACGAAACGCGGGATCGACTTGAGCAGCAGTATGGTTTACAATTTGTACAAGTGCTGCCGAAGATGACGCTTGCAGAGCAAGCGGAACAACACGGCGACGAGCTCTGGAAGAGTAATCCGACGCAGTGCTGCAACATTCGCAAAGTGGATCCGCTGACGGACATTTTGAAGAACTACGATGCATGGATTACCGGTATTCGCAGAGATCAGGCGCCAACCCGGGCAAACTCCAAGAAAGTCGAGTACGATGTGAAGTTCGGATTGGTGAAATTCAATCCGCTCGCAAGCTGGACTTCGGAAGATGTCTGGAACTACATCCGCAGCAACAACATCATCTACAATCCGCTGCATGATCAAAACTTTCCGAGCATCGGTTGTGAACACTGCACGCGGCCTGTAGCGGTTGGCGAAGATCCGCGCGCCGGACGATGGGCGGGGTTTGAGAAAACGGAATGCGGTTTGCATAAATAAAGAAACGAAAGCGGACGAGGAGGAGTAACGTTAGTCATGGGAGAAACCATTAAGCCGCACGGTGGAACATTAATTAACCGGTTAGTACTCGGTAAGGAAAGAGATGAGCTGTTAGCGAAAGCGGAATCGTTATACCAGCTTAAAATCAATACTTGGGCGATATCCGATTTGGACCTGATTGGCGTTGGCGCGTTTTCTCCACTGACCGGCTTTATGAACGAGGCGGACTATCGTTCCGTCGTCGAGTCGATGCGTTTAGCGGATGGTACGGTGTGGAGCATTCCGATTACGCTCGGCGTGGAGAATGGAGCTGCCGAATCGATCAATGTCGGCCAGCAAGTGGCTCTCGTCGGCGAGCAGGACGGGGTTATATACGGCATTATCGATGTGCAGAGCATTTATGCCGTCGATCAGGAGAACGAAGCCGTAAAAGTGTTTAAGACCGACGATACTGCCCATCCGGGTGTGCAAAAACTGTATACGAAGCCGTCCACTTACGTTGGCGGACCGGTTCTAGTTCTAAATCGTCCGAAGCCGGAAAAGTTCGAAGACTATTATTTTGATCCTGCGGAAACGCGACGCATTTTTTCCGACAAGGGTTGGAGAACGGTTGTAGGGTTCCAAACCCGGAATCCGGTGCACCGCGCGCATGAATACATTCAAAAAAGCGCAATGGAAATTGTCGATGCTTTGTTCTTGAACCCGTTAGTCGGTGAGACGAAGTCGGACGATATTTCCGCAGACGTACGGATGCGCAGTTATTTGGTGCTGCTCGAAAATTATTATCCGAAAGATCGCGTATTCCTTGGTGTATTTCCGGCGGCTATGCGATATGCGGGGCCGCGCGAAGCGATTTTCCATGCCATGGTGCGCAAAAACTATGGCTGCACGCACTTTATCGTCGGCCGCGATCATGCGGGCGTAGGCGACTATTACGGCACTTATGAAGCGCAGGAAATATTCGGCAATTTTACGCAAGAAGAGCTCGGTATTACGCCATTGTTCTTCGAGCACAGCTTCTTCTGCACGAAGTGCGGCAATATGGCGTCGAGCAAAACTTGCCCTCACAGCAAAGAAGATCATCTGCATCTGTCCGGTACGAAGGTGCGGGCGCTGCTGCGTGACGGAGAGTGCCCTCCACCGCAATTTACGCGTCCCGAAGTGGCGGAAGTACTGATTGAAGGCATGAAAGAAGCGGAATACCAAGCATAAAACAAGCAGGTATAAATATCCACCTCGTCCCATAAGATGTACAGAGTCTATGGGGATGCGAGGTGGATTTCATTATGTTTGGAAGGAAGAAGAGGGTCATCGTCTGGTTGACGATGCACGGCGGATTAAAGATCGCCATGTCTGCCCTGCTTGTCCTGTTGATGCTGTTCATGTTTACGTATGAGCTTCCCGCGACCAAGACGTGGACGTATTGGACGATGCCTCTCTCGGGGAAGATCATCGCGCTTGACGCAGGGCATGGAGGTCCGGACGGCGGTGCCAAGAGCAAAGACGGGATATCCGAAAAAGACATCAACCTGGCGATTACGAAGTATTTGCGGGATTATTTGCAGCAGTCCGGCGCTCTCGTGGTGATGACCAGAGAAGATGACCGGGATTTGGCGGATCCTTCAACGAAAGGTTACAGCCGTAGAAAGACGGAGGATTTGCATAAGCGCGCCGAGTTCATCTCGCAGCAAAAATCGGATTTGTTCGTAAGTATACATTTGAACAGCATTCCGTCTGCCAAATGGTCCGGGGCGCAAACGTTTTTCTATCCTGCCAATCATAAGGATAACCAGACCTTAGCCACTTTGATTCAGGAAGAAATCAAGAAAAACTTGAAAAATACGGACCGGATCGCCAAGCAGGCGGATAAAGAAATTTTTGTGCTGAAGACGCTTAATATTCCGAGCGCCCTCGTGGAAGTAGGTTTTTTGTCGAATCCGTCGGAGGCGAAAATGTTGAACGACCCGGCCTATCAGAAAAAACTCGCCGCCTCGATCTATCAAGGGATCCTACGATATTACTCGGGTGAAAAAGTAGGCTCTTACTAAAAGTATGATATAATAACCTCAGTGAATTAAATATTAGGACGCTGAGGTGACACCGTGTTATCTAGAGAAGATGTATTGACGGCTGGAAATGAGATCGAAGACGCGGAATACGGTCTGAGCTTGACGGACTTGCAATTTATTCGCGACATCATGATCAAGGAAGATCATGTATCGGCGACCGTACTGTTATCCCGTGAAGACGATGATTATAAGCAGCAATTACAAAAGCAGTTGACGGCACGGTTCCAAGCCGCAGGGGCGAAAGATGTGCACCTCCGGTTTCGAACCCTTTCCGAATTTGAACGAAACGACGCGGCGCGAAAGCTGCAGGAACGAAGTGCTTCGCTGGAAACGGCTGCGGAACAGGCGGCGCCAGTGATGAACATCCTGGATCCGGCTTCCGGCGTAAAATTTATCGCCGTTGCCAGCGGCAAGGGCGGCGTCGGAAAATCGACGGTAACGGTCAATTTGGCGGTTGCTTTGGCCAGAATCGGCAAAAAGGTCGGGATCGTCGACGCGGACATTTACGGCTTCAGCGTACCGGATATGATGGGAATCGAAGAGCGCCCTCAACTGGTAAATAACCGGATTATTCCGATAGAGCGGTTCGGCGTCAAAGTGATCTCCATGGGCTTTTTTGTTGAAGAGAATACGCCTGTCATATGGCGCGGTCCGATGCTAGGCAAAATGCTGCGCAATTTCTTCAATGAAGTGGAGTGGGGCAAGCTCGATTATCTTCTGCTTGATTTGCCGCCAGGCACGGGAGACGTTGCGCTCGATGTACATCAAATGATTCCGCACAGCAAGGAAATCATCGTCACGACTCCGCACGCAACGGCCGCTTTTGTTGCAGCGAGGGCAGGCGCTATGGCTATTCATACCGAACACGAAATTATCGGCGTAGTGGAGAATATGTCTTATTACGCTTGCAGCCATTGCGGCGAAAAGGACTACGTATTCGGCAGAGGCGGCGGCGCCAAATTGGCGGAAGAGCTGCATACAAAACTGCTTGCGCAAATCCCGCTAGGCGTACCGGACAACCATGTCGCGGAACCCGACTATTCTCCGTCGGTATACAAAGCCGACTCGCAAACGGGACTCACTTATAAAGAAGTCGCGGAATCCATCGCATCTCAGCTTGAACAAAAAGGACCGGCATAAGCCAGTCCTTTTTTTACAATTATTGCTGTTTCTTGCCGCCGCCGTCTTGCTGGTCGCCTTTGCCATCCGCTTGTTGCTCGCTGCTGCCGCTTTTACTCCCAGTTTGTTTGCCGCTTTGGCTTTGGGTTTTCGGCATCGATTCCTCCTGAAGCACTTTTTTCATCAACTCCATTAGCTCTAGACGAAACAAAGGACTTTGTAAAGATTCCTGGATAACCGCCTTGGCTTGGGCACGATATGGAGTGCTTTTCATCGTATCGAGCAGCATCATTTCAAAATCAGGACTTTTCATCGCGCTTAAAAGCTGCTTTTGATATTCGGGATCTTTCATCAAGTCTTTTTGGATTTGCTTTGTATCTTGTTGAATCGCTTTGGCGAATTGACCCGCGAATTTCGGGTCGGTAATCATCTTTTGCAGAAATTGAGTGCTTTGCGTATCGACAAGTACATCCTTTACCGCCAATTGCAACATTTGCGTATCGCCGGCAGACAATGCTTGCAGTTTTGTATTTTGCTGGATGGTCGCTTCCTGAATGGCTCTGCGGCCGTCTTCGGTTTTGAGAATATCAAGAACCATCGATTTCGTATCCTTATAATTGTTTCCGTTATTACCGGAAGAGGCTGCTTGTGTGTCTGAACCGCAGGCTGTCAGAACGCCGACGACCAAAATAATGGGCAACAAACGAGGCCACCGCAAGTTCATCCCATCCGACTCCCTTCATTGTTTTTACGGTTAGTATTTGTCAACTAACAGGAGCTTAACACAAATGTCGTTAGCTTTTTATTGAGAAGGTTGGTACAATTAACAACTGATATGAAATCATGGGGGTACATAGGTCGTGACGTTAAGAAAATGGTTTTATTTGTTCTGGACCACGATGTTCATTGGAGCCGCGGCATCCGGAATAACCGGATTTATATTACAGGCGGTCGACCAGGAATTTGATTTTATGGGAATTTCCGCAATGGGCTACAATATATTTTGGATGCTTGTCGGCGGAGCCTTGATCAGTTTGGTAAGCCAGATCGGTTTTTTCGCTTATTTAATTATTCGATTTATCGGGTTGGGCATCATTCGAAACGTATGGACCTGGAATATGCTTCAAATGATCATTCTGGTCATCGTATTGTTCGATATGATTTATCTGAACTACACCAACATCGCAGGAACCATCGGATTGCTGCTGATCAGCGTTGCCGTGGCTTATTTCAAGGTTCGGATTACGAATAAAAGCGCGTGGATACCCACCTTGTTCTTTATGTCGGTCGGAACGCTCTTGGAGGCGCAGCCGGCGCTAACACTGCATAATTTCGCTTCCGCCGTATTTATGATTGTACCGCTTGTTGCCTGCAATACATGGCAAATATTAATTTTAGGCAAAGTATTGAACACAAAGAAAGAGCCGCTGTAACGGCTCTCGATTTTTATCGTATAACCTAATTAATGCATTTGTTTCATCGTTTGATCTTCCACCGGCGGCTTATTGTCGACTTGTGTAAGCTTCATCAGTTCGCTTACCGTGACGAACTCATAGCCTTTCGCTCGAAGCTTGTCGATAATGGTCGGAAGCGCTTCATGGGTTTGTTTGGAAGAGTCGCTTGCATGCATCAGTACAATATCGCCGGGATGGGCTTTATCCACAACGCGGTTAATTATATTTTCGGTTCCTTTGTTGAGCCAATCCTGCGAATCCGTGTCCCATTGAACGACCGTATAGTTCATTTCATGGGCGATGCGCAGCACTCTTTTATCAAAATCACCGTTTGGCAACCGGAGCAAATTCGGAGCTTTGCCGGTTACTTCCGATAATACCCGGTGAGCCGTTTGTATTTGTGTCTGTATTTCTTCATCTGTTAGACTGCTGTAATTGACATGCTTATGTCCGTGGCTTCCAATTTCCCAGCCTCCGCTTTTTATATGATTGACGATTTCCGGATGGCTGCTGGCCCATGGCGAAGACAGGAAGAAGGTCGCTTTTTTAATCCCTTTGTCCTCAAGTACTTTGAGAATCGGTTCTGTCCGCTTGTCGCCCCAACTGATATCGAAAGTGAGCGCAATCAGCTTCTTCTCCGTCTGCACACTGTATACGGCCGCGGGTTCGTTTTGCGAGAATACCGTTACATTTTCGCTTTCTGAGTAAATAATACCGATAGCGAATAATACGGCGACGCAGATAATCATGGCTTGCTTTAATTTTTTTCCGTTCATTACGTAAAAATAATTCACATTGTTTGCCTCCTTTGCCTGTCTTTTTAGGAAAGGCTTGTTTATATAAGTGGACTAGTACCAATGTATGCTAGTACCACTAACTTATGCTTAAAAAAGGGGTGTATCGTTTGAATTGGACAAATGCCGTAACGCAAATGAAACAAATGAAACATTATTTCATTGCCTGTGCGTTAGTATTTACCGCGGGCATTTTGATGGGCGCTTTATATTCGGAGCAATTCCACACATTCATTGATGCGCAAATGGAAGCCTTGAAGCAAATCGTCAATTCCGTCGAAGGCAAAGAGAAGCCGCAGTGGACATTATTTTGGATCATCTTCTGGAACAATGCTTCCAAATCGCTCTTGATTATTGCATTAGGTATATTTTTCGGCTTCATTCCTTTGTTTTTTCTTATGGCTAACGGTCTGCTGCTTGGTTATGTATGCGCGGTTTCAGCCAAAAGCACATCTTTGCTCTTTGTGCTGAAATCGATCGTGCCGCATGGCATTTTAGAGATCCCTGCTATCGTTTTTGCCAGTGCCTTTGGACTTCGTCTAGGTTTTCTCGTGCTCAAGCTGATGGTATCTATCATTAATCCGGAACGTATCGCCAAGGGCAGAGAAAATCTCCGATTGTTTATAAAATCGTTAGTGCCTATCAGTTGTTTGCTTGTCGCGGCGCTGCTGATTGCAGCGGTGATCGAAAGCACGCTCACGTTTTGGCTTGCCCGGGGATAAAATAATTTCAACCAATTGACTCATAAAAATTCCAAAAACTGTGCATAACAGTAAAGCGAGCAAGATGGCTGGACCGCTTAAGAACGATTGTCTCTTAAAAAGCACAGCCATTTTGCGCCCAGACCAGACGTATTTCGAAAGGGGCCTTACTGCGAACATGCTTGGTTTTTTATTTAATGAGCGCGAGTGTAGAGAATTGGATTATGTCCTGCGCAAGGAATTGGACGAGATGTTGTTCGACCTGAACGACAAAAGGATCGATTCCGATATTAAAATGGCCATCGAATCGAGATACAAAGTCATTTTCCGTATGTACGCCCGCTTGGCATCGCCAAAAGAAATTTCAAGATACGCCCGAAATCGGATGTATCATTAAAAATATCTTCAAGACTCTTGACATGTAATAAGCCGGTGTGATATTTTATAACTCGTTCTCATTTTGAAGGACAAGCCCATATAAAGCTTTCGTAGCTTCGAAGTGTAGAAAGTTTTAAAAAAAACTTGCAATCAAGTAGGCGAATGTGATATATTATAAAAGTCGCCGCTAAAATGGTTGACAGCAAACGACATGGTTCATGTCGGTATCATTGCCCTTTGAAAACTGAACAACGAGTGAGTGAATTAGAGAATGAAAATTCTCGCCAGCATTAAATTTTTGAGCTAATCAGCTTACATTATAGCGAGCATGACCTTCGGGTGATGGGAGCAACTTTAATGGAGAGTTTGATCCTGGCTCAGGACGAACGCTGGCGGCGTGCCTAATACATGCAAGTCGAGCGAGGGTCTTCGGA
>NZ_JBHSRV010000021.1:0-64389 GCF_042659105.1 Paenibacillus allorhizosphaerae | reverse complement strand
TACAGGCAGGTTGCCTACGTGTTACTCACCCGTCCGCCGCTAGGGTCCGAAGACCCTCGCTCGACTTGCATGTATTAGGCACGCCGCCAGCGTTCGTCCTGAGCCAGGATCAAACTCTCCATTAAAGTTGCTCCCATCACCCGAAGGCGATGTTCGCTATAATGTAAGCTGATTAGCTCAAAATTTAAAACTGGCGAGAAATTTCATTCTCTAATTCACTCACTCGTTGTTCAGTTTTCAAAGGGCAATTCATTTCATCTTCCGACAAAACTTACTGTCGGTTGTTGTCGACCGTTTCAGCGGCGACTTGATTAATATATCACATCCGCCCAGTCCGATGCAAGTGTTTTTTTAATCCATTTTCAACTTGCCTCATCGGCGGCAAAAGCGACAAGGGGTAATATAGCACGAACGGAACCACCAACGCAACTGTATTTTTTTGGGCAATGCCCGTTGTTCTAATCTTCAACAGCATCCTGAAGAGTTCACACTTGTGTTGCCTTAATTCCCGGGTTCCGTCAAACAAATCAAAAGCAAGCCACCAATCGGCGGCTTGCCATTGTTGTCACACTATTCGCCTTGACGCTCCCGCATCAGCGGGAATAACAGCACATCCCGAATCGAAGGTGCATCGGTAAGCAGCATAACCAAACGATCGATCCCGATGCCAAGTCCGCCGGTCGGCGGCATGCCATATTCAAGCGCCCGAACGAAATCTTCATCCATCTCGTGTGCCTCGTCGTTACCTTGTTCACGCTCGATTAGCTGAGCCTCGAACCTTTCGCGCTGGTCGATCGGGTCGTTCAACTCCGTGAATGCATTCGCATGCTCGCGCGCCACGATAAACAATTCGAATCGATCCGTGAACCGCTCGTCCACCGCACTTTTTTTCGCAAGCGGCGAAATGGCCACCGGGTGTCCCGTAATAAACGTAGGCTGAATAAGCGTTTGTTCCACGAACGTTTCGAAGAAAGCATTTACGATATGACCGAAAGACATCATAGGTTCTACCGGAACCTTATGCTCTTTTGCCAGTCGATGCGCTTCTTCATCGCTCATTTGCACGCTAAAGTCTACCCCTACGACTTCCTTAATCGCATCGACCATGGATACACGGCGCCACGGCGGAGCGAGATCGATCTGCTGCCCCTGATACGTAATCGTCGTCGTGCCGAGCACTTCTTTAGCGATATGCGCAATCATTTCTTCCGTAAGTTTCATGATGTCTTTGTAATCGGCATAAGCTTCATACAGCTCAATCATCGTAAACTCCGGATTGTGGCGTGTAGAAATCCCTTCGTTGCGATAAACGCGGCCAATTTCGTACACTTTTTCCATTCCGCCGACAATTAACCGTTTCAAATGAAGCTCAATTGCAATCCGCATATACAGCTGCATATCGAGCGCATTGTGATGCGTAATGAACGGACGCGCAGCCGCGCCTCCGGCAATGGCATGCAGCGTAGGCGTTTCAACTTCCAAATAACCGCGCGAATCGAGATAACGCCGCATCGATTGAATAATTTTGGAACGGGTAATAAACGTTTGCTGTACATCCTGGTTCATGATCAAATCGACGTAACGCTGGCGGTAACGCAGCTCCACGTCTTTCAGCCCGTGATATTTTTCCGGCAGCGGGAGCAGCGATTTGGACAACACCTCAACGGATTTCGCTTTCACCGAAAGCTCTCCCGTCTTCGTCTTGAACACGGTTCCGCGAATGCCGATCAAGTCGCCGATATCCAGCAGGTCATACGCTTTATATGGGGTTTCTCCCACGGCGTCCGCACGAACGTAAATTTGAATTTTACCCGTGATGTCCTGCAGGTGGGCAAAGCCCGCTTTCCCCATTTCCCGTTTTTGCATAATACGCCCGGCGATGCTAACTTCTGCGTTCTGCGCTTCCAGCTCTTCCTTGGATTTCTCCTCATAAGCTTGGGCTATCTCCGCCGCGCGGTGCGTTCTTTCGAACTTTTGCCCGAAAGGATCGATGCCCAGACTGCGCAACTCGTCCAATTTCGCTCTGCGGATTTGCAGCAGTTCGTTTAATTCCAATTCGACTGACATGATTCCAACTCCTTGAAATGTTCGGAATAATCATAATGTGAAGCTTAAGCAAACAGGCTCCAACGTAATCTACGAAGAAGATAGGCGTTCGTTCCCGGTACGGCGCATGTGCGTAAACCGGATACCGACCGACTTCGAGTTCTCATGCATCGTTCCGCCGACCCTAAGAAAAGCTCCTGAATCGGAGCCGTTCAATTGGAAGCGATATTCGTATCGGTAAAGCGGCTGCTTGCTTAGCAAAAAAGCTTCCCAAGGAAGCTTTTCTCGCGTACTACTTCTTGATATCGATAATCTCATATTGAATGACGCCCGCCGGTACGTTCACATCAACGGTCGCGCCTTTGCGTTTGCCCAAGATGGCTTTGCCGACCGGACTTTCGTTGGAAATTTTATTTTGGAACGGGTCGGACTCCGCAGTACCTACGATGGAATATTCCACGATGTCCCCGAACTCCAGGTCCTTTAACGTAACGATGGAACCAACGCTAACGGTATCCGTATCCACTTCGTCATTGCTGATGATGCGGGCGTTCCGAAGCATTTTCTCCAGCGTAATGATCCGGCCTTCGTTAAATGCTTGTTCGTTCTTAGCGTCCTCGTATTCCGAGTTTTCGCTAATATCGCCGTAGCCGATAGCCACTTTAATCCGTTCCGCCACTTCGCGGCGTTTAACCGATTTCAAATGTTCAAGCTCTTCTTCGAGCTTCTTTAAGCCTTCCTGGGTGAGAATAACTTCTTTTTCGCTCATTGCGACCGATCTCCCATCATGTGAAGGATTTTCATAGTTCGAGCTGAATCGATTATGAATTCACTTGATTACCAATATATGAACGTACCAAGGCTAAATGACCATGCCCGGACCTCAATTTACTATTGACTGATTATATTTCAAGCCAATTAAAATGTCAATGTAAGCCAAGTGCCGCTGCCTATAGGCAAGTTTTTAATGCACGATAGCAGATGCTTCGGCTCCTGTTTCACGGCTAACGGTAGATGCGATAAAATCATCCAGCAATTGAACGAGCGCATCCCGCTTCGTTTGCTCCATAATCGCGTCTTTAATGCGAGCAGCGCCGTGGAGACCCTTCAAGTACCACGCCAAATGCTTGCGCATTTCTTTCACTGCGACAGCTTCGCCTTTCAGTGCCGTTAACCGGTCCAAATGCAGAATAGCGATACGGATTTTCTCCTCCGGAGCCGGTTCTGCAGGAAGCTCCCCTTTTGTGAGATATTGAATCGTCCGGTACAGCATCCAAGGATTCCCTAACGCGGCACGGCCGATCATAACCCCGTCTACCCCGGTATGATCAAGCATACGCTGAGCGTCTTCCGGCGTAAACACATCGCCGTTGCCAATGACCGGAATGGATACGGACTGCTTAACCTCTTTAATGATGTCCCAGTTCGCATGGCCTGTATACATTTGGACTCGGGTGCGTCCATGCACGGAGACGGCAGCGCCGCCGCCATTCTCGACAGCTTTCGCGTTTTGCACGGCATATATATGATCGTCGTCCCAGCCGATACGCATTTTTACCGTCAACGGTTTGCTGACGGCTTTGCTGACGGTAGACACCATTTGTTCGATTTTGCCTGGATCGAGCAGCCAGCGAGCGCCCGCGTCGCACTTCGTAATTTTCGGTACGGGACATCCCATATTGATATCGATAATATCCGCGTTCGTATGTTGATCGACATATTTTGCAGCTTCCAGCAGAGACTCGGTATCGCCTCCGAAAATTTGCAGGCTTAGCGGTTTCTCCCGTTCATCCACAAACAGCATTTCCATCGTGCGATGATTCCCGTGCAATATGGCTTTATCGCTAACCATCTCGGCACATACGAGCCCGCAGCCGAATTCCTTGGCGATTAATCGAAAGGCGGGGTTGCATACGCCCGCCATCGGTGCCAACACCACTTTATTGGGCGCAGTTACATTTCCGATTTGCAGCATCAATTATTCCTCCTTCCATTAAGAACGTTTTATCTGGATGCGGAGAGCAGTTCTTCCGGCGCAACGCCCAGCACTTCCGATATTTTACGAATAATTTTCGGATCCGGCTTCCGCGTACCCCGTTCAATGGAGCCAAGCACGGAAATCGAAATGTCCAGCTTCTCCGCCAATTCGTTCTGCGTATACCCTTTGAGCTTTCGAAAAGCCCGGATGCGCTGAGCTACAGCACTCATTTTGTCCACAATCTAACGCCTTCCTTTCCTTCCACCCGTTCTAGCTGCCGGTTCAACTGCACTACCCTCTCCGGTTCATGCGGCTGCATGACTTCAATTAAAGGCACGAGCACGAAGGCCCGTTCTAGCATGCGGGGATGAGGTAAAATGAGGTCCGGGCGGTCTTGCACTACATCACCGTACAACAACAGGTCGAGGTCAATCGTCCGCGGACCCCAGCGAATTTCGCGTTTGCGTCCCAGCAACTGTTCGACTTGCAGCATTCGCTCGAAAAGCCGCTCCGCCGTCAATGTCGTTTCAACTCGAATGACCATATTCAAAAAAGGATCCTGCTCCACAAAGCCGACTGGATCCGTCTCGTACCATCCAGACTTCCCCGTAACGCGCACTTCCGGGTGCTCCTCGAGCAGCCGAGCCGCCTCATGCAAATAATGCTCCCGGTCGCCTATATTCGAGCCCAAACCAATGTATGCCCGTTCCGTTTGCCGGCCCGACTGCGATTCCCCAACGTCCATGACAATCATGCCCGCTTTCTATGAATTTCAACCGTGACCCCGTCGAAATGAATCGCCACCGGGGGATGCGGCTTAAGCACGCGCACGGTAATTTCATTTATACTAGTATAAGTTCGGAGCACCTCAGATGCAATATGCTCCGCCAGCGCTTCAATCAGCTTGAAGGTTTGCAGTTCTACGATCCGCTTGATCACCTCATGCACTTCCGCATAATTGACGGTATGTTCGAGGTTGTCAGACTGCCCCGCATGATCGAGCGGCATGTACAGCTCCACATCGACATAAAAGCGCTGCCCGAGCTGATTCTCCGCAGGAAATACGCCATGATTGCCGTAAAAGGCCATGCCTTTCATGATTATTTTATCCATGACTTTTGAGGCCTCCTTCGTTTCGCGCCGGTATGCTTCTTATCGAACCTCTTATTGAGCGTTCCTTATCGCATCGGTCATGCGCGCCACCCGTTTCATTTCTTTCACATCATGAACTCTAACGATTTGACAGCCTTGCGCGATTCCAAGTGCGACCGTAGCCGCCGTTCCTTCGATCGCATCATTCGCAGGCAGCTGCAGCGTACGCTGAATCATGCTTTTTCTTGACGTACCGAGCAGTACCGGGTAACCGAGCTCCACAATCCGATCCAAATGATTCATCAGCTGCAAATTTTGCTCATACGATTTGGCAAAGCCGATTCCCGGGTCGAGAATAATCTGCTCTTCCCGAATGCCCGCCGCCAATGCACGCCGTACGGTTTCTCGCAAGTCGTCCACCACGTCATGGATAAAGTTAGCATACACGGCTTCGTTCCGATTATGCATAAGGACGATCGGGCAGCCGTATGTCGCAGCAACCTCCCCCATGAAAGGATCCCGCTGCAGACCCCAAATATCGTTGAGCAGATCTGCACCCGCTTCGAGCGCCTGCCTTCCCGTCTCCGCCTTATAGGTGTCCACGGAGATCGGAATCGTAAGACCCGCAGCTCGGATCGCCCGGATGGCCGGAATGACGCGGCTCAGCTCTTCCTCAAGCGTTACCGGAGCGAATCCGGGACGAGTCGACTCCCCGCCAATGTCCAGCAGGTCGGCGCCGTCTTCGATTAGTTGCTTCGCGCGCTCGACGGCGAGCTCCGGGTCGATGTACTTCCCCCCGTCCGAGAACGAATCGGGGGTGACGTTCAAGATGCCCATAATCAGCGTACGCTCGCTATAATCCAATTTCCCATGCGGACAGATGATCGTTGCCTGGTTGCTCATTCAAATCCCTCCCTATTCGATATCCACGCCTTTCCGCTGCATGGCCATATTCCGATAATGCCGCAGCAGCCGTTCGGTGAGCGGTCCGACGGAGCCGTTTCCGATCGAATGACTTATCCCTTGCTCGTCATACAGTCGCGTGACGGGAACCATTTCCTGGATCGAGTTGGTCACGAATATTTCTTCCGCCGCAAGCAGCTCTTCCCAGGTATACAAACCTTCCCGAACCCGTACTCCGAGCAGTTCTGCTTGCTCCATGACAAATCGGCGCGTTATGCCGGGCAGCAATCCGGTTTCGACGGAAGGCGTCAGAAGTAAGCCTTCTCGGACAAAAAACAGGTTGCTGACAATCCCTTCACATACATAACCTCGCGAGTCCAAAAATAAACCTTCTGCCCCTTCCGCCCAAGGGTAGCGATTCAATTCTTTTTTCGCCAAAATGTTGTTCATGTAATGCAGCGATTTGTGACGAACCACGCCTTCCGGCGTATTGCGGCGCAGCTTCAGCCTCTGCATTGCTTTCCCAGTCGGAGCTTGGGCGGCGCCGCCGTGAGGAAGCGGTTTTACGTACAGCACCTCCGTCGGTCGCTCGTAGCTTGCAGACGGAAGCCCGAGTATGTCCGTCCCGGCCGTCACCGTATACCGGAAGTAACCGTCCGGCAGCGCGTTCGCTTCCAGGAGCATAGAGACTTCGGCCGCCAGTTTGTCAGGATCCGGCGTAAAGTCGATATCAAGTTCCCGGCATCCCTCTGTCATTCGCTTCAAGTGGGCATCCAGCAGAAAAGGCTGCCCGACGTAGGTGCGGAATGTTTCAAAAAGCCCCATCCCATAAAGAAAACCGTGGTCGTATACGGAGACCACGGCCTTCTTCTCGTCGATCATGCTGCCATTTAGCACAATGTTCACGCTTTGCCCACAACCGTTTCACGTAAAAAATTGCGCAGCATCTGGTGACCGTGGTCCGTAATGATCGATTCCGGATGGAACTGTACGCCTTCGATCGGGTAATGCTTGTGGCGAAGTCCCATAATCTCGCCCTCCGCTGTCTCGGCGCTAATCTCCAGGCAATCGGGCAGCGTTTCCCGCTTCACGATCAAGGAGTGATATCGCGTCGCTGTGAACGGTGACGGCAAGTCTTTGAATACCGTTTTGCCGTCATGGAAAATGTCCGACGTTTTGCCATGCATCAGCCTCTCGGCGCGAATCACGTCACCGCCAAAAACTTGTCCGATCGATTGATGGCCCAAGCATACGCCCAGAATCGGAATTTTGCCTTTGAAATGCTCGATCAGCGCGAGGCTGATGCCGGCCTCATTCGGCGTGCAAGGGCCTGGCGAAATGAGGATATGGTCCGGTTTGAGCGCCTCAATTCCGACGAGATCGATCTCGTCGTTGCGCCGTACTTCAATCTGTTCCCCGAGCTCTCCCAAATACTGTACGAGATTGTACGTAAACGAATCGTAATTATCAATGACCAGAATCATATGCTTCTACCTCCTGCGGCCGCACCGCTCTGTTCGCTGTATTGAATTGCCTTCCACATCGCCTTCGCTTTGTTGATCGACTCCGTGTATTCTTTTTCCGGCACGGAATCGATCACGATTCCCGCTCCGGCCTGCACATACCCGATGCCGTCCGAAACGACTAGCGTCCGAATAATAATGTTAAATTCCATATCTCCATTATAATCGATCCAACCGATGGAACCGGTGTACGGACCGCGCCGGACCGGCTCCAGCTCTTCGATGATTTCCATCGTTCTGATTTTGGGAGCGCCGGTGATCGTGCCGCCGGGGAATGTCGCGGCGATGACATCGAATGCGTCCCGGCCCTCGGCCAGTTTTCCATCGACTTGAGATACGATGTGCATCACGTGAGAGTAATATTCGATGACCATGAAATCTCTGACTCTCACGGTGCCGTAAGTTGAAATTCGTCCCAGATCGTTGCGTTCCAAATCGACAAGCATAATATGCTCCGCCCGTTCCTTCTCGTGTGCAATCAGCTCGCTGGCCAGACGCCGGTCTTCTTCCGCATTCGCTCCGCGAGGCCGCGTTCCGGCGATCGGCCGAGTTCGCACTTCGTCTTTCTCCACTTGCACAAGCAGCTCAGGCGAACCGGATACGAGCTGAAAATCGGCGAACCGCAGCAATCCCATGTACGGAGAAGGGTTCACCAGACGCAGCCATTCGTAAATGACTTCCGGCGACTCCTTCAGCGACTTATGCTGCCTGACCGAAAGATTGACCTGGAACACGTCACCGGCCCCGATGTAGCTTTGAATTTTCCGGACCGCTTCTATATATTGTTCTTTTTCAAAATCGGCGGCAATGCCTTCGATCGCATCAACGTCAATCTCCAGCCGGTCTTCGCGAATCGCTGCTTGCATTCGTTCCAGCCTACGTATCGTCAGCTCCTCTGTCCCTACAGAGACAATGCGATCCCACACGGCCTTCATTCGGTCAGCCGCCGCCGCCGCTTCCTCATACTTTGTCTTTAGCGAAGCTGGGGTTGAATCTTGCGCTATTACCGAATGAACCGCGCAGTACAATGTTTTCTCAGCGTGATCGATAATCCACAGCTCCTCTATACGCATAAACGCGTAATCGGGAACGGTCAAATCCGCCTTAGCCCGGACCGGGATGCGCTCAATGGAGCGAATAACGTCGTATCCCCAAAAACCGATGCAGCCGCCAATCCACTTCGGAGCCCCGTCTACCTTCGGCGAGCGGTAAGGCTCCATCCAACGTTTGACCAGCTGAAGCGGCTTCCCGGTCCATTGCTCCCGCTCTACGCCGCGATTGGTAACCACCGCTTGCTCCACAGTACCCCGGATCGTCGAAACCGGTGCCAGTCCAATGAACGTATAGCGCCCGCCTTTGCCGCTCTCCAGCACGAACGATTCCGGAGCCGACTGCCGCCAAGCTAGTTCCCATGTGAGCGGCCGATCCTCTTCGAGAGGCCAGCTTACGATATAAGGGAGCGCGGTGAATTCACCTGCCCAACGCAACCACTGCTCTAATGAGGTGAGAATCACGCTACGGCCCCCTTTCCGTTCTTCCATAGATGGAATTAGTATACTTGAAAATGCACACGATGAAAAGGAGATAGCTTCATATAACCGGAGGCTAAAAAAAAGAAAAACCCCTTCAAGTATCGAAGGGGGCGGTTGCCTGATTAGTCTTCAAACTGATAAAGCGGTGTAGAGAGATAACGTTCGCCGTTGCTTGGAACAACCGCTACGACGCGTTTGCCGGCTCCTAATTCTTTGGCCACCTTCAAAGCGGCGAAAATCGCTGCACCGGAGGAAATTCCGCCGAGGATCCCTTCCTCTTTCGCTACGCGACGGGACGTTTCGAACGCTTCATCGTTCTCTACCGGAATCACTTCATCATACACGTTCGTGTTCAAGATGTCAGGCACGAATCCTGCGCCAATGCCTTGAATTTTGTGAGGACCCGGTTGGCCTCCGGACAATACCGGAGAAGCTTTTGGCTCCACCGCGTAAATCTTGATGTTCGGGAAGTTTTCCTTCAGCACGCTGCCGGCACCTGTGATCGTTCCGCCCGTACCGATCCCTGCAACGAACGCATCGAGCTTGCCGTCGTACCCTTTAATCGCTTCGACGATTTCCGGCCCGGTCGTTTCACGGTGAATTTTCACGTTCGCCTGATTTTTGAACTGCTGCGGCATGTAGTAGCCCGGATTGGCTGCAACAATTTCTTCCGCCCGCTTAATGGCGCCCTTCATTCCTTCCGCTCCAGGCGTCAACACCAGCTCGGCCCCATATGCGCGAAGCAGATTGCGGCGTTCGATGGACATCGTTTCCGGCATAACCAGAATTGCTTTATAGCCTTTCGCCGCGGCGACCATCGCAAGCCCGATCCCCGTGTTTCCGCTGGTCGGCTCCACAATCGTATCCCCCGGTTTAATGCGGCCTTCCTGCTCGGCAACTTCGATCATGGAGATCGCAATGCGGTCTTTTACGCTGGCGCCGGGATTCTGGAACTCCAGCTTCACGTATACTTCTGCACTGCCTTCCGGAACAACCCGGTTTAATTTAACAAGCGGTGTATCCCCAATCAATTGCGTAACGCTTTGCACTAATCTGGCCATATCCGTTTTCCCTCTCCTTATTAAATAATATCCGAGTATTTTGGTAGGTATTATATTACTTATCTTATCAACACGTATCCATGTTGTCAATACGTATTTACCAATTGCATCCTATAATGACTGGAGAATCGTTACCTTCCATTTTTCACGCAGCTTTTTTATGATTTCTTTGATGGACGGCGCTTCACGGAGCGCCATTTCTTTGCGAACCTGCTCCTTGATTGCGTTGTCGCTTCCCGTTTTTAGCGCCTCTTTCCGTTCTTTCAGCTTCAGCACGACGAATGCGCCGTCCACCTCGATCGGGGCTGACGTTTGCCCTGGCTTCAGCTGCTTGGCGGACTTCATCACCGCGGCGGGAATGAACGGATCATCCTCCTCGAGCCACCCGAGATCGCCGCCGTTTTCCCGCGTTGCATCGTCGAGCGACCGTTCTTTGGCAACTTGAGCAAAATCGCTGCCTTTGGCCAAATCGTTCAGCGCCCGGTTCGCCTGATCTTTATTCGCCGTAACGATCTGCGCAAGCTTTAACTGCGCCGGCGTTTTGAATTCATCCGCATGCGCCTTGATGTACGCTTCTACCTGTTCGTCGGTAATCCGAATCCCCTGCATGGCGATTTTTTCCGACAGCAGCTTATAATATATATCTTTCTTCAGCGCTTCCGGCGTGAAGCCAAGCTGCTCCTTCATTGCTTTAAAAAATTGCTCTTCACTGTCGTATCCTTGCTGCATCCGCTTGATTTCCTGCTGGACCTCGCTATCGTCCACGCTAATCCCCTGCGCTTTGCCTTCCATGCGAATGACTTCATGATCAATGATTTGATTCAGCAGTTCCCGGCCATACTTGCTCATCAGCTGCTCTTCCAACATACGAACGGTAATGGTTTTGTCTCCTACGGTTGCTATGGGCCGCGCTCTGTCGTCCTGTTTCGTTTGATCCGGGGTCATCCCGACATTGGATTGCTTCAAGGAATTGGCTGTCAGTACGGAGGAAAGG
Source organism: Paenibacillus allorhizosphaerae (assembly GCF_042659105.1). Classification (NCBI taxonomy): domain Bacteria; kingdom Bacillati; phylum Bacillota; class Bacilli; order Caryophanales; family Paenibacillaceae; genus Paenibacillus; species Paenibacillus allorhizosphaerae. The sequence continues at coordinate 53,260 of NZ_JBHSRV010000021.1, read as the reverse complement.
GAGATCACAGCTATCAACAATACCGCGATAGTGCCCCATAATACCTTGACGTTTCGCATCTCCTAATCCCCTCGTACGATCACTCTCATCCTTATAACTGCCTAATAATTCCCTTTAAATCTTCCCCATTGAAACGGTACGCTTCATTGCAAAAATGGCACACCACTTCCGCCTGCCCGTCTTCTTCCAGTATATGCTCCATTTCATCCCGTCCTAATGAGATCAAGGTTTGCTCTACCCGCTCCCGAGAACATTTGCATTGAAACCGAATGTCCTCCCGGCGCTCGAGCACCTCCACATCGGGCAGAAAAGCGGTGAGAATATCTTCCAGCTTCTCCCCCCGGTCCAGCAGCGAAGTGATCGGCGGAAGCAATCCGAGCTCCTTCTCGATCTGCGCAATCTCTTCGTCGGTCAGTCCAGGCAACAGCTGGATAATAAAACCACCTGCCGTTTTGACCGTATAGTCGACATCGACGAGCACGCCCAGCGCTACTGCGGAAGGCGTCTGCTCCGACTTGGCAAAATAGTAAGTAAAATCTTCGCCGAGTTCGCCCGAAATGATCGGAACGCTTCCACGATACGGCTCCTTTAGCCCCAGATCCTTAATCACGTACATAAACCCGTCCGTACCGACCGCGCCCGCTACATCGAGCTTGCCGATCGCATTGAGCGGCAGATCGACCCCCGGATTGTCCACATAGCCGCGTACGTCCCCTTGGGCGTCGGCATCGACAACGATTTGCCCGATGGGACCGCCGCCCTTCACCTGAAGGGTAAGCTTCTCCTCACCCTTCAGCATCGCCCCCATCATGACGCCGGCCGTAGCCGTCCGTCCCAGCGCCGCCGTAGCCACAGGTGTGGTCTGGTGGCGCCTTCTCATTTCCTCGACGATGGAAGTCGTCAGCACCGCAAAGGCGCGAACTTTCCCGCCATAAGCCGTCGCGCGAATCAAATAATCCTGCATGGGAAAAGACTCCTTCTTTTGTTCTAAAAACTGGATGCCATATACCGTTAAATGTTGCGCTCATAAATCAGTTGCAAGCCTTGCAGGGTGAGCAGCGGGTTAACAAGCTGTATCGTTCGGGACTCGGCAATAATCAGTTCCGCGAGGCCGCCGGTAGCGACGACTTTCGGTTCCGAGCGGAATTCCTGGCGAATTCGTTCCACAATGCCGTCGACTTGCCCGGCAAAACCGTAGATGATGCCCGCCTGCATCGATGCGATCGTATTGCGCCCGACCACGCTCTTGGGCTTGACGAGCTCAATGCGGGGCAGCTTCGCCGCGCGCTGATAGAGCGCCTCGGTGGAAATGCCGATGCCCGGGGCGACCGCTCCGCCGATATACTGCGCATTTTCATCGATGTAATCGAACGTCGTAGCGGTGCCGAAGTCGACGACAATGCACGGCGCGCCGTACAGTTCAATCGCCGCCACACTATTTACGATCCGATCCGCGCCGACTTCCCTGGGATTTTCGTAGCGGATGTTGAGCCCGGTCTTGATTCCCGGTCCAACAATGAGCGGATTCTTCTTTAAGTATTTTAAACACAAAGTCTCGAGCACAAACATCAAAGGAGGAACGACGGAAGAAATAATGACCCCTTCCACCTGATGTAATGCGATGCCCGCATGATGGAACAAATTGTACATCGTCATGCCGTATTCGTCTGCCGTCGCCGACCGGTTGGTGCTGAGCCGCCAATGGTGCAGCAGCTCTTTGCCCTCGTAAATACCAAGTACGATATTCGTGTTCCCCACGTCCACGACCAAAATCATTAACGGGCCTCCCTTTGTCCCTTTTGCTCGTTCAAATCCAGACTAATATCCAGCGACTGCACGGAATAAGTCAGCCGGCCGACCGAGATGACGTCGACCCCCGTTTCCGCAATGCCCCTCACCGTCTCCAGAGACACGCTGCCGGACGCTTCTACAATGATATGCGGCGCCTGTTGTTTCATGCGCTGTACCGCTTGCTTCATCCGGTCGGGCGTCATGTTGTCCAGCATAATAATGTCGGGCTTCGCGGCAAGCGCTTCTTCCAGCTGTTCGAAGCTCTCCACTTCCACTTCGATTTTCATCGTGTGCGGAATTTGCGAGCGGGCCGCGGCAATCGCTTTGGCGATGCCGCCGGCGCCTTTTATGTGGTTATCCTTGATCATGGCGGCATCGTACAAGCCGAACCGGTGATTATGGCCGCCCCCAACGCGAACGGCGTATTTTTCAAGCATCCGGTGCCCCGGCGTTGTTTTCCGTGTATCGACCAGACGCGTGGGGAGCCCGTCCAGCTGATCGACGAATTGCCTTGTACGGGTCGCAATGCCCGACATCCGCTGCAGCAGATTCAGTGCAAGCCGTTCTCCGAGTAAAATGCTCCGCGTGCTGCCGCTCACCTCCGCGATGACCTTTCCATAACCGACGCGTTCGCCGTCGACTGCTTTCGCTTCAAAGCAAAGCTGCGGGTCCACCAAGGCAAATACTGCTTCCGCCACGGACAGCCCGGCAACAATCCCCGTATCCTTCATATGGATGATCCCTTTGGACTGTCCGTCTAAAGGGATGGTAGTCATGGTGGTTACGTCTCCCATGCCGATATCTTCTTCCAGCCAAAGGCGCAGATTCGGTTCCAGCAGGGACCGGTTCAGCTCAAACATCGTCGATCCTTCCTTCCGTTATCCCGTTTACCCGGTTAAAGATGATATGCTTTCGCCAAGTCAAATCGTCTTTCTCCGGAAAATCTACCCGATAATGTCCGCCGCGGCTTTCCTGCCGGGCCAAAGCGGCTTGGGTCGTTAACAAAGCGCAAATCAGCAGGTTGGCAAACTCATATTCTTCTCTCTTGGATAAGTGACTGTCGTAAATGGTTATGTGCCGCCTTAGTTCCTCGTAGCCTTTCTCCAGTCCCCGGGCATCGCGCTTCAAACCTACATAGCGCAGCATCACCTTTTGCAGCTTCAGCTTCTTTTCCACGACAGGCTGGATGGCGTTGCCGTTGCGGCCAAGCTGCTCGCGGATCACCGGCGTCCGTTCCACCGGAGACAAGCCTTCAATGCGCTGGACGATCCGGCGGCCGAAGACAATCGCTTCCGACAGCGAATTACTGGCAAGCCGGTTCGCGCCGTGAACGCCCGTAGACGAAACTTCCCCGCATGCGAAAAGACGTTTGACGGAGGTTTCCCCATACAGATCGGTTTCGACCCCGCCCATCATATAATGCGCGGCAGGGGCGACCGGGATCCAATCTGACGAAAGATCAAGCCCATAAGTGAGGCAAAACTCGTATATTGTGGGGAACCGGTGTTTGGTGGCCTCTTCCGATTCATGCGTAAAATCGATATAGACGAATGTCGATTTGGTCGTTTCCATTTCATTCACAATCGCTCGCGCTACGACATCCCTCGGAGCGAGCTCCAGCTGCGGGTGATATTTCTCCATGAAGCGTTCCCCGTTAATATTTCGCAGAACCGCGCCTTCTCCGCGAACCGCTTCAGAGATGAGAAACCGAGGCGCGCCCGGATAACATAGCGATGTCGGATGGAATTGAATGAATTCGACATCGCGTATATTCGCTCCGGCACGGTAAGCGATCGATATGCCGTCCGCGGTAGCGATTTCCGGATTCGTCGTATAACGGTACAGCTGTCCTGCGCCGCCGCTGCAAAGGATTGTCGCGTTGGCGCGCACGAATATTTTGTGTCCGTCCGGCTTCTGTACCAGGGCACCGAAACACTCGCCGTCTTCCGTAATCAGATCGATCACGAAATGATCGTCCCATACTTCGATATTCTCATCTTGCTTCGTTTTTTCCGATAACGCCCGGACAATTTCCGCCCCGGTCGCATCGCCCTGCGCGTGCAAGATACGTCGCTGGCTGTGAGCACCTTCTTTGGTCAGAGCATAATGTCCGTCTTCCATGTCGAATTCCGTACCCATACGAATCAAATCGTTGACACCGGCCGGCCCTTCGTGGACAAGCACATCGACAGCGTCGGAAGAACAGAGCCCCGCGCCTGCAATGAGCGTATCCTGCCGATGGTAATCCGGCGAATCCTCATCGGAAATAACAGCGGCAATCCCGCCCTGGGCGTAACGCGTATTGCTGTCGAGCAGCGACTTCTTGGTCACCATGAGCACCTTGTGGTTCTCCGCCGCCTTCAATGCGGTAAAAAGACCGGCGATGCCGGCACCGATCACGATGACGTCGGTATGTACTTGCGGCAAGCTTTGCAGATCCAAATCGACTAAATAACGAGGAATCATAAGTCCCACCTATCCTTACAAGAAGAGAAGTAGCGCATGCTACTTGACCTGCAGCATGCGCTCCAAGGATGCTCTGGCTTTGTCGGCAACATGAGGCGGTACGTATATCTGAGGGCCGTTCGTCTCCAGGCATTTGACTACTTTTTTCAAATTGTTCACTTTCATATTCGGACAAACCAAATATTTCGTGGCAAAGTGGAACTTTTTATTCGGGCTGTCCAGCCGCAGCTGATACCCTGTTCCGTCTTCCGTGCCTACGATGAACTCCTGACAATCCGATTCGCGGCAGTATTTGATGATCGCTGTCGTGCTGCCGACAAAATCACCCATCTTGACCACTTCGGGACGGCATTCCGGATGAACGACGAACTGGGCATTCGGGTACTGCGCCTTCATTTCCTCTACATCTTTTACGGTCAACATGTCGTGGGTGTTGCAGTATCCTTCCCAGATGATCATCTTTTTATCGGTAAACTTGGATACGTAGTCGCCCAAATTTTTATCCGGCACCCATATGATTTCATCCGAGTCGACCGACTCGATGACTTTGATCGCATTCGCGGATGTACAGCAAATGTCCGTCTCGGACTTCACGTCCGCCGATGTATTAATGTAAGCGACCACTTTGGCGTTCGGGTGCTGCTTCTTCAAAGCACGCAGACCGTCGACGTTCACCATATCCGCCATAGGACAACCGGCACGCTCATCCGGGATCAGTACGGTTTTGTTAGGGGCCAATATTTTAGCGCTTTCTCCCATAAAATGAACGCCGCAAAAGACGATGACATCCGCATCGGTGGAAGCCGCCTTTTGTGCGAGCAGGAACGAATCCCCGCGGAAATCGGCTACTTCTTGAATTTCATCCCTTTGATAATAATGAGCAAGAATAATAGCGTTTCGTTCCTTCTTCAGCTGAGCAATTCGCTCTTTCAGTTCTCTGTTCTGCTCGGCCTTGCGTTCCAACGCTAATGCTTCCATGGTACACCATCCTTTTTCTAAACACCTGGTAGTTAGTGAAAACCTTCACAAATAGCTTAAAGGTTTGCACCTTATCGCTTGCAGATTTACACCTAATTTACACAACGATCCCTGTTGTGTCAATGATTAAATAACCATGAAAACTTCCGATAAACGCCGATTTCAATGCGGTAAGAAGCTTCCTGCTCGCCTTAGGTGTAGTTTCTCGCCAAACCCTCGTTTTTACCCAGACCAAGGATAACCGGATTCCCCGTCCTCCCGACTGTACCCGATTGTTAAGATCATATGAAGCGTACATAGCGCAAGCGATATATTTCCTTGTGACCAAACAAAAAACCGGTGCTTGCCGCACCGGTTTGTTTGTTGTTATTTCTCGTCTTTATTGTCATCCGTACCTTCTTTATCGAAATCCAGCTTATTGTCGCCGGATTCCTGATGTTGGCTTTGGATGTTCACTTTCACGTCGTCGTTCTTATGCGTAGGTTCCTGGATCGCACCCAGTTTGCCGCTTTCGATCAATTCCCGGATCTGCTCTTTCTCGAGCGTCTCTTTCTCGATCAACGTTTCGGCAATGAGTCGAACCTGGTCGGCATATTTCGTTAACGTTTCTTTGGCGCGATCATAGCATTCGCGAATAATGCTCTGCATTTCCTGATCGATCTCATAGGCAATGGCGTCGCTGTAGTTCTGCTCATGCCCGATATCGCGGCCGAGGAATACTTGGCCTTGCGTCGTACCGAATTGCATCGGACCGAGCTTGTCGCTCATCCCGAACTCGGTAATCATGCGGCGGACAATGCCGGTCGCGCGTTGGAAGTCGCTGTATGCGCCCGTTCCAACCTCACCGATGAACAGCTCCTCGGAAACGCGGCCCGCAAGCAAGCCCGTTACCTTATCCAGAAGCTCGGACTTCGTCTGCATCATGCGGTCTTCGCCTTCTTTAGGGAGCATCATCACATATCCGCCTGCGCGTCCGCGCGGGATGATCGTCACTTTGTGCACCATCTCGGCGTTCTCGACATGGACGCCTACGATCGTATGACCTGCTTCGTGGAAAGCAACCATTCGCTTCTCACGCTCGCTGATCACACGGCTTTTCTTCTGCGTTCCGACGATGACGCGATCGAACGCTTCGTCGATCTCGTCCATCGATATATCTTTGCGGTTGCGGCGCGCCGCGATCAATGCCGCTTCGTTCAACAAATTCTCAAGATCGGCTCCCGTAAAGCCTGTCGTATAACGGGACAACTGCTCGAGCTTTACATCTTTGGCAAGCGGCTTGTTGCGCGCGTGCACTTTAAGTACCGCTTCGCGTCCTTTCACATCCGGACGATCTACCGTGATTTGACGGTCGAAACGACCTGGACGGAGAAGCGCCGGGTCCAGGATGTCCGGTCGGTTCGTTGCGGCGACGATAATAATGCCCTCGTTCGCGCCGAAGCCGTCCATCTCGACAAGAAGCTGATTAAGCGTCTGCTCGCGCTCGTCGTGACCGCCGCCTAGACCGGCACCGCGCTGACGGCCTACCGCATCAATCTCATCTATAAATATGATACACGGTGCATTTTTCTTAGCATTCTCGAACAAATCGCGTACACGCGATGCCCCGACCCCAACGAACATTTCCACGAAATCGGAACCGCTGATACTGAAGAACGGAACACCGGCTTCACCGGCAACCGCACGGGCGAGCAATGTTTTACCTGTACCCGGAGGCCCTACGAGAAGCACCCCTTTTGGAATTCGGGCGCCAACGGCCGAAAATTTCCGGGGATCTTTCAAGAATTCAACAACCTCGACAAGCTCCTGCTTCTCTTCGTCAGCGCCGGCGACGTCCTCGAACGTAACCCGCTTCTTCTCTTCATTGTAAAGCCGCGCCCGGCTTTTCCCGAAATTCATTACTTTCCCGCCGCCACCTTGGGCTTGGTTCAGCAAAAAGAAGAACAGGATGAAGATGATCACGAACGGAATAATGGAGGTAAGGAAGCTGATCCAAACGTTGTCCCCTTCCATCTTCTCAATGTTCACGTTTGGTACTTCGCTCGTCTGAATCATCTTGAATATTTCGTCGCTGTAAGGTGCACGGGTCTCAAAATTTTTCTTGTCCGCGGCAGGCGCGTTTTTGTATTTCCCCCGAACCAAATACGTTTGAGCGTCATATTTCACAATGATGGATTCGACATTTTTCTGTGCTAACGCTTGTTGAAGCTTATCGTAGCTTATGACATCTTTCTGATCATTTTGCGTGCTGATAAAATGTACGATACCGACGGTGACCAAAAAAATGAGCAGATAAAAGCCCGTATTGCGAATAATTCGATTCATCCCCTACCTCCTCTCAAAAAACGGCAACATTGTATATTGTACCACAGCAAGTCTCGGCATCTCAAGAAATGCTAATGGGAGTACACTTCTGGCTTCAAGATCCCTACATAAGGCAAGTTCCGGTACTTCTCCGCATAGTCTAACCCATAGCCGACCACAAATGCATCGGGTATGACAAATCCTTTGTAGTCCGCATCCAAATCGACGGTGCGGCGCCCCGGTTTATCGAATAGGGCTGCAATCGTGATCGATTGCGCATTGCGGCGTTCCAGCACGTCGATCAAGTAGCTGAGCGTCAGCCCGCTGTCGATGATGTCCTCGACGATCAGGACATGCCTGCCCTCAACGGAAATGTCCAGATCCTTGATGATTTTAACGACACCCGACGACTTGGTCGTGGCTCCGTAGCTGGATACGGCCATAAAGTCAATTTCCAGCGGGACGTCAATCTGCTTGACAAGGTCGCCCATAAAAATAAAGGCTCCTTTCAATACGCAGATCACGAGTGGATTACGCCCCTCGAAATCCCGACTGATCGCAGCGCCCATCTCCTTTACTTTGTCTTGAATTTGTTGTTCCGAGTAGAGTATTTCTTGTACGTCGTTTTGCAAGAGAGATCCTCCCACTTTTCAGTTAAAATTGGTTGTATTATGATTATCTTGACATGCTGAAAAGAGGACTCTCCGGCATGTGAAGCTTCATATGTAGATAGTGTACCGTCTTGGCGCCGCATCCGGCATGAGCCGAGCGTCTGACGCCGGGAAGCCAAAGCACCGTTCCCTTCGCATCTTCCACTATCGGTATGCGCTCCCTAAGCAGCGGAGGGATCTTTGCGTCGATGTACATATCTTTTACTTTTTTTGTTCCGTTTAGTCCGTACGGCTTCATGCGGTCCCCCGGCTTGCGGCTGCGAACCGACAACGGAAAATCAAGCTCATCGGCATCAAACCAAGCCTCGTAAGGAGCAGCGCCCCGCGCAGGAGAAATTTCGCCATCCAGCCACCGAAACTCCAGCATGACGCCGGTCTCCGGAATGACGATCGTTTCGCTCCCCCGCTCTACAGCATACGCATAAGCCACTGGCTGTAAAACCATAGTATGAACAGCAATTCGATCATATTCCCTGACGATCGTAATGTTTTGTCCGATCTCTCTCCGGAAATTCGAAGGCTCCTTCGCCGCAATCGCGAGCCTGGCTCCTTCAACAGTCACAAAATCAATGCCGTCCGGGTCAGAGGCAAGATAATTTAATATTAGTTTAATCAAACGCCTTTGTAAAGCAACATGTACCCCTGCGAACGATTTTGCGGACCAGGTGTAGATTCCGCCATCCCGCTTCACCATTTGCTTGAAAATTTCGCTAGTTTCCCGCTCCATATAATCGTTTTCCGCGGCCGCCATTTCCGTAAGGTGAAGCAGCGAGGAGGACAGCTGTTCATTATACTGTCTCAAAAACGGAAGCGCTACGTTGCGCATCTGGTTGCGAAAATATTTGTTCTCCAAATTGCTGCTGTCCGTGCAATAGGGCAGGCGGTGCCGATGGCAGTAATCAACCAGGTCTGATTTGTATATACGAAGCAATGGGCGAATAAGTTCCAACCCATTTTTTACCATCCGCCGCATCGGCATGCCGGCTAGTCCGGAAGGCCCCGTTCCGCGGATAAACCGCATCAGCGCGGTCTCCGCCTGATCGTCGGCGTGATGCGCCAGTGCGATACGGCTGGCACTCGAACGCTCCGCAACTTCCGTCAAAAATGCATAGCGCAGCTCCCTGGCGGCAACTTGCGCATTTTTGCCGGTTTCCCGTATGTGCCGCGGCACATCGATATCCACGCTCTCGCAAGGCAGCCGCAGCTCTTGCGCTAACCCCACCACAATTGCAGCCTCCCGTTCGGATTCCTCGCCGCGGAAGCCGTGATTGACGTGGGCAACGGTGAGCCTCCACCTATAGCGCCCGGACAGCGCAAAAAGGAGATGCAGCAGCGCGACGGAATCGGGCCCTCCTGATACCGCGACAACGACGCCGTCCCCTGGCGAAATCAAATGTTCCGTGCGGATTAACCGTTCTACGCGAGCCGTCAACTCTCCTGCAGATTCCATCCCCATAAACCTCTTCCTTTGGTTGAAAGCAACTTACGGCCAAAACATATAGACCGTAGCTCCGAATAACAGCAGCGAAGCGGCAAAGCATAATTTGATCCAGTTGCCGCTTACCGGTTTTTTACGCACGGGTCGCTTGGCGAGGCTGCGCGCCCGCCAATCGGCTAACGCTTGCTTCGAGCCGGCGTATTGGCCCAACAGCGCTTTGCGCAGCACCGGCGCCGCAGGCGCAAGCAGTTCGTTATCCCGCAGCATCTCGATCAGCGTATCGACGTTGCGGTTCTGCGGAAGAATCGTCTTGAAGCCTTGAAGCCGCCGCTGCCGGTCCGTCACGCTAAGGAGCAATACAGCGAAGGAGAACAAATCGTAAGCCTCATCCGCGGTGCGCGTACCCGCATTCCAGAATCCCCGGTCATACACTTCCGTAAACTGCTTAATCGAGCGACCCTTCGCGGTCAGTCCGCCGAAATCGATCAGCTCTGTATCGCCATAGCCGCTTATAATCATATTCTCGGCTTTCAAATCGCCGAACACGAAGCCGCCGGCGTGAAGCTCAGTCAGCTTGCGCAACAGCTGCAGTCCAACCAGATGCACCCAGTCCCGGCCGTTATCTGCAAGAAAATCCGTTAACGATTTGCCTCGTATGTATCTCATGACATAAAAAGGATAGTCTTTCCCTTTATATACAAAGTCGTCGGAATCGACCATAAACTGCTGAAACGCGCTCGAAGAACGGGACAACGCTTTAAGCGCGTTCACTTCCGATTGATGATCATGCGGATCAAAACCGGATTTCAGCGCAAAGTGCAGTTTGCCTTTGCGAACAAGATAGACCCTGCCGTTCGCTCCCTCGCCAAGAAGCCTTTCTATGCGGTATTGGCCGTTATTCCACTTCCCCTGAATCAGGGTTCCTGCCGGAAAAGCAGGCTCAAACGACGTAGTCACTCCATATCCCATCCCTACCTGCGTTTGCACGGTTGTGTATTTCGCGGCCCTCCCGATGCAGCGTATCCGCTTCGATCTCATCGGCATCTCCGGCTATAAACCGAATCACTTTCAGCAAAGCCGGACCGGTTGGTGTCGTTCCCTTCATGTTTAATTTATAAAACAACCGGTTTAAATTTGCAAGGTCTCGCGTCCAATCCAGATCCATCTCCACCTCCTGATCCCCTGAAACATTTCCGGGGAAATGAAAAACGGACAGCAAGCTCTCGCCGGCACGGGACTGCAAACTGAGCTGCAAATCATATATGGCGTCCTTGACGGCGTTTAGCTTAGGCTTCATGCTGGCGCTGGCGTCGATTAGAAGCGCCACTTTGAGCGCTGTCGTCTCCGTCAACTCATCGATAACGCGCACAACGTCGGACCGCTGTTCCGGGGGAAGCGCTTCAAGCTTCGAATGCCCGAGTATCGTTCTTAATTCTTCACTTACCACCTGCTGAATCGTCTGAATCACCGTTTTGCGCGTCATCATTTGTACGGTTTGGGACAGCTGCGCAGGCTGCACCATCCGGCTCATGCCGCCTCCGGCTTTGGCAATCTCCTGGATTTCTTCCGCGCCCTGCTCCCCTATGCCACCGCCGTCCAATACGCCGATGACGTGCACGACGATCCCTTCCGCTTTGGCATGGGCAGCCGCCACTACCGGACTGATCCCCACGTTCGAGCAGCCGTCGGTAATGAGAATAATTTGTTTCATTGGCTTCCTGCCTCCCTTCTATCTATCTTCTAGTTTTTCCATTTGAAATATTTCTAAACTTAAGGAGGCAGTATTGTAGCTTGGCGCGTTCGAACAGAAGGCTTGCCAATGGCATTCAGCGGCCTGCAGTCAAAGGCGCAGCCTCTTAGGGGGAAGCTACTCGTACGAGTGAATCTGAGAGGACAGCACAAAAAAGCGGCATCCGTCTCGGATCGCCGCTTTATATCGCTTTTTCCTGAATAACGCTCATTTGAAGCCGCCTCTGCCGCCGGTTAGCTGACTGTCTTCGGCCGTTCGATCCGCTGCAAGCCCGGCCAGCGGAACGTCGCCCACTCGGGTTGGAACTTCTCGACGCGCGCGACAACGACCGTCATATCGTCGAAGATTTCGCCGTGATGATATCGTACGACCCGCTCCAGCAGCACATCGGCAAAATCCTGCGGCGTCTCCGCATCGATTTCGCTGATCATCCGCTTTATCCATATTTCTTTGTTGACCGCATGGCCCGGAGCGTCATAAATGCCGTCGGTGATCATAATGAGCGTATCGCCGTGCTGCAGCGGGATGCTGACCAGATCGACATCAATATCGTGCACAATGCCAACCGGCAAGTTGTTGGCCGTCACCGGGAATACCTCATTGCCGCGCTTGATAAAGCTTGGCGTCGACCCGATCTTCATGAACGTCGTCTGGGCGCTGTACAGATCGATCAATGCCACATCGACCGTCGCGTATATTTCGTCGGAGGAACGCAGCATCAGAATCGAATTCACCGACTTGATCGCCAGCTTCTCGTCCATTCCCGACTGCAGCAGCTGCTGCAAGATGGTGAGCGCCGTGCTGCTCTCCGCCCGCGCCCGCTCGCCGTTGCCCATGCCGTCGCTAAGCGCAACAGCGAATTTGCCGTTGCCGAGCTCCGTTGTGCTGAAGCTGTCGCCGGACAGCAAATCGCCGCCCTTCGCCGCACCCGCTACGCCCGTCTCCACTTCGTATTCCTTGGCGGAGCCGAACAGCACCGTGCTGTAGCCTTCTTTCCGTTCCAACGCCTGCTCGTTCTTCACAGCGATATGCTCACCCAAAATTTCAGAGAGCAGCGGCGCAATAATTTTACGGCATTCGTCAAACCCTTTCGTATACTGATGAATAATTTCGATTTCTACATTCCCTTCGTCAAGGCTGATCACGTCAATGCTGTGAATGGAAAGTCCCAGCTCTTCGAGCGCGCTGCGGATTTGCTCCTCCTGCATGAACATCTCCTGTCCTTCGCGTTTGATCTCTTTGGCCAAATCCTCCATCACCTGCGAAACGCCCGACAGCTGCTCCGCCACGAGCTGCCTGCTGTCGATGATCTGCTTCTTCCAATGCTGATCGTTCTTATATAAATCGTACTGCTGCTTCATGACGCCAAGCACCTGATCCGGCTTAACGCACGCTTTCTTCCATTCCGGCAGCAAATCCTTCTTCGTCATATTTTCCCGCAGCTCCACTTCGGTCATCATATCGGTCATGTATTTATACGTTTGGTAAAACTTTTCGTCCCAGCATTGCTGCCTTTTCCAGCATGAGGCGCATGATTTCTCCGCAACCGAGTTCATGAAATGACCGACCTCTTCTTCGCGCCGCATCGGCTGCGCTTCGGCCGTAATTTGCTTGAAGCTGCGGGATAGCTGCCGGAACACCTCCGAAAACTGCTCAACCCGGCCAGCTGTCACGTCGCGCACCCGCTTCGCATAGTCATGCTGCGACTTCAAATTTTCCTGCGTCCCAGGAACGTATTTGGCAAGCGTCTGTATGACGCCTCTCGGCGTAAGGAGGAACAGCAGGACGGCGGCAACGGATTCCCACGTCGAGTTGAGTACTTCCGACTGGTTGCCCAAATACACGGACAATATCGACGTCCCGAGCAGCATGCCGATCGATACGGCCATTTTATTGCCTTCTTTGAGCAGGCCGGCGAGCATGCCGGCAAACGCGAGAAGGCTCATTTGATAAATGGCGCTTGAGTTCGCCAAACTTAGAATGAGTCCGGTAATGACGCCAACCGATGCCCCAAGGGGCGCACCGCCGACAAGCGCGAACAGTAAAATCAAATAGCGCGACAGCACATGCTCGAGCGTAACGGGGCCGATCAGCCAGCCTACGGTTCCCGTCATGACCGAAGCGAGCAATATAATGAGACAAATGACTTCCTCGTTTTTGAGAACGTAATTTTTGCGAGATAGCGTGAACACCGGAATCGCTTGTAAAAAGATGTGCGTCAAAATGAGACTGAGCATGGACTCCACGCCGGTCATCATGAATGTATACCAGCTCAGCTGGGCATCGGCCAGATGCGAGAACAACTGCACAAGAAAGGTGGAAGCAAACACGATCACCGGCGCATACGAAATATCGGACCGTTCAAAGCGTTCCACGCCTTTTTGAATAAGAATGAACACAAGCATCTCTACGACCAAATATCCCGTGTGCGTCGGATCCATCGAGAAGAGACTCCCTGCCGCCAAAAAAGCGCCCGACCAATACAGCAATTCCCTTCGCAAAAAGTACATGACTGCAAAAAAAGCGACCGCGAACGGAGCGAGCTGGTCAAGTATCATCGCCCGACCGAGCAGAAAAGCCATAAAGAGCAGCAAAATGGACCACTTCTTGGCGACGAGCGTCTGCACGAGCCGGTTTTTCACAAATGCATTGCCCGCTGCCTGCTTTGCACGAAGCATCCATCCAGACCAAACCGTTTCCACCTGATTAAAAGTTTGCCATTTTTGCATATTCTCATTACACCACCCATAAGCTATTAGTGGTACTTAGTATAATGGGTGTCTACCGGAAAGTTTGTCATAATGAGTTGGTAGATTCAAAGTTTTTTCCGACAAAAAGGTTGTCCTTCGCGAATTGTGAGGAAGAGTACGCATCAAAAGTATTGTAAGCGCTTGCAAATATAAATCGTCGAACAGTTTTAGAACGCACGTTCGAAAGACTGCCGAACTGAACGCGGCTGAATACGTTACAACGTGTCGATTCGCGGGGACTGACCCGTTCATCCGACAAAACCAGTGGCCGCAACGAGCGCGTTTGACTCGTAAAAACAACAAAAAATAAGCTTAGTCCGGGAAAGTGACACCGGGCTAAGCTTATTTTCATCGTGCCGCCGCATATTGTCGCCGTCAGGTTCCGGCCTGCCGCTTTCGAATAAACGTCTGCATATCGGTCATGCCATACAAGGAAATACTGCTGAAGGCGATGGTTTTGCCTTCGGACTGCTTCCGCAATATGTCGTCCAACCGCTTAAGGGAGCCGGCGGATTGTTCGCCCAGATCCTTGTTGGCAAAATAGCCGAGCGACACATGCGGCCGATAATCCGCCGAAGCCGTTGCAATTCCGAACCGCTCCTGAAAATCGGCGTTCAGCTCACTGCGCAGCCGCTCCACTTCCTTCAGTCTGGCCGCCGACTCCGGATCGGCCGCCTTCACATTAACGACCAGCGCGCTGTTGCCGCGGTTCTCCAAAGCGTCATATACGAATCGGATGTCGCCGTCCGAATCGATCCGGATCGCTTCGCCGCTAGCCCGTTGCACGAACGGGCTGTCGACTAGAAGACTTTCCGGCAGCGCCGAAACAAAACGCTCCGCATCCCGGCTGTGCGCCGTCGAAATCTTCTTCACATTCGATACGTTCAGCCCGTCCCAAACCGTTACATGATACGAATGGAATGGCAGGGGGCAAAGCAGGTAAGATGCTAGCAGCTGTTCCAACTCCCCAGACTGCTCCCAGAACGTTCGATATAACGACAAGGCCGGTTCATCCGGGGAGCAAGCCATTGCTTCCAGCTTTCCTTCCGTATCTGCTGCCGCTACGCTTTGCCCCGGATTATCGAACAGCAAGGAAAAACCGTGAAAAGGCGCCCATACGGGCGTAAGGCCAGCCACTTTCCGATTGGTGATGGCGATCATGATGAAATATTTCCTCCTTCAATCTACAACAACCATTGTGTAGGATCGGGTAATATCGCTATTTTTTCATTTGCGTTTCGATATTTTTGTTGATCGTTTCCTCGGCATCTCTCAGGGAGGAGTTCAAGTCTTTCCCCTTCGTCACGACGTTTTTCAATTCGTTCTGTAGTGCCGTCATCGCCGCAGAATCGTAAATCGAAGGTATGTAAGGGTTAGCAAGCTTGGTTTTGAAGATGGCTCCAACATTGCGCCCTTTCATGAAAGCCATCCCTTCTCCATATACTTTTTGAAACTTGCCGTCTTTCAAAATGCTGATTCTGCCTTGTCTTGCCATCTCAAGTTGAACTTCATCAGAGAGCACGGTCGACATGAGCCGGAACGCATCTTCTTTATGTTTGCTTACTTTGCTGAGCACCATCAAATGCTCGTCGGGTCCCGGACCGACGCCAGGCGCCTCAGGCCACACCGGGAAAGAGACCATATCCCACTGCAAATCGGGGAGCTCGTTTAATTTGGCGTCAAACAATATATTGATTTCGGCCAGCATCGCCAGCGTCCTGTCCTTTGCGAATTGATCGTCCGCCTTGCTCTTATACTTGATATCCTTGTTGCCCGGGATCTCATAGATAGACGCCAGTTGGCCGAGTACTTTCTTCCAAGCATCCGTATTGACCGCTGCACGGTTGTTCTTATCGACAAAAGAAAGCGACAACTGAGATCCTAATCGTTCCGGCACATTCGGCTCCAGCCCCCGATACTGCACCCCGCCGTCGCTGCGCGTAACCTTCTTGGCCAGCTCCGTTACTTGCTCCCACGTCATATCGTCCTTCGGGTAGGGAACGGCGAAACGGTCAAAAATGTCTTTGTTATAATAAAGTACGGCAAAATTGCGGGTATACGGCAGCGCCACGAGATCCTCACGGTTCGTCGCCGCTTTGACCGCTGCGAGCGCTTCCGGCTCAATGCGCGAAAGATCGAACCCTTGCTTTTGCATCAAACCTTGTAAGGAATCCAGCAAATCCAGATCGCGAAGCTGCGGCATCCCGTTCACATTGTTCGTAATGATAATATCCGGCGTTTGTCCCGATACGACTAGCTCGTTGATGGAATTATTCGTGTATACGACTCGTTCCGCCGTAATCCATGGATACTTGGCCTTTACCGGCTTAGCAATATATTTGTCGAATTCCTCCTCACTTAAATAGCCGGTCGATTTAATGCCTACCGTAATGTTCACCGGCTCGTGCTTTTCATCGACGGACTGAACCGCCGCATTGTCTTTGCCTTTGCTGCATCCGCCAAGCAGTGCGATCAGCGCCATGGCTGCCGCCCCTGTCCTTAACATGCCGCTTGGCATGAGGCGTCTGTTTTTTTCTTGATACCCCTTCATGAAACCTCACCCTTTCATGGAATCGATTACATTTTATGATCAATTTTTTATTATATATTATTTATTGATTATGTCAATAAAATATTCTATTGGATCTTTCTAAGAAGATGTTTTTGTAGTTTCAACGGAGCTTGTCTCTTAATCCATATGGTTGCATTCCGCAGCGCTTTCGCGATGCACACAAAAAAAATCACCCGTGAGAATGCACGGATGATGGATGATTTACTCTTTCATGTTTCCCGAACAATAAGCCGATGCGGCAAAAAGAGACGCTTGTCCGCTGTCTCCGGTTTGTTCCGCAGCTTCTGGAGCAGCAGTCCCACCGATGAAAAACCAAGGTCGTACATCGGCTGCGCCACGGTCGACAACGCCGGATTCATCACCTCGGAAAGGAACGTCCCGTCAAAACTGATTAAGCCTACATGGCCGGGTAGACGAATTTCCCCTTCCTTGATTCCTTTCAATATGTATGAGGCCAGCATGTCCGAATTCGCGATGATTCCTTCGATGGACTTCTCTTTGTCGGCGATGCTGTTTACGACCTCAATGACTTGCTCATAGTTGCTCTTCGCTTTGGCGACAAGGTTGGCATTGAACGCAATGCCCGCTTCCTGCAGCGCTTCCCGATACCCGCTCATTCGGCCGAGCAGCGAGCTCGATTCTCTTGTCCCCGTAATGTAGCCAATACTCCGGTATCCCCTTCCAAGCAATTCACACGTTGCGTCGTATCCGGCTTGACGGTTATTGATGCTGACGCTCTGAATATCCAGATCGTCGTAGTATTCGTTGCACAGTACGACGGGATGCTGCTTCGCCAATTGCCGCAGCGCCTCTTTCGGCATGTTCGAAGAGACAAGGATTAGGCCGTCCGCCAAATTCGTATTGAGCAAATTCACGTACGTGCTCAACTGCAGCTTATCGAACTCCGTTGTCCCGATGATCACGTTATAACCGCTTTGCGAAATCGCCGCCTGCGCTCCTCTGGCTATTCCGGCAAAAAACGGATTGGCCATCGTAGGAAGCACCATAACGATCGTCTTGCTGGACTGCTTCCGCAAGTTTTTGGCCATCAGGTTAGGCTTGTAGTTCAGCTCGCGAATGATTTGCAGCACTTTGTTCCTTGTTTCCGGCTTGACCGCGGGATCTTTGTTCAACACTCTCGACACGGTAGCGGAGGAAACCCCCGCTCGTTTCGCTACTTCTTTTACCGAACTCATCGTCGCTCTTCCTTTTGCTTATATAATGACAATGCGCCTGTCCGTCAACTTGCTCCGCCAACAATAAAATGACCCTGGCAGCTTCAATTCGAGCCGCAGGGTCGGATGGGTGTGCTTATAGCGGCAGAGGGGATCGAACCCCCGACCTTACGGGTATGAACCGTACGCTCTAGCCAGCTGAGCTATGCCGCCGCGATAAGCATGAGTATATAACAGTCGCCGGGCCGTTGTCAACAAGCAGCCCAACCGTTCGCTTTTGAAGCAGTCCGCAGCAAAATTAAAACCGTATAAGCCGCAAGGCCATACGGTTGCCGATGAATATATTAGTCACGACGAGCGCCGCGTCCGCCTCTCTTGCCTTCGGTGTTCTTCTTCAAGGAAGAAATGCGGTCTTCGCTGTCTTTCAAGAAACGTGCCATCTTGTCTTCGAACGTAAGACGGTTTGGTTGGGGAGGTCTTCCACCGCCACGGCCACCACGGTCGCCTCGGCCAAATCCGCCGCGGTCTCCGCCGCCGCCCTGGCGTTCAAAACGAGCGGGCCTTGTTGGGGGCGCGTCCACCGGTTTATCTACCGCTTGTTTGATCGATAACCCGATTTTGCCGTCTTTGTCGACATTAATCACTTTCACGGTGACGGTATCGTTCAGCTTCAGATGATCGTTTACATCCTTGACATAGTTGTCTGCAATCTCCGAGATATGAACCAAACCGGTCACGCCCTCGGAAAGCTCAACGAACGCGCCAAAGTGAGTAATCCCTGTCACTTTTCCTTGCAGCTTGCTGCCCACTTCGATTGACATAAAGTAAAATGTTCCTCCCTTAAATAGTTAAAAAAAGACGTGGAAAAATCGGAGCTATGCCGATTATATCG
Organism: Paenibacillus allorhizosphaerae; assembly: GCF_042659105.1. Lineage (NCBI taxonomy): Bacteria > Bacillati > Bacillota > Bacilli > Caryophanales > Paenibacillaceae > Paenibacillus > Paenibacillus allorhizosphaerae. The sequence continues at coordinate 34,473 of NZ_JBHSRV010000021.1, read as the reverse complement.
TACGAACAATATACGGTCAACAGGACTTTATAGCGCACGCTTCACTTTTTATTACTTCTGAGGTTTCGGGGTAAAAAAGAGCGTTTCTCCCGGTCTCACGTAATGAAGGTCCTTGCGAATTTTTTGCTCCACATACTCGGGGTCATTCAAACGATCAATTTCCCGCCGGGTATTGCTGTTGATTTGCTCGGCTTCCAACTGCTTTTGCTCCAGAGCGCTTACCTTCTCCTGGCGCTCAGCCAGTTTGCCTTCTTGGTTCCATAACGTAATTCCAGCCCAGCTCATAAAACCGGCAAGCACAAGAAACACCAATCGACGTCTGCGGAACGAACCCTTGTTTATCGGTTGCGTCTGGTTTGCTTTAGACACTGCCTGCATGAACTGGTTATCCTCCTACGTCCGATAAGAAAAACTCCGACCCAGAGTTCTTCCAGTAGCCAGACCGTTTTTTTGATGCAGCTTTCTTGCAAGATCGGAAAGACGAATCTGATGTTATGCGATACGCCCGGATCCCGCCAAGAAACGCTTCGGCTCGAAGCCCCTTTCGGTAAACATAGCAATCATTCCCATTTCGCAGAATCATTAAAAGAGCCTGCGAATCCACGCCGCGATGCTCCGACCCAACTTCTTCACCCAATCGGGAACCGGAATACGAATATAGCGACCTAACGGCCGTACCATCCATAATAGCAATTTCCACACAGGGTAGCATAATTGTAACATAATTTTGTACAGGAATATAGCGGTAGCGCATAAAAATCCTAAAATGATCACGATCAGGCGGTACAGCATGATCACAGGCTTGATGATAAACAGCTCGATCATCCGCTTCCCGATGCGAATGGTCGCAAGCACCATGCGGATCATAAACTGTATTACCCGGATGACGGGCCGGCTAAACAGCCAAAAATAAAAAAGAATGCCCGCGATCAGCCCTACGAATATATAAAATCGCACTTCGCCCCAGTTGCTCTCGTAGAGCAATTTAAACACGATGATCGTGCCGACAAACCAGTACAGCAGGTCGAGAACCGCCTTCAACCATAAGGGCACTCTGAGCTGGCCTGAAAGCACCCGGTACACATCGAACAGTCCTCCTAGCGCTAGTCCCCCCGCATACATCATGCCCATCGTCACGAATTGAATTTGCAGCGTCACTTAAACAGCTTGCCGAAAAATCCCTTGGCTTTGCCTTGGGAGTTTGTGTCGACGTACGCCAGCTCGTTCACATAGCCTTCGATGGACACCAAGCCTTGATCCAGGCTGAGGTTTTTGATGTGTAGGTTTTGTCCTTTAATCATCAGAAAGCCGCACTCGGTTTCAAGTAAAAATTCCTCGCTGTCGAAGCTTTCGACATTCATCACGCCCGATACTTCCAGAAGCTTGCGATTGAGCATTCGAATTTCCTGGCGCTTTACTTTACCCGGTTGTTCGACCATAGGTATCGATCCCCTCCTTGACGGTTTGCCTGCATCCAAACTTGCAACTGTTACTCCGCTAAAGAGAGCGGAGTCAGTTATCAAGGCCACTTGTCTACTATAAACGTATGGGGGTCGTCCGAGGTTTAGAACAATCAGTTTCTGCGTTCCGGTCGTGCCGCGAATGCAAAATGAAAAGACCGGGCATCGCCCGGCCTCTTCTCACGGGTCCGCTTACAGGAACCCGTTCTCGCTCTTATTCATTTCTTCCTTCAGCAGCGTGTACATTTGAGCCGCGTCTTCCTTGCGGGTAGACTCCGACAAAAGCTCCACGCGAACGGTGACCAGCTTCTGGCCGAACTGAACCGTCAGTTCATCGCCTACCTTCACCGCGCTGCTCGGTTTCGCTTCCCGGCCGTTGATCCAGACGCGTCCCTGTTCGGACACGTCCTTGGCGACGGTACGCCGCTTGATCAAACGGGAGAGCTTAAGAAACTTGTCAAGCCGCATTACTTCACCGCTTCTTTAAGCTTGTTGCCTGCTTTGAACGCAGGAACTTTCGATTCCGGAATCTCGATTTCTTTGCCCGTTTGCGGGTTACGGCCAGTGCGGCCGGAGCGTTTGCGAGTTTCAAATGTACCAAAGCCGATCAGCTGTACTTTATCGCCGGACGACAAAGCCTCGGTTACTTCGCCAAGAAAGCTGTTCAATACGGACTCAACGTCTTTTTTCGTCAGGCCGCTTTTTTCTGCAATGTTGTTGATCAAGTCAGTTTTGTTCATGAGTCAATAATCCTCCTCTTTAAATAAAGCTAAGCTAATGTATTCTTTGCTGATCAGGAAATTCCTGCTAGCCTCGTTTGTTTTTTAGAACTTTTTTTGCTTCCTGCCACAAAGATTCCATCTCTAGCAAATCAGTTTGGTCAAAATGTTTGCCCTTTAAACGCAGCTGCGACTCGATGTAACCGAATCGCTCGAAAAATTTGCGGTTGGCGTCCGCCATCGCTTCTTCGGGGTCCACCTTGAGAAAACGCGCCAAGTTGACGGCCGCAAACAGCAAATCTCCAAGTTCCTCCTGCTGCTCCGCTTTGCCAAACTGTTCAATTGCTTCTTTCAGCTCCGCCAGCTCGGATTCGACAATGGGCATCACTTGTTCCAGCGTGCTCCAATCGAATCCGACGCTTGCCGCTTTTTTTTGCAGCTTGTACGCTTTCATCAGCCCCGGAAGCTCCCGGGGAATTCCGGACAGCAGCGGCAGCGCGTCGGGATCGATGCCTTTGCTGCGCTTCTCCTCCGCTTTGATCTGCTGCCAGTTGCCGAGCGCTTCCTCCGCATCGTCCGCTTTCATCGTGCCGAACACATGCGGATGGCGGCGAATCAGTTTCTCGTTGAGCCCCTGAATGACGTCATATATGGTAAACGTGCCCGCTTCGGCCTCGATTTGCGAATGCAGCATGATCTGCAGCATGAGGTCACCGAGCTCCTCGCACATATGATCCGGGTCGTCTTCGTCGATCGTCTCCAGTACTTCGTAAGCTTCTTCGATCAGATTTTTGCGCAGCGACGCATGCGTCTGCTCCCGATCCCACGGACAGCCTTCCGGGCTGCGCAGAATATCGACGATTTCATGCAGCCGGGTGAAGGTCCGGTTGCGAATCTCGTCACCGGTTCCTTTCGGCACCCAGACGAGCGACAAATTGCCGAACCCCTCGACGCGGTCCAGCTCATAGAGCGGCACTTCCTTTACGCGCTCTTCTCCGGCCACGCCCAGCGCATGCCCTACGACAACGCGGTAATCGTCAGGATACAGCTCCATCAGCGTCAGCTTCACGTCGGAGGCGGTATACGCATCGTATACTTGGCCGATCAGCGTATGCATGAGCGGATTAAGGGCGCTCGCGGCAAGCGACGTGCCGTCCAGCAGCTGAAAGCCTTCGATCGGGTCAAAGCTGAGACGAAGAAACGCCTGGTCCAGGAAGCTCTCGCCCCCCATCAGTGCAAGTACGATGTTTTCCGCGGAGCAGCGCTCGCGCAGCAGTTGAACCGTCCGCTCCGCGACCATCGGGTGCCCCGGAACCGCGTACAATACTTCCGCGGTGTCCGACTTGGCCAGCCGCATCAGTTCCGCGGCGATCTGCTCGTACACGTTCTCGAACGCATCGTTCGCTTCGTATACGGCGTCGAACGATTGGTAGCGCAGCCCATGATGGTCGAGCATCGAGACCATCGGATGCTCTTTGGTTCGCAAGTACAGCGAACCGTCGCCTTTGCCGGCGGCCTGCAGCTTTCTCCAGACGCCGAGCGTCAATTGATTTTCGTCGCCGGTCCCGAGGCCGACGACGGTAATTTGCGGTTGCGTTGGCATGGCCCGCCACTCTCCTTTATCATTGGGGCTGCCCGTGTTACGAGCGGAGCAGCCGTAGTTTGCGAAGCAGCGCCGTCGGCTTGCCCGCGAGCTGCGGGACGAGCGCAAGCTCGGCCGCGGTCACGACGCCGAGGCGCAGCACCGCGAGCGCGTACACGAGCGCGCCCGCGGCGACGCCGCCGAGCGCGACGACCGTGGCAAAGCCCCGCGGGGGCATCGCCACGGCCAGCCGTGCAAGCGGTGCAGCGCCGTGCGTCACGGCCAGCAGGCCTAACGCCATGCAGCAGATCGCCGCGATCTGCCGCATGAGCGCACGGCCGCCCGGGGCTGTGACGCCGCACACGCGCTTCGCGTGCGCGAGCGCGAGCCCGCCCGCGAGCGCGTAGGCGGCGACGGCGGCCCAGGCCGCGCCGTCGATCCCCAGGCGCGGCACGAGCACCGCGTTGGCCGCCGCCTTCACGCCTGCAGCGAGCAGCAGGTACAGCGCCGGCGCCCGAACGGCGCCGAAGCCCTGCAGTACGCTGCTTGCGACGATATTGACCGCCGAGAACAAGGCGGTGAACGAAAGGACCGCCATCGCCGTTGTGCCTTCGGCGGTTTTGAACAACATCCCGTTGACGGGCTCCGCCAGCATCGCCAGCCCGACCGATGCCGGAAGAGCGAGGAGCCAAGTAGAACGGAGCGACATCCCGGCGCGCATCTGTACGGCCGCCCGGTCGCCGCGCTGGCGCGCCTCGGCAATAGCCGGAACAATCGCGGCCGACATCGACGAGGCGATCATCGCCACGAGCTGCACCAACGGAAGTCCATGATTATACAATCCGAATTGATACAGCGCAGCCGTTTCTGCAAGACCGGTTCCTTTGAGCAGCCGGGGAACGGTAAACGAATCGACCAGCGTCAGCACCGGGGTGGCGATCGTGCCGAGACAGAGCGGGATGGCATACACTGCCATCCGTTTCAGAAGCGCCCAGTCGTTACGGAAAGACTTCTTTTCGCGCGCCTCGCGGTTCGCCGGTGCAGGCGCATGTTTTTCACGCTCTGCATGCCGCCAGAAATACAGCATCACGCCAAGTCCTGCGGCCGCACCGGTCACGGAACCGAAGGTCGCGCCCGCTGCTATCGCGCTGGGCCCGAGCCCGGCATGCATCAATATAAGCAGCAGCGTGAACATCGTCGCTACCCGTACGGCTTGTTCGACCACTTGCGACCATGCGGTCGGCGCCATCTGCTGAAACCCTTGAAAATATCCGCGGAGGGCCGACATGAGCGGCACGAGCAGCAGCGCGAACGATACGCTTCGAATCGCCGGCCCGGTTTGGGCGACGCCCATCCATACGGCGATGCGGTCGCTGCCGAAATACAGCAGCCCGCAGCACAACGCGCCGGTAAACGTCAGAGCGGCGGATGCGACCCGCACGACCCGGCGCGCTTCCTCCGGCCGCCCCTGTGCCGCAAATTCCGATACAAATTTCGATACGACCAGCGGAAAGCCCGCGGTTGCCAAAAATAAAATTAAAATGTATAGCGGATATACCGCATTATAAATGCCGAATACCGCATCTCCGGCCATGTTTTGCAGCGGTATTTTTTGCAGGGTGCCGATGAGCTTCGAGATGACGGCAGCCAGCCCGAGAACAGCGGCCCCCTTCAGCAGCGCGGAGCCGGCGCCCGGTTTGTCCGCCTGTCCGTGACCTGATCGGTCCCGCTCGTTACCTTTCTCCATCCCGGTCCCTCTTTTCCTCTGCCACCGCCAACATTATATCGTATTTGCCGTGCATTTCCAAAGCGCCGCCCGCGAAAAAAGCTCCCTGCCCATCCCGCAAAGGGAGTGAACAGGAAGCTTATCCGTCACTAAAGCGATTTAATTGCAATGTAATACCGGATGCCAACGTCGGATTACTGCTCCATTTGCTTCGCAAGGAAGCCGGCCGCCGTTTCCGCCATTTTCAGCTCCATTTGGCCCATCTTCACGCTCTCGTCTTTGTTGACCAGGATTACGGAGCCGATCGGGTCGCCGCCCGCTACAATTGGAGCCACAACATAGGAGCTGTAGTTTTCGGGCATGTCTTTGCAAATTTCGTAGGTCCCTGCGTTGCTTTCGATCGTCGCCTTGCGGTTATCCATACATTGTTCGACCATCGGACCGATTGGTTTCTCCAGGTAGTCTTTCTTCGAACCGCCGGCTACGGCGATCAGTGTATCGCGGTCAGAAATCATCGTAATATGATTCGTGCTTTCAAAAAGCGATTCGGCATATTCCTTGGCGAAATCTCCGAGCTCACCAATCGGAGAGTATTTTTTTAAGATTACCTCTCCGTCTCGATCGACGAAAATTTCCAGCGGATCTCCTTCCCGAATGCGTAAGGTGCGGCGTATTTCTTTGGGGATTACGACCCTTCCAAGGTCGTCAATGCGGCGAACGATTCCAGTTGCTTTCATAAGTCTAGATGCCTCGCTTTCCATGAAGAAATTGGATACAGACTGGATTGATTCTTGTATACGTATGGAGGGAATTCGACTAACCATAGTATTCTTCGATTCCCAGAAGCTTATGCATGCACTGCTTTGTTACGCGGGTCGCCTCTCCACTATGTACCAAGCTTGCCGCCGCTGTTTTCATTATGTCCAAAAAAAAGAAAACAAACCAAGGCCCCCTTGCGGAGGCCTTGGTAAAATATTACTTGGTTTCTGTTTTCGGCGCATCGGCTTTCGGCGCTTCCGCCGGTGCCTGTTCCGGCGCTTTCGGCTGCGGCAAATTATTTTTCTCGATCAACGTCGGCAGCTCCTTATCGACGAAATCATATACTTTCGTCTCGGCCGCTTCCGCTTTTAATTCCTCTTTCACTTCATCGAACGTTTTCGTTTTGCGCGATTCTACTTTCATCACGTGATAACCGTAGCTCGTTTCCACCGGATCGCTGATTTTGCCGACCGGCAGCTCCAATGCCGCTTTCTTAAACTCCGGTACCCATTGCGAAATATTGACGTTCTCGTATTTGCCGCCATTGTCCTTGGAGCCCGGATCCTCCGAGTACTCCTTCGCCAGAGCGACAAAATCTCCGCCTTTATTCAGCTTGTCCTGCACTTCTTTCGCACGCTTTAGGGCATCTTCTTTGGTTCGGGATTCTTTACCGGTCGTCGGATCGGTCGTGCCGATCAAAATATGGCTGACGGTTGCAAAATCGTAGGCGTTTTTATCTTGGGCAAGCTTACCGTCGTAAACATCTTTAATGTCTTTATCGGTAACTTTGCTTTCCTCGGATACGATGGCAAGCACGCTGCGATGAACGAAATCCTCCACATCCTTTGCGGTGAGGTTCGCATCTTTCAGCAGCTTGTCCATCCCCCCTTCCTGCGCGTTCAGGAACGTCTTGATCTGTTCCAGCTGTTCTTTCGACTGCTTGTCCGCTTCCGTCTTCGCTTTATCGTCCGCGCGGGCCGATAATATTTTGAAAGTGACGAGCTGTTTCATCATATCTTGCTGAAAGGCAGGGTCGTCTTTGAACTGGGCGTACTGCTTATAGAAAAACATATTGACGTTCAAAAACTTATCGAACTCTTCGCGGGTCACATTTCCCCCGTCCTTGTACGTAACAAGCACTTCGCCCGGTTTGCCCGTCGCTGCCGCATTCGGAGCTTCGGTCTTCTTGCCGCATCCTGTCGCTACTGTAAATACGAGTATAATGGCCAAAAGAGCGGTCAGCCCTTTTTGTATCGATCTCCTGTTATTTCGCCACATGTTGCAGCTCTCCCTTCGATTTGAGCACACGCTTATATTGTACCAGAAACCTTTCGAGCAAATCGATGGATTCTTCTGGCTTGAGTCCTTTGCCTTTCAGTTCGATATGGATTTGAGGGCCGCTGATCAGCTTTACGCGATTGTCGAACTCGGATGCGACTTGAAAAAGCTTTTGTCCATCCAGATTGCCGTTTTGCCCTGCATGGATCTTCAGCTCGTAGTCGGCGCCTTTTTGCGAGATCGTCTCGATCGCATACATCGAGCCGTATACTTTAAGCTTGGCGGCGAGCAGCAAATTGTGCACGGCTTGCGGAAGATCGCCGAAGCGGTCCACCAGCTCGTCATGCAGCTCCGCAACTTCTTCGAGCGTTTGGGCCCCTGCCACTTTTTTGTAGATTTCGATTTTTTGCACGCTGTCGTAAATGTAATCGCCGGGAATGTAAGCGTCGAGGGAAATATCGAGCTGCGTCGACCAAATCTTGATTTCTTGGACGGTTTCGCCGCCGATCTCCTTCTTCCGCTTCTGAATTTCTTCCGCGAGCATTTGCGAATACAAATCAAAACCGACCGATGCAATGAATCCATGCTGCTCCGCACCTAGCAAATTGCCGGCGCCGCGTATGGACAAATCTCTCATTGCAATTTTAAACCCTGACCCAAGCTCTGTAAACTCTTTTATGGCTTGCAGACGCTTCTCCGCCACTTCGGTCAGTACTTTATCGCGCTGATAGGTGAAATATGCGTAGGCGATTCGGTTCGATCGGCCGACCCGTCCTCTCAGCTGGTACAGCTGGGATAAGCCCATTTTATCGGCGTCATGCACGATCAGCGTATTGACGTTCGGTATATCGACCCCGGTTTCAATAATGCTCGTACTGACCAGAACGTCGTATTCCCCGTCAAGAAAGTCCAGAATCGCCTTTTCCAGCTCCTGCTCGGACATTTGCCCGTGCGCAACCGTTACGCGGGCGTCCGGTACGAGCATGGAAATTTGCTCCGCCATTTGCGTAATCCCTTGCACGCGGTTGAACAAGTAGTATACTTGCCCTTCCCGCGCAAGCTCCCGCTCGATCGCTTCGCGAACGAGCGACGCGTTATGCTCGACCACGTAGGTTTGAACCGGAAAGCGGTTTTCCGGCGGTGTTTCGATAACGGACAAATCGCGTACGCCGAGCATGGACATGTGCAGCGTGCGAGGAATCGGCGTAGCCGTCAACGTCAGCACGTCCACGTTCGTTTTTAGCCGTTTCAGCTTCTCTTTATGCGATACGCCGAAGCGCTGCTCCTCGTCCACAATCAGCAGTCCAAGCTCCTTAAAGACCACATCTTTGGACAAAAGGCGATGTGTCCCTATGACGACGTCAACGGTACCGTTCTTGACGCCTTTCATGGTCTCGGTTTGTTCCTTTTTGGAACGGAACCGGCTGAGCACCTGAATGTTGAACGGAAACCCGGAAAACCGCTCGCGGAACGTTTCGTAATGCTGCTGCGCCAAAATCGTTGTCGGCACGAGAACCGCCACTTGTTTGCCGTCGATCGCCGCTTTGAATGCCGCACGAATGGCCACTTCCGTTTTGCCGTAGCCTACGTCGCCGCAAAGCAGCCGGTCCATTGGCCGCGGCTTCTCCATGTCTTTCTTGATTTCGGTGATGGCGCGCAATTGATCCGTTGTTTCGTCGTAAGGGAACATGCCTTCGAATTCCTGCTGATACGCGCTGTCCGGATTGAACGCGTAGCCTTTGGTCGCCTGCCGTTCCGCATACAGCTTGATTAGGTCGTCCGCAATATCCTGTACGGATGCGCGCGCCTTGCTTTTGACTCGGTTCCAATCGGTGCCGCCGAGCTTATAAATTTTCGGCTCCTTGCCTTCTTCGGCCCCGACGTATTTCTGAATATGGTCGATTTGCTCGATCGGCACCGACAGCTTATCGCCGCCGGCGTACATAATGTGAAGATAATCTTTATGAATGCCGCCTACTTCGAGCGTTCCGATGCCGACAAATTTCCCGATGCCGTGATTTACGTGCACGACATAGTCACCGACCTTGAGCTCCTGATAGCTCTTAATACGCTCGGCGTTGTCGATCTTCGTGTCCACTTTGCGCGCTTTGCGCTGCTTGCGGGTAAACATCTCGCCTTCCGTAATTACCACCAGATGAATGCCCGGCAGTTCGAAGCCGGTTTGCAGATTGCCATCGAGGATTTGCGGCTCCTCGATATGGTAATCGGCGAGTACCCGCTTCATCCGCTCCACCCGATCCGCACCGCTCGCCAGCATGATGACTTTGGCGCCCGCTTTTTTCCAGCGTTCCATTTCGCTCTTGAGCAAGTTCATCTGACCGTGAAAGGTTTGCATGACGCGGCACATGAAGTTGACGATATTTTGCGGCGTCGTCTGCGGAACCTGGCGCAAAAACAGCGACATGTACAACGTAGGATACGGTCTGCGGTGCAGCAGCGTTTCATAAGGTTTAGACAGCACAAACGAAGGAAGGCTTTTGCCCTCCTGCAGCGACATGGTTATCCATTCCGCTTCGTCCTTCTCGAGCTGCTTTGCTGTTTCGAGCAGCCGGGAAGGTTCGTCGACCAGTAAAATCGTATCCTTCGGCAAATAATCAAGCAGCGTTTGCTTCTCGGGAAACAGCAGCGATACATATTTGAATAAGCCGGGAAAAAATTGGCCTTCCCGAAGCATTTCAATTTCGTGGCCGATACCTTCGAGCAGCCTGTCTTTCGCCTGGCGGTCGGTCATTTTGCCAATCTGCTCCTGCAGCAGCTCAAAAGCGTGCTGCGCGGCCGATTGTAAACGGTTTCGGTCCGTTACGATCTCACGGCACGGCGTGACCCGCAGTTCCTCAATCTTATCGATGGAGCGCTGATCGCTCGCGTCGAACGAGCGGATGGAGTCGATTTCCACATCGAACAATTCCACACGGTAAGGGTGCGGAGATGCTAACGGAAAAAAGTCGATGATGCCGCCGCGAACGCTAAGCTCTCCCTTGTTCTCGACCCGCTCCACGCGTTCGTAACCCAGCTCGACCATCCGTGTGACCAAATCATCCATCGCGATGGTTTGCCCGACTTTAATCGAGAACTGCGCGGCCGCGATCGATTCCTGGCTCGGCAGTATGCGACGCATGCCCGCGTAAGGAACGACAACAATGCCGCGGAATCCTGCGTTAAGCTTCGATAAAGCATCGATGCGCTGCGCCAGCATTTCCGGGCTTGCGATCGCCGCCTCCGCCGCGAGCAGCTCCTGCGCGGGGAACAGTACCACTTGGCCCGAAGGCACGAGCTCGGCCAGATCCTCGAACATTTTTTGGGCGGAAAACATGTTGTGCGTTACAATAAAGAGCGGCTGCTTCAGCTCCTCATAGAGGGCAGCCAGCATAACTTGTCGTGATGAACCGGTCAATCCGGCGATGAGCTGTTCCCTCATTCCGGAACGAATGCCGGTTACAATGCTTTGAAAATCCGAATCCGTAGAAAACGTCTGGATTAAAGCCTGCAAAGCTGGACACTCCTCTCGAGCCACGTAAACACAAGGATAAACGTCTAATGCCGCCCGGGTGGCGGCAGACGTTTAACCAAGACAATGAACAATCAGCAAAGAAATGCTTACACGTCGTAAAGAAAAGCTTCTGACCGAAGCCCTTTCGAGGAAGATACATTCGTGTTTTAGCGGAAGCATTTCTTGAAACATCAAAATTGTTCAGCTATATTGAAACCTAATAATTCTGATGTTATAAAAAAGCCTAGAGCGGTTCACGCTTTAGGCCGGTCCACTAAGTAAAAAACATCCGGATAGCCGAAATACGAAAAAAACCCTTATTGCAGAGGACTCCCCAGCAGCGAAAGCTCCGGATGGGCTTCAAGCGCTTCACGGCAGTAATCGCATACTACCTTCACGGTGACGTCCCCACTTGGGTCATATGATATTATATCTCTACGTTCCTCGGGGGTCAAGAAATGGAAGCCCAGCTGGTATTCGCTAACCCCGTTTTGATGAATTTCCCCGATCGAGGTTTGACAATGACGACAAGTATATTTAATAGCCATAGGTAGAACTCCTCCCGTCTTTACCGAACGACTCCGGCAAAACACATTTTTAAACATTATGTCCAGATCGGGAGAATCTTAGCCTCTGTCTATGTACCGCTATGCATTGTATTTGCCCATCGTTTTCTCGAAAGAATTCGTCAGCAAATGTTCCATCGCTTCGGCCGTCTTATCTAGGACGCTCGGCATCGTTTGCGCCTCCTCCTTCGTGAATGAACCGAGAACATAGTCTACCACTTCTCTTCCCGGTGCCGGACGGGAGATCCCCATACGAATCCGGTTAAACGACTGCGTGCCGAGATGCTGGATCGTCGACTTGATCCCGTTATGTCCTCCTGCGCTTCCCTGATAGCGAAGCCGAATATTGCCGAACGGCGTATCCAAATCGTCGTAAATGACGACCAAATCCTCTATTGAAGCTTTGTAGAAATCCATAAATGCACGTATGGATTCCCCGGATAAGTTCATATACGTTTGCGGCTTCAGCAAATATACTTTTTGCCCGGCCACATGTCCTTCGCCGAGCAGCCCTTTGCATTTACTTTGCGCGATTTTGATCCCGTGCTGCTCAGCAAACCGGTCAATCGCCATGAAGCCGATATTATGACGCGTCGTTTCATATTGCCGTCCCGGATTGCCGAGACCAACAAACCATTTCAACCCCATCTTGCCCCTTTCACAATCCATGCTGACCACAGCCAAATTAGAACCGTTTATAACATCATATCGCAAAAAGGTTTCGTGCGCCAATCCGACAAAAGTCGTTTGCGATGCGACATAAACCATCATGATTGCGAGACCGGGCATTTACCTCCTGCTTTACCGGACCAGCTTCGGCCGACCTTCACATATGAAAAAGAGCGCCCTTCCTTCAGGCGCTCTCTCACAGCAGTTACACCGTTTCTTCCGCAGGCTCAGCCGCTTCGGTCTTGTCCGTCTTCGCAGCCGGTTCTTCCTCCGTCGCCTCCGGCTCCGCTTCTTTCTGCGGCAGCAAAATGGTCGCAAGAACGTCGTTCGGATCGGATTTCACTTCAATGTTGTCCGCGAGCGCCAGCTGTGAAACCAGCATGTTATCGCCGATTTCAAGCCCGCTTACATCGACTTGAATCGCGGAAGGGATTTGATTCGGCAAGCAGCGGATATCCACTTCGTGGCGCTGAAGCTGCAGGATTCCGCCGGCTTGCACGCCTGCCGGGTCTCCGACGAATTCGAGACGGACCGTTGTATTGACCGGCTCGTCCATGTTGATTTGATGAAAATCGACGTGCAGCAGCTGGCGGCTGAGCGGATCGCGCTGTACTTCATTAATCATGACCGGTTGTTTGCCGATTTGCGGCACATCCATATCGATAATCGCGTGCGGATTCGACTTCAGCACGGCAAGCAGCTCTTTCTGATCGATGCTAATAGCGGTTTGCGGTACTTTTTTACCATACACGACACCCGGGATTTTGCCCTGGGCGCGAAGCTGCTTACGATCTCCTTTGGTTGAGCCTGTACGCGCTTCTGCTTTCATTGTTGTGGACATAGTAAAAAACCTCCTTCAATCCAAGCTTCTACTACTTTACCCAATTGAAGGAGGTTCAAAACATGTTTTTGAAATTTTTAAGGCCAACCGTCCGCTGTTACTCCCGGTTTTGCTTCGAAGCCCGCTTTTTCGCGGCAAATTTGTTCCGCAGCTTTTCTGCATAACCCGCCTTGTTCACTTGGCGTTCACGGGCAATGGCCATATCATTCGCATCCACGTTGCTCGTTATGGTCGATCCGGCGACCACATAGGCACCCTTGCCGATTTTCACCGGGGCAATCAGATTGACGTTGCTCCCGACAAAGGCGTCGTCCTCGACCTCGGTCAGCTGTTTGTTAAAGCCGTCGTAATTGACGGTAATCGCACCGCAGCCGAAATTGACATTGCGTCCGATCACCGCATCGCCGATGTAACTGAGGTGGGACACCTTCGCTTCATCGCCGAGCTTTGCATTTTTGATTTCGACAAAGTCGCCGATCTTGACATTTTCCCCAAGATCCGCACCCGGACGAAGATAGGCAAACGGACCGATGGATGTGCCGTTTCCGACGGAAGCTTCCTGCACTACGGACTGTTTCACGGTTACACCGCTTGCAATCGTGCTGTCGGTTATATCGGTTTGCGGACCAATGACGCAGTCTTCCCCGATCGTAGTACGTCCTTTAATGAGCGTTCCAGGCAAAATGACCGTGTCCGCCCCTATTTTCACATCCGCCTCGATATATGTCGCCGCCGGGTCGATAATGGTCACACCGTCCAGCATATGTTTGCGGTTAATCCGCTCCCGCATCAGCCGCTCCGCTTCCGATAGCGCAAGGCGGTCATTGACGCCGATCGACTCGGCCGCATCCTGCATCACGTAGCCTTCGACTATTTCATTTTGGCTTGTCAAAATGCCGATGACATCCGTAATATAATATTCGTTCTGCGCGTTATCGTTTTTCACCTGCGATAGCGCCTCGAACAATTTTTTGTTGTCAAAACAGTACGTTCCGGTATTGATTTCGCGAACGAGTCGCTCCGTGTCGTTGCAATCTTTCTCTTCGACGATCCGCTTCACGGTACCGTTCGTATCGCGAATGATTCGGCCGTACCCGCGAGGGTTATCGATATCCGCCGTCAAAATCGTTCCGGCCGCGCCTTTCTGCTGATGCAGTTGAATTAGTCCCTGCAGCGTCTCCTCCGAGACAAGCGGCGTATCCCCGCATATGACGATCGTCAGCCCTTCTTCCGAACCGAGAAGCGCTTTCGCCTGCAGAACGGCGTGCCCTGTGCCTAGCTGTTGTTCTTGCAGCGCATATTCCACCCGGTCACCCAAATACGATTGCACCGCATCCGCGCCGTGTCCAACGATAACGACGGAACGGGTAACGTTTATATTTTCAAGCGTCGTAACGACGTGTCCGACCATCGGTTTCCCGCATACTTTATGCAGCACCTTGTACAGTTTCGATTTCATCCGCTTGCCTTGACCCGCAGCCAAGACGATTCCCATGATGTTCAAGCGCGTTCCAACTCCTTTTAAAAAATAAATGAGTCCACAATAAGAAAACCCTCTACAAAGGCCATTCCAGGTCGAGCAGCCGCAATTCAAAAAATAAAGCCAAATCACCCCAAACGGGCGATTAGGCGCAGGCGAACCTATTTCCAATATAGCTTACTTCCCAAAAAAAGAAAAGAGAGCCCGGTCGGGGCCCTCTTGCAAATCAAACGTTACGCGCCTTCTTCAATGACTTCTTCTTCCGTTGCGGCACGCTCGTACTCTGCTAGCACAGCGGCTTGAATCTTCTCACGAGTAGAAGACGAGATCGGGTGAGCGATATCCCGAAACTCACCATCCGGAGTCCGTTTGCTAGGCATAGCCACGAACATTCCGTTGTTACCGTCAATCACACGAATATCATGAACCACGAATTCGTTATCGATGGTAATGGAAGCAATGGCTTTCATTCTGCCTTCGGAGTTAACCCGGCGAAGCCTGACATCTGTAATTTGCACTTAAGTTTCACCACCTTTTTCCATTTCAAAGGACTTGTGCTATAAATTCCACATTTTGCGCCTGATTCCTTCTTGCAAAAGAAGTTTTTTATTGAATTTTATAAATAATTTATAAATTAGAAATTATTCGACATTAACCGCCGCAATCAGCTCGATTTCGACAAGAACATCCTTCGGCAGACGGGCGACTTCGACGGTCGAACGTGCCGGTTTGTGATCGCCGAAGTACGAAGCGTAAATTTCATTGATGGTTCCAAACTGATTCATGTCTTTGATGAAAACGGTTGCTTTAATCACTTGCTGGAAATCGGTTCCTGCGCCTGCCAGCACCGCCTGTAAATTACGGAATACTTGATGCGTTTGTTCCTCCACGCCGCCGGCCACGACTTGGCCGTCCAGACCAAGCGGGATTTGCCCGGAAGTGAACAGCAAATTGCCGAATTGCACGGCTTGTGAATACGGTCCGATCGCTGCCGGTGCCTCTGTCGTCGACACTTTTTTCAATGTCATCGTTTATCACTCCTATATGAATTCGTTATGTTTAAAATAATTGCCCGGTTCCACGGTAATTTGTTTGGTCTTCGGGTCTACGGCGGATAGCTTGGCGAGCGATACGTATTCGTCGATCAAATGTTCCTCCACTTCGCCCGACTCGACGAATACGCCGACCCCCTTGACCGTCGCTTTAAATTCCTGCAGCAAATCCATCATGCCGTGGATCGTGCCACCGACGCGCATGAAGTCGTCGATAATGAGCACCTTCGATTCTTCCTTGAGCGCACGACGCGACAACGACATCGTCTGAATCCGTTTATTCGAACCGGATACATAGTTGATGCTGACCGCCGAGCCTTCCGTTACCTTGTTGTCCCGGCGCACAATGACGACCGGCAAGTTCAAGTAGGTGGCCGTTGCGTAAGCTAACGGGATCCCCTTCGTTTCTACCGTCATAACGACATCGATATCGCTTGCGGCAAAAACGGAGGCGAACATTTTGCCCACCTCGTTCAAAATCATCGGCTGGCCCATAATATCGGACATATACAAATATCCGCCCGGCAAAACCCGCTCCGGCTGCTCCAGTTGTCGGCACAGTTGTTCGACGATCCGCAGTGAATTCGCTTTCGATACTTTCGGAATGAATTTGACGCCTCCTGCCGCTCCGGCCAGCGTCGTCAACTCCCCAAGGCCTTCCTCTTCAAACACTTCTTTTATGATAGCCAAGTCTTCACTGATCGAAGATTTGGCAGAATGATAACGATCCGCGAACGTCGTCAAAGGAATAAGCGTATGGGGGCGAAAAAGCAAGTATTGCGTCATCTCGACCAATCTTGCGCTTCTTTTAAGTTTTTTCATCACGTGTCCCCCCAGAACAATAAATAATGTAGTTAAAATCCGAATATTATAAGCAAATATACCATTTTTATACGTATTTATTCAAGTTAGTTCATGAAAATTTTCCTTACACAAACATAACACAAGGCGGCTGACTAAGTCAGCAGCCTCACTGCGTACACTTCTTTGCAAAATCCTCTAAGTCCATTATAGATGCGCGCGACCTTTGATTCTTTCGAGACCAGACCGAATACGGTAGGCCCGCTTCCCGACATCAGCACGCCGTCCGCCCCGAGACGCTGCATGACCTCTCTCAGCTGCCGCACCTCCGGATACAGGTCAAAGGTGACCTCCTCCAGTACATTTCCGAGCTCTGAGCACACCATATCGAATCGTTTCTCCCGAATCGCCCTCAGCATTCCGGACGTCGACGGGTGCTTACGGATCGCCTTCGCATCCAGCTTTCCGTATATTTCATGAGTCGACACGTTGATCGGGGGCTTGGCCAATACAACCCAGCACTGTGGCGGCGATTCGATCGGCTCCAGCTTTTCGCCGCGCCCTCGGGCGATAGCCGTTCCTCCCGTCACGCAAAAGGGAACGTCTGAGCCAAGCTCTGCCCCGAGCCGCTGCAGCTCCTCCGAACCGATGTTCAGCCTCCACAGCCGATTGAGTCCGCGCAACGTCGCCGCCGCGTCGCTGCTGCCGCCTGCAAGTCCGGCCGCTACCGGAATTTTTTTGTCCAAATGAATATAGACGCCTTGACGCACGTCATACCGGTCTTTAATCAGCCGCGCAGCCTGAAAAGCCAAGTTTTTCTCATCCAACGGTATGTATCCGGCTTGACTTGAAATAATGATCGTGTCGCGGGGCAGTTCCTGCATCTCGATGCGGTCCGCAAGATCAACCATCGTCATGACCATCTCAACCTCATGATATCCATCCTGCCGTTTATGTAAAACATCTAGCGATAAATTGATTTTAGCCGGCGCTTTCTCGAATACTTTCATTACGACACCTTCTTTAACCTGTCTAAAGCCCGAATTTGGGGGCTCGTGCCATTTATATCTAATACTATACCAAAATGATAACAAAAAAAAGCTAAAGCCGTCTCTTGCGCGCTTTAGCTTTCTTTTATGGCTCTTCCCTGCTGCAAACCGTCATTGCGGAGTTTGATATTGCGAGCCGTACGGCTGCTGCATCCCGGCGCCGGACGGCTGCATGTAAGGCTGGGCCGTTACAGGGATATATGCGGGAGCAGCTGCGTATTGCGGCCGAGCCGCCATAGAACTCGGAAGCGGCTGTGCATAAGCCGGCTGCCCGTACGATGCGGCGTTTTGCGGCGATCTTTGCTGCTGTTGTTGCTGCGCGAGGGTCTGCTCCGCGATTTGAATGGCCCGTTTCACCATATTCCCGGCATCCTTCGTCCGGATTCCCGCCCAGCCTTCACGCTGTACCGTCTCATAAAAGCCGAGATCTTTGGCCAGCTCATATTTGAATTCTTCCGACATGATGCCTCTGCGGCTTCTGCGTCCCATTATTTACTCATCCTCCCTCACTTGCTCAATTGATCAAGTTATGAAGTATTATTCCTCACAGCAAAAAGTTCATGCATGAATGCAACCTTACCGACGTATCGTCCGTCAAATAGGCATAAGGAAAAGTTGCCGTAAAAATAAGAAAAACTCCTGATCGAAGTCCTTCAAGTAGCCAGACCGTCTTTAGAGGTAGTTTGTCTTGGTACAGAAAATTTTCGTTCGCTTTATCGCTTCACTGAAACTGAACTTAAACTTTCTGTAAAAATCAAAAACGGCCCGCCTGTCGGCAAGCCGTTATGTAACATGTATTTATTGATGTATGGTTATGCGAAATTCACCGTCGTTGCTTTGAACCGTCACTTCAACGGATTCCGTCAGTATATCCGCATAGCTGTAGGAAACGCGCTTGAAAGCGTTCTGCTCTTGATCCAGCTTTACGATAAAAACGGAAGGGTAGGTTTCCTCCAAAACACCGGATCGTTCGATTGTCTTTCGGCGACCACCATTCGCTCTTAACATAATCTTTTGTCCGACATGAGGTTCCAAACTACGTTTGATCTCCAATAGCGTATTTTTAGCCATTGACCACTACCACCTCTTTCCTATAAGATTATACCCCAATGTAGGTAGTATGTCAATTTAAGCGAAATATTATATCAGCCGTACAAACCCATTGTCAACGGGATATTTCCTCATATTATGTAGAAAGGGGGGGAGTAAAGTAAGGTTTCGTTCACCATTTCTTCACATTGGTAACATTTGGAAAAAGAAAAAAGCACCTTTCGGCGCTTAAGTGAGGGTCGAATATTGCATTTTGGGTACGCCGCGACGGTAGCTTCCTAGTGATTCGACACCGCCTAGCCCTTCCAATCCGCTATGTGTCAAGCCGATGACATCGACGATGTTTACCGTCTCTTTAATCGGTGTATAGGCCACTTTCGCCGCAATGCAGAGCGGGTCGAGCGCATGAATGAGCACGCGGGCCGGAGAACTGGCGAAATTCGCTCCTGCGTGCAGGAGCGCTTCAAAGTGGGATTGGCAGGCTCCCGCAATCACGGTCAGTACATCGCGGTTTTTCTCATATTGTCTGGCAATGCGGACTGCATTTACAAAGTTATGTGAGTTTTTATAGCTGCTCAGCTGTGAAATATCGCCGGCGTTTCGATGCTTCAGAATGCCGTCATGCCCCGTAATCACAACGATATCCGGTTGGGTTTGCGGAAGCAAGCGATACAGGGCGTCGGCCATACTCGCTTCGGTTACGTAATATCCTTCGGCCGGGACTCGCAGTTCGCTGTACAGATTCATGCATTTGCGCAAGTAAAACGGGTCGCCGTCCAAATGAAGCACTTTTCCGGGGAGATCAAAATAAACCGGCCTGATCTTTATTTTCTCGCCCATGTCGGGCTGCAGATTTGCAGGAACGGCGGGCATCGGCGGAACAACCGCAGAACGCTTGAGCGAATCCAGCCATTGCGGGCTGGCCGCCGCCACATATTGGAAAGGGTCCCGCTGCGGTAAGGCATCCAGGTCCAAGAGCGGAGCGTCCGCGAGCAGCCGAAGCTCCACACCGCGGAGCACCGCATATTGCTGTCTTATCTCTTGAATCTTGAAAACAATGTCACCGCCATACGATCTGCGAGTGACCAAGTCTCCTTGCTTCATAGCTGCATCGCCTCCTCGTCTATCGTATGGCGACGATGGGCAAATGGTGCAAGGAACACTTGTTTTGGCTAGCCGTTTCCTCTCAAAGCCTGGCTCAGATGCCGGCTTAGAACGGCATATTCTTCAATTGACAGCGTTTCGCCGCGGCGGGAGGGCTCGATCCCTGCAGCGTGCAAAATATGCTCCAGCTCACTCTTCGTCTCCTTGCTGAAAAATTTGGAGGCGAGATTATTATAGATGGTTTTTCTTCGTTGAACGAAGCTCGCGTGCACGACATCAAAGAAAAACGATTCGTCCTCGACGTCAACCGGTGGGCGTTCGCGCACTTTCAGCTTGATGACGGCCGAATCCACGTTAGGCTGAGGAATAAAGACGGTACGCGGCACAACCGTTACGATCTCCGGCTCGCAATAATATTGAACCGCAATGCTGAGGCTGCCGTATTCTTTGCCGCCGGGCTTTGCCGCCATGCGCTCGGCCACTTCTTTCTGGATCATCACGACGATGTTCTCCAAAGGCAGCTTTTGTTCCAAAAGCATCATAATGATCGGAGTCGTAATGTAATACGGCAAATTGGCTACAACGCTCACGCGGGCAACTTCGTGAAAATGCTCGTCAAACAGCTTCTTCAAATCGATCTTCAGCACATCGCCGTGAATAACCGCAGCGTGAGGATAGCCTTCCAGCGTCTCCTGCAGCAGCGGAAGCAGCCTTTGGTCGATTTCAACGGCTACGACGCGCTTAGCGACTTTCGCGAGCTGCTGGGTCAGCGCCCCGATGCCCGGACCGATCTCAAGGGCGCCTTTTGCTGCATCCAGATTTGCGGCCGATACAATTTTGTTTAAGATGTTCGGATCAATCAGAAAATTTTGTCCGAGGCTTTTTTTCAGCACGAATCCGTGCCTTTTAAGCAGGTCATTGGTTCGTTTGGGCGTCGCGATATCTTCCAGCACCGCCCGTTCCGTCTGTCCATGGATGTGATCTCTAGTCATGATTTGTACCCTCATTTTCCGCTAGCGGACGGCACGCTTCCAGAAACTCTTCCTGCGAAATCTGAAACATGCGGCAGCGGTTATAAAATTGTTTTCCGTTACAATAGCCGATTCCTAAATATTTGCCGACCATCATTCTTCGGGCGGCCGCCTCGGGATGGACGATGAGTCCAGCTTCCATCAGGTCTTCCCATGAAATTTGGGCTTCCGCCGACTGATAATCGGTGCGCACATTCTCAAGCGCCTCGCGAATCGCTTCTACGGATGCGTTCTCCACGCCGATATCTCCGCGGCTCGTCGCCGCTTCCTGGGTCAAAAAAGCATGCTTGCAGCCGGGCACTTCTTTCGAAATGATTTTGCGGATCCGTTCCCCCGCGTGGTCCGGGTCGGTGAAGACGATGACGCCTCTGCGCTCTTGCGCCAATCGGATCCGTTTCAACACATCTTTGTTGATCGCCGACCCGCCGGTTTCGATCGTCTCGGCTTCGACAGCCCGTTTCACGGCCGTTGTATCGTCTTTTCCTTCAACGACAATGATTTCCTTAATCATACCATACTTACCTTCTTTCGCTAACAGCAGAAAAGAAGAGGAACGTGTCGCACCTCTTCTTTCCTTCTCGTCTATATTATGAGTCTGCCCTAATTGCAAGTCATTAATCGGTTGTCGGCTTCTTCGGTCCGATGACATACACGGTATACCCGCGCTTCAATCCGAACCGGTTCGCATACGTATTGCTCTCGAAATAAACGTCCATGACGTTTCCTTTGATAGCGCTACCCGTATCCTCCGCTCTGCGGAATCCGATACCATCGATATAAACCCACCAACCCAAAGGAACGACCTTTGGATCTACTGCAATCGTGCGACCTTCCGTTACTGTCGTACCTGTAGCCGTCTTACCGAATCCCGGATGCGAGGTTCCTTTTCCTGTGGAACCAGCGGTATAAGCGGTAAGCGTGACATTATTGATGACCTGCTTGTAAGCAAAGGTCACTCCATTTTTCGATATTTCATCCACAGTGGGCGACGAGGCCGACAACACCGTTACCGGGTTTTTCGTGCCGATCGCAACAATCTTTTTTATACTTTCCGATTGGACTTTCTCGTCAACTACCTGTTCAGACACCAATTCGCCGTCTTCAAACACTTTTTCCTTCGTTTTGAGCAAGACGCCTTCTTGCCCTTCCTGAACTACTTGTTCTTTACCTTTCAAGAGCTGCGGTTCGTTGCGTTTGACAACTTCAAATGCAATCGGTTCCGTTACTTCTTCCGTCTCTTTCTTCACCCGTACAATTTGAATTTTATCATTTTCCGGCAAAGGCGCATCGATCGCAGGGGTTATTTTATCAAGCTCGCCCAAAGAAATGCTTAGTTCCTGCAGCGCACTTCCCACCGTTTTACCGATCGTGTATACCGTTTTGGTTTCTCCATCGGCGGTAAGCTCTACCGGCTTCGCCCGTTCAATCATAATCCGCTCTCCCGATTTGATCGCGCTCGCCAGGGAGTGAGACAGATGATCGTGCTCGCCGACAGCAATGCCTTGTTCATCCAGTATTCGTTGCAGATTCCCGTGCCGGGTTTGAAATGTTTTCTCCTGGCCGTCTACAACTACCGATACGCGCTTAATGGCCGTACCATACAACATCATTAAAAACATGAAAGCCATCGCGAATGAAATGAGTGCAATAATCGATATCATACGCAAGTTTTCATGCTTCCATCGCAATGCGAAGGACATGCTGGATGATCGTCTTACATGGGTTTGTTCCGTTGACACAACGCCCACTAGTTCGGTCCTCCTTCAAAGCCTCGCCACCCGAGTGTTTTGCATGAGTAGATCTGACGCGACTATGGTAATTTAGTTTGGCTCCACACCAACGCTGCTTCCGAGTAGCGCATCGCTGCGTTACAGTTTGCAGCAACCTCCGTCCGGTGTCATCAGAACTGCGACTTGCCTGCAGCCCCACCTCCTTGGGACACATGTTTATGAACCGGCTCGGACCTTTATCCCATCTAACGGGGAAACACAAAAAAAAGTCAGCGGAGAAGAGGGCTCTTCCCGTGACTTTTCTCATTTGTTCAAATGAAAATAGAAGCACACGACAATTTACCTCTCTCTTAACGCTTACGAGGTTAGCTGACGGATTCGGACTTGAGAGTCGCCCTACCCATGTTGCAATGAATAGCCGGAATACCGGTATTCGTTGTCAACCAGTGCATCTGCATGCACTTGGGATTCACCCCTATTTTACACCGCTGCCGCCGGCCGAAGCCAAACAGCATGCAATGCGGTTCCCCCGTTTCCCATTTGGAAACTCAGCGAAGTTGGAAATATGGTAATCGTTATGAAGTTATTATTGAGTTTACGATGGGAAGGTAGAAGTTGTAAAGTATACAAACTCGAAAAATTAGAGTGAATTTTGGCCGAAATCACCATTATTCATTGTTTTTCCGAATAAAAACCTTATATTTCTTTTCCGCACATCTATTTTTCATCGTTTTTCTTCATTTATCTTCAGTCGAACAAAAAACAGGCCGTCCCCATCGGCACCTTTTTTCACTTTAAGCGAAAAAAAGCCATCGCATTTCGGGTTGTGATCTCCGCCAGCTCCTCTACCGAAATTCCCTTAATTTCCGCCGCAGTCTCGGCAACAAGACGGACGTAGGAAGACTCGTTTCGCTTGCCGCGGTAAGGGTGCGGGGCCAAATAAGGCGCGTCCGTCTCAATCAATAAGCGGTCGAGCGGCACGTGTTGAAGCACTTCTTTGGGCTGCCTGGCATTTTTGAACGTAACCGGTCCGCCGAATGAAATGTAAAAATTCATATCCAGACACAGCTTCGCCGTCTCCCAGCTTCCGGAATAGCAATGCATGACGCCGCCGACCTCCGCCGCCTTTTCTTCTCGGAGCGTTTGCACCACATCGTGATGGGCGTCCCGGTTATGGATGACAATCGGCATTCCGACTTTGCGGGCCAGCCGGATTTGCTCCCGGAATACCCGATCCTGCACGTCTTTGGGGGACGTGTCCCAATAATAATCGAGGCCGATCTCGCCGATCGCCACCACTTTCTCATGCCGGCAAAGCGACTCGAGCCATTCCAGATCTTCAGGCAGCATATCTTTGGCATCCGTCGGATGCCAGCCAACCGTAGAATAGATGAAATCGTACTGCTCGGCCAGCGCAATGGAGCTCGGTATCGTTTCCCGGTTAAAACCGACATTGATAATTCGACGAATTCCGTTCTGCTGCGCGCGTTCGATGACCTGTTGTCGATCTTCATCGAACTGAGGCGCATTCAAGTGTGCATGCGTATCTATGAGCATAAAGCGACTCCTTTTGTCTTCTATTTGATAATCATCTTGGAAAGGAAGGAAAATCATTTAAGTTGAGAGCAGTTTTTGCAAATCCGGGTCAAATTGAGAAAGATGTTTCGTAATGAACTCCTGTGGGTAATACAGATGGTATTTTCCCATGTGGATGCCGCTGATCGATCTTACGATCTCGGATTTTCTGGAAATTTCAGTAAGACGATCTTTGGAATCGAGCAGCAGGATGGGCAATTTTTCATCGTGCACACCGGGTCGATATACATCATAGGAAAGATCGGACGGAAAATCAATTTCCAGATAATATGCCGGATCGATGCCGAACCGTTCTAATTGGGCTCGGAGCCGCTCCATTTGCCCGTCGTCGATCCGCTCCAGCGTTATATATTGGAACAATCGCCGCTGCAAAAAACGGGAGCATAAGTCGGCCAAAGTCCGATCCTCTTCCATGGACCATTGCATCAAAGCTGTTTGCATCAAGGCTTCGTCCAGCAAGTAATAATCATCCACCGTCAATGCTTGATTAAACAGGTTGAGTAGAGGCGGAAGCATGAAGCGGAACGAGTAGCTGCTTTCATACAAGTGCTTCGCTCTCTGAAAAATTTTGTGCAAAATGACTTCAGCACTTCGGGTGACAGGATGAAAGTAGACCTGCCAATACATTTGATAGCGCGACATTAAGTAATCTTCCACAGCATGCATGCCGCTTTCTTTCACGACAATATGACCTTGATAAGGACGCATGACGCGAAGAATGCGCTCCAAATCAAAAGTGCCATAATTGACGCCTGTAAAATAAGCATCGCGCAGCAAGTAATCCATCCGGTCCGCATCCAACTGGCTGGATACAAGGCTGACGACGATTTCGTGGGTGTATGTCTTGGCAATAATACCGGCAACCTGCTGGGGAAAGGTAGGCGAAGCTTGCCGCAGAACTTGATTGACTTCCGTGTCGCCCAGCACAATTCGACACGACCATTCTTCATGATGCGTACCGAACGTTTTTTCGATGGAATGGGAGAACGGCCCGTGTCCGACATCGTGCAGAAGCGCGGCACAAAGGCACAGCAATCGTTCTTCCTTCGGCCAGTCTACATACGCGTTGCGTTCAAATTGCGAGATGATTTTGCGGGTGATTTCATATACCCCAAGCGAATGGGAAAAACGACTGTGTTCCGCGCCATGGAAAGTCAGAAAGCATGTGCCTAACTGGCGAATGCGCCGCAATCGTTGAAATTCTTTTGTATTAATCAAATCCCAAATCGTTTGATCCTGCACGTAAATATATTTGTGTACCGGATCTTTGAAAACTTTTTCTTCGTGCAAGGGGGTTGTCATCTGCATCTTCCTCCGAAACCCGATTTGTTTCATTCCGTTGTTTTTCGACAAAGAAAGTCATGGAACGTTCACATACTTGTCGAATAATGTCGTACTTTTAGCCTTAATAAAATACCATCTTTCGTTATATTTTACCAAGAAATCGATCCATGTAGTATATTTTCAATCGGAAAAATCGCGAAGAAACGGGGGAAATTCGTGTTCTGGCGCGCTATTGCATGACACTTTCGTTTTTCTTGGTGAACGTCATGAAATAAATCTATGAAAATATGGTTGACTATTTTGGGAATGGTTGGTATCATATGTATAAAGAATTATGTCGAATAATGACGATTAATTTTTTCGTAGCGATTCGCTGCTCCGCATAACTTCATGAGAGGGGAATATCATTATGATGAAATCTACTGGTATTGTTAGAAAGGTCGACGAGTTGGGACGTGTCGTTATTCCTATCGAACTGCGCAGAACGCTGGGCATCGGAGAAAAAGACGCTTTGGAAATTTACGTAGACGGCGAACGCATCATGCTGAAGAAATATGAGCCTGCATGTATCTTCTGCGGCAACGCAGAAAACGTTTCGTACTTCAAAGGAAAAATTGTTTGCCATGAATGCCTAACGGAAATGCCAATACCTGTGACAAAATAAAAAAAATAGGTTATAATAAAGATAGCAATTTTAACTAAGGTAATTCTAACCTTTTTCATATCTCCTCTATTCCCTGACTCGACATGAGTCAGGGATTTTTTTTGTAACGTTCGGCGCCCTGCTTTATCCAATCCGCTTTCCTTTCCGTCGGAGTATGCCCTCTGAAGCCGGTGGGTATACGGCCGGATCCGGAACATCCGCGTTTATTCGCGATGCAGCAAATTATACAGCTCCCGCTTCGGAACTCCCCGATCGTGAGCGGCTTTCCGCAGCGCTTCCTTGTGGTCCACGCCTTCGCTCTCGTACTTCGCCACATGCTGC
Source organism: Paenibacillus allorhizosphaerae (assembly GCF_042659105.1). Taxonomy (NCBI): domain Bacteria; kingdom Bacillati; phylum Bacillota; class Bacilli; order Caryophanales; family Paenibacillaceae; genus Paenibacillus; species Paenibacillus allorhizosphaerae. The sequence continues at coordinate 8,200 of NZ_JBHSRV010000021.1, read as the reverse complement.
TCCGGCGTCAGGCCCATCCACCAGGCGGCTTCCGCTTGATCCTCCGAAGCCAGGCCGCCGCGCACTACGACACAATATTCGCCCTGCGGCGGATGTTCATCCAAATGCTCGAGACACTCTGCGATCGTGCCGCGAACGGCTTCCTCGTACTTTTTGGTCAATTCCCGCACAAGGCAAATGTCCCGGTCTTCGCCCAACACTTCGGCCATCACCGACAGCATTTTCACAAGCCGGTGTGGCGACTCGTAGCAGATCCAAGTGCCACTCTCGCGCTTCAGCGTACCGAGCTCGCGCTCAAGCGGCTTTTTGTCGCGGGGCAGGAAGCCGACGAAGGCGAACCGGTCTGTCGGCAAGCCGGAGATGATCAATGCGGACAGCGCCGCATTCGCCCCCGGAATCGGCACGACGGCGATGCCGGCGTCCACCGCCATCCGTACGAGATCCTCTCCAGGATCGCAGATCGCGGGCAGCCCCGCATCGCTGACCAGCGCGATGGAGTCGCCTGCCTGAAGCAGCCGGATGAGTTCCGGTCCACTGGCGTTCTTGTTATGCTCGTGATAGCTCACGAGTCGCGTCCCAATGTCGAAGTGCGTCAGCAGCTTGCGCGTTTGACGCGTATCCTCCGCGGCGATCCATTGCACTTCCCGCAGCACTCGAACCGCACGATACGTCATATCTTCCAAATTGCCGATGGGGGTTCCGACCAAATACAGCTTGCCGAGAGCCGTGGCTCCCCCCGAAGGCTCAACATAGCTTTTTTGAATAATCAATATGCATCGTTTCCTTTACTATGTAATCATGATCAATCGCGTCGTGCCATTTCTTCATCTATAAGAGCTTCACGTTTGCCGTAATAAATCTCGATGAGTTCGTCGCTATATTCGGTCCCGTTCTTGTAAACGATCAGCGGCGGGAGCAGCCGCACTTCCGGTTTCCCGTCGCGCAGCGCCTCGATCAGCACCATATTGGCTTCGCTATCGGCGCGGGGATGAACAAAGCGGATTCGCTTCGGCTCCAGCCGATGCTCCCGCATCGCAGCGAAGATTTCGACAAGCCGGCTCGGCCGATGAACCATGGCCACCCGTCCGCCGCTGCGGACGAGCCTGCTGCTGACGCGAACGACATCGTCCAGCGTACAGAATACTTCATGTCTTGCTGCAGCCACATGCAAATTTTCATTTTGTTCGCCGCTCGGTACTGGCAAATACGGCGGGTTGATGGTGACCACATCGAATACGCCGTTTCCCAGGTCCCTGACTGCATCGCGAAGATCGCCGTGTACGACCGTGATCCGCTCTTCCAATCCGTTCAGCCTTACATTGCGATGGGCCATATCCGCGAGCCGTTCCTGAATTTCTACACATGTAATATGCGCTTTCGTGCGCGTTGTCAACAGCAGCGGAATGACGCCGTTGCCGGTGCACAAGTCGGCAATCCTGCCGCGAGGCGGCAGTTGGCAGAACCGCGCCAGCAGTACGGCATCCAAGGAAAAGCTGAATACTTCCTCGCTTTGAATGATTTTCAATTGCTGCGTGAGCAGGTCGTCAACCCGCTCAGATGCATGTAAAGGTATCGTTTCCAAGCTTTCGCCTCTTTCTGATTCACAAAACTTCATTAGATGCATTTCGAATCCAACCTATTGCTCTGAAAAAAACCGTAGAGAAGGTTCGCTTCCCTACGGCCGGTTGTTATTTATTTAAAAATGACATACAGAACAAGCAATCGCCTTCCATCCGCAGATGGCCGTAATTAACATTACAGATGTGAAAGCCTTCTTGATAAATACGCGCAAGATTGTCGTAGCCTTCCCCTGTAGGTTCTCTGCCTTGAGCCGTTGAAACGGCTGCACCGCCCGAAGCCGCTTGCAATAAAGGAGCAGCCGGTGCGGAATCTTTCTTTAACAGCTTACGCAGTTGACCGTTTTCTATACTGAGCCGCTTGTTTTCCTCAAGCAATTCGATAATTTGCCGTTTAATTTCGCCAAGCTCGGTATATAAAGCGCCCATCTGCTCTTCCATCTGATCAATTTGTACGAATATATCTCTTTTATCCACGCTCTCACCCCAAAGTGTAAGCAGCTTGTCCGTATCGATTGCCTCCTTAATGCTGCTCTACCACGTCATCCAATGGAAGATCCATTACTTTCTTCAATTCGAATACTTGCACTTTCGCCGTACGTTCGTTCACATTGAGCGAAATCAGCCGTCCGTTACCGAACGATGTAATCACTTCGCAGCCTACGCGTGGCAAATCGTCTTTCGCGCTTTCATAATTGTCGTGCTCGTATTTGAGACAGCACATCAGCCGCCCGCATAAACCGGAAATTTTTGTCGGATTGAGCGACAAATTTTGATCCTTGGCCATCTTGATGGACACGGGCTCAAAATCGCCGAGGAACGAGGAGCAGCAAAGAATGCGTCCGCAAGGACCAATGCCTCCGAGCATCTTGGCTTCATCCCTGACGCCGATTTGGCGCAATTCGATCCGGGTCCGGAATATGCTGGCCAAATCTTTCACCAATTCGCGAAAATCGACTCGTCCTTCCGCGGTGAAATAAAAAATAATTTTGTTCCGGTCAAATGTATATTCAACATCAACCAGCTTCATTCGCAGCTGATGATCCCTGATTTTCTCCTGACATATGGCAAACGCGTTTTTCGCCGCCTGCTTATTATCTTCGACTAGCTGCGCATCCTGCGTATCCGCTATGCGAATAACTTTTTTGAGCGGAAGCACGACATCGGCTTCGCCTACCGTTCGGCGGCCAATCACGACTTTCCCGTATTCGACGCCGCGCGCGGTTTCCACAATGACGCTGCTGTCTTTGTCTACCGGTAAATCGCTCGGGTCGAAGTAATAAATTTTCCCCGCCTTCTTGAAGCGGACCCCTACAACAGAGAACAACCCTACACCCCCTTGAGCCGCATTAGTAGTTTTTCCAGCGCTAGCTGGGGATTCGTATGAAAACGCAGTCGTTTCTGCGTCTCTATCGCTTGTTCCATGCATGCAATCCAATGATGCGTCGGATACAGCATTGCCTGCTGGGCCATCCAGTCCGTTTGATCCTTATATATAAGTGACTCTCGGTTTCCAACGCTAAGCTGTACCATATCCTTGAGCCATAAGATAAGCATGTCCAAAAATGTTACAAGATGCTCCGAGAGCTCCCCCTTCGTCAGCTTCTGCTGTGCGGTGAGCAGCGCTGAAGGCAACCGGCTGAGACTCTCCTTCGTTAATTGTATCACTAGGTTTCGGAGTTCTGCAAACCCATTTCCTTGCATTAACGCGCGAGCAGCGTCGACTCCGGCCGCCAACTGCACGGAAATTTGCACTAAAGCGGACGGATGCCCTTCTTTCAGCAGCGCTTCCGTCATGGCACTCCGCGCCATCGGCACAAAAGGAATCCATTGAGAACGAGAGCGAATGGTAGGCAGCAAAGCTTGTCCGTTCTCGGTAATGAGGATCGCCACGACTTGGGATGCCGGCTCCTCCAAAAATTTGAGCAGGCTGTTGGCAGCCTGCACTGTCATCGTCTCCGCCTTCTCCAGCACATACATCTTCGTACCCGACGCGGAAGCACGGTAGGCGAACTGCTGCTGCAGCTCGCGGATTTGCTCAATCTTGATCGACGCCCCGTCGGGTACGACCCAATGCAAATCCGGATGATTGCCGTGCTCCACCTTGCGGCAGTTCAAGCATTCCCCGCAAGCATCATCCTCCAGCACCTGACAGTAAATGGCCTTGGCAAACTCTTTTGCCATCGCTCTTCGCCCGGTTCCGGAAGGTCCGGTAAATATATAGGCATGCGATACTTTGTCCGACCTCAAGCTGTTTTGCAATATACGTTTGACTCGGTCTTGACCGGCTATCGATTGAAAAGACATGATTGCGTTCCTTTCTGCTGCCCGCGCGGTCCGTTAACCGGCTAGCTAGAAGAACAAATTGATCAGCATGCCGCGAACCTCGCCGATCTTTTGCAGCAGGTCAATTCGTCCCTGCTCCGATTCCAGCATCTCGTCGGCCATGCCGAGCAGTTCAAGATCAATCTCCTCGAGCAGCTTATACCGCTTCGTCCGCCCGCGGCGATCCCAACCGCGCGTTTCCCTCAGCTGTACCCCGCGGCGGACGGTTTCCTCCAAAAACCGCTTTACGAGCAGCTTATACTGCCGCAGCTCGCGAACCGTCATCGATTTGGCAAGCCGCTGCCCCTGCTGGTCGATTTGAAGCAGGCTTTGCTGCAGCTCTTCCCGGGTTGCCCTCTCATGCTGGCTCAGCATCATGTCGGAGAACGATTTTTGCCCAAGCTGCTGGGATGACAAGCTCTCGTTTCGGATCAGTTCTTTTCCGAGAGGGCGCCAACCGGGGTTTATTTTCACAGACGACAGTCCTCTCTTCTAGAAGTGTTCGAACCGTTCCACCGGAAGCACGAACACCGCGGCACCACCGACCTGCACCTCAACCGGGAATGGAATATAGGAGTCCGTTGTTCCTCCCATAGGAGAAACGGGTGTGACCATTTGCTCTCTGATTTTACAGTTCGACTTAATGACCGTAAGCACTTCATTCACCCGGTCATCTTCCGTACCGATCAGAAACGTCGTGTTTCCCGCCCGCAAAAAGCCGCCAGTACTTGCTAATTTGGTCGCCCGAAAGCCCTCTTTAATCAGCGCATTCGACAAGCGGTTGCTGTCCTTATCCTGCACAACGGCAATAACCAGCTTCATAGCCCAGCCTCCTCGTTTCTAAAGGATTAACTACCTTTTCCTACGGTTGCCACGTGTACTAATTAGACAAAAAGTCGAAAAATTCCTTCAATAATATAGGTAAAATTATTATACTCGTCTGAGTAGGCTTTGGTTCAAAATTTCTTTAATTTGTTCCAGCACCGTCTCCAGTCGTTGTTCGGCGTCGACGCGAATGACCCTCTCCGGGAACATCGCTATCACCTTCGCATAGCCTTCTCTTACTTTTTCGTGAAAATCGAGCGATTCCAGATCGAGCCGATTCACTTCCCGGCTTTGATCGGCCCGGATGCGAGCCAGTCCGGTTTCGGGGCGAACGTCCATATAAATCGTTAGATCAGGCATCCAGTCTCCGATCGCAAAACGGTTCACAGCCCATACTTCATTCATTCCGAGTCCACGCGCATATCCTTGATAGGCCAAGCTGCTGTCGATAAAGCGGTCGCATACGACGACCTTCCCCGCCTGCAAAGCCGGAATGACCTTCTCCGCCAGGTGCTGCCTTCGGGCGGCAGCATACAATAGAGCCTCCGTGCGTCCATCCATGGCGGTGTTGCTTTTGTCCAAAATGACGGAGCGGATTTGTTCCGCGATCGGAATGCCTCCGGGTTCGCGTGTGGATACCGCTTCATATCCGTTTTTCGTTACTTGTTCTATGATGACGCGGATCGCGGAAGTTTTTCCCGCACCTTCTCCGCCTTCCACCGTAATAAAAAGACCGTTTCGCACGTTTTCTAGACTCCTGTTCTGCTTAAACGTTTACAATACCACTATACCACAAAATTGCATATCACGCCGGAGCAATCCGATCCGGGAATACCGGAACGGTTCGTTGCGCCGCAAGATCGTGTCCGTGAAACCTGGAACCCCCTTCGGCGAGCCGCTTCAGATAAGCTGCCATCGAAGGGCTGATAAGCTCACCCCGATGCAGAACAGGAATGCCCGGCGGGTAGGGAACGATCATTTCCGCAGCCGTATGGCCGGCGCATTCAGCAATCTGCATGTATGCGATATCGCCTTCCTCATTCGCCAGTGCACTCAAATCAAATGCAACCGGATGCGAGATTGATTCCTCCCAGTAGCTTTGTCCGCGGGGACGGACGATCGCCACTTGATTCGCTCGCCCTGGCGCATCGCAAGTGCGGGCGATGTCTGCCAACGCCTCGCTTAACCGGTGGGCATCCTCCGGCTTACTGGACAAACTAAACACCAACAGCACATAATCCGGATCTGCCATTTCAGGGAAACAGCCTCGTTGTTCCAATGCTTCCTTTAGCGCATAGCCATCCATAAGTCCAGCGGAATCATATATCAACACTTTGAACGGATCGAACGTTAGCTCCCCTTTTCTCTCAACAACACGAAAACGGTCTTGCTGCCTGATTCGGTTTATGCTTTCCTTTACCGTCAGAAGCCCCTGTTCCATTAGCGCTGCGCCCTGCTCCTGCATCATTCTCCGGCTGATATCCAGGCTCGCCATAATCGGGTAGGACGGGCTGGAGCTCTGAATCATCGCAAGCGACTTCCCGATGGCACTGCGCTGAACCCGTTCTCCCTGCACGTGCAGCATGGCTCCCATGGTCATTGCCGACAACATTTTATGCGTGGATTGTACCGCCGCATCGGCTCCAGCCGTCATAGCACGTTCGGGCAGCGCCGGATGAAATCCGAAATGCGCGCCGTGCGCTTCATCTACCAGCAGCACCTTGTCATGAGCGTGAAGCAGCTGTGCCAGTGCTTTCAAATCTGCCGCCGTCCCATAGTAGCTTGGACTTGTAACGAACAGTCCTTTCGCTTCGGGATATCGTCTCAACGCCTCTATAAGCTCTTCCGGATGAACGCCGAGCCGCAGTCCCGTTTGCTCGCAAATCCTTGGCGTGACAAATACGGCCCTCGCTCCTGCCAGCATCAATCCGTGCAGCACCGACTTGTGCGCGTCCCGTTGGACCAGCAGCACATCCCCCCGCCGGCAAACCGCCATGATCATCGCCAAATTACCCGATGTGCTGCCGCCAACAAGAAACCACGTTTGTTCCGCCCCAAAGCACTCGGCTGCCAACTTCTGCGCCTCGTCTATCGCCTCTTCCGGATGATGCAGATCGTCTAGCCCCGGAATTTCAGTCAAATCTATTTTCAACAGATGGTGATAATACCGCTCGGCCTCCCCGTAGCCTTTCGATCCCGATTTATGCCCCGGTACGTGAAAGCTGACGACATCCGCATCATGATGTGCTTTTAGCCGCTCGAACAAGGGGGCTTTCGTACTTCTCATTATGAAATTTCACCCTTTTTCGATAATTTGCTTTATTGTATCAAACAAAACGGCCCGCTTCCATCCTGTTGGATAAAAGGGGCTTCTTATCTCATACATCTATGCATTTTTTTTATATAAAATCTGCTTCATTTGGTGTATAAAAAAAGGATACTTTACATCGCTGACGTCCGTTCTTATCATTTCCGTCTCGCAATCCTCACATATGAATTCCGATATAATCATGATGCCTTGTTCTTTTGCTTGACCGCAAATGATACAGGAAGGAGCTGGAGCTAAATCGTTTTGCAGCGCATCGCCCATGTCGATTCACCTCTATTCTTCTTTTCTACCAGTATGTCCGTATATGCTCTGCTATAAACGTCCTAAACTATTTTTATGTAAATAGGGCTTATCCGGTGCATTGACGCTTATGTTTTTTTCGGCCTTGTCCGATATATGTATTGTACTGCAAGTCACTTTGGAACGAAAAGGTGAGGTTAGATCGCTTGAAACCGTTGAATGACAAATCTCTTTCCAAAAATTCTACCATTTACAACTATCGCCTGCTTAAAAGAGTATATCATAATCCGGTCATCGTTTGGATCATTTGGGCGTTACCGGGTTGCTTGCTCATTCTCGATCTGCTGCTGGGCTACTCGGTGCTGCCGCTTCTGCTCGGCATGGCGGCATTACCGATCGTTCACTCCTTGTTTATTCGTTTGCTCTATAAAATGAAGGAAGGCCGGGCACCGCGAGACTGGCTTTGGTCTTTGGACCAACCATGGCTCGGAGTTATACCGGGAAGCTACATCTCGTTCTCCAAACTTTTCAGCATACATCTGCAATTGTTTTGGATGACACTGGTTATTATGTGCTGCTTTTATCCCTGGACCTCTTCTAATGTATTATCGCACATCATTTTTGTTCATCTGTGGATCATGGTACCGCGGTTTGTCATATTTTATCGCATGCGCCAATACATATCGGAAGGCTACATTCGATTGAATAAAAAAGAAACGTCCTGCTATGAGCAATAGCGGGACGTTCTCCGTTCCACAGTCACAAAAAAGCCTCACTGGATTTCTCCAATGAGGCTCTTCTTGTTGCTTGGCGACGTTCTACTCTCCCAGGACCCTGCGGTCCAAGTACCATCGACGCTGGAAGGCTTAACGTTCGTGTTCGGGATGGGTACGCGTGGTTCCCT
>NZ_JBHSRV010000020.1:0-64619 GCF_042659105.1 Paenibacillus allorhizosphaerae | reverse complement strand
ACCAGACCAATTCTACCATCAGAACCGGATTAAACCGATCCCAATTAAAGAAGTACGTGTATAACTTGAAAAACTAAGCCTAGATGAGTAAGAGTGAGCTTGTGTCCAAACTCAGGGGGTTAATCCGATCTCCTTCGTACGTATCCTCACTAATAAACCGCCCTACACTCGGATCGTACCATCTTGCTCTGAGATATTGCAAGTTCGTACTGTTGTCCCAAAACTCGCCGCTGTAGCGGAATGGTTGCTGGACTTGCTCTTGCGTTGCCAATGGATTGCCCCAGATATCATACGAATACTGATTCAAAATATTCCCGTTACTATCTGTAAGACCTACAATATCTCCATGGCCGTTGGTCATATAGTACGTCTTCATGCCGCCAGCATCTACTCTAGCAACGAGTCCTGCTCCTCGTACATACCTTGATTTTAAGTTCGAACCGCCGCCGGACACGTTCCCTTCGGCGATCATGTTCGCGCCGTCGTAATAATACCGCGTCGTTTGCCCGTTCTCCGTACGCTCATACAACAATCCATCGCCGTTATAGATATAGGTGATGGTTCTACCGTCGCCTATCGTAACTTGAGTGAGCCTGTTCCGATCATCGTAAGTATAATTGGCTCCGCTGTTGATAACAAGTACGTTATCGCTTTGCAACGATTGACGGTTTCCGCGCACATCATACGTATATTGCTCGTCAAACTGACTCGACGTCTCGATACGGTTTATCGGATCGTAGGAAAACGTATACGATGCGCCGTTTTCCGTCTTGCTCATTTGATTTGCATTATTGTCGTAGCCGTAGCTGTAAGCAAACGGATTTAATGTATTCCCGGCTCGAATATAGGACAACGCCGTCAAGTTCGCTCCGTCATACGTATAGGTGTTGCTGATGTTACTTCTTAACGTGCTGCCGGACAATAAATCGTTCTTTTTGTAAGTGTAGCTCACATCCCAGTCATTCCAGAACGGTCCCACATTGCTCAAACGATTTTTTGCGTCGTAACCATATACCGTCGGGTTGCCAAACGGATCCGTCATTTGGGTGCGGTTGCCCTGGAGATCGTATGCATACGAGATGGATTTGTTATCCGGGTAGGTCACTGTTTGCAATTGACCCAATGTATTGTACAAGTACATTGTTACTCCCGTAAGATCGGTCATTTGGGTTCGGCGTCCCGCGGCGTCGTATTCATAGGATATCGTTTCCTGGGCAGATGCATTCTGGGTCAGCCAATTACGCGAATTATACACATTCGTAATCGTCTGATTTTTCCGGTCTACATAGGTTGCCAGATTGCCGCTCGCGTCATAGTAATATTTCTCGGCGGATCCTGTTGGATCGATCTTCCGGATCTGTCTCCCCAACTCGTCGTATTGTTTCTGCAATACCTTCAGGTCCGGATACTGGATTTGGGTCAGCTTGTCCGCATAGTTGTAGCTGTAGTTCGTGATGTTGTTTTTGGCATCCTTCAGGGAAAGCAGCCGGCCAAATACCCCATACGTGTATGTCGTCAGATTGTTCCGTCCGTCTGTCGAGGTAAGGAGGTTGCCTGCGTAATCATAAGCAAGGCTTCCTAGCGTGATCGCGCCGGTCGGTTTCAGCCATTCCTTCTTCGACACCCGGTTTAATAAATCATAGGTTTCTTTCGTTTGATTGCCTTCCGGATCCGTTGCCGTCTGGGTATGAGCTATATCGTCGTAAGCGATGCGAGCTACTCCGGAATCCGGATAGTTGGTGGCAATGAGCCGGTTCCAGTGATCGTATTCGTAGCTGGTTGTATGGTTCAGCGCATTCGTGGTCGATGTCATACGCCCATAAATGTCATATCCGTAGGAAACGGTGCCGCCTCCGACGATGCCCGTCGATATTTTCCAGCCTAGCGGATTCCATTTCGTTACCGTTTGAATCCCGGTCTCATCCGTGCTATTCTGTGAAGCATCGATATCCACGCCATCCGTATTTGTTACGGTCGGAAGCAGCAAACTGGTATTCGCCGGATCTGGACCGCCACGCAAATCGTTAACTATCTTTATATGGTTCAATACAACGTCTTGAGCATACAGGAGGTGAAGCGTCCATCTTGCCGAATCCAGAAAATAAATATCTTCGATCCGCAGATCCGTTACATTAGCAGTCCGCAGGAGCTTAATATTCTCATTACTGTTTAGCGTCTTCATCGCCATCCCATTACCGTCAATGATGCCTCGACCACTTATTTTCACATGACTGGCATTCTGAATGAAGATGAAAGACGAGTCCGAGCCATTTTGGAGTGGATAGTTGGCCACGCTGGAATCAGGTATGGCCTTGATCCATGCCCCGCTTTGCAGGTACATGTGCACATTGCTCTTGAGCTTGAGCTGCGTTGTCATGTACTTCCCGTCAGGCACGAACAGTATTCCGCCCGCCCCATTGTTCATTGCAGATGTATCATTGATCGCTTGTTGAAGGTAATCGGTTACCGCCTCTTCTGGATTACGGTTCACAGGCAAGTAGGTAGCGAGATTAATGACATTCGCATCTTGAAGCTGGGGCACATTCGTTTCCGTACCGTCTGCAAATAGAAGCAGCTTCTCCAGATTGTTGACACTTACAATTAAGGTTCTTGGGCGGTCGATCGCAAACGATAGACTGTTGCCGTTGCTACTCTCTTGAATTTGATAGCTCTTGGGGCTGATTTCGAAGGAAGCGATCGCTTCGCTGGCTGTGACCGTTATGTTGGCGGTTTCCTCAAAGGCAAACCGTGCCATACTTACATCCCCAAACTTCTCCACGAATACGTTCTGTCCATTAATCAGTAGGGTATATGAATCACTGGTCGCGATGCCTGGTCTGACAGGGTAGGATTGAACCGTATTGACTCGTGCTGTAAAGTTGAGCTGCGCTGGATTTGAAATTCCCATATAAGATTGCCCATCCGTGTTAAAGAATGTCCTTCTACCAATTAACATGTAGTAGCCTGTATTATTCTGCAACTCTGCCGTGTGCTGAATGGTAATAACATTCGTACCAAAACCAGAAACCTTGGATGAATTTCCTGGGATCGACTCTATAAGAGAGTCATCATTGCTTTTGCGAATCTCAATCACCCCTGGCCCCCCATTAGCAACGATTCCGTCAAAAGTCAGCACGATCTCATCGCTCGACATGAAGGAGGCTTCATTATCAACTGGAAGGGAGCCGGTAAGACTTAGTGGCGATCCACCCTGCTGGTAGAGGGCTGGAGTACCGCCGTGATTCACATTCACGATATCCGTATCGCCATCGCCATCAAAGTCGCCTACGCCGAGAAATGGCGCATAAAAATAATTGACATTGGCTGTAAATGACACGCTGCTGAAAGGATTGCTGTCCCCCGTCTGCTCTGAGAAGGTGCCGTCTCCGTTATTTTTCCAGAACTGAATCCCTATGTTCAATGAATTGCGGTTAATTAAATCCACTAGGCCATCGCCGTTAAAGTCCCCTGCAACGAACTTGCCTGTTGTTGTTCCTAAGGCCGTTCCAAAAGCATGGAGCGGATTCGTCCCGTCGCCTTGCAGTACGGTAAAGCTGCTTCCTTCATTACGATACATGGCTGGCGTGCCACCGTGGTTGTTGTTGAAAATATCCATATCGCCGTCACCATCGAAATCACCGGCAGCGACATTCAGCGTTGTAAAATAATTAATATTGGATGAGAAGGTTACTGTTGAGAGAGGATTGCTGGCTCCAGATAATGGAGTGAACGTTCCATCACCTTTATTTTGCCAATACTGCAAGCCAGTTGAGGTTGTATTGCGGTTTACCAGATCCGTATCTCCGTCACCGTCCAAGTCGGCAGCAATAGCCTTGAAGCTCCCACCTCCAAGGGCCGTACCGAAGGCATGCAGCGGATTGACCCCCGCACCTTGAAGAACCGTAAAGCTCCCACCGTCATTACGGTACAATGCGGGTACTCCTTCATGACTTACATTAAACACATCCACATCCCCATCACCGTCGAAATCGCCCTTCAGCAAGTAAAGCTCGCTAAAATTCGAGACAACAGCTGAGAATGCCACATCCTTGAAAGGATTGCTTGCCCCCGTAAGCTCCGTGAAGGTAGCGTTTCCGTTATTTCTCCAAAATTGGATTCCCGTATTGCCTGCGTTCCGGTTCGCCAAATCCGTATCTCCATCGCCGTCGAAATCCGCTTCGATATATTTGTTGCTGCCGGAAATACCGACAGCGGTACCGAAATCGTGGAGCGGGTTGGTCCCTTGCCCTTTAAGAACAACGATAGCAGGTGCCGCGCGTGCCGTGAGAGAAAAGCATAAGCACGTAACCCATAAAGCCATTGTGAAAAATAGCCCGATTCGAGCGGTGCTACGTTTAAATCTGAACAAATCGATTCCCTCCCTTAATTAAAAATCAGGTTGGAAGCGCTTCCATATTTTCAACGTTTCCAACCTCAGACACCTCCTTGGCCGTCCTTTATTTTTCCTTTGCTTGTTCTGTTGAGATATACTTGTTGATTGCTTCCTCCGCATTGCGCAGAGCCGTGTTCATATCCGCTGAACCATTAGCGAAATTCAAATACTCGCTCATTAATTTTTTCCGAGATTCCACGTAATACTTCGAGAAATTCATTCCAGCTGCCGGCTTGCTTTTAAAAATCGGTTGGAGATCAATGCCTTTCATGTGGGTCATATCGGCTGCAAGTTGCTTCTTCATCTCTGGGTTTTTAAGCGGCGACGTCTTTCCATACTTTCTTGCGATCTTCAACTGTACTTCATCGGAGGTCATTACTTCAACGACCTTCATGGCTGCATCCTTGTTTTTGCTTTGCGGGGTCACCACGATAAAGTGGGCATCCAGGTAGCCGTAGGTGTTCGGCAATTCCTTATAGCTCGGATATTGAGCCACACCCAGATTCAACCCTTTTTCCATCGTGTCCTTCGTGCTCTCCAGCATATTGATTGTCGCGTACATCGCGATCGTTTTCGTTTTCCAGAAGGCATCCGTGTCGCCCGCATCCACCTTCGGCGGCATATTATTCGGGATGGATATAATATCTTTGCCCAGCTGGAACACCTTGCGCCAAGCATCATTATTCACATTCGCTTTTTGGGTCTTCGGGTCAACAATATTCGGTGAAAGCGAAGACGACAGCCGGGAAATATGCTCGTAGGCAAGACCGCGATATTGGATCCCGTTCTCCTGATGCGACACTTTCTTTCCTAGCTCAATCGCTTCTTCCCAAGTCATGCCATCCTTCGGATAGGGGACGCCGAATTTATCGAAAATGTCTTTATTATAATAGAGTGCATTAAATTGCTGGTTGTACGGTATCCCATATAGCTCTCCCTTGTCCGATAAGGCTTTGACTGCGTCAATCGCAACCGGTTCAAACCTCCCTAGATCGAGATTGTTCTGCTTCACAAGAGGAGCCATATCCCCGACTAAATGATAATTTTCCAACGTCTTAATTTCGGCCTGCCAGCCATTGATCAAGTCAGGAGTATCACCGGCAGCGAGCATATCCGGGATCGTCATTCCTCCGGCTTGCGAACGAATCAATTGTACCGTAATGTACGGATATTTTTTCTTCAGCGGTTCAACGATGTAATCATTGAACATTTCCTCATTGGTGAAATTTTGGTAGGTATACAGCTTTAAGGTAACCGGGTCTTGCTTGCTCTCCTGCTGCTTACTGGCATCGCTAACCGCCTTCTTCTCAACGACGGGCTCCGAGCCGCATGCAGTCAATCCAAGCACCATGAATACGGGGATGCCCCCCATGAACATACGTTTTAACATTGGAATTACCTCCTAATCGTTATTTGAAGCTAGTTTTATTTTTGTCATACCAATCCTGCACTTGCTTCCAGACGCTTTCGCCGTTTAGACGCTTCCATTCCTTTTGCAGCTCGGCCGCTCCCCATTCAGGTGTATACTGTGGGCCGCCCATAATCACCTTATTGTCGATCTCATCGGCTTTAGGGGTGAATTCAGCAAGAAATTGGCCCAATTCAGGGAAGGAAGGCGCATATGGAATGTCACTTCTGAACTTGTTCTTCATTGCGGTTTCCAGACCGAGAGCCTTCAGCTTGGCATATTCCTGGGATACCGGATCACTTGCAGCCATTTTCACAATATCCTCCACCTTTGGATTCCACTGATTGACAATCGGGTACTCGTAAGCGTAATCCAGCTCTTTCTTGTTCTTTTCACCGTCAATCGCTTGTATGCTATCGCTGGTCTTTTTGTAATGAATTCCTTCAATGCCGAACTTTAACGTAAACCACCCCTTATCGACCATCCAATCAAGAAACTCCACTGCAGCCTTTGGATTTTTCATATTTTTATTGAATGCAATCAGCATCGAAGCTGGAGCTTCCTGGAGTAACCCGAACTTTCCATATTTGGTCGAGACCGATTCCATAGGCACAGGCTGTGCACCCGGCACATTCATCTTCAAATCGCGGTATTCGGAATCCATGCTCCACGATCCCAGATAGATGCCTGCCTTGCCGGTTACCCAGAGCTGGCGCTCCCGCTGATAGCTTTTATCCGTTATATACTCCTTATCGACCATGCCGTTGTCATACATCTTTTTGGCCATGGCCAGAGTATCCTTGTAACGGTCCGTCAAGCGCCCGAGCTGCATCTTCCCATTATCCGTATACCATGTATCAGGTCTGGATGCGTTCATAGCCGAAGGATAGCTCTTGAATTGGCTGTTAAAGGCAAATCCTAGCGTATCGTTCTTGCCATTGCCGTCTGGATCCTTCTCAACAAATGACTTGGCAACGCTCATAAGCTCCTCATCCGTCTTCGGCATCGCCAGGCCCAGCTTATCAAGCCAATCCTTGCGAATCCATATGCCTTGGTTGGCAATCGTATCGATGCCGCGTTTGGAAGAAACCGCATACATCTTTCCATCAATGGTAAGATAGGGCTTCAGTTCGGGATGCTCGTTTAAGTATTTCTTGTAGGATGTGCTGTATTTCTCGATATAGGAGTCAATCGGCTGAATCGCTCCTTGGGAGGCCAGCAAGGCGATATAATTGCGATCAAATTCCCATATCAAGTCCGGCGCCTCGTTGGCAGCGACCAGCGTATTGAGCTTCTGCTGCGCCGTACTGCGGGGTACCGGCACCCATTTAACTTTAACGCCTGAATTTTCGTTCATCCATTTGGTCCATCGGTTTTGCTCGTAGGATCCTTCCTCTGCCGGAACGCGCCCCCGGTCAAACATGGAGATGCTGATTTCTTTTGGCAGCTTGGCATACTTATCGGTTTCATTAACTCCTTCCTGCGCAGTTGCAGACTCCTTCTTCTCATCGCATGCGGACAACATTCCTGCCATTCCGAGTGCAATGGCCAAACCCGCTGAAACAACCTTTTTTTTCTGTCTGAAGCGCATGTACTTGACCTCCTGAATCCATCAAACTATATATCATAAGACTTCGTCTTATCGATACCATGATTATGTAATTAACCTTTAACGGAGCCAATAAGAACACCTTTGATAAAATACTTTTGTAAGAAAGGATAAACCATCAGAATGGGTGCCGTTGCTGTTACGATTGCCGCAGCCCGGATGCCCTCCGGCGTCAGATTCTGGCTGTCCATAGCTCCCTCCGAGCCCCCTATAGTTAGCAAGGTTTCACTAACATTGTTCATCTTCTGGTACAACACCATCATGAGGGAAAGCTTGGTGGAGCTGGTTATGTACATTAAGACATTGAAGTAAGCGTTCCACCAGCTGACAGCGTAGAATAGGCCAAGGGCTGCCAGAATGGGCATGGACAAAGGAATAATGATTCGTCCCAATATCTGAAAATCATTGGCTCCGTCCATGACTGCCGATTCCTCCAGTTCAACGGGGAGACCTTCATAGAACGATTTCATGACGAACATGTTGTAGGTGCTAATCAAGTTTGGAAGCCATAAAGCCCAATAACTGTTCATCAAGCCTAGCGATTTTATTAGAATGAAATTCGGGATGATGCCCCCGCTGAAGATCATCGTGAAGGTAATCCCCATGAGAAGAGCATTCCGTCCGCGCAGCCGTCCCCGGGATAACGGATAAGCTGCCAGCATAGTGGCGATCAAGTTGAGGCATGTTCCAATCATTGTAATCGTGATCGTATTGCGCATGCCAATGAACAGTTGTCCATCCTCGATCAGATTGTGGAACCCTTCAAAGGTCCAGTCTACCGGCCACAGAAAGACCTCGCCCGACGCAAGTGCCCGACTGCCGCTTAGCGAATTGGCAATCACATTCAGGAACGGAAATAGCGTAATTAAACCAATAAAGCCGAGTAGTATGGCATTCATACTGTGAAATATCCGGTTGGATAAGCTTGTTTGTCCCATCATCTGTCTAATCTCCTCACCATAAGCCTCTTTCACCGAGCAGCTTAACTATCCGGTTCATAGAGATAACAAGGATCAGACCGATGACCGATTGAAACAAGCCCAGAGCGGTTGTGTAGCTGTATTGCACATGTTGAAGTCCCATCCGATATACATAGGTGCTGATGACATCTGCAACTTCCAGTACCGCAGTATTTTGCAGTACAAAAATTTGCTCAAAGCCGATATCCATCATGTAGCCCATGCGCAAGATGAGCAAGACCGCAATGGTACTGCGGATTCCTGGCAGTGTGATATGCCAAATTTGGCTTAATCGGCCTGCGCCATCCATACGGGCTGCTTCATAGAGCTGGGGGTCGATGCCCGTGATCGCCGCCATATAAAGAATCGTATTCCAGCCGGCGCTATGCCAGATACCCGACAAAACAAACATCACAGGCCACCAAAACGGGTTGGCCAGGAAGTAGATCGGCTCCATTCCAAATCCATGGTGCAATACGAAATTAACGACTCCCGTGCTAGGACTAAGCAGCGTGTTGATGATTCCGCCAAGCACCACCCATGAGATGAAATGTGGCACATAGAGCAAATTTTGAATTATCCGCTTGAACCCTTCGTTTCTTACCTCGTTAAGCAGCAGTGCGAGAAGGATCGGCACCGGGAACCCGAATACGACGCTATATACATTTAGAAGCAAGGTATTACGCAGAATATTGAAAAAATCAGGACTGCTGAGCAGCTTCCGAAAATGCTTCAAACCCACCCATTCGCTACCCAAGATGCCATCGGCAAACCGGTAATTCTTGAAGGCAATGACTTCCCCGAGCATCGGCGCATACTTAAAAATAAGGTAATAAGCAACGATCGGGATCAGCATTAGATACAAATATTTGTCCCGTTTGATGCATTTCCTCAGCCCATTCGCCTTCGGTCGGGGCAAAGCGTGAGACGATGGATGGGGTGACGCATGCGCCGCCGCCAACTTCTCGCTCATAGGAACCACTCCTCAATTTCAACATTCTGTGATGTCCATATCCTACCTCCTACAGGGGTGTTTGCAAATGTTCACTTGTTCATAATATTGACTATTGATCATTATTCATGGGGTTACCTTTGTTAATACCATGGATGTTTGTTCTACTGCGCTCCAAAATCAACTGTTCACGATATTCTCCAGGGGTCAAGCCTGTTACTTTTTTAAAAATACGGATGAAGCTGTGTGAGTTCGAGTAGCCAACTTGCTCTGCAATATTCCCAACCTTGGCGTTGCCTTTCTCCAGGAGCTGCTTCGCCTTGTTGATCCGCAATTGAATCAGATGGTCGGTAAAATTACTTTCCGTATAATCCTTAAATATTTTACTGATATAAGGCACACTCAGCTGGAATGTATCCGCAATCATATTCATGGAAAGATCGCTTCTCATGTAATGCTTTGAAATAAACGCTAACATATGCTCTACCGTCTCATTGCTGCCGCGATGGCTTCGCTTCTCAACGATTCGGTCGAGGAGTTGTTTGAAGTAGCCGGTAATATCCCGTTTAAGCTCATTTGCATTTTCAGCAGCCTCAATTTTTTCATATAGCTTAACGTCTCCGCCAATCAATGACTCGACGTCCAGACCGATATCTGAACCGATCTTCAGTGACCGAAGGACCAGCTGCATACATATCTGCATCAGCAGTTTCGGAGGAACACTCTCCTGAAGGGCCTGCTGGAATAACAGCTCCAGCTTCTTGGTTACCCCTCCATCATCCACAGCCTTCACCGAGTCAAGCACCGCATCCGCCATATCGAATAAACGGTAAAATTGCTGCCGACTGTAATCTTCTATATCCTCAATAGAGATCACGTGGTTTGCTCCAAGCAGCAACCGATATTGAAGTGCTTCTAGCGCTTCACGATAAGACTTGTGGAGATCCTCCAGCAGCTCATACTGCCGGCCAACTCCTATCGTAATCGTCTGCTTGAATTGCTCCTGTACGAAGGTCTTGATCAAATCAGCAATGGTTAAGGCTGTCAGCATGTTGGATTGCTGCTCCGCCTTCTCAAAGCTGATGATAATGACCACCCTGCCATCAATCATTTCAACAGCTGTTCCCTTATTCTCGGCATGGATCAGCTCATCAGCCACATTGCACAAGGCATAAGCATAAAGCGGCAAATCTTTGGAAGAAATTTGAGCCTTATGATCAAATTCTGCTGACATCACGATAAAATGAGCTGGATGAAGCTGGATATCAAGCCATTCCAAATGAGGCTTAACCTCTATAAATCGGGTCCTATACCCCATCAGCATATCGGAGATAAGTCTCCATTTCATCACCGGTATGTTCTGCCTTACTTGACGCTGCATGTGGTCATGCTCTAGTAGAAAGCTATCGAATAACCCTTCAGCCGTCTCGAGGTTCACATCGCGTTCCTTCACTTGAAGCTCCGAATCCGGTCCCTTGCGTGAATTCAGCTGTTTATTGATCGAGCGGACAAAGCTCTCGAAGGGCCGGTACGTGACTGTATTGACCAAAAACACCGCGGCAAGTGCCACTACAAACATGACGAAAGCGATCAACATAAGCCAATTGCGAACCGTAAGTAATTCCCGGTTCAACTGCAGACTTGGGATGACGCTGATATATTTCCAGCCTGTGTACCCAGACGAAGCAAAGAACACCAGATTTTGGGTCCCATCTATCGTTTCTTCGAAGCTCCCCGCCCCGCCGCTGTTCATTATTTTGATGATTTCATTCTTGGTACTAATATTTTGGCCTAGCATTTGTTTATCAGAATGGGACAAGACTTGCCCATTCTCATCGAGAATAAAGGATTGGCCTAGTCTTCTAACACCATCATTTAAGTTGTAAAGCATGCTCTCGTCGATATTGATGATCAAAGCCCCCTTACGAAAGGTAGGGCTGCTAATCACCGGATAAGAGCGAACCAGGGTCAGCACTTGCTTTCTTGCCGGATATAGTGCCATTTTATCCTCTATACTGCGAAGTCCGAGCCAACTATAATAGCCTGCAAATTGATCGAAGCTGTCTCTCCAGCCCTTGTCGAAGAAGGCCGTCTCCGTTGATGACGTAGAGGAAGAAAGATACATCTTTTCCCCATACGAATATAAGTAGGCCGATTGAATATGGGTATTCGCGTTCATCATATTCTCCAGCTTCTTCATCAAGTCACTTTGCTTCTGCAAGCGCTCCAAGCTGTCAGCATAATTGCCGTCGGCGAACATCCGAACCTCCGGCTCTTGTAATAAGTTCAGCGCATCCTTATCCACTTCATGAAGGATCATTTCTGTTTTTTCCATAACCTGATGAAGCAGTGCTGTATTGGAAAAAATCAATTCCTGTTGCAAGCTTCTAGTTGTATTCAAATATGAGAGCAGAACCGTTGCCGAGATAATGACGAGGAATATAGTAGCATAAAACAAACTTGCCGCTTTAGAAATATTCTTGTTAATGAAACGCATTCAATCACCTCAAAAAAATACAGTTATAGTTGCACACTTTTTGTCTATTATAATCGAAATAACTGCCAACCTCAGCTAAGATTTATTCTGCAGTACGCCGGCCGACTGTGAGAGCGGACACACTATTAAGGAAATTGAAAACCGCCTTTGATCTTGCAGGCCTGGACGAAAACTGCAAACTTTTGATCATCCAGTGATCTAAACCATCCTTCAGAAAAAAAGACAACCCGCTGAACAGGTTGTCCGCCGCGAGTACAAGTTGCTTATCTCCTTCTTCCATCGATAGCAGCGCTTCTGTTTGCATGAACTCTTCATACTCTTCATCATATCTTCTCGTCCAATCAAATTCTATATTGTCAGGAACAACCTTAAACACTTCAGGTAGTGCCAAGACATAGCAGGCGGCATCATACTCAATACTGGGCATACAATACTTTATTATTTTCTTGTAACACCAGACTGGAGCCCTCCAACGGCAAAATATCATATCCGTTATATTGTGAGGGATAGCTCGTTTCAGTAATTTCGAGTACTGTCGCCATCACATCCGTAAGCTGTGCCGGAGTATGTCGTTTAGCGTTTCGCTCTGGGTGCTTTTCTTGTTTTACGTGTACGGGCCATTCATTCATGTTAGGGTAAATCAATTGAAGGGAAGACTTTATTTACAGGATGAAGGATAAGATGGTATAGTTAATTCATGGTAAGCAAATGATCGAAAAGTGGACATATGATCATGTCAAACGATTACATTTTGCATGCCTAAATAATATACTCTTCAATTTCTCTATTTATTAAGAACTGCTGTGTTCTTCGGTACAGTACCGGTCGCAGCTGCGCTTTCTGTTGGCAGCCATGACGGTGATCGGCAGCAGCCAGGGACAGGGGACTGCGGCGGATAAGGGCAAGTACGGGTCGGAAGTGAAGACGATGCCCAAGGAGCCTGTCACGATCAGCAAAAACAATCTGGCTGCAGTAGTCAAGGCATAGGGTCTACTGTCCGATCCGGCGATGGACTCGGTGGCAGCAACATCATTCGAATATTTAAACAAACATTTATCCGAAAGGAAGAATTCAAGTGAACCCATCATTGAAAGCGATTACAACGTTATCACTCGCTGCTTCCTTGGCCTTATCGGGGTGCAGTTCATCCCAAAGCCCAAGTTCCGCTGCGTCCGACGATTCCGGAAAAAAGGAAGCAACATCCACTTTCACTGTGCCGACGGATCCCGTCACGCTGAAATTTTTAGTTCATGGGGTCAGTTTGTCCGATGTGGATTTTCAGACGTTTTACGTAGAACCGTTAAAGAAAAAGTACCCTCACATTACCCTTGAATTAATGACAAAAACCAACGGCACAACCGAAGCATTGGAGAAGTTGATTGCGGCCAACGATATGCCGGACATAATTATGCTCGACAACGATTGGTATATGCCGCTCAAGCAGTTGGGGATACCCGAGGATTTAACTGATCTGATCAAGAAGTTCCAGATTGATCTGACCAAGCTGGATCCTCAGACAGTGCAAACCGTCCGGGGGTTGGAGCCGGGGAAATTTCCGTTGATGCCGTACTATCAAAGTGCGGGCGCGATGTTCTACAACAAGGATTTGTTCAACCAGTTTGGTTTGCCGTACCCGAAAGATGACATGCAGTGGCCTGAGGTTATGGAATTGGCCCGCAAAATGACCCGGATGCAAGATGGCGTGCAATATATTGGCGTCGACCTCCGGTTGCCGGATCATATGGTAAGCCCCTACTCGCAGCCGTTCGTCGATCCGAAGACGAACAAGGCGCTGATCGATACCCCGCTTTATAAAAGGGTGTTAGAGGTATTTGATCAAATGTACAAGATGCCTGGATTCGTATCAGGGAACAAGTACGCGTATGCTCCCGACGGTTTTATAAAGGACAAGAATGTTGCGATGGTTCCGGATTGGTACAGTAAGACTTTAAGCGACCTGGTACAGGCCCAGGCGAATGGTATGGCGCCCGATTGGGACTTGGTGACAAATCCAACGTTCGAAGACCGCGTAGGCAAAGGACGACATGCGATTGCTGGAGGGCTAGTCATCTCCAAAACCAGTAAACACAAGGATCAGGCGATGCAGGTGCTTCAGATGATGGCTTCCCGCGAGGAGCAAATCCTTTTGAGTAGTAATGCCAAAGTGACGATCATGAACGACGACGGGGTTAAGAAGGCGTTCGGCACGGCCATTCCAGCCTTAAAGGACAAAAATACGGCCGCCATATTCAAATACCCGGCCTCTCCGACACCCCCGGCAAATATCGCCGACAAAGAAGTACAGTCCATTATCCGGGATATGCGCAAGGGGATAGCTATCGACAAGAAGGATATTAATACCGTGCTTCGGGAAGCACAGGAAAAGGCCGATAAGAAAATTGCGGAATTGACTGTATCGAAATGAGGATTATATAGCCGCCCGCTCTACGGGCGGCTTGATTTTTGTGCGTTCAGCATGGGCGATCGTCTCCAGTGTGAAAATTCCCGAACGAATCAAAAATCGTCAAACACCTCAACAAATTTTGCAAAAAATAACTATAGTTGTAGTATCCTGACCTTTAGTTGAACAGTAGCTTCCTTTAGACAACCGCGGCTACAAACCTAAAAGTAACGACGGTAGAGTTCTCGCCGGCGTTCCCCGCGCAGTTGGGCGTATATTTGAGTGGTTGAGTATGACGAAAGCGATGTGGATATACATTTGCTTCGAGTTCTCCCCGATCAACAAGCCGTTTTAATGTCCTCCTGATCGTCGGAATAGCCATCCGTCTTGTAGGATGCGAATCGGTTACAAATAAGGCCTTGCAGGAGTCCTCGCGGCTCGCGAGATACTTCTTCAACCACACTTTACATTCGGTGGTAAAGTAAACCTCTCTTTGTTTTGAACCCTTGCCATTTACAATTGCGGAGATGCTTATCGTTTCCCGTTAGCACGACAAATGATATTTATTGATTTTTGAATTTGCCCTCACCTTCACCGAATGAATTTCCCGATATTTCACTATGAAAAAAGAGGAGTCCACTCGTTGTGGCTCCTCAACAATCGAACAATAATTCAGAGATACTGACGTTGTCCAGTTTGTGCTGCTTTTTCCACTGCATCAAGAAGTAGATGAAGTTTTACCGCATCCGCAAAACTAGGTGTCAGGAATGTTCCTGCTTGTATATCTTTAGCAAACTTACTGTGCGCCTGAGCGACATTCAGAACAAACCCTGCATCGTTTTTAAGGGAATCTGGTACCCAGTAATAAGAATCAGGGATTGTTAATTCATGAAGCTTTTTATCAGTTGGCCCTGCACCCCGTAATTGATGTGATCCAAATTGAATCGAAGCAGGCGCAATGAGTACGATGGTTCCCTTGTCTCCGAAAATTTCAAGAGTAAGCCCTGTCTGGTGCCTAACTCCCCCTTGTATATGAACGCTGTCTGCTGCACCGTTGCTCTTTTCATGGTGATCAATTAGGGGTCCTGCAAACATTTGACGAAAATATACGCTAAGCTTTGATCTCATATCGGAATTGGCGATATTCCATACTCCAAGCTTACTCGGTATTTTTGCGCTATCTGAGCAATTTCAAGATGATACTATAGCACCTACATCATGGCCTCAAGACTCTGAAATGCCGAGAACGGCGGCCCCTCTTCGACACGCTGACGGATCTGGCGGGCACACTCCTCGGAGCTAAGGATCGAAGTATCAACCTCCATGTCATAGATACCCGGCACATGGACAGCTTGCTGCCACAATCTCACCGGCTTTGGCACAGAGCCGTCCTCTTCGTAGCCGGTATTCCAGGTAGCGATCCGCCGCTGCATGACAACCTCTATTGGGCATCGTACACCCACAAATAAAACCGGCAGTCCACTCAGGATTTTGGCACATTTGGGAAGAATCCCCCGCGGAATCGAATAAGAATCGTGGTGCCAGACATCCACCACGACATTCAGTCCTAAGCGGCTGTGTACAGCAATGGACTCATACATGGCCTCATACAGGGTCACAATGAGAGGTTCAAGGTCGGGGCGTTCCCCACCGGGCCGAAGCGAGATCCCAGGCTGGTAGCGTTCGGGGGTCATTTTCTTGAACAGACTGCCCCCCACGTTCATCCATACACCCTCAAACGTATTCTGGATCGCGGTGGCAATACTAGACTTCCCAGCCCGCGGGTTGCCATTCAAAATCACTATTTGTCCGAGTTTATTTTCATGTGGCATGCGTTCCCCTCCATTCAATGATTTCACTCATACTGTGTGTCTTTCCTTCTTTGGTACCTATATTAACAGCGATGCAGCTAATAAAAAAGTATGTTAACGAATAATCTTATCCAGTTATCAGACGAAACCCCTGGATTCGTTTTTCGGTTTCGTACAGCCGCCATAACTCACTTAAAATCATAAATAAACCTCCCATAAGAGCTATTAAATCTAGTTTGCTTTTTACGGAAGGTTTTAGACTGACTTTATTAAACTAGCGTTACCCGTTAGTTTTTTTCAAATCCATAATCCCGTTCGACCTTACAGACTCTCGTTTTGTACCTGAGATACCAATCAGACATACCTCGTCTTTGAGCAATAGTGTAAGTATTCTCCCTGAAATGATACTGTCACAGAATCAATATGATTTATGCAAGAGACCATTGCATTGAGAGCATTTCCGTTCCATAGGCATTGCTGCCGTTTCTTTTAAAAATATCTCTCCAGCAGCAAAAAATTTGTTGATTTCATCACTGCATGGATCGACAAATTGTAACTAATAAAGTTAAAAATTTCTTCGTTATTCAACTAAGTAGAGTAAAGGGCAGGAGATATTAGCCCTTCCTCATCAAACCGTAGGTGCGGTTTTCTCCCATACGGCTTTCCGATGTTCTTCACCCAGGCCAGTACGGACTTCCCATTTGCATACAAATTACCAGTCCACCTTTTCATAAATTACCGATTTTAACAATTTTCGAGTCATACATATGTACTATCCGTTACCTCAATAAAGGATCATTTCTTCAAAAGGACTGACTCGCTGCGATTTCCCTGTTCATTGTTTGTTTGTATTCTTTGGTTATTTGAAACCATAACGCGTTTAAAACAGTAATACACTAATAAAAGACAGGGAGGTCTGCATGATGAGAATAAGATTTATGTATCTTGTGCTTCTCCTGTTCGTAGTCACAGGCTGCTCTATTGCGGATAAGGTTAACGATTCATTAAATTACACCGAAGAAGCGAGGTCCTTTATATCCAATGCTGCTCGGCTGGCGGAGCAATGGCCCGCTCTTGCCGAGAAGGCTATAAACGATCCGGGGGCAAGAGACAAATTAAAGAGTGAATTGACAGACATGAAGGAGCGAATTCTTAAATTTAATGCTATCGAAGCACCGGCTTTTGCGAAGAGCGTTCATCAACAATTGGTAAGCTATAACGAAAAATTAATGCAGGAGATTAACGTATATTTGGAGAAAATAAACAACGGTGCGATAGATTGGAAATCGCTAAAGGATTCTCCACTGCTCGATACGCTGAAGCAGGTGACGCAAATTTTGGATCGAGTCCAGAATTTAGCCCCATAATCACGTTCCCATTTTAAATACACGCCACAGAAAAGCAGGCTTTCGGATCGGTTTCCGGAAGCCTGCTTTCTCTGTGGCTTTGCTTCGATTGGCTGAAGTGTGTCTGAGATTTGCTAACTACCGAAAGTTTACGCGGTTACCGGGGTAAAAGGATGTGCGGCAGCTTGACCGGATTGTCAAACTCTACCGTTTGGCAAGCTCCTACACTTTAGTTATCCGTTATTTCAATTTGAATCTGAAATGACAATAGCACTGGATTTTATATGAGTTTGAAGGGTATCTGGTAACTTTAGCTTTAAGTGGGTAATAAAAGTTCATTCTCATTACTTCTTATGCACATTACTTCAACGACCAAAAGCAGGTCGCCGCAGCGCCTGCTACAATTGAAGTTATTGAACTATCGTACTCCGATAGCTCAATAACCTGAATTTATTTTTTTAGGTTTTCTTTCATAAGAGAGGCAATCTTTTGCTCGTCTCCGTTCTGAATCCGTTCCAGTTGTTTAATGACAAGTTCTTGCCTTTGTATTGAATGGTTTTGACTTAATTTTACTTTTCCCTCTATCTTGCTAATTCTTATTTTGAACCCTTGAATCCCTTTATTCATTCCAGCGATAAAGTCTGCGTCTACATCTTGCAATTTATATGGACTATCAGGAGCTTCATATTTCAATACCATTTCATGCAAGGAATCCATTAACTCTTTTTCATCATCAATAAGTTTGACTTCCCCGTATACATGAACTGTCACATAATTCCATGTTGGAACTGCTTTATTTGTTTCATACCATGAAGGAGAGATATAGCAATGCGGACCATGAAAAATGGCTAAGACAAGTTGATTGCTAATATCCTTCCACTGTAGATTTGGACGTGCAAAATGCCCGTATAAATATTTGTTCTCCTTATCCAATATTAAAGGTAAATGTGTAGCGATGGGTACTCCATTTTGTTGTGAAAATAGTGTCGCAAAACTATGTTCTTTTATAACGTCATAAGCGTCTTTTAAATCTTCAATTTGAAAGTGCGAAGGAATATACACTGGTTTTCTCCTCCCCGTTTGCTTTATAACAAAACTCCCTTTTGCTTAATGACGGAGCAACTGCCGCGGCTGCAAACTGCCCCCGGGATCACTGATGAACTAACATTCGCCAGAAATGTTATATGAGTGTTTTGGTCATTATAAAATCTATTTGTTCTTCATCACCCATATAGAAAGAGTGAGCTCCTGTTTGAACAAACCCCATTTTCTGATAAAAAGCGATAGCATTTTCATTTTTTTCCCATACGCCTAGCCAGATTTTCTTTTTGTCACGCTCCATCGCAATTTCTATAGCTTTATTTAGCAGATATTTGCCAAGCCCATGTTTTTGAAATTTGCTTTTTATATAAATCCTCTCGATTTCAAGTGATTCATCACCCATTTCTTCAGACTGAGCATCATTGGTGTTGACCTTTAAATATCCAGCAACTTCATTATGAAAATAAACAAAAAAGAATTGCGAAAAATGATTGGATAATTCTTTTTCTAATTGTTTTAAGTTAAATGCCCTTTCCAAATAAGTATTCATATTTTCGGGTGAATTCTGATCCTTAAATGTCTCATAAAATGTTTCATAACTAATCTCTAGAAGTTTGCGTGAATCTTCAAGTGTACACTTTTTTATATCTATAGTCATTTAAACATATCACTCCTTTAAAAAATCAATAATTTCTCTTGTTCCCCTTTTTCACAAATTCCCAGTCTTTTTCTATATTTTTTCTTACTCTTTGAAGAAAATCGGAAATTGCCTCCACTTCTCTTTCGGAAAACCCTTCTAATGCAACGCTATTGGAATAATCATTTTCTCTTCTTATAAAAGGATAAACATTTTCCCCTTTCTCTGTTGGAAAGAGTTTTTTAATTTTTTTGTTATGTGTGTCGTCTTTTTTTCCGATAAATCCATCAATTTCAAGTTTTTTAATAGCACGAGCTGCTGTTGTTCTATCAACTTTTATCATCTCAGCTAACTTTTCTTGAATGATTCCTGGGTTTTCACATATACGCACAAGGTACAAATACTGCCCTTTTGTAAGGTCATATTCTTTAAATTCTATATTACTTATTGAATCTAATGCCCTTGCTATCATTCCAATTTCACGAAGGATTTCCTTCATAGATTAACTCCTTAGTTCATATTTTTGTTGCAAATGCAACAAAAAGGATATAATTTAATTTACCCTAACTTTATTGCATTTGCAACAAAAAAATAAGACAAGCAGTTCCAATATATCCAGATTGCGATAAATCTTTGACTTCTCGATCTTGAGCTGCACTTTATCCACCACATCGTCGGCTTCGGTGCCGAGAATATCGATGAGCTCGATTTCATTGCCTTCCTTATCCGTACCGATGGGGTCATGCAAAGAGACGTCTTTGCGGGTCTTCTTCAAGGACCGGAGATGCATCAAAATCTCGTTCTCGATACAGCGCGCGGCAAAAGAAGCCAGCTTGGTCCCCTTATCCGGAGAAAAAGACTCAATCGCTTTGATTAATCCGATCGTTCCGATGGAGATCAGATCCTCCAGATCTTCGCCGGTGTTATCGAATTTCTTGACGATGTGAACACGAACCGATGTAACTTGCTAAACATGAAAAGAACCCCTTAGAATTCATCGGATTCGCCAAGGGGTTCTTTTCATGTTTATCCTAAGGGGTACTTCATTGCGAACTCATTGTATCTATTACAATCTACTTTTTTTTCCATAAACAAAATATAACGTGATACCGGACATGAACATTAAAACTACGGAATAAACCAAGGTTAATGCTTTAGTATCTGCCAAAGCCTGCGCATCCGTACTGTTCTTGATCACAATACCAAGCGGCTGGTACAACGGATGATAGAGGAATACGGTCAAATCGTAATCAGCCAAAATTCCGTTGAAATTTAACGCAAGAACCGCAAGCGTTGATGGGAGTATGATGGGTAACAGTACCTTCCTGAACGTATAGAAGGACTTGGCGCCTAAGTTTTTCGCCGCATCCTCCAGGTTACTGTCTAAGCTGAAGAAGGACGCTTTCACCATTCGTAGGGTGAACGGAATGTGAACGATCACATAGGCCAGAAACAGCATCCAGACCGTTCCCACTAAAATGGAGTTCCCGATAATCAGTCTTGGTGTGTTAAAGGTGACGATAAGCCCGATTGCGATTAACGTGGAAGGCAGCATCCACGGAATCAGAAGCGCATACTCCAAGGCAAAGGTCCATTTGTTATTAAACTTATGCAAAATTCGAGACGCTGCCAAGGCCAGAGCTACAACGGTTACCGATGCCGCAGCGGCATACACAATACTCACAAGGTAAGGCTTGAACGCCGACATGTTGGAGAACACTTGAATGTAATTGCTCAAGGAGAAGCTATTCCAGTCCAGCGTTGCTGTAGATATGCTGTGTGCATCCGTAAATGAAAAGACCACAATAAGAACGACCGGAATGAGATAAATGAGAAACAGGAAGTACGCCAGAACATGTGCGGCGATATTGCCAAGCTTATTGTTGATCTTCTGTTTGACCAGTTCCGACTTCACTTTGGAAACGGACATGAAGTTGCCTTTCCGTTCAAACCGGATCATGATGGTCAACAGAATTAATGTAGCCAGACCGAGAATTAGCGCCAGCAGTGCGGCTAGGTCTCTAGATGACATACTGTTTGAGAAGGTTAGAATCATCGGCGTGATTGTCTGGAACTCTCTTCCGCCCAAGATCAACGGAGCGGACGTTGCTGCGAGGCCTGTCAGAAAGATCAGAATCGTGAGAGCAAACATCGTGGGCTTCAAAACCGGAAGAACAACCCGCCATAAAATATAAAAGGTGGACGCACCCATATTTTTCGCCGCTTCTACGGTTTGAAAATCGATTTTCCGAATAGCATTGCTTAGAAATAGGACATGATTGGACGTGCATGCAAAGGTCATTACGAATAATACTGCCCAGTAGCCATGAAACCAGGTCGTGTCAAAAGAAGGAAACAGACTGGCGAGAAGCTTGGTAATGAATCCGTTCTCACCATATACGAATTTATATCCGGATACTAGTACGACGCCGCTATAGATTAGGGTAGTGAAATAGCCAAGCCTTAGCACCTTCGCACCCTTGATATCAAAATATTCCGAGATCAATACTAGAGTAACGCCGACAATGTTTACCGTAAAAACAAGGGATACGGCTAGAATAAAGCTGTTATACAAGCTTCTCATGGCTCGTTCGGATGACAACAGCTTCTCGGCCGCCTCGAATGAAAATTTGCCGCCTTTAAAAAAGATTTCATAATAAATATTAATGTTCGGATAAATCAGGAATGCAACGACGAACCAGGCAATCAGAGCATAAAAAATAAAGGCAGTCGGATTGATAGAGGCTATCGATTTTTTCAGTTTCTCTGCGTTCAACACACATCCTCCTTCCCTTAGTACTGCAGAATATCTTTGCTTTGAATATATATAGTAATCTCGTCACCGACTTTATTATGAGCAAGCCCGCTTTCCTTCTCGATGGTCTTCAGTAGCCCCCCACCGGAAACTTCTATTACATATTTGCTATATAGTCCATAAAACTCCTGATCTACAATCCTCCCCCTCATCTGCACGGCATCTTGATCCGGCAGGGAAAGCAAGCTCACCTTTTCGTTGCGGATATAGGCTACTTTGTTAGGATCAATATATTCCTTCAATCGACTATTTTGAATTGTCCGCGGATCGATCTTGTTGATATCGCCTATGAAGTTACAAACAAATTCCGTCTGGGATTGATTATAGACTTCTTGCGGTGTGCCGACTTGCTCTACGATTCCATTGTTGAAAACGGCAATACGATCAGACAATGTTAACGCTTCCTCCTGATCGTGAGTGACATAGATCGTCGTGATCCCGAACTTCTTCTGAAGGTTCTTCAGCTCATTACGCAGTTGTACTCTAAGCTTGGCGTCCAAGTTGGATAAAGGCTCATCCAGCGCTAGAATACTCGGTTTTAACACCAGCGCTCTGGCAATCGCCACGCGCTGCTGCTGGCCGCCGGACAGCTCCGACACTTTTTTGAAAAGCTGTTCCTCCTTCAAATCCACCTTCTGGGCGATATCCCTCACTTCCCGGTCTACTTCGGCCTTCGAGGCCTTCTTGACTCGCATGCCGAAGGCAATATTCTCATAAACATTCATGGTAGGAAACAAAGCATAGCTTTGAAACACCATGCTGATGCCTCTTTTTTCGATAGGCACATGGGTAATATCCCTGTCGATTAGCATAATTTGACCGCTCGATGGAGTAATAAATCCAACAAGGCTGCGAAGAATCGTCGTTTTCCCGCAACCTGACGGACCCAGAAAGGTGAAAAACTCACCTTCATTGATTTGCAGATTGAGGTTTTTGATCGCATGGAAATTACCGAATTTAATTTGTATATCTCGAAATGTTATCATATATACCCCTATGTCCTTATTTTAATATCGTAAAGAACAACTGCATATTGGAGCCTCCAATATGCAGTGTGTTTTTCAAAATGTCAGAAAGTATATTCTCCGCTGATTGTTCCATTTCTCGATAAACGCGCCGCCAATAGGCGGCGAAGCCGTTTATCCATGTTTCACTTTGCTTATTTCATGATCTGCAATTCGATTTTCTCTACCCATTTGCCAATGTTGTTAGCAATGAAGCCCCAATCCAAAGGCTGTGCTTTCAAATTGGAATACAATGCCTTCACGGACTCATTGGCTTTAGCAGCTGCTTTCGTATTCGCAGGCATGGAATTAAACTTAGCGGCAAATTCTCCTTGAACGTCAGCAGTACCCATCCATTCGACGAACCGCTCTGCCGTTGCCTTCTTCTTGGTACCGTTCACAATCGCCGCATGCTCTACAATCATCGGCACGCCGATTTGTGGACTTACAATACCTGCCTTCACTTTATACTGCTCTTCCTTCTTGCTGAGTGTACCGGAAACCACCGCGCCAAGAGGCGTTTTTCCGCTAGCCAGGTTAGCGTAGAAGTCTTCACCTTCAACCGCTCTCACACCGTTGTCGAACAATTGCTTCACTTCATTCCAGCCTTCCTTGGAGATCCCAAGCTCCCCCTTCGGATCCTGGTGTCTGGTCAGTATTCCGGCAACGACGAGTTGAGGCGTAATTTGTCCAAGAAGAGTAGGAGCTTCATATTTGCCTTTGAATGCCGGATTTTTATAAAGGTCCGTCCAATCCTTCGGTGCCGTTTCGGTTGTATAATTTTTCGGATTATAGCCAAGCAGAATCGCTTGCTTCACAAGTCCGTGATAGAAGCCCTCCGGATCGTTCAAGCCCGGCTCTACTTCTCCAGCCCATTTCGGAACATATTTGGTCAACACTTTTTCCTTCTTCAGGTTTTCATAAAGCATGTTGTTCAAGCCGAACACTACGTCTGCAATCGGATTGTTCTTTTCTGCAATCAACCGGTTCGTTAAATTGGCTCCGCCTGCTCCGACAAGCTCAATCTCGAAGCCGGCGCTTTTCGCTTTCTCGATGATCCATTCGCCACGACCATCGGAATTCGCATTCGTATAAACAATCAGCTTCTCATTCTTCACCGGTTCATTCGCTGCTGGCGCAGCTGCGGACGGCGAATTAGCCGGCGTGGTAGGCCCTTTGACATTTCCGTTATTATTGCCGCTACCGCAAGCAGTTACCGTGAGACACAGGATCGAGAGCAACGTTGTACTTATCATTTTTTTCATCATACTTTATGACACTCCTTTGGTTGTAATTTGAATTTTTATAAAAGCAAGTAACCAGTAACGGAACGTAATCCGAAGGAAGCTTCCGATCCGATCAACTGTATTTCTAGATGTGAACAATCATTCCGTCATAGGCCACAACGATCCCGGCAGGTTTGAATATTTCGTCAAATTCGTCGTGAAGCAGCTTGGAGTTATGACTAAAGTGCGTAACGATGATGAGCCCTTCCTCTTTCAATATGTTCTCCTTCTGGAACTCGCGCTGAGCCTCTAGTATGGTCTCAATACACATATGATTTCGGTCGCGAGAATTTCCCGTATATCCGTGGGTGCAGTCGAGTATCGCACAATCCAGTTCCTTACCCTTTAACCAGGCCCAGGTAGCTTCCGGAAACCAGCCAGAATCATGTCCGTACAGCAGCTTTTTTCCTCCCTTCTCGATCACGTACAACAAGCATGTTTCCATGCGGTCATGATCCGCCAGCAGCGGCGTAACCCGTGCGTCACCCACGGCTATCGTCTCGAATGGGCGCAGCAGATGGAATGCATAACGCTCCCCTACAAAGCGGCCTATGGCGACGCGTGTATGGTGCATCACGGCATCATTGCCGTAGATATGCATCGGATGCTGAAGGTTGTGAGCAATTCCTGTCCTCCGGCATTCCAAGTCATAGGCATTATAATGATCGGAGTGCGTATGAGTGACAAGCAGGTGCTCGATAGCGGTGAAATCAATGTTGTCGCGAAGCGCCTGCATATAAGAATCGGGCGAATAGTCGAATTTGATCACGTCGTCAACGATGGCCGAGCTTCGTGTTCGTATGTTTTTCCCTCCAAGCTCTCTTGCTTTGAGGCAATGCTCACAGCGGCAAAATGCATTCGGGAATCCCTCCGCAGCTGCGGTTCCTAGAAAATGAATTTTCATTACAAAACTCCTCCTGTCACTCCTAGAGAACGGATTTTCTCTCTATGATCGTCGTTTGAATTTTTATGGTAATCTGTTTCTCAAGGGAATGGTTAACCCGCTTCATAAGAAGATTAAAAGCCGAATGGGTAAGCTGCTCCGTATCCTGTCTGACTGTTGTAAGAGGAATCGGAGTTAAAGCTGCTAATTGGATATCAGAGAACCCGACGATAGAAAGCTGATCGGGGACGGAAATCCCCATGCGCAGGGCTGTATATAAGGTTGAAATGGCCACATGATCGTCCCCGCACATGAGGGCTGTGATCAGCGGATTTTCCTTTATAAACTGTTCCTGTTCAGGATCACTCTCGTTAATCCGGCTTGGATCGCAGGGTACGCTTCTAAAATGGATAGATTGGACCTTTACGGGAATCGCATGATCGAGCAGCGCCTGAATATAGCCTTGATACCGATCCTCTCTACTGGTAATATTATCGATCGCATTCGAAGTATATCCGATTTCCCGATGGCCCTTTTCGATCAAATACTTGGTCATCTGATAAGAACCAAGGTAGTGATCGTGATATACGCAATCAATCTGAACCTCACGGAATATCCGGTCGATAATCACAATCGGAAATTGCTGTAATTTCAATCTCAGCACCTGATCACTGCATGTCTTGCGCCCCTGGGGAAATAAAATAATGCCGTCGATTCCCCCTTCAACCAGCCTCTGCAGGCAGTTATCCTCATCATCTTTATTCTTGCTGATTTTCAAAATAAGATCGCAATCGTGCTTTCGCACTTCCGACTCGGCTGCTGCAATAATTCTTGAAGTGTAATCGGAAAGATGGGGCACGATAAGTGCTATCTGCCTACAATGCTTCTCCTCTACCGGAGCCGGCTTTCTTTCGGGCGGAAGCTCTCCGTCATACAGCATGCTGTCCGGTTGTCCGGATAGGAAGGTCCCCCTTCTCGGCAAACGATATACCATACCTTGCTCTGCCAATCGTTCTAGTGCCAGCTTACTGGTCATCCGGCTTACGCCGAACAGCTTCGCGAGCTCTCCTTCTGAAGGAACGGGGTCATGCGGTTGAAGCCTGCGGCTCCGGATGATGTCTTTGACCTTATCGGCAATCTGCAAATACAATTGCTGACTCGGTTTTTTTGATGCACGTACATTCTTCATCTAAGGTCATCCTTCGTTTTATCATAATCATGGACTCCAGATTGTAAGCGTTTTTACAAAATGAATTACTTCTTCACCGCGTAGGAAGCAACCATTGGCGTCCCGGTAGTCCTTGTTTTTTTGCTATTCTACACATGCTATTGCCTACGTCAGATTCAGAGTATGCTCGCAAGCAACCTATCACCTGAGATGTGATCTAAAACGAGCTTATATCATGTCACTGACATATTCAATGATATATTTATTAATGTCTTGTAAATCTAGGAAATGCAATTAATGATTGACGAGAAATCATAGTTTATATATCAGTACATACCAATATTTATGTGCCATATGTTTGCCTGCACTCCCGAGAGAGCTACATTGTAGCCTTAGTATATCTCCATCAACCGTTTGTCCGCTGCGCGGCGACTTGGCTCATACCCTCGACCGGACTTCCACCGGCTAGTTGTGCATAGCTTGGCTAGGCGTACCAAATCAAAAAGACCTGCCACCACGACAGGCCCCCACAATTCTTTCAGGTACACTTTCGATCTCCATTTTCATTACTTTCTCGAATGTGTTTTTCTTACTTATTGCTTTTTAACGGGTGTTTCTAAAAGACAGTATGGTCTTCAAGAAAAGTTCCCAATTTTCAAGTCTGCTGTGTAATAGCAAAACTTTGTAATAGTGATCGCAGTTATCCGACAAAGGGAGAAGCTCGTCCGCTTTTTTTAATATCTCCTTAAGTCTGCTGTTCTGAAACAGCCTGCCGTATCGGCAGGCTGCAAGAAACATCCTATATCCACTTACCGCTTCGCCTTATAAAACTCATGATACAGCTTCATCAGCGCCCGCTTCTCGATCCGCGACACGTAAGAGCGGCTGATCCCCAGCTCCTTCGCGATTTCCCGCTGCGTCCGTTCCTCGCCCCCGGCTTCCAGTCCAAAGCGGCCGACGACGACTTCCCGTTCCCTTTCGTCCAATATATCCAGATTGCGATAAATCTTTGACTTCTCGATCTTGAGCTGCACTTTATCCACTACATCGTCAGCCTCGGTGCCGAGAATATCGATGAGCGTGATTTCATTGCCCTCCTTATCCGTACCGATGGGGTCATGCAAAGAGACGTCTTTGCGGGTCTTCTTCAAGGACCGGAGATGCATCAAAATCTCGTTCTCGATACAGCGCGCGGCAAAAGTAGCCAGCTTGGTCCCCTTATCCGGAGAAAAAGACTCAATCGCTTTGATTAACCCTATCGTTCCGATGGAGATCAGATCCTCCAGATCTTCGCCGGTGTTATCGAATTTCTTGACAATATGCGCTACGAGTCTTAGATTATGTTCAATCAACAAGTTCCGGGAGTACTGGTTCCCTTGGGCCATTAATCTTAAATGTTTTTCTTCGTCTTCTTCTGCAAGCGGTTGGGGAAAAGCATTATTTTTTACATATGAAACCAGAAGCATTAATTCTTTAATAAATAAAGCTATTGCTGAAAAAAATCCAGGCACGTCAGCCACCCCCACGATGAGATTAGTGTTATTTTATGTGGGCCTCAGCCTATCCGTGCCTGTACTGCTAAAAAAACTACGCGGTTGGTAATTTATTTCTCCCAGTATTATGATTGATTAGTGATGCTGGAAAACGGGTGGGAGAAGCATTTTCGTGTTCCCGGATTTTCACGAATGTTCGCGAAACTTTTCAGACCCTTTCGCTGTCATATACTAAAGGATGTTCATTATTCCATAAGTCGTATATTCAAGCAGGAAACAACTCCCACACATTGTCGCAAAAGGGGGTCTAAACGTTATGGAAAAAAATGAAGGCAAACTATTGCTGCTTTTATCGCCTCACTACTAATGATCATGGAGCTACCGAAGACATCATTCAGGAAGCTTTTATGAAAACATTGGACAAGGGGCCGACAATCGGAGATGAAAAAGCATCGACCGATGCCTTAGGCCATGGCTTTGCGTCCCTATGTTAAAAAGTTTCGTTACAGTATTTCTAAAAATTTTTTTTAGAATCAAACTCGACATGAATAGTCATCATCCGGTCATGTATAAAACTCATTACCGCCCGTATGTCCGGAGTAGCTGTCGGATCAAAATAGCAGATGTTAAAATTAGCTTCGCATCAACCACTTTAAACTGAAAGGAGGCGCTCCTGAATGAAAATACTTCGCAAACGTTTGATTTTAGGCGTGTTGGCACTGGCATTGGCAACCGGCGTGAGCTTATCTGCAGCTCCTAGCCAAGCAAACGCCATGATGCCGGCATGCGACAGTGTCATGGATTGCATTCATACGGCACACTGGTACTACTTCCTGCGTTAGGAGCGGAGATGGCTGCGTAAACCACACCTAGAACTGCTTATGCGGATTCGGAAACCGAAGTACCGAATCTCGCAAAAAATGTCCGATCCTGTGCAGGATCGGACATTTTTATCAATTCATCGCCAATAAGCTTTCCTCCGGAAACATCGGGGAGCATAAGCGGCTTGCTGTAATTCATCCCGTAAGCTTGCAGTTTCTCCCTCCCCCGGCAGTCGAACCGGGTGCATCCCTTTATTTTTCAATCCTCGGCCTGATGATCGAAGTCCATATGTCATAGCCCTTTTCATTCATATGAAGCCGATCGGGCCCGAATATGTCTGCCTTCGGATTCCCTTTCTCGTCAATCATCGCTGCACTGACGTCAATAAATTCAAGGTATTCATGCTGCTTGGCATATTCTTCAAGCAGTTGATTCGTTTTCTTGCTTTTTTCCCAGTCTTTTATCCGGGAAGGACTGGGCTTAATCGATACGAAATATATTTTCGTGCCGGGCAGTGCATGATGTATTTTGCGAACGAACGCTTTGCATTCTTCTACGATTTGCTCCGGCAAAGTTCCTTTGCTGATATCGTTATCGCCTTCGTAGAACACGATCTTCTTCGGTTTGTAGGGAATGACGATGCGATCGGCAAAATGAGTCACCTGATACGCCTCAGATCCCCCAAATCCTCTGTTGATCACTTGCAGCGGCGCCATATCTTTCTCAAGCGTCGACCATCGCTGAATACTAGAGCTGCCGATAAACACCGTGACGCCTTCCGGGGGAAGCGCTTTTTTGTCACGCTGCTCATACGCTTTGATATCATTTTCGTAAGGGTATTTACCGTCTTCCGTTTCGACCGACGGCACATCAATAACCTGCCGAAGCCGTCCATCGACAACAACATCCAGTTTCGTGCTGCTCCCTCCCAGTTTTGCGAGAGAAATTTGCAGCTGAGCTATTGCTGCATTTTCACGTATAGCGACTGGTTTCCGATCCCATTCCTCTTGACCGCCGCGAATCGCAACTTCCTTGCCTGCATGCTTTTCATCGGCATAATAATATACAAATACCGAATCCTTGGTCTTATAGCTTTTGATGTCCGGCGCGTACCATTTCCCCGTTTTCTCCGACAACGTTGCGACTTGCATCGCCGGCGAGCTTTCCGTCGCTTTGCTCGTGTAATACAGTGGGTAGCTTATCGCATTCTTATCCCCGCCGTAGTCGTAATCGTTCGTATGAATTTGCATAGCCAATGCCGCACCGCTCTTCGCATCCATATGCATCAAAGAGAAGGGGATGGATGCTTCCACGGTGTAGCCCGTTCCCGTCTTTTGGCTTTTCGCCGTCACTCTCGCTTCATTTCTTTGCGAATCTGCGCCGATACGACCTTCGATACGTACCACGGCTTCGTCTTTGCCATCCGCGCCTGCAGATAAAATCACTTTCATACTGTCGCTTCCATCTGTTTTGCCGCTAACTATCAATTCTATGCTATCGCCATTCGATAGCTTCGCAGGGAGTGAATTTACATGTACGACATCATCCGTGACATTGGCAAAAATAGCGAGTCCATCCTTGTTCCAACCGAAGTTCAAGTTCGGGGTAAAATCGAATGCGTCTGTCGTTTCCCCTTTTGTACTGCCGTGCAGCGTGACCGATAAGCCCTGCTTTTCCCAGTCTGCACCTGAACCGTCGATGGCAATCTTGTTCACTTTGGGGATTTTCATACCATCCCCCTCTTCTTCCGCTTCAGCTCCGCAGCCAAGTTGGATAAACAGTGATGCCGCTATTAATATGCCCAGCAACCATCTCATGCTCTTCCTCCGCTTCCGAGTACGTGCCGCAAAGCTCCACACGTCAGTCAAGGTTTTATTCAACATTAATGATAGGAAACATCCCTTCCTAATACAATCATTTTTTAAAATTTTTTACATATTTCCTTACCAATAAAGCGAGCGTTTTTGCATTGGTAGAACGAAAATAAAGTAGCCCATTGCATCTCTTTATCGAGTTGCAATGGGCTAAGTACGATGCTTGCGGTCTCAAGTTTCATTACCGCCGACCGACGTATGTTTTTGAAAAAGGATTAATAATATACCGGGTATTTTCGGTCCTGGATCTCGGCGCGTTTTTGCAAATAACGGAAAAACGCGGTTGCCGCCTGTGCTTTCGAAACTTCCTGTTCGGGCTGGAAGCTGCCGTCCACCAGCGACATGATGTCGAGTCCTACGACGATGGCCGCCTCGCCGACATGTTTCAGCTTCGCTTTATCGGCAAAATTATCGTTGAACACGGCGTCGTGTTGGGCCAGGCCGCTTAAGCCAAGCGCTTTGACGATGAGTCCGGCCATTTCCTCCCGGTTCATTTTATCCTCCGGTCTGAAATCGGTGCCGGGTGTTAACAGGCCACGGTCTACGGCGTTCTCGACGTAAGCGAAATAAGCGGAATCCGCCTTTACATCGGCAAAAGAAGCGGAACGGTTGGCATCGTAGCGGATGCCGCCATTGCCGCCGTTCATCGCAATGACGAGCATTTTGATCATTTCGCCGCGCGTGATCGACTGATCCGGGTTCACTTTGCCGTCCTTGACGTCAAGCGCTTGATAATCGAGCATCAGCTGCAGCTCTTTTTGAGCCCAATGGCCCTCAATATCGCCGACCTTCACTCGCTCCAGCGATACTGCGTCTCCGGTGGCGGCATTTTTCCAGGTACCGGTCTCGGCATCAAGCACGACCGGCTCCCGGGAATACTTGGGCAGCAGCTTGTATACGAGCTTGGCGTCCTTTTGCTTACCGGATGCGTCCGGAGCAATGCCGGGAGCGATTTCTCCTGCAGCGATCATGAGCTTGATTTTATCCGTATACAGCGGAGTGTCCGACAGATCGGGCTCGTAGCTCAGCTCGATATCGTACTGCGCAAGCAGGAGATCTTTCGCCTTGTCGAGCGCAATGACCTGCGGCTTCTGCTGCGGATAAGCAAACGTGCTTATAGAATTGGAAAAGCCGATAAGATCCCCGGTTTCCCTGTCAATATTAACGTACACCGTTTCTCCTCCCGCACTTACGCCGTCAATGACCCGCTTGAAACGGATATCCCATGTTTTCATTCTTTTGAGCAGCAGCGGCTGCAACAGTTTTTCCGGAACCGTATCGGGAACCAATTGATCGGTATAGCCGGGCAGCAGTTTTTTGACCAGCTCGGCCGCTTTGGCCTTGGCTTCGTCCTGCGAAACTTTGGCTTCCACGTCTTTTTGCTCCGACATCGGTACATACGGCGGGTTTAAATTGAAATTTTTAATCTCACCGGTTTTGCTGTCAACGGTTGCCCATGCCGAGCTGCCTGCCATTTTTGCGCTTGCCTCGTTCTCCCCAGCCGGCTGGCTCCAGCTCAAATTCCAGGCGGAGGACGTCTCACCCGTGTCCGGATTCGTATACTCGTTGTACGATGCATTTTGCAGTTTGACGCCCGCTGGCAATGTAAACACGGAGGTGACTTTCTCCACCGCTTCCTCTTTGGTTAAATTGAGCGTTGCCGAAGGCTTATCCGCAAGCGGCTTATCGGTTATCGGCCGTTCCTCCTCGCCGGACTGCGGAATGATCCCTGGGCTCCACGGCTCGCCCTTTGCTGCGTCGATCATAAATGTACCCATTTGATACGTAGTGATCGGCTTTCTGTTCCCCTTCGCCTGATACGGGATTTCATAGCTTAGCGCAGCCTTCGCTTTATCCCGGAATGCCTGCGCGGCCTGCTCCATACCGATTGGGGTCACATTCTTCTCAAAAGTAGCCGTATCGTCCCAATTGAAGCTGTAGCTCGTGACTTGCCCTTCGCCGTTTACGCCGACGTTCACTCCGTTTTGCGAGAACGGCACTCCAGACACCGTCCGATCATAGCGGATGCTGTATTGGTAATTCCCGTCAATCGGCGTGCGGAACGATTGCTCGTCGCGCACATTGTAGCGCAATTGATCCTGCTCCCCGGCGTTCATTTTGGCGATCCAGGCATCCGCGATTTGCTTCGCCGCCTTGTAATCCGCTTTCGGCGGGTAGCTCGGCTTGCGGTCGTTATCATTTTCGTTCATATAATAGTTGGTCAGTCTGCCGTTCGTCCCATCGATCGTAATGCTGATATTGCCGTAATAATGGTCTTTGATTGTTTTGGAAAAGTTCATGCTCCAGCTCGAGCCGTTTTTCCCATAAGGATACCCGTTGGAATTCAGATTAATGGAATTTAGCACGTACCCCTCTGGAATCGCAATATACTTTTTGGCTAGATCGATCGCGTGATCTTTGGAAATTTTGACTTCCGCCGGAGCTGTATTTCCTTTGTCAGGCAACATCGGAACACTTACGGATGTGCTGCCCGCTGTTCCAGCGATTTCGCTTGCCCATACTTGTGGTGCGCTCGTAAGCAACAACGCCGACGCGATGGCGACGGTCCCCGCCTTTTTCAGCCTTTTCAAGTGAATCCCCCTCACTGTCATTTGCGAATCTACTCACTAGACGACAAGCTTTTGGAAAAAGTTGCGTTTGAAAAATAAAAGAATATTAAAAAAGATATGTAATAAATCGTGACATGAAAATATTTATTTATATGATTTATGTGATT
Organism: Paenibacillus allorhizosphaerae; assembly: GCF_042659105.1. Classification (NCBI taxonomy): domain Bacteria; kingdom Bacillati; phylum Bacillota; class Bacilli; order Caryophanales; family Paenibacillaceae; genus Paenibacillus; species Paenibacillus allorhizosphaerae. The sequence continues at coordinate 31,483 of NZ_JBHSRV010000020.1, read as the reverse complement.
TTCGCGTTATAATATCTAACAAGTGATACGGAAGGTGTGATAACCAATGAGCTTTGGCATACTCGAAGAACAAAAACAAGTTCCTTTTCCACGAATACCTGCTTTTTCTGTGAGTTCGTATCGCCGCATCCGGCTCCGCGAACGGGGGTTGTAATGCTATGACGGCCCAAGCGATCAAGCATGCCGCCCTCCAGTTGTTTGCCCGCAGCGGGTACGAAGGTGCCGATGTATCGGATATCGCCGCACGCGCGGGGATCAAAGCTCCATCCTTGCACCCTCATTTTCGAAGCAAGCAGGAACTGTTTCTTTCCGCTCTCGAGGATGTGCTGCGCGAGCATATGCAGTCTATCGCTGAGCTGCTGCAGGAATCGAAGCTGCGGCGCGAGGCCACGGATACCATTCTTCGGCGACTGATCCGGGAATATTGTCATAACGAGCGGATGAGCGGGGAACGGGCGTTTTTTCTGAAACGGGCTTTGCTGCTGCCGCCGCCATTTTTGGCCAGCGGCCTCAAGGAGCGGCTGATGCTGATGGAGCAGCAACTGGCCGAACCGGTCGGCCGTTTGCTGGAAGAAGCTTATGCCGCAGGAGAGCTGCGCAGCTTCAACAAGCCGGAGCTTGTCGCTTCGTACTTGTGCCTGATGGACAGCTGCTTGATGCAGTCGTACTTATTGCGCACACAGCAAATCGATGAATGGCTCGGCAAAGTTTGGCCGCTGTTCTGGGAAGGAATCGGCAAGCGGTAATTCCGCTGAGGTGAACGCATTGAAACCATTCATGCCATTACGATACAAACCATGAGGAGCACTTCCGGCCGACATGCCAGAAATGCTCCTCATTATTGTTATATCACTGCAACCGCCCGGATTTACGGCAGTTTCTTCAGGCCGAAGTGCCACTGCACCTCGCCGAACGTGGAAGGGAACGAGGCCTCATGTCCGGAGAGCGTACCAGTCCAGCTTCCGTCCGCGGAACGCTTCACCTCCGCCTTTCTCCAAACGGATTCTCCGCGCTCGTAAGCAAAGCTCTCTCCATCGTCGTCATACAGGGAGCCGCTGCCCTCCGCTTCGCCGAAATGGCACAAGATGAGCGGCATTTGCTCCCCTTGCCGCGGCGCATGCGCGCGCCACGGCGTCATCGGAATGACCGCGCCGTCCCGTACGAAAACCGGAATTTGCTCCAGCCCCGGAGCAACCCGGACAACGCCGCCGCCCTCGTACGTCTCGCCGCTTTCAAGCCCGAACCAGCGACCATGCGGCAAGTAAACGTCCCGCTCCTGTTCGCCAGCAAAGAGCGGAGCCACCAACAGATCATCGCCGACCATGAACTGGTCGTCCCATTCCTTCTTCTTGTTCCCGCCGTAAGCCGCGTCGACGGTATCGACCTTCACGGCGGATGCGGAAACGGCGCCGCTCTCGTTCTGAACGTTTCCGGTCACCAGCGGCATCGCGCGGAACGGAGGCGTGCCGTCCTGATGGTATTTGGCAAATGCGCTGTACAAGTAAGGCAGCAGCCGCATGCGCAGTTGAATATAGTGGCGGACGATATGCTCCACTTCCGGGAAGCTCCACGGCTTCGTTCCATCGCCCCAAGCGTTCAGCATCGCCATCGGCGAGAAGCAGACCGCCTGCATCCGGCGCACCCAATCTTCGGCGCTCGACGCCTTGCGCACCTCCGGCGTCCACAAGAGACCGCTGAACGAGGCGTTGCATAGCGCGCGAATAAACTGCTTGTGATCGTACAAGTCCGAATACAGCACGTAAGGCATCGAGGAAGCGCCGACGCCGGACGCCCGGATCAACCCGTACGTCCGTTTGTCTTCCTCCCGGTACAGCTCCGACGTCATTTTCTGGAACATCAGGCCGTACATTTGCCGCAGCTGCTCGCCGTCGTGGCCGGATGGAAACTCGGCGTGGGCGGGGAACATCCACGAGTTGCCCGTCAGCTCGCTGCCGTCGCACTCGTCGAGCTTGTAGCCGGAAACCCCGATCGACAGATGCTCGCTGCGATGCTGTTCCCGGTAAGCGGTTCTCGCTTCCTCCAGCGAGTAATCCGGCGCTAGCCCGCCCCATACCGTGTACGAACCGGATAGCGGAAGCAGCTTCTCGTAAAGCCCCGCTTCCGGCGAGACGTAAGGATGCTCCCATAAATTGATGCGGAAGCCTTCCCGGTCCATGTCAGCCACAAACTGCTTCGGATTCGGATAGCGGCCTTCATACCATTCGTAAGTTACCGGATAGCTCTTGCTGTGCCAACCCGGCTCCAGACCGATCACGTCACACGGAAATTCGCGCTTCCGGTATTCCAGCGCTTCTTCCGCCACCTGCTTGTCCGTAAACAGCGTCGGCACCCGGTGCCAAAATCCGAGTCCCCATCTTGGCGGAAGCGCGCCCCCGCCGCACAGCAAATTATACCGGCGAACGACGTCCAGCGCGTTATTTCCCGCAATTACATAGACGTCGGCTCCTTCGAGCGGCAGCAAGAACTCCATCCGCTCCGACACAAGCGTCGCTTTCCACTGCCCTTTTTGGTTATTTCGGTCAAATATTTGTTCCTTTTTCGTTTCTGCCAGTCGAACCGTCGAACCGAGATGAATCGTCACAATGCGCGAAGTATCGATCAGAATACCATAGCCTTGGTCGGACACGACAAAAGGGATCGGTGCGTGACTTTCTCCCGTATCCTGCTTCGGATCGCTGTTGACGCGGAGAAAACGAGTCCGTCCCCGCTGGTTCAATTTCATAAATTGCAATCCGAGCCCGTACAGCTTCTCGCTTGCCGTAAGCGGCACGCTGAGCAGCGGTCCGCGTTTTTTTTGCTCGATAGCAACATCGCCGCTTCCGAACGGAAATGGGGCCTCGCCCATTTGCTGCAGCGCTTCCGTTTTCGGCTCGCGTCCGATGAAAGCAAGCGGCGATAAGTCCGATGGAGCGCCGATCGTCGTTTTCCAAATTCCGGGTACATAAGAAGTCCATTGCAGTGGCGTGGTCAAAGTGCAGCCCTTCCTTCCGTTTTTTATCATCTTACCAGACAAGGGATGAAACTGGCTTTGGCCTATGGTATACTTTTTGCACAATTATAGGATCGATTATGTCAGAAGTTAAGGAGTACCCGATCTATGGAAACGCGGCATATTGCGTTTAACGACATCCGCACGCGCATTCTAGGCGCCGATTTTTACCCGTTTCGCCCCAAAGCGAAGATCGGTCCCCGGCTGAATTATGCCTATACTTTCATCTATATCCGGAGCGGCAGCGGCTTTCTTGTGATCGACGGCAAGGAATATCGGGCGGAGACTCGGGACTTGTTCTGCATAGAGCCGGGCACGCCGCACGCCTTTGCAGCAGACGAGCACGATCCTATGGTTCATGCGTCCGTCTACGCCGATCTTCTCTGGGACAGCACCCCCAAGCAGAAGGGCGACAAACGGCTGAACGAATACCGCTTCGCTTCCTATAAACCTCAGCTAAGCGCGGACCGAGTCCGTTTTACAGATGGGATTGTGCTCCCCGCGCAAACTTCCATTCCGGCCGGGGCGGACTGGCTTGAGCCTTTTCTCGCGGTCATCCGTCACTTTGATTCGCAGGAGATCGGCAGCGCGATCCGTTTGCGATCGTTGTTCGAATCGTTCGTGACCGGATTCGCACGTTTCTTGGCCTATCCGTTCTTGCCGAGCGACCTGCGCATACGCAAAATGATCGACTGGATGAAAAGCAACCTGCACGAATCGTTTCAACTGGCCGACTGGGCGGGGACCCTTCAGTTGAGCCAGCCGTATTTGTACGAACTGTTCCGCAAAGAGACCGGGACCAGTCCCGGACAATATTTTATGCTGCGCAAGCTGGAACAAGCCAAAACCGAGCTGCGCGAAACGAACCGTTCGGTTACGCTGATCGCGGACAAGCTCGGCTTTGCATCGGTGCATTATTTTTCCAGGCAGTTTTCCGGCCATTTTGGCGAATCTCCGAATCAATACCGGAAACGAATGCGCGGCGCTTCGGAATTGGAGTAGGTGCATGGAGATCTGATCATTCGTCCTCGCGCTGCTGACATACATCGATAACGAGAGTAACCCACCGGTTGGTTAGCCGCCTCGGTGTGCTGCACATCCGCTTCACAAGTCTGGAGGGGCTCCCGCAAAGCCAGTTGTACATATGGGAGGTGACAGCTAGCGGAAGTGCAGAGCTAGAGGCGCCGACTGAATGCATTCAAAAGCAAGCCTTCAGCACCTCGGACAGCTTGAAAGCCAGACTGAGCTTTCCCTCCACCTTAAGCGCGCCCGACATATATGCCGTCATGGCGTTCACTTGGTTGCTTAGCAGCTTGCGGAACGTCTGCTCGGAAAGAATGATGCGGCAGTCCGCCTTGTGGGGAGTCCCGTCGAACAATTCCGCCTGCCCTCCATGGAACTTGACCTGAAAGTATTCTCCCGTTCCCAAATTGAATTGGTATACCGCCTGCAATGACCGGATGCGCTCCGGTTTACGGTTGATCCGACGGACGATTTGTTCGATCTCGTCACGAATGTTCATGCGCTCACCTCGTTTGTCAAAGTCGGGTTCGACTTTCGATAATTTCATCCCCCCTGTTTCTCAAGCACACGGAACGTCCCGGTGCCAAAGGCGCACAACGCCCCGCCCTCACCGAAAGCTTTGGCCTGCGCCGTCACAAGTTTGCGCGAAGCATGGACGATTTCCGCGGTGACCGTCAGCTTCCCGATGGTCGCAGGCGCCACGTAATGCATATTCAAATTCGTCGTCACCACGGAGTGATCCGGTCTGGAACGCATGACGGCGAGCCCCATGGCGGAATCGATCAATGTTGCGTATACGCCCCCGTGCACGATGCCGATATGGTTCAAATGACGCGGCTCCACGGTTAGCGATACGGTTACGCGGCCATCCTTCTCCTCCGTCCATTCGCAGCCGATCCAGTCCCAGAAGGTGCCGGTCGATTTCGGCGCGCTATCGGTCGAAGGACGATCCGCTTCCCCCTCCTCCTTCACATCGTCCATACCTTTCCCTCCCCTCGGTATGCTCGAAGCGTTCAATATTTATGAAGAATCAAGCGTATCTTCCCTTGCCCGCTCTTCTTCCTCCTCCAGCAGCTTTCGACGAAGCACTTTTCCGACGAGCGACTTGGGAAGGCTGTTGCGGAACTCATAGATTCGCGGCACTTTGTAAGCGGCAAGCCGTTCCCGGCACCAGGCGCCGAGCACCTCGCTGTCCGCCTCGCTATCTTTTTTCAGCACAATATAGGCCTTCACCGTTTCGCCCCGGTACGGGTCCTTCACCCCCGCCACAACCGCTTCCTCCACGTCGGGGTGCTCGAACAGCACCTCCTCCACTTCCCGCGGATAAATATTAAAGCCCCCCGCAATAATCAAATCTTTGCGCCGATCCAATATATAAAAAAAACCGTCCACGTCCATCTTCGCCATATCGCCCGTGTACAGCCAGCCGTCCTTCAGCGTGAAGGCCGTTTCCTCCGGACGGTTCCAGTAGCCTCTCATCACCTGCGGACCGCGAACGATCAGTTCGCCGATCTCCCCTGCCGGGACTTCCTCCCCCGTATCGGGATGTACGATTTTCGCTTCCGTATCGGGAAAAGGAATGCCGATGGAGCCGATCTTCCGCTTAGCCCAAATATTGTTCGCATGCGTCACCGGGGACGCTTCCGTCAAGCCGTAGCCTTCAATCAGCCTCGCTCCCGTCATTGCTTCGAACCGCTCCTGTACCTCGAGCGGCAGCGGAGCTGCACCGCTGATGCAAACTTCGAGGGATGACAAATCGTACCGGGGAGCGTCCGGATGATGAATCATGGAAATGTACATCGTAGGCGCCCCGGGGAACACGGTCGGCCTGGTACGGCGAATCGTCTCCAGCAGCGGCTGAATCTCAAAACGAGGCAGAAGCACGAGCGTTCCGGCCAAATATACCGCCTGATTGAGCAGCACGGTAAGCCCAAACACGTGAAAAAACGGCAGCGGCGACAAGTACACTTCCTTTCCCTGCTCGGACCGGTAGCTCCAAAGCCGGCTCTGTATCGCGTTCGTCACCAAATTGTAATGCGTCAGCATGACCCCTTTGGCCAGCCCTGTCGTTCCTCCCGTATATTGAATGAGCGCGAGATCTTCCTCGGCATCGATCGTTACCGCGGTAGGCGAAGGCGGAAACCGCTTCAGCAGCTTCGCAAACGAATAGACGCCTCCGCCGTAATTCACGTCCCGCTTCAGTCCATCCAGCTTTGCTTTCAGCGGGTAAAGCAAGTTTTTCGGAAAGGGCAAATAGTCCTTGATCGATGTCACGATCACCTGCCGAACGCCTGCGGGCAGCACCACTTTCGTTACCCGTTCATACAGCAAATCGAGCGTAACGATCGCCTTCGCTCCGGCATCCTTGAGCTGATGCTCCAGCTCCCGGGGCGTATACATCGGATTCGTCATGACGACGATGCCTCCCGCAAGCAGCGTGCCGAAATAGGCGATCGCCGTTTGCGGACAGTTCGGAAGCATGATGGCGACGCGGTCGCCCTTGCGGATGCCCAAATGCGCTGCCGCCTGAGCGAACCGGAGCGCCGACTCGTGCAGTGATCGATAGGTCAATCGCTTCCCCAAAAAGTCCAGCGCAATCCGGTTTGGATAGGCAGCGGCGGTTTCCGTCAAAAAATGCGATAAAGGATGCTTCGGGTAATCATAGGTCGGCGGCACCTCGTCAGGATAATGCTGAAGCCATGGTTTGTCAGGCATCTCGACCACCCCGATTTCTCATGATGATTCAGACGATGTATTTCTCGGCTTGGATGACCCTCGCGGCGATCGCCCGTTTGAGCTGCACACGGTTAACCGGTGACGTGCGCGTCAGCTTTTTGAGTACCGAGAGCTGGGTGCGCAGCACGTCGCCATCCGCCATAGTGCACAGCGCCTCTTTGGCAAGCGCGTCGATTTGCCCGAATGTGTCGTGTACGAACGCGACGGTCATGTCGACCGCATTCTGTGCCTTCGCCTCGCCGGATGCGGCCTGCAGCTTACGAGTGCGCAGCAGCGCGCTTTCCATCGCATAGACGGCGATCATAAGGTCGGCCAGATGGGCTAATATTTCCTGCTCCTGTTCGATCGCCATCTGATACGCCTGCACCGCCTGAGCGCCGACCATCAGGAAAATCTTTTTGGCCATCGCAATCAAGTGCGCTTCCTGCTCCAAAGATTCGTCGAAGCTTTGCCCCGCCGGCATCAGCTCCATGAGCTCCTCCTGCAGCTCCATCGCCTTCTCCATGAGCGGAAGCTCCCCTTTCAGCGCCCGTTTGAAGAGCGTGCCGGGAATGAGCAGCCGGTTGATTTCGTTCGTCCCTTCAAAAATCCGGTTAATCCGCGAATCGCGATACATCCGCTCGATCCGGTATTCCTGAATATAGCCGTATCCTCCGTGTATCTGCAGCCCTTCGTCAGCCACGAAATCGAGCGTCTCCGACCCGAACACTTTGTTGATCGAGCATTCGATCGCATATTCGGCTATCGCTTTGGCCGATTGAACGCCGATCTGCGGGCCGGTATGATCCAAATCCCCCAATCCTTCGTCAAACAAGCCTGCGGTGCGGTACACCATGCTTTCAAGGACAAAGGTGCGTATATTCATGTCCGCGAGTTTGCCGCCGATCAGCGGAAAAGAGGAAATGAGGCGCCCGAACTGCTTGCGCTCATTTGCATATTTAGCCCCCAGCGCGATCGCATCCTTGGATGCCCCTAGACAGCCTGCAGCGAGCTTGTAACGGCCGATATTGAGGATGTTGAAGGCGATCAAATGCCCTTTTCCCGCTTCCCCGAGCAAATGCTCCACAGGAACGTGCACATTGTCCAAAATAAGCGGCCGGGTGGAGGAGCCTTTAATGCCCATCTTTTTTTCCTCCGGGCCGAAACTGACGCCCTCCATTGTCCGCTCGACGATGAAGGCGCTGAAATCGGTGCCGTTCACTTTGGCATACACAATGAAAAGATCCGCAAAACCCGCATTCGTAATGAACTGCTTGGAGCCATTCAATATATAATGTTTGCCGTCGCCGGACAGCTGCGCCGTCGTCTTGGCCGCAAGCGCATCCGAGCCGGAGGCAGGCTCCGTCAGGCAGTAAGCGGCCAGCTTCTCTCCGGTGGCGAGCTCCGGCAAATACCGCTCCTTTTGCTCCTTCGTGCCGAAATAGACGATCGGCAGCGTGCCGATGCCGACGTGCGCGCCGACGGATAGCGCGAAGGAAGAAGCTTTCGAGAGCTTTTCGCCGATCAGTGTCGAGCTGATCTTATCCAGCCCGAGCCCGCCGTACGCTTCCGGCACATCGGCTCCGAGCAGGCCAAGCTCCCCTGCTTTCCGCAGCAGCTCCACGGTCAGCTCGTAATTCAACTTCTCGATCGCCTCATCCTGCGGCGCAATCTCGCCTTCGACGAAATCTTCCGTCGTCTGCGCAATCATCCGCTGTTCTTCGGTAAAGTCCTCAGGGGTGAACACGCGCTGATAATCGGTATCTTCGATTATGAAGCTTCCGCCTGCTATACGAGTCATCGCCATCCTCTCCCTTTCCGCTTCGTTTCGGTTCCAGATTTGCTTCCTACGACGGGTACACCTCGAACACTCCGGCCGCCCCCATACCGCCGCCGATGCACATCGACACGACTCCATAGCCGCCGCCGCGCCGGCGCAGCTCGTGAATGAGCGTTGCCGACAGCTTCGTGCCCGTGCAGCCGAGCGGATGGCCCAAAGCAATGGCGCCGCCGTTGACGTTAACTTTCACATCGTCTAGTTCGAGCGCTCGAATAACATGCACGCATTGGGAGGCGAACGCCTCGTTGATTTCGAACAGATCGATATCGCCTAGCGACAACCCCGCCCGCTGCAGCGCCTTCGGGATTGCCTTCACCGGGCCGACGCCCATGATTTCCGGCTCGACGCCTGCGAGCGCAAAGGCGCGAAACGCGGCGAGCGGCTGAAGCCCGAGCGCGTCAGCTTTCTCCCGGCTCATGACAACAGCCGCAGCCGCGCCGTCGCTCATCTGCGACGCGTTGCCGGCCGTTACAGTGCCGCCAAGCTTGAAAGCCGGAGAGAGCCGGCCGAGCACTTCCTCCGTCGTATCCGCCCGCACCCCTTCGTCCGTATCGAAGACGAATTCGCGTTTTTGCAGCTTGCCCCGCTGTTCGTCGAAAGACACCGCCGTGACGGGTAAGGGAACGATCTCGTCCTTGAACCGCCCCTCACGGATCGCCTCCATCGCCTTGCGGTGCGAACGGACGGCGAAGCGGTCCTGATCCGCCCGGCTTACGCCGAATCGCTCCGCCACGAGCTCCGCCGTGTGCCCCATCCCCATGTAGATTTCGGGCATATACTCCGCAAGGTGGGGATGGGGGGCGGGCTTGAAGCCGGCCATTGGCACGTGGCTCATGCTCTCGACGCCTCCGGCAATGATGACGTCGGCATCGCCGAGCCGGATTCGCTCGGCCGCCATGGCAATGGACTGCAGCCCTGAGGAGCAGAACCGGTTGATCGTCAGCGCGGGCACCGCCACCGGGAATCCGGCGTAAAGCGACATGATGCGGGCGAAGTTAAGCCCCTGCTCGCCCTCCGGCATCGCACAGCCGATGATGATGTCTTCGACCTCTTCCTTGCGCAGCCCCGGCGCCCGATCCACCGCCGCCTGAAGCACCGCCCTGCCCAAATCTTCGGCCCGCGTTCCGGCCAAACCGCCTTTCTTCGCTTTGCCGACAGCCGTGCGGGCGACGGATACGATCACAGCTTCTCTAGGCTTATCGGTCATGCGGCTTCACCTCTTCTTTCGCATTTCATGTTTCCGATTTTTTCAGTCGTCTGTCGTTCACTAACGATCTGCCAACTGCATTAAACCACATTCTCCAATTACCAGCGGTAAGACCGTTAGCATTGGGCTTTTGCGCACATCGTTTCAAGTTTCATTCTTTGAACCAGCGTTTCATGCGCTAACGCCGCTAATTCCGAAGCGCCTTGCCCTTGGTCAGCATGTGCTGCATCCGCTGCTGCGTCTTCGGTTCGCCGCAGAGGCTGAGGAACGCCTCGCGCTCCAGGTCGAGCATATACTGCTCGCTGACCTGCGTTCCTGCAGGAACGTCGCCTCCCGACAGCACATGTGCGAGCTTGCCTGCGATTTTCATATCGTGCTCGCTAATATATCCGCCCTGCCGCATCGCATAGGCGCCGGTGAGCAGCACCGCTTTGCCGTCCGCGCCGGTCACGCGGAACTTGCTCTCCCGCTCCGGCTCGTAACCCGCTTGCGCCAAGCGAAGCACCGCCTGCTTCGCTTCATGGATCACGTGGTCCGGATTTGTCACGATCCGGTCCCCCGGCCGCATAAGCCCCAGCCTGATCGCGTCATGGCCGCTCGTCGACACTTTCGCCATGCCGATTGTCTCGAACGCGCGGTTGACGTAAGGCTGCAAATCCGTTTCCGGGAGCGGGGTGCCGCGGCTGGCGCGAAGCGCGAGCTCCTTGCAGCCTCCGCCGCCGGGAATAAGCCCGACGCCGACCTCGACAAGCCCGAAATACGTCTCCGCCGAAGCAACGATTTGATCCGCGGGGAGGCACACCTCCACGCCGCCGCCGAGCGCCATGCGATGAGGCGACGCGACAACCGGCTTTTCGAACCGTTTGAGCCGGTACATCGTGTTCTGGAACAGACGGATTATGCCGTCGATTTCGTCCCATTCGCCGTCCTGCGCTTCCATCAGCAAAATCATCAGGTTGGCGCCGACGCAAAAGTTTTTCCCTTGATTGGCGATTACAAGACCTTCAAAACCGCGCCGCACCTCCTCGAGACTTTGCCGGATCATGTGCAAAATATCGGCGCCGATCGCGTTGTTCGGTGAATGGAATTCCAGGCAAGCTACTCCGTCCCCGAGATCGATGAGACTGGCCCCGCTGTTGGAACGGACGACCTTGCCGCGCTCCTTCAGTTCGCGCAGGGAGATCGCCTCGGGCGGCTGCTTCAGTTCGCGGAGCGAACCGTTATGCGCATAGAAGCGGCCGCTCTCCCGCTTCTGATAAAACGACACGTTCCCTGATGCTATCCATTCTTTGACCCATGGTGGAACGACTTCCCCTTCCGCTTCCATTCGTTCCACCGACTTCGCCAAACCGATCGCATCCCACATTTCGAACGGTCCGAGATCCCAGTTGAAGCCCCATTTCATCGCTTCGTCGATCTCATGGATCGAATCGGCGATTTCTCCTATCTTCCCCGCGGAGTACAGCAGCACTTTCTTGAGGATGTTCCACGCCAGCAGCGAATATTTGTCACCCGCCTCGATCAGCGCTTTGCAGCGTGCCCCGGCTCCTTTCGCGCGCTTCGCCGCATCCAGCGATACGGAAGACACTCTACGCTGCGCTTCATACTGCATGGCCGCGAGGTTGAGAGATAAAATCTCGCTTCCTCCATCCGCTCCTTTTTGCTTCAAATAAAAGCCGCGTCCCGCCTTTTCCCCAAGCCAGCCGCGTTCCACCATCGCCTTCAGCACGTTCGGAACGGCAAACGCCGCCTTTTCGCCCGGGTCCGTTACATTCCCATGCACGTTGTTCGCCACATGAACGAACGTATCCAGACCGACGAGGTCGAGCGTACGGAACGTCGCGCTTTTGGGCCTGCCCATCGCCGGGCCGGTCACGGCGTCCACCTCTTCTACGGTGAAACCTTTGTCGGTCATTTCCTGCAATGTGACGAGCAGGCCGTACGTGCCGATCCGGTTGGCGATAAAGTTCGGCGTATCCTTGGCAATGACCACCGTTTTGCCGAGCCGATTCTCGCAGAACGATTTCATCTTTTCCACGATGGCTGGATCGGTGTCCGAACCGGGAATGAGCTCCAGCAGCTTCATATACCGGGCCGGGTTAAAGAAATGCGTCCCGAGAAAATGCGCGCGAAACGCATCGCCGCAATGCTTGCACATCTCGTTCACCGAAATGCCGGACGTATTTGTGCTGATCACCGTCCCGGGCTTCCAGTATTGCTCCACCTTGGCGAGCAGCTCCTGTTTGGCCTGCACTTGTTCCACGATGACCTCGATGACCCAGTCGACCTCGGCGATGTGCGCCAAATGATCTTCGATATTTCCCGGCGTAATTCTCGCCGCAAAATCATCGTCATACAGCGGAGCGGGCTTCATCTTCGGCAGCCGGGCAATCGCGCCGGCGGCAAGCCGGTTTCTCACCGCCGGATGCTCCGGCGTAAGCCCTTTGGCGGCTTCATCCGCCGTCAGCTGCGTCGGCGCGAGATCCAGCAGCAGGCAGTCGATCCCGCAATTGGCGAGGTGGGCGGCAATCCCCGAGCCCATGACGCCCGAGCCGATCACCGCCGCTTTGCGGATCGGTCTATTCATCGCTGATTCCTCCTTAGAGTTTTCGATAGAAAACTTGCTTCGTAAGCATTTGCTCTGAGTTTTCGATAGAAAACTGGCTTCGTAAGCATTGGCTCTGAGTTTTCGATAGAAAACTTGCCTCGTAAGCATTTACTCTGAGTTTTCGATAGAAAACTGGCTTCGTAAGCATTACGTCTCACCGAATACGGACTGCTCCAGCAGCTCCGCAATATCTCTCGCTTTGACCCGGTCGTCCGCGTCTTTCAGCTTCGTCCCGTCCTCCATCATCGTCAAACAGTACGGACAAGCGCTCGAGATAACCGTCGGAGCCGTTTGCAGCGCCTGCTCGGTACGGGCGACGTTCACCCGCTTCCCTCCCGTCTCCTCCATCCACATCATGCCGCCTCCGGCACCGCAGCACATGGCATTATCCCGGGACCGTTCCATTTCCAGAAGCCGAACGCCGGGGATCGCCTTCAAAATGTTCCTTGGCTGCTCGTAAACGCCGTTATACCGCCCCAAATAGCAGGAGTCATGGTATACGACCCGCTCCCGTACAGTGACGCTCGGTTTCAGCTTTCCTTCTTCCAACAGCCGGGCAAGCAGCTCCGTATGATGCAGTACCTCCACGTGCTTCAAACCGAAGTCCGGATACTCGTTTTTTAACGTGTTGTACGTATGCGGACAGGCTGTCACGATGCGGCGCACTTTGTATTTGCGGAACAGTTCGATATTGTCCTGGCACAGTTGTTGGAATAACAGCTCGTTGCCCATGCGGCGCGGAGTGTCGCCCGAGTTTTTTTCCTCATTGCCGAGAATGGCGAAATTCACGCCCGCTTCGTGCAGCAGCCGCACGAAGGCCCTGGATACTTTTCGGCTTCGCAGGTCGTAAGAGCCCATGGAGCCGACAAAAAACAGCGTTTCAAAGCCCGGGTTCTCTTTGACGGTCGGCACAGGAACGCCCTCGATATCGCCGGTCCATCGGACCCGGTCGTTTCGGCTCAGCCCCCAAGGATTGCCCTGGCGCTCGATATTTTGCATCGCGCGCTGCCCCTCCGGCGGCATACTGCCCTGCATCAGCACCAGATGCCTGCGGAGGTCGACGATTTTGTCGACGTGTTCGTTGCCTACCGGACACTGATCCTCGCAATTGCGGCACGTCGTACACGACCAAATCTCGCTTTCGCTCATGACATCCCCGATCAATTCAAGTTCCGTCGGGTTCATATCTGCGGCTTTTTGCCACGACGATTGCTGCCAATCGACGGTCGGCCCAATGTCCGTAAGCGACCCACGGTTCCATTCCGGATGCTCCTCTACTGCGCTCATGTGATGCGTCTCTTGCCCGGGAGAAAAGGCAAAGGCCGGCACCCACGGCGATTTGGACGTAATCGCAGCTCCTTTCTCGGTCAAATGATCCCTCAGCTTCGTAATCAGATGCATGGGAGACAGCGTCTTCCCCGTATTGGAGGCCGGACATACATTCGTACAGCGGCCGCATTCGACGCAGGCGTAAAAGTCGATCATTTGCATCCGGGTGAAATCTTCAATTCGGCCGACACCGAACGTTTCGGTATCTTCCTGTTCAAGGTCGAGCTTCTGGAGACGGTGGGACGATTTGCCGCGCTTCAGCCATAGATTGACCGGTGCGGTTATGATGTGAAAGTGCTTCGATTGCGGTACGTATACGAGGAAAGATAGAAGGATCAGCAGATGCAGCCACCAGCTCACGTAAAATAGCGTTTGCGCCGCTGTCGCGGACATTCCGGCAAAGCTCTCCGACAACAAAGACGAAATCGGAGCAAAGAAGGAAGGCGCCGTGCCGTGCCACAACCGTTCGAACGCGAGCGACAGCACGACCGACAGCATGAGAAGCCCGATGAAAAACAACACAGCGCTCGGCTTCCAGCCCCGTTTAAGTCGAGGCAAACGCTCGACATAGCGTCGGAACCCGGCATAAACGACGGCCGCCAACACCGCTATAACGGTAATTTCCTGAAACAGGCCGAATGCTTCGTAGCCTGGTAGCCGGAGCGGTTTTCCGCCGGATAGTCCTTTCCAAATCAAATCGAGGGCGCCGAGCTGCAGCACAATGAATCCATAAAAAAGAATCAAGTGCATGACGCCACTCTTCCGGTCCTTAAGCAGCTTCTTATGGCCGAACACTTGACGCACGAATTCGGAAAGCGGCTGCGGCGTTGCAGCGTTCCGCGCCTCAACCTCGTCATGCTGACCGAGCCGAACGTACAGCGAGCGCCGTGCAATCGCCTGCACAAACCAACGGATGCCGCATCCCGTGACGACCAAAAACAATAAGAAATTGACCCATTGCCACATCGGTGCTCCCATCCTTTCGCTCCTGATGACAAGCCCAAATTCGACAAGTTTGTCCGAAAACGTTTACATTACCTGTGTAATTCTTATCATATGTGCCTTTTTTACGCGTCATGATTGTTTTTTCGCCTTTGCAGCGCATTTTTGTCGAATCGGGTGGCATTTTTCAAGCAAAGGCTACAATACACTATAATTAGGCATTGTTCCTTTTCCAAACCATGCGGAAGCTGTTTTTAATGCCGATTTCCATGAAACGTTGGTTGGTCGGTCGCCGCTGTTGCGTTTTTCAGAAAATACCCATTTTCGTTCAGATCGCTCGCTGCATTTTTTTCACTGGGAAACCCGATTGCTAATTGTCTTGAAACAGTCGGGGTTCGTATTATGCTTGGCTGTTGATGAAAGGAGTCGTCACGAAATGAACATATACGTACTGCTGAAGCAAACTTTCGATACGGAAGAAAAAGTAGTCCTTGCGGATGGCGGCATTGCGGAGGATGGTGCGAAGTTTATAATTAACCCTTACGACGAATATGCGGTGGAAGAAGCGATTCGGCAAAAAGAACAACATGGCGGCAGCGTGACCGTCGTCAGCGTCGGTCCGGAACGATGCGCCGAGGCGCTTCGAACCGCGCTTGCCATGGGAGCCGACGAAGCGGTACTGATCAGCGGCGATGGCGTCGGGAGCGACGGATTCGGCTATTCCACCGTGCTTGCGGCATATCTGCAGCGTCAATCTTCGATGGATTTGATTTTAGGCGGTTTGTTTTCGGTGGATCAAGGCGCGGGACAAACGGCTATCCGGGTAGCCTGCCTGTTGAATCTGCCCCACGTCTCTTCGATTACGAAGCTCGACATCGATTGTGCCGCCGGTACGGCGGTCGCCATACGCGATGCCGAAGGCGATTCGGAGACGCTTGAGGTGACTCTGCCGGCCGTATTTACCGCGCAGCAAGGACTGAACGAGCCGAGGTATCCGTCGCTGCCCGGCATCATGAAAGCGAAGAAAAAGCCGTTTCATCGCTTGACGCTTGCGGATCTCGGTTTATCCGAGGCGGAACTGTCCGCCAAAACCGCGCGCGTCTGCATATCGCTTCCTTCCGCGAGGCAAGCAGGACAACGGCTGCCGGGGGACCCGCAAGCTCAGGCGGCGGAGCTGGTCCGTCTGCTGCGTACGCAAGCAAACGTATTATAAACCGCATGGAACAGCAAAGGGGGAATGTTGCGCATGAGCCGAACGATCGTTGTTATTGCCGAGCAGCGTGGAGGCCAGCTGCGGCAGGTCACGCTGGAGACGCTGCGAGCAGCGCAATGGATCCGCTCTGAAGGCGATGCCGTCAGCGTCGTCGCAATCGGGAGCAACCTGACCAAGCTCGGCAACGCACTAGCGACGTACGACTGTGATCGGATCTACCTTATCGATCATGCGGATTTGGAACATTACAATCCGGAAGCGTATTACCAGGCGTTATCGCCGCTGCTGGGCGAGCTATCGCCCTGCGCCGTGCTGCTCGGGCATACTTCGATCGGCCGCGATCTGGCGCCGATGATTGCCGCCCGTCTTCAGGCCGGCCAAATTTCCGACGTCATTGCGATCGATCGCGGGGATGACGGAATGTTACCGCGCTTCGTCCGCCCGATTTATGCCGGCAAAGCGTTCGAAACCATTGAGGCCGCTTCGGACGGCCCGCTCGTCGTCACGCTGCGCCCGAATAATGTACAGCCGGCAGCTCCTCGGGAGGAGGGGCCTGCGGCGCAAATCGTCTCCGTCCCCTACACCCCGTCCGCTTCCCTGCGCACCATGGTGAGAGACGTGGTGCGCAAAACTTCGGGGAAGGTGGATTTGACGGAAGCGAAGATCGTCGTTTCCGGCGGGCGCGGCGTCAAAAGCGCCGAAGGCTTCCGCCCGCTTGAAGAGCTGGCCGACGTTATCGGCGCTGCCGTCGGCGCCTCCCGCGGAGCATGCGACGCCGGCTACTGCGATTACGCGCTGCAGATCGGCCAGACAGGCAAGGTGGTGACGCCGGAGGTGTACATTGCCTGCGGCATCAGCGGCGCGATTCAGCATCTCGCCGGCATGAGTCAGTCGCGCATCATCATCGCGATCAACAAGGACCCCGACGCGCCGATATTTCAAATCGCCGATTACGGCATCGTCGGCGATCTGTTCGAAGTCGTGCCGCTGCTGACGGCCGAGTTCAAGAAGGCGCTTGCGGACGGAGCGTAAGGCGGCATTTCGCCCGATTTATTGCCCAAAACCTATTATTCGAAGTGTTCTTCCTCCGAATAATAGGTTTTAACCGGTTATACGAGGTTATTCACTTCGGAAAATCAAAAATAGTGGATTTCTCCCTACTATTTATTATATTTTACCTATTTCGCTTACCAGAGTCAGCCGCACGCAGTATTGGTTACGTTAAGCTCAATGGTTTTCCTGTAAAGTTACTTTTCCGTGGACAGCTGCCCCCATCCGTAAGATTGCCTCAACACCGCCTCATCCTTTGTCCGTTTCTTTATTTTTACCGATTCCATATACTCCTGCAACTACATAACAGCCTCCCAGCGTTATCAAAATAAGAAAAGAAATCCAAATCATCGTATCATTCGGACCGTTCCCGATGGGACCGACTTTGGGCAAATAGGCATACCAGTACTGGACGATCGCGGCAATCATTGTAATACAACCTATAACAGTCAACAATATAAATGATTTCATTCCGTATTTGATCGGTTCCGCTATGAATTTATATAGCGAAGCGACGGATACAAATAATGAAAAGGCGATCGTGATCCAGTTGATCATTATCCATTCCTCCATTCAATCGATTCCCTTTCACTTGCGAATGGCAGCTGAGCAAAGTGAAAGGAGGTGCTTACCTTATGGGAGACACACTCTCTACCGGCGTGCTGACGAGAGAGCCGCTAACGATATCCGCGGTCGTCAATATCGCCAACTTGGACAAGGACAACGCAAATTGGGTCACGGTGGAGATCTTGGACTGGTCCAACTACTCCAACCCGGTTAATCTTCCTGTGCTCATCGGTGAAAATGAACCCGTCATATTCCCATATTCGCTCGGAGCACAACAGCTCGCGGTCATGTATGCGGACTTGGATCACAACGTCAGTCTTTACGAGATTCGGATCACTTCGTCGAAAGAAAAAAATATAATCGCCAACAGCTTCGGAAGAAGCGTCCCTCCGTATTTTAGCCAGGAAGGAATACCGTTTACCATAAACAGTCGGTTAAGGTGGAACTGTAAAACTCGCTCAACCTTCACCCAAGCTGCTACTGCAGACTTAAGCCCGTATTTCCATACGGCAAGCGCGTTCGACCGGACCGGCGGACGTGCTTGTTTTTTACGCAGGCAAGCCGTTAATTTTTTTTCATTCTCGTGCCCTGTCATGGATATATGGGCCGAATCTCACAAACATTTCGCCAAAAACGGGCTTGTCCCGACAACTATTTTATCGATTTATGCGACTTTTTGTTTATTATTGCCACCATTTCCCACAATCTTCACACTATCTTCACACGGGATAAAATAAAATAAAGGCGGTGATGTAAACACTTACACCCCATTTTTAACTAGCATGATACAACACCGACTATGGCAATCCGGTACATCGGACCTAACGATGGCGGCTGCCGATCAATAAATCCATTCCATACTACCAGGGGGTTATATCGTGTATCCAGATGTTAAGAATCGGATCACCCAGGGCTTTAGCCGCATGCGTTCGGTCGGTTTTAAGCTGTTTATCCTGTTTCTTATCAGCATTGTTGCAGGATGCGCCGTTTCGGGATGGACAGTGTACAGCATCTCAACAACCGCATTACAAGAGAAAGTAGGCAACAATGCCCAGCAGGTAACGCAGGACGCAGCCAAAAACGTCGACCTGTGGTACAAGCAGATGGAAGGCTTTTTTAACAGCATCGCTTTGTACGCGACAAGCAATCAGGCATTGACGCAGCAGCGCAGCAAGCTTGTCCCTCTGATCGACACCGATCTGGCCGAATATCAGAAGCTGCAAGGGCGAATCGCCACTCTGAACACACAGATTCAAAAAATGAACGACGCGCTAAAACCCGGCGATTCCAAATCAAAAGAGCAGTATATGCTTGAGGTGGAACGGGACAATCTTATCAAAAACGCCGAGCAGCTGAACAAGCCGAAATCGGATGCAGACAAAGCGCTTTTGAATTATATGCAAAACACGACTTTGACCAACAATGCCATGATTTTCTCCGTCTCTATGATCCGGTACAACGGGGAAAACCAACAGTTTATACCGCAATCCTCCAAGGCGAAGCCGCAGCTGTACTCGCTTCCTTGGGTGGATCAGGTCATCAAGGCGAAGGGCAAAAACGTGTATTTGCCGCCGCAGGCCGGCTCGTTCACGTATGAAAACAATACCCGGGTGTTCGGTATTGCGAAAGCTTTTTGGAGTTCGGAAGACGCCGTTTGGACCGACGTGCTCATTGTCGAGTATAAGCTTTCGTATTTCGAAGACATTCTGAAAGCCATCACATTTGGGGGCATCGGCGATATTCATCTGCTCGGCACCGACGGCACGACATATTTTACGAACAGGTCAGGAATCGAACTCGGCCAGCCTGCTGCAGTAAAAGTTGATCCGGAAAGCAACGGCAACTTAAGCCGGTATGTGGACGCGCAAAAAAATTCGTACATAACGGTCAGCAAAAACTTGGAAAACCAACCGTGGCTGCTGGTCGGCGCCATCCCGGAATCCCGCTTGCTCGAAGATGCCAGTAAAATCAAAAACAGTTTCTATTGGCTCATCTCCGGCTCCATCCTATTGTCTCTCGCTCTGGGCTGGCTCGTGTATTATAACATCGGCAGACCGATGCTGACGGCTCAGCGGAAAATGCAGCAGGCCGAGCAAGGAGACCTCAGCGTAAGACTCGGCTTCAAGCGAACTGACGAGATCGGTTCCGTCAGCACCAGCTTTGACCGAATGATGGAAAGCATCAGCCATATCGTCAGCAATACCGGCGGATCGGCCAAGCAGCTGCTCCATTCCAGCAATCGAATTCAAGAGCTGGTCGTACTGAACGAGTCCGCTTCCAAAGAGATCGCCGTAGCGATGGACGAAGTCGCCAAAGGCGCGATGAACCTTGCATCCGACGCCGAGAAGAGCAATGAGCTGACCGGACGGCTGCATCACTGCCTGGATGACGTGATGGACAAAAACACAAAGATGCAGCAGGTTTCCGAGCAAATGAAAACGGCGAGCCATCAAGGCTTGACGACGATGGAGGAACTGTCCGAGCAAAGCCGGATGGTCGAGTCGATCGTCAAAGATTTGAATCAGAAGATGCAGCAGCTGCAGGATAGTACGAATTCCGTATCCGTCGTGCTCGATCTGCTGCAGGACATTTCGAAGAAGATCAATATTTTATCGCTCAATGCCGCTATTGTCGCCGCTTCTTCCGGCGAGGCCGGCAAATCGTTCATGGTCGTTGCCCAGGAAATCCGCAATTTGGCGTCGCAATCCCAGCAGTCGATCAATTCCGCAGGGGACGTTATTGAGCGAATTCAGACGGATATGCAGCAGACGAACCATCTGGTCAGCCAATCGATGCCGATCTTCTCGCGCCAGCTGGCGGCTTCCGACGCATCGCAAGATATTTTCAGCTCCGTCTCCAAGTCGATGCAGGAGTTCTCGGAACGGTTCGGCGAAGTATGGGAGTCGCTGCGCATATCGCTTGAAGCCGGGAAAGAATTGAACGAGGTGCTCATGCAGGTAAGCGCGGTTTCGGAAGAATTTACCGCTTCCACGGAAAATGTAGCCAATCTTGTCGTCAAACAAAACGAATCCAGTACGCAGCTGGTAGACACGGGCAAGGAGCTCGAGCAGCTCTCCCACGACTTGCGCGAATCGCTGGGTATTTTCAAACAATAGATTGACTTGGCCGGGTCCCGGATGCGCTGGGGATCCGGCTTTTTTATATTAAAGTACATTCGTTCGCGCTCACCGAAATATCGGTGAATTGGCCGTATGACATTACCCGTTAACCGGTGGAACACGATAATCCGGCGCAGCGCGATTATGTGTGAAGGTCTCCCTATTAGTACAGCCCCACACGCTCCATAAACCAGTACAGTCCAGTTACAGCGATAAATCCGGAAGCGACGTATACCGCCCCCCGATACCAGCTTAATCGGCCCGACAGCATCAAGAACGGGAGAAGTACGGCAAGTACGGCAATTTGGCCAACTTCCACTCCTAAGTTAAACGTAAACAAAGAAAGCAAGTAATGCTCTCCCAAAGCGCCTTTCAACACCTGAGCGAATCCGAAGCCGTGAATGAATCCGAATAGAAGCGCAAACATCCATCGCCACTTCAGCTTTTTCAGCCACAAATTTTCGACCGCCACATACACGATGCTGAGCGCAATGACCGGTTCCACGAAGCGCATGGGCAAATTGACGATATCCAAAGCGGAAAGCGCGATAGTAACGCTGTGGCCTACGGTGAAGGCCGTCACGATCTTCAAATAATCCCGCTTCTTCTGTTTGAGGAGCACCAGCGCGGTAATAAACAGCAAATGATCGATGCCTGTCCAAATATGCTCGATCCCCATTTTGAGCCATCCCCAAGCGGTCAGTGCCTCCGCTCCGGAAGCGTGGACCGAAGCATCGAGGCGGCCTGCGGCAAGACGGTTGTTTTTGTCAAATTGCTTGTTCACGGTTTCGGAAGGCGTGCGTAGGGTAACGAAGCTTTGATGGAGCGGATCCAATTCATCAAAAAAGAAGTTATACTGTATCTCATAAGATTCGACGGGTTTAGGGAATTTGTATTTCAGGTTCATGTACAATAACGGCATGCCACCCTTGTCCCTTATCGAAATGTCGCTGATCGCCGGAACGACGGAAGCGTCCTTGCTTTTTACGCTCAGCGACGCCTGAACGAGCGGCATTAAGTCGTCCTGCGTCCACTTGACTTGGTTTTTGTCGCGCGAAGCCGCAGGCCCCGCCTCGATCACAAAGACGCCTTTGGATCGGACGTCCTTCCACTGAGCCACTTCCTCCGGATTTAAATAAAGCTCGTACCCGATCGTATCGCCCGAGATTGAAATATCGGAATATCCGATTGTCGATGTATGCGCATGTGCCGGTGCGAGAGGCGCCTGTAAACCAACGAACAGCACCAAACCCGCGAGCAGCCGGAAAACGATTGTTCTTCGAAACATTGTCATCTGCCGTGCCTCCTCTGTCTCGCCAATGGCCGTCTCTGCCTAAAATAACAGCAAGAGCGAAAGAATCCGAAGACTCTTTCGCCTCGCTTCACTTAAACGGACTTACTTTTTGGCTTTCGTGGAAAATTTCCAAATGTCTGAAACCGTTTGGCCGTGGTATGCATCCCGTGCAGTCGTATACCAATAGTACGTGTTGTTTTTATCCAGATGCTTCCACTTGACACCCGCCGTCGATCCGCTTGGGACGCTGCTCGCCGTGCCTATTTCTTTTCTTGTGTACACGTTGACGCCGATATAATCCGTTGCAACCTGCTTGCGAATCGGACGGGTCGGATAATCGACGTCGAACTCGTCCTTGCCCGGCTCGTCGAAAAAGTTCCAGTCGTTCAAATAAGGCGAGTAGGTGTTGACATGAATTTTCTGGTTATCCAAGTCGAATTGCAGAAAACGCAGATAACCTTGACCGCCTTCGCGACCCGATTGGTAGTCGGACAGAAGCTCCACTACCGTGCGCCCGTCAACATGCTTTACATTATAGGCGGCCCCGTGATAATGTCCGCACAAGACCATAAACACATTTTTGTTCGCAGCGACGATCTCGGACCAAATTTTTTGCCCGTCCTCGCCGTACGCTCCGCTCGGGGTAATATAGGCATGTGTCGCAATGATGGCGTACCGGTCAGGATACTTCTTGAGAACGTCGTTGGCCCATTTCACGGTATCGTCTTTTACGCCGTAACCCAAATACATAATAAGAAAATCATGGCCGTTGGAGGAAACAAGGTCGTAATGATCTCGGTTGTCGGCGTTGTCTCCGCCGTACGTAGGCTGATTGACAAAACGGTCGCGCCCGAAATATTGGGAGAATATGCTGTAATCACCCTTGCTGTGCCCCACGTCATGGTTGCCGGCGACGACGCCGTAATTCATTCCGGCATTCTCCAGATACTTCATGCTCTTATCCGCGACGGCCCATTGCTCCGGCTTATCATATTCGTCGATAAGGTCGCCGGTGTGGATGGTGTATATGATCTTCTTTTGCTGCTTCTGTTCGACGAGATAACGCATCATCTTATCATAAACTTGCGGATACGACTCCGAATAATATTGCGTATCGCTGACCCAGGCAAACGTGAAGTCCACCTCATCCGGGGACGGAATGAGATCCTGCACGAGGACATGGATCGTATTGCCGCGCACCATGTCGCCCGCGTTCACTTTGGCCTTCAATTCGAAGTCCTCCGTTCCTACGCCTCTTGCGCCGGCTTCCCACTTCTGCGTATTGAAGTTCCAAGTATACAAGGTCACCTGACGGTCCGGCAGCGAGTGCCCGACCCAGACCACTTCCACCTCATCGGTAGGGGCGACGTCGTGAGTCATTTTGAAATCAAACCGGTGATACGGAAATTGCATCGTCGATTCCGTGCTCAAGTATTGTTTATCCTTGGCCTGGACCAATGCGGCGTCCCCTTGGGAGAACGGCGTTTCCCCGGCCGGCACAAGCTCGAGCGGCGGCTCCCGGTCGGTTGAATTTTTAAAGCCGGTTTTCGCGGAATCGCCGCTGAAATCGTATTGATACGCCTCGTAGAATGTCACGTCCAGCGGATCGCCGTTCGGATCGTTCACCTTGACGCTAAGCTTGGCGTTTTGGTGAGCGCCCTCTTCTTCCATTACCGGCTGCGGATCGGCAGGCTCGAGAGGATGTTCGGGATTCAGCGT
This sequence comes from Paenibacillus allorhizosphaerae, assembly GCF_042659105.1. Classification (NCBI taxonomy): domain Bacteria; kingdom Bacillati; phylum Bacillota; class Bacilli; order Caryophanales; family Paenibacillaceae; genus Paenibacillus; species Paenibacillus allorhizosphaerae. The sequence continues at coordinate 7,847 of NZ_JBHSRV010000020.1, read as the reverse complement.
GAAGGTCACCGCGCGAACCGTTTCGTTGCCTGCGTTATCTCTTACTTTTACCTGCAGCACGTGGCTGCCCGGCTCGAGCTCGGCACCGTACTTTTTGGAGCCGGCCTCCACCGGTTTTCCGTCGAGCGTAAGCTCCTTCGATTTGACGCCGGACACCTCATCGGATGCTACCGCATCGAAGGTCAACTCGCCGCGGTACGTTTGTCCGTCTGCGAGGGTCATGCTTTCCACGACGGGAGGCGTATTGTCGATGATCGCCTTCACCGTAAGCTGGTCTCCGCTGCTTGATGTTGTCTGCAGCAGATGCTCCCCGTCGGGATATTTTTTGGAATCGAGCGAGTAGGAAACACCTCGGAATGCATCGTTCGGAATATCGATCGAGTAATCGATCCGCGTTTTGGAGCTTGCATTATTATTGCTTCCGTCGCCGACGGTGACGACCTTCAGCGGGTCCACCGTCGTGTAGGTGCCGTCGGTCGCATTCTTGATTCGCGCAGTAATGATAGGCCGGTATGTACCGTCCCACAATACGATGCGCGTGTTCTGCAGGCGGAAATCGTCATTATTGCCTTCCTGATCGTCATACGCCTTCGTGGTGCCGGCGGCAATCGACACCGTATTGTTGCCGGGAGTGAACATCAGCTTGGGCAGCGTGTAGACGACCTCATTGAACCGTTCTCCGTCCCCCAGAATCCGGACGAGCTTGTCGTTGATCAGCAAGCCGTTCTTGAACGAGTCCTGCATGTCATCGGCTTCGAAGAGAATATATGCGTTGCCGGGCATCGTTACTTGAGCCGGCACCGCCGTACCGTCGATTGACAGCTGCAGTTGGTTTCCTCCGGCCAGGCTATTGCCTTCGATTACTTTCGTACCGCGAATATAGGTTCCGTCCTGAATATTCATGTAGACCGGCCCGTATTGCGGTTTCGCAAAATACATCCGATAAGGTACGCCGGCCGTATCGTCCAGAGACGATCGTTTTTGAATGCCGTCCGATGCTTCAAAATAATAATCGACATGCTCGGCGAGCAAGAAGTATTGACTTTTAAGCGATGGGGAGCGGTACAGGCCACCGCCGGCCGAGGTCATGTTCTCAGCAGTATAACTCGCCTGCCCGTCCCGTTTATAAAACACTTTGATTTGCGTGATCTCATGATTGTCGGCTGCATACGTTTCCAGGACTACGCTTCCGTATGCCTTCGGGGCCGTAGGCGGCGTATGGGAGATGACCGGCTTCTGTGTATCTGCGGCAATGCTTATCGGCTGTTCCGGCACTTGGCCGCTCAGAAGCGTCCCCGGTGTCGGCGTTTGGCCGTATGCCCGCAGATACATGCGGGTCGTGCCGTCCTTCGGATATTCGTATACGAAGGTCCGGGCTTCAGTGGTCGTCTCGTCCTTCGCTACGTTAAACCAGGCCTGCGAGGTCACTTTGCCGGCATCCGTCGCTATGTATACTCGACCCTCGATGTCGTTATTCATCGATTCGTCCTCGGCAACGACCGACGTGATGCGCGATTCGGGGAGCTGCAGGCCGTGATGCTTGACAAATTCGCTGATCGGCCGCTCCGCCATCGCATACGATTTCACCCAGATGAGAGCGGTTTGCTGAGGGGAAAGCAGCAGATCGGTGTCGATATCCCATGGCGTAGTCGCGGTGGATTGGGTCACATACAGAAGCCGGTAATCCTTCAGATTGATGGCGCGGTCCGTATTGTTGTACACCTCGACATACTCGTAATTATCCGTGCCTTTGTTATCATTCATTAGTTCGGTAATTAGAAGCTCCGAATTCATCGGGCCTCCGGCAGGGAATACGGCAATTTCGTAATTGACGGAGCTGTCTGCCGGAAGTCGGGTTACGTTCACACCGTCGCTCGCCTCAAAATAATACTGCAGGCGGGATGTATTGTCGAAAGCGGCCTTCGGAATGGCAGCGGAATATTGGGCGGCAGCGGTTGCGGCTGCAGTCATCGGGACGGAGGTGAAGCTCGGCGACTCCGCATTTTTGTAGTAAAGTGAAACGGAGGAAACCGCTAGATCGTCGTACACTTCGGCGGTCACGGTAATCTCCTTCGGATTCGTGGAGGCCGTCGGAATCGTGTGTTTGATCGTTGGAGGCATCTGATCGCGGTAAACGGTAGAGGTGACTGTCATGTTCGGAAGACTTCCGTTTCCTGAAGGGTCGGACGCTGCAATTGCAGAACCCGACAGCGTTCCTGGCAGCAATAGTGCCCATGAAAGCGATGCTGCCATCAATTTTCGGTACAATAATCGTCTTTGAACTTTCATTTCCTTTACGTCACTCTCCTTCGTATGAATACAATTTCATTTAACCGCGTCCTTCTTCTTTAAATTAAACTCACCTCCTTTCAGCTGACAGGGCACATTTCCGGGCATCAATCCTCGCAGCGCAGCGTTCGATTACGCCGTTTCCCAAATCTATGAAAACCCTTTCAAAGAGAGATGTGACCGGTTCCAATATGTATTCTCTTTCCTTTTGTTTGTTAAAGATACCCATGTTCTCCAAATAATTATAGCACTGCAACAATTGTTATAACAATAACCTATTATCCAAAGATTTTATTAACTTCCAGTTCGTTCCTCCGCGGGCTAAACCGGATGGTACAATGGCACTTGATATAAGATTCAATCCGGCAACTTTTTTCCTAGTGGAAATGGCATGAAACCGCTTGGCTAGCCCCCAATATTTCCGTATCATACAGGCAAACTATAGACATTGGTACAGTCCGCGTATCTCCCTAGTGCATACGCTGTAGAATGACGTTTATCACGAACGAAGCTGAAACTTGGGGTGATGAAATTGGCAATTGGGATATTGGATGTATGGGTGACCTCTGATGTGGATGCGTCAAGCATGGTATTGGTGACGGACTGCATGAACGGATATCCACACGAACTGTACGGTCTCCAGGATGGAATGTCGGTCACCTTAAGCAAAGGCAGTGCGGAGAAAGAGGTTCGAATCGTTCGTGAAAACTCGAACGAATGCTCCTTTCACTATATGGAGCTGCACCCGCAGACTGCCAAAGATCTGGGCGTTGCGAACGGTTCCCGCTGCCGCGTAAACTTGGATGAAATCAAGATGGAGATGAAGCTTACACCTGTGTCCGTCAGCCGTTACTACACTAACGTTCAGATCGACAGACATCCGAATCGGCAAAACCGGATCGTCATGGGATATTCGCTCCTCAGCATGCTCGGGATCCGCCATCAGGCGAAGTCTGCGATTACGGTCAAACTGAACTCCGCTCCCGTCAAGCTCCGCCTGAACGTCCCGGAGAACGAGCTGGACGATTCGTGTACTATACCGGCTCAAGCAGCCGCCAAACTGGGAATAACGCATAACGGCAGCTATATGCTTGAATATAACCACGCCACACGCATTCTAGGTTTGCCGGAAGGCGAGGCGCATGCCGAGCCGTTCGTCGTCGAGCAAACAAGCAGCGTGTCCGTCAAACGGCAGAAACAGGCCCGTGAACGGAGAACCGGTGTGCCGGTACAAATGACGAAATCAAGAAACAAGGGCACGTCGGCGCAAGCTGCGGTGCGCACCATACCGACCGTGACTGCGACGCCGGTCGGTCAAAGCCGCATCCCCCCTGCTCCGTGGCTCCATCCGTCGGTCGTATCGAAGAAACGAGCTCGTTAATTCGATCGTGGATCAGGGATGAGCTCCGGACGTGATTCGGTCGCCAGGCCCGCTTAATCCTCAATGCCTCGCAACAAAATTCGAGCACCTCTTCCGCTGTTCTCTTAGGTCGGCGGTGAGGTGCTCTTTCCTTTTTTGATTCCTTTTGCCCGATTACATCCCGAGGTTATATCCTTGACTCATGCGGCAACCTTGCTTATGTTCGCGTGAAGCTTGGCTCTTCGCGTTTCCCGCAGCGTAAGCAGCCCGACAAGCAGCGATAATATCCCGATCATTGCCACGAATACGCCCATTTCTTGAACGTAGTAAGCCAGCCTTCCTCCCCGGTAGCCCATCCCCCGGATGAACTTGAACAGCCATGTGAGCGGCAGCATATGGCTTATCGCCTGGATCGGTGCAGGAAAAATAATCGGCGCCACTTGTACGCCTGACAGCATGAAGGACGGATACACGATGGCGTACGTTCGCAGCGCCACCTTCGACGGATCGGCCGCCGTCCAGCCGACAACCATGCCCATCAGGCCGATGGTCAGCGTATAGAGCAGCAGCGGCACGACAAAGGCGAACGGCTGGCCCGCGAACCTCAGCCCGCCGAGCTGCTTCAGCAAACCGAAGGCGAGCAGCAAGCTGATACAGGAGATGATCGCATAGGGAAGTACCCGGGACCAAAGGGCGAACGGGGAGCGAAGCGCCTCTCCAAGCGTTCCTTCCACACGGAGCCGGGGAACGATGGACGCAGTCGCAATGGCTGTAATGCCGAGCGCCACTACGTTCACGAAGCCGATGACCATAAAGCCGATGAAATCGGACGTCGGATTGAACAGCAGCCGCTGCTGGAGCGACAACGGCGTCACAATCCCCATCGCCGCTTCGTCGCTCATGCCCATCACCTTCAGCTTGCCGACGGATTGCGACGTATTTTCAACCATAATCAGCTCCTGCATGCCGGTACGGATATTCCCAATCGCAGACGGCATCGAATTATCGATCAGCAGGCCGATATTGACGGATTTGCCCTGGAACCGCAGCTCCTCCATTCCGCGCGGAAGATAGATAACGGCCATATATTTCTCGTTGGCCATCAGCGCCTCCGGTTCGATCGCTTCATTAAATACGCTTGTGACGTCCAAATACTGCGTCGCGTTCACCTTGTCGATAAAGCTCCGGCTGTACGAACTGTTATCTTCATCAACCACGGCAACCGGCGCTTCGTTGATCTGGCTGTTCTGGAACATGTAGCCGAACAAGGCGGCCACGATCAGCGGGGCGATCAATATCGCCGGTATGAATTTGCTCGACAGTGCAAATTTCCATTCGTCAAGATGAGATTTCATCGACTTGTACCTCCGCAGTCATCCCCGGCAGCAGCTTGTCGGTTCGATCGACATAGATGCGAATCTGGAACGTATTGAGGTCGGCCGTTCCTTTCTCCCGGCTCATTCGCAAAGCGGCGAATTGCGGTGCGGCCGTGATGAACTGCACTTTGCCTTCCACCTGATCCGGCAGCGCGGCAAAACGTGTCGGCACCGCCGATTCCGGTTTGAATTTGCCGACCTGCCGCTCATCGACATAAAGATCGTAGTAGAGCTTGCCGGTTTCGAGCAGCACCACCGGCGCACCCGATCCGACATTCTCCCCGAGCTTCGGCACCACTTTCACCACTTTGCCGTCCGCCGGCGCCCGCAGCGTGAGCCGGTCCTTCTGCACGTTCAGCGACTCCAGCAAAATGCTCTGCTGCTCAAGCTGCTTTTGCAGTGCATCGATGCCGATGCGCTGATTGTTGATATCGCCCTCCGTCAGCTGCTGCTGTTCCAGAACCGCGTGCGCCTTGTCCGTCTGAAGCATCGCCTGCTGACGCTCCTTGTCCGTCGCGCCGTTCAACATTCTGGTCAGCGCCGCCTGCTGCTGGTTTTTGGCGTTCTCCAGCGTCGCGACCTGGCTGCGCGCGTTCTCGACCGCATCGCGATAATCTTTATAGGAATACGCATTGCCCTCGTAAGTATCTTGTATGTTGCGCAGTTGATTGTACATCTTCATCGCATGCGTGTACGCCTCGTCCGCTGCCTCTACCGCCAGCTTCTGCCGCTCGATGTCTTCGGCGCGCGCCCCTTCGGCAACCTGCGCCTGCTGCGTTTGCGCCTGCGACAGCCCGAGCTGCGCCTGCTTCACCGCATTGCCCAGCTTGCTTTCCGCCACCGCAATGCCGTCCTCCGCTTGCTTGATTTTGAGCGTCGTCAATTCCACGTCGGCCTGCGCCTTTCTCAACTGCAAGTCGACGTCCGTCGGGTCGAGCGTCATCAGCACATCGCCTTTCTTGACCGTCTGCTCCTCCTTGGCAGCCAGCGTGACGATTTTACCGCCCACTCCCTGAAAAGACACGTTCACTTGCTCCGCCGTTAGTATGCTCGCTTTACGCGCGCTTGCGAGCGTCACAGCGTCTTTGCCGTCCGCTGCAAGCATCCAGCCGCCGCCGCTCAGCGCCAAAGCCAATACAACAATTGCCGCCACCTGCTTCTTCATCCCAATGTTCCCCTCTCCCCGATGTAAACGTTACTTACTGTGCGCTGCACTTTAACCCGCTCAAAATATAGCTGATCGTATACCGGATGACGTCCTCCTGATCCTCTTTGACCGAAAGGTCTTCTTTCAGCTGCAAAACCGGGTCTAGGAACGGACTGTTGCGGGTAAAAATAAGCGTCCCCACGACAAAATGCACCGTATGCCTTAGCGACTCATAGTCGAACTGCCCCTGCCGTTTGCCTGCTTCAAGAATCGCTCGCAGCTGGAGCCAAAGCGCGTAAACGATGTTTTGTACTTTCTCCAGGCGCGGACTTTGCATCATTACCTCTTGCTGCAACAAATTGATCAGCTCCGGCTCCGCAAGCCGGAAAAGCGCAAATTCGCGGATCAGCGACTTGAGATCGTCTATCGGATCGGCCAGATCGTATTCCTTTTGCAGAAAGCTCGGCGCAAACGTCTCGAACAGCGCGTAGAACACATTCTCTTTGCCGCCAAAATGATAAGATACGAGCGCCAGAGCCACGCCGGCTTCATCGCATATTTGCCGGACGGTCGTACCCTCGAACCCTTTTTTGGCAAAAAGCTTCTTGGCCGCATTTAATATTTTCAGCTTCACGTCTTTTCCTTGCGCGTCGTGTTTCATATGTCCCTCCTTGTTTTGCCCTGGCCATCCACACTTGAACATTTGTTTTGAACAACTGTTTTGAACATTTGTTCAATTTTCCTCTGATTGGTATTTTACTACTGATCAATAAACCCTGTCAAGCGTATTTCCTGAGATGAAATGATTGTGCAAAAAGCCGACGATGGCCCATAGTAGGAACGCCTGTGATGATTTGGTATAATAATGAAAAAAACAAATGTAAAAAGGAGTATCCGCATGGGATGGTCGGAAATGCAACGTATTCCAAATGAATATAATGATAAATTCAGATCGATCGACGCGAAGCTCCTTCAACTGTTCTGCGAGCGAAAAGCGTTAGCGAACGGCAAACGGTACTTTCCGTCAAAAGAGATCATGCAGCAATGGGCCATAACCTATGATCTTGATATTCCGCAAATTAGTTGGCTGCTGCACAGCCTCAATGAAGGCCGCCATTCGGTCGTTCCGGACGAACCCGGCGAGCTGATAAACGTGTTACCTGTCATGCAGAAATCCGTTGTAAACGGATTCCGGTACGTTTTGACCCACGCGATGCAGCATCAGAACGGAAGTATTGTTTTCCTGGAAATCGAGCATCTTTCAACGAACGAAAACATAGGTCATATCCGCCCTCATTTGTTATTGGAAGTGACAGGCAAACAGCAATACAGCGTCCGTAGAAACGGCACTCATGGAGGCGGCGGTCAGACTCAAGTACGTTTTCTGGTCACTCCTCGCCTGCCGGATCCGATCCAAGAAGTGCAATTTGCCTTGATTCCATACGCGATTCCTATGGAAAGCCCTCCGAAAGAAGTTATTTTGGATCAGGAAATTCGCTTTGGAGGAGCGAATCCAGCCTGAAAAGAAAAAGCAGCCAATACGGCTGCTTCAGATTGTTGACAAAGCCCCGAATTTTTTCGGGGTTTTGTTTTTAAGGGTACATTTCAATGAATTTTAGCTGATGTGGATTGCAAAATAAGAAAGATCGCCTGCTATCCGGCCCTCTTGCCTAGG
>NZ_JBHSRV010000019.1:0-70223 GCF_042659105.1 Paenibacillus allorhizosphaerae | reverse complement strand
AACGACCCGTTGAGCCATGGGATGGTAAACATCCAGGGCATCTTGTGGAGAAGCGTGCAGTAGATAACAGCGCCTGGGGAAATGTTCAAGAACGTTTCTTCTATTCCCGCATGCCCTAAAAAGGATTTCAACAGTGGTAACAGCTTACTTTTCCGTCGATCGCTGCAATACATGGTGATGAAATCCTACGAATGAGTGAGAATACGTGAGATAAACGCTTAAAACCGAGGGACGGGCAGGTTAGTTTAATTACAAAAAGAGGATGATGATTATTGGAAAAAGGTTCGGCGGGTAGCTTTTGGAGGGAGTTTACACGGTACTAAACAAGAAATGAATGATCATAAACAAACCAGTAAAGTAATCTGTAAGGATAAAGGAGAAATCTTATGGCACGTATTGATGAAATTGAGTCTGATGTATTTCGTCTTTCGATCTTCTCAACGGAATCCGGATTCCAGTACAATGCATTTTTAGTCCGAGACGAGGAGCCTCTTTTGTACCATACAGGCCCTAAATCACTTTTTTTTCAGTTCAGTCAAGCAGTTGCTAGCCTAATTGATCTTAAACAATTGCGCTGGATTAGTTACAGTCATTTCGAGTCGGACGAGTGTGGCGCACTCAATGAATGGCTCACAATTGCACCTCAAGCTGAGGCTGTAATCGGGATTGTTGGGGCGGCGGTAAACGGGGAGTTCGCTATCAGACCTATTCGTTCGCTTCAGGACAACGAGGTATTCAGTACGGGGAAGAAAAGCTTCCGTTACTTGCGCACACCCCATCTCCCGCATGGGTGGGATGCAGGATTGCTTTTTGAAGAGACCGACCGGACTCTCTTCACTTCTGACTTGTTCCATCAAAACGGTGATGTAGAACCAGTCACTGAGGCTAGTTTAATTGATCGGTTTAAAGAAGTGTTACACAACTCACAAGGTCCATTTTCCAACTATATTCCCTATACCTTGCACACAGAGCAGATGCTACGTAAACTAGCAGATCTAAAACCTAAAACACTTGCTGTTATGCCTGGCTCTTCTTACAAGGGAGACGGTAAGAGTGCTATTGAAGAACTCATTAAAGTATTTCAAGAAATGTAAGGTATGCTAGCACTAGCAAAGATTTACTCCCCATCACCATATGTATCCATATGTTTATCAGAAGGTACCACAGCTATCGAAGTCTAACATGCTTCTTCAACTAACGGGAAACGATAGCGTGGAGCTGCCAAAAGGACAACTCCTCTTAAATGTTCATTGAACAGTAATTTGTAATAAACTTGAAATCATCCTTTCACCTTGCATTAATAAAGTTACTTTTATTATCGTGCGATTCAATCTCAGATCTTCCAGGCCCGATTCTCCCATAAGGCAATATACTTAATCGTTACGTAGGCTCGAATAACGCACGTTGATATAATAACTCTATATAAGATGTCAGGCTGTCCGCCAGCACAGGGCGGTCAAATGATTCCAGAAGAGTATAGGTGGAGGAATATGGGGATGAATACAAAATGTCGCAGCGGGAGTTCGCAGCGTTCCGCAACACTTATATGGCGGGCAAATGGCATATGGGTCCCGGGTTTCCGCATCAGGAGACTTTGACTTAGCGTATCACTATCACGGCGTCGTGCCATGTTGGATACTCGCGATTTATGGTGGCGCCTGCTGTCGTTGAGTACTGGCGTGTGGGCCTTCGCGGGCGAGTTGGGGGTACTGGTGCTGACTTCACGCCGTGGATCGCGTGGTTCTTGTCCCCTATGGCGGCGGCATGGATCTCATCGGGAAGCTGTTTTCTTATAATCTCTTTATTATCGTCGTTCCTGTCAAGAGCAAGGTTTCTTTTCTATTACGTAAAATTCTAGTTTGACGAAATAGAATAAATGCCGATCCGCGGCGCTGAATTCCTACCAACCCGTGTATCTAGTCATGTTTTTGGACCTGAAGAAGTTCAATAATAACCAATAACATATCTTCCAACCGAATTCTGTCGTCGACAAAATGCTGCAGATTAATCCCATTAAAGAGTGCCATTGCAGCTGTTGCTAAGGTTCTTGCATCCAATGGACTTCCTGCAATCCCCTCATCTTTCATAACCTGAAAAAAATGCGTTAGGAATTGTCTCCATTCCTCCATCTGTACAATAAGCCTCTCCTTGATTTGAGGTAATTCATTGGAAATCATGCATCCTTGAATAAGCAAAGAAGAGGACCCTTTTTCGTATGCTTCATTGAGCAAGCGTAAAGAGTATTGTTGAAAGTTGCTCAGCAAGTCCCGATCTTTTCGATTCAGAGCAGATAGCAAATCTTCAAAGTAAAAATCAATGCCTTCTTTAATGATCTTTAGCAGGAACTCCTCTTTGCCGGAGAAGTGGGCATAAAATCCTCCTTTGGAGTAACCGGCATGTTTCACGATCTGTTCAATGCTTGTATTAGAGTAGCCGTGGAGAGAGAATAACTCGACCCCGGACTTCATCAGCTTTTCAATGGTCTGTTTTGATTGTTGCTGGTGCTGATTTCCCATGCCATAAATCCCCTTTTTATAATTCTGAGTTCCCATTGATTGGAATAAAACCCACAATGTATAATGTTTCCAATGCATACCGACTAGTCGGTATGTGAAATTTCAAAAATAAAGGAGTTCAAGTAATGAAGAGAAAAATTTGGTTTTGGGGACTATCTTTTGTATTTTTATTGACTCTTTTGATCGCTCCGGTACAGCAATCTTTCAGTGCATCCGAGGGAGCTTCCAATGCGGATAGTATAACTGGAAGTGCACTCGGCGGTCAATATCACCTTAGTCATGTGGTCAAAATTTACGTTCCTTCTACGGTGAAAGGGAGCATTCCCATCACCGATGAAGCACATGAAAAGTTCGTTGATCAGGCGCTGACGAAATTTTCAAATTGGTTTGGCGGCGCTACGGCTGTCGCCGGCTCGGGTGCTTGGGTTGATAATGACAAAAAATTGATCAAAGAAAAAGTAACGATCGTGTATGCCTTTGCCGAGAAATTGGATAAAGAGGCCGTTAATCAAGTCGTCTCGTTTGCGAAACAGATGAAAGGGGATCTCGAGCAGTCTTCGATAGCCCTCGAAGTCGATGGCAAGATGTATTTTATCGAATGAGATCATAAAGACAGGCGTGTACATATACTTCATCAATCCTTTATTGATTAAATGACTATAGGCAGCAAAGATGCAATAGGTAAAGCAGTCAATAATCATACTTATACTCTTAAAGTGACGCCGAAGAACATCTTTTGCGTCACTTTAAACTTGTTTTATGTTCACTTTTCCTGCAGAAGGGAGCGCAAAGGTAAATGAAAAAATATGCTATATTCATTGTAGCGATCATATTTCTCGTCACCACGGGATGTGGTCGGTTGGACCTGATCATTCATGAAGACGGTTCGGGAGGAGGGGAATACACGATCGAACTTACTGGCAAGTTCTCAGCCCAGGATGTATGGAGGGAAATAGATAAAAGTATAGAGAAGACCAACAAGGCAGCTGGAAATTTTAAACTCAACATTAGTGTTAAAGAATGTGCCTCAACAAAACGGTTAACTGAAATTCGGTGAAAGCGTATATGTTTGTGTCGCGAAAGCGCATATGTTTGTGTCGCCGAAGGAAAAATGTCCGGCGACACAAACATATGTGCTTTGAGATCCCCGTAAATTGGGGATTTTATATTTTAAAGCACCAATGTTTGTGTCGCGAGGTCACGACACAAACATTGGTGCATAATCGTTTTACGACACAAACATAGGTGCATAATCGAGGAGATAGAAAAACTTGAATTTGTAATGTTTGTTCAAAAGGCCATTAAGCTAAATGGCAGGTTACACACAGCAATGGATAAGCAAAAGCCCTGACATTTTATTCATTATCACGATTGGTAGTTTTGTGTTTATTGCCTTTGCTGTCATAGGTGACCCATTCACCAACAGGCTCGCCCATGTCAAAATACCCTGAACGCTTTAATGTTTCATCTGTACGATACCATTCCCAAAAGCCATCTGGCTTATCATTAATCATTTTTCCCTTTGACCATATTGTTTTTCCGTGACCCTTTTACTTGTAAGTGCGGATATACGTTAGGCGATTTTACTTTGACACAGTGGGCAGAATGGAATTTCCTTGCAAAGATTAATGACGATGTTGTGTTGAAATGGTTGTCAGGTGAAATGGGAGTTGTAACAGAAACAAATCGACTACTGTTTATTCCTCGGTCTGTTTCTGTTGACATGTTTAATTTCGAAGCAACCATTACCTCCAAGTTTCCTAGCAGTGAACATAAGAAGATGATAACCAAGAGAGACTACTCCTTAAGTAACGAGTTTAAAGATCACGTATATGATGAAAATAAGCAATGCTTCAGGGCCATTGACCGGTATGTCAGAAAAAAATATTTGGCTAATCACCACGTTTGTTTACATACCCTACAAGAACTCCGTAAACAGGAGGAAGGGGAGTTTCCTCAAATTTGTCCATATGCTTATGCCTATGTATTTTGGAAACACACATTGCTGCGGACCGATCATTTTTATACCTCGATAAGAGCGGATGAAACAAATCGCAGAACATATGAAGGATTTGAATATGCGACTCAACTCATCCAAAAACATATAAATGACTTTAAAGAAAAGCTGTTTAACCACACCAATCTTTATGAATTTGATAACAGAAGATTGTCTGATTGGATCGTAAATCGATTCACATCCGAATTGTGTTTAAATTATTTCTATCAATGGCTTGAAATTGCAAAAGAAGGATCCGAACAAAACCGCGTTCCTGATTGGAATCAAGTTACAAGGATGATAGAAAATAGAATCCCAAAGATGATCTTTAGACACAAATCCAATGTATATGAGCGACAGGTTGTCCAGATAGTCACAAAAAAAGAATCAAGAAATATAGAGCTAGAAAAAATAATTAACGACATAAAATGTCCTAACAAATCAAAAACAATTTAAGAAGTAAAATGCATTGAAACCATTGAAACCCATCGCAACTAGCGATGGGTTTTCGTCTGTCGGAATGGGATAAGGTTCTTGTCATTTATGGGATAATGTTCTTGTCATCCGACATTTGTCGGGTGACAAGAACATTGTCCCATTATAAGTCGCGTAAATTGCGGCTTTTGCTTTTTATGGGATAAAGTTCTTGTCAAATTCCCGTGACAAGAACTTTATCCCATTCCCGAAATTGACAAGAACATTATCCCATTCCCGATAATACAACGGGCCCAAGCGTTTAGTTGAAATCGCCGCCCTGGATAAATTAACCGATTTCAAATGGGATATGGTTTCTTATCCAACCTTCACAGAGCATTCCGGAGTCGGTTTGCGGGTCGATGCGCATATTCTTTCCGTTACGTCCGCCAGCAAGAACAGGGATGACGGCGTAGCCATTGTCATAAAGCGGTTCATGGTTTCTTGAATGTATTTTAACGAAATTCTGGTACCTGTCGTTATGGAAGGAGTAAATTACTCATTTAGTCGAAAAATATATTACAGCAGAAAAAAAACAACCTGCTTCTGGCGGAGCAGGTTATTTTGAGTTGTAAATTAATAGCTTGGGAGCTGAAGGCAACAGAAGAGAATCATCACCATGGGATTTTTAATTATATTTAGAGCTATTGAACCGCAGAAGTTTATCCCCGATTACTTGTCGGAATATCGCATGAAGATGGCCAAGAAATGGCTGGTTGAAACGGATATGAAAATAGCGGAAATCGTGGAGAAGCTGAAATACAATACGCCGGCGAACTTTATCCGGTATTTCGCAAGCTGGAAGGCTGTACCCCGGCCAGTACCGGGAAAATTATTTTAACAAGTAACATTCAATTGGAGCATGGCATTTTATGCCTTGCGAATCTTTCCGCGCCGGTCTTTAAACGCGGTTACCAGTATTACCATAAGGTTGGGAACAACGCCGAACAATGTGATAATTAATGGCCACTCTGCAGTTACACGTTCGTTAAATTCCAATTCGTTCTGATACATGGTCATTGTAAGAAGAAATGATAGAAATGTTGTCGGAAAGATCAGAATATTCTCGTCCTGTAGCCGAAGCAGCCTGGATATGGCCTCATTCAACATAAACAGCACAATGGTTGCCTTCATATAGGACGCGGCGATCAAGCCGATGCTGATGACCGATTCGATCCGCTGAATGATATCTGCGACATCGACCAGCCGCGCAAGCTCGAATAAGGAAAACTTTACAGTCGCCGCCATCGGACCTAGAGCCATGATGGTGCATAGAATCACCAGTGACAAAGAAATACCGTTGAAAAGCAGCGCGATAAACATAAATTTGCCGAGATGTTGTCGTTGATCCCTTCGGACAAACGGCAAAAGTGTTGAGAATAGGATAATCTCCGCGTATGGGAAACCCCAAGTTTGATAAGCGCCGAAGAGGGTTTGCTTGAAACCGTGCTGAAATACGGGCAAGAGAAGCTCCGGACGGTAGGAAGGCAGGCAAAGCAGCAAAACAGAGAACGAGAAGAAAAATACCGCGGCGAGAAGCAGTATAAACATTCTGGACATTACTTCAATTCCCGCACGAACGGTCATGGCCGCAGTAAGCAGGGTTAACAAGTGGAAGACATAGGAAGGCGTTTCCCTCATCATCGTGCTATTGAAGAATTGACTTATACCGATTACGATATTGGACAGCATGAGAAGTAACATGATTAAATAAGGAACGGCGATGATTGCAGTCACCATCCTGCCAAACGTTAGTTCGCTATACTCGACAAACGTTAGTTCAGGGTATTTCCGGTGCAAATAGAGGACACAAGCAAGCACCAACATCCCAATTCCGCTCGCAAGCCACAGCGATACCCAGGCGGCATTTTTTGCAGCACCGGTCAAAGGCGCCGGAATCCAGACGATCGCCGATCCGGTTATATAGGCTGTAAAGAGTGCCGTCATTTGCCAGGAGCTGACCGTATTCAGCTTTTGCATTTTCATCAAGCCCCCTTTCCTTCGGGAATCAGATCGTTAAGCAGGAAGTTTAATTGCTTCCTCAATGTGCTTCACCGCATTTTTAAAAAAGAAATGAAATACATCGTCCAGGTTCGGAGCATGCAGATCTAACAAATAATCGATGCTGAGATACACGGAGGCTATCATTAACAGCCCGTACCCGACCTGCATCCGACGGCGTTTATTTTTCAATTTCGGACCATCATAAATAAACAGAGCGGCATATAAAATAAGCAGAAGCGTGAATTTCTCAATCATGGTTATACCCCAATATCCATCTATAGAGATTGAAATTACTTTGCAAGATGCTCGCCTGTATTTGTACCGGTATTGAACACGTTTACCTCTACGTCAACTGTAATCGGAAGCTTGGCAAAGCGCTCCTCCCAATCCGGTTTCCAGCTTGCCCACAATGCCGGGTCCTTTTGAAATATGCGATTTCCTATTCCCAGTACATCCAGCTTACGTACTTGTAAAAACTTAAGTGTTAGATGCAATTCCTGTTCGAGCGTTTGTTTCATTTTTTGATTAAACATTGCCGCTTCCTCAGGCGTTTTGATGGAAGAGCAAAGCAACTCGCCAGCGTAGCCCTGAACTTTGATAGAGATGCGGGCCTCGGCTGTATCGTTTCTGATCTTAATTGTGGTCTTCGTCTTGACGGATTCTACTTCAACGGATTCCATCTTCCTGATCTCCGGTGCTTTGGGGTCAGTACAAGGCGCTTGGAGAATTCCTCTTTTATATTTACCCATCAGCATGAGCAAGCTTCCGATTCTTTTGGCTGAAACCTCGCTTATTAATTTTCCTTTCCTCAAAATCAGGAGGCCGGTAAGAGAAGCATTTGTCGACTCATCCTTCCGGTCAAAAGAAATGTACGGTACCGCCGAAACCGCAGTTTGGCTTTTGAGATCCAACATCAGATCCCGAAGAGAGGTGTTCAACGTTTTTCCGGCATAATGATAAGACAATCGTTCCGCCTCCCGCAGTTGCTGGCTCGTGCTCGATTCAATAAAAGGTTTGGCTTTCAAATAAGCGTCGGCCCTGCCTTTGCCGATGATCACGGCCATGGTCGGGCGCGGTTCATGATCCCGCGTAAAAAAATCAAGGATTTCTCCGACGTCCCTCTTTTGAGCAAGCTTTTCCCCGATCACAAGAATCCGCATGTGGGACCATGACGCTTTTCTGCCCAAATGAATCGCGATATCGCGGACCGCTTCAAATATGCTTGCGCCTCTTGTTTTGAGATTGATGAACCTATCGCTAGAGCCTTCGCTGTTTCCCGAGGAACTCTTTCCTCCGCTTGTCGGCTTATAGAATTGGACTGTCATATCAATTTCCGATCCATCTTCCGTCAGGTCAACTGCAGCGCCTTGAACAAATGCAAATTCATCCAATTCCACTCGATTCCAGCATCCGGTCAGGAGAATAAGAAACAACACGGATAAAGTTGCGAATCCGTATGCTCTCACCGTTCAACCTTCTTCCTTCGTTAAAGCGGACGAATAATGCCGTTGCCTATTTCGCGGGGAACGCAGCAGGATATCCATAGGCATACGAACAAACACATCGCGAAATTGACGGGGGCGAGTTGGACCAATAGGCGCCATATAGGGCTGCCCCAATGAACGCAAACTCATCAAGTGCAGCATAATCCACAAGAACCCGATCATTAACCCAAATACCCCTAATATAGAGGCAAGGAGCATGAGCGGTATACGCAATAATCGGACGGTCAAGGAAAAATTGTACTGAGGAAGCGCGAAATTTGCGATCGCCGTCAGTGACACTACAACCACCATGGCCGGGGAAGCGATGCCGGCATCGATGGCCGCTTGACCGATAACGAGCGCCCCAACGATACTCACGGCGGAGCCGACGGGACGTGGAAGTCGAACCCCCGCTTCGGTCAGAATTTCCAAAAAAAAGTTCATAATAAGCGCCTCCAACAAAGCCGGGAAGGGAATTCCTTCGCGCGTATTGAGAATCGTAAGCAAGAGTACTGTGGGGATCAACTCAGGGTGAAACGTTGTCAATGCTATGTAAATCGCCGGTAACACAACCGTCAAGGAAAATGAAGTAAACCGCAGCAGTCGGATCATGCTTGAAAAAACCGTTCTCTGGTAATAGTCTTCGGGAGACTGCATAAACTCCATGAAAAGACCCGGACAAATAAGAATACTCGGACTGCCGGAGACCATCACGAATATTTTCCCGTCCAAGAGGGCAGCGACAGCCGTATCCGGCCGTTCGGTGATGCGAACTTGCGGAAAAGGGGTATACCGAGAATCTTCAAGCAGCTCTTCGATATAAGAGGTTTCCAAAATTTCCATTTCCTTAACTTGCATGATCCGTTTTTGAAACTCAGCCAACGTTTCCGGGTTGACGGCTCCTTCGATATAACCGTAAGCAATTTCGGATTGAGATTTCCCCCCTGCTGTTAAAAAATTCAGTTTAAAGTCAGGGGTTTTCAACCTGTTACGTAGCAGTCCGATATTTTTCATCAGATTTTCAACAGTACTCTCGTGCGGGCCTCTCACAACTGGCTCCGTCAAGTTTTCCATCACTTGTCTTTCTTGAATCGTGATCGCTTTGAAGCTGAGTGCCTTGTCCCATTGGTCGAAAAGGACAACGACGTTGCCTCCTAAAATATCACGAACCGCCGTATCCAAATCCCCAATGATGTGCGCGGTTTCCGAAGAAGCTCCGTGATTTTCGAAATAGTTGAACACGTCTTCGGGGGTCACATTTGCGGCAGGTCCGACACAGTGGGGAACCAAATCCTGCATGATTGTTTTAAAGTAGTTTACCTTTTTTTCCTGGACCAGCGACAAGCAATAGACGGCCATGGCCGAATACTGAAGATTTGCCCCGTAATGCCATGGAAGAAAAATGAAATCCTGACATCCGGAGAAGATATCTTTTAACCGATTTCCGCTTTCAAGCAAGCTGGGGTAAATCGGCTCTTTATGTTCGTCGCTTTGCTTCTTCGGATATTCATGAAACACGTCTTGGGTTAAGGAACGATTGAGGGGTTCCCTCCTCTTCCTGAAAAGCTTGATCAGATTCATAAGGTGTCGCCCTCCCCAGAAACATACAATGGAAATAATGATATTTTTGCAGATTTAATGTTAAATTTCCCATATGTATGGGAATTTATTCATCTAGAAAAGTATTTTGATTTTTCGGCGATCTACGTAGAAAGTTGGATATTATAACTTAAACATTTTTACGATAGATCTTGAGGAGTACAACAATACCTCCAAATGGATTTTGCCGGTTCCGGCTACATTCATGATCGATGAGAGCGCCATTATCCGCTCCGCTTATGTCAATCCGAATCTTATGCAGCGTCAAAGTCCGGAGGAAATTTTGCGAGAGCTAAGAAAGCTGTTTTTTGCATCATTCATTTGTGAGCAGAATAATCGATTATGGTAAGAACAAGTCTGAAGAAGCGAGACTTTAAATTGGATATCACATGTATAATTATCTTGCCGTACGATAAGACCTGACATGTCCATATATGCTGGTGATACGGGAGTAGCTTATATGGCTGGGTTCAGCGACAATCAGAGCGGGACGGCAAGCCGATTCCGAGTGACCTTGGTGGACTTTATTTTTTTATTGTTATGGGTTACAGGAATTACGACAAAATAAACCCCTAACGTTTATTAGAAATTTATTTTAATATTGAATTTGTGAACAGTCTTAAGTACTCGTTAGGTGGCCTGAATATGAGTCAAAGCCGTAACTATTACGAGAATTCACGCGTAGGTTGACTCATTCGTAGGATTTCGAAGAAAGAAAACACGGAGAACCGAGTTCTTCTGTTGAATTATGATGTGCGATCATAAAGGGCGGCAGACTTAATGAGGTTGGGGAAGAACAGAATGTATAATTTATTTGAAGGGGGTAATTGTGGTGAATATGGCAACGGCTCAATCGGACGTATATCTAAATCCCGAGCTGCGGATTAATCTCTTTTCCATCGCGTCGATCGCAGTCTTTACACAATTCATCTGTTCGGTTGCCCATGAAGTTCTGGGGCATGCCTTGATGGCCGCGTTGTCGGGAGGATCACTCTTGCATGTATCAAGTGTGGATGCCGACTACAATATCGAACATCTTACGGTCGGATTGCAGCGTTTGATCCATTCGGCCGGCATTCTGATGAATTTTATCGTAGGAATTGTCGTTGCTATCATTGCCAAACAACTGCTGCACGCCTCGTCCAATACCCGATATTTTCTCTGGCTGCTATGCCATGTGAATTTTTTCATCGGCGGGGGTTATATGATGGCCTTGTCTTTTGCCGGATTTGGCGATGTGGACGCTTTTGTGACAGGGCTTCCAAACCCTGTTTTTTGGAAAACCGCTCTCACTCTGATAGGCGCAGTCATTTCATTCGCAACTTTAAAACATGGTGTACGAACGCTCGATCCATTTTTGGGAAACGAGTATGGTGAACGACGGAGAAGAGGAAGAGCTTTAACCATATTTCCTTATCTTGTGTCGGGAATCATGAGTGTAATCGCCGGGCTGTTTAACCCTGTGGGCATGGTTCTGGTCGCGATGTCCGCCGCGGCATCCTCCTTTGGCGGTCAAGCGTTTCTTGCCTGGATGGCCGCATTCATCCGGATTAGAAAATCGGGTGAACCTGTCGAACTGCTTACGCCAGTTTTCTCTAAGACCTGGATCTTTCTGGGGATATTGGCTTTCATCGTAGACGTTGTTGTTTTAGGTCCTGGCTTGCCTCGCTAGTAATTAACAGATGAAGATAACAGTTTCCAATCGGTGCATGTACCGAACGTATCGGTATACCCCCATCTTGCATCTGGAAGCACGTTGTTGATCCCGTCTGAGACAATAATGAAAAAGCAACCTTCGAAATGTCAGGGTTGCTTATGGGGGAGTTGGGACGGTCTAATACAATACTGTTCGAAGATCAAATGCATAAAAGACTGACTGGGCAGAGCAGTTTAAAGAACTAATACGGCTATCAGGGGATTATCCTTATTTTCTAAGAAACGTCTCCTGATGCCGTTGACAACGCGTGAACGAGAAGGGTAGGGGCAAGCGGAATGACTAAACTAGCGGAGAACGCTAGAGCAATCAAACACACCACAATGAGGCTGCCGTAACGATAGGCTGTCTCGTTATGGATCAAGAGTATGCTTCTTTCGGCGCTTGATGCTGAATCCGAGGTGACGGCTACCTATTTTTCGGTAGATGGTGGTGCCCAGCAGACGGGGCGGGATGCGGTAACTTTGAGTACGGAGGGGACGTATTGCTGGTCTATCGGAGCGTAGATGCCGCAGGCAACATGGAACAGCCGCTTACCGCTGCCGTACGCACCGATAATACAGCTCCGGAGATCACCATAACGGGGTAATACCAGCGTAGCTGACACCAGGGGCAGAGTGGATGGAAAATATTGTTTTCTAAAGCCTTCCTAGAGGCACCGCCAGATAAATGACGTAAAACCCACTCTAAGACGGTTTTTACCAAAATATAAGTCGGTTTTCCTTAGCTAAGGATTACCGACTTTTTATCTTTTGTATTCAGCTATCCAGAAACGAGTATTAGAATCGGGGCACTTAGGGAGGCGTGCAGTATGATTGCACAGTGGGGATACCAATAGACCTGAGTTTGCCATTCACTTTTGGGATGTACACGCGGCGGGCAGGTAGTGGTATAGGTGATATCCGTCATCCAGACCTTACCTTAACACCTTCCTGTATCAACGTTCCCAAGCATACAAAATGTTAGAGCTATATATGTTTTGTTTCACATTATATAAATACTCAGAGGTCGTCGCGATCTAAACATCCTGTCTTTTATTCGGTTTAGTTTATGGAATCGTCCTTTGCAAAGAAAGCTCGTATATCCTTACGTGTCTGTGCGGGCAAAACACGATCCAACTCCTCCTCCAGCCAGGACAATTTCTTACTGCGTAAATAATTTTGCATAGTCTCTTCGGCTTGGAGCATAACTAAATTAATTGAGCAGGAGCTTGTCGAAACTGTGCAGTCTGAACAGTCGCGATTGCGATATAGATAGCCCCTATCCTTGATGTTTTGGCACTGGAAAATTGGCTTCTTGCCCTCCACTGCCTCGACCACATCCCAGAAGGATATTTCCTCCGGATCCCGTGCAAGTTTAAATCCACCTTTAACGCCAGGAACCGACGAAATGATACCCGCTTTAGCAAGATTTGTAAATATTTTGGATAAGTAGGTCTCCGGAATGCCTTGAAAAAATGCAAGTTCCTTGATACCAATCTTTGAATCGTTTGGAATTAAGTAAACTAGACAATGCAGTGCATATTCGACTCCGACACTATACTGCATAATAACTCCTCCCATTTTATTATGGGTAAATATTTATAAATCTAATGATAACCGCTCCAATTGTCAACTGTAGGCCGAACCATAAAAATGGATTTGACTTGGCACATGCATCGCTGTATATTGGGGTCTAAGGTTATCGGCGATTAATCTTGTCGCCAATAAAATCAAATTTAGGAGTGGAAACATGGAAAAATTACTTGTTATCAATGCGCATGCCACTGTTGATTCCCCTGATTCAGTTAGTCTTGAAGTCGGCAAATATTTTATTGAGAACTACCGCAAGTTGAATCCGAACGAATTGATCGAGCAAATTGATCTATATGGCGAAGAAATTCCGGAAATAAACAGCACCGTTCTGAACGCTTGGGGGAAATTTGCATCTGGTGGAGAGTTGACGGACGAAGAGAAACGCGTTACCAGCAAAATGAACGAAATTTTACAGCAATTCAAGAGCGCGAAAACATACGTGATCGTCATGCCGCTTCACAACTTCAATATCCCCTCCCGGCTTAAGGATTACATGGATAACATCATGATCGCCCGCGAAACCTTCAAATATACGGAAAATGGCGCAGTAGGTTTACTAACTGACGGACGTAGTCTACTCGTGATTCAAGGAAGTGGCGGTATCTACACGAATAACGATTGGTACACAGATAACGAATTCTCACACAACTACCTCAAATCGATGTTTAACTTCCTCGGCATTGAGGATTACCAAATTGTCCGAGCTCAAGGTACAAGCAAGCTTGACAAAGCAAACGTGCTGGATAAAGCAAAAAATGAGGCCCAAGAAGCGGCAGCGCGTCTAGCAAAGAAAGTAACTGTCTAGCCGTATTTAATGCCATTTGTGACCATCGCAATATTCGAAGACAAAATAAAGCGATCGTTGCCGAAAGGAAATGATCGCTTCCTCTTCAGTGTTAGATGAAATCCGGAAAGTAGCTATTAGGGATTATTGGTATTAATTGTTCCGCAATATTCGTTCCCAGCAATGAAAAATATGGAGGCGAGACGCATAGTGGAAGAGGGCATTCCGTGTTTGAGCGGCATGCCAAGCTTTCATTCAGGTTGTGAGCGATCCTTGAAACAAAAAGCGCATTATTTTCGCAACGATCAAATCCTATAATAGGTTAGTCGAATGAATAAGGGGGAAGTTGTTGATGACGAAATTAATCGCTGATATAAAGATTCCGGATAGTAAGCTAGCCGTTGAAGCTGCTGAATTAGTGCGTGAGCATGCCGACGACCTTCTATGGAACCACTCGAACCGCGTATATTTGTTTGCGGCTATGAGGGGGAACATGAATCAAATGAAATACGATGCTGAATTGCTTTATATCAGTTCACTCTTCCACGATATAGGCCTTACTCCCGCATTCCGAAGCAAGGACAAACGCTTTGAGGTCGATGGGGCTAATGCTGCCCGTGATTTTCTTAAAAGCCGCGGCATCCCGGAAGATTCCATTCGGCTGGTTTGGGATGCTGTTGCCCTGCATACAACCATCGGAATCGTCGAATATAAGGAAACCGAAGTGGCGCTTATGAATTTTGGCGTCGGTTATGATGTCGTCGGGAAGAACTTCGATCTCATCTCAGCTGAAGCTCGGCAAATAGTCGTCCAGGCTTTTCCTCGCAGTCAGTTCAAACACAACATCTTACATGCCTTCTTGGAAGGCTTCAAACACAAACCGGAAACAACATACGGAACAATTAACGCCGACATATGCGAAATGCTTCTTCCGGGATATAAGCGCCCTAACTTCTGCCATCATGTACTTCATTCCAAATGGGATGAGTAATTGGTTTGAATGATTGGTTGCCTTTGTTCGGCAGAGTTGACAAACCACGCTTGAATCGTTCGGAGGGCCGACGATGACTCGTTGATTGAACCAGGAAACGATGAAACGACTTAAGCAGAAAGAAGGTAGATCCACGGAGGGTCTGCCTTCTTTCTGTTTACGTCGACCCGAACTTCTTAGTCTCCTCATTGTAACGCCACGGACTTACCTTCCTCGTGTGAATACTTGAAGTCGGAAGCCATTCGAAATTATTGACGCTGTTTCTTTATATATCCTATAATTAGCATCAGAATGGGAAGCTCGATCATTCTCCGGGAGTACTGCCGATACGAACATAATGCCCGCAAACCACCAAATGATATTCTTCCAATTCTTGATTCCGAGCTATTGAGCCGTTCCGTATGAGCAAATAAACATATAGAGGAACAGCTTGAGGAAGACGGCAAACAACCATACGAGCATTAACCAAATATCCATATTCTCAATAAACTCGAGCAGGGAATAAACCGAACGGCAAAGAAGTACGGGGACAAAAAAATTAGCCGGGTAATGGGGTCCGAACAGCATAATTACTAAAATTGTCGCTAGAGTAACGGTTGCGTTTGTCGTTAGAATAACCAGAGTAAATGCTTACCGGCTTTCTTAGGAGTTCTAAGGAACGGCATCAGCATAAAAATGAAGTAAGTCTCGCCCAGGGCAAATCTAAATTGAATGGGGGCATGATTGATTCATCATTGAGGGTGATATTGTGGGATTGGAAGAACAACAACAAGATTCTCTGGTACGCTGTCCGACGACACAAACATAGGTGCTTTGAGATCCCCGTAAAATTGGGGATTTTTATTTGAAAGCACGTATGTTTGTGTCGCGGTGTCATGACACAAACATACGTGCATAATCGTTTTGCGACACAAACATATGCGCATAATCGCGAAGGATTTAATGTGTTGTATGCTGCGGGAAAAGGAGCATCGGTTTTTATAAATCTCCGTTACACCACAATTCCATAAACGCAACAACAGTGATGAATAAATCTGGAGCATCATTCTAATAGAAGTATGGTCAACGAAATTGTGCGTGGTGAATGTCTGTAAGCGAACGATCCAATTCTAATCTCCTCGGAGGGACTCCTGCAAAGGGGTCCTTTTCCTTTTTATATAAGGCATAAGCCTAGCTGAGAAAGTTATCCAGTGGTTTTTTCCTTACGTGGGTGGTATATCTACATTAATCGCTCCGGCTTCGTAAATTTTAAGCCCTTGCCCGGCAAGGCCGGGGTATGGAAAAATGCAATCAAGGGGGACGGACTCATGGGACTGATTCGGCGGATTTTCACCGCATTTCAAAATTACAGCTTGCAGCGCAAAGTATTTCTTACCACATCTATCGTCATCTGTTTGGCGGTTCCGCTGACAGGTGCATTCTCTTATAATGAGGTTTCCCGAATATTGCAGGACTACGCCTATAACGCGGCAGACCAAACGGTAAATCAGCTGAGTGGCTACATGGGCAATGAAATGAAGAATGTCAGCGACCGGATGTACCTGATCAATTCCAGCGAAGCGATGAAGCTGGCGATGAGCTGGAGCCTGAATAAAACGGATGAACCTTATACGAAGGTATTCAACACGATGTTCTCGTTGTTTTCGCAAATGCGGACCAACTCGACTTCGATTAAGACGATCTATATGAGTACGCCGCGGGGAGATTTTTTCGAAGGGCCCTTTGAGAAGAAAAAGGTGCCCTTTCGCGAAACTCCATATTATGCAGCTATCGTCAACTCACCGAAAAACGTGTGGGTGCACAGCCAAATCGATCCGTTATTCGCTGGTCAAGGGGATGTCATCAGCCTGCTCACAAGGCCAGCGGCGGACATGAGCTACCTCGATCAAGACAGTTACCTGGTGATGACGCTATCGACGGAAAAATTCGTGAATAATTTGAAGAGCATCCGCCTTGTTCCGCAAGGTTTTTCTCTCATTTTGGATGAGTTCGGTAAGCCTCTGCTGATGTCCGAGGAATCTTCGGCTATGGCGGAATTTATTCGAAATTCAGCGCTCGCCCGTTTGAAGGAAGCGCCTTCCCATTTCGAAATGGACATCAACAAGGAAACGTTCCTAGTCAACCATTCGGAAATCCCATTTACCCAGTGGCGGGCTGTCGTCGTCCAGCCGAAGGATAATCTGCTCGAGAAGGTCGGTTTCATCAAGTATTTCACTATTTTGATGACCGTTATTTTATTGATCGTTTCGTTCCTCGTAAATAATTGGATCGCCAAATGGGTAACCAATCGACTGCGCAATCTGATGATGCTGATGAACAAGGTCAAGCTTGGCGATCTTAACGTGCGCTTCTCTTCCATTTACCGAGACGACATCGGCGAGCTCGGCAACCGGTTTGACGAGATGCTGGAGCGTATTCAAGGCCTGCTTAGGCAGATTGTCGAAGAAGGGAAGGCCAAGCGCCAAGCGGAGATGCGAGCGCTTCAGGTGCAGATCAATCCGCATTTTCTATACAATACGCTGGATGAGCTGTATTGGAAGTCACTCGAGTTCGAGGATCCTACAGCCCCCGAGATCATATTGTCCTTATCGCGTTTTTTCCGGCTCAGCCTCAACAAGGGGAGAGAGGAAACGACCATCGCCAATGAAATGGAGCATGTGGAGCATTATTTGAAGCTGGTGAATCACCAGTACAAGCGGCAATTCACTTATGACATCGAAGCGGATCCGCGTGCCCAAAACGTTCTGGTGCCCAAAATCATCATGCAGCCGCTCGTCGAAAACTGCGTCCTGCATGCATTTAAGGCCAACGAATATATAGACTTCCATATCCATGTGTCGAGCAGGGTCACAGAGTCGGGCACGGTGATTTTGAAGGTCAAAGACAACGGCTGCGGCATTCCACCTGAGCGTATCAAAGATTTTAATGAACCGGTTTTACCTGCCGGTGACTCTGTCTCCGTTCAAAGCGGGGGGTATGCGATCGTCAACATCAAGGAACGGCTGCTCTATTTCTTCGGAGACCGGGCTTGTTTGCGTGCCGAAAGCGGCCTAGGAGCAGGAACGGTCATGGAAATTCATATTTTTGGGTTCAAGGAGTGATCAACGATGAATGTGTTGCTGGTGGATGATAAAGAGAGCGTGGTACTGGGTATTCGTAAGCACATGCCTTGGGAGGAGCTCGGCGTCGATCGAGTAGAGATCGCCTTAGACGGGATGGAGGCTTTGGAAAAATATGCTTCCTTTCCTGCCGATTTGGTGATTACCGACATCAAGATGCCGAATATGAACGGCATCGAGCTCATGAGCCGGCTGCAGACGGAGCAGCGGCCGATCCGGTTTATTGTGTTAAGTGGATATGACGAATTCGATTATGCCAAGCAGGCGATTTCACTCGGCGCATCCGAATATGTGCTGAAGCCGGTCGATATTAAAGAGCTGACGATGATCATCGAAAAGGAGCTTTCCGCCATTCGCAAGCAGCTTGAGTTGGATGAGCAGCGCAAGCAGTTTCAGCGGAAAATACAGGTGAGCCTCCCGGCCTTGCGGCAGCAATATTTGACGGAAATGGTCCTGTTCCGGGATCATCGGCCTTTACGACTGCTGGACAAGTGGAATTTCGCGGAAATACCCGTGAAGTCGGCGCACTTCGGGCTGCTCGTTTTTTCCATCGACCGGTTTGCCGAGATTTCTCAGCAGCCTGTTCAGGAAGTGGAGCTGACGCGGTTTATTGTCGAGAATATCATCCGAGACTGCCTGGCCTCGTGGGGGAACGGCGTCGCGTTTTATTCCGAATGGGGACGGCTTACCCTGCTCGTCAATTACGATCCGGGCGAATCGGAGAAGAACATAAAGCTTCATTTGCTGCACTTTGCTGATTACTGCAGAACGTCCATAGAACAAAACTCCAATATTACCGTCACTGTAGGGCAAAGCTCTCTTTGTCCGGAACTCAAGGATCTGCCGGATGCTTACCGGCAGGCGTGCGAAGCCATAGAGCATATGTCTTTCTTCGGCATGAATCAGGTTGTTCACTACGAAGATCTGTCACACTACCGCCTCCGGGGGCGTGAATACCCGGTGCACGCGGAGAACGAGCTGATGAGCGTCGTCCGAAGAGGACAAACGGAGCTTGTTCCACAAGCTGTAGATGTTTTTTTCACGAGCCTGCACAGCAGTGAAAGCACTCCACAGGAAACCCGTCTGTCCTGCATTCAACTGGCTGCAGTGTTGTACCGTCAAATGTTGGAAATGGATATAGAGGGCGGGCTTTCCGACGATTTCAGCAGAACATGGCCTGAAACGTTCGAGGACACGAGTTTGGCGGAGCTGCGCCGCCGGGTTCTCGAGCTCTGTACGGCCGCCGCACAGCAGGTGAAACTGTGGATTCAGGACGGAACGAAAAATATCACCGAGCAGGCCAAGCAGTACGTCGAGGAGCAGCTGTTGCAAACGATTACGCTGCCCGCTGTAGCAGATCATGTCGGCGTAAGCCCTAACTACCTGAGCAGCCTGTTCAAGAAAGAAACTGGGAGCACCTTCGTGGAATTTATTACGGACAGAAAGCTGGCGCAGGCAAAGCAATGGCTCGCCGATCCGCATATCCCCATCTATGAAGTGGCGGAACGTCTCGGGTATCACGACCGACGGTATTTTCGCGAAATTTTCAAGAAAAAAAACGGAATGACGCCTTCCGGATACCGGGATCACCTGCTCGGGACGGTTACTCTCGACGAATGACGACAGCGTAAAATCTCCCCCCTCCTGATGAAAATTGCCTCCCTAGAGGAATCGGCCGAGTGCCCATATACTTGGGTTAGCAATCACAACTGGAGAGAAAGGAGATTAACCAACAATGTTACTCAGAAAAAAATGGAGAGAGTATTCCGGCCCGTATCTTATGGTGCTTCCATGCGTGATATTGCTTGCTCTCTTTACGATTTACCCGATGGGCTGGGCGTTCAAATATATGTTCTACGATTACGACGGCTTTTCCGGAGCGCGGTTTATCGGGCTGGACAACTTCGTCCGCCTGTTTACCCGGGACGCCGAGTTTTGGCAATCCGTATGGAACACCGGGGTGTTTACGTTCGGCAAGCTGATTGTGACGCTGCCACTGGCGCTGCTCCTGGCTTTTATTTTGAACCAGGGCCGGCTTTTCGGTAAAAACACAATCCGCGCGATCTTGTTCATGCCGACTATTATTAGCGCGTCGGTCATTTCGCTCGTATTTTACCTGATGTTCAACTCGTACAATGGCACTATAAACAACGTTCTTATTCAGCTCGGAATCATCCAATCCCCCATCGAATGGCTCGGCATTAAATACTCGATGGTGACGGCGATCATCGTGGCGATCTGGGGAGCGGTCGGCAACTACATGGTGCTTTTCCTCGCCGGACTGCAGGGCATTCCGAACGATCTGTACGAAGCCGCTTCGATTGACGGCGCCAACAAAACCCAGCAGTTCTTCCACATCACGATTCCGATGCTTGGACCGGTGATGCAGATCATCATCATGCTGGCGATCGTAAATACACTCAAGAGCTATGAAAGCATCATGGTATTGACCGCAGGAGGACCTGCTGGCAAAACGGAAGTGATGTATCTGTACATCTACAAGCTGTTCTTCCCGGTATCCGAGGGAGAGGCGGTTGTGCAGCAATACGGCTATGGGGCTGCGGCCGGCTTCGTATCGGCCTTGATTGTCGGAATCATTACCGGACTATATTTGTTTATCTCGCGCAAGTCCAGCGAGTCGCATTAAGGAGGTCAGCCAGCTATGAGCAGCTTTTCTGCAAGAGTCAATCCGGCCGGCGGCACGGAGGCTAAATCCGCCGATCGTCTCGCTCCGACGATCGGTAAGGGGATCGTTTGGCTATTTTTGCTCGTTATCGTATTTTCCATTCTTTATCCGGTATTGTTTACTTTATTCGGCTCGCTCAAAACCAACTCTGAGCTGCTCGGCAGCACAAGCATTATACCCGAGGCTTGGCAGTGGCATAATTACATCGACGCTTGGAAAAAAGCGAATTTTGCGGTGTATACGTGGAACAGCTTATTCATTTCCGTCATATCGACGGTGATGAACCTGATCGTCTGCTCTATGGGCGCTTATGCGCTTGCAAGAAGGAATTTCCCCGGACGAGGGGCGATCCTATTCGTTCTTGCTGCGACGATGTTCATTACGATCGGTGCGATTACCTATCGCCCTCTGTACGATATGATGAAGTCAGTTCATATGCATAAATCGCTGTGGAGCGTCATTTTGATTTTTGTCGGCACTCACTTGTCGTTCTATCTTTTCCTCTTGGAACGTTTCGTTAAAGCCATACCGAAGGATCTGGACGAAGCCGCCACCATCGACGGATGCGGATTTTTCGGGATTTATTGGCGGGTCATTCTGCCGCTGCTTGGGCCAGGACTCGGCGTAGTCGGTCTGTTTACGTTCCGCGATGCATGGAATCAATACATTTTGCCGCTTATTTTTACAATGACGAACCCAAGTCTCAGACCGCTGACGGTAGGGGTCATTTCCCTGAAATACTCAACGAACGCCGCTGCGGAATGGCACCTGATGCTGGCCGGCTCAATGCTGTCGATGCTGCCTATTCTGGTCGTCTATTTCATGACCAACAAGTCCTTTATCGCCGGAATTACAAGCGGTTCGGTAAAAGGGTAAACAGGGGGACGAGGATCACAAAAAATTCCCCCCTAACCGGAAATTTACCGCTCTACCGATCTGAAGCTATGAAAAATATAATCAGCTATAGCAAACGAAACCGAATTAGAATAAGGAGATGCAGCGAACGATGATGAGCAAAAAACAAGCAGCTATAACCGGACTTCTGGCGCTTTCGCTGATTGCGGCGGGTTGCACAACGACGGAACGGACTGATAGCGGCAAAAGCAATACCGCCGCCTCCGGACAAAAGGTCAAGCTGAAGTTCTGGACAAACGCCCGTCACGACACCGATCTGATGCAGGAGAAAATCAAGCAGTTCAACGAAACGAACAAAAGCAATATCGAAATCGAATATCAAGTGATGACCGATAACTACGAGCAAGTATTGCAAACGGCCATCCTGGCCGGAGAAGCGCCGGACATCATGAACGCCAAGAGCAAGCTTGCGATCACCGATTTGGTTAAAATGAAGGCTATCGAGCCGCTTGACAGCTATACCACGCCGGAGCTGAAGGCGAGATTCGGCGATAATCTTCTTAAGCTGGACGGCATCAACTCGGTCGACGGCAAGCTTTACAGCCTGCCTAACTACGGCTCGACCTTCCGCTTGATCTACAACAAAGATTTGTTCTCCAAGGCCGGACTTACTGAACCGCCGAAATCGCTTGAAGAGCTTGTCACCTATGCGCAAAAAATTACTGAAGCCGGCAAAGCCGACGGCGTATACGGCTTCGCGCTCAATATGAAAAATCCGGTGGCCGCTTACGAGCGAAGCATCATGCCGATGATGCGTCTGGACGGCAAGGACATCTATGACTGGAAAACCGGCAAATACGATTTCTCCACACTGAAGCCGTATGTAGAAACGATCAAGAAAATCGTCGACAACAAAAGCATGCTGCCGGGCTACGAATCGCTCGACATCGACCCGCTCCGTAACCAATTTGCTGCCGGCAAGATCGGGATGTACATGTCCCTGTCCGCCGAACCTAGCGTTTATGATTCCCAGTTCCCGACCAAAATCAACTGGGGCGTAGCTCAATTGCCGACCATTGACGGCCAGGCGCCGAAAGGGGCTAACTATATTAACGCGGCCGGCAACTGGCTGTATATCTCTTCGACCAGCGAACACAAGAAAGAAGCATGGGAATTCATGCAATTCATTCATGGCGACGATGTGCTCGTTCCGTACTTCGAGCAAGGCAAAGGGGTTGCCCTTATCCCTTCCGTAATCTCGAAAGCGAAAGAGCCGTCCTTGAAAAACTTCAAGGATTTCACGCCGAAGGACGACGCGATTTGGCCGGTGTATCCGGTTCATAAGGTGGAAGGAAAAGCATGGCAAAGCGTCGTTGTGGAGTACATTCTCGGGGTGCTTCCGCTCGATAAAGCGATCGATGATATGAACAAGCGCTACAACGAAGGACTTGACGCCGCGGAGAAGAGCGGCACCGTCAAACGCGTAGTCATCCCTGATTTCAACGCGAGAAACCTTATCAGCAAATAATAAACAAATATAAATACCGCTGTATGGAGCCGAACGACGCTTTACAGCGGTATTTTTATACAGAGGAGCTGTTTCAATTGCCATTTATGACGTCCGTCGGCCGGGACTGCCTGGAGCGTTTGTTTAACCCGGATCTCATTGTACAACAAGCGAAGATGTCCTTGGAGGCTGAACCGGTCCATATTACCGACGCGGTCGCAGCGAAGAGTCCCGGTACTGCGCACGACTATTATTCGAACGGCGACTATTGGTGGCCAAATCCGGAAACGCCGGACGGATTGCCGTACATCCGCAGAGATGGCGAAAGCAATCCGGGCAATTTCCACAGCCACCGCATCCTGCTGCGGCAGATGAGAACCCATGTCGCCCGGCTCGCCAGCGCTTACGCCGTTACAGGGCAGGAGGAGTTCGCCGAAAAGGCAGTGCTGTTCTTGAAGAGGTTTTTCCTGGACGAAGAGACTCGAATGAACCCTCATCTCCTGTACGCGCAAGCGATTCCCGGCGTCTGCGAAGGAAGGGGAATCGGCATCATCGATACGCTGCATTTGATCGATGTTCCGATCGCGATTCAGGCGCTGCAGTCTTCTCCGCATAAGTACGAGGAAATCGCAGCCGGCCTAAAAATATGGTTCGCCGATTATCTGCGTTGGATGAGTACGAATCCGAACGGGATCGAAGAGATGAATGAGCGCAACAACCACAGCGTTTGCTGGTTTGTTCAAGCTGCTGTATTCGCCCATTTTACCGAAAACGACGCCATGCTGAATTTTTGCAGAAAAAGGTACAAAGAAAAGCTGCTGCCCGATCAGATGGATATGGACGGAAGCTTTCCGCGGGAGCTTGCCCGAACCAAGCCGTACGCGTATTCGATTTTTCAATTGGATAATCTGGTGACATTATGCCATGTGCTTTCCACGCCTGAGGACAACTTATGGACCTATTGCCTTCCGGATGGCCGCAGCATCGAACAGGGGCTCCGATTCCTGCTCCCATATCTGATTAATAAGGAAAGCTGGCCTTACCCGCCAGATGTCGAAACCTTCGATGATTGGCCCGTGGGCATGTCTTCACTGCTGTTCGCAGGATTGGCCTTGAAGCGGAATGAATGCGTCGATCTGTGGGTTTGCCTCGACAAGGATCCGCAGGACGTGGAGATTCGGCGTAATATTGCGATCCGGGAGCCGCTTTTGTGGCTGCTTGCGTAACGGATATGGCTCGCAGCAGGTTTTACAATTAATTTAACTCATCCCTTATTGCCGCGAGGCTGCCGAAGATGATCCGGCGGCCTCTTTTAGGCTGTATTGAATGTGCTTTCTTTTAAAATCTCATATATTTCTCCTATAATACCTTGTTCATTAACGGAACTACTATGAATGTGGCATTCTCCAACGAGCATGGAGCTGCGCTAACGGATAACGATAGTATGGAGCTGCCACGAGGTCAGCTCTTCTTTGATGTTATTGAAGTAAACCCACCCCATTGGTGACTACGACAGTATAGCTGCCTGCACGGTTCCTTAAGGTCCCAGCAACTATGCGCCCTCTGAATTATTTCTTTGCCGCTTTCGCTTCGTTCAGCGCCTTCATTGCTTTCTCTTCCTGCTCCCGCATCGCCGTGTTCATGTCCTTCTTGTTCAGAGCCATGTCTTCGGCCACAGCGTTCGAGTACGTGGTAATGAGGGCCGACCATTTGGAATAATCGGGCAGCGGCGCCGGAGCCACCTTGAAAATCGACTGCAAATTTTTCCCTTCATACACTTTGGAATTCTGCGCAAACATCGCCTTCAGCTTGGGATCCTTCAGCGGTGTGATGCGGCTGTTTTTGGTCAATTCCTCCTGCGCGCCGGGAGACAGCATCGTCAAGAGCACCCGATAAGCAGCTTCCTTATTTTTGCTTGCTTTGCCGACGGTCAGCATATGAAAATCGACCGGATTGCCAATATTCGGGCGCTCTTTAAACACTGGATGCGCAATGACGTCCCAATTGTACGCCGGCTTGCTCTTGGCGACGGTACCAGTCCACGAGGCGATCCAGTTGGGCAGCATGGCGATTTTTCCATTGTTGATATTGGTTTGCTGATACGTTTTGCCTTGAATCATGCCGGTAATTTCTAAAAAACTCTGCTCCAGGGAGTAGATCACCCGATGCTTATCCGACGTCAAAATAATTTTCTCGTCCGTGGCGTTGGCGCTGGATGCGCCGTATTGCTTAAGCAAATTTGGAACACTGGACGGCGATCCCCCTATGTACTGCACGCCGCCCTCCATGCGGGTCAATTTTTTGGACAGCTCCAGGTATTCGTCCCATGTTACAATATCCTTCGGATACGGGACGCCAAATTTATCGAATAAGTCCTTATTGTAGATCGTAGCGCCGTAATTCATCCCGAACGGCAGCCCGTAGATGGTCCCGCGGCCAAGCCCTTTCAGCGCGTCTACGATACTCGGTTCGATCAGATCGAGATTGATGTTGAAACGCTTAATCATCGCCGTCAGGTCCTCGGGATAATCCAGATCAAAGTAATCGGTCAACAACGTGTTGCTGACGGCAACCAGATCGGGCGGCGTTCCTCCGGCGACCAGCTTCTGAAAATCTTTTTCCTGGGTGAGCTTCAACGTAATATCTGGATATTTTGCCTTTACAGGCTTTGCAAAATAGTTTTCAAACTCTTCCGGGGTCATACCGGAGTTTCGGTCCTGTACGAGCAGCTCTACCGGACCGCCTGTATATTCGTCCGAAGCCGGAGCCTTCCCGTCTGTTACTGATCCAGCGGATCCGCTCTGATTGGAAACGCTTCCGGCACAACCTGAGAAAAAGAGGAGCCCTGCAATCATCGTAGGCAGTAGCGTCATTTTTATCCTTAGAACAGCCATTGTTTTCATCTCCATTTCGGCGCAACCATCTGCACTAATTACTCTCTTTTGCTTGATGCGTGAGTTTTTTGAACCGCTCCGGTGAAATCCCTTCCTGTTCCTTAAACAACCGGCTAAAATGGGAAAGATTCTTAAATCCTACCTCATAGCATACATCCGTTACCGAGCTTGCTTGTTCCAAGCTAAACAGCAGCTTGGCATGGTTGATCCGCCGACTGTGCAAAAAATCGATAATCGTCATTCCGGTCGCCTCGCGAAAAATCTTCGACAAGTATTGCTTGCTCAAATACACTTGCTTTTCCAGCCGATCAAGCGTAATTTCTTCCGCATAGCTGTGTTCGATAAAGGAAACGATTTTTCGCACGCTTCGCTCCCTCTCAGAAGCCTGGATGGCGGTTGACCCCAGCAAATGCTCGCACCGGCCGTAAATAAACATTAGCATGTCGTAAAACGCCATCAGAAATCGGCTGCTGCTGATGAGATCCTGTCGGACGTATAAGCGGTTCAGTCGCAGCAGCATGTCCTCGAACTCCGCTCTGTATTCATCGGTGAGCCGAATGCGGCAATGGATAAGCTGCTCGAAAGGAAGCAGGGGATTCAATCCGTGCAACTGCTTGTCAAAATAACGAATGATAGAAGGATCTAACTGGAACATCGAACGTACATACTCGTCGTCCGCATAAACCTTGGGGCCGTGCGGTGTCAAACCGTCCATGATGATCAGATCGCCGGGATGCAGCGAAATTCTCCGGTCCCCCAACCAAAAATCCCCTTTGCCGCTGTGAAGATAGAAAATTTCGTAAAGTGCGTGCGAGTGAAATGAAAATTTCTTTTTCTTTGGCCAGTTGTAGTAGTATTCGCCGAACAAACTATATGGAAGTGGCAGCTTCAATACATCCCCCTCCGTAAAGAAATAAAGATAAGCAGCATCAAATCCATCTTACCATACGATATGGAAGTTCACTTTGCTGTGATTAACAACATCTTTAAACGAATAACTTAAAATTGTATCAAGCATAACGCATTTTGTTTCGTTGTGCGAAAGATGTATTTTTGCGCCGACAGAAACTACAACAACGACTGTCGGGTGATAAGAAACATGGTGACATTAGAAGTTGCATATTATGCGTCTTTTTCATTTTATGCCATAAAGTTCTTGTCAAAATTAGCTAACAACAACATTATGACACCCGATTTGACATGAACATTATGACATTCCTTACGGATCGCTGCTACTGAATATGGATGACTATCGTAATCTCGGGCACGTCAGCTGCTGATTAAACTAAAGGGCAGTTTAACGCAACAAAACCATTGTCGAACACGAACAAAAGTCAAACTTCTGGATCTAGACTCTTGAGTAGTTTTTTTCAGATTTCTTCTAACGCTTAAAAGTGATATAATTTTCTGAAATGGTTTTCAAAGGAAAAAGGTGCATCCATCTGGAAGAATTGCTCCGCTTGTATTGTATCTGCACCAAGCAAAAAACAACATGCGAATTTAATAAAGAACATATCTTCCCCGAGGGCATCGGGGGATCGGCATCATTATGACAGCGTTGATCATCACTAGACGGACCACTTTCTTATCATCCGTTGGAAAGATTTCAAGCGAAATTTGAGTCAAGAGGGCATTCAAATGAGATTAGGTTTATTGCACTTGAGCGATATTCACATGACCTTAGGGGATAATAGTGTTATTTCAAAGTACCCCAATATTATACCGGCTATACAAGAGTATTTGTTTGAAGTAGATGCGGTATATGTGATCATTTCAGGTGATAGTGCTTACTCGGGAAATGAAGGTGAATACGAAAAGGTAATAAACATGTTGAAGCATATCGAAAATCAAATTGTCGAATTAAAAAAATTTAAGCCGCGTTTCGTTGTTATTCCCGGAAACCATGATTGCGATTTTAAAGATACTTCCCTCTATGCTGTCCGTTTCGCGGCTCTTTGTTGACAAGCCGGTATCCCCACAACTGCGTTTCCGGACACGAGGTTCAGCTGCCGTCAGGGCAGAAAACGATTGCTCATGTGTTCAACGAACACGGTTACAAGACCGCCTACATCGGGAAATGGCACCTAGACGGATTTCATGAAAGGGAAGGGCGGGCCGCCAAGCACATCATTCCGCCGGAAAGGCGTGGAGGCTTCCAACATTGGATCGGGTACGAGAATAACAATAGCCAGTACGATTGCTGGGTTCACGGTGACGAAGGGGATAACGCCTTCCATTATCGATTGCCTGGCTATGAAACGGACGAGCTGACCAATCTGCTGATTGATTATATTAAGCAGCAAGGGAAAGCAAAGAATCGGGGGGACGAGGCACCGTTTTTCGCCGTATTATCCGTTCAGCCTCCGCATGACCCATACATCGCGCCAGAGGAAATGAGAAAGCGCCACAATCCTGCCCGAATCGAGCTGAGGCCGAATGTTCCGAACATCCCAAGGATCATCGATCAGGCGAGAAAGGAGTTGTCCGGCTATTATGCCATGATCGAGAATCTGGACTGGAACGTGGGCCGAATCCGCAAAGCGCTTGAAGCATGCGGATTGGACGGAGACACGCATCTGATCTTTTTTAGCGACCATGGAGATATGCACGGATCTCACGGACAGTTTCGGAAGACGATTCCTTTCGAGGAGTCGATCCGCATTCCGTTCATTATGGGTGGTGAACAGTTGTATCACGGCAGGGTCAGAGGCACGGATACAACACCGATCAATCATGTTGACATCGCGCCGACAACACTGGGTTTATGCGGTATCGAAAAGCCGACTTGGATGGAAGGTACCGATTATTCCAGTCATCGGCTGAGGGGTAACCCGAAAGACAATGAGCCGGACTCCGCCTACATTCAAAACATTAATGCATTAGGAGAAGTGTGCCGGCCCTGGCGCGGAATCGTAACGAAGGACGGCTGGAAATACGTATGCTACGAAGGCGCAGAGTGGATGCTATATAATTTACAAGAGGATCCTTACGAACAAGTGAACCTTATCAATTTTCGATCCCATCAGCGTAAATGCAAGGAGCTGAATGAGCGATTGCGGGAATGGATTAAGACAACCGCTGACAGTTTTACCTTACCTGAATATCACTAAAGCAGCAGAAATTACAAACTTGGTAAAGGCGTGAGAATTGTGAAGGAAGAAACGCTATATTTGTGGCAAAGCCGCGCGCAGGAGGCACAGCACACGTTTGACTCCTGCTTCTGGAATGCCGACATTCGCATGTATAACATTGAATCTCCTTGTCCGGACGGGGAATGCAATACGATATTTCATTATTGGTGGATGGCGCACGCGGTTGAGAATTTGACCGACGCTTATCTGCGAACGCAAGAGCCGCTGTTCAAGAGCAGATTGGCACAAATATATGACGGTCTACTCGAGAGGAATGGCGGAGTGTGGCCGAACGAGCTGTACGACGATATGGAGTGGATGGCCATCGCCTGGCTTCGCGCCTATCATGCCACTCGGGAGGAGCGTTATTTACACGCTGCTCTTACGCTATGGGATGATATTCAGACAGGCTGGAACGACCATATGGGTGGAGGCATCGCTTGGCGGAAGCAGCAGCTGGATTATAAGAATACTCCAGCCAACGCACCGGCCGTCATTCTCGCTGCCCGTCTGTATCAGGCATTCGGCCGGGATGCGGATCTGGAATGGGCCGTCAAGGTTTATGATTGGCAGACGCGCCACCTGGTCGATCCAGACACCGGCTTCGTCTGGGATGGCATCAACCGGACCGGGGATGGCAAGATTGACATGAATTGGAAATTCACTTACTGCCAGGGTGTCTATATAGGGGCAGCTCTGGAGTTGTATCGCATCACTGGAGATCAAGCCTATCTTCGGCAAGCGGTCCGAACAGCCCATGCCGCAATAGCGCAATTGGTCGATCCGGTTTCAGGTATGCTTCCTCTCGAAGGGCCAGGCGACGGAGCCTTATTTAAGGGCATCTTCGTCAGATATTTGACCGATCTATTGACGGAGCTGAAGCTTTCTCCGGATAAAGCCGAACCGACGGACCGAAGCACGTTGGTGGGCTCGCTTCTGCGGAACGCAAACTCGCTATGGGAGAATGCGAGAAGAGAGCAGATGCCGCTATTCGGCAACAGTTGGGCGCGGATTGCGGAAGGAAAGATCCAGCTAAGCGCACAACTAAGCGGGGTTCATCTACTTGAAATGATGGCTGTACTGGAGACACTATATGTTCTCGAGAAATCGGAGCGAAGCTAGAGGGTATGACTTGGGAGAATGCGATCTTGCCAAACAAGTCTCCACACGGCGGACGCTATACAATATAGAGGATTGGCGAACTGGAGGAGCTGTACAGCAAGATACCCCGACACCTGGTGTGCGGGGTATGTTTTTTGCTGCTTCATTCATCTTTCCACGCTCTCCCTGTACTCGGTCGGTGTCAGCTTGACCACTTCCCGGAACATTTCGTGAAAATAACCGGTATCGGCAAATCCGACCTCCTCGGCAATTTTTTTGACGGTCCAATCGGTGGAGTTGAGCAGCACTTTGGCGTTCTCGATGCGGTGATGGCGGAGCTTTTCCGAGAAGGTCATTCCATAATACTGGATCAGGATGCGGTTTAATTGCCGGATGCTGACTCCGATGCGGCTGGCCAGCGTCTTGTGAGACTTGGAGGCTGCGGGATTAAGCCGGAAAAAATCGTCCACGATATCCCTTCGCCGGTCATTGACGATTTTTTTCGGCAGCGAGTAGTTCGGTTCAGCGTCGCCGGTTATGCAGCGCGCCGCCTTCGCGACAATTTGCGATATCAGGTTTTGTACAACCGAATAGCACCCGATTCGCGGGTTATTGAGCTCAAGCATGATTTGCTTGCACAATTCTGCGATGTTCTCTGTATCGTCGCCGAACCAGAACGGATTGCAGGTGAATATATGGAATAGCTGATCAACTTCGCTTTGAATGAAATAGCTCGTTTTTCTGCTCTTGCGGGTTAGCTGCTTCAACTCAATATTAATGCAAAATTCGCTCATCGGCTCATCAGGGTTCGTCTTCTGCTGATGGAATACTTCCGGCCCGGTAATATAAAAACAGCCCGGCGTTATGTCGTACGTCCTTTTTCCGACTTGTAAAGTGCCTTTGCCGAAAGGGATAAAGTGAAGCTCTAAGCTGCTGTGGGAATGATTTTTTACACTCCAGGTAGGTGTAGGGGGCTGATAAGTGATGTACAGCACATTGATGATCAAATTGCCCAACTGAAATTTGAGATCAAGGTCATCCTTATACTCGATTCTTTCCGTAAACATTCGCTGATCCCACCGTCCGTATATATTGAAAGCTGCCTACCTCTATATTACAACATTAAGGAACAGTCAACAAATACGTCATGTTTCGGAAATAATGTCTTTCCTGACCATTGGATACAATATTGAAAGCGGTAAAATAGAGTCATAGGCACGAAGAGTACTGTTGCCGACAGCAATCTCAGCTTAATCTATCAAAATAACAGGGATGTGATCGTATGGCTGAAAGCCGCAAACCGAACATCTTATGGATTTTCTCCGACCAGCACCGTGCTCATGCACTAAGCTGCTACGGAGACGAGAACATTCATACTCCGAATCTGGACCGTTTGGCAGGAGAAGGCATACGTTTTACCCGGGCTTATTCGAACACACCATTATGCGCACCGTTTCGGGCGACGCTGTATACCGGCAAATACGCTACAACCCATGGAGTCGTCTCGCTGCACATCCCGCTGCAGCCGGGGCAGCTTACACTGCCGGAAGTGCTGCAGGCAAACGGCTACCATACGTCCCATATGGGCAAGTGGCATTTAGCAGGAGGTGCGGCGTCGAGCGCCTTTGTTTCACCCTTTTTCCGGCCCGGCTGGAACAACTGGTGCGGCTGGGAAAACTCGAACCGGCCGTGGGAGACGCAATATACCGAAGGGGACACCCCGCTTCCACTTAAGACGCTGCCCGGCTACCAGACCGATGGCTTGACCGGTTTGACGGTGGAATGGATTCACAAGCAGCCGGCGGATCGACCTTGGTTCCATGTCGTCTCCATTGAACCGCCGCATCCGCCTAATTCCGCACCGGAGAAGTATGAGGCGATGTTCCGCGACAAGCCGCTCAAGCTGCGGCCGAACGTCCCGGAGGAGCATCCGAAGCGCGACAAATATATCGCCGATTTACGCCGTTATTACGCCCAAATCGCTAATCTAGACGACAATGTCGGACGTATCCTGGAAGCGCTTGAGGAGACAGGGCAGCTGGAGGATACGATTGTTTTCTACTTCTCCGACCACGGAGATCTGATGGGCAGTCACGGCATGACAGGCAAAAGCCGCCCCGAGGAGGAATCGGTCAACATCCCGCTTATCATCCGTTATCCGAAGCGGGTACCGCAGGGCAAGATATCTCACGGTTATATAAGCGGGGTAGACATCATGCCGACCTTGCTCGGGATGATCGGAGGGGATATTCCGGACGATGTGGAAGGTACCGACCTGAGCGGTACCGTATACGGCCATCAGGAGGAAGGTGCGGACGAGGTTCTTCTCCAGTATGAGCGTACATTTTTTAAGAAGTCACCGGAGAGTTCGTTTCGCTCCATTCTGACGGAGGATTGGTCGTACACTTGCTTCTTGACGCAAGGCCCCGCACAGCTGTTTCATTTGGGGGAAGACCCTTATCAGCTGCACAACCTGATTACGGATGACTCGTATGCCCATGTCAGAGATAAGCTTCACACGAAATTGGCAAATAAGCTTCAGGCGCACAACGACGATTTTTTACAGAGAACCAGTTGGGCTTGAGAAACCGCCGATCAATAGGGAAAACCATACTAGGGGGAAGGGATGATTTCAAGATGAACAAAAAGTTAAGGTATGCAGCTGCTATTATGGCCGCTATTGTCGTCACATCGGGCTGCGCGAAAGATTCGAAGCAAAGCGGCGACTCACAAAAGGGCGCCGCGGAAAAGAACGAACCGGTCACACTCACGCTCTATCAGCATAGCGCCAAGCTGTCGGATGAGGAATTCAAGCAGCTGGTCGCCGACCCTGTTAAGGCAAAATATCCTCATATCACGATGCAGTTAATTAGACAGGGACCTAACAACAACCCGCAAAACCTCATCACCGCCGGGCAGTTTCCGGATATGATGTTCGCAGCTCCTAGTGCGCTCAAGGAATACGAAAAGCTGCAAATCGTAGAAGATTTGAATCCGTTCGTCAAGAAAAACAGCTTCGATCTGAAAAAGTTTGATCCGCACTCGTTCTCGACTGTCAACAACATTTGTGGGAAAGACAGGCTGTGTGCGCTGCCGTTTTCTGCTAATCCCGGCGCATTATTTTTCAACAAAGATATTTTCAACAAATTCGGTGCTCCGTACCCGAAGGACGGGATGACATGGGACGATGCGATCGAGGTGGCGAAGAAGGTGTCGCGCCAATCCGACGGCGTTCAATATATCGGCCTAAATACGGGACAGATCGAATGGATCACGACACAGCTGTCCACACCGAGAATCGATCCCAAGACTAACTTGGCCAATTTCCTGCATGACGATTTTAGGCTGACCTTGCAAAAGTATAAGGATATCCAGGATATTCCTGGGAACAGGCGGGCGAGCAGCGCCATCAACAACTTCTTCAAAGACAGGGATACGGCCATGCTGACTTATTTGATCGGCGGCACGATTGGACCGTTGGTTGAGATGAGCTTGAAAGGCGACGTCTTCGACTGGGACATGGTTTCCATCCCAACCTTCAAGGAAGCGCCGAAAAAGTCGTATCAGAGCGACTATCACCTTCTCGTCATGTCATCGACCAGCAAGCACAAAGAGGAAGTGTTTAAGGTCATGCAGCTGCTGACGGATACGGCATCCCAGACGAACGTATCGAAGTATGCACGGGTTACGTCGCTGCAAGACACGAAGATCAAGGAGGTATTCGGTGAGGCGATACCGGCTTTGAAAGGGAAAAACATTAAGGCGCTGACGGTTAACGAAGTGGCCGATGTCGCTTATCATGAGTATGACAGTGTCGTCGGCCCAATCCTGGTCGATGCGATCCGAAAGATCGGAGAAGGCAGCAAAGATATAAACACGGCGCTGCGAGACGCGCAGGAAGCGGCGAATAAGGCGATCCAGGAAGCGAAGAAGTAGATCAGGGGGGACCTGCGATGAACCATGTCAAAGTGCTCCTGCTCTCCGCCGCATTATGCGTTGGGACGGCGGCGTGCTCATCTGTCGCTCCGTCTCCGGGGTTGCAGCCTGAAGGCAAGGCCCCGGAAGCCGCTGCATCAGAAGAGCGAAATAACGCTGTACCGGCAAAGCAGATGGCGGACCAAACCTACCGAGCATTGATGAACTTTTATTATATCGAAAAAAGCAATCTGTACCTGGAAAATTATACACCTGCGAAGGACGACAAACCGAATTCGTTCCTATGGCCATATTCCACCGTCATTTCAGCCGTTAACGCGCTGGCGAGTATGCCAGATGGCGGCGGCGAGAAGTACCGCGACGATTTGATCCGAGTGCTCGATGGAGTGGAAAAGTACTGGGTATCCGGAGGCAAACCGCCCGCGTATGCCCCAACCGTGCAAAATGGGCGTGGGGGAGGACAAAAATTTTACGACGACAACGAGTGGGTCGGACTCGACATGGCGGATGCTTACCGAACGCTCAAGGATCCGAAGTATTTGAGAAAAGCGGAGGACATTTTCCGGTTTGCCGTCAGCGGCTGGTCGGAGGAGCTGGGCGGGGGCATTTTTTGGCGCGAGCCGAAGCCGAACGAGGAGCGGACCAAAAATACTTGCTCCAACGGCCCGGCAGCCGTGCTGGCTCTTAAGCTGTACGAAGCGACGAAGGACCAATCTTATTTGGAATGGGCCAAAAAAATACTCGATTGGACGGCTAAGCTGAAGTCGCCCGAGAACGTGTACTGGGATCATATGAAGCTTGACGGCAGCATCAACAAGCGGATTTTCACCTACAATGTCGGAACGGTTCTTCATGCCAATGCGCTGCTTTACAAAATAACCGGCGAGAAGAAATATCTTGATGAAGCTAAAGCGCTGGCTGCTGGAAGCCTGGCGCATTTTGCCAAAAAGGACGCTTCCGCTGGAGTGGCGTTCTTTCCGCAAACCCCTTGGTTTAACGTCGTGCTGCTTCGAGGGTATGCCGAGCTGTACCGGGTCGATCCCGCACATGACCGGACATATATTGACGCGATGCGGGCGAATGTTCGATACGCCTGGGAGCACGCCAGAGACCAGAATGGGCTGTTCAGCAAAGATTGGTCTGGCAAAACAGACATAGCGGAACCTCACAAACGGCTGCTGGATCAAGCGCCGATGGTGGAATATTACGCTTTGCTCGCTCAGCTCGAATAGTGAAGCCTGCAGGACGGGAGAATCCCTATGAAAAAAATGACGAGAAGGCAGTTTATCGTTAACGGATCCGCGCTGTTGGCGGCCATGATGAGCGGATGCAGGAAAACCGTCAGCGATCTTGCAGGCATGAAGGAAACGGAAGAAGCCGTTAAGCGTGTGCCTGTCAGACCGACCCGAGACAAGCCGAATCTTCTGTTCGTATTTTTCGACGATGCAGGCTATGGCGATTTCGGAGCTTACGGAAACCGGCAAATTAAAACGCCGGTTATAGACCAAATAGCGCAATACGGGGTTAAGTTCACGCAAATGTATGCCGCTGCTCCTGTCTGCAGTCCGTCCCGCGCCGCCCTGTTAACCGGACGATATGCGCAAAGGGTAGGCATTCCCGATGTGCTGGGACCCGATGCGAAGACGGGAATAGGCAAAACAGAGAAAACATTGGCCACTTATTTGAAGGACCAAGGTTATGTCAGCAACATGATCGGGAAATGGCATCTCGGCTCGCTCCCGCCCTTTTTCCCGACGAAGCATGGATTTGATCGTTTTTATGGCGTCCTGTACAGCAATGACATGGAGCCGTTCGATTTGTACGAGAATGAAGCTATGGTGCAGGCGAACGTAGACAAAACAAAGCTGGCGGAATGGTATTCGAACGAGGCGATCCGATT
Source organism: Paenibacillus allorhizosphaerae (assembly GCF_042659105.1). NCBI lineage: Bacteria > Bacillati > Bacillota > Bacilli > Caryophanales > Paenibacillaceae > Paenibacillus > Paenibacillus allorhizosphaerae. The sequence continues at coordinate 33,958 of NZ_JBHSRV010000019.1, read as the reverse complement.
CATCGAGACGAATAAAGATCGTCCGTTCTTCGTTTATTTGGCGCACAATTACCCGCATGATCCGCAAATGCCTCCGCGGGAGTTCGCCGGAAAGTCGGAAGGAGGCAAATATGGGGACTCCCTCGAAAGCGCCGACTTTTATCTTGGCAAGATTATAGAAACGTTGAAGAAGAACGGCATCCTGGACAATACGATCATCATGGTGAGCAGCGACCATGGACCGGGCCGGCTGGGAAGCACGGGAGGCCTCAGGGGACGGAAGTTCGACGTGTACGAAGGCGGCATACGCGTTCCTTTAGTGGCGCAGTGGAACACGGTGATTCCGCCCGGGACGGTGTCGGGCGAAGTATCCAGCCTCATGGATATCGTCCCGACGATCGTTTCCTTAGCCGGCGGGACGGTGGACAGCAGCCGTGTGGACGGGAAAAACATGTTCCCGCTGCTGCAAGGACAAGGGAGCTCGCCTCACGAGGAGCTTTACTTTTATTATCGGAACAGCTTGAATGCCGTACGGTCGGGACAATGGAAGCTGCATATCGCCAAGGGCACGCAGGGCGATAAGACGGGTATGCCTGAGCTTTACGATTTGGCTGCGGACCCGGGGGAAAAGACCAATTTGGCCTCCAGGCATCCCGAACTGGTGCAAGCTTTGACGGCAAAAATACGATCGTTCGACCAAAATATGAAGCGATAACTTAAGCTGTAAATAAAGGAGCACACAACGATGATGAAATCTTCTGCGGGTAAAGCGGATGAAAGACCGAACATTGTATATATTTTAGCGGATGATTTGGGATATGGAGATCTCAGCTGCTACGGGGCAACTCTGGTTCAAACTCCTCATTTGGATCGTCTGGCTAAGGAAGGTATCCGGTTTACCGATGCCCATTCGCCGTCCGCCGTCTGTACGCCGACCCGATACGGCATCTTAACGGGCCGATATTGCTGGCGCTCCGAGATGAAGAAAGGGGTGTTGAACGGATACTCGCAGCCGTTAATAGAAGAGGGACGAATGACCGTCGCTTCCATGCTGCAGCAATCCGGATATGCGACAGCCTGCATCGGCAAGTGGCACCTCGGACTAGGCTGGACTCAAATCTCCGAGAAGCCGGACGATATCGATTATAACCGTACCCTTACACATGGTCCCGTGCAGCTCGGGTTTGACTATTTTTACGGGATTTCCGCTTCGCTGGATATGCCTCCGTACTGTTTTATCGAGAACGATCGGGTCGTCGATCCGACTATGGTTCCAAAACATCCGTATAACGACTTGCAGGAGAGCCGCGGAGGGCTTATGTCCGCCGGCTGGAAGGATGAAGATGTCAACGGTGTGCATACCGCTAAAGCGGTGGACTTTATTCGCCGTCAAGCGGAGCAGCAATCGGAGCGGCCGTTCTTCTTGTATTTGCCTTTGACCGGACCGCATACCCCTTGGACGGCTGCCGAACCTTTTCGGGGCAAAAGCGGGGTTGGCCGGCGGGGCGACATGATTATGGAGCTCGACTGGACGGTAGGGCAAATAGTCGATACATTGGAGAATCTGGGTATAAGGGAGCAAACCATGATCATCTTCGCCAGCGACAACGGTCCGCATCCCCAGCCTCAAGAGGCGGAGACGTATGGCCATCGTGCTACCGGTCCGCTGCGGGGCATCAAAGCAGGCATCTGGGACGGGGGACATCGAATTCCGTATATCATGAGCTGGACTGGGAAGATCAAACCGGGTCAGGTTTATGACGAGCTGATCGATTTGGTCGATTTTATGGGAACTGCCGCCGCGATCGCTGGCCAGACTTTGCCTGCTCATGCAGGAGAGGACAGCTTCAATCAGCTTCCGCTTCTATTGGGACAGCCGCTTGAACAGCCGATTCGGAAGTATGCCATCCATCATTCCTTGCAAGGGATGTTCTCCATACGCGACAAGGATTGGAAGTACATCGAAGGGAGAGGCTCCGGCGGCTTTGATTGGAATAAGAAGAAGTCGGAGGAATCGGTGGATGAACCTGCTGGTCAGCTTTATTTTATTAGGGAAGATATTGCCGAGCGAAATAACTTATATGACAAGCTTCCTGAAGTGGTGAACGAATTGGGCAAGGTGTTGGATCTCACACGAACACAGAGCTTTACGCGTCCGATCGACAGATCATGATTCCCGCCTAAAGCAAACAAATCGGAGGTAAAAGGCTATGTCACAAATCACGGAAACACCGTTGTCCGTCACAACCTTGATCGAGCAGGTAAGCAGGAAGCTTAGCCACCGCCCCAATATCGTGCGAATGTTCGAGACATGTATTAAGAACACGCTTCATACGACGATCCATCGGTGGCCGGACGGCACAACCTATGTCATAACCGGAGATATCCCGGCCATGTGGCTGCGTGATTCGGCGGCACAGGTTCGTCCCTACTTGACGGTTGCAGCGGACGATGAACAGATTGCCGATATGATTCAAGGTTTGGTAGAGCGGCAATTTCAATTTATCGTTCATGATCCATATGCGAATGCGTTTAACGATTCCCCAAGCGGCAAAGGCCACCAAAACGACCAGACAGCGATGACTCCGTGGATCTGGGAGCGTAAATACGAAATCGATTCCTTATGCTACCCGATTCAGCTGAGCTACTTGCTTTGGAAGAACACGGGACGGACCGCTCAATTTAACGATTCGTTCGTTCGTGCAGTTCGTGAAATTATGGCTTTATGGAAAAAGGAGCAGCGTCACGAGACGGACTCCGATTACAGCTTCCTCCGTATAAAAAAGCCCGGACAGCTGCCGCGTGACGGTAAAGGAAACTTGACGGCTTATACGGGCATGACCTGGTCCGGATTCCGTCCAAGCGACGATCCTTGTCAGTACGGGTATTTAGTTTCTTCCAATATGTTCGCCGTCATCGTTTTGCGTTATACGGTAGAAATCGCGACAGCCATATTGAAGGATCCGGCTTTAGCCGAAGAAGCGATGGAGCTTAGCCTTGAGATTGATAAAGGTATCAAGGAACACGCAATTGTGGATCATCCCGAGTTTGGACCGATATATGCTTATGAGGCGGATGGCCTCGGGAACTGCAATTTGATGGACGATGCCAATGTTCCGAGTCTGCTGTCGATCCCCTATTTGGGTTACGTCTCGGCAGACGACCCGATTTACCGAAACACGCGACGATTTGTATTAAGTGAAGCTAATCCTTATTTCTACAAAGGGCAAGCAGCGGAAGGGATAGGAAGTCCGCATACTCCGGACCGATATATCTGGCATATAGCGCTTGCCATGCAAGGGCTGACGGCCGATCGTACGGAGGAGAAAGAACGGATGTTAGATTTGCTGGAGAGTACGGATGCCGGCACAGGTATGATGCACGAAGGCTTCGATGCGGACGATCCGTACAAATTTACCAGAAAATGGTTTTCTTGGGCGAACATGATGTTTTGCGAGCTAGTACTTGATCTGTGTGATATTGGTGTTAAGAAATAGAGACTATCGATTATAAGGGGATAAGGATAAAAGGAATGACTAGCCTACAAAGTAAGCTTCCTACGGAAACTCGTTCTCGTAATGGCTGTTGTTGCAATGTTAAGGTAAAGCACTTGGCTTCCAGTTGCAGTTGCCGCCGAGATATGTAGTTGCATACGCACGTGTTTTTAATCAAAGTTACTCTAGTATATTGGTTTAGTGGCTCTTAATTGGAGAGCATTCAATCCTACAGAGACCTGCTTTGGCGTACTCGTGCACTGTCGGGTGACAAGAATAATATCTCATTAAATGCCGCGTAAATGGGACTTGACAAAGTATTTATCTAAGTAAAACGCCGATGATCCACCACAATAAATAGTGGATCATCGGCGTTTGTTATTCTAAATATTGTACCATTTAATTGTGTGATGCCATTTGTCAACAGTACCTAAATCGCGGCTTTTTGTGTTATGGGATAAAAAACACAAACGGTGATAGCGCATATGTTTGTATCGTGAAAGCGTATATGTTTGTGTCGCGAGGTCACGACACAAACATTGGTGCATAATCGTTTTACGACACAAACATAGGTGCATAATCGCGGAGATAGAAAAACTTGAATTTGTAATGTTTGTTCAAAAGGCCATTAAGCTAAAGGGCAGGATAGTTCGAATTTATTGATCTTCTTTATGTTCTGGCAGGCCGTGGTGCCGGACATGTCTCGTAATCACTTTCGTTATATTGTGACTCGGAGCAGAATGAAACGGACTAGCGTAATGTCGAACGCTAGTCCGTTTCTGTTTGTTCATTTTTCTCCTTTTTGAGCTGCTTTCGCTCAACGTGGGCCACTCCCCATTGATGTAAGGTTTCCAAAATCGGAGACAGGCTCATGCCGTATTCCGTGATGGAGTATTCTACTTTAAGCGGGATTTGCGGATAAATAACTCTTTTAACGATTTCTTCTTCTTCCAATTCGCGCAGATGGAGCGTAAGCATCCTTTGAGTGATATCGGGCAGCAATCTTCTTAGCTCATTGAACCGCAAAGGTTTACCTTGAAGCAAATGATAAAGGATAATCGGCTTCCATTTGCCGACGATCGAATCCAGCGCCACAACGAATTGACATTGGACAGGATTTTTTTGCATACGTAGGCATCCATTACAGTACCTTTTTTAATACTATATCACATTAATGTGCGTACTTAAAATATGTAAGTATATATAATATGATTATCCTTGAAAGTATAATTATTCTGATTATAGAAGGGAAGTTTTGATTCATGGCAACCGTATTGTACATCACTGCACACCCTCTCGATCCTCAATCATCGTATAGCCTCGCTGTAGGCAAAGAGTTTATCGAAGCGTACCGCGAGGCAAATCCGAAAGATGAAGTTGTTCATTTGGATCTCTACAAAGAGAATATTCCGCAATTTGATGCTGATGTTTTAAGAGGTTGGGAAAATCTTCGGTCGGGTTCATCTTTCGATCAACTGACTGATGCTGAGAAGTCAAAAGTGGCTCGTCTTGAGGCGGTTGTTGATCAATTCGTGGCTGCAGATAAGTATGTATATGTTTCCCCGATGTGGAATTTCATGATCCCACCGGTTTTGAAAGCATACACTGATGCGACTTCAATTCCGGGTAAGACTTCTAGATATACCGAAAACGGCCCTGAAGGTCTGTTGAACGGTAAGAAAGTCTTACACATTCAAGCTAGTGGTTCTGTTTATTCGGAAGGTCCTTTAGCTCCACTTGAAATGGGATACAACTATCTGAATAAGGTTTTACAGTTCTATGGGATTCAATCTATTGAGGCAATTTTTGTAGAAGGAACGGCATTAAAATCACAAGAGCAAGCTCCAGCTATTAAAGAAAAAGGATGCCTAACCAGTCATGAGCGGCGGATTCGCTACTGCCGGTTCCTCGGTCGTGAAAAGTACAGCAGCAAGCGCTCATGACCGCGATATGTCTCAACATAAACAAGATCGCTAATTTCCTAGCCAAGAAGCTGGACAGCCATCGATTCCTTTTCTTTGTACTTTTCTCAGAATAACAACACAACAAAAGCCCCTAGAAACCGGTGCTTTTCCAACAATCTGCGGCTAACTCTGTATTTGTGTTAGTCGTTTTTTTTATGAGTTTGCTGTAATCGTGAAGTTATTATTAAGTTTTTCTCTTTTTTCTGTACGATCCTGGTGACATCCCCGTCTTTTTCTTAAACATCACATTCATATACTCCGCATTCAGGAAGCCGATTCGCTCTGCGATGATGGGCAGTGTAAGCTCCGTTTCCGACAGTAGGTGCTTAATCAGCTTCACTTTGACCTCGATGATTTCCTCGTGCGGGGTCCGGCCGAGTAGCTTGCGGAAACGACTTTCCAGCACACGCCTCGATACGGGAATATACCTTAAAATATCCTCTACTTTAATATTCTCGTACGCATGATTGCGGATGAAGCGAACCGCATCGGAAACAAACTTATCCTCCATGGCGACTACATCTGTAGACATTCGTGTGACAATATCGATGGGTTCGATGAGGTAAAGCTCCGGCTCGATCGTTTCTCCTGACATCATCCGGTCAAGGAGCGACGCAGCCTTATAGCCTGTACTTAATGTATTGGGCATGACGCTGGACAGCGGCGGATCGGAGAGATTGCACAGCAGTTCGTCATTGTCAACGCCGATGACGCTCACTTCGTCAGGTACCGCTATTCCGGCAAGCCGGCACGATTCTAGCAACTTGTGCCCCAAAATATCGTAGCAAGCCATAATACCGATCGGTTTGGGAAGCGATGACAGCCATGTGGCCAGATTCTTGCGGTCGAGCAGCCACGATTGGGAATGCCCCGTTTCGTAAACATAGCACGAGAAGCCCGCCTCCCGGACAGATTGGGAAAAGAATGTGGAACGCTGGTTCGACCAGGCGAAATCTGTGTCCCCACAATAGCCGAACTGTTTGAACCCGCGTTCCATCAAGTGCTTTGCAGCGATACAGGCGATCGATTCGTTGTTCGTCTCCACGCACGGCAGCCCGGGTAGAAATCTGGAGGTACTCAAGTTGACCGTAGGGACGCTCAGGCTCCGGACTGCTTCGGCAATTTCCGGGGTTTCGATTCTAGCGATGATACCATCCCCTTTCCAATCCTGCAACCAGGACAGATCGATGTGCCCTCTGCTTTGCTCACCGAGGTAAATGGACCAGGGTTTATGCTCCCGGATGTACGATTTAATCCCCCGGAGCAGGCCTCGCGCATATTCATTCGACGTTTCCACGATCAACGCGACATGAGTGTGTTTTTCGAAGCGGGAGGCGGCGATCGCACTTTCTTCTGTAAAAAAAACCATTTTCATTCACTTCTCTTTCCCCTGGTCGATAGCGGAACCCATCTATCCCATATATCTCTATTTATTATTGCATCGCTTTCATTGTCAAGGTTAAATAACTCAAGGTCTGGGAACTTCTATTAGTAAAAAAAAATGATCTATTAGGAAGGTACGTGGATAAAGTGTATGCTGGCAAGCATGGGAACATTATTGGGGTTCAGTTAGGAGGATATATTGATAATTGGCTTTATATGAGCAACATCAAGCGCACGATAGGGGAAGTAACAGGCTGTTTTCAGGAATATAAATTTCCACTATGTCTGGTTAATGCCGCCGAAAGCGGTTAAAAATTTCATTGGCAGTTAACGCTCTCAATGGAATAATTAAGAATTGAATATTGAGTATTTCTATGGCTCCTCAGTATATTTACATAATATCGCGATGTTAAATATCTCAATAACAAAGCGAAAAAACTCATCGACTTGCGCGCTTCATTTCACTATAGTAAAAATTAACCTAATCGATTCCAAAGTTAATCATATGGAAAGAAATTCCCCACTTCTTCCATATGAAAGCGCAAACAAATATATGAATCGATAGAAGGAGGTTATTGGTATGAGCCAACCCAATATTGTCGTTATTTGCAGCGACCAGCATCATCCACTCGTAACGGGTTACCGTGGGCATACCTTTGTCCAAACGCCTCATCTAGATCAGCTTGCAGCAGATGGTGCTTATTTCAGCAGAGCGTACAGCAATTGCCCGGTATGTACGCCGAGCCGGATGAGTTTCATAACCGGGAAATACCCGCATCAAATCGATAGCTGGTTCCTCGGTTGTCCCTTGGACCGTAAGGAAATGACATGGTCCCGAAAGCTGCACGAGGCGGGAATCCCTTCGACTATGTTTGGAAAAATGGACTTTTGCGGCGACTACCAAGATGGAGGATTTACAGATTATAAAATCATCAAAAAACGAGCCGCTTTTAACCCGTATCCGCGGACCACGCCGCTCCCCTCGCGTTTGGAAGGAAGCCTTCGAACTCAGAAGCGCATTCTTATCGAGAAAGCTGGATATCGGGATGAGACAGTATCGTTCGAACCCCGCAAGGACGGTGGTGAAGGGTACAACCTTGCCGTAGGCTTTTACGATCATGATAAGCAAGTAACGGACTGGGCTATCGAATTTGTGAAACAAAAGGGACAGGAATCAACCAAGAAACCATGGGCGATGTATATGGGCTTCATGTTCCCGCATTGGCCTTTCATGGTACCAAAAAAATATTTCGACTTGTATTACCCGGATCGCGTCGCGATTCCGCATGATGCCCATTTTCCAAATGAAAATCTTCATCCGCAAGTACGCAATATGCAAAGAGCACTCGATCTCGGATCGCTTTCGGAACCGATGTTACGCAAAGTAATCTCCGCGTATTATGGGATGATTACCGCTCTGGATGAAAATATCGGAAGGCTTGTAGCCGAACTGAAGGCGCAAAACCTTTATGATGACACGTATATTGTGTACATGTCTGATCATGGTGAAAACTTGGGGGAACACGGGTTGTTCTATAAACAGTGCAGCTACGAAGGTTCTGTTGGTGTGCCTTTGGTATTAAAAGGACCAGGTGTGCCGGCTGGTCAGCGTATCGATCATCCGGTTACACTGGTGGACTTGTATCCAACGATCATGGAAATTATGAATTTGGACACTGAATCGGATCGCCCCGGACAAAGCTGGCTGTCATTGCTTAAAAACAACAACAAGGAACGAAAGGATTACGCTTTCTCGGAATATCACGGTAATTTCTTCAAACAGGATTGGTACATGCTGGTGCGCGGCGATTATAAATATACATACTACGTAAACGACAGGCCAAGCTTGTTCAATGTGAAAGAGGATCCTCAAGAGCTCCACGATTTGGCGAATGATGAACGATATGTAAGCGTATTGAAAGATTTTGAGTCCAAATTGCGTGAAGTCGTTGATCCGGAGAAAGTGTCGCTTCGGGCGAAGAAGGATTTGGGCTTGATTGGAAAGGAAGGGGAAGATTATACCCTTACCTTGAGCGAACCGCAGCTCAAGGAATTGATCAAGCAAGGCGTCTTTCAGCACGAACCGGAATTCCCAAGCTGGCCAGAAAGCAACGTTAACCCATAGTTCGTAAACATGTAACACCAGAAGCAGGTTTGTTATTCGACGGTTTCTAGGTTGCATACCGAGTTCCTTTTTTCTTTGTCTACCAATGTTAGAATACATAACCTTTTTAAGGGGATGAATTTAAATGAAGAAAAGATCGGTACTTGTCCTATCAACCGTGCTCTTCGCTTTTATTCTCGAGGGTTGCGATAGTAAAGCAAGTGACACGCCCGTCCAAGCGGGGGCACCTAAAGAGCCGGTGACACTGGTTGTATGGAGTCAGCAGCCCGACATTCCGTCAATTGAAATGTTTGAGGAGCTTTATGCGAAACCGGTTCACGCCAAATATCCCTATATCACTTTGAAATTGCTTCAAGCGAATAATGATCCTCTTGACAAACTGGTTACCCTAGGTGAAATTCCGGATATGTTCATCAACTCGCTGCTTAATTTCAAGAATATTCGGGACGTGGGACTGCTGTACGATCTTAGCCCACTGATCAAAAAGTATCAGTTTGATTTGAACCGAATTCAACCGGGATTAATCAAACAGGTGCTGTTGACCAGTGATAATGGTCAAATCAATAGCATCCCGCACTATCTCAATTTCAATGCGCTATATTACAACAAAGACCTTTTTGACAGATTTGGAATCGGGTACCCTCGAGACGGAATGAACTGGGATCAGATTCTCGATCTGGCACAAAAAATGACAAGAACCGATGGGGGAGTGAATTATCGGGGATTGGATCCTGAAAATCTCGACCGGTTGAATTATATAGTGGGCAATCTAGGTGCTTTAGTCGATCCCAAGACGGATGAACCGCTGGTTGAGCAATGGAAACCGGCTTATGAAATGTATGAGAGGATACTCTCGATTCCGGGAAACAAATTGCCCGAATTCAATTCGTCTATGGATGTCTTCTTGAAAGATAAAAATGTTGCGATGAGATTATCGTACAGCCAATTGGACAGTCTCGCTAAAGTAACGGATTTGAACTGGGATATGGTCACGTATCCGATATTGAAAGATCGTCCTGTTCCTAAGTCGGTGGCAGGTGGAAAGGGACTCATGATTGCCAATACCTCCAAGCATAAAGAGGATGCCTTTCTCGTGATCGAAACGATTCTGTCTGAAGAAGTTCAGAAGGAATTCATGCGTAATGGTCAATTATCTACGTTGAAGGACAAATCAATTCAGGCAGAATTCGGAAAGAAACTTCCGTTCCTGAAAGGGAAAAATGTTATGTCCATTTTCAAATATGATTCGGGCTGGTATGCGCCAACGCCATATGATGGCTTCGTCTCAGGTATTCCCAAGAAACATGCCCTTGATATGTACAATGGAAAGAAAGACATCAACACAGTCATTCGGGAAGCAAAGGAAGAAATGACGAAGATTATCCAGGATAAAATGAAAAAGTAGGTAGTTCTTCGCATAAAGGAATGGAGATGATGTCATGATCCGTGTCATCATATGGAATGAGAATGTTCATGAGCGAACGAACCCTGAAGTCGCCCGGATCTACCCGAACGGCATTCACGGAGCGTTGGCGGAGGGGCTCAAGCGGAATGACTGGAAGATCTGTACAGCGACGCTGGAAGAGCCGGAACACGGACTGACCGAGGATACGCTGAACGATACGGACGTTCTGATTTGGTGGGGCCATATGGCACACGGTCAGGTTATGGACGAGATCGTGAACCGCGTTCATCATCGGGTGCTGCAGGGCATGGGTCTGATCGTGCTGCATTCGGCCCATGTTTCGAAAATTTTCAGAAAGCTGATGGGCCGTCCTGCAACCTCAAATGGCGAGAAGCGAACGAGCGAGAACGCATCTGGATCATCGATCCTGCGCATCCGATCGCTTCTGGTCTTGGCCAGTATATCGAGTTGGAGCGCGAAGAGATGTATGGCGAAGATCATGATATTCCGGCGCCTGATGAGCTGGTGTTCATCAGCTGGTTTGAAGGCGGTGAAGTGTTTCGAAGCGGATGTACTTACCACCGCGGTCAGGGCAAGGTTTTTTACTTCCGTCCTGGTCATGAGACGTGTCCGACCTACCATAACAAAGAGGTACTTCAGGTCATCGAGAACGCCGTGGAGTGGGCTGCTCAGAAACATGGGGCAAGGCCAGTTTACGGCAACGCGAAGCCGCTTGAGGAAATCAAGACAAAGATCTAGCGTAAACGGAACGATCGGCCGTGGCCCCCTATTGCGTTTTTTTTCCACGGGTGGACGTAAAGATATAAATGAGGAGGAGCCATACATGAGAAGTGTGGTCATCGTAAGTTCTATTTTTGATCGAACATGGCCGTATGCGGCTGATCATTTTCATTCGCTGTGGAGGGCACAGGGGGAAGTGGGGTTCATTCGTCTGGAGGAGGGTGATTCCCGTCCGGCTGGCGAGATCATTGCAAATTCGGATACCGTAACACGCCTCGTTTTATTATGCGTGCCGGTCACACTGAAGTGTCTACAGAGTTTATCTGCTTTGAAGGAAGGCGCATTTTCAGCAAAATATGCTCACAATCTGACCGCAGAATGTGAGGAATACTTGAAGCAGAAGGGAGTAAAGGTATATGGACATCCCAGCGAGGGTTTCTGGGGACAATCCGTCTCCGAATTCGCGCTTGCCTTAACGATATGCGGGCTGCGCAGAATCCCGCAAACGCATCATGAAATCATCACCTCTCATGCACCATGGAAATTCAGTCCACCCAAAGAGGACAATCGTCCGGTTGTTCGTGGCGAGCAGTTTAGTGACGATTACCGATTTACAAATGGCACGGTTGCCGGGAAGCGGGTCCGCATTGTTGGAGCAGGCAATATTGCCAGCAGATACGCGAGTTTTGTGCATATGCTTGGTGCTGACGTTGCGGCATGGGATCCCTTTGCCAGTGAACCATGCTTTCACCGTTCCGGTGCCCGAAAGGAATATCACTTAGAGGAACTAGTCAAGGATGCAGATATCTTTGTGCCCATGGTGCCCTTGACCGAATCAACAACAAGACTCGTTACAGCAGAGCTGATAAATTCTCTTCCAAGCGGGTGCTTGGTGGTCCTGTCGACCCGAGCCAAAATTTGTGACACGGAAGCTCTTTACGAACGGGTTTTTCGCGATGAGATCAGCTTAGCCGCGGATGTGTTCGATGTGGAACCACTACCGCTTGCTCATCCGCTGCTTGGCAGGCACAATGTCGTTCACACTCCGCATAATGCCGGAAGAACGACCCATGCAAATCAGCAATGGGCGGAGTTACTGGCAAAGCAGTTCGAGCCACAAGGAGAAAGGAAGTTTTTACAATGAATAGAAAAATAAGAATGGCTATCGCTGGCCTCGGATTTGGAGCCGAATTTATTCCGATTTATCAAAATCATCCGCACACGGAGATGTATGCCATATGTCAGCGTTCCAGTGATAAACTGAAGACGATGGGCGATCACTTCGGTATTCCGGTACGATACGCCAGCTTTGAGGAAATGTTGAAAGATGTAAAAATTGATGCCGTCCATATCAACACCCCCATACCTAATCATGCTGAACAAAGCATTGCCGCACTGAATGCAGGTAAACATGTGGCCTGTACGGTTCCGATGGCGACTTCTGTTGAGGATTGCCGAAGAATTGTAGAGGCGCAGCATGCCTCCGGAAAAAACTACATGATGATGGAAACCGCCGTTTACACTCGTGAATTCTTGCATGTAAAAAAGCTGCGAGACAGCGGTGCGCTAGGACGCATCCAGTTCTTGCGAGGTGCACATCAGCAGGAAATGGCCGGCTGGCCGGGATATTGGGAGGGACTTCCTCCGATGCATTATGCTACACATGCCGTGAGTCCGCTGCTTGCTTTGGCGGAAAGCGAAGTGGATTTTGTATCTTGCTTCGGCTCAGGACGTATAGCTGATTGCCTTATCGAAAAGTACGGATCTCCCTTTGCAGTGGAATCTGCCTTGTTCAGGTTAAAAAATAGCACGCTGGCGGCTGAGGTGACCCGTTCTTTATTTGAAACCTCCCGCGAATATATAGAAAGCTTCGATATTTATGCCGACACTATGAGCTTTGAGTGGCAGCGGCTGGAGGATGAGGATCCGGCTCTCTTTACCGGGGAAGATGGGAAAAGAGTGAAAATTCCAGATTACGCACACCTGCTTCCGGAAAGCATTCGAAGGTATACGACGGAAGGCGTTTACGATTCACAGGAGAATCAACATTTATCCTTTACACAGGGCAGCGGGCATGGAGGATCTCATCCACATCTTGCGAACGAATTCGTCATGAGTATTGTCGAGCACCGGGAACCTTATCCGAATGTCCTTACCTCAGCCAATTGGACGTGCGCTGGAATTTGCGCCCATGAATCCGCGATGAAGGGTGGGGAAATCGTCAAAATCCCGCAGTTTTAATAAAAAGCATGGAGGAAAAACAATGCTAGCATCAAATATCTCAGTTGTATTCTAGAAATAAAAATATTTAGGATTAGCTTTGGCTAACTTCGTTGTAATACACGGGATTTGGGAATCGGGGATATTTGTTCTTATCCAAGAGTATTATCAAGGCCAGCAGATACTACCCAAATCGATCTTCGATGAAGCAGTAAAAGTATTACTCCAGCAAGCCTTAACGAAACCTTACCACGAAATGGATTTTTTTGGTGGGTACTGACTCGGAATTGGGGTACAACTGTCAAAGGGGTGTATTCTCTCGGGATATACGGGAGTGCACTGTTAGTTATACCGGAATATACCATAGTGGCTGTACGAATGAATCCGAGCGAAATTCAGTAGGTTATGATTAAGAAATAAAAAAACATTCGGAAACATGGTTTATTGGGGGCAGTGAACTGTGTCATGTCCCCGTTCGCCCAGATCTTCAATCACGTGGATACGGTAGAGCCTTTGTTTCATTTTTTTGTATAGGCTATGTTAAATCATATTGTTGATATTTGATAATTACGAACGCTTGTTTTATAAGACGTATTCTTACACCCAAATTGGATGATGCAATCGGCAATTATTTGTCCGCATCGAATGTGCCTTGTACCGACTCATGGAGGGCATTCAGTTCCTATGCAAAATCGAAAAGTTTAGACCACTACCGATTTAAGTCCGATGGAAAACAATGTGTTAAAGGGGTTTTATCACATTCAAAATGTAAACAACTATCATACCGATTGAAACGTTGGATTGATCGTTTTAATGGGGTTGCAACCAAGTATTTATTTGGCGTGGTTCCGTTACTTGGATAGCAAGGATTATGAGAACACTGCGTCCAATAAGAAAAATATGTTAATCATATCTTGTCTATTTACTGTAAATGAGTCAAACTCAAAACTTCGAAGGTTGGCTTTTTCTTGATAAACAAACGGGGAATATTGAACAGTGCTTAAACTTACCTTAATACAAAGACAGCAATTAAAAAGAAATCTCATCTCAATATGTGTGCTAATATTTAAAAATTAGTAACACAATTATTAGGTGAAGGAGAAGATTACCTTGGGACAAAACAATGATAATCTACCAAATCTGGAACTTAAAAAATTTGATAGGTTAATCGGCACATGGAATGTCAACGGTCCAATTGTTGCAGGTACAGTGAACTTTAAGTGGTTAGAAGGTGGTTTTTTTCTTGTGCAAGAAGTTGACATGGACTATGAAGGGCGAAAGATCAAAGGGGTTGAGTACATTGGCTACGATGAATCAAACAGAATCTGTTCTTCCCATTTCTTCGATAACGTTGGTCATGTTTTTACATACGATTGGGAGATAGATGGTAACGATATCACAATCTGGTTTGGTCGAAAGGGTTCAAATAATCGATTTAAAGGTAAATTTAGCGAAGATGGGAATTCATACAATGGTACGTGGGAATGGCCAGGTGGAGGGTATGGGGCAACCCTCACAAGAGTAAATTAGAAGAAATATGATGGGTTAACCAGTAATGGATGGTTAAAGTGGTTGAAATTAATTGGATAGCTTAAACGTTGTTAATGTATAGGTTATTACGGGTACGACAGCTAAGTTAACCGCCTTCTAATGAAGGCGGTTAACTTATAATCATTAATCAACATTAAGGTTTAACATAGCCTTTGTAAATGAAATAATGAGACTTTTTGGACTGATAATTTAGATCCAATTGTTGAATCAATTATTAAAACAATGACACTTTTGCTTGATATCAGCCTTCTTCAGTAATTCAGCCGTGGTCGCCTTTCCAATACGGATTCTTCGAAGAAGTATTCCTCGGAAACGACAAGTTCCCGGAACTGAACCGGAAGCTCGATGAAATCACGTCAAAAAACGAAGTAAGCAATACGATCATCGCCATCGCATGGATTTTGCGCGACCCCGCAGGCATGCAGCCGGTCACCGGTACCATGAATGTAGAGCGGTTAAAAGTTTGCTGTAAGACAATCGAAATTTATTTGACACGTCAAGAATGGTATGTGATTTATCGCGCAGCAGGCAATGTGCTTCCGTAAATTGGAACAACCAGTTCACAAAATATTTTGCTATAAACACTCGGCAGTCTATAACTTTATTTTCTAGTTATAGACTACCGCTTCAATCGAGTTAACGTTTTTCCTGCTGAAATGTTCGCTTTCTAAATGAAACCCGTATAAGGCACAGTACCGTTTTCATCAACCGGATATCCCCAGCGTTCAATATAGGTATCCCCGGGTAAAAATTCATCGTTATACTTCTCCAGAAGCCGGTTCAGCCGGTCATCCAGATCCGGAAGCAGCCGCTGGCCTTCCGTTGTTCCGATCAAATTATTAAGTTGGAAAGGGTCTTTGAGATTATCATACAACAGCCAAGGACCGGATAACGCTCTTACATATGTATACCGGCGGGTGCGGATCCCGCGAAACTCCTTGCCGCCGTTTTTTCGAATCCACTGGCCGAAGGGATGGGCATTTTCAATCAGCGTTTCTTCCACGATCAGATCTTCCTTGCCAAACAAGTAGCCGGCGAAGCTGATTCCCTGCACTGTCTCCGGAATCGCGATACCACACAAGCCGAGCAGCGTAGGCATCACGTCGATCGTTGAGAACGGCATATCCACCCGCTTCGCCAGTTTTCCGAACGCCTGCGGCCAATGCAGCAGGAACGGCACGCGGATGCTTTCGTCCCAAGGCTTTTGCTTGTTATAGTGTCCTTGGGAGCCTACCATATCCCCATGATCCGAAGTGTAGATAAAAATAGTTTCTTCCTCCACGCCTTCCTCCCGAAGTGTCTTCCATAAATCTCCAAGACAATCGTCAAGAGCGGAAATATGCGAATAGTAGCCTGCCAAATCTTTCCGGACACGCTCCGCCATCGAGTCCGAAACATTGTCGCGCAATCGTATGGTGCTCGGATCATACATCTGCCGATATTTTTCAGGAGCTGTGTGATAGGGATCATGAGGAGGCCCCCAAGACAGAAACATGGCGAAGGGACGGTTTTTCTCGTGATCGCGAATATATTCCCGCGCACAATCGGTCTGCGCTTTCGCGTCGTAACCGTCCCACTGAAGCATGACCGGATCGTTTCCATAATAGAACGACTTATTATAGCTATGCGTGCATTCGAGCACACGCCAGAAATCAAATCCTTGTCTGCGTTCCGGTGGGATGTGGCTTGAACGCCCTCTTCCGTCCAGGTGCCATTTGCCGATATAGGCCGTATCGTAGCCCGCGGCTTTCAGTACCTTGCCGATGGTTACGGCATCAGGATTAAGCTGCACGTCGTTCACAAAAACTCCGTTCGTGAGAGGACGCTGCCCGGTAAGCAGGCTGGCACGAGCAGGACAGCAAACCGGCGCGCCGGAAATCGCCAAATCGAAGGAAACACTGCAATCATGAAGCTGATCCATCCACGGGGTTTTCACATCCGGATTCCCCTCATAACCGACGGCCTCCGCCCGATGCTGGTCACTAAATACAAAAACAAGGTTTGGTTTCTTAGTCATATGCTACACCCTCCCAGCAGATATAGAGATCCCATAAACTTAGCATAAAATATTTGATTTGTTATCATAAATATCCTCCCGGATCCAATCGGAGTCAACCATAAGTTTTCGTTGAATTGCCGTATGAAACACGATTTAGATGAATTAACCAAATGTTCTGAAGAATACACCAATAAATCCGGTAACCTTTTTTATATAATGAGATTAGAAGTCAATATATTGGTAGTAATAATGGAAAGGGGTCAGGAATGATGAAAAACCGGTTTTTTACATTCATCGGCAGGTTCACCGTTGTCATCGTACTGCTTACGGCATGCAATGGCGGGAAAACGAACGGGACGGGCGATCCAAAGTCGGAACAAACGAGGTCTTATGCGAATGAACCTGCTGAGCTGGTCATTTTCAGCCCTGCGGCCCCGGAGGAAGTATGGAACGAAAGATTCGGGGACGCCTTGAAAAAAAAGTTTCCAAACTACAAATTCACCTACATCCTTCGGAATAATACGAACACCTTGGAAAATATGATTACGTCGGGCGCGCAGGTGGATCTCATTTACGATTCCATTGGAAACGCCTTGAATTCCGTCGTCACGACGGAAATGAGATACGATTTAAGCGAATTGGTTAAAAAGCATAATGTCGATATGAACCGCTTTGAACCGGCGCTCGTGGATGCGGTGAGACAGTTTGGCGGATTGTACGGATTTCCCGTTCATAGCGGAGGGCTGGTTCTCTATTACAATAAGGATATTTTCGACAAGTTCGGCGTGGCATATCCAAGGGACGGGATGATGTGGGAGGAGGCTATCGAACTGGGTAAGATACTGACGCGCAATGACAATGGACGCCAGTACATCGGACTTGGCCCTTCAGTAGACCATGTATTGAGCATGAATGCCTATTCCCTACCTTTGATAGACAAATCAACTCTGAAGCCGGCAATCAATAACGAGAAGTACAAAAAGCTAGTGGAAACGCTCGCGATCGCCCCCACACAGGTCAACGGGTACAAAGAACAGGTCGCGGCTTTAAAAAGGACCTTCAATAATAACGACTTTATGAAAGACAAATTTATTGCCATGTTTATTATGAACTTTGGCCTGCAGAGCCAGAAGGAATTTGAAACCTTGAATTGGGATATGGCAAGCTTGCCTGTGTTTAAAGACAATCCGGGTGTGGGAACGCAGCCTTACCCTAACCTTTTATTTGTTACGAATACGAGCAAATACAAGGATCAGGCGATGGAGGTTATCAAATACGTCACTTCGGACGAACATCAAATGACACTGTCCAAGAAAGGCTACATTCCTGTGCTGAAAAACGAGAGTATCAAGAAAGCTTTTGCGCAGGAATCGGGCTTTAAGGACAAAAATGTAGTTAAGGCCGTATTCACCAATAAGCTGGCACCCTCTAACGTTCGGACCAAGTATGACGGTAAAGTAAACGGCCCTCTGCTCAAGCACATCACCAATGTTATTACGGGCGAAGAGGATCTGAATACGGCGCTGAGAAAAGTTGAAGAAGAGGCGAATAAAGCGATCGATGCGGAAATGAAACGATAGCCGGCAAAGTGGAAGACGGTTATACTGCGCCATTTATCCAAGCGAACTTTGTGTTATAGTCAGTTTCAACAACGGGTACCGAATATTACTCAGCGTATACTGACCCTTCAATTGAAGGAGCTGGAACAGGATGGGTTGATTTAGAGGACCGTATATGACGAAAGGCGGGCTTTTTACCGCTACCTCAGAGAATAAGGTTTTTCTCACGAATGCTCGCTCATTCGCAGGATTTCACGTACTTTTCAAGTAGGAGTTTAAATGAGTAGATAATGTGGTTGGGCAGATCCGTTTGAGCGCATGGGAACAGAAGGTGCAGATTCATTTACAACATCTTCCATGAAAAGCCTTTGCTGCACGCCTCTCTCCAAAAGGTCCTTGGGATTCACTCTCCCAAATCTTGACGGGTCTATGCTCTCACATTCCTTCGTCCTATCTATCCAAGGTGTGGAGTCCGATCAACGTTAACGGAACGGGTCTAAGCCCTAAAGCGTAAAAATCTCGGTACTCCGTGCTTTCTTTGTGAAATCCTGCGAATGAGCCAATCTACGTGCCTGGATTGCGATTTTAGTTTTAATACCGAGGGAAGTAACGGGCAGAATTGTTACATAAAGCCAATGTATAGAACCATATCAAAGCATCCTATAATAGATTCGCAAAAATTAATGAAATGTTTTTTTATTGATTTGATTAAAAGTACCTTCATCACAAA
The DNA here is from genome assembly GCF_042659105.1 of Paenibacillus allorhizosphaerae. Taxonomy (NCBI): domain Bacteria; kingdom Bacillati; phylum Bacillota; class Bacilli; order Caryophanales; family Paenibacillaceae; genus Paenibacillus; species Paenibacillus allorhizosphaerae. Next base: position 14,808 of record NZ_JBHSRV010000019.1, on the reverse strand, counting down.
TGATATAGAGATGTGCATCTTCAGGAATTGGAGAATCCAGTTTATGGTTCATGTGAAGGTTACCCCGATCTGTTACAAGAGTGGCTCCTTTGTTAAGAAGATCTGTAAAAGCATCACGATATGTTTTCCATTCATGTTGTTTAGGGATTTCATACATTCCTTCTGCACATTGCTGGCACATAAGTTCTGAATACATACGGGTAACTCCGTGAATATATATGGATCTCACTGCAGCATGGGAAATCATTTCTTGAATGGGAATAAATTCATCTACCTTTACATGTTTAAATAAACGAAAATGTTTTTGATTCAATACCTCGGCGGTAACATGAACAGACTTTTTCATTTTTCCTTTAATGGATGTTATAGCAGTGGCAAATTAAAAATGTCTTTCCATCGACTAGAAATGGATCCTTTGTAGCATAAATATCTTGGGTAATTTGGTCAGCAAAAATGATTACCCCTTTTACTTTCGGCAAATTAGCACGGAGCAGTGTCTCTTCATCTGTAGCGTCCCCACGAATGTAAAACAAGCGTTCCTCTAACATTGGAGCTTTTTCCAAATTATCGATAATTACAATATCAGTTTTTGTATCTGAAGTTAAATTTCTTGCATGGCTAATTTAGATTTATCACTCCAGCCCACAAGAATAATATGATTTTTGCCGGAATAATTCATTTTACCACCCACTCTATTCTTTCCGATATGAGACACAGATTCAATTACTTTTCCGATAAACACACTAACAAGCCCAATGCCTGTGATATAGAGACCAATGGTAAAAGCTTTCCCCAAATCGGTGACTGGGGCATAGTCGCCAAAACCAACGGTAACGAGTGTAGTAAGAACCCAGAGCACTTTTAGCGCTAGGAATCAAAGTATGCAGAGCAATGTGCGCATGAATCGTGAGTGAGGATATGGTAAACAATGGTCATGATAGAGTGGGTGACAGCTAGGATCGTTTTTTGCAGCAAGAAACGTCTTGACACAAATCAATGCAAAGTAATATATTTTCTATATTAAACAACGTTTAAAAAATACCAGTTGGCGGAAGCGGGTGAACGCTGTGAGATTAAAGGATAAAGTAGCTATCGTTACGGGAGGGACTTCCGGTATTGGCCGGGAGAGCTGTTTTTTATTCGCCCGCGAAGGGGCGAAGGTCGTTGTGGCGGGAACTAACGCGCAAAGAGGAGAGGCGGTTGCCGCTGCCATTGCGGAAGAAGGCGGGGAAGCCGTTTTTATTCAAACCGACGTGACTCAAGAAGAACAGGTCATTCGGATGGTCAACGAAACGAAGCGGCGCTACGGGAAAATCGACGTGCTGTTCAACAACGCTACGTGGTATAACGTTATCCCGGCAACGGAAATGCCGCTTGAAGTTTGGAGAAGGACGATCGACACGACGCTGACAGGGCCGTTCCTATGCTGCAAATATGTGATTAAAGAAATGATGAAGGACGGCGGGGGCTCCATTATCAATACGTCTTCCGTCGGCGGCACCGTGGCGTTCATCGCCCACCCAGCGTATAACGCAGCCAAGGGCGGGCTGAATATGCTAACCAAAAACTTGGCTCTGGATTACGGCAAATATCAAATTCGAGCGAACTGCATTAGTCCCGGCATCATCGAAACGCCGCTCACCGAGAACAACCTGGGCGATCCCGAAAAATACGACAGGCTGCTGTCCCGCTGCTTTACCGGAAGGATCGGCACGCCGGAAGACGTAGCGAGTGCCGCACTGTTCCTGGCGTCTGACGAGTCTACGTTTATAACGGGAACGAACCTGCATGTCGATAATGGGTGGACGGCAAGGTAAATAAAGATGTTACGAGGGGGGATTCACATCCATAGGCATCTCTATTTTTGTGAGCCCGCTTTCTCAATAGTGAGGTCTGGACGCTATGCGCCAGACCTTCTTTTGCGCTGCACGATTACTCTTCGGAAAACGTATATCCGAGCCGCTTGGATATGTTCCGGGCGGTTTGCTTTACCTTCTCCCCTACGACCAGTATGTCGTGCACGGGAAGATCGGTCCGCAGGGCCGTAATGCTTATCGATGCCTTCAACCGGCCCCGGTCATCGAAGATCGGGGCGCCGATACACCGTATTCCATGCTCGCCCTCTTCATCCTCCAAGGCGTAGCCTTGCGCGCGGACAATGTCAAGAGCGGCCTTCAATTGCTCCAAATCGGTGATCGTATTTTTCGTCTTTTCCTGCAGGCCCTGCACTGCGGCAATTTGTTCCAGCTCCTCCGGCGCAAGATAAGCGGCAAGCGCCTTTCCTACCCCTGAAGCATGCAGAGGCTGCCTTTGCCCGATATAAGTGGAAAACTTGACGAACGACTGACTTTCCAGCTTATCCACATACATCGCCTGCCCGTCATTCAGTACGGCCAGGTGAACGGTAAACCCTGTTTCTTCCAGCAGCTCCTGCAGAAAGGGCCTGGCGAGCTCAACGATATTCATCTTGTTCAGCACCGACAACCCGAGGCTTATGAATTTGGTTCCGAGCTTATACTTTCCGTCCTCGGTTTTAGTAATATACTCATGCTGTTCCAGCGTGCTTAAAATAAAAAACACGCTCGTTTTCGGGATATCGAGTTGTTTGCACAGCTCGCTAACGCCGAGGGGCTCTTCTTGCAAAGATAACGTTTCGATAATGGCGATCGCTTTTTCCAAAGCGGGAACGTTATATTTTTTCAATGGTTCTGCCATCATAACACCTCTAATTCAGTTTATATATTAAATCGTGTTTTGATTTCACGGTAAATCGCTCCGGAAAAAGGACTGAATGCGAAACCATTCCATTTGCATAAACGGAAGGTTCTCTTATTGTATCACAAATACGGCAATAATGCCTATTTTCACGGCGTTGAAGCCATTCCGACGCGCCTAAAATTAAGGATTGACAAGAAAACATTTCCAATGTACTTTTATTTTAAACGACATTTAACATGCAAAACGATTACGAGGAGGAATCTTATGGCTGTCATACAAACGAATAAATCCGCCATGCTTTACAGTGAGGCCAATCAATATACGCCGGGCGGCGTTCATACGTCGATACGCAACGTCGATCCCCACCTCATCTTTACAACCGCCGACGGAGCGTATATTTACGATGCGGACGGCAACCGCTATATCGATTACCAGGCTGCTTTCGGGCCGTTCGTTCTGGGCCATCGCCATCCTTACGTAACCGAGAAAGTGATCGAGGCGATTCAACGAACGGATTTGTTCGGCGTCGGCACGACGGATTTGGAAATTAGATTATCGGAAAAAATTTGCCGCCATGTTCCGTCGGCGGATATGGTCTTATTTTGCAATTCCGGATCGGAAGCGACCTATCACGCCATTCGGTTATCAAGAGCGGTAACCGGCCGGCGTAAACTGATCAAGTTCCAAGGCTGCTATCACGGCTGGCACGATTACGTGGCGAGAAACATGTTAAGCGCTCCGGATATGATCGGCAAACGGGATCCCGGGTCGGCGGGGATGATGGACGAAGCCGTCGATAATACGCTGGTTTGCACTTTTAACGATTTGGACGACGTGGAACAAACGTTTAAGGCGAATCCAGGCGAAATTGCCGCGCTGATCGTTGAGCCGATTCAGCATAATATCGGCTGCGTTCTTCCGCAGCCGGGTTTTTTGCAAGGATTGCGCGAGCTGTGTACGCAGTATGGCGCGCTCTTGATCTTTGACGAGGTCATTACCGGATTTCGCCACGACATCGGAGGCTTTCAGAAGGTGGCCGGCATTACCCCGGACTTGACGACGATGGGGAAAGCGATGGCCAACGGGTTTCCGATTGCCGCGGTCGCCGGAAAACAATCGCTGATGGAACGGTTCAACACGAAGCCTGGCGGAGACGTTTGGTTTGCCGGCACGTACAACGGTCATGCGGTAGGAACCGCCGCTTCCATCGCTACGCTGGAGATGATGGAGCGCCATAACGTGCATGAATACATATTTCGTCTAGGCGAACGCATGCGTCAGGGCATTCGCGATATCCATCAGCGGCTCGGAATTAAGGCGTATGTCGCCGGCTTCGGCTCCGTATGGACGACATATTTCTTGGAGAACGAGCCGCGGAATTACACCGATCTCATGCAGAACGACGCAGAATTGTATGTCGCCTACCGACGCAAGCTTCTTGAAAGAGGAATTTTCAAATTGCCGATGAATATAAAACGGAATCATATAAGTTTCAGCCATACCGAGGAGGATATCGACTATACGCTGCAGTGCATCGAAGACGTATTGAAGGAACTTAAGGAAAGCCGAGGTTGAGCAGGTAAGTATTTTCTAGGGGGAATACCGATGGTAAAGAATAGCCTCCAGCTCATGATGATATCCGTCTTGGCCGTCTCGTCTTTGGCGGGGTGCACCCAAGAGGAATCTGCGACAGACCCGAATGCTGACAATATGAAAACCTCACAATTTAAATTTCCCGATGAGCCGCTAACCTTGCGAATGTATCAGTCCAGCGCCAATATTTCCGATGACGAGTTCCACGATTTGATCGCGGATCCGGTCAAAAAGAAGTTTCCGAATGTTACGATGGAGATCGTTAGGCCCGCGAAGAAAAAGGAAGACCTCATTACGGCCGGTGAATTTCCGGATTTAATCTACACGAATACGACGGTCATCCAGGAATATGTCGATTTGGATCTCCCGCTCGATCTGAACCCGCTGATTAAAAAATACAATTTCGATTTGGGGCAGTTCAATCAGCGGCCCTTCGACGACATCAAGGCTTATTCGAGCAAAGGGCAACTGTTTGGCGTTCCGTTTTCCGTCAATTTCGACGTCTTGTACTATAACAAAGACATTTTCGATAAATTCGGGGTTTCTTACCCGAAAGACGGAATGACATGGGACGAGGTGATCGCGCTCGGCAAAAAAGTGACGAGAGAGGAAAACGGCATAAAGTATGAAGGAATTTACCCGACCTTGATCAAATACTTCTCCTCGCAGCTGTCGGTTCCGTTCGTCAATCCGAAAACCATGAGAGCGGAGCTGACGACGGACGGATGGAAAAAAGTTTTTGAAACGTACAAAGCGATCATGGATGCGCAGGGAGGCACCGATCCCGGCGCTTCCCTCGGCAAGTTTAACAAAAACCAGACGCTGGCCATGATGGCTCATTACGGAGCGCGGGTCGGTGAATTGGAACAGCTTCTCAAAGAAGGAAAGCCTGTGAACTGGGATATGGTATCCTATCCGACCTTCAAGGAATTGCCCGGCATCTCCCAGGGCTTGGATACGCATTATTTGATGATTTCCACGACCGGCAAGCAGCAGGAGGCGGCGTTCCAGGTTCTTTCCTTTTTGACAAGCGGCGAAGCCCAGATGAACGTGTCGAGAAGAGGCAGAGTTTCCGCATTGAAGGATCCGAAAATTAGGGAGCAGTTTGGAGCGGACGTGCAGACGCTGAAGGGCAAAAACATCCAGGCGGTGTTCAAAAGCACGCCGGCGCCTCTGCCGGTGCCTACCAAATACGACGGTCTCGTAAAAGAACCGAATTTGCAAAAATACGCAAATGAGTTTTTGAAAGGAACAGCCGACGTCAATACGATTCTCAAGCAGTTGGAGGAAACGGTAAACAAGGATATCGAAGCCCGCAAAGCGGGAAATTAAGGAGGGATTCAGTTGCAAATCGGAAACAACAATGCTGTCATTCGGATTGGCATCGTAGGCTATAAGCGGGGGCAGTCTTTTCAAAAGAGTCCCGATGTACTGGGCTTCAAGCTGGTCGCCGTATGCGATCAGGACGCGGATCGACTCAAAAATGTGCAGGCGATGGAGGGCGTCGCGACGTATACGGAGTACGACAAATTTCTGGAGCATGACATGGATGCCGTCATCCTCGCCAACTACTTTCACCAGCACGCCCCATTCGCGATCAAGGCGCTCCGGGCGGGGAAGCACGTATTGAGCGAGACGACCGCCTGTAAGACGATACAGGAGGGCGTCGAGCTGATCCGAACCGTCGAGCAAACCGGAAAAGTGTATTTGTTAGCCGAAAATTACGCTTATATAAGGTACAATCAAGAAATGAAGAGACTGTATCAGAACGGCACGATCGGAGAAGTGCGCTATGCGATCGGCGAGTACAACCATACGTTTTCCAAGGATCAGGCGCTTGGCGTAGCTCCCGGCCCGGACCATTGGCGCAATCATATCGCCTCCACCCATTACAGCACACATGCCATCGCTCCGCTCATGTATATCACGGATACGATGCCGGTCAAGGTGAATGCGCTTTCCATCGCCGATCCGGATCAGGAGCATCACTCGGTCCGCAGAGGGGATCCCGGTTCCGTCATATTGATGCGAATGAATAACGGAGCGGTATTCCAAATTTTCGGGAAAAACTTGTCGGGCGGCGGAACCTATTACCGTTTACACGGAACGCGGGGGATGATGGAGAACGTGCGGAAGTCTCCCCAGCAATTGGTTCATGTCTCTCATGCGCCGTGGGAGCTGCAGCCGGGCGAGTCCGAGGACATGGTATACACGCCGGAATACCCTTTCCACGCAGAGATCGCTAAAAATGCAGGACACGGGGGCGGCGATTTTTGGACGATGTATTATTTCGGCGAGGCGATACGAAGCGGAGAACAGCCTTATCTGAATGTGTACCGGGGCGTAGCCATGTCCATAGTGGGCATTCTTGCGTGGAAATCCGCGCTGGAAGACGGAGCGCCGTATGACGTGCCCGATTTGAGCAAGGAGGAAGTACGCAAGCTGCATGAACGCGACGATTGGTCGCCGTGGCCGGAAGACCGGCGGCCGGGGCAGCCTTTCCCGAGCATACGGGGCGAAATCAAACCTACCGATGAGATGGTGGCCTATGCGAACCGGTATTGGGCGGAAAAAGGCATCAAAGTAAATTTTAACAGCCTGCCGTAATCATCACTCGCATCTTGCCCAAAAGGAGCTTACATATGCTGACAGCGGGAGTGGCGCGGGCGGCGATCAATCCGCCCTTAACCTTGGCCCATGCTGGTTGGGGAGCACAGAGCCATGTTTATGCCCAAGCGATCGAGACTGATTTCCGGGTGACGGCTCTCGTCCTGTCCAAGGGCGGTCTTACTTCGGTTCTGGTAGAGCTTGACTTGTGCCGGCTGCTTCCGGAGCAGGTCGAAGACATTCGCCTTCATGTGGCCGCGGCAGTCGGGACTGAGACGCAAAACGTAAGCGTTGCGGTGACTCATACGCACGCAGGGCCTTTAACGACGCGCGATTATGATCGGAGCGGGGCCATCGTTCGAAACATGTATATGGGGTATGTTCGGGAACAAGCCGTAAGTGCCGCCCTGAGCGCGAAAAAGGCAAAGGAGCCCGTAACCGTCGGTGCAGGGTACGGCACCTGCAGCATCGGGAAAAATCGCAGGCAGCTGCTCGGAGACGGGAGAATGGTGACGGGCTATAACGAAGGCGGCGATACCGATCCTACGGTCAGCGTGGTGCGGTTCGACCGCGAAAGCGGAGAAACGATAGCTAGCATCGTTCAGTATGCCTGTCATCCCACCACGTTAGGGTATACGAACCGGCTGCTAAGTCCCGACTATCCGGGCGTAACCAAGCGGGTCGTGGAGCAGCTCGTCGGTGGAACCTGCCTGTTCCTGCAAGGAGCGGCGGGCGATATCGGTCCCGGTCCCGAGGGCTTTAAGGACGACGTTGCGGCCATGAAGCGAATCGGGACGGTGCTGGGCTGCGAAGCAGCTAAGATTTTACTGCAGACGAAGGCGGACGCAACGGCCTTCCGGTTCGAGGGCGTGATCGAGTCGGGCGCCAGCCTCGGCATGTGGGAACGTGAGGCGAACAATGCCGCCGCCCCTGTCTTTCAAGTCCGTTCCGCCATTGTCGGGCTGCCGCTTAAGGAGCAAATGCCGGTAGAGGAAGCGGAACGCCTGCATAACGAATACAAGCAGGAGCTTGAACGATTGCAAGCGGGCTTTGCGGCGGACGATGCCATACAAGCTGCGGGCTTTAAAGCGAAACGGGCCAGCCTGGCGCTCGAGAGGTCCCGGCAGTTTTACGGGCGAAGCGAAGCGGATATCGAGGTGCATGTCCAACGCATCGGCGAGGCCGTCGTCGTCGGCGTGCCGCTTGAGCCCTTCTCGGCGATCGGCAAGAAAATCAGGGAAGCGTCGCCTTTCCGCTACACCTTATTCGGCGGCTACACGAACGGCTGGTTCGGCTACCTGCCGACGGGTGGCGATTACCCGGACGGAGGCTACGAAGTGGAAACGACCCCGTTCTCGCCGTCCGCGGCCGAGCGGTTGATTGAGCGCGTGATTGCGATTATACAGGAGATGAAAGCAGGGGATTTGCGTGATGAAGCTGCGAAGTGAACAATGGTTTAACGGCTCCAGAGAACTCAGCTTTCAGCACCGTTCTGCCATGAGAGCCGCCGGGCATAGGCCGGAGTCTTACTTGGGCAAGCCGATCATCGGCATTTTCAATTCCTGGAACGATCTGAACAGCTGCAATTTGTCCCACAAGGACAATGTGGAGTTTGTGAAGCGGGGGGTGATCGCGGCCGGCGGCTATCCGGTGGAGCTGCATACGATCACGACTCCGGCCGATTTTATGAAGCCTTCGGATCTTCCTTACCGTAATCTGATGTCTATGGATGTAGAAGAGACGATCCGGTCGCTTCCGATCGACGGGGTCGTTCTGCTATGCGAATGCGACAAAACGACGCCCGCCCAATTGATGGCTGCCGCAAGCTGCGATTTGCCCGCCCTGCAGCTCGCGGCCGGTCACCGCAGCTCCGGATCGTTCCGCGGCAAAAAGGTGAATTACGGCACCGACCTGTGGAAATATATGGACGATTATAACGCCGGCTTGTTCAGCGAAGAAGAGTTGGAGGAGCTGGAGCAGGACATTTCCTGCAGTCTGGGCGGCTGTCCCGTGATGGGAACGGCGTCGACGATGAAAAGCTTATCCGAGGTGCTCGGTATGATGCTGCCGGGAACAAGCAGCATCCCGGCAACGCACGCCGCACGAAAAGCGGCCGCCGAAGCGACCGGACAACGAGTGGTGGAAATGGTGCGGGACGATATCCGGCCTTCACAGCTGATGACCGAAGCGGCTTTTCACAATGCGATGAGGCTGCTTGCCGCGATCGGCGGTTCGACCAACGCCGTCCTGCATTTAACCGCCATTGCCGGAAGGCTCGGCATCCGGATCGACCTCAAGCAGTACGAGGAGCTGTCGAAGGATGTGCCGCTTCTCGTCAACTTGCAGCCCAGCGGCGCGTACAGCATGGACGATTTCTTCGAAGCGGGAGGACTGGGTGCGACGATTAAGGAGCTGCTGCCTCTCCTGGACGGCGGCTGCATGGGGGCAACGGGGAAGACGTTAAAAGAAACTTATGAGCATCTGCCTGTTTATCGCAGAGAAGTGATCGCTTCCTTGGATGAGCCGGTCATGGCCGATTCCGGCATCGCGGTCGTGCGCGGCAATCTCGCGCCGGACGGTGCGGTGGTGAAACGTTCGGCGTGCTCGGAACATTTGCTGCGGCACCTCGGCAAGGCGGTCGTGTTTGACGGCTATGAGGATATGCTAAGCCGCATTCACGCGGAAGACTTGGACGTGGATGAGCATTCGGTTCTCGTCATGAAAAACTGCGGGCCGGCCGCGATCGGCATGCCGGAATGGGGGGCCATCCCGATCCCCTCCAAGCTGTTAAAGCGGGGGGTAAGGGACATGGTCCGTATAAGCGATGCCCGCATGAGCGGAACGAGCTACGGTACGGTTGTCCTGCATGCCGCTCCGGAGGCCTATGTCGGAGGGCCGCTTGCGATCGTGGACGACGGCGACTGGATCGAACTGAACGTGACGGAAGGAACGTTGCAGCTGCTGGTCGAGCCTTCCGTCATGGAAGAAAGAAGGAAACACTGGAAGAAGCCGGAACCGGCCCATGTCCGCGGCTATCCGCGGCTGTTTGCCGATCATGTGCTGCAGGCGCACGAAGGCTGCGATTTGGACTTTTTGCGGCCGCGCAATAAGGAAGAAGCCGCTTTCGTCCCTCCCATCGTGGGTAGGGGATAAATGTAGCGATGATGTTGAACGGACGGCAGATCTGTAGGGCCGGACGAAGCGCAAGGGGGAAAGTAGATGGAATGGATGCTCACGTTTGCGGTCGTTTTTTTAGCGGCGATGATCCAAACGAGTACCGGCTTCGGTTTTGCCATTGTGGCGATTCCGCTCTTTTTGCTTATTCATGACGGGCATTATGCGGTATCGCTCAGCATCTTTCTTTCGCTTATTTCCTCCTTGTCTTCATTGCCGCAAGTAAGGAAAGAGATCGATAAACCGCTTCTGGCAACGTTATTTTATGGAAGCTTAGCGGGGCTGCCGATCGGCGGGTTGATCTTTTACACCGTTCAGGTCGAGTGGCTCAAGCTGTTCGTCAGCGTAGCCATCCTTGCGTTTACGATCCCTATGATGTTTCGGCTCCGGATTCCGCTCGGCAGTGGAAAAGGGGCAGGCTTTCTATCTGGATTGATGACTTCAAGCATCGGAATGCCCGGACCGCCGATTGTCCTGTATCTTACCTCCAAGAATACCGATAAAAGCCGGTTCCGTGGCACCTCCATCGCGTATTACTGCCTCGTATACCCCGTCAGCCTGGCTCTGCAATTCATTAGCGGCCGGGTTTCGGCGGAGCTGCTGTCCCACGCGGTCCTGGTGATTCCGGCAATTTATATCGGACAGCTGGCAGGGAAGTTCATCCACCGGGGGATGAGCCAGGCATGGTTTCAACGAATTACGTTTTTGCTGCTTATTGCAACGGCCATCAACGCGCTCATTCAAAGTTTGTAGTGTGCGTTTGCGTGAACGCTGTTTTGCCGTGGATCAATTTTCGCAGCCGTCGAGTATAAGGGAAGGGAGGAACGAAATTGGGAAGAGGAGCAGCCGAAACCGAAGCGGAACTCATCATTGACGCCAAAGCTTCATTGGGCGAAGGCCCATGCTGGGATGCGGAAAACGGCCTGTTGTACTGGGTCGATATCCTGGGACATCGCGTGCACATATACGATCCGGCGACAAATCGCGACCGCAGCATTGATGTCGGACAAATGGTGAGCGCCGTCGTAAAACGCGCTTCCGGCGGTTTTGTCATAGCGGCGAAGAACGGCCTGTACTTTCTTGATCCGCAAACGGAAGAGCTGATTTTAATCACTGACCCGGAGAGCGGTATTCCGGGCAACCGGTTTAACGACGGCAAATGCGACCCGGCCGGAAGGTTCTGGGCCGGCACGATGAGTATGTCCGGCGGCAAGCCGGCCGGATCCTTGTACCGGTTGGATTCGGATGGGACACTGATCAAAATGATGGAAGGCGTTGCCTGCTCTAATGGTCTCGCATGGAGCCCGGGCCGGGGAACGATGTATTATATCGATTCCCCGACGAGGCAAGTAACGGCCATGGATTACGACGTATCGACAGGCCGGATCGGCAACCGCCGAGCCGTTATAACGCTTCCACCCGGAGAAGGCGTTCCCGACGGGATGACGACCGACAGCGAGGGGATGCTGTGGGTCGCCCAATGGGGCGGATGGAAGGTGTCGCGATGGAATCCATACACCGGGGAGCGTCTTGAGACGGTTTCCGTACCTGCGGCGCAAGTAACCTCATGCGCTTTTGGCGGGCCTGAGCTGAATGAGCTTTACATTACTTCCGCCCGTACCGGGTTGAGCGAATCGGATTTGGCGCAGCAGCCTTCGGCCGGAGGCGTGTTCCGCTGGAAGTCGAAGGTGAAAGGCATGCCGGCTTTTGCTTACGGCGGACAGACGGTGTAAACATTTTGTATCGGGAGCGTGTTGATGGTTATGAACAAGTTGAAAGCGACGGGATTGTTTATGATCGGTTTGCTGCTCGTATCCTCTACTGCAAAAAATGTAAAGGCCGTTGTACTTGACGATGCGCAGCAGGCCGGAAGCAAGAAGACAAGCATCGAATCGTCGCATAAAGGCACGGAGCTCATGATCCCGTCCTTATGGTGGAGACAGCTTTCCGTTACGGAAGGCGGCCAGCTGGCTTACTGGGATACGGAGAAGCTCAAAGAGCTGGGGGCGAACTGGGTATCCGCCTCCTACCGCCCCCTAGACGAAAATAACAAATTCGTAGGCACCAGCTGGGTCATTCCTCCCGGGATGATCGAGAGAGTGATGGAACTGGCCAAACCCGGACTGGAAAGCGCCCATAATGCCGGCATAAAAGTAGTGGGAACCTCCGACTCCATGCAGTTCAGGCCCGAAGTCATGGTTAGCGTGGGGATTAATCCGGAGCTGCTGTACGGCCGCGATTTGGCCGGAAATCCAATCAAGATCGACGCCTACCAGAAGGGCAACTATATGTCATGTCTGCTCAATCCGTATTGGCAGGATATCGAAACAAAAATCGGAAAAGCGCATGCGGAAGCCGGATTCGACGGTCTTTTTCTTGATTTGTTTCCCTATACGTCCGGAGAAGGCGTTCTTTGCGGCTGCGAATATTGCAAAAAGGCATGGGAAGCGTATTCGCAGAAAGTTTTCGGCATGGCGCAGCCGTTTCCGAGCGCCGTTCTCGATTTGAACCGGTCCGTCGACCGGACTTTTCTCACCTTTCGAATCGAGGCCATTTACAACTTTATGCAACACGTTGAGCAAGCCGGGAAAAAATATAATCCCGATTTTAAGGTGATGCTCAATTGTAATGCGGACAACCCGACGATGGCGTATTTGCTCCGGCTGGGGATGCCGCAGCCGATTTCCGAGCTCGGCCAGCTGAATGCCGGGGAGGAGTCGTCGCTTTATCTTTATAGGATGATCGAATCCGCGACGGACGACCCTTTATTCGCCCAATTTAATGGTCCGAACCAATATATGCCGGATTACAAATACAAGACAGAGCTCGCAGAGGCTTTTGCCGGCGGGGGAGGGCTCATGCTTGCCGCCAAAAACGATGATCTGGATGCCGTTAACAAGAACTTCACCGACTTTTTGAATAAAAACAAGCCGACGTATGAAGGTGCCGTTTCGGAAGCGCGGGTCGGAATTCTTTATTCGTGGAGAGATCATACGTTCCTGCAAAGCAGCGCAATGAAGCGGACCGATCGCATGCTTTGGGCCAAAAACAGCGCCAGAAGAACGGCGGCCATCCTGGCTTCGAAAGGCATTCCCTACGATTATATTTTCGTGGAAAACGGGTTGAGAAAGAAAGAGCTCTCCGACTATGACGTACTCATTGCTCCGGATTTGAAGCTGCTCGACGACAAGGACGCCGAGGATATCAGGAAATATGTGGAGAAGGGCGGGCGGTTGCTGACGCTCGGCACATTCGGAAGCTTGAAGTCCGCAGGAACGGATTACCTCACACGAGATTCCAGTCTTCTAAAGTCATGGACGGGAAAAGAGATGGAGAACGGATATTTCGAAGCGACGCTGGGCAAAGGAAAGATCGGCGGATCAGCGACCTATGCTATAGGGAATTCGGAATCGGCAATGATCATATCCGACAGCTTTAACAAAGCGGCCGGCTACGTAGAACTGGATTCGCAGTTAAAAGTGAACCATAACGGTAACGGCCGCGTCGAATCCGCCATTCGCAAAAACGGCAGCGCCAGGTATATTCATTTGATCCGTTATAACAACAGGGGAGACATCGGTCAGAAGAAAGCCTCGGTCATTTACAAAGTTCCCGAACAGTACAAAGTAAAAGAGGTAACCGGCGATTCGCCCTATAGCGGCGACATGGGCATTCAGTGGAAGGAAGAGGGCGGTTCCCTTACGGTGAATATTGAAAACCTTGACCTGTACGGGGTTCTTAAGGTTGAACTGGAGCCGTCCGCTGGGTTAAATCGAATATTCAACACAAGAAGGGTTCGATAGTTCTAAGAAAATAAGAAATTTAATAAGTTTACATATTAATTGATATGTTATCTTATGAAGTAATAACGTATATTTTTTCCCAAAAGCAAAAAAAGGAAAATAATTAACAATCAAAACGAGTAAGGCAAGAATTGCGAAGTATGAATTCGTTCACGCCACTAAGTGTATCTATGAGGAATTTCGAAAAGCCTCAAACAGAACAACAAATATCTTTACGAAGTTATGTCGATCAATACGTATCCAGGATCACAATTTAAGAAGTAAAATGCATTGAAACCCATCGCAACTAGCGATGGGTTTCGTCTGTCGGGAATGGGATAAGGTTCTTGTCATTTATGGGATAATGTTCTTGTCATCCGACAATTATTAATTTAACATCAGGGGGTTTCATCGTTTCATAGACATATGTATAAAATACGGGTTTTGTGAATATGTGTCGGCACGGCATCAAAACAAAACACATCTTATACGATCTGGTAAGTAACTCTGTAATTTTATCTACCCTCCGTATCTTTCGCGGTCAGCATGATAATTGGATAGGTGTGCTTGTCCCGTATCTTTTGGCAGATCGTGAGGCCGCTCGAACCGGGAAGCATTATATCCAGTATGGCAAGGTCAAGCTTGGTCTTGTCGATACATTCCAACACTCATAGTTATCAACCCTCCTCTTTTAACAAATTCTTTAATACCATCATACGCTTTCAGCCTCATGACGATTTCTCACCACCTACATGGCCATGATCGCCTACTACAATGACTTAAACAAAAAAAGCGTCAAGAAGACGCTCAGATTGTTGACAAAGCCCCGAATTTTTTCGGGGTTTTGTTTTTAAGGGTACATTTCAATGAATTTTAGCTGATGTGGATTGCAAAATAAGAAAGATCGCCTGCTATCCGGCCCTCTTGCCTAGGA
>NZ_JBHSRV010000018.1:0-94763 GCF_042659105.1 Paenibacillus allorhizosphaerae | reverse complement strand
CCTATATTTATTTTTACAATCATGAAAGATTACAAGCAAAATTAAACGGCCTCAGTCCGATGGAATTTCGAACCAAGGCCGCATAAGTTTTTTTATTTCTACTGTCTACTTGACGGGGTGCAGTTCACAAGCCGGTAGCCTCTCATAGTTGTTTATGTAACAATTGTACCCGTTTCAACCAGCCGCGATGATGAAACACCATGAAGGCGCCTTGCGGCCTATAAGTGCCCCTGGCGGTGGCCGTAAATTTGGATAGATTACTGCGGGTTGGTCGTCCAAATCCCGGCGCTTTTGACGAAGACGCGAGCCGGCAGCTTTAAAGTGGCAAGCACGAGATCGGCCAAGTCCTCCGGCTGCATCATCCGGTCCTCGTCCCCGATGTTCAGCCCGGCGTTCGCCGCAAGCTCGGTGTTGACCGTGCTGGGCGTAAGCGCCGTTACGCGAATGTTCGATTTGCGCACCTCTTGCATCAGCGCCTCCGTAAACCCCAGTACTGCGGCTTTGGACGCGCAATAAGCGGACCCGGTCGCGAACCCGCGCTCTCCGGCCGTAGACGAGATATTGATGATGCTGCCGCTCGTTTGCGCCAGCAGCGTCGGCAGCGCGGCCCGAGTGACATAATACGTGCCCATCAGGTTCGTTTGAATGATGCTCTCCCATAACTCGGGATCCATATCGGCAACGGTGCCGAACTGCGCGATCCCAGCGTTATTGATCAAGATGTCTAGCGACCCAAGGCTGCCGATGAGCGATCCGACCGCCTGCTCCGCCGCTTCTCTTTTGGCAATATCAGCGGCCGCGACATACACTTTGACGTTAAATGTGACTTCCAGCTCCGAGCGAAGGGATTCCAGGTCGGACGAAGTTCTGGCCATGAGACCGAGGTTTACGCCTTCTTTGGCAAGCTGCACGGCGATCGCTTTGCCGATGCCTTTTCCCGCTCCGGTGATGATCGCGGTTCTATTTTTCAAATCCATAATAACCTCTCCTCAATAATCAATTGGTTGCATACGTAGTCATAATCTCCATTTTTTCCTATAAGCATGCAAAGTGAATATGGAAGCCGGTCATGCTGCGGCTCGTAGCCATATTCGGCAAACAACACGCCAAGCTTGAATAGACAAACAAATAAGCTTCTGAAACGCCGGCAGCCCCTAGGCCCTTCGTTTCGGAAGCTTCAATTGTAGTGGGAAGGCTATCCCTCAGTACGATAACCCGCCCAGACTTGCTCCTTTAACAAACAAACGCTCGATGTTTTTCTGAACAGCCGGGTCAAATTGCAGCGGCGGTGCATGGTGGGGTTTGATCCGCGCGTCAATGATGAGATTGTCGCAGCCCCAATGCTTATGCTCTATAAAGCTATTCACACCATGAATATCATGCGATGGATTGCTTCGCGTAAAAGTGGCCCACAAAAAATTAGCAACCGTCGCACTCAGAAAACGGCTGTCATCGCATAATATGATCATCGGGCAGGAAGGAATCGTCCCCTTCGCAACAATGGCGTCGCTTAACGACCGGAGTTCCTGCTGCGCCTGTTCATTCGTCGTAAATTGCGCCCCTTCGAGCGCCACAATCCCCGGCATGACCAGCCGCGGATTGACGAAATCCCGCAGTTCTTTTAGAACGTCGGGCGGTTCCTTGCACAATTCCCGCTTCTTGTCCCCATACGCCGCGAGAACCACCTTGCTCCCTTCATTTAACCCGGTACCCGAGTAATCAAGCGTATCGATGGTCGTATTCGTATGAAAGTGAATATCCCGGTGAAGATCGATTCGTTCCAAAATATACGTAAGGAAGTCCACTTCCTGATGCGTATCTAACGGCTGGTCTTCTTCCGCCGTAATGAATACATATTTAGCTAAACTGAGCTGATTCGTGCCTAAGATCCGATTGGCAATCGTCAAAATCTCGGTCGGCTGCTTCACTTTCTGGTACGGGGTGTAGCGCTCGCTGCCGATGGCAAAAAGCAAAGGATGAACGCCTGCAGCATCGACCGCGTGAACTTCTTTAACGCCCGGTATTTCGGACTTAATGGCGCCGCCCGTTAATTCGTGGATGAGCTCGCCGAATGAGGTGTCCTCCTGCGGCGGTCTGCCTACGACGGTAAACGGCCAAATGGCATTCGGTTTTGCATACACTTTATGCACTTTCATATAAGGAAACGGGTGAACCAAACTGTAGTAACCCAGATGATCGCCAAACGGGCCCTCCGGCTTCGTCTCGCCCGGGTGAACTTCCCCTGTAATGACAAAATCCGCATCGTTACTTATACAGAAGCCATCGATATAACTGTATCGAAAACGCCGCCCTGCAAGCAAACCGGCAAACGTCATCTCGCTTAATCCTTCCGGCAAAGGCATCACGGCCGACAATGTATGCGCCGGAGGGCCTCCCACGAAAATACTCACTTTGAGCGGAGCCCTTTGCTTGGTTGCCTTGGCTTGATGGACGCCGATACCGCGGTGAATTTGATAATGCAATCCGATTTCTTGCTCCGCTGCATACTCGTTGCCGCTCAGCTGGACGCGATACATCCCCAGATTCGAATTCATGATCCCCGGCTTTTCCGGGTCCTCCGTATATACTTGAGGCAACGTGATAAAAGCGCCGCCATCCATAGGCCAATGTTGAATATGCGGAAGTTCCGATATATTAATTTCCTGCAGCGTAACGGGTTGGCCGCCGGATTGTTTTACAGGCAAAGCTTTCCATGCAGACAACCCGGTTTTGACTTGTCTTAACGGATTTCTTAATGCTTGCATCGGGTCGTTGCGCAAAGCGACCACGTTCTGAACGGATTTCCAAGTATTTCGGAAAATAAACTTGGATCGTTCCATCGTTCCGAACAAATTGGATACCGCGCGGAATCTTGTGCCCTTTACATTTTCAAACAACAACGCCGGCCCCCCGGCTTCATACACCTTCATATGAATCGCGGACATTTCCAGATAGGGATCCACTTCTTCCCGAATACGTACCAAATGTCCATGCTTCTCAAGATCTACAATGCATTCTTCCAAACTACGATACATGTGAACTGCCCCATCTCCAAAAAGTAAAAATGTTTGTTATCTTTACAGTACCACATCGTATCGTCTACGTCTAAACCATGCCAATGATTTCATTGACCGGCACAACAGCGGCCTGGGTGTCCTTATTCGAAATCTCCCATCAACATCTGATCCAATGTGGTTCCCGCAACAACCATAGGATATACATTTTCTTCTTTCGGCACGACAAATTCAACAAGTACAGGGCCGGCTATGTTCAGCGCCTCTTGCCAAACGCGGGAAGCCTCTGCTTTATTGCTTGCTCTTAACCCCTTGATGCCGTAAGCTTCGGCCAGTTTCACGAAATCGGGACTGCCCGCTAGATCGATTTGGCTGTAACGCCTTTCGTACATCAGTTCCTGTTGTTGTTTGACCATGCCCAGCACCTGGTTGTTGATGACGACAATTTTGACAGGAATTTGATGAATGGCACAAATCGCCATCTCTTGCGCGCACATTTGCATGCCCCCATCACCGTTTACGGAGATGACGAGCCGGTCCGGGTTTCCGATCTGAACGCCTATGGCTGACGGGAATCCGAAACCCATCGTTCCAAGACCTCCCGACGTGATGAGTGAGCGTGGATGTTTAAATTTGTAAAATTGAGCTGCCCACATCTGATGCTGGCCCACGTCCGTCGTAATGATCGCATCCCCTCCGGTTGTCTCATGAATCATTTCCAGAACAAATTGCGGTTTAATCTCCTTTTCGGAATCCGTGTAACGCAAGGGATAGTTGGTTTTGTTTTCTTGAACCTCCCGGATCCAGCGGCTGGATTGAGAGGGCACCGCTTTCGTGTTGGCATATTGGAGTACGGCCTTAATGTCTCCGACGCAAGCGATATCCGTTTTGACGTTTTTTCCGATTTCAGCCGGATCAATGTCGATATGAGCAATCCGTTTGGCCTTAGGCGCAAAACCATCTACTTTCATCGTAAGCCGGTCATCAAACCGCGAACCGATCGAAATCACAAGGTCGGCGTTTTGGATGGCCATATTCGCCGCATACGTACCATGATGGCCGGCCATGCCGAGCCAAAGGTCGTGCGCGCTGGGGAAGCCGCTCAAACCAAGCAGTGTGGTGGTCACGGGAATTTTCGTTTTATTAACGAATTCGAGCAGCTCATCCGATGCATTCGCATAAACAACCCCGCCACCAGCTATCATAATCGGTCTTTCGGATGCGGCAATAGCCCGAATGAGTAGATCGATCTCGGCAGGATTCGGATCCGGATACGGATCGTAGCCCCGCAATTTCATATCGGCGGATGGCTGATACAGCATTTTATGATTCGATACGTCTTTCGGGATATCGATCAATATCGGGCCTTTCCTTCCGGTGTTAGCGATGTGAAATGCTTCGCGAATGATCCGGGGCAGGTCGTGTACGTCCCGGACGAGGTAACTGTGCTTCGTTATTGACATGGTGATGCTGACGATATCTGCCTCTTGGAAGGCATCCGTGCCCATCACGGTTGTCGGGACATTCCCGGTAATGACCACAAGAGGGACGGAATCCATATAAGCCGTCGCAATGCCGGTCACCAAGTTGGTCGCTCCCGGACCGGAAGTGGCGATGCAAACGCCTACTTTGCCTGTGGACCGGGCATAACCGTCCGCCGCGTGGATAGCCCCTTGCTCGTGTCGGGTCAATATGTGTTTAAAATCCGGATTGCCAGTCATGGCATCATAGATGTAGAGAACATTTCCTCCCGGATAGCCAAATACGCATTCCACGCCTTCGCTTAACAGTCCGCGTAACAGCGCCTCCGATCCGGTTATGAACTCCTGGGCATGATGAGACGATTGATTTTGGGTTGCTAATACCTTTTCCATTTGACTGCCTCCTTCAATAATAAAACCCCTCTCATCCGCAGGCGGGCAGTATAGAGCTGCCGAGCCTAGGGACGAAAGGGGTAATCTTTCGTGGTACCACCCTGATTCGCTGCAATCTTGCGATTGCAGCCTCATGAGGCAAGGGTTCTCCTTACCTGCAGCACGATAACGTGTGCCATTCCGTTTGGATCTACTCACGGATACCGTGCTTCCGTTCCGTTTTCGAGCAAAAGCTCCGAGACGACATTGTACAAGGCTTACGGCAAAGGTCTCAGCATTTCCTTTGCTCTCTGAACATAAGACCCTTTGTACTTTATTCTCTTCCGCGCATTTATCTATTGAAAATAAATAAACCCCTCTCATCCGCAGGCGGGCAGTATAGAGCTGCCGTGCCTAGGGACGAAAGGGGTAATCTTTCGTGGTACCACCCTGAATTCGCTGCAATCTTGCGATTCCAGCCTCATGAGGTAAGGGTCCTCCTTACCTGCAGCACGATAACGTGTGCCATTCCGTTTGGATCTACTCACGGATACCGTGCTTCCGTTCCGTTTTCGAGCAAAAGCTCCGAGACGACGTCGTACAAGGCTTACGGCAAAGGTCTCAGCATTTCCTTTGCTCTCTGAACATAAGGCCCTTTGTACTTTATTCTCTTCCACGCTTTTATCTATTGAAAATAAATAAACCCCTCTCATCCGCAGGCGGGCAGTAAAGAGCTGCCGTGCCTAGGGACGAAAGGGGTAATCTTTCGTGGTACCACCCTGATTTACTGCAATCTTGCGATTCCAGCCTCGTGAGGTAAGAATTCTCCTTACCTGCAGCACGATAACGTGTGCCAATCCGTTTGGATCTACTTACGGATACCGTGCTTCCGTTCCGTTTTCGAGCAAAAGCTCCGAGACGACATCGTACAAGGCTTATGGCAAAGGTCTCAGCGTCCCCTTTGCTCTCTGAACATAAGGCTCTTGGTACTTTATTCTCTTCCACGCTTTTTTTATTGACAACATCATAGCACAAAGACTGCAAAGTTTCAAAGGCTACGCAATCAAAACGTCTCAGCGTACGCCCGGTGCCGGTTGATCCACTCCCCGGATCCGATGCCGATGCCTGTCATCGACGGATGTATGGAAGTCGTAATAATGAACGTGCCTCCCGTTTCCAACCGGAATTGGCGGACCGGAATATGCGCGATAATAGTGTGTATGGCCATCTTCAAATAATACATATCCTTCGGTGTAGTGAACGTGGCTTCCGTCTTGAGTGGGGATTGGAGGTGAGGTCACGTCCAGGCACTGATGCACATGCCCGTCGGCTACGGATGTGTAATCAACCGATCCGTGCGTATGATGAGGGACGAATCCCGGGTATTCGTCGTCTTTTCCAAGCTTCATCGCCATTGAAGTATGACTCCTTTTCATTTTTTCTGGTCATTTAACTATATGACAGGAGTCTAAGGAATGACTGGATACTCGCCTATGGCCACGATTTAAAATATTTTAACTATTGACAAAATATTATTTTTATGATATGATTAAAAATTTTGATGTTTACTTACTCTTTGATTTTCTATATCATAAAGTCTGGAAGCCCCGGCCGGGTACTCTCATCCTTCAAGGAGTGTGAACCTTCGTGCTTTTAAATCAAGGCATTGCCATGCTGTCTATTACCGCCCCGATCATGGGCCGTTCGGATACCGTGCATCCGGTACTGCTATGGGACGAAAGGAACGTTGTGCTCGTAGATACGGGATTTCCCCGCCAGATCGAACAGCTTCAAGCCGCAATGAACTCGTTTGGCATAGATCCGGACCAACTGAATCAAATCATCATTACGCATCAAGACATTGACCATATCGGCAATTTGCAAGATTTAGTAGAAGGTTCCACCCAGCGAATCGAAGTGTCGGCGCATAGGATGGAGAAACCTTACATTCAAGGGGATAAGCGGCTTCTGCGATTCACCGACGAAGCGATTGCCGGTCTTGATCTGCTGCCTGATCACGTTCCGGAGTCGTTCCGGAAAGGACTCAAGGCGCTCATGCTTCATCCCCCGAGGGCGGCAATCGATCGCATCATCACGGACGGTGAACGACTTCCCTGGTGCGGGGGCATCGTCGTTGTTGACACACCGGGACATACACCGGGCCATGTCAGTCTTTACCATGAGCCATCGCGCACCTTGATTGCCGGCGATGCCCTCGTCGTGCGGGATGGCCGGTTAAGCGGCCCGGACCCCGATACGTCGCTGGATCAGGCTACGGCGCAAGCTTCCATCGCGAAGTTGTCCGCCTTCGACATTGAATCGGTCATATGCTATCACGGCGGGATCATCCGCGGAAATGTCATAGAACGGCTTGCAGAGCTTGCAAGCGAAAGTGCATAGTCGAATGCATTTCGAAGCTTCGACCAACGAAAATAGGGAAATGCTTCGATACTTCGAAACATTTCCCTTATGCTTGCCTATGTTTGCGACTTCAGCTTGGTCTACGCATGGACTTGACGCATTAAGAAATCCAGAACCTCGCTGTTTAGCTCACGGTGAAAGCTTTCGCGATGAAAGCCCGCAGGATCCTGTGAGGGAGGAAAGGACGGACTTTTCATCGCTTCCGGAAACGGACTTAGAAACGAGTAATGCCCCGCGTTTTCTACGATTCTGTACTGAATCTTCGTTC
The DNA here is from genome assembly GCF_042659105.1 of Paenibacillus allorhizosphaerae. Classification (NCBI taxonomy): domain Bacteria; kingdom Bacillati; phylum Bacillota; class Bacilli; order Caryophanales; family Paenibacillaceae; genus Paenibacillus; species Paenibacillus allorhizosphaerae. Next base: position 87,207 of record NZ_JBHSRV010000018.1, on the reverse strand, counting down.
GGTCGGAAACCCCGTCTAATATAAACTGAGCATGAATTAACGGCGTATGCTCGTCCTTATCGCCCACGATCATCAGGATGGGTAGGTCGACCCCGCTCAATGCCCCGGCGTTTTTGAACCAAGCCGAAGCGGGCGCAAGAAGCACCAGTGCCTTGACCCGTGGATCGGTGGCTACGCTGAGCTGATGGGGCTGGCCGTCCGGCGACTCGTTAGGGAACGAAGTTGGGGCGCCTCCCGCCACGGCTAAAGCGGTGTATCCCCCCATGGAATGTCCTATGAGCGCAACTGCATCCGCTTTCAGTACATTCATGAATCGGGGGCTGGCAAAAAACCAATCGATCGCCGTTCGAATGTGCCTGGGCCGGTTCATCAAATTATCGACCGTACCGGCCAGCGTGTTATTATTCCGATTGTTGAACGGGTGCTCCGGCATCCCTACGATAAAACCGTTACTAGCCAAATGATGAGCAAGCGTCCGATAAAGCAAATGCGACCCACCGGTGCCGTGAGAGATGATGACCAGGGGGAACGTTCCTTCTTTGGGCTCGCTGTTTATCGAAACTTCCATGCTGAATCTCTCCACAGCCTCTATCTTTCCGGGAGTGGAAGTAGGATACATGACCGCCATTGGAAATGCCACGCCGCTCAGATCGTCAGTAAGCTCAACCTCGCCATATCCGACAAAACAATCCATATGTTTTCCTCCTATAGCCTAGGTCATATTATATTTTCACTATCGTTTATACTACTAATGCTCTGCAATAAAAGTTACATGATTGGCCAAAATTATACGTTCATCACACAAAGATGATGCGCCTGCCGAGAAAGAGTTGGTCGCAGCCGGTTCCCGTTCCGCTTGACAAGTTTGGATTACAGTTGTAATATTCATTTTGTATTACATTTGTAATCCCAGGGGACAGGAGGTGAATTTGTGAATCACGTGCCCCACATAACCGATGCGGAATGGGAAGTCATGAAAGTACTATGGAGCAAATCACCGTCCACGGCGAGTGAAGTGATCGAAGCTATGCAGGACCGAACGGAATGGAAACCGAAAACCATTCGAACGTTGTTGAACCGTCTCGTCCAGAAACAAGCGGTATCGTATACGCAGGATAATCGAGTGTATGCTTATTTCCCGGTAGTTTCCGAGGATGTATGCGTAAAGTCAGAAACGCAGTCCTTTCTGAAAAGGATATACGGCGGTGCCTTAAAGCCGATGCTTGTTAACTTTTTAAAGGAAGAGCAGTTGTCGGAGGAAGATATTAAAGAATTGAAAAAAATTCTTGACCATAAAACGAAATGACGATGCCCGATTCCTATCTAAGAAAGGAAAGGATGAGCGTTGAACCGTACAATCGAGCTGCTTACGAATCTTTTTCATTGGATTGTGTCCGTCTCGGCTATGGCTGCCGTCACGGTCGCTTTGATATTGTTGATGCAGCGCATTCTGCACAAACGAATGAAGCCTCGATGGCAATATTTATTGTGGCTTCTGGTGGTGGTAAGACTGATTTTACCTTGGGGCCCGGAGAGCGAAATAAGCATTTTCAATTGGATTTCTTACCCCGATCCCGTACACGAAATCGAACCGGCGGCTCAGGAAGCGGCAAATGAAGGATTGGTTCATTCCGAATCAGCCAAAGACATCTTTTATAGATACGTCTTGTATATATGGCTGCTCGGCATAGGCGTCTTCGGAACATACGCGATCGTAGTCCACCGGACATTCTCTTTGCAAATGTCAAAAGAAACGGATGCCATAACCGATGCCGGGGTGATACAGTTATTCGCGCAATGCCGGAAGCGGATGTCCGTACATAAACCAATCATGCTTCTCGTATCGGACCGAATCGCGGTGCCGACGCTTTGCGGATGGATGCGTCCGCGGCTGATTATGCCGCGAACCGTCTTGAACGGCTTGAAGCCGGAACAATTACGGCATATATTTCTGCATGAACTCGCGCATTGCAAACGCAACGATATCGGAATCAATTGGCTGATGCAGGTGCTGTTGATTATTCATTGGTTTAACCCGATTCTTTGGTACGCCTATCTGCGTATGCGTGAAGACCAGGAACTCGCAAGCGATGCTTTAGCTCTTTCTTATCTGGAGGCAGATCAACGCGACAAGTACGGCTATACGCTCATTCAGTTGCTGGAGAACTATGTACGTCCACTGAGCGTGCCGGGCAATGTTCATTTATCCGGAAGCAAATTGCAGTTAAAAAGGAGAATTATGATGATTAAGCAGTTTCAAACGAACTCCTACCGTTATTCGTTCGTTGGTTTGGCGGCCATTCTACTCATCAGCGGATGCTCTTTGACCAATGCAAAAGTGGATACAAATCGGGCGCAATTGTCGAATACGGCGACCGTTGACCAGAAAACGATCGCGACCGCCGATACAAACTCTGCTGCAAAAGAATCGGATACTAAGTCACAGTCGGAGTCCGTACCGGCACCGGGTGGAACTGGCGCTGCGGGTACGTCTCCGGTGCTTGATGCCCCATCCGCGCCGGAATCAAAACCGGCACAGGCCACTCTACCAGCGGCAGAGCCGAAGCAGGTGCCGGTTGCTCCATCTGCGTCGGAATCGAAGCCGACGCAGGCAAAGCCGGTGCCGCTGCCGGTTGCTCCGTCTTCGCCGGAATCCAAGCCGGCACCAGCCGCGCCAACGCCGGTGGTACCGAAGCTGGAGCCGAATGGCCCATTGCCGGCGGTACCAAAGCCGGCGCCAACGACCCCGCCGGTGGCGGAACCAAAACTGGAGCCGAAACCGACGCAAGCCGCCCCTACGGCAAAGCAATCATCGTAAAGCCGGAGTTGCCGCTCCGCTTCGTGAATAGAGTAAAAGGAAACAGGATCCCCGGGCTTTCTGAAGCCGGCGATCCTGCTTTTTTATACGTTTGACTAACATAATGAACAAGTTCACGTTCATACACTTACTTAGTTGACGATCCTGGCCATGGGGAGGAGTGCCGTTCATATGCCTGTAAAGATAAAGCTGAAAAAATTCGTGGATGAACTGCCTATTCCAAACACGCTATCTCCCAAGAAACGCGATTATCATAGTTCATATTACGAAGTGACCATGAAGGAGTTTTCTCAGAAGCTGCACAGGGATCTCGGACCCACCCGTTTATGGGGGTATGAAGGTATGTTTCCGGGTCCTACGTTCGAAGTGATGAAGAATGAAACCGTATTTGTAAAATGGATGAATGATCTGCCCAAAAAGCACTTTCTTCCCGTTGATACAACGATTCATGGTTCTGAAATAACTCTCCCGGAGGGTAGAAGCGTTGTTCATTTGCACGGAGGAAGAACGCCGGCCCATAGTGACGGTTACCCCGAAGCATGGTTTACGAGAAATTTTGAGCAAACGGGCCCTTTGTTTGAACGAGAGGTTTATACGTATCCAAATATGGAAAGAGCCACAATGCTGTGGTATCACGACCACACGGTAGGCATTACAAGACTGAACATTTACGCGGGACTTGCGGGACTTTATTTCATTCGCGACGAGCATGAACGATCCCTTAATCTTCCGAAGGGAAACTATGAAATCCCTCTTCTCATTGTGGACCGCTCGTTCAACTCGGACGGATCGCTTTACTACCCCAGCAAACCGGATCAAACGGATGCAGCGCTTCCTCATCCTTCTCTTGTTTCCCCTTTTGATGCGGATACGATTCTGGTAAACGGGAAGGTTTATCCCTATTTGGATGTAGAACCGCGAAAATACCGTTTTCGCATTTTAAACGCATCAAATAGCCGTATTCTTACATTAAGAATGGAATCCAATCAGCCTTTTTATCAAATTGGCACCGATGGCGGCTTTCTGGAGACAACCGTAAAAATAAATGAATTTATACTTATGAGTGCCGAGCGTGTAGATGTAATCATCGACTTTTCCCAATACTACGGTCAAACCATGATTCTCAAAAATGTCACCAAGAGTGCATCCCCCGAAACAGCAGACGTCATGCAATTCAGAGTCACCGTTCCGTTAAGAAGTACAGATACCAGCTCCCTTCCTTTTTATTTAGGGAATATGGAACGACTTCCAAGAACTATCGCAAAGAAAACAAGATATTTAACGCTAGTCCGAATCAAGGATCAATATGGTCGATCTTTGAATTTATTGGGTGGAAAAATGTGGATGGACCGAATCTCCGAAAAAATTGAAGTAGACACTGTTGAAATTTGGCGAATCATCAATCTCATCGACGATGATCCTCACCCCATCCATCTCCATTTGGTTGACTTCCAAATTCTTGACCGCCAGCCATTTGATGTTTCTCATTTTCAAAAAACCGGAAGCCTTATTTTCACGGGACCTCCCGCTCCCCCGAATCCCTATGAAACAGGGTTAAAAGACACGGTTGGGACTCCGTTTGGTTACGTTACATCCATTATAGCCCGTTTTGGACCCTTCACAGGGCGTTATGTGTGGCATTGTCATATGCTGGAGCATGAAGATCACGAAATGATGCGTCCGATTGAGATTTTTAAAGCGTACCGGTGAAGGGGATAGGGTTACCTTAGCGGATGATTTAGACGGAAGCGAAAATCCAATGAAATGAAGCGCCCGGAGAGCCAGCGGCTCTTTTTTTTGATCGATTTTAAGATTTTATTGCGAAAGACAGCCCCTTCAAACCGTCAGCTTCCGTAACTTTAGTAAATTGTTCAAGTCTATAGTATCCGGCATTGGTGAGAGCACGCGACTGTAATATAATCAAGCATTCAAAATGGATTCTGCGAAAGCAACACTTTGTATAAGACTCGAATATTCCTCAGGAGTTGCGCCGTCTTCTACGCTCCAGCATGCTCCCATTGCAGTTTCCACATAAAGGCATTGCTTTACTATGTCGCTTGGAATATGAACATTTTTTTCCAATATGCGGATGATATCATTTATTTTCTCATATATTTCTGCAGTCAGTTCATCGCCAAATTCATTTAATATAAAACGCGGAACATCAAATACCGGATCGTCTATTACCCCTTTAGGGTCGATAATGACGTACTCGTCATCACGACCAAGTAAGATATTATCATGATGAAAGTCGCCATGAAGCAGCATCTTTTGCGAATACTTGGTAGAAACCGATAAACATATATCTTCCGCTTTTTTCATATGCAAATATAGTTCTTTACAGTCTTGCCTCTGACTCATGTATTCGGTTATCCTGCGGACCCACCCTGTGTAAGACGGATATAATTCTGGTTTAGCGGGCGTCATATGCAAGCCTTTATATAGGGAACAAAATACGGATAATCTCCGATCAAGCGAATGCTCATCCCTTAAAGGAGTCCCCGGCTGTACACACGCTTCAAGGATGACGCCGTTTTCAATATCAGCATCGAAAACGGTGCAAAATCGTCTGCCGCTATATTGAAGCAAGGTGTGATATTCCGTAAATAGGGCTCCGAAAGCAGGATTACCCATTTTCAGCACTGCGCTTCCGAACTTTTCCGAATGACAACGAAAAACCAGGTTGGCCGAATAGGAAGGAATCAATTGAATTACGGTCAACGCCCATTGATGTGCATAGGTTTCAAGATCCCTCAACACTTTTTCATAAAAATGATTGCCAAAACGGCTAACTATATTTTCGGTTTCTATTGGCTTGAAACGATAACGTTTGTTCATCCTCAGGATCTACCTCCCATATATCGAACAGATCGGGGACTACTTCGTATATCTTTGCATCTTTGTCAATTGCGGATCGAATCGTATAGGTTAATCAATTTATGTAAATAGTTGTTTGTCAATGATCATAACCATTACGCTCCTTGATTTCAACCACCTCGCCTTTTAGCAAATGAATTACGCTATGTTGCCCAACAAAACAAAGAACAGCTGCCGCGGCGGCAAACTGTTCCTTGTTTTCGCTTCCTTTAGTTGAGATCCGGGCTTACTTCTTGTTATAGCGGTCGTAGGCCGCCTGGTAAGTTTTCATGTAATCGGCCAGTCCCATCTTGTTCACCGTGCTGACGTACTTGTCCCAGTCGCTGAACGACGCTGTGCCGTTAATAAACTTTGCTTCCATCTCGGAAATGTACGTCGTAATGTCGGTACCGAGCGACGACATCACTTCCGTTTCCGCGTCGGTGAAGTTGAAGTTGTTCCAAATCTCTTTTACGACATACGGTTCCGCCTTCTTGCTCGCGGCGATCGCTTCCGGCAGCGCCTCGGAGCCGTTGAAATATTTTTGCTGTACGAAACCGGGGTAGCCTCCGCCGAGCCAAGTGAAGTTTTTGGCCAGCGCTTGGTCCTGCGTCAAGCCCTGCGGATTTTTCGTAATATCGCTTACGTATTCGAGAGAACCGTCCGGTTTTTCCTTGTACGTGACGTCCTTCTGGCCCATGAAGTAAAACTTCGCGCCTTCATCGCTGTAGAAGTAGTCCATCCAGCGAACGGCCGCTTCCGGATTTTTGTTTTTGTTCGTGATCGCAAATGCGCCGACATGAACCATTGGTACCTTCACATTGGCGTACAGCTGATCGCCGTGAGGCCCTTTCAAGGCGCCGAGTCCCACGAAGTTTTTCTGGTTCATGAGCGTCGATGGATTCGGGATGATCGTCGAGCCGAGCGTGCCCTGCTGCCCTTTGGCATACAGCGCCGTGTTCTTGATCGTAAAGATGTCTTTATCGATCAGCCCTTCGCTGTACAGTTTGTTCACATACTGCAGCAGTTCTTTGTATTTCGCGTCCGTCTTAATGAAGCGCAGCTTGTTCGTCGCCGGGTCGATGTCGACCATCTTATGGCCAAGCCCTCTCGTGCCGAGACCCCACGCGCCCTTCAACTGATCGAGCAGCGCATCCGTGCCGATGCCGCCGTACGGAATTTCATCCGGCTTGCCGTTGCCGTTCAAATCGGTATTTTTGACCGCCTTCAAATATTGATAGAACTCGTCGGTCGTCTTCGGTTCCGGCATGTTCAGCTTCGTCAGCCAGTCCTGATTGATCCAGAGCGGCGTACCGATGAGCAGCGACAGGAACGTCGGATCGTAGAACGAAGGCATGGAATAAATGTTGCCGTCGGGCATCGTCAGCCCTTTTTTCAGATCCGGGTATTTCTCCATCAGCTTCTTGAAATTCGGCGCATACTTGTCGATCAGATCGTTCAGCTTAATAAATACGCCCTGGCTGCCGTAACGGGTCAAATCGGCCGGTGTCAGCTTCGCGGTATAGAATACGTCCGGATAATCGCCGCCGGCCAGCACCAGATTGCGCTTTTCCGTCAGCGTATCGAATGGAATGAGGTCGAACTTGACGTTGATATTCGTCATCTTCGCGTACTCTTTCCACACGAGCGTTTCCTCGAAATTGCTGCCGTTCGTCGCCGACTTGCCCGTGAAGAACGTCATGTTGATCGGTTGGCTCACAATCGGCATGCCGGTCTTGTTCAGATTGGACGGTTCCGCCCCGTTGCTGCCATCCGCGCCTTTTTTGTCCGGACCGCCGCAGGCAGTCAGCGCTCCTGCAGCCAATACGACGGACATGGCCGCCGGTATCCAGGTAGTTCGTTTCATCGATTCATTCCCCCATGAATTGTATTCGATTCGAATCGTTTATCCTTTGACGGCGCCGATCATGACGCCTTTGACGAAATATTTTTGCAAGAAAGGATACAGCATCAGTACGGGCAGGTTGGCGATAATGACCGCGGCGTATTTGATCGCTTCCGCATCCATCATGCTGCGGGCGAGTGAGTCGTCGCTCACGTCTACCATTTCCTGCATTTGCCCCTGCACCAGGATTTCTCTTAAAATGAGCTGGAGCGGGTACATCCCCCGGTCGTTCAAGTAAAGCAGCGCATTAAAATAAGCGTTCCAGTGGCCGACGCTGTAAAACAGCACCATCACCGCGATCACCGGCATCGAGAGCGGCAGAACGACCCGCATTAGCAGTTGCATGTTAGTGCAGCCGTCGATCGCCGCCGCCTCTTGCATTTCCGGCGGGATGCCCGTCGTGAAGAAGGTGCGCATAATGATGACATTCCATACCGAGATAGCCGACGGAATGATCATGACCCAGAACGAGTTCAGCAGGCTCAGTTTTTTAATAAGCAAATACGTCGGAATCATGCCTCCGCTGAAAAACATCGTAAATACAATCAACGCGGTAAAGAAACCTCTGCCGGCAAAATCTTTCCGCGATAGCGGATACGCCGCCGCAATCGTCATGACCAGATTGACCGCGGTCCCGACAAGGGTGTAAGCAATCGTATTGCCGTAACTGCGCATAATCTCGGGATTGCTCAAGATGCGCTCGTATCCGACGAAGGTGAGGTCCTTCGGCCACAGCCACACTTCGCCGCGCAGCACGCTTTCGGGATTGCTGATCGAAGCGATCAGCACGAACAGCAGCGGGTAAAGAACGATGACGGACACCAGCGTGAGAAGCGCATAGTTGACGGCTTCTGTTATTTTGTCTGATCTTGTTTCAAGCATACGTGTTCGCCTCCTCCTTTACCATAAGCTCGTTTCGCTCAGCTTACGGGCGATCCGGTTGACGGTGATCAGCATGATGAAATTGACGACGGAATTGAACAAACCGACCGCCGCGGAGAAGCTGTATTGCGCTCCCAGAATACCGCTCCGGTACACGTTGGTCGAAATAACGTCCGACGTTTCCATATTGAGATTGTTCTGCATCAGGAACACCTTCTCAAAGCCGACGCCCAGGATCGAACCGACATTCAGGATCAGCAGGACGACAATCGTCGGCATCAGATGCGGCAGGTTAATATGCCAGATTCGCTTGAGCCGTCCTGCGCCATCCACACGGGCCGCTTCATGCAGCTGCGGATCGACGCCCGCCAGCGCGGCCAAATAGATGATGGAGCTCCAGCCCATCTGCTGCCAGACGCCCGACAGGACGAACACGGTCTTGAACCAGCTCGGCTCGGTCATGAAGGCGATCGGTTCTCCGCCGAATGCCTTCACGAGCAGGTTGACCATGCCGCCTTGCGGCGACAGGAACATCATGATCATGCCGACGACGACGACGGTCGATAGAAAGTGCGGCGCGTACGTAATCGTCTGGATGAAGCGCCGGAATTTGGACGACCGAACCTCGTGAATCATCAGCGCCAGCAAGATCGGTATCGGAAACCCGACGACGAGCTGGTATAAGCCGATGCCTAGCGTGTTGCGGATAAGCCGCCAAAAATAGAAGCTGTCAAAGAAACGCTCGAAATGTTTGAAACCGACCCATGGGCTTCCCCAGATCCCTTTGGTTGCAATGAAATCTTTGAATGCAATCTGCACGCCGTACATCGGCACATATTCGAAGACGATAAAGTAAGCAAGCACCGGTGCGAACAGCGCGTACAGCTCCCAGTTCCTGCGGATGCTTTTTAGCAGCCTGTGCCAGCCGCTTCTTCGTGCGGACGTTGCCTGCGAACGGGTGGTTTGCAAGGATGCTTGTTCCAACGGATGATTCACCTTCCCCCTGTACAAATGATCTTTTAGACTTGTTGACCTGAACCGATTTTGATCATAACGCAGGGGATGCGGGACGCGCCATGGACCATATTTTTGATACGCGGCGATTTTTTCGTTTCCTTCGCATTTGCAGCCGGAAACGGCGCAGCAAGCGGCAAATCTAAAAAATCGCTAAGGATCGAAAATACATTTCATTTGCTCGGGGAGCCCATTCGTGTAGTATATAGAAGTACTATCATTGCATGTCCGCAGCAATCATCCGCCTGCAGACTCATTTTGGAAGGAGCGCGATGAACGGTGTTCCGCGGATTGGCGATTCGCAACTCATTGTTTTTCAGAATTTTCATCGGATACGTCGTCGTCATCCTGCTGTTCGCTGTGTTTAATATCGGGGCGTTCACTTTCTTTAAATCGACGATTCAAAACGAAATTATCCAATATAACCAGCTGATGCTGAAAAATACGGCCGAGCGTTACAGCACGCATTTTAACCGGATCAAGAACCTGCTGTTCGACTATTCCGGCGAAGAGGACGTCATTGGCTTCAACCGGCAGCTGCTGACGAAAGATCCTCAAGATATCGACTATCTTCAGGCCAAAAAAATGATCGCGAACTTGCGCCGCGACATCTATAACCCGCTCTTCTATCTGGATGATATGATTATCCACTACAAGTCGGCTTCATTTACTGTCGGAAAAGACGGCAGCAGCGACGCGGAGGAACTATTCTCCCGCCTGTATACAAGCGACCTGTACGGCTATTCTTTCTGGAACGACCGTTTCCAGAAACCGGCTTATTTCCAGTTGCTTCCTTCCGACGTCTTCTATAAGGTGGCCGACCGGTCGGAGCGCAAAGAGCTGATCCCGTTTGCCTTCCGGCTGATGAGCAGCAATTATCAGATTATCGCCTTCATTGACGTTGCCAAAACGCAGGCCGCCTTCTTCGGTACGGGCGACAAGCGGCAGTTTATGATTATCAACAAGGAAGGTTCGGTCATTTACCGTTCGTCGGAAAGCTTGTCGGCCGCCGCCTTGCCTGCCTTCGATGCCGATTCCAACTTTACGCTGCAGGAAGAGCAGTATTTTTTCCGGGAGACGGATGACGACGGTCTCGTCTATGTGACGATCGTTCCTTACGCGAGCATTGCCTCGCAGGTCGGGAAGGTGAACTTGACGCTCCTGTTCATTTTCGTACTAACGCTCGGCATCGGCCTTGTCGCTTCGTTCTATTCAAGCAAACGGGTGCATTCGCCGATCAAGCAGTTGATCACGGCGATTACGGACCGCGATCCGCTCAAACAGCCCAGCCGCATCCGCGAAGTGGATTTCATTCAAAGCAAGCTGCACGACCTCATGATGGAGCGCGACGCGGTGCAGAGTGAGCTGACGCACAACAAGTCGGTGCTGACAAGCTACAGCTACATTAATAAGCTGAAAAGCATCAACAGCGATATTAGCGTGTGGCAGGACTTCATCCACGCGGAAGAAAGCTTCACGATCGTGCTGTACCGGCTCACCTTCCGCCGCGCGGCATTCGAGAAGCTGCAGCTGCTGGAGGACCGTGCCGCCACTTACATCCGCGAGCATATCGACCTGATGATGGAAGGCCGCTTCCCGGGGTCACACACGTTCCAGATGGAAAATAACGAGATCTTGTCCGTCATCGTCGGGAATGACGATACGGATGCGCTGCAAGAGCTGCTGCTTATGCTCAAGCAGCAGCTCGACAACGACCGCGAGTACTGCCTCGTCTCGATCGCCGTCAGTTCGTTTTACCATCAATCGTCGCAATTTAACGACGCGTACCGACAGGTGCAGGATCTGGCGCGGCAAGCGCGGCTAATCGAGGAGACGCAGCTGATCTGGCAGCCGCGGCCGCTCGCGACCACGTTCGCTCTCAGTCCGAGCCAAGACCAGGAACTGAATGCGTGCATCCAAGCGGCGGATTCAGCCGGTGCCTTGCAGCTCATCGAGCGCACCTTACTTGATATGCAGCAAAAAGAAGCGTCCGTGGGCCAATTCCAGTTTTTTGCGGACGCCATGTGCTCAAAGATATGGAAATTTATGGAAATATTCAAAATCGAACCCGAGCAGACACAAAAGCTTCAGCCGCTTGCCGAGCAGTTGAAACAATGCTGTACGGTAGTCGAATATACGGAACAGTTCGAACGTCTGATGACGGAAGCCGTCTCCCTCATCCAGGACAAGAAAGAAGAAGCCGATCCGATCGTCAGTTACGTGATGGAGGTGCTTCATACGAGGTATGTGGAAGATATTTCGCTCGACTACTTGGCCGACAAGCTCAACATGTCGAACGCATACCTATCGGTTTACATTAAAGAGAAGACCGGCGTCAACTTCATCGATCACCTGAACGACATCCGCATCTGCAAGGCGCGCGAGCTGCTGGTCGGCACCGACCTCAGCATACAGGTCATCAGCGTGCGCAGCGGCTACCGCAACATCACGTCGTTCAACCGGATGTTCAAGAAGTGGACCGGCATGACGCCGGGCGAATACCGGCGGAACCATGCGGCGGAGACACTGTAGGCCGCGGCAGCTGTCGATGGGCAACGAATGCGGCCACGCAGTGCAGCCATGGCGCAGCGGCTCGGCTCTATGGTCGAGGCGCTTGTGCCATGGCAGACGGCTGCGCAACGCTGCGCCGTAAACGCATATCCGGGTTCGCTCGCACCGGGAGGTCACAGCGACAGCAACGGGTCGAGTCCGACGCCCCTGCAGCGCCATAAACGCGCGCGATTTTTACCTGCTGATAGCGGAAGCTTACTTCCCCCATGCTCTGAAATCGTCGCCGCATTTGGTTTTCGTGATTTTCAAATAGTTATGTCTTATGACGGTTGAACCGGTCTCGGACGCACCGTTGCCGCGCACGTTGACACAGCTTTTATCAATCGGCGTTCTCCGCCCGTCCTGACTGACGTAAAAATATTGATCGGTTACCAGTCCGTATTCCATATCCGGCTTTGAGGTGTCGAACGTACCGTCAGCTCGAATCGGAATGACGTCGTATTTTCCTTCCTTTGCAAGCCCGGGAGCCCCCGCAACGTTATAGTTGACTTGAATGTCGCCCTCATAGCCTTCCGGAATTAAATAAATATCGTCCGTCGAAGAGGAGTCGGTAACCCCTAGATAGACGACGAGTGCAAGCACAAGGATCAATCCGCATGTGGCGACAGCTCCAACCGTATATTTTAGGCGCTTTGTTGCCACCTTTTTGCCCCCTCTCTTCCCCGCCGAATGGTGGAATAACGGAAATCTTTCTAGGTTTTTGAACACTGTATCCTTGTGATTTCTCTTCTAAATTAATAGCCCGCATCCGGGTATTCCCGAGTAATCTCCTTCAGCTCGTAATCCCACCAAGTGCGGCCCATCCCCTGATTTACATTGCTGATCGTATTGTTCCGCACAACGTATATATTCTTATCCCGATCCACGTAAGCGTCGAGATTATCGGCGATCAATGGCGCGCCTTCTAAGATCGTTTCTTCCGTCAAATCGCCGATTTTATCGTACGTTCCGTCGCTGTGCAGCCGGAAATAACCGGTAGTCGGTGGAGACGCGTTCTCCGGCCGGAACAGCTCGTAAGCTTGAACGATCAGCTCGTTGTCTTCATCATGAAGGACTCGCACGTACTGCGCGTTCAGGATTTGGCTCCAGCTGCGATGCGTTCCGTCCGCACCGACCCACAGCACCTCTCCGCGCTCCGAGCCTGTTCGTGCCGACAATCGTGTGGGCGAAGACGTCCACAACCATGCGCCATCGTTTGTTTTTCGCACACCGACGACGCTTCTTCTAAAATCCGTCAATTCTTCCGCGACTCCTTGATGCACGATGACAAGCCGCCTGGAGGCCGGCGTTTCTACGGGATTGCGCGGGCCGGTAGGAATACGGAAGGTGAACACCTTCGTGTCCGCTCCCAGTTCTATCACGCTTTCACCGTACAGAAACGCATCCTTTGGAGTGTTTTCGTCCCGATCGGCCAGCCGGTTGCCGGCTTCTTCTTTTTCGACCGAAATCAGCGGTTTCCCGTCGTACCAGAGCTGGTGATCCTGATACACCGTCTGCTTCGGTTTAATCTCCTGTTGAGGCGGCACGCTCTCCATAGCTGCCTGGCGGGAGGCCATGATTTGCTTGCTCTGCTGGGCCGTGAGCAGCTCCGGTAAGCCTTCAAGATTTTTAGGGATGCGGAACATGCGGTCCTTGACGTTGTGCACAAAAGTATACAAACTATCGTCATCGTCGTAGATGATCCCGGACATGTAGCGCCGCTGACTGGTCGCGATGCTCAATCCGTCTGCGTCGCTCCAGGTTAGCTTCCAACGGAACCGATTCACCGCATAATCCCAGGTCAGCGGGAAATAGGTAACGTCTTGAAACACAAGGAGCGGATACGTTTGCTCCGCATTGCTTACCGCTTCCCGATTTACTCTGACGGGAAAGTCCGCCACTTGGGCAGCGTAACGACCGCTACGGAATGAACCTCCCGTTTCGGGCTCCGGTTTGATGCTCAGCGGCATATCGAGATTGACTTCGAGTCCGTTCTCCTCGCTCCAGCTCGACTGCAGTCCCGTTGCTTGGCTGACCGACCAGGTCATCGGTATGTACGTAATATCGTTATATGTGAGCAGCGGGTATTTCAGATGCGCGTTGTCAAGTTCAATACCGTCAAGCTCCACCGGAAAAGCCGGTAACGTGACCGTCACATCCTTGGAAGCCGCATGCGCGGGTCCCTCCGCCAAAGTGAATGTAAGGCCGGAAGCCAATAAGACGACAAGCAGCACTGATTTAAGTTTCACGGTGCATTCCACTCCTTATCCTTGTAAACTCAGCTTCTGTCTCTCGTTATTTTTGACTGTCGAAGTCCGCAATAAGTTTCACTAAGAGCACAAATTTATTAAGGCAAACTTGTCACTTTTTGTGCGATTGCTCTCTGCCCATCGGCCTATTTGCCGAAGAGTGCCGGTTGTGCTTGATCTTTCTTCAACCGGATTATATAATGATGCGTATCCCTAATAATCTAAGGAGAGATTTGTTGATCTTAACAATGTCAATTTCATATGGCAAGCAAGTCCAGCGCATCGCCGACCATGGCAATGTTTATTTCTTGTTGGACCTTATTGCCGCGTGATTTGTTAAGAACAACGGAGATCTCGTCAAAGCCCTGGGTAATAATTTCTCCAGCAGCGTGATCCGTGCTAAGTTCAGCACGGTTTTTTTATGCCATTGCTGCGGAGGATGTGCTGCCTTACCGGCCTAGAATGGACCTACGTTCATTCTAGGCCGTTTTTCGTTTTCACAGATCACAGGGATAAAAAAACGGAAAAGAGGATGAAAAATGAAGTTTGAAACAAACCGTCTGTTTTTAGTTGCGATGGATCTTCAAATGATTGACGCTGCTGCCCGAAATGATATGCAGGTGTTTGAATCTCTCGGCTATAAGAGCAGCGATGAATGGCCTAGCGCGGATTTTCGCGAAGCGCTGCCGTATTATCGGGAGCTGCTCGTCAATAACAATGGAACAAGAGGATTTGATTCCTGGATCATCGTCGAAAAGAACACGAATGAAATCGTTGGAGGCGTCGGATTTATAGGCGATCCCGACCCGGAGGGCATGATTGAAATCGGATTTGGGATTAATGAGAGCCACAGGCGAAAGGGCTATTGTTACGAAGCTGCGAAAGCGCTGCTGGACAGGGCTGTGAACCATGATGAGGTTAACCGCATCACGGCCCGTTGCGAGCCGGATAACATCGGCTCAAGAACAGTCCTAGAGAAGCTGGGATTTATAACGGAATCTGCGGATGAGGAGGTGCTCCATTGGGAATATTGCGGAATTCGCAAATCTCCGGTCTGATCCCTTTCTATGTTCTTGAGCGTCATATAACAAAAGAAAATCCCGTACACCTAAAGGTGAACGGGATTTTTGCATACAAGCTCTCCGTGCTAAGCCGTCTCCACTTCGTCCGCTGCAGCGAGCGGCTGGACGCGGGTCACGCTTCGTTTCCCTTCGATGCTAATCGGCACATCGCCGTCCACCGTTACCCGGCGAACGATACGATGCTGATCGCCGTAATCGTTAATCGCGTAATGCTGCGACGCCCTGTTGTCCCAGATAACCACGTCGCCAGCCGCCCAGCGCCAGCGGACCGTATTTTCGAGTCGTGTCACATGTCCCTGCAGCACGGACAGCAGATGAGCCGAATCTATAGACGAGAGGCCGACGATTTTCTTGACGAAATGTCCGAGCACGAGCGTCCGCTCCCCTGTTTCCGGATGCACTCTTACCACCGGATGCTCCGTTTCGTATACGGTGGAAGTAAACACGTACCTTTCATCCATCCGCAAGCTTGAGAAATACAGCCCGGGAAATCGTTCATTCACAATCTCGTTAGGCATGCCTGATATTATACCGTTATTCATTTCTCTCCAAAGACTACTGCTTTCTACGGGGACATGAAGCGCTCTTGAAAGCTCATTCGCCGTATCTAACACACGCTGCAAGTCGCTGCTAACGATACGATGCACATTAAATATAGGTTGATGATCCTTAAGGTAACGGCCCAGCTTCTCTGATTGCCTGTATCCCTCAACGATAAATCCCCGTTGGCTCCAACCTCCACGAAATCCGTCTTCATCTTTACCATGCCTTACAAAGTAAATAGCCATTAGTTCCTCCTTGAACTGCCGTAACTAAATAAAATCAGTTCCACATATATTTAGGTATTCTTTTTTTGTATCTTGTCTGTCCGTGTGTGCGGCATAGGATTGTCTTTTGATGCCACGTTTTTTTGGCAACTTCTTGTTAACTTTTCAAATGTTCTACAGATGCAAAACCATCAATTTTGAAATTCCCATTTTCGTAAACGAGCTTCGTGATCGAGCATTCGGGAACCAGATCGCTTTGGACGGCTACAAAATGAGGGTGCCAAACATTTAGCTGATTCTCGGGAAACGTATGTACAAGAAAATCCGTAATTAACCCGCCATGAGTTACAAGGACTACGTTACTTTCGGGCGGATGTGTTTCTGCCAGTTCGAATAATAATGATGCGAGGCGTACACCTGCCTGCTTCGCGGAATCACCTACAGGCGGTATATAGCCGGGCTCGCGCGTACATCGCTCCCACATCGCGACGAATTCGTCAAATGTTTGTTCAGGTAAATCTCCCCAGTTCGCACGTTCCCGCAACCGGCTATCCTCGAAAATAGGCGATTTCGTTGTTAATGCGATATATTCGGCGGTTTCTTTGGCCCTTCGAAGCGGACTCGTAACAATCGTTGTTATCGGCCGGTTCCGAAACCAATGAGCGGTCCTCTGCGCTTGTAATTTCATTCTATAAACCTCCTGCTGTTTCGAAAAATAATTCATTAAACATCTAATTATATATTTATCGAATTAAATTTCAATGCTCCTTCCACTGCTTACGCTAGATGTGACTAACTATGGCTCTTCCCCGCCCTCTTCTTCACTGTCGCAATAAAACCACGGTACTAGTCAAAGTTAGTACTGTCGGAACAACCGGATCTTGATTAAGATGTTTTTAAGACCTAGTAATAAAGGCAGCCCATCACATTGGAGGTTGAGCCGACTCATGATCTCAATCGTGAAGAACATATCCAAAAAAATATTTTTCGTCGTTTTCTCTGCCATGCTCCCGCTCATCAAACGAATCATCAAATGGATGTTTCGTCTGAAAGTGACCGGAATCGAACATCTGCGTTTTACCGGAAAAACGATTATCGTCCCGAACCATGTATCGCTACTGGATCCGATTATCCTGGCATTATTTCTTCCTAAAAACGTCGCGTTTGCCGTTAACACCGGCATCTCCAGAAAGTTTTCGTGGATTATGATGTTTCGTAGCACCGTAGCGGTAGACCCGCTGAATCCTTATTCCGTGCGTAAGATGTTGCGCGGCATCAATGCGAACCAACCTTTATGCATCTTCCCGGAAGGCCGTATCAATGTGGCGTCGGGCGGCGCCATGATGAAAGTGTATGGCGGCATCGGTTATCTTGCACTCAGTACCGGTGCCGAGATATATCCGGTGGCCATTGACGGATTGGAATACTCCAAGCTCTCCTATCTCAAAGGAAAGCTGCGCCAAAGTTGGAGACCTCGCGTCACGATTTCCGTAGGCCAGCCTTTTACGGTAGTTGATGAATCGGCGGATCTGATGCGGGTAAAAAAAGAAAGAGCGACGGAATATATCCGCTCCCAAATGATCGATCATTTGGTACGGAGCCGCCTCAAGCCGAACGTCAACTTTTTCAACGAATTGATCGATATGGCTCAAGTTCACGGTCCGTCGTTCGTCGTATGCGAAGATGCCGTGCCTTTGGATTCGGGCAAGCCGGCGGCAGCGATTTCTTATAGCGGGCTGTTGAAAGGGGCATACGTGCTTGGAAGCCGGTTGAAGCAAGTGCTCGCTTCCGACAGACGGGTGGGCGTGCTGCTTCCGAATTCCGCCGCTCACATGGTCGTCCTGTTTGCCCTGTTTCGCATCGGGAAGACGCCGGCCATGATTAACTATTCCGCGGGCCGTCAAGCGATACTTGACGCATGCGAGACCGGAGAATTGAAGTATATCTTGACCTCGGAAGCGTTTGTAAAAAAAGCGGGGTTAAACGAACTGATTGCCGCTCTGTCGCAAACTTATCAAATCGTCTATATGGAAGAAGTCCGCAACACGCTCCAATGGACGAATAAAGCAAGCGGTTTTATTGACTATTTGATGAAGCGCAGAGTCTCTGAAGGGGACAATGAGATTGTGCTCTTTACGAGCGGCAGCGAGAGCAAACCGAAGGGCGTTTGCTTGACGCACGGCAACATTCATGCCAATATTCAGCAAGCAAGAGCCGTCATTCCGTTCAATTCGACGGACCGCATCCTTGGCGCATTGCCTCTGTTCCACAGCCTGGGTCTTTGTACGCAAATGTTTTTGCCGATTGTGACCGGCCTGAAAGTATACATGTATCCTAGCCCCCTTCATTATAAAGTGATTCCTGAGCTTGTTTACGACAAGAACATTACGATTTTGGTCGGGACTCCCACGTTTCTGGCCGCGTATGCGAGGACCGCACATCCGTTCGATTTCGCTCATTCGCTCAAATACGTCATTGCCGGCGCAGAGAAGCTGAAGGATGAAATCCGGCAAACATGGCAGGATAAGTTCCATATTACGGTGATGGAAGGGTACGGAACGACGGAAACGTCGCCGATTATTAGCCTCAACACGAAGACCGACTATCGAAAAGGTTCCGTCGGGCGCTTACTGCCTGCTACGGAGTATAGATTGCAGCCGGTGCCCGGCATCGACAATGGAGGCAATTTGATCGTCGCCGGGCCGCAGGTGATGAAAGGATATTTGATTCACGGAAAAGGTTTTGTCCCTTGCAACAGAGAACATGAGACGGGAGACCTTGCCGTCGTGGACCCTGCGGGAGCGACCTTGGAAACACCTTACCTGTATTTGAAAGACCGAATTAAACGCATCGCGAAGATCGGGGGCGAGATGGTGCCTCTGAACCTCATCGAAGAAATATGTACCGGTCTGCTGGAAGAGGCCGTATGCGCGGCGGTGAATATCCCCGATGCGCGCAAAGGCGAGCGGGTTATTCTATACCATACGCATCCCGATGCCAAATTCAGCGTGCTCAAGGAACGGTTCAAAGCAAGCGGCCACTCTCCGCTATTCATGCCTTCGCAGCTTCGTTACATCGACAAACTGCCGCTTCTGGGCAGCGGGAAGACGGATTACGTTACGCTGAAACAGCTTGCTTTACAAGACGAAGAAGGGACGAATGCCATATGAGTACGACGACGATAGCCATCGCGCAATCCAAAGGTAAACCGCTGCCCTGGTTGTATTTCACGCAGTTTTTAAGCGCCTTTGCGGATAACGCTTTGCTCTTCGGCATTCTTGCTTTGCTCAAGGCGCAGGCATATCCGGATTATTACATCGGCATTGTTCAAACGTGCTTTCTTCTTGCTTATGTCATTCTCGCTCCGTTCGTGGGCACGTTCGCGGATAAGCATTCCAAGCCGGCGGTGTTAATGGCCGGAAATTTGCTTAAAGCCGCCGGCGTGATCGGTTTACTGTGCGGGCTCCACCCGGCGGCAAGCTACGCCATGGCGGGCGTCGGCGCCGCCGTGTACAGCCCTGCCAAGTATTCGATCCTGAAGTTCCTGACCCGTGACGAGCAGGAGCTGCTGAAGGCGAACAGCCGTATCGAGGCTTATACGATTCTGGCCATATTGGCGGGCTCCGTAGGCGGCGGCGTCCTCTCCACGCTATCGGTCACCGGAGCTGTCGTTACCTGTCTTGTGCTTTATCTTTCGTCCTTTGCCATGACGTGGTTTATCCCCAAGACTCAGGGCAATCCGGACCTCAAGTACGGCAATGATGCGCTGCTGTTTTTCAAGGACACGGCCGCTTTATTCCGAAATGCAAAAACGCGGTTTACGCTCGTTGGCACCGGATCGTTCTGGATGGCTTCCTCCGTCGTTCGGCTTGCGGTCATCGCCTGGGTTCCGGTTCATCTCGGCATCGAGTCGATGGATATGATTTCGCTCATCGTGGCCCTCACGGCCGTGGGGATCGTGATCGGATCGTTCCTCACCCCGAAGATCGTTCCGGCCAAAAAATACTTTACGTCTTATCGCTTTGGCCTTCTTATGGTCGTGATCATGATCTTGCTGCCTTTGGTATACAGCTTGCCGCTCACCATCATCCTTCTCCTGATCATCGGGGCTTGCGGGGGGATTTACCTGATTCCGCTCAATTCGGCGCTGCAGGAAAATAAAATCGTCGGCCCCGGAAAAACGATCGCGATTCAGAATCTGGTGGAAAATGTATTGATGCTGGCGGGTGTGTCGGCCTATACCAAAATTTCTGAGGCCGGCGTGAACAATGACACTTCGATTGTTGTAACAGCCATCATATTGCTGCTGTTCGTCGGATACTTGATCTTGGAAAAGAAAAAGCTGTCTGTGAAATAAACGACGCAGCCCGCCTCCGGAATGTTGGGGGCGGGCTGCGATTTTATATAGGCGGTAGCACTATGCTCCGCAAGATTACATGGTTGTGCCGCTTGGGGAAAGGGAAGTCCGGTTCCTCCCGCTTCCCCTCCCATCTTTCCCGTTACTTTTCAAGCGCAACAACGCCTCCTGCCGTTCTGACTTTCACGATGCGGAGCTGAATGAAGATCATCAGCACGTTCACCGCCAACAGCACGACGATCAGCGAAGCGTAGCCTCCCGAAGCATCGTGGATGGCGCCGAGCAGCAGGGGACCCGCCGCGCCGATGACATAACCGATCGACTGCGTCATTGCCGACCAGGCGGCGGCCTGCCGGGCATCGGCCGCCGTTTCGATCGGCAAAAGTAAATTGACCGGGAACAGCACGCCCGGTCCGATGCCAATTAAGATGGCTGCCAGCCAAGGCGTCATCGACATCATGATCAACGTGAAGCCGATGAGCATGGAGAACGATCCGAGCAGCAGCCAAAACAGACGCGAAGGGATGCGTTTCAGAAGCAGCGGAAAAGCGAGACCGACCGGAATTTGAATGAACGAGAACAGCGTCAGCATATTCGCCGCATACGCCTTGCTGTAGCCCATATGCTCGATCACCGGGGGCAGCCATGCCGTAAGCGAATAGAACAGCATGCCGAGCATGCCGAAGGACAGCGTCAATAGCCACGCTCTACCGCTATGCCAAGGGAGTCCGGCGGCATGCGCGGTGCTCGTTTTTCCGTCCGGCTGCTTAACTCGCCGCAGTACATATAGCCACCAGACCGGCAGAGCGATCAGTGCCGGAAGAGCCCACACGGCAAGCGAATGCTGCCATGAGTGAATCCGGTTTTGAAGCGGTACGGATAGCCCTGATGCAATGGTCGCCCCAACGGCGAGCGCGACCGTATAGAGCGAGATCAAGGCAGGCACATTGGAGGCGAAGTGCTGCTTGATAAATCCGGACAACAGCGGGCCGATCGCCGCAATGCCGATCCCCGCAACCGCGGCGGTGAGGAGCAAGAAAATGGACGAGCCGGTCAACAGCCGGAGCGCATTGCCGGCAACGATGAACGCAAGCGACCAGCCGATCACGCGTTCAATGCCCTTGCGCTGGCCGAGCTTCACGGCAAAGGGCGGGATGATCCCCATGCATAGAACGGGGATCGACGTCAGCAGACTCGCGGTAAAAGCGTTCATGCCGAGCTCATCGCGGATCGCCTGCAGCACAGGCGCTACGGAGTTGATCCCAGGTCTTAAATTGAAAGACACAAGAATAAGGGCTAAAGCCATCATGCGCAAGGAAGGGCTCTTCATAATCATCTCTCCTCGTATAGCGGATATACGCAAATATTACTTGGAGAATAATCATTTATCAATTATATTAAAATTATAGTTATCATTTATAATACAAATGATTATTTTTCGATCTGCCTACGGGCATAAATCGATAAAACGGAGAGAACAGCAATGGAGCTTAGGCAATTGGAGTATTTTATTGCGGTGTGCGAGGAACTGCATTTTACGAAAGCTGCCGATAAAATCGGCATATCCCAGCCGAATTTAAGCCTGCAAGTGAAAGCGCTGGAGGAAGAAATCGGGATGCCTTTATTCGATCGGATCGGCAAACGGATCGCTCTGACGGAGGCAGGCTCCATCCTGCTCAAGCATGCGCGCTGCATGTTTCTCAATCTGCATAACGCGCTACAGGAGATCGGCGAGCTTCGCCATCATCAGGGAGGTACGCTTGGCGTCGGCGTACTGCCGTCGGAGCTGGATTTCCGCCTGACTCCCATGTTCATTGACTTCCGCCATCAGTTCCCGAACGTGCGGCTCAAAATCGTCTCCAGCGTGGATGTGGCGGAGCTGGTGCTCAGCACCGAAATTGATATCGGCATTGCGCTGCGGCCTTCATACGATACCCGGCTCGTCGTCCGTCCGTTAACAAGAGAAGTATACGGAGTAGTGGTGTCGGAAGAACATGAGCTGGTCGAGCGAAATTCCATAGCCTTGACCGAGCTTAAGGGGCTGCCTGCGATCATGTACCCCAGAGGATTCTGGGGCAGGGAGCTTGTGGAAACCAGCTGCTGGGAGCAAGGCTTTGCGCTGAATACGGTGGTGGAAACGACCTCCAATCCGTCCCTCTTTCAATTCGTAAAAGCCAATATGGGGGTTACCGTGCAGACCCGCTCCCTCGTCCAATCCATCGGCGATCCCAAACTGCGATATATTCCGATCCACGATCATCCGCCGGTAAGGGAGATGAGCATCATTTATCGGGCTGACAAATACCTTGGTCATGCGGCGCAAGCCTTTATACACGTTGCGGAACAACGTTTGAAGGATAGCTGACAAGGATACCTGATTCTCCAAGGACGCGACCGTTCATTATTGCTGAAGCGCGAGTACTCCCTTACGCCGCGCCAAAAGCCCGGGACAAAAGAGCTTTAGTCCCGGGCCTGCGTTTCCATCCTTATTTAATGCTTGCTTCGTCCAAATATTGAAGCCATTGCTTCTTGTACTCCGCCTGAATTTTTTCCAATCCGGCCGCTTTCGCTTTTTCCATGAAAAGCTTCAGACCGGCTTCCACATCGTCGACCAGCCCCATTTCCAGCGGCGCGAGATACTGCTTGGCCACTTGCTCGAGTGCGGCTCTTTCCGCTTGATAAGACGTAAAGTCTTCGGCGAAGCCCGAATAAATGTCCGGCTTGGCGATTTTGTCCAGCTGCGCGAAAATTTCTTTCACGCCGTCATAGCCTTTGTCGAACAGCATGTACTCGGGATTTCTCCACGACCAGCCGTTCATCGCTTCGCGCGGGAACCCGTTCGATTTGCTGTCCCCGATCATTTGGTAATATCCGTTGTCGACCTTGTAGTTGACGCCTTCGATTCCGTATTCGGTCAGCTGATTGTACTGCTTGTCGGTCACCAGCTTTTCGTAGAAGGCGAGGGCACGCTCCGGATTCGGGCTGCTCTTCGGAATGGCGAAGCCGTTGCCGATCGGAGTAACCGGAGTAGCGTATCCTTTGATGAATGGGAACGGCGAGTAGGCCAGCTTCCAGTCCGGGTGCGCCGCTTGCATCTTCGTGTTCATATCGTTGAACATCGACGGATTGTGCGAGAACAGCGCCGCAGACTTGCCGTTAATGACCAAGTTGTTCGCGAGTTCTTTTTCGTTCAGCACGTTTTTGGACCAGAATCCTTTGTCCGCCCATTTTTTCGCAACTTTCAATCCTTCCAGATGGCCCGAGGATCCCCAATACGCCGTCATCTCGCGAGGTTTGCTATAAGGAGCGGTCATCCCGTACGGGAACGATCCGGCCGGATCGACGGTCAGCTCCATATAGTTGCGCATATTAAAGCCCGATGCGAGCGGGAATAAATCCGGAACGTTTTTCTTGATCCCGTCCAAATAAGCTTCGAATGTGGCGATCGACTCCGGCTTAGGCAGATTGAATTTCTGACGCAAATCTTCCCTATAGATGAAGCCCCCGGTCGTATATTCTTTGTACGTCGAAGGCACCGTATAGATTTTGCCGTCGATCTTGGCCGCGCCCCACATATCCTTCGGCACAAAGTTGTTCAGCTTGGGCGCATACTTGGGCAGAAGGTCGTCCAGCGGCAGAAAAGCTCCCTTCTTCGCATATTGCTGATAGCCGAACCAATTGGCCGTATAAATGAGATCGATCGGTTGACCGGACGTCAGCAGCAGCTTGTACTTGGTCGTATTGTCGGTCCACGAAATATAATTGAATTTCACGGTAGCGTTCAAGTCTTTCAACGCAAGCTCGTTGATTTTCGACTGGATCACAGGCAAATCTTTGGGCGGATCCCCAAGCATGTAAAATTGCAACTCCACCCTCTTGGACATATCCGGACCCTGTCCCGATCCTGCCGTCTTCGCGTTTGGTTCCGTGCCCTTCGAACTGCCGGTACATCCGGCAAACGAAGCGACAACCAGCGCCGATACGATGAATTGCGCAAACATACGGACTGCTCTTCTTTTCATGTAAAGCCTCCCTCTGTTCTGATCAAAGTTTATCATACTATGTCAACCGGCGGGCTGCGGACAGCGCGCCGGGTCTACCCTTTCACTGCGCCAATGGTCAAGCCTTTGACGAAATACCGCTGCACGAATGGATAGAGCAGCAGGATCGGCCCCGTGACGATAAGCGACATGGCAAGCTTCGTCGACTCCATCGGAATATCCCCAGATAGCGTAACCCCGGAGCTTACCCCCAGATCGGCCAGGAACGACATCGTATTAATGATGTTGTACAAGTAATACTGAAGCTCGTATTTGCCGGGATCGTTAATAAACAGCGACGACAAAAACCAGCTGTTCCAATACCCAAGCGCCATGAACAGTCCGACCGTGGCAATACCCGGCATGGCGAGCGGTAGAACGATGCCGTAATAAATTTTAAAATCGTTCGCCCCGTCGATTTTGGCCGATTCGATGACCTCGTCGGGAATCGTCGATTTGATGAAACTTCTCATCAGGATGATCAGGAACGGCGAAGCCACACTTGGAAAAATGAGCGCCGCATACGTATTCGTTAAATGAAGGTACGAGGTCATCATGATGTACCAGGGAACGAGCCCTCCGCTGAACAGCGTAGTGAAATAAATATAAAACATGACCTTGTTGCGGTATTTGAAGTCGTTTCGCTGCAGGACGTAACCGGCCATCGTCGTCATGAACAGCCCGATCGACGTTCCAACCACCGTAACGAAGG
This sequence comes from Paenibacillus allorhizosphaerae, assembly GCF_042659105.1. Lineage (NCBI taxonomy): Bacteria > Bacillati > Bacillota > Bacilli > Caryophanales > Paenibacillaceae > Paenibacillus > Paenibacillus allorhizosphaerae. The sequence goes on along the minus strand of NZ_JBHSRV010000018.1, from coordinate 61,974 downwards.
TGGTAACCCCGTACGCTTTCAGGATCGGCCCGGGCGAAGCGAAAATCGTCTTGTACGCCGCCAGCGAAAATTGTTTCGGGATGAGCCGATACCCGTCCCGTACGATCGATTCGTTCAGCGTGAGCGACCCCGACAAAATAAGCAAAAACGGAAACAGGCAGATGATTGCGAAGATCGCAACGACCGAGTATGCGAACACGGTAAGCACGATGGACTTCTCCGAAGCTCTAACGTTCATAACCAACCCTCCTGCGCAAGTTAAAACAAGGCGTAATCTTCATTGATTTTTTTGATGATATAATTGACCGTTATGATCAGAACGAAGCCGAACAAGGATTGGTACAATCCCGCTGCGGTCGCCATTCCGATATCGAACGTTTCTTTAAGCGAACGGAACACGTACGTATCGATGATGTCGGTACTTCCAAACAGCAAGCCATTGTTCCCGATCAATTGGTAAAACAAGTCGAACTGCCCTTTCATGATGCTGCCGAGCGAGAAAAGCAGCAGAAGAACGAACGTCGGCTTCAGCATCGGGATCGTAATGTACCAAATCCTTTGTAAGTGAGTGGCTCCGTCGATTCGTGCCGCTTCGTAATATTCGTCGCTGATGCCCGTGATCGTTGCCAAATAAATAATCATGCTGTAGCCGATGTGCTTCCACAGATAAAACACGACGAGCAGGATAACCCATACCCAAGGCGTATTGTAAAAGTTGAACGGCTGCATGCCAAACGACTTCAGAAGTGTATTCACGAAGCCGGTTTCGTAATTGAACATGTTGTACGAGATGGCGCTCAGCAGCACGAACGATACGAAATATGGCAAAAACAAAATGGATTGCGTCATTTTTTTGAATAGCTTTCCTTGGATTTCGCTGAGCAATATCGCGAGGACGATCGCAAGCACGTTTTTCAATACGATAAACGCCAGATTGTAGCCGACCGTGTTCAGCGTAAGCTCCGCCAGTTTTCCGGATTTCCACAAAAAGGTAAAGTTTTCGAGGCCCACAAAAGGACTTCCGAACATCCCGCCGTGAAAATCAAAGCGCGTAAACGCAAAGTAAATGCCAACCATCGGAACATAAGAATTGATGAAAAAAAACAAAAGCGTCGGCAGCAGCATTAGAAACATCAGCTTGTTTTTGTTCAGTTCATTCCAAAATCCTTGTCTCGTCACGAAGCCTGTTCCTCCCCGGCTATCAAAGTAGGATGGCACGGGAACCGGAACCGAACCGGTTGTCCGGCCGCGCCTACCCCATCCGTTCACAATCGTACGGGATACAGGGCCCATAAAGAAACTCCACATTGCGTCACAAAGATGAAGTTTTCACCATTTCCGTGCTTTTCCGGGGAGTGAACAATTTGCACTTTCATGCCTTCTTTCTACTTTTTCGCTCTCCCTATGGCAACGCGGCGGCTTGTAAGCTATACTTTTTGGGAGTGGCTCCCGGCATCGGAACTTTGACGAAAGGATGAGTAGCGAGTGAAACCGAGCGAGAACAGGAACTTGTACAAAAACATCTTGATCAGCCTTGTGGTCAGTATCGTGCTTACTTTGCTTATCTCTTCCACGCTACTCATTATGAATTTTGAAAGCATCGCGATCCGGCAAGTATCCCGATCCGATCTGAACTCGCTGAAGCAGGCAAGCCAGGAAGCGGCCAAAATGACGGATACGGCCAAGACGCTTTCGTTTCAAATTTACGGGGACTTGACGATCTCCAAACTGATCTTTTTCCCGAAACCGGATATTTTCGATGTCACGCTGGCAATGCAGCAGCTCAACAACTACCGGCTGTCGATGCCGTTTATCGAATCGATTTATGTGTATAATGCAAGCTCCGGGATGTACTACATCAGTTCGGACTCGTTCCGCAACGGAAGTCAGACGGAGAAGGAATTGGACGATCGAGGAATTGTAAATATTTTCCAAAACATAAAAGAATACCGTCCGTATTATCCAATACCGAGAACGTATACGATCGGCAGCAGCAAACAGGTCAGCAGCTATTCGTACTTGTCGTACGACATGCTCGAGAAGAAACCGAGCGCGGCCGTCGTCGTCAATATTGCCGAGTCGTGGGTCAACAATGATTACGGCCTCTTAAGCCGAAGCGGCTCCGGCGCCAAAACGTTCATCATCAACGAACAAGGAATGCTGCATTCGCGCAGCGGCAGCGATCCGATGCTGACCGATTACTCGGGCAAAGGCTATATTCGCAACATTCTCGACCACCGTGCCGCCTCGGATTATTTCGTGGATACGGTTGACGGCGTCAAATCGCTCGTCTCCTACACGGCCCCGGATTCGCTTGGCTGGAGATATGTGCGGACGACGCCATATTCGGAAATTACCCGCGAGATTACGAGCATGAGAACGAAGACGATTTATTTCAGCGTATCGGTGCTGCTGCTCGGCCTGCTGCTGTCCGTCGTCGCTACCCGCAGACTGTACGGTCCGATCGACAAAGTGCTCAAACAATTGAAAACGCTTGAAACCGAGCGAAGAGACCATCAGCATATCGTCAAGCAGCATTTCTTGTCCAATATCGTACTACGCAGGGAAGTATACAGCCCGCAGGCGCTGCAGGACAAATTGGCGCAATTCGGCTCGTCGATCCGGGTCGACCACCATGCCCGGCTCGTATTGCTTAAGTTGGACCGGTACAAGGAATGCGTCGACCAATACCAAGACCATATCAAGCTGGTCAAATACGCGATCATCAACATCGGCACGGAAATAAGCGCCTTCGCGTCGTTTTACGCGGAGGGCGTCGATATAGGCGACGAGCGTGTGCTTCTATTGCTCACCGGCGACGATCCGCAGCGCATTTCGGATAGGGAAGCGTTGGCAAGCATGCTCCATTCGATGCAGGAAGCGGTGCGGGATCATCTCAAAGTATCGGTCTCCTTTACCGTAAGTCCGGTCAGACCATCCGTCGATCAAACGATCCTGCTGTACAATGAGGTGAAGGAGGCTTCGCTGCACCGCTTGTTTTACGGTTACGGCTGCCTCTTGTGGTCGGAGGACATCATGAACTTGAAGCAGAAAGACTATGCTTTTCCGGTTCACCGGGAGAAGCAGCTGGTCGATTGCCTCATGACGGGGAAGAGCGACGAGGCCAAAACCATCTATTCCGATATGGTGCGCGCTACGGCGGAATATCCATACAGCGTCGTTCAGCTGACGATTTCGCATCTAACGTTCACCGTGATCAACGTCCTGAATACGATCCGGAAAAACAATGCCATCGTCATCGAAGCCGACTTCGACTCGGCGCTAGCCTCACTGAACCAAGTGGAAGTGATCGAAGAAATTACGACGCAATTTTTCGGGATATTCGATCGGCTGAGCAAACAGCTTGAGGAAAGAAGAAGCTCGAAGCAGGACGAATTGGTAAAACGCATCAATGAAATTATCGAACGGGAGTACGCGAACCCGAACCTTTGCCTGAACTCGATTGCCGACGAACTCGACATGTCGCCGATTTATATTAGCCGCCTATACAAGCAGATGACTTTCTTCGCGCTGACGGACGTCATTCAAGAGGTGCGTATGAATAAATCCAAGCAGCTACTATTGGAATCCGATTACTCCGTGGCGGACATCGCCAAGCAAACCGGATTTACGAACAGCTCGTACTTTTACCGGATGTTCAAAAAAAGCAACGGCGTCACCCCTAACGATTTCCGCAAACAGGCACCGCGTACCGAAACGATTTAGGCTTTTTGGAAAAGAGGACAGCCGGTAGCGGCTGTCCTCTTTCGCCCCGGCAAACCTGCTACTTGTTTACGATCGATATCGACCGGGCACTCGTTGCATTCCAGAATAAGCGGGTTCGTCTTTGAGAAGCTGTTTCATTTTAAGTACAAATAAAACACAACAGGTTAGAGCCGCACAAATATCTGCAATCGGCTCAGCAATAATAACGGCATCTGTTTGCGGACGAATCCATGCTGGAAGCAGGAGTACCATCGGAATAAGTAAAATGATTTTACGCAGGATCGCGATGAAAATAGAAACTTTGGCTTGTCCGAGCGCTATAAAAATCTGTTGGAACGCTAATTGAACACCATAAATACATGTGCCCAGGAAAAATATCTTCATTAACCTGACTGTCAGTGTCGAAAGTTCTGGATTATTGGTAAATATCATTATTGGAAGCTGCGGCATAAAAACGGCAATGCTCCACATCGCCAAACCGAAAGCAGCACAAAAAAAGGTACAATATTTAATTGCAGATTTCACGCGAGCAACATTGCCCGCCCCGTAGTTATAGCCGATAATAGGCTGTGCTCCCTGTGCAAAACTTGACAACAGCAGCGTAAATATTTGCATAAGCGTCCCCATGATGCCAATCGCAGCAACGTACATATCCCCTCCAAAATGGGCCAGGGACTTGTTGAATACGATTTGGATTAAACTTTCAGTGGACAGCATAATGAATGGAGAAAGGCCCAATGCAAGTACACTCGCCGCTACTTTTGGATTAACGCGCATATGCTTTAATCGCAAGCGCAATTGGGCGCGCCTTGAGGTTAGAAACCTCAATACCCAACCGGCAGAAATCGTTTGGGAAATAATAGTAGCCCATGCTGCGCCCTTGATCCCCATACCCATTCCAAAAATAAAAATGGTGTCGAGGATAATGTTAACCGCCGCCCCGACACATATCGTGACCATAGCCGTTTTAGCGAATCCTTGGGCCGCAATGAAAGGATTCAATCCCAGGGATAGGAGTGCCGGGACCGTGCCGATGAGATAAATACCTATAAAGTCTTCGGCAAAAGGCAACGTATCAGAGCTAGCGCCAAATAGCGTTAAAAGTTGAGATTTGAAGATCAGAAAAATCGTTGTCATCAAAACGGACGCGATTAGCAGCAAAGAAAAGCAGCTGCCTAGTAATTCTTCTGCTTTCTTAAGCTCCCCTTCGCCCATTTTGATGGATGCCAGAGGCGAGCCGCCGAAGCCTACTAGCGCCGCAAACGCTGAGATCACCATGATAATCGGGAAGGATATTCCAATAGCGGACAACGCTAGCGTACCATTTTCAGCCATTCTCCCGACGAACATTCGGTCGACCACACTATACATCGCATTTATTAGCTGAGCTATGATTGCAGGAGTAGCCAGCGATACAATTAACTTGGGAACACTTTCGTTACCAAAACGTTCGTTCATGTGATTACTCATCATCCGCCATCCTTGTTTTTCGATTTCATGTAATATTATCATACCGCGCACACGATTTAAACACGGTTTTTAACGCCCATAAACCCCTCTATTATCGATTAAAACCCTCACTATAATCCCTAGTTACGCAGGCGTTGTATTCGTCCGCCAAAACGAGGTTTAAACGGTTTTGAACAGGTTCGAAAAATCACTTTCGTACTTGATCGGTGTACTTTGCTTGAGGTTCCCACATAAAAAAATAAAAGCCTGATTTCTCAAGCTTTCACTTATAAATTGCGGTCATGTTGGGACCATTAAAGAAAAAGCAGACCAAGGCTGAAGCGATACAGTCTTGGTCTGCTTTTTCTTTATTCAGTTATGCTCCAAGCTACGGCTCCACGGTTTCCTTCTTGCTTTATGCCTGCATCGGTTCCGTTCCGTCCGGACATGGAGCTTGTAGATCTACCCCTGAAGACGTTCGAGCTCGATGCTGGCCAGCAGCAGCGGCGCCACGCCCATCAGCACGTCGCTGACCTTCGCCTCACTCAAGTAATACGCATACGAGCCGTCGCGGTATTTCCGCCCGCCAAGCCCTGCGCCATGGCAAATGCCGTGCAGATGCACGCCCTGCTCATCCTCCGTGACGAAACGATCGAGGATCCCTTCGTAAGCGCGTTCGACGACCTTGCGGTCGATCTCGGACAAATACTTGAACCGGATGCCTTTGGCCAAGGCGTAAGTGAGCATGCAGGATCCTGATGACTCCAAATAATTGCCTTCGCGTCCGTTGCAATCCATCACCTGATACCAAACCCCGCTGTCCTGATCCTGCGCACGCACGACGGCGTTCGCCATGCGCTCGAAGATGCCCAGCAGCTGTCCGCGCTTCGGATGGCGGACGGGGAAATGCTCCAACGCGTCAACCAGCGCCATCGCGTACCAGCCCATCGCCCTCCCCCACACATGCCGGGAGCGCCCGGTGGCGCCGTCGCACCAGCGCTGCTCTTTGCTCTCGTCCCATGCATGGTGCAGCAGGCCGGTTTGCGGGTTGCGGGTGTGCCGTTCGACGAGCAGCAGCTGACGGGCGGCTTCGTCAAACCAGACGGGTTCCCCGAACGTTGCGGCAAACTCCGCCATGAACGGCGAAGACATGTACAGGCCGTCCAGCCACATTTGGTAAGGATAAATCTTCTTATGCCAGAATCCGCCTTCTTCGGTGCGCGGCTGTCCGATCAATTGCGCTTCCAGCAGCCGTGCGGCCTTCTCATACTTGGCTTCGCCGGTTTCCCTCCAAAGCCTGAGCAAATGCTTCCCTTTATTGACGTGATCCAGATTGTACTCATCCAGCGCATAGCCGCCCTCGATCGTGCCGTCCTCTTGAATGAACACATCGATATGACGTTTGACGAGCTCATGGTATCGCGGCTCTTCCGCCCAGTCGCCAAGACGGCTGATCGCGGTTAACGCCATGCCGGCGACATAACCCCACTTGTTGCCGATGCTCGGATGATACCCGTCCACGCAGCGCGACAAGATCGTCTCGGCAATCTTGACGGACATGTGCTGTGCGTTCCGTACGCTCGTTGTTGCCTGCATAAATCGATTCCTCCTGCTCCTGTATTAAAGGGTAAATAACGGCAAGCTGTCGAAACGCTCCGGGAGATGGATCAAATACAGATTGCCGTACCCGTTCTTGTCGCTCGTAAACAATGCTTGCTTCCCGTCGGCACTGAAGCGCGGATGCGCATGCACCTTCTGCGAATGAAAGCTGCAGCGCAGCTCGCAAAGCATGCGGGGACCGTCGTAAACGCCATCCGCTTTGCGCCAAACCGAAAGCGACTTTACCGCACCCTTGCCGTCTACGATCGCCTGTCCGAGCCCATCGGCATAGGCATGCCACGTATCGAAAGCGAATTCCGTCTCCTCCATGCCCGTGTTATCGTAACGGATATGGCCGAAGAAGTTGGTACCGTTCGCGCGGAAGCCATGATAGCCGACGGTCACGCCGTCCGGATAAAAAAATTCGTGCCCTACCTTTTCACCCGGCTCCAGTCTCTCCCGAATTTTCCATGCTTTCCCTGAACGCAGGTCAAGACCCCAGATGCGATGATCCACTAAATGCCAAGGTCCCTCATGGCAAAACGTCAGAAGCCATGGCTCGCCAGGCGAAGCGTTGATATGGGTAATGAACCGTTTGGCCTCGTAAACGATTTCCGCACCGCCTTGTCCGGCATTGATCCGCACGATCATGCTGTGGGGAGCCGCTTCCATTAGCTCGCGATGGCCGACATATCCGTTGCCGAGGTCCAGGCGGATTCGGGAGGAGAGGTCCTCCTGCACGCAGGTCAGGACGAACTTGCCGTCCGCCGTTGCGCTCGCGTTCCCGAGGCGATACCCCTCAGGCGCTTCGTATAAAAGCGTTTCTTCGAGCGTGGATAGGTTTAACCGGATCAAGCAGCGGTCCTTCTTTACGAAAGCAGCACTTCCATCCGGCAGCAAGCAGGCGTCCAACTGATCATTTCCCGGGTAATCCGTAAGCTGCGTCATTTCGCCGCTTTCCAGATGCATGCTGTACAAGTTCGTACTGTTCTCCCTGTCCGAGATCAGCAGCAGACGCTGCCCCCCGTCATACCAGCCGCTTTCGGTAAAATACAAATGATGGCTGTGTGCCTTATAATCCGTCAGCTGCGTCACTTCGATGCCGGTGAATCGATCGGTGTAGGCCTTCCGTTCGGAAGGCCATACAGTTCCTTTTCCCATTTCGCGCGCCTCCTCTTACGAGATAACAGCTTTTACAGCCAAGGCTTTAGCCCTTCCCATTTCACGTTCCAGCTTCCATCCTGCGGAAAGCCGGGATTGTGCGCCGTTTCGTTGCCTTTCCAGCCGCAGGCCATCATGGCTACGGCGGTCAGCAAACCGCCGTTGCCCGGCAAATAAGCGGTTAAACCGGGACGCTGATAATTGTGACCGTTGGTCAAATAAGTGTTTTTGGTCGCATCCATCAGAAGGAAATCGACCGCGAGTTCCGTTTCCCCCAGTCTCGCCGCCGTCATCGCGCACATCGGGAAGTCCCAGCCCCAGGCCGAGTCCCACATCCATACTTCCTTCACCTTCAGCAGCGTATTGCGCATCACCTCGGGGTCGATGAGCGTTCCCGGCAAAATGCCGAGTGCGCCCAGCATCGAAGGATGGTCGCGATTTTTCCCGGTAAAGGTGTCGGTGCACAGCTCATGCGCGAGATAGACGCCATCCGCTTGCGGAGGCGCGGCCATGGACAAAGCCACTTCGGCCCACCGGGGATTGACGGTCGCCTGCAAACGTTCCGCCCACCGGATGGCAATCTCCAACCCCTGCTTCCAATACTCCAGCTCGTAAGGCGGATTTTTGCTGCCTTGCAGAGGATGGCATTCCTGCGCGGGAATGAGCGGCGGCCCCAGATCGTACACGCCTTTGTCTTCATCCAGATGAGCGTACGAAACCATGAAGTCGGCCGCCTCGAACACGATGTCGCGGAATTGCTCTAGCGTTTCGCGCGTAGGATTCGCCTGATAGCACATCTCCGCCAGCACCATCGGATGCGGCTGCTGCCAGATCAATCCGTTCGCGACCGGGGACGGGCAAGGCTTGCCGTCGAAGCCGACCATCTTCGGCCAGCGGGCGCCTTCATACCCTTGGGATGCAGCGAGCTCTCGCGCGACAGGCAGAATGTCCCGGTACCAGTTCATGCTCTTCAGCAGGTACGCTTCCCTGCCCCATAACGGAAAATGCGCCGCATGCCACCAGTGCATTTCCAAATGCGCCTTGCCGAACCAGCTGTTGTACATGAGCCCCGTTTCCTGCGGAGGCAAGGAACCGCCGCTGTGCATCGCGCACAGAAACTGCGAAAGCACGACGCGGCGCTCCAGCTCAAACGCTCTAGGGTCGCGGCTGCCGGCAAAATCGATCGCCGCTCCGCTCATCCAGAAAGCTTCCCAGCGGCGTTCGCTGGATTCGATAATTTCATGAACGGGAGCCGATTGCGGCGACTCCGGAGCAAAAGAGACGGAAAATTCCAATAATTCACCTTGCGATTCAGGCACCAATGTGAACTCATGCGCCCCTGTCCGCTCGAGCCGTCCCGAGCTCCATTCCCAGCCGACCTCGTAACGGTCCTCGTCCATGCTTCGTTCAAGCCTTGCCCGCCGCGCTTCCAACTTGCGAAGCTCCGTCCGGTGTCTGTCGTCATGGTCCCAATCCGGATAGACGGCTTTTGCCCATGCCGTATGGACCATATCGGGCGCCGGAAACCGGATGAATGCTTGGAGACGCCCCTCGCCGATCAGCGGCGATTCCACGCGTACGCCGACGGTATCGATCGCGCCATGGCATGCGGTCGTTACGCGCACCGGCACGCCTTGAACGCTATATTCGCTGGTCAATATCCCTGACCAAAGGTTCAAACGCTGATGTATATTGTTTATTGCATCGGCCGATGCTTCCTCGCCGGATTCCAGCAAAAACCGTAACGAAATGCGGCCAAGCTGCAGCCGGTGCGGATTTTGCCGCAACCAATGGTAGGCTTCCGGCTTGCTGCCCGACTTCATCGGGTAACCTACAAGCCGGCCGTACGTATCGAACATTTGATGCTCGGCGTCCTTCTCCGTAAATCGGTCGCGTCCTCCCGTATAATGCCAGCCCCAGTTGGACTGCGTGCCGAGCGGTACCTCGTATTGCTCCGGGAACGACTGCAGCCCGGTAATATCGGCGGTGAAGGCAAATTCCGTGTTGCCTACGGAGAAAGGGGACAGCGGGTCCCATTTGTTCAGCTCGGGATGGTGCCGCTTTACGATTTGTTTTCGATCCATAATTCCTCCTTGGGCCCAGCCGGAGGCTCCGTCCGTTATTCCATCGGGGAGTCCATCCGGGTTCTCATCATATCCCGGTATTTGCCGGGGGTAATATCTTTATATTTGCGAAAAATGCGGATGAAGCTGTTCTCATGCTGGTAACCGACCATGACCGCGATGTCCGATATGCGGGAATCCGTTTTGAGCAGCAGCTCGGCGGCCCGGTCCATACGCAGCTGGGTCAAGTAGTTGTAGATCGTCTCGCCCGTCTCCTGCTTGAACACTTGGCTGGCCAAGCTGCTGCTGATGCCGATGGAGTCGGCAATTTCGGGAATGCCGACCGGCTCGCCGAGATGCTGCTTCATATAATCGATCATGCGCTGGCACATGATGAAATCTTTGCTTTCGATTAGCCTGCGGTACCGCTCGACTAACGGTGCGATTCCCCGGTCCAGCTCCTGCCGCATGTCGTCCAGATGCAGCGTCTCGAACTGTTCATAGGCTGGCTCGGCCTCCCGCTCCTCCGCCGGACGAAGCTGACCGAGCCGCTCCACGGCATCCTGCAGGAAGGAAACGACGGCGGATGGATAGCCGTACTGCGCGCGCAAATGCCGGAAAATTCGATCCAGCGCCTCATTCGTCGCGGTTTCATCGCCCGCTTGAATGGCATTCACCATTTCTTCGAGCGTGTGCCCGTCCGGCAGCGGATCCTTCGCTTCGTGCTCGGATACTTTGTGGAATGGAATGACTTGGCCGTAGCCTTGATACATCCGGTAGGCAAGCGCATTCTCCGCTTCCAGCATCGCCTGCTTCAACCGGTTCACATCCGGCTGAGGCGTGCTCACACCTGCAGAGACGCTGAACTTCAACAAATTAAACGCCACTTCGAGCGCTTCCGAGAGCTTTCGTTCCAAAGACGCGCCGGGTTCGCGCGGCTGCAGCAGGACCGCGGTCTTGTCTTTGCCGAAATCGGCGCAGACGATGCGCCACTCGGGCTCGAACAGCTCGGCCATAATATTGGCGAGCGCGAATTTGAGCAGCGACCGGTCCGTGTCGGGATACGTCCTCGACCACGCTTCGTACCGGTCGATGGATACGATGGTAACCGATACCGGAGCATCGGACCAATCGCTGAAATACCGGTTCCATTTTTCCCGAATGTCCCGTTTGCCGGTCAAGTTCCCGGTATAGATGTCGTGAAGCAGCTTGGAAGAAGCTTCCGACATCGTCTCCCGGACTAGCCGGGACAAATGCGCGTGATTGCTGAGCAGCTCGTCGGTCAGCTTCTCCAGATCGATGCCGGCCGCGCCGCTCTCCTTCCGGTCGTAGGCGCTGAATAATTGCCGCAGACGCCGTACCGGGCGGAAGGCGACCGCATTGATATAGAAAATCGTCGCTCCGCCCAGCGCCAGTGCCGCTATCGATACGAGCAAGACGGTATCGCGGACCTTCTTGGATTTCGCCAGCAGACTATCCTGCACCACAATGGAAACATACTTCCAGCCGGTTACCGGCGATTTCAATTGATTTACGAGCAGCTTGCGGTTCTGGTAGGTGATATCCCCGCTGTTGTCTTCCTTCAGCGCGGCAAGCGCCTGCCGAACCGCCTCCTGATCAAACTCATAGTTCGATACCGAATACAGCACCTCGTCGCGTTCATCCACGATATACCGCATTCTGTTCACGTTGTTAAGGCTGGGGTCGAGCCGGGCGAACAGCTCTTCGTCCTTCAGATTGACGGCCACAATGCCTTTGAACTGGCCCTGAATGTTAATCTTTCGAAAGAGCGTCAAATCCGAGCCGCTCCGGCTGCCGCCTTCGGGTACTTTCCGCTTCTTGATCACTGTCATTTTGTCCCCGAACTCGTCCGCTACGCCGACCCAATCGGAATCGACGAACGTGAGCTTGCTGGAGCTGAAGCCTTGAGGAATGGCGACGAAGCTGCCTCTTTGCAGATCATATACGTAAATGCTCTTCACGTACTTGGAGTTTCCCACTAATGTCGTCAGCAGCTGATACAGCTCCGAGATGTTGCTATACGAATTTTGGTTCTCACCCGTTAAAAATTGATACACGTTGGCATTCAGCGCGACCTGAATCGCAACCTGATCGCTCTCTTTGATCAATTCGTCGATGAAGCTCATATTCAGCTGAAGCATTTGGCGCTGAGGCTCGCTTAATTCCTCCTGCAGCACCGATTTGGAAGTATAGTAGGAAGTGAGGCTAACGGCCAAAATGATAAGGAAAACCGATAAGGTCAAAATCAAGACAAGCCGGATTTGCGTATGAGCCCAATTGTACTTAAGCCACTTCTTGAGGGATTGCATCACGAATTCGTTCCCACCTTATGCCGGATATCTTCTTCATTATAACGCGATTCAGCCCCCAAGACACGCCTTGGCCCGCCCGGTCTTCCCTTTCGCTTCAGCCTTTCTCCGCCAGCTGCTCCTTCATGCGCTGCGTTTCGATACCCGCGAGCAGCACAATGCCGATCCCGTGCGTATCGTTGAGGTTCCAGCCCAAATCATGCTTGTAATAGGCATTGTTATACGACCAGCTGGAACCTTTGCACACGCCGTACAAATTGCCGCGCTTATCGATCGCCCGCTCGCATAATCCTTCCCAGCCGTCCAGCGCCGCGCGGACATAAGGCTCCGGCTGCTCCAGCCAGCCATGCCGCACGCCAAGGGCGAAGCCGTACATAAACATCGAGGTGCACGAAGCTTCCTCGTAGGACTCGGGGTCGGTCAATACCTGATGCCACAGCCCATGCTCCCCCTGCAGCCTGCGGTACCCTTCCGCCAGCTCGCGGTAAAAGGCAAGCACCGCGGCATAGTCTGCGTGCTCCTTCGGAAGAACTTCCAGCAAAACGGCGAGCGAGAAGAAGACCCACCCGTTCCCTCTGCCCCATGTCGTCCCGGAGCGCTTGCCCTCGCTTACGTCAAAAACATGCGACATGATGCGCTGCTCCGGCATGAACAAATATTTCTGGTACAATAACAGCTGCCGCGCCGCTTCATCGATATAACGGCGATCGCCGGCAAGCTCGGCGTACCTGCATAAGAACGGCACGCTCATGTACATGTCGTCGCACCACATCGTGTTGTGCATGCTGGGCGACACGCCGATGCGTCGGTACAATGCGCCGTCATCCATACGGTCCTGCACGTTCATGATGTAATGGGCAATGTCGTCGAACACGGCCCGAGCCCCTCTTAACGGACGAAGCCGGTCCGCCAAAATCGCAAGCGCGCCGAACGAGCCGCAATCGTCCAAGCTGTCGATATGCGACAGCTGGTTATTCAAGCCGGCCGCGCCATAGCGCTCGCGATCCCATAACGAGTAAGCATACGTCGAGGTTGCGAACTCCGCATGCCGGGCGACATAGTCGGCCAAATCGCTCCGCTGCAATAAACGGCTTGTCTCAAGCAGCCCGAACAAGGTGACACCCAGCGGATAGTTCCAGCGGCCGAACAGCTCGTTCTCCAGGAACGGGCGAACATTCGCGTCAGGCCGGTCCGTCGTCCAAAAGACGGAGCCCCCTGATCCCTCGGCAACCGAATCCAATGCGAGGTATGGCCACGCCCCTACATGGGCCCCGACGGGAAACGGTCCCAAGTAGAGCCAATGGCCGCCGTAACCGTGAATCCGGCGCGGGGCCGTCAGCTCCGCTCCCGGCGATACACGGCGGATTTGAAATCCCCAGCCCTGCTCTCCGGCGGCGCATTGGACGAGCAGATCCGAACAGCCGGGCGCCGCATCCCATTGGAAGGAAAAATCGCGGCGTTGCGGGACGGAATATACTTCCTTGCCTTCCATCAGAAATGACAGAGGGCCGTATGCGGTTCCTTCGATCGTTACCCGCTTGGCGGAAGCCGACGTGTTTGCTACGGCCGTCCACGCGTAAGCGGTTGAACCCGGACCCGGACGATTGCCGTAGAGCTGATCCAGCCTACCGGCTTCCACGCCCGGCTCTTTCCGGGACGGAAACCATTCCGCGCCGGTCCCCTTCTCGGACAGATCCGCCTCCGGGAACGGATTAAGCGAGTGAGTCAAAGGCGTCGTATAAATCCAGCCTTCCTCCCCTTCCCGTTCCGAAGAAGGGGCGAGGAAGTGATACGGTTTATTTTTGCGGTTGCTTGTGCCGAATTCCGCTCCACAGCCGCCGCTCGCGTTTTTCCCCAGCTCGATGATGAAATGATTCCATCCTTGCACCAGAGCCAACTTCAGCTTTAACGGCGCGGCGCCCTCCGATTCTTCCTCCGGCGCGGAGCCGAAGCGCTTCTCCCCGTTGTGGTACAAGCGGACCGGGCCGAAGCTGCGCATCAGGAAAATGAAGTCCTGCGGCTCATCGATCCACAGCTTCGCCCAAGCATACACCCGCTCTCCTTCGTTCATCTCCGGGAACATCGAACCGACGGGAAATTGATACATATGATTGTCCAGCTTGCGAATCGGGCTCGTTCGCGTCACCCGGTATACGGGACCGTGAGGCGGATTCTCGCCGATATAACGCTGGGCCATGACCGCAAGCACATGCGGAATTTCGGTGCCGCCTGTCTGCGAAGCCATGCTTTCCACCGGATGAAAATAACGGCTCACTGCTTTCGTCCTCCTTTGCCTTCCAGCACTTCCTCAATCGTGACCGGACGATGATCCCGGACCGACCGCCAAACGGCTTCTCCCGTAGCTACGGAATAAGCGCCGTCTACGGCGCCCGATAGGATGCGGTATGGCCGTCCGGGGTCTTCGCCCATAAACAAGTCCTCCAGCAGCAGCGGGTCGCCGCCGCCGTGCCCGCCTTCGCGGTGGACCACATGAATCGTTTCCTTGGAGCCGAAGAGCGGGAAATAGTCAATCGTCTGTACTGGCGTCGGGAACGGCGTTCTGCCCGGCATATGGTACTCGATCGTTTCCAGCCGGCCCTTCGTTCCGTTAATCGCCAGACGGTAACCCTCGTACGGCAGGGAAAAATTGACCGAATAGCTGAGCAGCGCGCCGCGGTCGTATTTGATCGAGGCGGCGTAAGTATCTTCGATATCGATTTGAGAATCGAAGATGCATCGGTCCGGCCGGTAATCGGAATAAGGGAATGATGATTTCACGGCATCAAGCGAGCCCAGATGATCGTCGGGGACGCGGATGCTTTTGCTGCGCGCGTTCCACCGCGAGTAATAGGCGCAATCGCGGGTATATTCGCAAGTACTGCAAAACCGGCCGTCTTCCTTCTTCGGATTTAATTCCCCCTCCGCGCCGTAATAATTTAGCGCGCCGTAGGCGAACACCTCCACTGGCTTCTGGCCGGTCCACCAGTTCACCAAATCGAAATGATGGGTGCATTTGTGGATCGACAGGCCGCCGGACAGCTCTCGAACCCGGTTCCACCGCTTGAAATAGCTGGAGCCATGGTACGTGTCCAAATACCAGTTCAAATCAACCGACGTAATTCGGCCTAGCTTTCCTTCCAGCACGAGCTCCTTGATTCGGGTGTGAACCGGGGCATACCGGTAGTTGAATGTGACGGTGACGGACCCTTTGCTTGCCTTCTCCGCTTCCATCACCCGCCGGCTGTCTTCGCCCGTCGTGACCATCGGCTTCTCGGTAATGACATCCAAATCCCGCCGCAGCGCTGCGATCAAATATTGCGCATGCGTATCGTCGCGGCCCGCTACGATGACGACGTCCGGACGCGTTTCATCTACCATCCGGTCGAACTCCCGTTCATTGTAGGTTCGCACGTCCGTATGCTCGGGAAACCTTGTACGGTACAGGTCGAAGCGCATCGGATCGCGATCGAGCAGCCCTACAAGCTCGCACGTGCCGGCGAATGTGGACAGGATCGGCTTGGCGAACATGCCGAGCGCCCTTCCGCTGACACCGCAGATCGCATATCGTTTTTTCATGTGTGACAATCCTTTCTTCCGCTCTTATCCGAATGGTCTTGCGAATGCACAGCAGGCGCCAGCGCCGAAGAGATGTTTACCGGCAGGTCGCCTGCTCGCTGTTTCCCGTTATTTTTTCACTTTGGCATACCAGTCTTGAACCCGCTTCGTCACCGTATCTCCTCCGGCCTTCTTCCAGCGGTCCACAAACTCGTCGAACTTCTCCAGCGGCCACTCGCCGATCACGATTTTGGTCAAATATTCCTGGAACAGCTTATGCGATTGGATGTCCGGGAAGCCTTCGTACACGGTATTCGGCAGCCCGTCTCCCGCAATGCGGCGAGCGTCGGCCGTGCTCACGGCGAACATGTCCTGAACCATCTTTTGCATGTTTTCCGGAATCGTTTCCTTGATCCGCTGATCCATGTCCGCCTTCGTCGTCAAATTGCGCATCCCGAGCGCGAGCGGACGGCTGTCCTCCGGCGGCAGCAGCACCTTCTTACCGTTCTCCACCTTGTGCTGCAGGCCCTCGATCCCAAAACGCACGAATTCGTCGTTGTTCTGGTCGTAAAAGAAGTCGAGCAGCTTGAGCGATGCCTCGGCTTTGTTTTTGGCCGCCGCGGGAATCATCCACTCCGGCTCGCCCATGCTTTTCTGTGTAACGAAGCCTTGGAAGCCTTCCGCCTTCGGCATCGGCATCCCTACGATATACGCGTCCGGCGCCGCTTTCAGTATGGCCGTGTAGCGGTCGCGAACGTTGGCCGGGAGGTGATACCAGCTGCCAACCAGGTTGTTGTTGATTTTAGCCTGCCATACATCGCCCTTGTTCAGGAACGTTTCGTTATCGAGCAGCTTCTCCTTATACAGGTCGCGAATATAGGCAATCGCCGCTTTCATATTCGGCGTTACGCCGGCATACTGAATTTTTCCGTCGTAAACATCCCACTCGGGGCTGCCTTCCCACATGGCGATGCCGTACATGCCGAAGAGATGATCCATCCATTTGCCGAATTCCCGTCCCGAAGTCGGCAGCTCGTCCTTCTTGCCGTTACCGTTCGGATCTTTGTCGCGGAACGCCCGCAGCACTTCCTTGTATTCCTCCGTCGTCTTCGGCATCGGAAGGCCTACCTTGTCCAGCCAATCTTTGCGAATCATCGGAGCCCGCTCGGGAACGAGGAACACTTTAGGCACGTAATAAATATGACCGTCCGGGGAGGCCGAGCGCACGACGTCCCAAGCTTCCTTCGGAATGTTCTTCCAGACGTTCGGCGCGTATTTCGGCAGCAAATCGTCCAACGGCAAGGCGCCGCCCTGCTTAATGAGCGTCTGCTCGATGCCTCCGATCGGCCGAAGAATATCCGGCAGGTCGTCCGAGGCGATCAGCAGATTGAGGAATTCCGTCGGCTCCGAGCCCGGCGGCGTGGTGATCAGCTTATACTCGACGCCGGTCTTCTCGGCGACATATTTGACATGCGCGTTATTGCTGTCCGGTATGGAACCGACGCCCATATGGCTTTTGAATACTTTGACCTGAACGGGCTTGCCGTCCTGCGCTCCGCCGCCTGACGCGGAAGAGCCATCCTTTGAGTTGGTACAGCCGCTGAGAGCGGCCGTCGCGACAAGTGCGGCCAATGCCGACCATGTTGCCGTTTTCTTAAGCAGGCGTTTCGTCATGCTTGCTTCCTCCCTTTTTTGTCTATCCACTATATATCAAGCCAAAAGATGAAGCTTAATATCGATCGCAAGTTACTCTTTGAGCGACCCCAGCATGGAGCCTTTGACAAAATATTTTTGCAAGTAAGGATAGACGATGACGATCGGAATCGTCGCGAATAAAATGGTAGCCGCCTTGAGCGTCGTCGTATTGAAATCGTAATCACCCAAAACCAGGTTGACGGCGGCCAGCTCCTCCGGAGACGTCAGGTAAGCGCGAAGCTTCATTTGCAGCGGCCACAAATCCGGATTGCGAATGAACAAAACGGCGCGCTGAAACGTATTCCAATAGCCCACGGCGTAAAACAAGCTGACCGTCGCGAGCACCGGCTTGGACAACGGCAAATAGATGCGGAACAACACTCCGGCGTCGGTGCAGCCGTCGATGCGGGCCGAGTCGTACAGCTCCGCCGGCAGCCCCATGAAGAACGTTCGGATAATAATCATGTTGAACGTCCCGATCAACCCGGGAATAATGAGCGACCAAAGCGAATTCATCATGCCCAACTCCCGTACCGTCAGGAAAAACGGAATGAGCGGCGCGTTGAAAATCATCGTCACGATAATGCCGAACATGATCGGCTTGCGCAGCATAAATTCCTTATGGGACAACGGGTAGGCCGTTAGCACCGAGAAGAGCATGCTCAAAAGCGTACCGATGACGGTGATATAAATCGTGACGCCGAAAGAGCCCCATAATCCTTTATTTTGCAAAATGTGTTCCCACGATCCCGTCGTAAACTCCACGGGAAGCAAAAATACCTGTTTCGAATCCGCGGCTACGGGCGAGCTTAACGATACGGCCAGCAGATTCAGCAAAGGTATCAGCATCGTTGCGGCCGCCGCCGCGAGCACCAAATAGTTGAATACTTGAAAACTTTTTTCACCCAAGGTTTGTTTCATTACCATAACCCCTGTTCTGTTTTTCGTGCCATGCGGTTAAAAATCCACAGTAACGCAAACCCGATGACGGATTGGAACAAGCCGATGGCGGTCGTTACGCTGTATTGCCCCTGCAGCACCCCAGCCCTGTAAACGTATGTTTCGATGATGTCGCCTACGGAATAAGTCATCGGCGTTAACAGGTTATAGATCTGGTCGAAGCCAAGCTCCAGGAAGTTGCCGATGTTGAGCAGGAACAGGACGAGAATGGTTGGGAACATGACCGGAAGCGTGATGTTCATGGTCTGCTGCCAGCGGTTGGCTCCGTCCATGACCGCCGCTTCATACAAATTCGGATTGATGCCGGCGATTGCGGCAAGATAGATGATCGTTCCCCAGCCGACTTCCTTCCAGATCCCCGAGAGCACGACGATGGTGCGGAAATAGGCTTGCTGCTGCATGAACAGGATCGGCTCGAGACCGAACCACCCGCGGACGATATTGGCCACGCCTTGGGCGGACAAAAGTTCAAATACGATGCCGCCGACGACAACCCAGGACAAAAAATGCGGCAAGTAAAACAAGCTTTGAATGACCCGTTTGGCCAGCATGAGGCGCAATTCGTTCAAGAGCAGCGCCAGCACGATCGGGGCCGGAAAGCCGAGGACCAGCTTATAAAAAGCGATGACCGCCGTATTTCTCAGCACGTTGTAGAAATCTTGATAAGTAAAAATAAATTTGAAGTTGTCCAATCCGACCCAGGGGCTGCCCGTTATTCCTTTAAAGATTTGATAGTTTTGAAAAGCGATGACGCTCCCCGCGAGCGGGATATACTTAAATATAAGATAAAACAATAGTCCGGGAAGAACCATCACATACAATATCCAATGTTTTCTAACATTCGTCAGAAACAGGTTCAAATAAGAATGTGACTTCTCTGCCGACGCTTTGGTGGATCCAATCTTCTTATGGGAATATGCCTCTGCCACCACCACAAACCTCCTTCGTTTCGATACCGCCATCATACTTGCTTGCGCTTCCATGGACAATCGTTCATTCCTCCAGCGGATGCACAAATCCGGGATTGCCAAACTTTGTCCGATTCGCGTGATTCGTTATGGAATGGTTGATGAGGAGAATGCCGCAGCGGAGGGGATTCGGCGGTCTTTCACAGGGAAATGTCGCCCCATTGTGGCGAGACGGTTGGTTGCGTGTCGGATTGGTTGGTTGCTTTTTTGGGACAGGCCTGCAACATGTGAAGCGGCCGCTCCCCGGTTTGAGTACGGGAAGCAGCCACTGCTTGAGGCGGTATTAGTTTTGCACGTTAACTTGTTGCTTCAGATAGGCGAGATCCGCCAGCATATGCTGCGCGAAGGCGGCATCCATATGCTTGCCCGCTTGTGCGGACACTTCATTTTCCAATGCGTTCAAAGCGTTTATGAGTTTCGTTGGATTCGTTTCTTTTTGAATCTGGTTCACTTTCGCGAGCAGGCTGTTCAGCACCCCTTGATTCGAGATCAAGCCCTGGTCATGCGCTGAACGCAGTGCTTCATCCAGGTAGTCGCGCGTCATCACGACTTTCAATACATACTGCCGCTGCGTCACGTTGCCTGCACGATCCGTTGCCGTAATGCCGATCGCATGATCGCCGATCGATAATGCGAAAGGAGCGGCCGTAATCGGCAGATTTACGTCTTTGCCGTCGAGCGTCGCTTTCACCTGATCAACTCCGCTAAGCGCGTCGGTAATATCCAACCGGATGTTCACGGCATCCGAATGGTACACTGCGCCCGTAATGGTCGTTGGAACGACCGGCCCCGTCAGATCGATGTTTACCGTGGCCGATTGCACGTCTTCCTTGTTCCCCGCCGCGTCCACGCTGTAATAGCGAAGCGTATGAACGCCTTCCTCGCGGAGTTCGGCTTGCGCGCCCATTACGTACGGAGCATCGTCGATGCTGTAGTAGGTCGTTGTCTTCGAGCCCTCGGCGTCGACCGCGCTAAGGTTGACGACTTGAGGCGCATTATGCCAGCCCGGCTTCGCATCGGCCGTCGTTACGGGAGGCGTCGCGTCCTTGGGCGTGTCCGCCGTTCGGACCGTTACGCGATTGGACGGATCCGATTCCCCGCTGGCGTTTTTCGATTTAATATAGTAGGTGTATTCCACGCCCGGTTTGACGGTACGGTCATAGTACGTATCGACCTTGGCATACCCCACGTATTGAAGCGGCTCCTCTATGGATTCCCTGTACACGTTATATTGAACCGCCCCGCCATGAGACGTCCAGATGAGTCCGACGAACGTTTCGCCCTTCAAGCCGACAAACAGATTCGTAGGCGTAGCGGGCAACGGTACGGCAATAACAAGCTCTTGCGACGGGGACGATTCGCCCATCTCGTTCTCCGCCGTTACCTTGTAGCTGTAGCTTGTACGATCCGCTGTAATGCTGTCGTCGACATATCGGGCCAACGACGTGCTGGCAATCCGGACAAAATCGTTATCGCCGCTTCCTTTCCTGTAAATGTGATACCGTTCCGCTTGATCGACCGGATTCCACTGCATCGCGAAAGCGGCGCTCGTCACCTCGCCTGCGGTCAAGCCTGCCGGCGCTTGCGGCATCGCCACCGGCGGTTTCGTCGTCGTGCTGACGACGCCAGACGCCGCGGATTCCCCGCCGATCGCCGTTGCGGTTACTTTATAGGCATAAGCGGTTGACGGGTTCACCGTCTTGTCGGTATACGCCGCTTTAGAAACGGATGCAATCTTCTGATAAGCCCCGTCCGGAGAAGAAGCCCTGTAGATGCCATAGCTGACGGCTCCTTCGACAGGCGTCCATGCCAGTGCAACGGACATGCTCTTCGTCGCCGTAACCTGCAGTCCCGCCGGTGCCGGCGGCCTCGGCTTGGACGGATCGTAGGCGAGCACTTCCGCCTGCTGCGACTGCGGAGATTCGCCTCCCGCATTGACAGCGGCCACTTTGTACCGATATGTTACTCCCATGACCGCCGCATCATCCGTGTAGCTGGTTGTTCCGGTGCTTCCGACGGCCTTGAAATAAGGATCCATCGACGTGGAACGGTAGACAAGGTACGCTTCCGCTCCGCTTACCGGTTCCCAGCGAAGCGATACGGCGGGTCCGTCCGCCAATTGCCCGGTCAATCCGGACGGCGATGCCGCAGGAGGCGCCGCATTCGGACTTGTCGGTTTCACGACGACGAAATAATTCATTCGGGAGGTGCTGTTATTGGCCCCCGTCACGACATGAGATCCGGCAGGAAAATGCTTTTTAAACAGCTTGTACGGTACCGGCTGGTCATCTTCGATCATCATCCCCGTATCTTCGTAGGACGATGTGAGCCATTCCGGCCGCGGCGAGATTCTTGAATCGTGTGCGACATACACATCCGCATCCGCCGCCAAGTGGAAGGAGAGCAAGTCTTGGCTCGTGGCGCTTCGGGAGGCCACTGCCGACCGAATCCACTCCATGCCCTTTACTTCATCCGGGATGGCAACGAATTTATACGTTTTGCTTCCGGTGAGCCGGTCTCCCGCAACGAAATCTCCCGGCTGGAGGTTGCTTTGAACCGACCAGTTGGCCGCATTGACAGATCCGCTGCCGCTGTTATCGTTAATAACGACGTTGCGGATCGCTTTCCCGTCCATGCTTGGCGCCGGCTCCGCTTCCGGCTGTTCCGGCTTCGGTTCGACCGGCGGGACAAACGGCGTTCCCGACCATGCCGGCGGCGTTTTCGGATAATTCGCGGGAAATCCCGGTTCGGCCAGCTCGTTCAGGTAATCCTCGAGATTCGTGTAACCGTCTCCATTTCGATCGCCATTTCGATCCTCGGAATTGTTCGGATTCTGTCCCTTTGCCATTTCCCAAGCGTCAGGCATCCCGTCGAGGTCCGTATCGAGCGGGGCTTTTCCTCGCGTCAGCGGCGGGAATCCTCCCACGTCGTTTTCATGTCCGATGATGACGCCGGTTTGCTTGCGTACGCTGTCGATCACGCGCTGATCCACCTTGTCCCGGAGGAGCGACGCGCCGGAGTGATTCAGAATATGATCGTAAGCTATTTCAGGCTCTTGCGTATGTACCGGCGGGTATTCGAACCGTTCCGGAACGAGGACGCTCGGCCTTTCCGCCTCCATCATCCCGCTCCCCGTGTCCGTTCCGTCGAGTACGCCGTTTTTGTTGCTGTCGATCCGGTTGTTTTTAAGATAGAGATTGTAGTTCTCATTGCCGCGCACGACCGCATACTGCGGGTTAGCCGAGTTCAAGCCTGCGATGAAATAATTGCCGACGACGTTGCCGTAGCCTTTCGTGCCGGACTCGCCGCCGGCTACATAAGGATAACCGCCCCAGTTGTAGACAATGTTGTTCGCGAAGTCGATCTGGCCCTTGGTTTTCGGATTGCGGTCATTGTTATGGGCGTACAGGTTATGATGCATACTAATCGTATTCATTTCGATTAACCCGCCCATGGAATGGGTGAGCAGCCCTTCCGAAATGATCGACCACTGCACTGAAATGTTTTGCGATTTCGGATTCTCGTAATCTTTGCTTTTGACGGACAATACCTCATCCGTTCCCCATGAAAAAGAGGAGTGATCGATGATGAAATTGCGGCAATCTTCCAAATACATCGTATCGTCGTTAAAGCTTTGCACCCCCATACGGAAGCGCAAATAGCGGATGACGACATCGCTGCAATTGATAAAACGAATGTTGTTGCCCCGGATCGTCACGCCTTCACCCGGCGCGGTCTGGCCCGCGATGGTGATCTTGGACTTGTCCTTCACCACGATTTGAGGGATCGTAATTTCGCCCGAAATATCGAATACGATCGTTCGCGGCGTCGATCCGGCCGTCATAAGCGCATCGTGAAACGTCCCCGGGCCCGTAAGCTCATAGCTGTTGACGTGGTACACTTCGCCTCCGCGTCCGCCGGTTGCGGCGTAACCGAAGCCTTCCGCCCCCGGGAACGCCGGCAGCGCGTCATAGCCTGCTTTCGCTACAGGCAGCGGCAGTTGGAATAAAGAAAGGCCAAGAACAAAACTTAAAATAAGCGCCAACCATCTTTTCATGTCGAACCTCCTATTTCGATTTCCTGCTCCTCTTGCCCGCGACGCGATTGTAACTGCTTACAATTTAGTTCGCGGCCAATCCGTTTCTCTACCGTCTCCCCCCTCCCTGTTTGCATGTACCGTCATCTTACTCATGCGGCAGCGGCGCGTTCAATGGTTCAATCCTCTACGTCATGCACAAATCCGGGATCGCTCGCATGCCGCTCGGCATGCGGCTTCCGCGTTGGAAAAAATAGGATTGGCTCATGCGCTGGAGGATCGGTTTGTGAGAATACATGGCAGCCCATCATTCCAAAAAAATGGAAAGCGGCTCGCCATAAAGACAAGCCGCCGCGAATTCCGTATGGTAGATTTTCCTTTTTCTCGACAAACAGGACCGAAAACGCGTACCACCAACAGTCTTCCTCCACGTTGGTCACCCGCTCGCCTTTCACTTGCTCCGCTCCGCTTCGATATATTCCGCATTCAATCGTTCGATCAGATCGATCAACTCCATCGGCATGCTGATCGTGTAATCCGGACACTCGCTCTCGTCGGCCGGCGTTTTCGGATATCTCGGCGTCCAATCCAGGAACACGCTGGTGAAGCCCATTTGATTGGCCCCTCTGATATCGCGGCTTAAATTGTTACCGACCATCACAATCCTTGAGCGGTCACTCTCGTTCAAGTCGAGCGCCCCCATCGCCGCTCTAAACATACGCGGGCTCGGTTTGAACGCCTTAATCGTCTCCGAATAAATCATCGTCGTAAAATAATCGTAAATCCCGTTCTGGATAAACATATTTTTAAAAGACTGAGCCAGACCGTCAGCCACCAAGGCAAGCGTATATCCCCGCTCCACAAGCGTTCTTACCATCGTATCCGCGCCCGGGATGACACTCGCTTTGATGACGACGTCGTTTTCGTCGCGAATTTCGGTGCCTTCGTCAATGATGGTATCGCCGCTATCCAGAAATACAATGATTTGTTTAGGTTCCATTCCCATTATCCACCTTTTCGTATGCATCGACGCCTTTTAATTGAAGCTCGCCGGCATAATGGCATGATACGTAATGACCGCCCGCGATTTCGCGAATCGCCGGCTCATCCGTGACGCACTTTTCCGTTGTGTACGGACACCTCGGATGGAAGTGACAGCCGCTCGGCGGCTTGGCGGGGTTCGGCACTTCGCCCTCCAGAATGATTCGTTCCTTTTTGAAATTCGGATCGGGCATCGGCACAGCGGATAAAAGAGCTTCCGTATACGGATGCTGCGGAATCGCAAACAGCGAGTCGGCGGGCGCGAGCTCGACGATTTTCCCCAGATGCATCACCGCGACGCGGTCCGATATGTGTTCGACGACACTGAGATCGTGGGAAATGAAGATATACGTGATTTTATACTGCTTCTGCAAATCTTTAAGCAGGTTGATGATCTGGGCCTGTATGGACACGTCGAGCGCCGATACCGCTTCATCGCAGACGATGAGCCGGGGACGGCTGGCGAGAGCCCGGGCAATGGCGATGCGCTGCCGCTGTCCCCCGGAAAAAGCGTGAGGATAGCGCTCTAAATAGCTCGCGTTAAGCCCCGTTTTTTCGGCGATTTCCGTTACTCTTTCCTTGATTTCGGTTTTGCTTAATTTGCTGCTTGCCGTTAAAGGCTCGCTAATAATGTTAAAGACGCTCATTCTCGGACTTAAAGAAGAATACGGATCTTGAAAAATCATCTGAATGTCTTGTCTGTACTCGTTGTATTCCTTGCCCTTCAGCTTGAGGAAGTCGCGCCGCTCTCCGTTCTCCGGGTAATATAGCACTTCCCCCGAGGTAGCCTCGATTCCCCGCACAATACAGCGGCCTAACGTTGTTTTGCCGCAGCCGGATTCCCCGACGATGCTGAATGTCTCGCCTTCGCGAAGCTCGAACGAGATATCGGAAACGACTCGAACCGGAGCATGTTTGCGAAAGCCGAAAAAGCTTTTTTTGACGTCAAAATGCTTGGTCAATCGATTGACCTGCAGAATCGGCTTGGACACGGCGATCCTCCTCCCCTTTATCGTTGTAGAGGAAACAGCGAACGGTATGATCGGGGGAAACCCGGGTAACCGGGACGGCTTGCTTATCGCATATCCCCGGCATCCGATCCTTGCACCTGTCGAAAAATCCGCACATCGGAGGCATATCGAGCGCAAGCGGCACCGTTCCTTCAATCGATTCCAGCCGTTCGTGTTTACGCCCGAGCTTCGGCATGGAATGCAGCAAGCCTTTGGTATACGGATGCTTCGGGTTGTTGAATATTTCCTTGACGGTGGACTGCTCGACAATTTTACCCAGATACATGACCGCCACTTCGTCGCACATTTCGGCGATAATCCCTAGATCGTGGGTGACGAGCAGGATCGCCATACCGAGCTCCTTCTGAAGCTCCTTCATCAACTCTAGCACTTGGGCTTGAATCGTCACGTCAAGCGCCGTTGTCGGTTCATCGGCAATCAACAGTTCCGGGTTGCAGGACAGCGACATCGCAATCATGGCACGCTGCCGCATGCCGCCGGAAAACTCATGGGGGAATTGTTCAAACCGCTTCTCTTCGTCGGAAATTCCGACCTTGCGCAGCATTTCCAGCGCGATTCGCTTCGCTTCCCGTTTATTTTTCGTGCGGTGCGTTAGGATAGCCTCCATAATCTGATTACCGATCGAGTACATCGGAGAAAAAGCGGTCATCGGCTCCTGAAAGATCATGGAGATTCTTTTGCCGCGTATGGCGCGAATTTGGCGCCCCGTCGGATCCATCCGCAACAAATCAACCGGCTGGGTGGAAAGCTCCGATGCGGGTTGAAACAGGATACTTCCCGTCGTCTCGCATTCCTTCGGATTGATCGCGATAATCGCCCTGCTGGTCAAGCTTTTTCCGCAGCCTGACTCGCCGACGAGGCCAATGGTTTTCCCCTTCCTTATTTCAAAGTCCACCCCGTCGACTGCAGCCAGCGTACCGGCATCCATGGCGATTCGGATCTTCAGGTCCGAAACGGAGAGCAGGGGCGAACCGGCGTCCATTTGATGAGCCGTCATAGGTTTTTCCCTCGCTATATTGGTTTATATTCATTATTTCTTGTAGGGATCGGCAGCATCGCGCAAACCGTCGCCCACGAAATTATAGGCGAGCACCGTAAGGATGACCGTGCCTAACGGGATCAGCTTCCAAGGATATAAAGCGACGTTCTCGATTTGCTGAGCCTCCTGCAGCAAGACGCCCCAGCTAGTAGCAGGAGAGCGGATGCCGAGCCCCAGAAAACTCATGGCCGTCTCGCCCAGAATCATCGACGGAATCGCTAAGGTGGCGGCTACAACCAAATAACTGATAAATCCGGGTACAAGGTGGACTCGGATGATTTTCATGTTGCGAACGCCCGAGATTTTGGCCGCCATGACGTAATCTTCGTTTTTCAAGGAAATGAATTTGCTGCGAACGACCCGCGCGAGTCCCGTCCAATCGATGAACGCAAGGATGATCGTGATGTAAAAATACATTTGCACGACCGGGATTCGAGGCGGAATCGCCGCGGACAGTGCCATCCAGAGCGGAAGCGTCGGGAACGAGCGGATAATTTCAATCAATCGTTGAATCATGGAATCGATCAAGCCGCCGAAATACCCAGAAATTCCCCCGATGACGATCCCGAGCAGGAAGCTGATCGTTACGCCGACGAGCGGAATGCTTAGCGATATTTGACTGCCGAGAACAATACGCGAAAATAAATCGCGGCCCATGCCGTCCGTACCGAACAGGAACAATTTTCCGGGGTTATCTACGCCGAACAAATGTTTATTGGTCGGAAACACCCCCCAAAACTTATAGCTTTCCCCCTCGACGAACAGCTTGACGGGATACCTCGTTTCCGAGTCCTTCACATAAATTTTCCGGAGCGTTACGGGATCCCTGCCGGATTTGAGCCCGTACACGAACGGCTGCAGATGAAACTTGCCTTCAGCATCGATCCATCTCATGGTCATCGGCGCCGAATTGACGTACTGGCTGTCATAGCTTAGTAAACCCTGCGGAGCGATAAATTGGCCGAACAAGGCAACCGCATACAACACAATCAAAAAAAACAAACTGACTCCCGCCAACTTGTGCTTTTTGAATTTACGATACATTAATCGCCACTGGGAGCTGTAGTATTCCTCGGTCATCGGTTTGGCTTTTCGTCTGCCAATGTGGCGAAGCGGGTTGTTTATTATGGTTTTCATCGCTTACGCACCTCGGTATTCCGTACGGATTTTCGGATCGAGCCAGGCGAGCAGTATATCCGATATCAAAGTGCCGAGCACGGTCAAGATCGCCATAAAAAACAACCACGTACCGGCCAAATACATGTCCTGAGCGAGCAATGCGTTATACATGACAGGTCCTTGCAGCGGAAGGTTAAGTACAATCGCAGTAATCGTCGAGCCGGTGAAAATATGGGTCAGCGACCAACCGAGCGTGCTGACAATCGGATTAATGGCGGCGCGCGTCGGGTACTTCCATATGATTTTCATCTCCGATAATCCTTTAGCACGGGCCGTAACTACGTTTGGTTTGTTCAATTCCTCCAGCATTTGTCCCCTCATGACACGGATGAGCTCGGCCGTACTCGCGAGTCCGATCACGATGATCGGGATAATCAGATGCTTCAGAAGGTCGAGCACTTTCGCAAGCGACCATGCGCTATTGGCTTGCGCTTCCGAGAAAAGCCCCAGCAGCGGATCTCCGAAGTACACATAAGAGAGATACATCAAGATGACCGCGAGCAAAAAGTGAGGCGTCGCCATGCCCAAAAAGCCGATTGCCGTAAAGATATAATCACCGACGGTATATTGTTTGATTGCGCTGTAAATGCCGATCGGGATGGCCAGCAAGTACGTAAAAGCCATCGTGACAATGGAAACGATAAGCGTCAGCGGCAAATATTGTCCGATCACCGCGGTTACCGGTTTGTTAAAGTTGTAAGAGTACCCGAAGTCAAAGTGCAGAACGATATTTTGGGCCCAGTAAAAATATTGCACGATCCAATGCTGATCCAGACCATATTGCGCTCTCATCTGCGCCATCTCTTGCGTCGTCATGACATCCCCGGCAGCCGCCATCTTAGCGGCATAGCTCGACACGAAATCGCCGGGAGGCAGCTGTATGATATAGAAAACAATGATGGAGATCACAAATACGACGGGAATCATCAATAGGCATCTTCTAACAATATATCGCAGCATCCGTTCTCCCTCTTTCTTTAGAAAAAAGGGGGGAAACCGCTTCCCCCCTTGGGTGACTGCCGATTACTTGAAAAAGAATTGCGCCGGATGGGCGTGGCCGAGATTGCGGAATTCATCGATATCCACCAAATCCATCGGCACGTTCCGTAGGTTGTTTCTGACCACGGTCAGCGACGGAGTCGGTCCGGTATAACCGATAACCCATTGATTTTTTTGGTGCAGCTTGATGATCTCGTTGCTCCATTTCGTAATTTCCTCCGCATTTTTTGCCGCTTTCACTTTGTCCCAAGCCTCGAGAATTTTGGCGACGTCCCCTTCCGGCTTCACGCCTTCCTTGCCGCCGGACTGCGTATACAATCCGTAATGTCCCAGCCACGGAGTAAGCACGCGCAGCGGCACCAATTCGTCCGGGCGATAGGCTACGTTGACGAGGTTTACCGTGTTCGGGAATGCCGGCACCTTGTTGGCGTATTTCAGATCCTGCAATGTCCCTTGATCGACGATTTTCAAATCCGTTTTGAGCCCGACGGCCTCATAATATTTTTTGATCAATTCCATGAACGGGGAGTTCGTGGTCGTATCGGTATAGAAGGTAAGCGCCAAATTGGATCCGTCCGAGAATTGCCTGAAGTTTTGGGCGTCCCGCTTCGTCAAACCGATTTCATCGAGCAGCTTGTTGGCGCGGGCTGCATCGAAATTTGCCCACTGTTTATCCCAGCCTTCCTGGTAACCGACCAAGCCTTTCGGTACCGATGCTTGCTGAGGCTTTCCAAGACCGCTCGTAATGATTTCGGAAATTTCCTTTCGATCGACGGCCACCGAGAGCGCCTCCCGGAACCGGATATCCTGGAACAGCGTGCGGTATTTCGGATCTTCGGTGGTCTGATTCAATTGCACGCCCGTGCTGGACCATGCGGTATTCGTCCACTGCAATACGCGGTAATTGCCGCGTTTTTCATTTTCTTTCAACACGGTGAAATCTTTAAAGGTAAACTGGTTCAAATCGTAATTTCCGGCCAGGGAGTCCAATAAAGATTGATTGGAATCCTGAATTTTTTTCAAATTAATGCGTTCGATATAAGGAAGCTGTTTCCCTTGCTCGTCGACCTTCCAATAGTACGGATTCCGTTCCATCACGAACACGTCGCTGTTCGGATCGTTCTTGGCATGCCATGCTCTCAAGGTCGGAATTTGCGGGTAAATCCAGTAGTAGTATCCCGTTTCGACCAGGAACGATTGGACATCTTTGAAGCCCCAC
Organism: Paenibacillus allorhizosphaerae; assembly: GCF_042659105.1. Classification (NCBI taxonomy): domain Bacteria; kingdom Bacillati; phylum Bacillota; class Bacilli; order Caryophanales; family Paenibacillaceae; genus Paenibacillus; species Paenibacillus allorhizosphaerae. Next base: position 31,924 of record NZ_JBHSRV010000018.1, on the reverse strand, counting down.
TGCTTGGCGATTTCGAGTGCCTTCGCTTCGCCTACGAACTCAGGCAATATCGTTTTCTGAAAATGGGCGGGAGCGAAAAACCACTTGTTGTCGATCGCCACCCGCTCAAGGAACAAGACGCTCGGGTACTTATGCTTCACTTTAAAGGTATAATCATCGACCTTGGTCACTTCGGCGAGCGCTTTTGCGCCCGTCACCGGATCGACCGAGTAGTACGCGTCGTATATTTTTTTGCCGAACGTTTCTTTCTTCAACATGTGCTCCCAATAAAAAATCACGTCGTCGGCCGTGAACGGGACGCCGTCCGACCATTTCATGCCTTTGCGCAAATGAATCGTAAATTCCGTCGAATCCGCATTGACCTCATAGCTTTTGGCCACGTTCGGTTCGACGCCGCTGCCGTCCGCTTTGAAACGAAACAAAGCCTCCTCCGTAGGTTTACCGATCGTCCACCGGTCATTCGGGCCTTTCCACGGCATGCGCCATTCTCCGCCATACTTGCCGATCTCTTCGACGATGCCTTCCACCATTACATCTTCTTTGGCGGGAATCCGTTTATCGAGCGAAGGCAGGCTGCCCGATTTTACTGCGTCCGCCAGCGCCGGAGCTTCGGATAAAGCGCTTGCAACAAGCACCGGCTTTTTCGAAGACGCCGCCTTTTCAGCCTGTTTTACCGGCTCGCTCCCTTGCGGCTTGGGGGTAGGTTCCTGCGCCGCATTGCTGCCGGCATCACATGCTGCGGCAAACAGTACGAACGACAGGAGCATGAGGCATAATTTGATCCGTTTCACCATGCAAATACCTCCTTCAATATAAAAACGATGTGAGGCTGATTTATACATACATCTTGCATGACTCACGTAAGATGAGCTTGGCATCGATCACCTTTTGCTGCACGATACCGATATTTTTGATTTTTTTTAACAGAAGTTTGGCCGCCTCCGAGCCCAGCAATTCGGCCGACAGCTCGACGGAAGTCAGCTTCGGTGACGTTTCTTGCGCCAATACCGGATCGTCGCTCAAGGCGACAATCGATAATTGCTCGGGAATGACAATTCCCAGCTCTCTCGTCGCTTGCAACGCGCCAAGAGCGACGCGGTCCGTATCCGCAATAATGGCGGTGTAGTCATGATTGCCGTACGAATTTTTTAGCGATACATAACCGTAATGGGTCGGATTCCGGTGCTGCTTTCTGGAATAATGCATCACTTTCAGATGCTCCGTCGACACCCCGCTGCTCTCGAACGCCTCGTATAAACCTCTCTTCCTATCGGCCGCTACCGTCATGTCGGACGACGCGTTCAGAAATAAAATCGAGGTATGTCCGTTCTCGAGCAAATATTGTCCGACCTGGTTTCCGATTTTTACATTATCGTTATCGATGTAGCATACCGTTTCGTCCATCGGATCGGGTCTCCCGATAAGCACGAGAGGCGTTTGCATCAATTTATATCTGTCGATTCTGGGATCTTGCGTCCGGGGGTTCAGCATGATCACTCCGTCTACCGGATCTACCGCAAAGTGGATCGGATCATCATGCTCGGGCAGCGTATCCAATAGCACCCGATACCCTCGCTTGGAGCATTCTCTTATGACGCCGTTGATCAGCTGGACTTCAAATCCGGACATCGCATGTTCCCGGGATATCGGTATTTTGAGTCCGACGATCATCGTTTTTTTGATCGCCAGGCTGCGCGCAATATGATTTGGAAAGTAGCTTAACTCCTTGGCAACCGCGAGCACCCGCTCCGTAACTTCCGTGCTGATCGGTCTTTTTTTACTGAAAACGCTGGAGACAGTGCCTTTGGAAACCCCCGCCATCTTCGCGACATCGTTAATCGTAGCCATACGGCCCTCCTCTCTCGATTATTTTAAACCGGTTTTATTAAACCGGTTTAATGATAAAGGCGCGTAATTTGTAGCACGAACTCCCATCAACCCATCCTCTAGAAGCAGGCTACCCTGAATTTGGACAAATCTGGAATGAAAGCGCTTAACCAAATCCTATCACATGTATAGTCGTCCTTTCAACCAAAATATTCTAAATATTCGCAATTTTCCTTCTCCCCCCTTGCCATTCAGAAAGTCGCAAGGAATCCCGTGTTGTTGCTTTACTGCTCACGGAATGATTAAGAGAGATCCTTATAATAGAAAAACAAATCATGGTATCGGGCCTGTTACATTATTTTTTGCAGTCATTCGCTAGGGCGAGCCTTCCTATTTTCATGGAAGAGCGTTGACTTCTCTTGCGATTTATTTCGAAAAACCGAAGGGGAAACACCGTATTTTTCTTTGAAGGCTCTGTGAAAAAACGTATAGCTTTTGAAGCCGCAGCTATCGGATATTTCTCCAAGTGTCATCGAGGTGTAATTCATTCGATCCACGGCGCCTGACAAGCGAATTTCCATTGCATATTGAATCATTGTTTTGCCAAAGCACTCTTTGAATACTTGAGAGGCGCGGGGTACGCTTAGACCCACATATTTTGCGACATCTTCTATCATTAACGTATCGACGACATGGGATTCAATATATCTTTTCATTCGGGAGGCAGTGTATGGACGATTATGGGAAGGATCTTTTTCGGAAATGATCCGTTCAAGATACAGACAAAGCGTGCGAAGCAAATGAGAGGTCAACTCATGATTATCCTCATTCAAGTGAGACTTTTCCAAAATAAGCTGTTTCCACAAAGTCAACAAAGTTTCATTTGGATCAATGTTCACTCGCCAAGGCCTGAAGGATCGGTTCCACCATCCCTCGATCCACTCGTTATTGCAAAATAAATAATAATCTCCACTCGCTATTTTGGAAGTGCCGTCCATTGTAGATGGTTCCGCTCCAACTCGCAGTTCGTATACGGTTCCGGGCGGCAAGAAAATAATATCCCACGGAACCAATTGCGTCTCATGTCCATCCACTAATACTATACTTGATCCTTCGGTCTGAAGACGAATTAAATAGTTTTGCAGTCCTGGCGTCCGATGGGCTGTACAAAATTTGCTTGTATGATAAGCATAGCCGCATAACAACACATCCTGCATCATGAGTCACCGCCAATTAATCACAAGATAGTTTATAAATATGATATTATCGTTTATTTACCATAGGCGCAATAATCAAATATGATCAAGACAGGAGACTAAATAACCTATTTTAAAAAGGCGGGATTATTAAATGAAACAAAGAAAACGAAAACCATTTATGCTGATCTGTTCTCTTATTCTCTCTCTGACAGTCACAGGGTGTGCGGGGCAATCGAAGCCTGGAAATCCAACGAATGCTTCTGGCGGCAACATAGAGGAATTAAATATTACGGAACCCGTCACTCTTAAATTGTACTCTCATTATGCCGCCATCAATACACCGAGTGACGTGGAAGCTTTATTCGGGGCGGTCAAGAAAAAGCATCCTAACATTAACATAGAGCTTGTAAAAGGAGTGAAATTGGAGGATATGGTCGCTTCCGGTGATCTGCCGGATTTATTTGCTGTTCCGCACGGATCGATGGGAGATTTAATTTCACTTGGCGTTGTGAGTGATATGAACGAGTTTGTTACAAAATATCAGGTTGATATGAAACGCTTCGTACCCCAAGCGGTTGACGCGCTCAAATCGTATGGCAAAAAAGGTGAGTTGTATGGGATCCCTTATACGCTAAACTACGGGGTGCTTATTTATAACAAGGATATTTTCGACCGATTCGGGGTTTCCTACCCTAAAGACAATATGACGTGGCAACAAATTATCGATTTGTCCAAAAAATTGACGCGCGCGGATAACGGAACTCAATATATCGGTTTTGATCCGGGTACGGAGAAAACGATGGCTCGGGGATATTCATTAGGAACAATGGATGCGAAGGGCCAACCGATATTGGATTCGGAAAGTTACAAGAAAGTGTTCAATTTGCTGGAACAAATGTACACGATTCCTGGTATGGTTCAGAACAAAAAATATTCGTATGGGGTAGACTACTTTATCAAGGAGCAGAAGTTGGCCATGTTCCCAACCTGGTTAGCGGCGATATCAAGCAGGCTCCCAGCGCTCAAAGAAGAAGGGAAAGGCTTTAATTGGGACATCGCCGGACATCCGATATTTGACGATAAGACCAGCATGGGACGTGAAACGGAGTTTCAATCTTTAGTCGTACCGCCTAACAGCAAAAATAAGCTAGCCGCGTACCGGGTCATTTTGACCATGATTAGCGACGAAGCCCAGACTGAAATGAACAAAGGGAACAACCTTACGATTCTAAACAATCCGGAACTGAGAAAGCACTATGCATCGAATAATGATATTTACAAAGGTAAAAATTTGGAGGGCGTCTTCAAATTAAATCCGGCTCAAGCTCCTATCATTACCGAGTTTGACGGAGAAAATTATAAATATTTGAGAGAAGCTGCAGCTGACATGATCTTGAATAATAAAGATGTCAACACCGTATTGAGAACGGCTCAAGAAAAAGCATCCAAATATGTTCAAGATGAAAAAGCTCGTCGAGGAAAATAATTTGTCCCAGGAAAGGGTCAAACAGGTACGGAAGACGAGATAAATAACGTAAAAACTCCCAGGTTGCATTAGCCTTAGGGAGTTTTTTTGACGTTTTGACAAGTCTATTTTCTCGCAGGCTGGTCCTTCAGAACGGCGTCGATCATAACAGGGTAATGATCACTTGGATATTCCCCATCCAGTCGGAAAGCAATTTTCTCGCTGCGATTGATTGACGCTACATCCCCTCGGTACAAGATCCAGTCAATGGTTTCGCTTGAGCTTCCTTTGTAGCCGTGGAACGTGCCGATCTTATTGTTAACCCGATCGGTTGCATCTTGAACGGCATCCTTCATTTTTCCTGCGTCCTTAAATGTGTTATAAGGCATGCTATCTACATTTGTATTAAAGTCGCCCGTCAAAAAGATGGGCAAATTCGGTTCGAACTTTTCTAGCGTTTGAACGAGCAGTTCAGCACTAAGCTGACGTGCCGATTCAGATTCATGATCCAAATGCGTATTGACTACATAAAACCGGGAGTGATTGGTCAAATCTTCAAACTGTACCCAAGTTACCATGCGTGGATAGTTGTTTCCCCAGCTTTTGGAACCCGGCACATCAGGTGTGCTGGATAACCAAAAATTGCTCTGCTGCAGAGGCTTCATTCGATTCACATTATAAAAGATCGCCGTATATTCCCCTTGATTTCCTCGTTCACGTCCCACACCGATCCACTTGTAATGGGGGAGACCTGCTTCCAAATCTGATAATTGGTTATGATGTCCTTCCTGTGTACCGATAATATCCGGACCCTCTTTATTGATTAACTCTTTAACGATTGGCAACCGCTTCGCCCAAGTATGGCTGTCCTTCGCTGCAGCGGTACGCAAATTAAAAGTCATGACCCGAATAGGTGAAGCTGTCTTTTCTTTTGAACATCCTGTTAAGGATGTTCCCGTTACGGCGCAAATACTGAGCATGATGGTCAGTAAGATGCCACGATTTTTCAAAGAAATTCCCCTCTTCTCTTTTTCTTGCGGTATTTTCATTTTTGATACTTCCTCTTGTTACATATCAAGACTCCTATTTGTCTCCCCTTTCAATTCATTTCAAGTCGCGAATCCTAGGTACATTTTATACGATCATGGTACGCCTGGAAAATAAGCGATACTATAAATTTTATACACTATTTCTACTAAATTTATTTTTTTCCGAAGAGCTTGCTTTCCCGGTTGGAACTGTTGCGGCCGACCGTTATGGGGTGAGAAATACCCGCTCTTGATCAAGCGGATGTCTGGCGATACCGGCCCTTAGCTTAAGAAAAGGCAGCCGATTCTCTCAACCGGCTGCCTCCAAATGATTTATTGAATTCTCATAATTTACTAGTTAAACGTGGTTTAGCGGCTGTTCAACTGCTTTAAGAATTCGCGCATGAAGCCGGGCAAATCCGGCCAAGCATGGCCGGAAATGATATTTCCGTCCACGCAAAGCGTCTCCTTTGCGTAGGTCGCGCCCAAGGATTCGACATCCGGTCGGCAAGCTGCATAGGCGGTCATCGTACGACCTTCAAAGTAGGCGCGATTGTTGACGACATTGAGAATCAGTGCCGCATGGCAAATAGCCCCGACAGGCTTATCCGCTTCAAAAAAGTGGCTGACGATTCGAGGAACGTTGTCGTCCAGGCGAATATATTCGGGAGCCCGGCCGCCGGGAATGATCAATCCGTCGTACTCCGCAGGGTCGACCTCGGAAAAAGCGATATGCGAATTCAACTGGTAGCCCGGCTTTTCCGTGTACGTATCCCAACCTTCGAAATCATGGACGACCGTGCGCAGCGTTTTGACGCTGGGGGCTGCGATAACGGCTTCGAATCCTTCCTCCAAAACGCGGAAATATGGATAATAGACTTCCAGCGACTCAGCGGCATCTCCAGTGATAATGAGAATTTTTTTGGACAATACGATCACGCTCCATGTACAAAAAATTTTTACCCCGTATTTATTGTCATTGAAGCGCGGTTATCTGTAAAGGGATGTAAATTGCGGATTTTTGTCGGTGCATTGTCTGTGATGGCGATCATTTATTTTCAGCCTTTGACGAATGTACGAAAATAAGCTTGTACGAACGTAAAAAAGAAAGCCATCATCGTAATGGCTCTCTAATCCGGACTCCTCTATATGATATCCAGAGGTACTTTTCTTGAAGGTCTCGGAAATGCCACATCCAGATGGTTAACGTCTTCTTCCGTTAATTCGACTTCACCCGCGGCTGCATTTTGTCTGACATGCTCCTCAGTCGATGCTTTCGGCAAAGCAAGCACATCGCCGCTTCGGATACACCATGCCAATAGAAGCTGAAACGGCTGAATGCGATGCTTCTCGGCGATTTGTTGGACCGCACGGTTTGCAATCAGGCCTCTTCTTAACGTTCCCGCCTGTGCCAGAGGCGAATAAGCCATGATCGGGATGCCCCGCTCTCTTTGCCAGGGCTGCAACTCTACCTCGATGCCGCGGGAGCCAAGATGATACAGCACTTGATTGACGACGCAGTGCGAACCTTTAGCCAGACGGACCAGCTCCTCCATATCGGCCGTATCGAGGTTGGAGACGCCCCATCGCACGATTTTCCCCGCTTCGACGAGCCGTTCCATCCCCTCTATCGTTTCGCCAAGCGGAATGTTGCCTCTCCAGTGAAGGAGGTAGAGGTCGAGCCGATCTGTCTTCAGCCGCTTTAGACTTTGCTCACAACTCCGGGCTATGCGATCCTGTCCGGCATTGTGAGGATATACCTTGGATACGAGAAAAACTTGTTCTCGAATGTCTGCTATCGCTTCTCCGACCAGCTCTTCGGACAAGCCTTCCCCATACATCTCGGCCGTGTCGATCACGGTCATACCCAGCTCCACGCCAAGCCGTAAAGCGGCGATCTCTTGCTTTCTCTTGGACGGCTCGTCCCCGATATACCAAGTACCTTGTCCGATGGCCGGCAACACCGTGCCGTCTGCAAGTATAACCGTATGTTTCACCAACGTCCCGCTCCTTCCCTATCCGAAGATGGGTCGTATTTGTCATCATGATTTCATTTTAGTCTCTAGGGTAGTCTACCTTCATAATATCCATAAATGGGACTTTCGTAGTCTCGCCGGATCGTTGAACATGGACTTTACTGGTTCGGGAATCCATCGCGACAATGTGACCGCGCACGGGTTCTTCCCATCCCCATACGGTTAATACAATTTCGGCCTGCTCTTGTTTCGCTTCAACTAGTTGGTTCCCGATTTCTTCTAAAACAAATTCATCACGCGTCGGTCGCTTTGCTACTTTTGGTTTCCCCATACCTGCCGATCTCTCCTATACCTTCAAGTCATCAATCATTTTCTGGATGTACCTACCTATCTTAACACTAATCGATGCCTTTGCCACGTCGCGCATAATCGTAAACTTATCTTCATAGCCGCGAAATATAAAAAGACCTTCCAAATAACGGAAGGTCGTTAAACACTTAATGGTGGATCCTAGCGGGGTCGAACCGCTGATCTCTTTGCTGCCAGCGCAGAAAATTTTCGATTGATTTCACTCATGCATTTAGCCACTACGGCTTTTCTTACACGCGATTCGTTTCTTTCCATGCGGACGGATGATCGTCGTTTACAAAATCAAATTCCGCTGCATTGGCGTTGGCTTGGACCTGCTCAGGGCTTTTGCAGCCGGGGATTACGCTTGTAACAGCCGGATGCTTGAGGCACCAGGCGAGCGCCCATGTCGCCATATTGGTACCGACCGGCAGTTCATTGTTCTGGATTTCCTGCACTCTCTGTAACTTGATGGCTGTCTGCTCTTTATCATGCCGGGAACGGACGTCATTTGCCGCAAATTCAGCACCGGGTTTATATTTTCCGCTTAAGTATCCGCTTGCAAGAGGAACGCGAGCAAGCACGCCCAGATCCTGACGCTCACATGAAGGAAACACACGGTTTTCCGGTGTTTGATCTAGACGGTTATAAACGACTTGAATTGCTTTGGCGTTTACTTTGGTGGCAGCATCCGTTTGATGCAAATTATCATTGCTGCCGATTGAAATGCCCAAATTTCTTATTTTCCCGGATTGAACCTGTTTGTCCAGCATTGTCCAAAGCTCATCATTATCGAACACTTCATTAGAACCTGAATGGAATTGATACAAATCTATATAGTCGGTTTTCAAGGTTTTAAGCGATGCCTCCAATTGAATAAGAACCTCTTCGGCCGACCAATAATTTTTGGCTGCGTTATCCCGATCAGCGTGATTATGACCGAATTTTGTCGCAAGCACCCAGTCTGCTCTGCTGTTTCTGCGGGCGATATAATCACCGATAAAGCCTTCCGAAAGATGATGACCGTAGCATTCTGCCGTATCTATGAGATTGATGCCGACTTCAGATGCTTTATCTAGAATTGCATCCACTTCATCTTGTGTGAAATCCTTGCCCCAAGCACCACCAAACTGCCATGTTCCTACTCCAACCACGGAAACTTTCAGTTCCGTTTTTCCTAGTCTGCGGTATTTCAATAATGACATCTCCTTTTTATTGAAATTGGTGGGTTGTCGTGTACGCCTTGGTACGAAATCATACGCAGAAAAGGTTTATACTTTCGGTCCTTGTCCGACCTCAAGGAGTCGTCTTTTTGCTTCTTCATAAACTTGAGCGGAAAGTTCCCCTTTTTGGGCAATACGTAAATTTTCAGCCAAATGCTCGGGGTTCTTCGTGCCGACAATTGTCGTTGACATGCCGGGATGGCTCAAAGTGAACCTCAATAAAAAGCCAGTTCTGCTTTCACCTTCATCCAGCAAATCATCCATTTTCGCCTTCTCCCATACCGCCCAGCGATCTTGATTACCTAGCCCGACACCTGGTTCACCGCGACCTACACCGCCGCGAATGATCGTTCCGGCTCCTGCCCGAGCGGCTTGCGCAATCATTTCCTCGTGATCCCTCTCCAGGGCGGAATAAGGAATTTGGAAAGAATCGAATACCCCTAGTTCAATATACTTTGTGATGTGCGGCAGCGTTGAGGAAATGCCGATCCAACGAACCTTGCCGGACGACTGAATCTCTTTGAGCACTTCAACCAGGTTCCCTTCCTCCGTCTGATCTACCGAAGGGTTGTGCAGCTGAAGGATGTCAACATAATCCGTCTTCATTCTACGCAAGCTTTCATCAATATTATGCAACAGGTTCTCTCTTGTCCAAACATGAGGCGTTTCATCATGATCACCTGCATTCACCACCGTACAGCCGCATTTGGTAGCCAGAATGAACTCGCTGCGTCGATGGCTGATGAAGCGGCCGATGTATTCCTCACTTAAACCGTAATCATAAGCGGTATCAATAAAATTGATTCCGGCATCAAGTACAACGTTTAAGATGCGTTCTGCCTCCGAATCGGTTACAGGCCGTCCTTTCCAAATGCGCGGACCGCGAATCTCCATTGCCCCAAAACCCAAACGCGTCACTTCAAGTCCTGTTCTGCCTAATATCGATTTGCGCAATTCATTCATCAACAATCACTCCGTTCAAAGTGTATTATGAAAGTGCCGAAATGATACTTCGGGTTATACCCATGTTCGTCCTGTTCCTTGGATAGGAGTTACTTCAGATATAATGGGCCGCTAAGTCGAATCATAAGGGAATGTCCAACGAATGAAAAGTACGCACTTTTTCTTTACTTGGTTACCTATAGGTTACAAATTAAACAAGCCCTCTGGTTACCTTACTTAACTTAGTGTATATTTTAAACAAATGATATTTTCGGAGGTGTGGGTATGAATTATGATTGTTCGATCGAAAAATGCCTTAATGTCATTGGAGGAAAATGGTCCTTTTTGGTTCTTCGGGAACTCTTTTGCGGAAAAAAACGCTTTGGTGAATTAAAAAACAGCATCCATGATATTAGCTCCAAGTCTCTTACACAAACGCTTCGTCACCTTGAAGCAACTGGCATAATCGTTCGTGAAGCTTATGCAACCATTCCTCCGACCGTTGAATATGAACTGACCGAAAAAGGGCATACGCTGCATACCATCATTCACGAAATGAAAAAATGGGGGGCTCATTGGGCATAAAAAAGAACCAACTCAAGTTATATGCACATTCATAGGGTTAGTGATGAGGGTTGTTTCTCCATACGGGATAGCCGAGCCCTACGTACGCAAGCCCCCACAGCAGCGTAAGCCAGCTACTTAATGCCGGAATGAAACCCAAGAACACCCAGATGAGCAGCATGACCGCCGCCCATCGCGGCAGTTGCCCGGCTCGAAACGTGACGAACGAGAACAAGACAAGCCCGATGAGCATCAGCGCATTGTTCACTATCGGGAGAAACAAGGCTGCTTCGGACGGCTCCGCTTTCAGTATCGTGCTCCACACGAGGCAGCCCGTCATCATGTTGCCCAGCGATAGCAGCAAACATCCGATGAACCCGAGTACCCCGGTGCGCACCGCTTCATACATATATATCCCGATCGATCCGATAGCCATCAGGTAGCAAGCGATAAGACCCGCCCATAGTTCCGGCATACTGTCGCTTCCCCAAATGAGCGCGCCGGGTGTCATCAGCATTCTCGCTACACCGCCCAAGACGGCGATCAATCCAAAGCCGGAAGTTATTTTATCCATCGTCATTGTACATCCTCCTTAGCGTCCGTCTTACGGCGATACCCGTTCCACACTTATACCAGAACAATGTGCTTCCTGAACCATTTTCCAACCTTCGGCGTCAATCCCCAATTGATCCATAATTACCCTCATGTCTAGCTGTATCTTGGCCGCTTTCCAGCTTGCAAAGTCGATCATGTTGCTTGCCGGAGCCGCCCTTTCTCTGGCGACTTCCTCCGCAGCAGAAACAGCCTCCGCCATTGCTTGGAATCCTGCTGGCTCGTTCATGAAAGCAGCGACGAGATATGCCTCGCATGTCGCGAGCTTCAGCTCGGCCTCGGCCTTTTTCATCGGGAAACTGCGGAAGTGCACCCGGCTGAAATAATAATACCTGTTACCCACTTTTTTGATCTCGATCATCTTAATCGCTCCGTTTCGCTTATGTGTTACCGTCTCGACGATCCGGCCGAATTTGCCAAGACCAGAAGGCACCTCCCGTCATTTTATATCTTTTGTTCGTTATGGCTCGTTAAGGGAGCTTCAGCTCGATCTCGATGCGGTGGATTCCGCTTGTAATACTCGTAAAATCGGTAGTCAAGGAATCCGCGTATTTATTTTCCCTCACCTTGCGAATTTTCATCTGCACGGGTTGCTCCCCTTCGAGAACGTAACTGGCGATGATCGTATACCTGCCTAGAGGAACATCCTGCATGCCGAAGCCGTCCGGCGAATTCGTGCCGTGCCCCTTGATCACCTGTCCCGGACTACCATCGACAAGCGGTCCGTCAGGGGTCAGCGTAATTTCGACGTCTTCCCGGTTGGGAGGAGGAAGTGTGAGACCTTTCGGATTCATCAGATCCATCATGTAGAAAAGCACTCTGCCTCGGCAGGAGTAACATCCTTCCGGCTTGGCGCCGCTCGCATTCCAGGTGAAATTGCGGATCGCTCCGTCATCGCCCGTGAAAGGATTATCGTTGTCGGGAACAAGGTTGAACGTATACGACTTCCCATTATATGGACGCTCAATCTTAGCGCTGGCATGCCATGTCGTTGCACGCATGCCGAGCGGAATGCGGTAATATCCGTTCACGTCCGTTACGTCTATCGCATTACTGTTGTAAATCAGCTGATTGTCCGCAACGACTTCGGCCCCCTCCATCGGCTTGCCCTGGGCATCGGTGACGCGGCCCTTTACAATCCCAGGTTCAACCGTTTCCGCGCCTCCTTGCCGTGTCATGCCTCCGTTTTCGTCACCGCCTTCGATGTTGATGACAAACCCGTTTCCGCTATCGATAAACGTAACCTCATACCCGCTGTTCTCCGAAATAAATCGGAGCGGGATCATCGTTATTCCATCTATCATTTGCGCAGGCACTTCCAGTTCGACCGATTTGCCGTTCGCTTTGGCTTTCGTGCTATCCAGCGTAAGTTCGATCTCAAGGCCTCCCTTCGCGCCGGATGCTTTCCGGACTCCGCCCGTATCCGACCATTTCACTTGAAACCCGAGCGTTTCGAACAATGGCCGGAAGGGCACCAGGGTGCTCCCCTCCCGGATTACCGGCTGCGCGTCTTCGAATGTCAACAACTCCCCGTTGTAGTACACCTGCAGTCCTGTGGAAGCCGCAGCAACCGGCTGCCAGCATAACATCATGAACAGCATAATAACGAAAAGAACGCGGACCGACTTTTTTAGGACAACCCCGCGGCGATCTTTTAATCGATTCATAAATTTCTTTTCCTCCTTTTAATGGACCATTGCCTAATTGCAAAAGCCATTGATTCGAAACTCATCTTCGACCTTTCCATTTTCCAATGAATGGCCGGCACCCATCCAGATGATTCGATCCTAATTTCGGTATTGAGCTGTCATTATTTTGCGTCATGACCCGTCATTCAAGGCGCTGCTTTCCATAAAAAAACGCCTCCGGCTTCAAAGCCGAAAGGCGTTTCCTCATGCTGGATTAAGTTTCGTCCGGCAGCGAGAGCGTCAGCAAGCAGCCGCCGTCTTCCGGGGACGATAGCTCCAAAGAGCCGCCAAGCGACCTCGCCCGCTCCGTCATGACCCGCAACCCGATTCCGGTGGCGGCGGCGGGTTCGTATCTTTTGCCGTCGTTCCATAAGAAGAAGCGGATGCACCCGTCCCCGTGGCCCAGCTCAAACCGGAAACGGCGGCACTCTCCGTGGCGGATACCGTTGGTCAGACCTTCCCGCAAAGCGTAATAAATGACCTTTTTATGCAAAGCGCCAAGCGGCGGAAGTGGTCGAATGTCCATCTCCGCTGCCACTCCGGCGGCCACGGTTTCCGCCATCAGTTCCCGCAAGGCTGGCTCGAGGTCATAATCCGAGCCGCTTTGTTTCATCATCCGCACCGATTCGCGCACTTCCTCCATGCCTCTGCGGACCAGATCCTGTGAGAGCTGAAGCTTTTCATATCCCCGCTCGTCGTTTTTCATCAGCAGCCGTTTGGCTGCTTCAAGCTGAATGATCGTCGTGGTCAGCGTGTGACCGACAATGTCGTGAATATCGCCGGCAATGCGGTTGCGCTCCTCGACGACCTGAAGCTCCGCTGTTGCCTGTGCGGTTTCCCGCATCGATTGCTGCAGACGAAGATGGGTCCGCTCCAAATCGGCGGTCCGCTCCTGCACGAGCCGCTCCAGCGAGTGGGTCAGCTGGGAGAGCTGCAGCTGAACGTTGACGCGGGCGAGCAGCTCGTTTTTGGCGAGTGGCTTGGTCAAATAATCGTTCGCGCCGGCATCGAAACCTTCCAGTAAATCGGACAGCCGATTTCTCGCCGTCAGCATAATGACCGGGAGTTCGCTGGCGGAAAATCGTTTGCGGATCGACCGGCAAATGTCATAGCCGTTTCCATCGGGGAGCATGACGTCGAGCAGCACCAGGCTTATTTTATACCGATCCAACATATGCAGCGCTTCACTGGCAGAATACGCTTTAACTAGAGTAAACGGCTGCATGAACAAATAATTGTCCAGCACCTGATGGTTAATTGACTCATCATCGACGAGCAGCAAGGTAGTGCCCGAACCGGTCGCCTGTACCGCCGAAGGGGCGGAAAGAGGCTCCGGTTCGGGCGGCGGACTTTCTTCCGCCGGCCAAGGATCGGGTGCCCCCGCGTCCAGCACAAGTATCGCCTCCGTGTCACCGGGAGCCAGATCGATCTCACCTGCGATGGGCATCGTAAACGAACATTCCGTGCCTTTTCCCGGTACGGATCGGATGCTGATCGTTCCGTTCTGCAGCTCGACCAGCTTCTTCGTTAAGGGCAGGCCGAGCCCCGTGCCCTCCAGCGTCGCGGCAATCTCGCCAACCTGTTCGAACGGCTCGAATACGGCAGCCAGCTTATCCCCGGGGATCCCGACCCCCGTATCTGCGACCGCGATCCGCATCCGTTCGCCTTCCCGTACGGCGTTCACGGCAATTTCCCCCGATGGCGTAAATTTCACGGCATTGCCGACCAGGTTGTACAATATTTGCTGCAGTCTGTCGGGGTCTGCAGCGATCGGCGGCAGACCGGCATCGACCCGGTTGACCAGCCGAACTCCTTTGCCGGCGGTCATCGGGCTGAATGCGGCCAGTACAATTCCGGCTGCATCGCGCAAATGAACCGGTTCGATATGCAGCGGGATGTCGCGGTGTTTGATTTTGGCCAGATCCAGAATATCGCTGACAAGCCGTGCAAGCCTCTTGCCGCTCGCTGCGATTAGCTGCAGGTTGTGGCGGGCCGTTTCCGGAAGCGGGCCTGCAATCCCTTCCAGAAGCGACTCAGTGAGACCGATCATCCCATGGAGAGGCGTCCGCAATTCATGGGACGTATTGGCGAGAAAGTCGTCCTTAATCCGGTCCATTGATTCAAGACGGTCGTTTTTATCCCGCAATTGTTCAGCGAGCTGCCGGGATTGGCGAAAGACGTCCTTAAGCCGCGAGACGATCATCATACCAAGGGACAACACGAATAGAAACATGCCCAGGTAGAAAATATTCGGTTTCCAGTAATATGAGAAAAAAGGCATATGCCGGATGCTAAATGCATTGATCCAAGGAACATATAAAAAAAGCAATTCCAAAACCTTCGAGAAGGCCAGCATGCCCGTGCCGAAAGCAAGCCAGGCCGTCTCCGCGTCCCTGCGATGGCGAAACCAGTGCAGCATCGGACGGGCAATATACAGTAGCGCCGCGCCAAGCGCGAACGGATACACATAATACTCCGTCGTCATGAACCAATAGCCGTCATCAAGAGCCATCACGAACGAAATGGCCGCGTACGCGAGCATAAAGCGGGCAACGTTGCGGCAAGCGCGCTTGACGGGAGCTTCGGCCAGCTGCTCAAGCAAGCCGAAGATCGCGAAGGCCCCCAGCAGCGGACCCAGATTCTGAAAATAGCCGACGAATAAGGGCGGATCGAACAGGCTCATGATACTCGATCTGGCAAAACAGGTATAGGCGACACTGAAGTTCAGCAAGGAAAAATAACCGTGCAGCGCCTCCTTGTTGTAAAACAAATAAGTGGCGAAAGCGACAAATCCAAGGAACAAATAGCAGACGGTCAGCGCGACGGTTAATAAATTCGCCCGGATGATTTGCGTCGTGATGCTGTTCGCTTCGAAAATAATGAGCCGGCCGAAGTACAGCCCTCCCTCTTTCTGGGGCATCACCCGCAAATAGATCGTTTTCCCCGCGTAATCGACAGGAAGCCGGTAAAAATCTTTTTCATAGTATGGATCAATCCATCGGCTCGGGCGGCTCCAATTGAAATCGGCGATTTGCTTTCCGTCGAGATAGATTTGGTATTTCTTCGAATCCCGAATCTGCAGCAGCGGATCCCGGTGCGGCTCCTTGGGCTCTGGCAGTGTATGTTTTACCCAGAACACCTCTGTATGTTGCTTTGCTCCAGGCGTTGCTGCCAACTCTTCATACGGCTTCCAGCGAACCCCTTCGTCGACGACCCGGCCTTCCGTCACCTGCAAATCACCCAAGAATGCTTCCCAGCCTGGCTCGTCTTCCAACGTGTAGACATATTTGCCCTTAAACTCGGCAAAGCCGCCATTGACGAAATAAGTGAAACCGATGATCCCGGACAAAATGACGGTAACGATAATGATGTAATCCAAGCTTCGGTGCCACCGCAGTCCATTCGGTCGTTTCATGGATTGCTTTTCCCTCCCAATAGAGCCCGCAGCGTCATTACGGCGATATTGCGGTCGTTCGTGCCGATTTTGGCATAGATGGCGCTGACATAGTTTTTCACCGTACCCTCGCTCAAGAAAAGCAGCTCCGCCATCTCTCGATTTGATTTTCCTTCCAGCATAAGCAAAGCGATCGTTTTTTCTTTTTCGGATAAGGCGATCGTCTCTGTTTTATTCAGGACATCATCCAGACGCAGGCGTCCATCCACAGTAGAAGAAATAAGCCTTGACGCTAGTTTGGCCGCAATGACCGACGGCAGCATAAATTGCCCTCTGACGGCATCCCGAACGGATTGAATCAGTTTGTCTCCAGGCATATCCTTCAGCAGGAAACCGGTTGCTCCGCCGGCAAGCGCCTCCACGATATAGTCGTCCTCCGCAAACGTCGTCAAGATTAAAATGACCGTTTCGGGAAAATGTTGCTTGATCTGCTTGGTGCATTCAATGCCATTCATCCCCTGCATCTGAATGTCCATGAGAATCAGATGGGGACGATGCTGTTCCGTTAATGCCAAGGCCTCCGCCCCATTGCCTGCCGAAGCGACCACCCGCATATCCTCTTCCAAATTCAAAATCGTTTGGAGTCCGTCACGCATCAAAGTATGGTCGTCCGCGATGAGTATATCGATCATCAAATCATCCCCGATAGTTTGCGATTTGGTTCAAGTGTACCGTCTTATGGTATAGACTGGCAATACTCCAAAAGGGTAAAACGCGACGATGACCCGTCACTAACGGATACACTCGAGCTGCTACGACATCAAAAAACCGCTCATCCGAAAATGTTGCTTACTTCGGCTAAGCGGTTTTAACAAGTTTATTGCTGCTGTGTCATATTTTTCACGACTATGCTAGTCTTTCACGCACACTCTTTGCCAGAACCCCGAAGGGGAAAGCTGAAACTCCCAATGGCCTCCCGGACAGCTCGAAGTGCTTAAAGCGGTCTCGAAGACGATGGGTTGATGCGTAATGATTTGGGGTGCTGCATATTGCTTTTTCCCTGGCATTCCCATATCGTCCATCTCCCTTCTTAATTATTTCCGGCTTTATCCATTGTCTAGAATGAACCTGCGCCTGTGAACTTGCCTTTATCAAAATCCATTGTGTTAACGGGGACCTCGGCATTGCCTGCGTTATCCGTACTGAAATAGTCTACGGTATGCGTAGTTTCTGCATAGATCGTGAATGGTGCGGTATATGTCGTCCAAGCTGCGCCATTCACTCGATATTTGATGTTTTTCACTCCCGATTGATTATCTGTGGCTTGAAGTGTCACCGTGAATCCTTTGATATATGGTTTACCGGTGCTTGACTGCGCGTAAATGGGGTCCAGACGATATTTTGTAACGGGTGCGACCGTATCGGCCGGTTCGGCGCCGTAAGCTGCTGCCGTGCGAATGCTCTCCGTTTTACCGGTACTCGTTACGGATACATAGACATAGCCTGCTGCGGTTCCCAATTGATAAACCGATGCCGTGACTGACGATTGTCCGTTTATGACCGGATTGGATGTTGTCAGCAAATTTCCGCCTGTTTCCATGTTGTAGACTTTAATCACGTCACCTGCGGTCAACCCTTTAACTGTAATCGTATCCGGTGTTCCGGCGACATTGTTGACGACCGTGATGTTAGCCGGCAGCGGGGCAGCTGAGCGAAGGATTCCGAAGTTGACCGTTGTGATTTGCCCTGCCGTTACTTGGATATCATTTTTGCTTTCGGTAGGGTGTCCCGTTTTAGAGACGGTTACCCTGTACGTTCCCGGCGGAACATTGAGCGTGTAGCTTCCTCCGGCATTCGTCGCTTGACTGATGCCGCCGGTAGAAACCGCAGCGCCGGAAACCGGATTGCCGTTCTCATCCTTTACGGTTCCGCTAATCGCTCCGTAGCTAAAGTTAACCTCAGTGGTATTCCCCGCCGTCACTTGAATATTGTTTTTGCTGAAGGAAGCAAACTCCGCTTTAGCGACGGTTACGGTGTACGTTCCTACCGGAGCATTTAACGTATACTTTCCGCTCGCATCCGTAGTTGCAGAACCGAAACCGCTGGCAGCAACCGTAGCGCCGGAAACCGGATTGCCGCTCGCATCCGTTACGGTTCCGCTAATCGCTCCGGAGCTGATGTTACCGAAGTTAACTGTCGTCGTTTGTCCTGCCGTTACTTGAATATTCGTCTTGCTGTCGCTAGGGTACCCTGTTTTAAAGACGGATACGGTGTACGTCCCCGGCGGAACATTGAGCGTATAGGCTCCTCCGGCATTCGTCGCTCGATTGATCGCGCCATTAGAAACCGTTGCGCCCTCTACCGGATTGCCGTTCGCATCCTTTACCGTTCCGCTGATCGCTCCGTAGCTGAAATGGAGCGTTGTCGTATTCCCTGCCGTCACCTGGATGTTATTTTGATAGTAGGGAGCGAATCCATCTGCGTATGCTTGCACATAGGTGTACGTCCCTGCCGGAACGTTCAGCGTATATGTTCCACTCGCATCCGTAGTCGAGGAACCGGGGACATTCGCAGCAAAAACCGTTGCGCCCGACACCGGATTGCCGCTCGCATCCGTTACGGTTCCACTAATCGTTCCTGAGCTGAAGTCGCCGAAGTTGACCGTCGTTGTTTGCCCTGCCGTTACCTGGATATTTGTCTTGCTTTCGGTAGGGTATCCGGTTTTGGAGACCGTTAAAGTGTAAGTTCCCGGAGCAAAATTCAGCGAGTACTTTCCATTCGCATTCGTCGTCGCAGAACCGGAGACATTATTGGCATAAACCGTTGCGCCCGACACCGGATTGCCGTTCGCGTCATTTACGGTTCCGCTTACCGCTCCGTAGCTGAAGTCAATTGTCGTCGTATTCCCCGCGATCACTTGGATATTGTTCTGAATGTAGTTAGGGTATCCAGTTGCGTATGCTGTCACATTAGCGTACGTTCCTGCCGGAACATTCAGCGTGTACTTTCCGCTAGCATCCGCCGTCACAGAACCGGAGACATTATGGGCATAAACCGTAGCGCCTGAAACCGGGTTGCCGTTCGCGTCCCTTACGGCTCCGCTTACCGCACCGTAGCTGAAATGGGCCGTCGTCGTATTCCCCGCCGTCGCTTCGATGTTATTCTGGGAATACGGAGCGTATCCGGATTTAGAGACAGTTACGGTGTACGTTCCCGGCACAACGTTCAGCATGTAGGCTCCGCTGGCATTCGTCTTTTGAGAGGTGCTGTTCGTATAAACCGTTGCGTCCGAAACCGGGTTCCCGCCTGCATCCGTTACGGTTCCGCTGATCGCTCCGTAACTGAAATGGACCGTCGCCACATTCCCTGCAGTCACATTGATGTTATTTTGATTATAATTCGCGTATCCGCTTGCGTATGCTTGCACATAGTCGTACGTTCCTGCCGGAACATGCAGCGTGTACTTTCCGCTCGCATCTGTGGTTACAGAACCGTTGCTGCCAGAGGCATAAACCGTAGCGCCGGTTACCGGATTGCCGCTTCCGTTCGTTACGGTTCCGCTAATCGCGCCGTAGCTGAAATGAACCGTTGCCATATTCCCACCTGTCACTTGGATATTAGTCTGCGAGTAGGAACCGTATCCGGGTTTGGAGCCGACAGTTACGGAGTACGTTCCTGGCGGAACATTCAGCGTGTAAGATCCGCTAGTATTCGTCGTTTGACTGGCAATATTCGTATAAACCGAAGAGCCCGACACCGGATTACCGTTTCCATCCGTTACGGTTCCGCTGATCGCTCCGTAGCTGAAGCCCAGCGTCGTCGTATTCCCTGCGGTCACCTGGATGTTATTTTGAGCGTAGGCAGCGTATCCGCTCGCGTTTACTTGCACGTAGGCGTATGTTCCTACCGGAACTTTCAGCATGTACTTACCGCTCGCATCCGTTGTCGCAGAACCGCTATTACTGGCAAAGACCGAAGCGCCCGATACCGGATTGCCGCTTGCATTCGTTACGGTCCCGCTAATCGCACCGTAGCTGAAATTGACATTTGTCGTATCTCCGGCGGTCACTTGGACGTTATCCTTTGTGCTTTTATTATATCCGGCACTATTTTTATCCGCGTATACGCTATACGTTCCTGGCGGAACATTCAGCGTATACGTTCCGCCTGCGCTAGTCGTTTGAAAAGCATTGTACGTATAAACGTTAGCGCCGGAAAGCGGATTGCCGCTTTCATCTGTCACAATCCCGCTAATCGCACCGTAGCTGAAGTTAACCGTCGTCGCATTCCCTTCGTTCACTTGGATGTTATTCTGAGCGTAGTTTGCGTACCCGGTTGCACCAACGGACACATACTGGTATGTTCCTGCCGGAACATTCAGCGTGTACTTCCCGTTCGCATCCGTAGTCGCAGAACCAGAGACGCCGGAGACGCTAACCGTAGCGCCGGAAACCGGATTGCCGCTTCCATTGGATACGGTTCCGCTAATGGTTCCTGTTGCGGCAGCATTCGAAACATTCGAATGGCCAAACTGGATACATATCGCTACGATAAAAAAAGCAAATAATTTAAGTAGCGATTTGGTAAAAATCCTGGATCGTATCATTCCCATTGCCTTCCAACCTTTCTTTTCTACAAAATTTCTTTCAAGAAAACTGAAATTGGAAATTCGCGGTATTCTTTGATCCCACTCCTTTCAAAATTTTTGTTAAACCTCTCGTGAATTAACTCGTTTAACCCAGCGAGATAATGTGATACACATCGTATCATACTGAATTCCATTTTCCGATTTTTTGCCGGTATTCATCTAGAGTATTTCATCCTAATTTCAATAAATGATCGGGCATGATCTTGGATCGTGACCTGTCATATTTGCGGCGCTGTTAGTACCGGTACGCAATTTGCCCTATCACCGGTAATGCTCGTAAATTCGAGACCTTACGTCATGACCGGTCCGTCCATTGATCTGCTTTTCCATGTAAAAACGCCTTCCTGCTCCATAGCCGAAAGGCGTTCCCCTGAACTGGATTCAATATTAACCTTCGCATTTCGTTACCGCTTCGCCTTATAAAACGTGATTTTCTTTCCGCTTCGCGTGAACGATCGCATTCAGGTTCTTTATTTCATCCGTACGGTTCCGCTAGCCACGATCCTATTTTTCGGGCGGCCGTAAAGCTGGACCAAGAAAACACATTCAGGAGTTGGACATCATCTTCGTAAGCTGATCTAAATTCCTGAATAAGATCTTCGTCTATTTGATATGGAGCAATAGCAATCAGCAGTGCAATTTTGGCTGCGATCTTGGATGGTCCGCTGAGCTTTTTCACCGTCTGTTCCACCCAATTCCGGCTAAGACCGGGCTCTTTACCATCCCACTCCTCGATATAATGCCTGACACTCGAACGTGCTTGTTCAGACATGATATTATGACCCGCCTCATCCGTAGCGGCAGCAAAAGAGGCAAAGGCGGGACTTATGAATGGATGGGACTTCGCCCAACTCAGATCGTCTGGCAGTAAGGCTTCCGACAAAAAAATAATGGACTCTCCGGGTTTTCTGCTTTTTCTTATGGAGGAAGAGAATAGCAGAGCAATCACCCGTTTTATCATGTGATTCAATAAAAAATGATTAATGGGTACCAACGTTTTATTAGTCAGCAATACGTCCATCATGCGGTTGATATAATGGTTAGTTACTGCGGTTCCGATCATTTCTGGAGCCTCTTGTGCGGTAAAAGGCGGATTCTGCAATATTGATGAGCCTGGCGAACGGGTTGCAAGCGCCCATTTTACAATCGAACGTATTTTTTCATCCGATATGGAGTCAACTTGATCATCGCTTATCTTTTGGGCTACTTCATGATTTCCGGCTGCCATTAGCATTGTTGTATGCGCATCAACACAAAATGAACATTGATTGGCTTTTGCAACCGCTGCAGCAACTGCTTCCTTAATGCCTCTCGGCACAACACCAACAAGTTCCGTTTCTCTTAAAGCCGCCCATATGCTAGCCAACAAACGCGGCGAAGGGGAATGCATGATGAAGATATCTCCTATAAAACCAAAGTCCCTCCGTATTTGTTTGTACATTTCTGATACGAAACCATCGCTTGAGGAAACGGGTAACGGCCGGATGTACTTGATCATTGCTTGCCTCCTACTTTCATGTGAACCGTGGCCCAGCTTTTTGCCTTCAGTTAACGTCGTACCCTATATATTCAATGGCATCCTTTATTGCCGCCAGGCGTACTTTGTTTTCATCATATTCTACAAAAACTGTGCCTTGGTGTAGGTCAACTCGCCCCGACACTCCGAGTGCCGTCAAAGCTTCCTCGACCGATTTGACACAGTGATTGCACATCATGCCGCTCACTTGAAGCGTTGTTTGCTGCATATTTATCCCTCCGCTATTTATACTGATGGCTTGATTCTCCTTTTTATGAATAGCTCTTCTTACAAGACGATTCATGAGAACTGTCCAGCCTTGACTCATACGTTCATACGCCACGGTGTGGGGCCTGCCGGACTCCGCTACCTTGTTCGCGTCCCAACCCGAGTGAACGAGCGTGATTTCCGTTTGGCCTCCCAAATCGGTGAGCTCAAACGTCAGCTGCCAGTCCTTGCCCCAGTCGAACGATAGGCTGTTAGGCCGCTTAATTAATGTCACTTTACAAGAGGTTAATCCTATCGGGCCTGCATCCAATGAAAACTTATGGCCCTGGACGGGCTGAAAATCATTCGGCATGAACCATGCAGCCAAACCTTCCGATGTGGCGACAGCCAGCCATACCTCCTGAATGGATGCATCCACTTTGATCGTTCTGCGGATGTCGGGTAGCCGGCTTTCAGTCCGGTTCTCCATATTTGATGTCCTCCTTGTGCCAATACGGCAATATTTTTTAGTCAAGGGAGCCTCGCTGCTCCCCTTGTCCGCGGTGCTATAGGTCAAAAAATTCCGCATCATACATTACATTTGACACAGCCCGCAAATGGCGCCTGCGGGATATTCAATGACAGCCCCGCTGTTTTTTTCAAAGTTCGTTGGCTTCATCAATACTTTACCCCCCTGCTTCTTGCACGCTACCAAGCTCGCCCTGAGATCGCTGACCAGAAAGGTCGGGATCCATACGGGTGGCAAGTCGGCATATATGCCGGCCGTATGATGAATGCCGGCCGCGAACTGACCGTCCGGTGTCGTCATTCGATAATCCGCCCGATCTCCTAGAATGACTTCAATGTGCTCCCAGCCTATCACTCGTTTATAAAAATCACGCACATTCTCGGCTTGGTCGACCGGCAAACTCGCGCCAATCATCCTACCTTGCAGGTTGGAAAGGGAACCGCTTTGTTTTTGTTCCATATTTTCACTCTCCTCTTGTTTATCTGCTGTTGATTCTATGTGGCCAATATGAACGCAATATGAAGCAAATGGATAAAAATGGATATAATAAAAAGACGAGCAAATTCGATTGCTCATCTTTTATTTTCCGAGGGTTTGATTTATTTACGACACTACGCTCGGGGCAAAATAACCGTGACGGCCGTCCCGCCACCTGACCTGCTGTCCACTTCGATCCGGCCGCTATGCAGATCGATGACGCGCCTTACGATCGCCAGACCGAGACCGCTTCCCTCAGCATCCCGGTTGCGCGATTTGTCGCCCTTAAAAAATCGTTCAAAAATGCGTTTACGATCCTCTTCGGCGATACCGATTCCATTGTCCCGAAAGGTGACAGTTACTTCTCCGCCGCGGGGGCGAACCTCTATCGAGATGTCCCCCCCTTCCGGAGTAAACTTGATGCTGTTATGAAAAATATTTTGCCATACCTGGTTCAGCAAATCTTCGTCCGCCATTACCGCAGTTTTGGGCAGATCAAGACGAATTTGTAGTTTTTTAGCTGTCCACTGGGGCTCTGCAGCGACCACGATATGACGCAACTGCCGGTCGAGCTGAACGAGGGCAGGGTGAAACGGATGATACTTCGAATCCAGTACGGCAAGACGCAGCATGTTGTCGCTGAGCCGGGAAAGCCGCATGCTTTCCTGACGTATAATTTCCATGCATCGCAGCTGTTCCTGCTCGCTTAATCCGTCGGTTTGCAGAATCGAAATAAACCCCGATATGGAAGCTAACGGCGTTTGAATTTCGTGAGAAACGTTTGAGACGAACTCCTGGCGCATCTGTTCAACCTGATTCAGCTCGTTCGCCATGTGTTGAAATTGCTGCGACAGGACGCCCAGTTCATCGTTTCCTTCTCTCTGTAGACGGATATTGTAATCGCCTTTTGCAACTTTTTGAGTAGCTTCCGTTAATGCTTCTAGCGGTTTTACGAGAAAAAACGTTAAAATTATGAATTTGAGGCTGCCGATTACCAGCGCCAAACAAAGCATCATAATCAGCGCCGCTCGCAGCTGCAAAATATCTTCAGAGCTTTGGAGAAATCGAAGCATTTGTTCTTTATATACATAGTAGGTAATCGGAATCGAGGCGCCGAGTCCGACAAAAACAGCAGAGATATAAGTCAACACGATTCTGATGTATAAGTTTTTAAACATCGTTCGCTGTCTCCAACCGATATCCAAGACCGCGAACCGTTACGATCCGGAATTCATCGGCATAAGCAGCAAACCGCTCCCGCAGCCTTTTGACATGAACGTCAACCGTCCGTTCGTCCCCTTCGTGATCGAAACCCCAAACGGCCTCGATCAATTGCTCCCGCATAAAGATTTGACTGGGATAGCTCGCAAGATGGAATAACAATTCGAATTCCTTGTGGGGCAAATTCCATTTTTGGTTCCCACAGACCACCATGCCTCGAAGCCGATCCAATTTGAAATTGCCTATGGAAATTGTTTTATCGGCTGTAATCCGGTACCGTCGTAGCAGTGCTTTGATCCTTGCCACCAGCTCGTGCGGGTCAAACGGTTTGACCAAGTAATCATCCACACCTAATCCGAAGCCTTTCAGTTTCTGGCTCGTTTCGTGCTTGGCTGTGATCATAAAAAGAGGCAAATCCGGGTACAGAACCCGTAACTCCCGGCAAAGTTCCCATCCGTCCATGACTGGCATCATGACATCAAGAACAACAATATCCGCGGGAGAGCGTTCCATTTCATCCATAGCCTCTTTTCCGTTTATAACTCCTCGAACCCGATAGCCCTGGCGGCTTAAGACGAATAAAATCATTTCAAGCATGTGCGCATCATCCTCGACTACCAGAACGCTTGTCATACCCGGCCTCCTCTTCAAAAGGGATATAAAGGGTTATCATCCGATACAACGATCATTTTCTAAAATCTATAACCCCAAGGCGACTTATGTTCTCATCCCATAGAATATTATCATAATGAAAATCCCCATGCACAACGCACGTTTGAATCGATGCGGAAATTTTGTAATACACATTCAGGAAATCCTTCACTTGATTCATCTCAGATTTGGAAAGTCTCTGTTCTCTAGAAGCCTGATCCCTCTTTCCATGTCATACTGAGGGGTATCTTCCTGCTTGATTTGATCGACAGGATCAAGCAACATCGGTGTACTCATGTGGCCATGGAAAGTACCGGGGTGTTCTGGAAACCGATCGTGAATTTTCTGGAAGCCGAAGAGATTCAGTTCCTCGTCGTTAACGCCCAGCACATCAAAGCCGTTCCCGGCAGGAAAACAGACGTAAAAGATGCAGAATGGATTTGTAATCTGCTCCGCCACGGTCTGCTGAAACCCAGTTACATCCCAGACCGAAACCAACGAGAACTGCGCGAATTAGTTCGTTACCGTCGCAGCCTGATTCAGGAACGGTCTCGCGAACATAACCGGGTCCAAAAAGTGCTGGAAGGAGCCAACAGTAAACTAGCTGCCGTTTTCTCCGACATCATGGGGGTGAGCAGCCGCGACATGATGGATGCCATGATCGAGGGTGAAGAAAGCTGGGCTTAGTTTCGTATTGCCATTTTTAGATCTATGCTATGTGAAATTTGCGGGGTAGCACAATGACCCGACCTTCCGTTTTGCCGCCGCCGCAAGGTATCGGCTTTAGGCTATACTGGATGCCAGTTCGAAATATGCCGGATATGGATTGAACGAAGTACGTTATTAAATCCATTTAATTGCAATTTTTTTGTAATTATCATCGAATGTTTTTTTGTTCTTTCAGTGTAACCCATTCAATATTCTTGCTGAAGTACAACAGTTTTTGATACTGCAATCGAAAGAACCTCCGTCTCCACATACTTTAGTGGAATTTGAGGTTCTTTTGGTAAGTTCCATTTCTCATAGCTCGTAAAGCTCAACCATCTTCTGGATTTGACGCTGCATATCCATAATTAATGACGGGGGTTCCATCACCTTCACCATACTGCCGTAGCTCAAGATTTTCTGGATCGCTCGTTCCATTGATGAAAAATGTGTGGTTAGTGACAAAGTTCCGTCAGAATTCACGAGGACTTTATCGAAGCCGAATTCATCACGCACCCGGGTTTTCGCCTCCGGTTGAAACCGTAATACCGCCTGCACTCTCTTAAAATCGGCTCTCTTCATGAATTGTTGTTCGACATCTTGCAGCGTAAAGTCTCGCCTTACAAAATGTTCCTGTAAGATCTTGAGTTCTCCTATACGGGACAGGCGAAATACGCGGATGTCCATTCGGGTCAGACAGTAGCCGTATACATACCAGATATAGCCTTTGAGAAAAAGACCCATCGGTTCCAGCTTGCGTTCGGTTTCCGCACCTTTGTTATCTAAGTATGTAAAAGAAATTAATTGAAGGTCTCTGATTGCTTGGTGCAATGGACCCATATGCACTTTATCGTTTGGAGCCGGCTTGAAATCGAGATCCACATAAATCTGATCTTCAGCTTTGTTTTGCTCAGGCATTAACGCGCCGATTCGTTCTATTAATCGATCTATTTCGGAATGATCCGTCGCGGACCGTACTCCTCGCAAGGCTGAGCAGATTGACGAGAAATCTTCCAAAGATAACACCTGCTTTTCCAATCGGTAGCCCTCCATAATCTCGTACCCTCCATCCGATCCGGCGAAGGACACAATGGGGATTCCGGCTTGATTGATGGCTTCCATGTCACGATAGATCGTTCGCAGAGAAACCTCAAAGCGCTTAGCAAGGTCAGTAGCACTGACGCGGGGTTGATTTAATAATGCCATTGTAATCGCGAGCAAGCGATCCAGCTTCATAGAACGACCTCCAATCCGGGAACCTGCAATAAGCGATTTCACCCATTCCTTATTCTACACTCGAATACCCAAGCCTTCTATGTCCTAACTGTTTAGTGAAAAATAATTTCAGAGGTAGCCGCATTCGAAACTGCGAAATGAAGCATACGAGCTCCCTCCTCAGACAGAGCATCTAGCTCTTGTTTGGAAAGTACCCGAAATGGTTCTATATGCAGAACAGCACGATCACGACGGCTCATCAGCTTCCAGGTTCCGGCGACGAAGCCGTCAATGAGAATGGTTGCACGGATGATTCCGTTCGCCGTGAAAACACGTTTGCGGCACGTCTCATCCATGATTCGGCTCCGGTCCGCGTAGGACAGCAGCATATTATCGAACTCGCCGAGGAACCGCGGTGCAGATGGCGTATCGGCATCAGGCCGAGGAGCATCCGGCAGATCGAACAACTCCTCGCCTCGTTCGTTTCGAAATGTGACCAGATGTGGACGAAGAGACCTTATATCTTCAAGAATACGTGTAAGTCCTGACCAAATCTGAATATCCTTGACTGTAGCCGGTCCGAATGCGGCCAAATAACTCCAAATGAGCCATTCCGGCTCGGGCGGTGAGGACAGAGGTTGGCCGAGCCATGCTTCGACTGACGTATGTACAGCCTGCCCGCTTTCCCCCCATATGCCCCGCGGCGGTATTTGCACTAACGGTACTCTATTCCGAACCACTCCCGCTGCAGCCTCCAGATCGAGTCCAGACCAATGTTCGCATAGTCGCATGCCCAATTCATTGAACGTCATGGGCCAGCAGCGCGCGATTCAATTCACGGTTACTGAGTACTTTACCGGGTTCTTTTTCGGTTGCCGTCCCTTGGATTTGCACTTTCACAGCATTCATGTTTACCGCTCCCATCTTTTATAACCATCATTGGAGTTTAGCGTTAGCGGAATCTCCGGAAGAAAGCCTGGATGTCAGGGATTAGAAGATCCGGCGCATCCATCGCGGCAAAATGGGTTCCGCGTTCAAATTCCGACCATTGCACAATGTTCGTGTTGTCACGTTCGGCAAAGCGCTTCATCGATTTGAAATCATGTCCGAACACCGCCACACCTGTCGGAGCCGTATTCGGTCCTTGCGTCTCCTGCCCGTGGTTATGCGCATTCTCGTAATACAAGCGTGCGGACGATTCCGCCGTATTGGTCAGCCAATACAAAGTGACGTTAGTCAGGAATGCATCCCGGTCGATAAAATCCACATGGTCGCCAAAGCCGCAAAATAACTCGGCAATCCAAGCAAGCTGCCCTGAAGGCGAGTCCGCAAGACCATAGGAGAGTGTTTGTGGCCGTGTGGATTGGATCGAATTGAAGCCCGCCCGTTCATTGAAATTGGCCAGGAATTGAAGCTTCTGCTGATCTTCTTCCGATAAGTCGGCCATCTCCGCCGGATCTCCGGAAGGGAAGGAAAACAGCTGCAGCACATGTATGCCGCGAAGACCTTCCGGCTTCTGAATTCCAAGTTCTCTGGACACAAGTGCGCCGCAATCGCTGCCGTGTGCACCGTATTCCGTATATCCCAAGCGCTTCATTAAGACATCCCATGCTCTAGATATGCGAGCTATATCCCATCCGGCTTCAAGTACTGGCCCTGAGAACCCAAATCCAGGTACGGAAGGGATGACGAGGTGGAACGCTTGGGCCGGATCGCCACCGTGACAGCGCGGATCGCTGAGCGGACCGATTAGTTCCAAGAACTCGACAATCGAACTGGGCCATGCGTGGGTAAGCAGTAGTGGAAAAGCGTCAGGTTCAGGCGAACGAACATGTAAAAAATGAATGTTGGCACCATCGATATTCGTAGTGAATTGAGGGTACTCATTCAGGCGAGATTCGAATTTACGCCAATCATATTCTTTCTGCCAATAGGATGCTAACTCTTTCACATAGTCGAGCGAAACCCCATAATTCCAGTCAGCTCCGCCTAACGCGTCCGGCCAACGAGTCCGAGACAAACGATTCCGAAGGTCATCAAGATCGTCTTGCGGTACGGAGATGTGGAACGGCTGAATTTCTGTGCTTACCTCGGAAATGATTTGTCTTGAATTTTTCATAGAAATTTCCTCCTTGAAATGGGTTCATTTGTAGTGCTTACAATACCTATATTAAACCATGCACCCTGACAACATTATGTCAGGGTGCATGTGGGATGAAACTTTTTATTAAAAAATCTTTCGATACGAATACAATTCGAACGAGCAAAAAGAGAAAGCACCCGCCAAGAATCGGAACTGCTGCCCGGTAGTTCAACGCACATTAGGACATAGTACAAATCACTATATTTTGTGAAGATGTTAAAAGGAGCTGCGCAGCAGCTCCTTCGTCGTTTATGAAGCAGTTCTTTTTACACTATCGTATCCCGTTAGCCATTCATTCAGCGTAAAAACAGCATCTTTTTTATCACATATTACTTCTGGGAAGCCAGGTAGTCGGCGAGTTGATCGAATGTACCTTCGAGTCCTTGTTGAAGCATTGGTGCCGTAACGTCATATGCCGCTTGCTCATCTGTGGATGCGTTCAGAGGGCCGCCATTCAGCATCAGAGTAGTTTTCCCTTCGTTTTCTTCAAGCGTGATGATATTCATAATTTCAAGAGGCCAATTCGCGTTAAAAGGCGCTCGGATCGTGTTGCCTTGCTCATCGGAAAAGGACTGGATAAAAACCAACTTCTCGGGTGTGACTACCTCTTGATACGTAAATTTCCCCCACATGACATGATTCCCGTCGGAGGAAGACTGACAGCCTAGAAATATGCCGCCTGGTCGAACTTCCATTTTGGCTACTTCTAGGAAGAAACCCTTAGGCCCCCACCAATTCGCGAAATGTTGGGGCTCCGTCCACACTTTATAAACGAGTTCGCGAGGGGCATCGAATACTCGTTTGAATGTCATTTCTAATGGTTGATTTGGAATGTTATTCATGAGAATCCTCCTTGTTTTGGAAGGGTGTCTGCACCCCAAACATAGTGAATGTTCTGGCGATTCTTCGCCGCTACAGAGTGTTTGAAGCTTGAACCAATAGGTTAGCCAACAGATCGTAATCAGGCGTATCCCCTTGGCGAATTTTAAGCCATTTTCGCTCGGCAGGACCTTCGAATCCTTTCGGGAATGCAAGACCGGTTGCGTTCATGATCATGAATGCAATGGCATCTTTCGATGGAGAAATAACAGCTGCGTAATGTCCATGCTTTAGAAAATGGGGCTTTTTGTATTGGATGCGCTCTTCGGCTTCCGGAATGGTTTTATGCACCATTTGGCGCAGCTGGTTACTTACCTCGATTTGCCACGGCTGATTAAGATTTTCGATAAATGCTGATACTTCATCGTTCATCATCTCTTTTACAGCTCCTTTTTTAAAGTTATGGATCTGGCGAAAATCTTCACGTTCTCTTGTATGAACTGTTCGAGCCCGATATCGGGATAGTTCTCCCTGGCTTCCAAATTATTAATGAACGCACCATATTGAGCCATCATGAACGTGAAAGCCTGCATGGTGGGGTTGGAACACGCAATTTTTCCTTTCTCACTCATTGTAATGAGGTAATCTGTAAGAAACGTCAACAGTTGGCGAGGATGCTGCAGTCGACGTTCTTTAAAACCGGGGATATGGACCTCATCCTTTATGGCGATTAGAATCAGCTTTCGGTTGCGGTTCATGATGTCATGATATTTTCTGCTGATGGTTAGTAGGTCGATTTCTAATTCCCACACAAGCTGCTCGTTGAAGAGCATTCGCATCTCTTCGGCATACTGAAAATGTTCTAGGGCGGCTTCGAGCAAATTTTGCTTGCTTCCGAAGTGTCGAAAAAGCGTCTTTTCGCTTAAGTCGGCGGCTAAAGCGATTTCCTGCGTCGTGACGCCATGGTATCCTCTCTCCGAAATTAGGTCGATAGCAGCCCGTAGCAATTTCTCTGTGCTCCATTGCTTAGTTTGACGCATGATCAGCTCCCTTTCTTTAAGATACACGATATGTCTGTCAGTAATGACTGACATTATCTTATCCCAGAATTATCCTCTAGTCAAGACGCCTACTCGTCAAATTAACCCAAGCAATTGCTACAGCTTTATTTTGAAGGTTCATTAGCGATAACTACCCGTTCGATACACATCAGGACATATGTATCAAACAACTTATTTTATGAAGTTATGTGATAACAGAAAGAGACCCACAGCAACGGGCTGCGGGTCTTAATTTTATATATTAAAAAGGGGGTCGATCTTATTATAGTCCTGGTTTATTAATGAGATATGAAAATCAGATTTCATGTTTATTACAAAACCATGATTCAACTATCGTAACCCGTTAGCCCCCCATGCCCTGTCGGGCGCCACAGAGGATGAAAATTTTGGTGCGACGTTTTATACTATTCTTACGGCTGGTGAGGAAGGTCGTTGCGCTATGGTGTCACGAACCCATCCGTTAGTC
>NZ_JBHSRV010000017.1:0-109254 GCF_042659105.1 Paenibacillus allorhizosphaerae | reverse complement strand
TATGAACGCAGGTCCCATCAAGCGTGGGCAAAGCAGAA
Source organism: Paenibacillus allorhizosphaerae (assembly GCF_042659105.1). Taxonomy (NCBI): domain Bacteria; kingdom Bacillati; phylum Bacillota; class Bacilli; order Caryophanales; family Paenibacillaceae; genus Paenibacillus; species Paenibacillus allorhizosphaerae. Next base: position 109,216 of record NZ_JBHSRV010000017.1, on the reverse strand, counting down.
ATTGGGCTTACCGAGGGGAAAAGAACTCAGACCGAACTAGCTCAATTAACATAGGATAGAGTGGGAGCCGCCAACCTCCATGTTAGTGATATACCCCGAAAAATAGACGGCTGTACTAGTAGCCGTCTATTTTCCCATGCACCTTTAAAGGCTACCGCTATCCATGAGAACATTCCCGGCCTGAGAGTCATTTTACATCTTCACAAATTAACTGAGTTTGTACATATGTCCTGCTCGGCGTTGAACTAACGGGAGACGATAGCGTGGAGCTGCTAAAGGACAGCTCCTTCTTGATGTTCATTGAAGTAACGGGCAGGATAACGTGGAAATTATTCCCATTTTGTGCAAAGTAAGATAAACTCACTTAAGACAAGGATTATTCTAATGGAGGACGAAGTTGTGGAAGTCAGACAAATGGCAACAGCATTTTTAATTAATCAAGAGCACGTTTTAATGATGAAGAAAGATCGAAGCAAGCTATTTAATTTCGAATTTTGGGGAGGTATTGGTGGGCATCTCGAGTATGAAGAACTGAACTTCCCGATGAAGGCAAGCTATAGGGAGATTGAAGAGGAGACCGGCTTTAAGGAGAACGAAATAGAAAACTTTTCACTTAAGTACATCCTAATAGAAAATAGTGACGGTGAAATCAGGCAACAATACGTTTATTTTGGAAAGACAACACATAGAAATTTTATTCCTTCTGACGAGGGAGAATTGTTTTGGATTCATAAAAATGAACTATTAAATCTAAAAACTTCAAAAGCTATCAGGTTTACAATCCAACATTACTTAGATAATCCTGCACAAACTGATATTTGTGTAGGAACGGTTACGGTTAATAACGAACAAGTTCCACATATCCAATGGTCTCCTGTTAAGCAGACATCCACCTTCTAGATAAATTACTTTCATTGTGTAGCCTTGGAGATTGAGCTAACTGAGAACGATAGTGTGAAGCTGCTATGCTTATTGAAGTAACTGGCAGATTAGTGCAAGATAACTGAATAATTTAGAAAGGATATATGAATATTTCAGCAAAATAGGATAGATAAAGAAATAAATATTGATAAATAGGAGGCAAGTAAATGTCTGACTCTTGGAAGCCAAAAGGATATTCAAGTGTTTCACCCTATTAGTGGTGCCGAGTGCACAGAGTGTAATAAATTTTTTGCAGGAAGCTTTCGAAGCAAACGTACTAAGACGATTTTATAGACCAGATGGTTCTTTTATGCATGTTGAACTGCAAATTGAGGATACGGTTGTAATGCTTGGAGATGCCACAAATACCTGGAGCGCAACTGTTGCTCAATTACATATTTATGTACAGGATGTTATAGGTACATATCAGCGTGCAATTCATGCAGGTGGTATATCAGTCTTGGAACCGTCTCGCAAAGAAGGAGATCCTGATAGACGTGCAGGGGTGAAGGATCCTGCTGGAAACACGTGGTGGATTGCAACGCAAGAGGCATAGTACTAAAACTAGTTGTAGCCTTATGCTAAACAATAAAAGCTGTGGAATTGGTAACTTCGTTACGTTAACGGGTACGATAGCTCAACACAATCATCATGAGGCCGCCGTAGGTGATCGGGCGGCCTCATTAAGCTAAAGGGCAGTATAACGTGGAAGCCAACAGGATTTTGAAGGAGGAAAATAAGCCTTAATGTAGAATCTCAAAATGATTCTTTTGAAGCGAGGAGACTTATGTTTGTGAAGCTTTTTACAAAAGAAGTAAAGAATTTGGTAGTCGATAATTATCCGTTTCTATGTGTAATCGATCAAAGCCCGAAGAATGAGTTTAGCCTCAAAGAAATATAAATGGCTTTTATGCGAGAACCATCATGGAATTGTGTGTCTTTCTGGCAAGGAAATTATTGATAAAATGAAACGATTTGTAGATGAGAATATTGAAATGATAATCAGATGAATGTGATATCAAAAAGTCTCGTCACGTTTCGGTCACACGGCTTGATTCGTTAACGGTGAACGATAGTAATAATCGCCTCATGTGTGGCAGTAGCAATAACTGCTGAGACGACTCCCTAAATCAAAAACGGAGCCCGTCGGCTAGGCTGTATGCTCCGTTCCTGTATTATCCCGTTGAGGGGCAAGTGCCAAACGCGCTATCGTATAAAAAAATCGGCCCGATTCATAAATATTCCTTCAATCTTCTCAATTATGGGCCCGCTTTCCTCGGATGTGCGTTTCACCTCGATCCATTCCGGGTCTTGTAGAAACGCACCCCACAGCCGTTGCCGTTCCTCCATATCCTTATATTCCATCACGTAATATAACTTCGGAAGCCCCGTCTGATCGATCCAGAAATCGTACACCTTCAGTTCCAACCGCTCGAAAATACCAAGTGTATGCTGGCTGAAACGTTGCAGAATCGCTTCCATTCTCCCCTCATGCATGGTATAAATGCGCAACTCGTAAAGCATGCCCATTCCCTCGCTTTCTGTAAATCGTAGAGTTTTTTCGTTGATCGTTGCCTATTCTCAGTACTATTTTGCCATAATCTTCGATTCTGGGCATAACTTCCTCCTTCTCTGATTCCAGATTTAAAAAAAATTGCCGAAAGGAAGGAGTTTTTAATTAGCTCAGCTCTTCGCTCAACTAACGGGCAGGATACTGAATGGTAGAAACCCGTATCCAGCAACTAATGCCAGTCTAAAACTTTATTTTCCGTAGACAGTAATATCGCCGTTTCCGATGTCTTCCTCCAGCCATTCCGCAATGCTGCGTTTCAATCGTTCGCGGTTGATTTCAAGCATCTTGAATGCACTCCTCCAAATGGCCTTCCTCCAGCCGGTAGACGATATGCTTCACCCAGCCGTCGCTTCGCTGCGGATAATCCTCGCGGAAATGGCCGCCGCGGCTTTCCCGGCGCAGCAGCGCCGCTTTCGTAGTTAGCATTGCACAGATGAGCAAATTGGCAAATTCATACTCCTCGCGCTTCATCAAAGCATATTCGAAGAAGGCCGACTGCCGCTTGAGCTCGACCAGCCCTCTTTGCAGCCCTGCGGCGTCGCGCTTCATTCCCGCTTGGCGAAGCATGACTTTCTGCAGCTTGAGCTTTTTCTCGACGACCGCTTGCTGCGGCGGCTCCTTCCGGTGAACCGCAACCTGCAATTCACTCGGCGTACGGTTCAGCGGCGGCAGCTCGGCGATCCGTTCGATGATGTGGCGGCCGAAGACGATCGCTTCCGACAGCGAGTTGCTCGCCAGCCGATTGGCGCCGTGAACACCTGTCGAGGATACTTCGCCACAAGCAAATAGCCGCTTGACGGCTGTTTCCCCGTTCAGGTCCGTTTTCACGCCGCCCATCATATAATGCGCCGCAGGAGCGACCGGAATCCAGTCCGTCGTCAAATCGAGCCCATACCGCAGGCAAAACTCATAGATTGTAGGAAACCGGTGCTTGATCAGTTCTTCGGTTTCATGCGTAATATCGATGTAAACAAACGAGACCTTTGTCTCTTCCATCTCGGTTAAGACCGCGCGGGCGACGATATCGCGGGGGGCCAATTCCAGCTGCGGATGATATTTATCCATAAATCGCTCGCCTTTGATGTTCCGCAGAATCGCTCCTTCCCCACGGACAGCCTCGGAAATGAGAAAGCGCGGTGCGCCTGGGTAACACAATGCCGTCGGATGGAACTGAATGAACTCGACGTCCCGGATTTCCGCACCAGCACGAAGCGCGATGGCGATGCCGTCCCCTGTGGCGATGTCGGGATTCGTCGTATACCGGTACAGTTGGCCTGCTCCTCCGGAGCATAGAATCGTCGCATCTGCTTCCACGAACACGCGCTGCCCGTCCGGCTTCTGTACGAGCGCCCCGCGGCACTCCCCGTCCTGAGTAATCAAGTCGATAACATAATGGTCGTCCCACAGCTCGATGTTCGGATCCTGTTTCGTCCGTTCCGACAGCGAACGCACAATCTCCGCACCCGTCGCATCCCCATGTGCATGCAAAATGCGGCGATGGCTGTGAGCGCCTTCTTTAGTCAGCGCCAGCTCGCCGTTCTCGATGTCGAACTGAGTCCCCATCCGAATCAGGTCCTTGACGCCGTCGGGGCCCTCATGCACGAGCACATTGACCGCTTGTTCGTCGCAAAGTCCCGCACCCGCCACCAAGGTGTCCTGCATATGATACTCCGGCGAATCTTCGTCGGAGATGACAGCCGCGATGCCTCCCTGCGAAAAACGGGTATTGCTGTCGAGCAGCGACTTCTTCGTAATCATGATTACTTTCTTCGTATCACTAGCCTTAATCGCGGTGAACAGCCCTGCGATCCCGGCTCCGATGACGATGACGTCCGTCCGGACGCGGGGAAGCCGCTGCAAATCGAAATCGACCAAATACCGAGGAAACATCGTAACCACACCTTTTAGTTCAATTGGGAATTACATATTCTAAGGCTCCAAAAAACCCTTCTCAACTGCATCATTAACAATATTTTCAATATAACTCCACAGGATGGTAGAACTGTTCTCAATTCTTCTATTTCTTGATAATACTTTTTCTCTTGAGACACCTAACTTTTTCCATTGTAGGCCACTTCATGGCGAATGTGCAGTTGCTCGTGAAGGGTGTCCGCTAGGTTTCGGTAAAACAACTTCTTCCGCTCAAGAGTACGCCCTTGTTGGGATATCTGAATTGTATCAAGGAAAATGCGTGTGCTAGAATGGTAGCGAGTTCGTGTTAGGTGTTCGTGTTGGTTCGTGCGGCGGCAGCCGCCATTCGAAACGGGAGGCGGAAAAGATGCCGGAGAAGAGCGATTATCGGGAATGGCCGGAGGAAATGATTCTGCCGAAAAGATTCTTCCGTTTCGTGAAGTTGATGAGGATTGTTGTTCGGGGATGTTGATTTTGTTTCGCGGTGGTCCACCTGGGATTCCTCCATTCATGTATACTTGCTCTTTAGCATGCACACGAAAAGGCAGGTGGCTCAAAAATCTTAGTTCAACTAAATTCGCCAAGGTACTGGGCGTTATTTCAAGCTGTGATATTCAGTATTCTCCCGATACTCTTTAAGCTCGTGAACCATTCCCAAATAGGAAGGCAATACTTCGTTTTTTGGAATGATGGCCCATACCGATCTTTTATTTAATGGTTTAAAAGGACGGTAAGTTGTAATCAGATGCTTAGCCGCTGGAAAGTAATGCAGGATTGCCTCCCGTAGGCCTTTATGTACCATTGGTTCGTAATTCAAGTGGAATTCAAAGTAATCAAATTCTGGATACGTGGTGACCCAGCGTCCTGTTACTGGGCCAGACTCGCCCGGAAAGAGTTCCTGAGAGTCCGTGATTACATATCCACGGACAGTCTTTACCTTTGATCTTTCTTCGGAAAGACTTTGTAAATGAATTCGTTCCGAAACCCCTGCATGAAAATACTCGGGTGATTCACGATATGAGTTTGGATCTGGATCCAGATTATTGATGAGTTGCCATGGGTGATTAAAAAGGACACTGAGCTGGAAGGGCCGCGGCCAAACAGGCATACTAGATTTATTAAACAGGTTACTAACAGCGCCGTCTGAAAGATCTAAGAATGCCTCCACATCTACTTGCTTAAGATTATATAGTTTTAAACATAATTTCCTTCTGAAATTAAGATCAGGATCACTCAACAATGTTTCCCAATGAGTGATCGAGCTTTGGAGAATAAGCAGTTCATAGTAATAAAGGTTAAGAATTTCAACTCGTGCCTTAACCAATTCAGACTCTTTGGTATTTTTGTTCTGAATACTATCTAAGTAGCTATTATATAGCCGGAATGTCTCGTCGCGGTTCATCTTATATGAGGCTTGATTAAAAGTCATAGAATCATCACCAATATCCATGATATCGCAGTTTTGGAAGCACTATAGAAAGTCTTAGTCCAACTAAGGCTTTGTGAGTAAACCGAATAATTGAATAAACTGGGTACTATTAGGAGGAACCTCCAGATTGAATAAACTACTAATTTGGAAAATTGTATTTTTAAAATGCAATAAAAAAACACTCTGTACCCAAAGGCAACATAGTGCTTCGTCTCAATATTTATACCGCTCCAAGATCTTATATGTCGGTCAGAGGGCATTCTTCTAGTGTCATATTTTTATCTCCTGGGATCACTTAAAACCGTTTACAAAAAACGGTACTAATCCCATTCCTCTAATTCAAATAATGTTCACGTGCCACCCTTTATATAACTACCATTAGATACCATATGGAAGGCACGGATCCTCTGAATGTCTGATTATAATCAACGCCTAAGAAAGTAATCAGACATCACTTCATAATAAGCCATGTGTGACAGTGGTACATGACTAACATCGCATATGGGATGCGTCTTTATCGACCGAGAGTCGTTCACCACCCAGGGGATCGGGTTCGAGCAGGGGGAGAGAGATGCCCGTACTTATGTTATACTTCCCTTTCTATAATTTAGCAACTATTTAACGTGACAAAGATCAAAGGGAAAACTTTAGAAGTTGAAAGGAGATTTGTTATGAGAGAACACGCATTGCTGCGAATCCAATTATTAAAAGCATTATTAGAATTGGAAGAGAAGTTAATGGAAGACTGTGGAAATCAATCGAAAGCTGTAGCTTATGCAAGCCAGGTCGAAGATGTTGCTCATCGACAAGAAAATGGTCAATTAAAAGCTGTATTCTCAGTAGCGGAATTATCTGATTACCTGGGTGTCTCGGCAGATTGTATATATACCATGGTTCGTGAGAACCAAGTTCCTTACGTAAGGATACGAAGAAGGATTTTATTTCATAGACAGGCAATTGATTCCTGGATTCAGAGTTCAGCATTTAACAAGTGATCTTTCTCGTATGTCAGTGAATTAACTTACTAAACGTAAACGGTATAAAAACACCTGCGCTAAGGGCGCATTTTTTTTTATATTTTCAGATGGGGTCAATGTCATATCAATCGTTTTCTTTCTACTAAAAATGAATAGATTCACGTTTTATTGGTGAAAATAGGAGAGAAAAGATTTTATACGATTAGGAGGGGATTACTATGAGTGAGGTAAAGACTAAGTATGAAGTTTGGTCTCCAGAACAGGATCAATTGTTATTACAGACAGTTTTAAAACACTTAGGTAATGGGAGCAGTCAGAAGAAGGCGTTCGAAGAGGCAGCTGATAAAATAGGGCGAACTCAAGCGGCTTGTGCGTTTCGATTTAATGCTGTTCTAAGACAACAACATAATGAAGAAATACTTTCCGTTAGTCACAAAAAGGGCAATCAATTGACTAGTAGTATGGTGATTCCATTTCCTAACGGTGACGTTCATGGTGAGAATAAAACACTTAACTGGCAGCAAGTGTTGGATTTTTTAAATTCACAGGCTCTAGAAGTCCAAATTATGCAGCAGCAGCTAAACGAAATAGCGGAGGAAAATAGAAGTTTAAAAGAGGAACTTGCGAATTATAAGGAGGTACATAATAAATTGGAGTCCTTCGGTATGAATATCTCCAAGATGCTTGAGCTTTATGATCGTGTTCAATAATTGAACTCTAATTCCTAATAAATACAATACTACGTTATTGCTACGCTGATGCGTAGTTTTTTGTTTTTAACAAAGTTGAACGTCAAATAGACCCCGTCTGACTGCTAGGTGGGCCTATTTGACGTTCACAGTATAATGAAACGAATGACTTGCATTTACGTAAAATTGAATATATGGAAGGGGACAGTTAAATTGTTCAAAAGAGAAGGAACGTTACCGTTCTTTATAGGTGTTTGTTTAATTATATCCTGTGTGCTATTTACAATCCTTAACTATCCGATAGGTCTCACTCATTTTGATTTTTATGAGCCGGGCTACTTCTTTGGCTCTTTGATCGAGGTCGTTATGCTATATTCATTTTCTGCTGTAGGCGTAATCTTATTGTTTAGCCCCTTTAAAGACTCGTTGGATGTTAAAAAAAATAAGCATGCCGTAATTTATTGGTTTTTTATCCTTCTACCCATTATCCCTATTGTCTGGTTCATGTTCTTGATGCGTAAATTGAGCACTAGCTTGGCCGTAGTTATGACAACTGCTGTGACCGGATTATTGGCTATTGCAATTATTATTCCTATTACTCGATTTACCATAAGTTTTGTTAGTGGGCATTGGATGGATTTGGGGCTTAAAAATCCAGTTGTTCAGCCATCATATATTTATTATTTGTTAGTGGCTATTGTTAGTATTCTTTTTGCCTACATAGGGTCATGGGTTTTTAACCCAGTTGCTAGTCTTTTTGGAAATAAAAAGGTAAATGTTGACAGGAAAAAAATGAGCCAATATCTAACGGTCCTTTTGGGGATTTTATTTATTGTGGTGTCAGGACTTGGTTCACTTGGAGAGTTTAACGAGGATACTAAAGCCTCATTAGATGCCGTGAAAGATTCCTCGGCGGTTTATGGCTCAATTAGTTTGATTGTTTCTTTTATTCCCCGCAAGAAAAAGAAAACTCACGATGATGTACAGTTAAATTGATAAATTACACTGAGAAAGGGGCGGAAAATTGTCTTGGAAATTTTAATTTTCTCCAATAGAACCAATTGATTCGAAAAGAAACAGACATCATGTGGGACCTTAAAAAGTTAATCAGTGCACAGATGAAGTCAATACTCCCCTTCGATCTACCATGGGGCCTGATATTGAGAAACCCATAAGAAGAGATACATATGAAGTACAAATATGCTACTAACTCCCTTTGTACGTCTACATTTACGAACTGCGAACATTTCTACAGCTGCTAACGGATCTATATCAGGAGTGTACGACTTCATCAAATACCGGTTGTTACTTGATTTGGTATTAAATGTGTTATATATTTATAAAGAAATCCGAAAGCATCGGTCGATAAGCCCGGCGGGAAAGCATCCCGAAGCGGGCTTTTTTGTATGGGGAAATGTCGTATTGCCTGAGGAACTTATCTGAGACATACATTCACCGACCGCCGGTAATCCATCACTTCTCTCCTAGTAAGTCCACCCATCTCCTAAAATTGAACTCTGTTATAATGCAATAATTAATGGCGTCACGAAGATCTACATGGTAACGAACGTCCTCTGCTATATTTTGTAATTAAGTTATTATAACGTTGATAAGAAGTAGCACCTTTCTTCTTCCGCAAGTATACTTCTGAATAGTCTGGGGTCTGGGAATGCGCTTCATGAGTTTAGACATTTCCCTGATCGTCGGGTAATTCTTGGTTTATTGTACCAATAGTAGTGGTCTCAAAAGTACGTTCTAGAGGACTGAACTATTTTGAAGTCACACTTAACTATTTAAAGTAATGACCTTGCCAAAGATCTAGAGGTTCCGTGAAAAGGTTCATTTAGGTATATTCCTCGTTCCATTTTTGGCTTGATTTTTTCTTAAGTTAATAACGTTTTGGTGATAAGATGGTGTTATAGTTTGTCTCAGCAATTATGGCGTAAAATGGGGGTAGTGGCACAAACAAATTTAGCTGGAATGACATTAAGCAAATATACATTGCAGCTGGAAACCGAGGGATACAAAACTGTACAGTGACAGGAACTTGCACTTGGTAAGCCACCAGAAGGTCGCTTGGAAAATACCTATTCCGTCGACGGCGCAAGGTATGAAGGCAATAGGTTATGGAGTGTAGGTTATAGGATGTAGAACAATAAAAATGTGCGGCGATCATTCCGAGATATCTGATATAATGCTGTTTATATACTTTCTTACTAGGGGATTGGTTGGAATGGAAAAGGGCCGTTGGCGGGAGGTTCCGCTCGGAGAACTTGTCGCAATGGGAGCGAACGCCGGAAGGCGCTGGTACGTGGATGTCGGAGGGGAGCAGCGAATCGTTGGCTACCGAAGCTTGTCAGATGATCCGATGCTCGCGGCTGACGATCCGCGTCTTGAAGACACAGAAGGGAACAAGGAGTACATGTTGTATCCGAAAGGTACCATTCTCGTTTCCTTGGGTCGATATTCGCGCGGCGTCGGCATGCTGCAGGAAGCTGCACTCGCAGAGGTGAAAATCTGCGGTCTACACGTCCATGTAAGTGACGTGCTGCCGGAGTATTTGTTTCATGTGCTGCGGTGGTACCGAACGAAGCAGGTGGACAGATGGAGTCAGCAGCGGTTGAAGAGCTGGCCGATCCCGCTGCCGCCGTTGGTTGTACAACGCGATATCATCGAATTTATATCGAAACTGCGGGAGATCCAGCATCGCCGCAAGCGGCTAATCGCCATGGTGTTGGATTATACGAAGGCCCAGTATGAGACGATCATTGTGAAACGGTCGACGTATCAACCCCGAGGCACGCTAAGCGATTGGATTGCCCACGTCGAGGTAGGCCGTCAGATTCCCGCGCATTCCCTGCAGGAAGGCGTGTGGTATTGGAAGGGAAGGCCCGATCCATTCCGCAAGACGCCGCGATCTGTGGAGGCCGGAGACCGTGACAATGAATGGTTCATCCAGCATTCTGCTGTGTTTGCCGGGCCAGGCGATATTTTGTGGTATCGGCACGCAACCGAGCAGACCGAAGGCGCGGTGCTCGTCCATCGATGGGAACGACCGGTCGTTATCTCGAACGACTGGATCAAGGTCACGCCTTTTCCGGACGTTCCCTCGGAGTTCTTGGCGTCGTACATCAAGGCAAATTACCAACATGCCGGATCATTGTTCCAATACCGGGATCGAGGCCAAATTGCTGATGTGATCTTGCAACTGCCGACTGTAGTTCCATCCGAAAGTGATCAAGAAGAGTACGCAATGATTGCGAGGGCGGCTGAACGGATGGCGAATTCGAATAAAGCTGCGATCCGTAAGTTGAACATTTTGGATGAGAGTTATATGGATGATATGTTTAAAACCGGAACAATAGACGGACGAAGCGAGGAAGTCGAATGATCACGGAAAAGGATATTCGTCATCTAACAGATGAGTTGTGGAGAATTGCAAACCGAAACGGGATGGCCGAGCCAATTACGGTGTTCGAGCATTTATCCTATCTTATTTTTTTTAGACTGCAACAGCGCTTCGAAGGCGATAATTATTCGTGGTATGACTTGATGGAGTTATTTCGGAAGAAGGAATATCAACAAGCTATTGATGTATATCAGAAAAAATGGTTAGGGTTTACTCCGATTGGGTCCAACATTCCTCCCTCGCCGTTTCCCTTTGACATCAAGACGCTGCAACAGCTCGTCATGTTTTTGGATGAGGCACTTCCTTGGGTCCCCGACGATACCGCAAACGAGGCAATCTATGATACTCTGTTAAGTCGAGCGATTGGCATCAAACAGGGCATTGTGCTCACGCCTCATTTGCTTGCTAATGCGATGGCAAGATTACTGGCAGAGTTCAAGCCGATTCAGCCTAGTCGGGTGAACGTTTGCGACCCCGCATGCGGAAGCGGATCGTTGTTAGCTTCTTTATGGAGTGAGCTACACACACGGGAGTTTGAATTTGCTAGGCTTGACGGGTTCGAGGTCGTGACTTCGTTTGCTAGAATTGCACAAGTAAATTTGCTGTTCCGACAAGGTCCTCACAACGCGATCCATAACGAAGACAGCCTAGCCCTATCAAGCGAGTGTCGTGGGCGATATGACTATGTGATCTGCAATCCGCCATTTACGAAGAAGCCCGATTGGGTAGCCGGGCCGATGTGGTACTCAATGGGGGACAACGCGAAGCAGGGCACGCGAAGCTATCAATTTATCGAGCTCTCTTTGGCATTATTGAAAAATGGCGGCCATTGCGCGATTGTCGTTCCGGAAGGCCTATTGAGCAGCATCCAGCGGTACGATGTGGATTTCCGGCGGCGTTTGCTCGAACGGTATGAACTGAATGGCGTAGTTTCCCTTCCGTCTGGAATCTTCCCTGGGATGGCCTTGAGAACCTCTGTCCTGCTGCTGACTCGTCCAAGCGATGGGGTGGTTCGCACTAGAGAGGTATGGTATTACGATTTTGAGCAAAAGGCGCCCAGGTTGCGTACAGATGAGGGATTGTGGGAAGAGCTCGTTGCTTCATGGAGGACGTATCTTGCCTCCGGTACCGTATCGGACATCAAAGGTGGTCGTACATGGACAGCCACGCTCGAGGAAATCGAACAGAACGAGTGTCAGTTAGGAGCGACGGTTTATAAGCAGCATCTATTTCCCGAAAAAAAACACATCGACCCTAGTCGATTGCTCTACGAAATCGTCGAGCTTGAGAAGCAGCTCCACAGTGAGATGGAGGAGCTGTATAAGCTCCATCACCGAAACCGACCCGACGTCGATTTACGGGAGCCGAATGCTCCCGAGTCAGGAACAGCCGGAGCGGAGGCCGAGCTATCCTCGGTACTGCAAGTGCTGCGGGAGCACTTCTCGAGACAGCAGAACCTTCTACTGGATGTATACATGGAAACCGAGAAGCCGCTGGCCATCCACGAAGCTGCGAAACAGGCGAACCGGATGCTCGGAGAACGAATGAAGCTGGGCGTGCAGGAAGCGAATCAAATGACGGAACTGTTCGACGCGCTCGGCTTGCTGGAGTCGGTTTCGTCCGGAGTAATGCGCTATCCTAAGCAATTCGACGACGAGGACGAGCGGATTATTCAGGTGCAGAAGCCTGTCACGATCCTGCTGTGGAAGAAGGCCGAGCGGCTGAGAAGGAGTTAGCGGCATGAGATTGCAATCGATCTATATTAAAGAGTACAAGCAATTGCGGGAGTTTAGGATCCATTTCAAAAACGTGGAGCGAAGCGTCGGCAAAGACCCTTTCCGGTTTCTCATTGGCCGCAACGGAGTAGGGAAGTCATCGCTTCTGGAAGCGATTGGGTTGATCTTCACTCGGATGCTGCAGGATGAAACGCCGGGCTTCGCTTTCGAAGTCGTATATGTGATGGATGTCGGCGGCCGGCCGGTTACGATTGCGGCTCGCCCGAACGACGGCAGCGATCCGGCGGATCTGGAATCAAGGTTGCAGGTGGATCTCACGAATGCGGACGGGGAGAAGAAGCGCCTTGATTTGCGGAAACAGCCGTTCAGCCAATGCAGGGAATATCATCCGCGCCGCATTATCGGATACGCTTCCGGCCCGACGAACGGGTTCGAGGACATACTGCTTACATCCCCGGTGGAGTCGATTAAGAGCGATATTTACGACGCCCGCGACGGGGCCCGAGAGGAACAGGATTACGACCTCCAAGTCCTGGAAATTGAGCAGTCGCTCGTCAATCTGCAGCGCGTATATGACGACGCTTCGTATTTGTATATCGACGGCAAGACGTCCGCGTTGGTGCTGCTCTGTCTTAGCGCGGCGATCCCTTCGATCGATTCCGATACGGACTCCCGATTCGATAATACCTATATCGCGCTCCGAAAGAAGCTGTTCGATATGATCGGCGGAATCGTGCCTATCGGAATGACCCTTGTCGTCGATGAGGAGCGGCTGAAGGAATACGCGGAGACGAAGCAGCGTTCAATGCGGCTTCAGCCGTTGATCCGTTGGATGAGCACCCGGAGTGAACAGTCCGGTGACCAAGGCGTGTCCCACGCCTGGTGCATCTCCCGCATGAAGGAGACGTTATCGGATCATCTATTCACCGCAACGATCCACAAGGAAAGAGTGGCCTATTTCCCTATCACAGAGCAGGAACAAGGCGCGTACCACTGCCTCGGCCTTGGCATGGACACTCACCCCTTCGAGTTGCTGACGATGCTGCTCATCGCGAAGCGGGAAGGGCTCCTGCTGGATGCCCACTTGGTGTTCAAGCATAAGCAATCAAACAGGCTGTTATATGAGAAGGCGCTAAGCGACGGCGAATATTTGTGGCTGGGTCGACTAGGGCTCGTGCTGCTGGCTCGCTCCGATCCGAGCGGGGACGCGCTGTTTCTCTTCGACGAACCAGACATTCATCTGAACGAGTCGTGGAATGAGCAATTCGTCGAGCTGCTGCATCAGTTATCCGTTACGTCTGATGGGACGACGTGTAACGAGTTTATAATGGCCACCCACTCCACCTTGCTGTTAACGGACGCCGATCCCGATCAGCTCTACTTGCTGGAGCGGACGAAGGAGCATGAAACCCGCGTTGTGTCCATGGAGATCTCGACGTTTGCGGCGAACCGCGCCGACATCTCGAAGCGCATCTTCGGTGTCACCTCACCGATTGGAAAATATTCGAGGAGGCTTATCACGGAGAAGTTTGCGTCGGACAAAAAGGACGAGCTTTTAGAGCTCGCCAAGAAGGTTGGACCCGGTTATTATCGTTTCCGGATCCACAGCCAGCTAGAGCAACTGGAGCAGCAGGAGAGGGGAGGGGACGACGATCTTACTCCAGACGAACAAGAGTAATTGCGCCAACGATCTGGACCTCGTGTGCCGCTTTGTCGAACAGGTTCTCGGTTACGTGGCGACCGACCTGCGTCCATCCTTTGATCGTGCCCATTTTGAAAATACGTTTGCGGGACAAGGGGTAGAGTGGTTTCTCGATTATAAAGCGATCCGTGAGGGGCTGACTGGGCTGTATCGGCTAAGTCGGCAGCAACGGAGATTGCTCTATGATACTTTTAAAGCAGATATTGTGTTCGCTGCCCAGCTCGGGCGAGCCGATTACCAATTCTCCTATCCGGGGCTGCCCGCCAGCGTGAAAGAAATTGCGAAACCACTCTTCGAGGCGCTGTACGACGATATTTTAGGAGGCTCGACGGGGTTTCGGATGACGGGACTTCGGAAACCAAACTTGCTGCGTGGTCATGTGCGGCGAGGGTTCTTCGAGGCGAATCGGAAGAGGGATAATCAATTCAATCAAGTGTGTCCCGCGTGTCTGGGCATGATCGAGGTCGACAGCGAGGACGGGCATGCGGATCTTGATCATTATTTCACGAAGTCGATCTATCCGACGCTCTCCGTGTCGTCGGATAATCTAATCCCGCTTTGCAAGGTTTGCAACCAAACGATGAAACGCGCGAAGGACCCGCTAGAGGGCCATCGCGGACCTGGTCAGCTCGCGTTTCTGTTCCTTCCCTACCATCGACCTGGCATTGAATCGATCACAATCGGACTCGATCAAACCGAGCCGGACGAGAAGATCGTGGTCGGGGTCCGAAGAGAAAAGCAGGCCGACCGCGTCAGAGTGGCGAATTTCGTGTCGCTATTCGAGCTGAACGACCGTTGGTCTGGGAGAATTAATTCCAGCTTGTATGAAACGATCCGGCAGGACGTGATCAGCGACTTCCTAGACCCGAATAAGGCGGTGACAGAACAGGCTGTAAAGGACAAACTGACTAGCCTGTTTAGAGCAAAGATGAGCTCAAAATCGACAGTGCCCGATGCTTATCTGCTCGCTAAATATGTAGAAAAGATCATCAAGCGCCCCGAACTGTTGGCCGCCTTTTATCGGGAGGTTACGGAGGTTATTGACCTTGAACGCGAAGCGATGCTGGCCATTGAACCGGAAGAAGAGTGAAGGCGAGGTGTGTGAATACGTTCACGCTCCTAAACCTTCCGTACAGAAGTTGAAGAGAACGTTCAGGAATTCATTAACGTTGAAGATATTGAGAATATCCAGTTAGCGATGCGTTACTTCAACTACACTTTGTTATTTATCTCGACTGAGCATAAGGTAAGCGAGACTAAAGACTTGACTTTGAATCAATATTTAGACCGTGCAAAGAAAAGAGGAGTAATTTCAAAAGATGACATCATTGATGAGAAACAAATAAAATTGCTGGTCTTTTATTTTATGCCTTCGCCATGTGTCTCAGGAGGTATCTTTATAAGAAAATCATTTGTGCCGAAATCTGCCTTTTGCGCATTCCAGTTCGGAATGCCTTCGACGTTTTTTGAAGGTTTTTACTCATTTTAAAAGTAAGTGGGGTAAGAGAACGAATGTTGCAAGATATTGATGCGTTTATATTCGATTTAGGCGGAACATTAATAAATTATGAAGGATTTCCCATTTATTGGGGGGGTTATTACGATGAGGCTTTTAAAGCTGTATCCTATAAGCTAAATCTTAACTTATCCGAAAAACATATAAAAACATCAACGGAAATTTTGAAAAATTATAACCCTCGAATAAATCCAAGGGAGTTTGAGTATAATCCTAGACTTGTTTTCTCCGATGTTATAAAAGAATGGGACCATTCAACTGTTATGATAGATGATGTGATCGAATCATTTTTTCAGTACTTTCAAAGAAACGTATGTGTATTTCCTGATACTGTTGAAGTTTTAGAATATTTGAAAGATAATCACTATAAAGTTGGTGTTCTAACTGATATGCCTACCGGAATGCCCACAGAACTGATAATTAGGGATATAACTACTATTAAGGATATGATAGATCTTTTTTTATCATCAGTTGACTGTGGGTTCCGAAAGCCAAATAAAAAAGGCCTTGAAATTATTGCTAACAGTTTTGGAGTCAATCTAAAAAATATTGTTTATATTGGAGATGAAGAGAAAGATATTAAAACAGCTAAGAATGCTGGGGCAGTATCAATTTTGATCAATAGAGAAAAAAAAACAATATCGTATGGTGAGGATATTCAAATTAATAGCTTATCTGAAATCAAATGGCTTCTATATCGTGGGCTGGGTGATAATTCAGTTATAAATAGAGAATAGTTTTCCGATAATAACCATAAATATAAAAATAGTATTCCAACGCGCGCGAATCCCAAGCGCGCGTTGCGCCGCTGCGCGGCGGGAGGTCGGTCGAACCACCATTCTTGAAAATAAGAATCGATCGATACCTCTACCAGATTGGATCGCAATATTGAGAGTAACCTCATTATCGACTTATGAAGCGAAACCTTGATTGAATATAGCCTCTAGCTGGCATGATGTCCTTGTGGTTAAAGCCCCATTCGCATAGGAGGCTTCCATCCTGCTTTACCTTAAAATGGATCGCGTCTAGGAAAACAACGGTATACATTTTTAGCAGTGGTCGTTTTTGCACTCCTTAATAATGGAACAATCTTATTGGTGATGTTCGAAATAAGGGTTGGAGAAACCTACACACTGTACAGATATTGCAGGTGATCTTAACTATCCGTCGTGCTTACATAGCCTTCAAGTCAATCGTTACTTACACCAAATGCCCGACAATCATAACTATAGGCATAAGGGAGGGTATCTGCTGTTTGTTAACTACATGTTGGAAATCACCCAAAGAGGAGTCAATCTGGCTCCCTTTATCTTGAGTTACTTAAAAAACAAGTAGTAAGCTGGTTTCTAACTGGCGATCCCATGTATGTAACCAACTCAACCTTCTTATTTCTGAACATTTACCATGGGAATGTTGTTAAAATCTTATAACTCTTGCAGCCTTTGAAGCATGTCAAGCACCTTATCTTTTTCTTGGCCATAAATCAAAACATACAAACGGTATATTGTCTTACTATTATCTGGAAGGGTATAGTTAGCAAAGGTGTACACTAGGAATTTATTGGTTCCATCGGGTTGGATGGCATTCTTTATTATGCTTAAAATTGTTTCAAATTCCAATCTTTGATTGGATTCATACTTAATATATTGACTATAGATATGTGAATAATTCAAGATTAACCTTTGAATTAAAGGGAGTAAATATGTTACTTGTGTAAACCGCGCATTTATCTCAATAATCGGATATAGCCTCCCGCGTTCGTCAATAATTGAATCTACCCCACATATCCCGATAAAATCTTTATCTTTGAGTATCTGCCCAAGCCTTAACATTTCTCTTTGATATTCGGTTAATAAGCTCATATCGAAGTGAGGGGTAAAGCATGTGCCCAGATATACTCCATTACCATCTATCTTCTGTTCAGTAATTGCTAAAATTCTGATCGCATCTTTTGATATCCATAGTTGACTATTTATATTTCTTGTATTTGGATACCACCCCTCAATAAGCAATTCAAACTCAATGCTACGTCTCTTTATATATTTAACAAGTGTATTAAAACTGTTTATATTCTCTATTATTTTTAGGCCCTTACCCGAGGAACCAAAAGGAACTTTTATTACACACTGATCGAACCCATAGTCACATAGAAGTTGAAAAGATTGCTCCAATTCACTTATGTTTTTACATAAAAACCCATATGTTACGCGAAAGTTATTTTCCTCAGCCAATTTACGGGTAACGAATTTATTATTAATGCTTTTTACAATTTGATGTTCAGCCCCAAAAACAGTTAACTCTGAGAACGAGGAGGTATTTATGTATATATCCTCACTGTTGATATAGGGGATGAACAAGGAACGTTCTAATGGTAAATTCTGAAGTGAGTCAGAACTGTTTAGTAGTATCATTTTAGGTACTTTTATACCTTGGGTTCCTAGGTAATGGATAAAATCTTTACTTGGAGTATTATATAAGATTACAGTATCTTCTGGTTCGGCAATAATTAATAGTTGCTGTTCTTGTTGCTTTACTAGTTCCAACTGGTGCATATCAGTGACTGAGGGAAATACCTTGGTGGTGTTCCACTTTTGCTCTTGATTAATATTAAAATACCAGAATAGAGTTTTTTCATCTGTTTGTATCAAATGCCTTGGATTTTCAATCATTTCGCACCCACTTTTTTTATTATAAGATTTATTATTTTATCTGGAACATTAAAATTTTCGAATAAAAGTTCATCATCATCAAAGGTGATATCAAAACTTTCCTCTAGTTCAACAATTAAAACAACTGTTTTTATAGAATCTAGTCCAATTATGCGTAAATCGTCTCCTATAAGTATAGAACTCTCACGCAGATGTAAAACGCGGTTGATATTTTCTAAAACTTTATGTTGAACTTCGCGAATCATCTTTTTCCTCCCTGAATCATTTACCACTTCTTCTAAATTGCATAGGAGTAAGGTCGTAGTATCTTTTGAATAAATCAGTGAATTGAGAACAAGAAGCATAGCCAAGTTTTATAGCAATTTCTCCTACTTGATAGTCAGTATTTTGTAGTAATTCTTTTGCTCGTTTCATTTTAAGATTTTGAACATGTTTAATAGGAGAAATTCCAAAAACCTTCGAATATGTGTTACTTAAATATACATGATTGCATTTAATTAGATACGCTAAGTCATGCAAAGTTAGTGCCTTCTGATAATTACTTCGAATATATCGATTAACTATGATAAGCCTGTTATCAATTTTCCCATTTATATCTTTATTTCTTATGTGTACTAAATTGTCTCTTTCTACTGAAATATCAAACCAGGAGTTCATTTGCTCTTCAAGTTTATTCAAAAGTGTTAAATTTCTAATTTGTGAATACGCCTCTTTTAAAATACTAGAAATAAACGAGGGGGGGACACTAATCCTTTCAGAAATTATACATTGATTATTATTTGTAGTTTGAAACTTTATCGCTTTTACTGAGGTGCCCTTATTTTGATTTCTATTGTAAATAATCATTTTTTTTCCAATAAAAATTCCCCCATAAGTTAGTTCGGTATTATAATATTGTCCAGAATGGACGACTATGTCTTTATTACTCTCCAGTAAATAAAACTCATTCTTATCACAATTCCAAGTAGACTTCCTTAATGGTGCAATATATTCCTCAATCAGTGAAGTAATATGAATCATGTAAAATTAATTCTCCTTGATTTAAGTTACATATTGATGTTAATAGCAAGGTGTAATAACTATTGATGGGATTATCAATTTCGTTAATTATATAAATTATCACAAATGGTATATGTTTACAATAAAAATAAAATCATTACATTTGAAGATTATTACGGAAAAACTATTCGGAATCTGAAGCTCTAGAGTTGAATTCAATTGTATACAGTTATGCCGGAATAAGTTATTCATTAGTAACATGTTAACAAGTTGCAATTCGAGTATTTCTAATCTACTGATCAATTATCTAGGACCATCTAACACTGCCTGTTTTGAATCAATAATATTATCCAATATTTAGTTAAAAATGAAAAAAATTATTAATAAAGTACTGAATGTAAAGAAAATATCCAATTATACATAAAATATGGATATTAACTTAATAATTAGCTATATTTACTTTTAAATGGTTATGAACTCGACTTTCGCAGGGTGATAATCGTTAAATAAATTACAACAACGTTTTAAAGAAAGATTACACAACCACACCAATTGTGGAGATTGTTACCTGGCCATATAAAAATTCCAGAAGGAGTGTTAGTATTTCCAGCTACAACAAGACCTGTTTTATATTGCGAGAGATGAGTTATTTTCTTGATTATATGTTATAAGGAGTTGAAATATCTTGTCTTTACCGGACGTTACAAAAACATCATATGATGATAATTTACGTGAAATAACAAATACACTACTAAATAGAGCAGGTAATTATGATCAGTCAGGTTTATTTCCACATGATAATTTTGATCTCATCGTTCAGCATGGATTGAACAAAATAACAATCCCCGAAGAATATGGGGGATGGGGCTTCGGATTCGAAAAGACAAGTGAAGCTATTATTACTTTAGCTTCGGGATGCCCGTCGACTGCCTTATGTTTATCTATGCATTATTATACAGTTGCAGGGTTGTCAAAATTGCTTTCTAAAGAGCAAAAACAATCTTTATTTAAGAATATTATTGAAAAAGGTCAATTTGTTACTTCTTTTAATCAACCCAATGTTAGTATAGTGCATGCAAATCAGGATTTATCTAATAGCACTGAAATTACTATTACAAAAGTGAATGGGGGATATACTGTAAATGGTTTGAAAAAATATGTATCTGGAATAACTAGATTTAATTATCTACCTATATTTGGGAACCAAATAGGTATTGAAAAGAGCCGATATGGAGTTACAGCAATGTTAGCATTAATTGATGATCCTGGTGTAAGGATTAAAGAGTCGTGGGACTTTTCAGCCTTGAAATCGACACTTAGTCATGATGTAATCTTTGAAGATGTATTTATTAGCAATGACAGGCTAATAGGAAGGGAAGGTTTTGGAATTGAGGATACACCCTCTCTTGTCTATTGGTCACGCTTGGCGATTTCATCCGTATACTTGGGTATTGCAAAAGCTGCTTTAGATTATATAACCAAAGTTATTAAAGAGAAGAAGGATAAAATATCGAGGAAGACGATTGCTTTTTTACCGGGGACACAGTTTGCACTCTCAGATATAAAGATAAAGTATGATGCAGCGGAGAGTCAATTAATGATGTTTGCTAAACAAGCAGATCAAGAAACTATAGCTGGAAGGTATACAGATCAGTTATTTCAAAAAGCACTTATGACAAAATATTTTGTATCACATTCTTGTAATGAAATTGTTTGGCAGGCGATGCAGATTGAAGGTATGAATTCACTATTCAAAGGTAACCAATTAGAAAGGTTATATAGAGATGTAAGAGCCGCAACTTTTCATCAACCTAACGATGATTTAATCAAAGAAATCTTAGCAAAGAAGGCTCTAGGATTAATAGTTCCTAAAAATAGATGGTTATAAGGGAGGACAATTGAAGAATGCCAATACTTATAAATCTAAGGACAGAAATTGAATCGAAGGTCAAAGAGTTACTGCAAGTAGACGGCAATATACAATTAGATCAGGATTTAACTTCTATTGGTCTAGATTCAATGAGGTCTGTAGGATTAATAGTTGATCTTGAAACACAATATAACATTTCATTCAATGACGATGAATTATTAACTGAAAATTTTTCTACAATTAATAAAATCGTGGAGAGAGTTCAATCAAAATTGACTTAATACAAAGGAGCCATTCCTGTAATGAAGTAATTTTTGAACGGAAAAAGCGCCTTCAGTATACTGGGCAACGTTCGGCCAAGAACAATACCCGTGGAAGAAATGAGGTACTCAACATGAAAAGGTAAAACAGAAACAAATCAACGGAGGATTACAAGAAATATCGATTCAGTGCTAGTGGTAGGAGCAGACATAGCCAAGAAAAATCATATTGCATGAGCCGTGGACATCCGAGGCATTGAGCTGGGCAAGGATTACTTGTTCCAAAACGCCCAGCGAGGGTTCACAGGCTAGCAGCATGGATGAAGGAGCTCGGACAGGCGCACAGTGTGACATGGGAGGATAAACCTCGAGGGCTGACGTGGAGATCCGCAATGCGCTCATAAAAACTACCTAATTTTTGGAAAAATGGTCCTGAGCTCTGTTCCTGCCTACGCATAAACGAGTAATCGGTCCGTCAACTACATTCTCTTCCGTATACTATCAAAATTTCAAAGTTGAAATACTAAGAATTTGAGATAAAACAGGAGAAAACATTATTTTGAGTGGGAGGATAAAAAATGGTCCTTGGTTCATTGGATAAAAATATTATTGCGGAATACTATTCTTCCTATGCAAAATTGCATAGCACATCAAAAGGTTTTATATCTAATCTATTATCCGATATGGATGAGTGCATACTAAAAGAAAGAGCAGAAAATGAGTATGAAATAAAATTTAAAATATTAGAAGAAGGCTTGAGGATTCAAGAATATTTATATAGATTTGAAGATTCATTTACGAGAAGTAGTAGATATTTGGTAGACAGAGTTCAAGAGTGTACCAATATGACTAGTTATTTTTTTACAGACCAAGAAAAAGAATATTCTATATTTAAGTATAAAAATGAGACAATGTTAAAAATTAAAAAGCATAGGATTATAGAAGGGGATCAATTCCCAATATTCGTTAATGAAGAATTATTTCATACGAAATCAAGTGAAATCATTTCTCAAATTATGCAACCTGCTATTATTTATAAGGGAAGAATGGTGAAACATCGAATAAAGGACTTTATTGTAGATACTATTGATGGGCGAGTTTACTCATTAGCAGTTACAATTTGTGAGGCATCCGGAAAACTACAATATCAACTCGAAGTAGAATATTCCGGTTACATCAAGGGATATGGTCCTTTTATTGAAAATCATGAAAACCAAATAATAGAGAGTCTAGAGGGCCTTGCTTCATTTGTTTATTCCAATTTAAAAAAAGTAATAACACCGGACACTCAACGTAAATTTGAATTTGTTATTGCTAGTACGGACTATGACAGTATTGAGGAAATTATAGATTTCTCAAAACAAAAAATATTAAAGGAAGAATTCGGAGTAGTCTAATTCAAGTTGGAAGTAAATTCATCGGTAATCTACCTACATTGATATAATGCATGTCAAGTTGATTCTAAGAATAAACTCTCTCACAATAACTTTTTTTGAGTTTCTAAACCTCTAAAGTTATGCAGGTGATTGTAAGTTTCTATAATTACCGAAAATATAAAACTAATGTTAATTAAATATTATAGGGGTGATTGATTTGTGAAAAAGCCAATTTTCATTTCAGGACCACATGGGTCAGGTAAGACAACATTGATAGACAAATTATTATCAAACTACGGAATGTTTGTTGAAAATAGTTTTGATATTGATTTTATTTCACAATTTCCAAGTATAAAAACACTTTCACATTTTGAGAGGTGTTTATTAAGGTTATATCACAGAATATATATATCGTATTATGCTGATCAGTTTGCTCAGATGCAAAATGGAAAAGTAACATTAGTTAGTCGAGGCATCTATGATTCTGAGGCATACATCAATGTTTATAAGGAGTACGATTGGATAACAGGCGAAAACAGTAATACTTTAGATTTTATATTAAGAAATAATACGTATACCCCATATACAATTGTTCTTAACCCTCCTGTCGAAGTGATCATGCAAAGGTTGGAAAAAAGAATTGAAACTGGTGTTAGAGGGACACGAGATAAAGTATTTAAGATTGAAGATACTTATGAGTTTGTCAAAAGCTTGCATAACCAATTTATGCTCTTCAAAAATAGAAAGAATATTCTTTACATCGAAGATAACACTGAGAAGGAAGTTGAAGCTATTCTACACTGGATAGAAGAGATATCTCGAAATAATTAATAAAAGTTATGAGGGATTATGTAATGAATATATCAACTGAAAGTAGAATGAACACTAAAAGATTTGAATACTTGTTTAATAGACTTGATAGTAGATGGAATTCTCCTTACGCAATTAAACGTTATATACATAGAATAAAAATTGAAAAAATATGTAGTCAATTAGAACCGGGCGAGTCTCTACTTGATGCAGGAAGAGGAGGATCGGTTGATGGCGTATTAGGAGTTTTTGCCGCAAAAAAAGGTTTACAAGTTACTATTAGTAACGTATCCGAAGATAATTTAGATGTAATAAAGTACTTTGCAGAGTTACAAGGAGTTAGAGAGAAAATAATATTTGTTAAGTCTAATCCTGATAATTTAGTTTTCGATAGCGAAACATTTGATATTGTAGCATCCTTGCATGTGTTAGAACATCTAGCTGATTTTAATAAAGGACTAAATGAAATTTATAGAGTTACGAAAAAAAAAGCAATCATCGCATTGCCAACGTGTATTAATCCATGTGCATTTTCCAGACTTGGTGGTGCAGATTACTTTAGATTTACTTTACTAAGTCCTATTGCCTTTATATATGGGTTTATTAGAATTATCTATCATATTTTAAAAGGGGATGATGGTGTAGAAGAAACAATGGAGGAATTGGGACAAACAATAAAACACAAATGGCGATTCCCATGGAAAATGAGAAGTAGCTTACGAGGGGCAGGGTTCGTTATTGATAAATTCGAGCCTGATTCGGTTTGTATTCCATGGTTTCCATTCATGCTTTCAATTATGAAATTTTTAGATCGTTACAGTCACTTGCCGCTCATCAGAGAGTGTGGATTAGGAAGCCATGTATTTGTATCGAAAAAATAATGTCTAATTTTATTGAGGTGGATGTTAGGAATGGCAGAAATAAAGTTTGTGAACAAAATTGATAATTTAGTTTTTTTGAAAAATATAATTGTAAGTTGTACGAATAAAGATGGTTTACTATCGAATAAAAAGAAAAGCGGGGGATTAATAGAAGGTATTCCGGAAAATGGATTATTGGGATTTATCGCAGAAAAAAATAAAGATGTACTGTTTTTATCAACTGGAGAATCGTATAAATTAATTAATGATGCGGGGTTAAATGTTCAAGAAATATCCGATTATACTGGTTATCCGGAAATGAAAACAGGACTTGTAAAATCACTTCATCCTAAGATCCATGCTGGAATTCTTGCACATAAATATACTTTAGAAGATGCTCAATTCATTGAGGAACATAATATAAAATACATTGATGCTATAATAATCAACTTTTACGATCTTCAGGCTACGTTAAATAATAAAAATTCAACAATTGAAATGATTAGACAAGCAATTGATATTGGTGGACCTTCAATGGGTCACAATGCAAGGAAAGCTTTTATCAGTACCGCACTAATAACTGAACCAGATCATTATTGTAAGTTGATAGCAGAATTAGCTAAATATAATGGGGCTGTATCTTTAGAAATGAGAATCGAGCTTGCTAAACTGGCATCAACTAGAATAACTGAGTATCTAATAAAAGTTGATGCTGCAATTCAACAATTAGAGATTCAAGATGTATTGAATTCATACCAGGTACAGGTTTAATAAAAAGAGAAAAAATAATTTTCGAGAAATAATCTAATTGAGGATCGAAAATGCTGAATCTACGGCTGCTCATGAAAAAAGTAGTATGTCGTTGAGAAAAGCATAATCGCTCCAATCAACTTTTAAAGCAGACAAACGTAAATAGTTATGAAGAAACAAATTACATTTAATGAGGTGAGTAATTTGAAATTATTTACTGATGAAGAAAAGGCTCAAATAAGTGATTATGGCAAGCAAGTAATTGATTATAGACGAACAGGTATTAGTTTAAATCATATTATTGGATGTCCATTAGATTGTGGGTATTGTGTTCGTCATTTTTGGGGTAATTTTGAAATGAAAGTTCCTCAGTTGTTATGTACTGATGACGAAGCTGTGAAATTGCTATTAAACCATAAGTATTTTGTTCCAAATGATACTACGGTTCAGTTTTTACATAAAGCAACAGACCCATTTTTGCCTGCGGTAAAGCCCCATACTTTTAATGTACTAAAAAAATTAGATGATCTAGGGCTAGAAAATATTGTTACTTTTATTACACGTTTTATCGTAACGGAAGAAGATATGAATTTTCTGGAAAGTTTGAGAAATATTAGAGTGGCACTGTTTTTTACATATTCAGGAATTAAAGATCAAAAGATAGAACCAATAGCTAATTCTGGTATTACACTTAATTCTATCAGAACAGCATCAAAATATAAGAATAAAGTGAAGATTATTCAATACTGGAGGCCTATAGTTGCTGGGTGGAATGATGATGATGAAACAATAGAACATGTATTAAGTATCAGCAGTTTGTTTGATGCTATTGTGTATAAAGGCTACAGACAACGAGAAGAGAATAAGTCATATCTAAAAAGTAAGGGTGTAGAAATTTATGATCAAATGCAATATTCAAAAATTGTAATTGAAGGTATAGAAGAGAGAATAATGTCTAAATATAAAAAATTAGATATTCATACGCCGATATTTAAGAAAACTTCTTGCGCCATATCTTATGTTCACAGTATTGCAGATTACAATGGAAATTATGGTACAAAAGATCTATGTCATTTTTGTCCGGATGAACAAAAAAGGCGATGCGCTTCCTCAAAAAAATTACCTTCACTTGATAGTATTAAATACTCTCTGAAACAACATGGATACGATGCAAACTATAAAATAGAAGAAGACAACATTTATATAAGTGGTTTGAGCAAAGAGGACAGGTATTTTATGCAGCATGTATTAAAATATCCTCTACTTGAGATAAATTAAGATTCTGAGGGACCAGGAGGATTAGATGAATGCTGATTTTGGGGGTAGGCGGTTCAAGTCATGATTATTCAGCTTGTCTAGTTGAGGATGGTAACATTAAAGTTGCTATCGAAGATGAAAGAATCACAAGAATTAAGCATTCTAGAAATCTAGGGATAAGAGCTTCAAAAAGCAGAGCTGTATATTACTGTTTAGACACGTACGGCAAAACTCTTGATGATGTAGATTTGATAGTTGGTAATGATCTTCTTGACTTAAATCCAGCATACTATTACAGGTTTCGCGATAGAATTATACTAATAAATCATCATCTATCACACGCTTGCAGCGCTTTTTTTGTTTCCCCGTATGAAAATGCCGCAATACTAATAGTTGATGGCCATGGCAGTATGTTTGATACAAGCCCAGGTTCAGAAACTTTGCTTACAGAGACAATTACCTACTATTATGGAGAAGGAAATAATATTACAGAAATAAAGAAGATCAACTCAAAAATGAAGAGAGTTCGCCCAACAACGATAGAAGATTCCATTGGACGTTTTTATCAAAGGCTTGGGACTGAAATTGGTTTTCCATTTACCGAAGAAGGAAAGACGATGGGGCTAGCACCTTATGGGACAACAAAATACGTGGATGAGTTTTCCAGATACTACTCAATGGATGGAGAAGGTAACTTTAAACAAACATTCGAGCAGAAAAATAATATGATAAAATTCATTTCGAATGAACTGTTAAAAGCAGAGAATAACGATGTCTCTTTTCAAATCAAAGCAGATGTTGCCTACGCCGGACAGTATCATCTAGAACAAGCTATTATAAAAGCCGCGAACTTTATTTATCAAAAGACAAAATGTAAAAATCTATGTCTAGCTGGTGGTGTCGCGCTAAATAGTGTTGCTAATTTTAAAATACTTGAGAATACGCCTTTCGAAAACATCTTTATCCAGCCTGCTGCCGGTGATGCGGGCACATCCATTGGAAGTGCGTTGTATGGTCATTATGTTATAAAAGGGAATGTGAGGAGCCCTGCATCCATTCCATTTTCTCCTTATCTAGGGAAATTATATAAAGATAGCGACATAATCGAACTGTTAAAAGAGTATAGTAGTGAAATTTTTTTTCAAAAACCAGAAGATATATATACAGAAGTGTCAAAATTAATTTCAGAAGGGAATATTATAGGCTGGTTTAATGGACGTTCAGAAATTGGTCCACGTTCTTTAGGTAACCGTAGTATTTTGGCTGATGCAAGAAATAGAAATATGAAAAACATTATTAATGAAAGGATTAAACATCGTGAGATGTTCCGTCCTTTTGCACCGGTTGTTCTAGAGGAAAAGCAGTCAGAATATTTCGATTTAAGTCATCCGTCGTACTATATGTTATTAGTTCCTCCCATTCATGTTGAAAAAAGAAATATCATTCCCTCTGTTGTTCATGTCGACGGTACTGGTCGGGTACAAACGGTAAACAAGGATTTAAATCCTCAATTACATAGTCTACTAACTGCTTTTTATAATATAACTAATGTTCCAGTTTTATTAAATACATCATTTAATGATAATGGTGAACCGATAGTTGAGACTCCGAAGGATGCTTTACAATGTTTTTTGAAGATTGATTTGGATTACCTAATTATGGGAAACTATTTAATTAAAAAGAAAAGCGTTTAATAGGAGGATGTTTTTTGTGAACCATCTGTTTACAAAGGAACAAAAATTAACATTATTGCTATCCAAATACACAATAAATGAGAGTGATATTTCTGAAGTTTTTGACTTGATAAATGATCAGGATCAAATAAATTGGAATGCAATATTTAATTATTCTGTATTACATAAAACGGTGAATATTGTCTATAAAAATATGGTAGCTAACAATATATTGAAATATAACTCGTACTTTAGAGATTTATTTAGATATATATGTATTGGGACTAGTGAAAATAATAAAAATATGTATAAACACATTTTACCTTTATTGGATGAATTAAAGCAAAACAATATTATTTGTGTACCTCTTAAAGGTATTATTTTAAATCAAATAATATATAAAGATACGAAGTTAAGACAGAGTGGTGATTTTGATATTCTGGTTCAAGAAAAAGATTTGTCAAAACTCACCGATTTTCTGATTTCTCGTGGATTTGTGCAGTCTCTTGATACAAAAAATCTTGTTCCAGCATCAAAAAAAATGAAAATATTTTATCGTATGTCAACACATGAAGTTGTCCCATTTCTCAAAGATACAGGTGACGACTTTTGTCCGGTTTTAAATCTTGATGTACAATTCGATATTTTTAGTCGCGCGAAACATACACGTGTTTATTTTCCTATTGAAAAACTATTTGATAGTTTAAGGGAAATAAATGTAAATGGACATCAAACAATATATTCCTTAGCACCTGAATATAATCTCTTGCAACTTTCGTCACATGTATTTCGGGATATGACAAGAATTCAAGACATTAGGTCCGGTCGTGATTTAAGGTTAATATACTTTGTAGATATTTATGAATTTATTTCACATAGCATCACAGAAATTGATTGGGAAAAGTTGGCGTCAGAATGCTTAGAATATCATTGCAATCATATGCTTTACTATGTTTTATATCACGTTGAGTTATTGTTTGGCCCTATAGTTCCTCGAACCTTTATGGAGAAAATTGCAGTAGAAGATCTTCAATTCGTAAATAGATATGCGTTTGAAGAGATAGAATCATTCTTGTGGAATATGCCATTTCATCAAAGGTTATTTGATCTGTCGAGAAAAAATGAACTTAATAGTATTGATTCATCTAAGTTAACTGAATCAAATAGATACTCGGAGGTACTTTCTACGTATTAATTGCGAAATACTGATTAGTTATAGAATTAGGGACGACCATTTGTCGTTATCCTAACGTAGTTACTCCACCAACCTGGTTATGTCTAATTTTTTTGATGAACAAACGTCCATCAACCTAAATACCGGGAAAAACTATTGGTTGGATACACCACTGAGAATTTATATCCAATCGAATATTTTTACACGTTCAAGGGTTAGAAGAACCCTTTCGTATTAATGGGAAGGAGTGGTCATTAAAGATCAGTAAATACTTAGCCGAATGATAAACGCTTGTGCTGACAATTAGGCACAGGTGTTTATCTAAGTGTTTGCATTAGTGTAAACATTAAAACGTTCTTAACTATGGAATACAACTAGCCTTCAGTGGAAACTTGATGTCCACTGCGTTATTCCTAATGTAATGAAAGGAGTTGCAATGTGCAGTCTTTGAAGGTATATATTTGGGTATTATCGTACCTGCGCAAGTATATCGTTCCTTTCACATTAATATTGATGACAGGAATTATTATTTCCGGCTCGATGTTGGCCATTCCCAAATTCATTCAATATTTGATTGATAGAATCATTCCGAATCGCGATACTAGGTTACTACTAACTCTGATTATCATTCTTATATTTTTAATCGCTATTAGAATTGCCGCGACAGCAGCCCGAAACCTGCTACAAAGGTATGTTCAGGAAAATACATCAAGAGATCTGCAACTTTCCTTGTTCCAGCATCTTCGTAAGTTAGGCTTTACTTATTACGAAAAAAATGCTGTCGGTGAAATTTTATCGATGTTTCATACTGAAGTACCTGCGGTCCAAAATATTTATAGAAGATACCTTCCATACCTCATAGAAAAGATAGTGACGCTATGCATTTCGACTGTTTTATTGTTCTCCATAGACGTTAAACTTGCGTTAATTATAATTCCATGCTTTGTATCTTACTATATGTTCGGCCCATACTTCGAGAAGAAACAAACACAGTATGCCAGAGCGGGGACAAAACGCCGTACAGAATATAATAAAAAAATATACGATAGTCTATCCGGCTTACTTGAATTGCGAATCCAAAAAGCAGAGTCATGGGATATCACTCAGTTGATGGAAAAATTCAACGCAAACCGGAGTATGTGGCTTAAAGAGCTTTTATTCGCGCTTTTAAGAGGCACGTCCCGTAGAGTTACTGTTAATATCGGGGCGCTGATTATGTTTGTTTTTGGTGCTTATGCAATTCGATCCGGTGATCTACTGGTTGGAGAGTTTGTCGCTTTTATATTTTATTATTTTCAAGTTATGTGGGACTTAAGCTACGTCGTAACTGCTCTAACAGAACAGCGGATGCTACTTATCCAAGCTGAGAAATTGCATCAGTTTATTCATAGAATACCGGATTTGAGAGAGCCCGAAAGTCCAATTCTCTTACACGAGGTTGAAGGAAAAATAA
Source organism: Paenibacillus allorhizosphaerae (assembly GCF_042659105.1). Lineage (NCBI taxonomy): Bacteria > Bacillati > Bacillota > Bacilli > Caryophanales > Paenibacillaceae > Paenibacillus > Paenibacillus allorhizosphaerae. The sequence goes on along the minus strand of NZ_JBHSRV010000017.1, from coordinate 78,202 downwards.
CATTTCGTAACGTTTGTTTCGGATATCAGTTGGGTGCCGACACGATTCAAGGATTTACCTTGGATATTCAAAAAGGGGAACGAGTCGCCATTGTTGGATCGAGCGGTGGGGGCAAGTCAACGCTTATTAAATTAATTGGCCGCTTTTATGATCCATATGCAGGCGAAATCTATTTAGACAATGTGCCAATAAAACAATTATCTTTTAAACAGCTCCGGGATTCAATCGGTTACGTCTTTCAGGAAACGTATTTATTCGGTTCCAATATAAAAGAAAATATTCGTTTCGGCAATCCCGATGCAGGAGATGATGAGATCATTGAAGCTGCAAAGGCGGCTTACGCCCACGAATTCATTACACAACTGCCGCAAGGATATGAGACGTTAGTTGGTGAACGGGGGACAAAACTTTCGGGCGGGCAAAAACAGCGAATCGCAATTGCGCGAATGTTGCTAAAAAAACCAAGTATTATATTGCTTGACGAGGCGACATCCTCACTTGATAACGTTAGCGAAAAGGAAGTTCAATACGCACTACAACAATTGTTGGAAGGACGGACAACGATCGCTGTTGCGCATCGCTTATCTACTGTCCGACATTATGATCGGATTATTGTAATGGAGCAAGGAAGGATCGTTGAAATGGGTACTTATGATGAACTCTTCAAGCGAAAGGGCAAGTTCTACCGTCTCTTAGAAGGGGAGGATGCAACAAGTGCTTAATGTGATTTGGCTCTTTCACAACATAAAATTTATGATTTGGAGCCTACTTCTAGCTGGTTTACTGTCCATATTAGATATGGCCTCATTACTCGGCATAACTGGTGTACAGAAGTGGTTGATTGACGAGGTATTCATTGAAAGTCGGTACGATATGCTTCCGCGGCTTTTATTAATTTTTGCTGCACTGATTATCGGTTATAATGCCATTCACTTGATTTCATTCATGCTTAATCGTTTCAATGCTTATCGACTGCAAGAAAAGTTTACGCTTGATATGATGCAATACCTATATAAAATGCCGGTAAAAAAATATCATAATCAACGAGTTGCCGACTTGGCAGTTAGATTCTCGGATGATATCGGAGCGGCGTCGAATATAGCTTCGCAACTTATTCCCAATGGAATAACTGATTTAATGAAAGCTGTGGTGCTGGCCGTCATTGTCGGCTTGAGCAGCCCGGTGATACTAGGTATTATTCTCATTCTGAGTGTGGCATATATTGCGATGGGCAGATATTTCGGACCGAAGAATAGAGAAATAGGGAAGCAGGTTCAGAAGGCTCGGTCAGAAGTTTTGGTGAATATCGAAGAAGGGATATCCTCCACCCGAGAGGTACTCGCCTACCATCGCACAGATTGGGAAATTGACAAATATAACAAAAACTTCTCACGCTTCTTTGATATAATTATGAAAGAAGGACGGATCGGCAACAAACAGTTGATATGGAGCGACTTTTTTCGCTGGGGAATCAATTTGACGGTGTTAGCATGCGGCGGTTATTTGGCGTTCAATGGGCAGATAACCATAGGCACCTTTATTGTTGTTTATCAATTTGCTACTCAGTTAATGGACACTATGAAGAGTGTTTTCGATTTCGCCATGGGGTTTGCCGCGCGCATGGCGTCAGTAGAACGAATTCGTGAGTTTATTACTGAAACTGAACCTCAAAAACGAGAATTGGTATTTTTGGACGGCACCATTCGAAGTATTCGATTCGAACAGGTTAGTTTCAAGTACAACGATGAGACGGACTACATATTGAACACCTTAAAATTGGATATACCGGTAGGGAAAAAAGTTGCTCTTGTTGGTTCCAGTGGAGGCGGAAAATCTACCATTGCACAGCTTCTGATTCGGTTTTTCGATCCGGCTCAAGGCAAGATTCTAGTTAACGGAATACCTTTGAACCAGATTTCACTCTCTAACTGGAGAGAAAAAGTAAACATTGTATTTCAGGAGCCGTATCTATTTCCAGATACGATTAGAAACAATTTGCTAATGGGCCGTACTATTTCTGAGACAGAAATGCGTGCCGCTTGTTTAGCATCAGAAATACATGAGTTCATCGAAAGTTTGCCCGATAGGTATGATACGATCTTGGGGGAGAGAGGCGTAACATTGTCTGGTGGGCAAAGACAGAGATTGGCTCTGGCAAGGTCTTTGTTGAGTGACCCCGAAGTATTAATTCTTGATGAGTCGACATCTGCACTGGATATGGAAACGGAACGTCGGGTGCAGCGCAACCTGGATGCGCTGCGTGAGGGAAAAACCACAATTATCATTGCGCACAGATTATCTACTATACGGGATGCAGACAAAATTTATGTAATGGATCAAGGCGTAGTCGTAGAAGATGGAACCCATGAAGAATTGATGCGTGAGGACACGCACTATAGAAAACTGATTCAGGCTAAAGTAGAAGCTAATTAGGTAATAAATAAGAGACGTCCCAAAAAATGGAGATTGCTTCAATACAATTCTACCATCTCACAATGAAAACCGCAGCGTTTGTAGAAATTCCATTAAAGGAGTATCTGTATGAGCAACGAGACCAAAATATTAACTCTTGCCGAACCAATGATTAATGGTTACCCTAAACATGCAATTCAATTATCGATACTTTGTCAACATGAATCTGCCCTTTCTTGGATACTGAGTAACTATATACAGGTCAGATGTACAAAGAGTATTGATAATAAAAAATACTCGTCGTGGTTTGACTTTTATTTTATAGACCCAAAGTATACAGACTCGTTGCTGTATTCAGAAATGCTTTCAAGAAATACCATATTAGCTTTTCATGGTAAAAAATTCATTGATTTTATAATAGAATGTATAAATCAAGGATACTACATTTATACTAGTGTCAATGAGTTTTACATTCCTAATACACGATCTTATCAAAAACGCTACTTTCCACATGCAATTCTCATTTTTGGATATAACCGTAAAGAAAATACTATAGATGTCGGAGCATTTGTTGATAAAGGTGGGGTCAGAAGCGGTGGTGGTCATAAATTTAGTAGGTTTAAGGTTACTTTTTCTGAATTTGAGAATGCTTATAAAAGTATAGAAACAATGAACAACGATCATTATTTAAATCGGTTGTATCTATTGAAAGTCAATACTACTAAAAAATATCAGTTTGACGTATTTTGGGTTAAAGAACTGCTTAGTGATTACTTGAACTCGAAAAATACTAGTGAACGATTACGAGGTTTTTATAATCCTAATAATGACTTTTTTTACGGTATGCAGGTATATGAAAACTTGAAAATACTTTACAGTCTTAACAATATTAATAATGCTGACATTAGACCACTTCACCTTTTGTGGGAACATAAACTGATCATGCTGAGAAGGATTAGATACATGGCCGATAATAATTATATCAGTCATCAGAGTTCATTAATTAATGTTTATTCTGAAGTTGAAAAACTAGCTCTTATATGTAGAAACTTACTTCTTAGACATCGTGTATCGCAGGACAATAAACGCATTGTAAAAATAACAGAATATTTAGATCTTATTATTGAAAAAGAAAGGCTGGTTCTCAGTGAGCTATTTCATAAAATTCGGTAGTTTTATGAAATAGAGAATAACTGCCTACGATATTAATTTTTTATGTCTTAAGGTAAGAAAGTGAATTAAATAAAGCTTAGGAAACAAAAGGTCTATTACTGACTTCAGAAAGTTAGAAATTGAATAGTATCTCTTGTCTCGAATAATACGGAATTAGAAGACGCGCGGCGGAGAGAGCCAGGCTTAGGGATGGAGAATGAGTAGTACAAATGCTCGATTGGAGTCGGCATTGTTTTTATCGTTATGGAAGGGTTTTTGTTATGGCGTTTCTACCGAGTTACAGAGTGAAGTCCAAGCTTTTTCATAATTCGATAGACATGCTTGCCCTATTTTCCCCATGAAAAACCTTCGGTAAGCAACGTTTAAATCCATCTTACTGATGTCTTTTTACGTTGTCTACCATGAGGGGACAATACCATATATGCGACTTTTAATGAAACAATGTTCTTGTCATTCGACATCTATATTTAGTGTCAAACATTATATAACTCCAATTTTCATTAAAAATCATAAGTTGGTAACCTTTGTCATTACAAGCAAGCGTCCTTAAATTTTTATGCATTCATTCTTCGATTGGTTATATCTGCCCCTACATTACGAAAATGTACTACGAACAACTCCAGGTCTCTTAAAAATCTTGTGTACTTTCATGATAGAAGTTCATATATTACGATTCCCACAAAATAACAATCTGTTAATTACGTATATTTCGGAGTACTTGTCGTAAAACCAATACTTCTTTCTGTTTGTTTTGAATTATTTTGTTGGCAATGGTTTTTAGAATCTCCTTTTTCATTGTAAAGTTATATTTTAATATTAAATTTCTATGTAACAATGCATCATCTACAAGTGAAGTAAGCGCTTTAATTGACTTTTCAGCATCTATCAACATCTTGTTATCGTACATATACCTAATTCTCATCAGCATCATTGATTTATGTTCCCATAATGCATGAAACGGCCTTATATCAGCTCGTGCCTGATTTTTTTCAAGATGAGATAAGTAGATATTCATATTATTATAGACACTTATTCCGTATAAAGCATTTGGATGCTCAACGTCTTTGAATGCTCGAGAAGATAAGTATGCCTTTATTCCATCAACGACAGTGTTCAATTCAAATGAAGACTCACAGTTACTTTGATAATTCAATAATATTATTGAATTATCAAAGTGGTTAATGTTTTCATCTTTTTCACTAAGACTATTTATGGCGTCTATTAGTTCTTGAAATGTACAAGTCGCGTAGGTATATTTACCATAATTAAGGTTATCAGCAATGTAAAAAAGTTTTTGAGCATAATCGTAACCATAAATAAATAAATCATGGGGGCGATCTCGGCTAGGTCTATATGCAGATATATAGAGAGTATTAACATATAGATATACATAATAACCTTGACTAATAGAATCAATAATAAAATCGAATATGCTTCCATTCCATTTACTCTTTATAAATTTTTTGTTAATTTTTTGATGCCCAAGAAAAGGACAATTCTTGTAAAATGTCCAACTATCTGAATACCTTATTATCAATCTGCCCTCAAGTGCATCACTACGCCAAGATAAAAGTTGGAGAAAATTATTCAATAACCAGGGATACGTCTCACTTAAGTTATTAGAAATAATCGAAACTGCATTAGCCGTCATAGGGTATAATGTTATAATTGGGTATTCCATAGGAAGAATTATTGGGGACTTCATAAATTATCACTCTCGCATGTATTATATATATCTCAAATATCGCATTTGTTACGGATAGCCATTAATAATTGGATCAATTAAAAGAAGTTCTGTTACGTCCATGTGTTGCACCAACAAATAGATTCCCGTAAAATACCCGATTTATTAACAAAACTATATGCATATTCGTAAATCCATAAGTATACCTATAAGATGCAATTACTTCTCTTGTTGAGGACAATCCTTCATCAATCTGTACCACCATGCGATGTTATATCCTTAATATACGGAGACCCTACAGAGGTATTTGAAGTAATGCGACATCATCTAATTATACTATTTTGTCAGTTTTATTACAACTATTTCCAATTGTAGATAGAGTACAATTTCTCCTCTTATTTATAACTCAGCCAATAAGCACCTTTTTAAAAAAACTTTCATAGTATTGTGAAGCTGCTGTTGAGGATTTAGCAAAAAACCTTCTATTGGGTTTATTTTTTCCGATACCCCTCGTTTCTATGTGAATGAAAGTTCAGTTATACACCACAGCAGGCGTATGGTTTTGGAGAAACTAGTCCGGCATGTTGGATTCTTCAATGAAGATTCATGATAGCACTCGAATTTGGCGTAACCGTCAGCGAGCTTCCTTCGAATCTCGCGACGGCGGCATACGCCAAAGAAAAGCAATTGTTTGTTTGCGTAGGTGCTCCTAATAAAGTAAGAGGCGGATCACATGATAAAAATATGCACGCGATTGACGCCATTCATGCCGGGACTGTTAATATACTCTGCTCGGATTATTTGCCTTCAATATTGCTTGCAGCTATATTAAGATCGTAGGAGAGAATGTCAGTCTCTCCAAAGCGGTAAAATGACGAGCCTCAATACAGCAAGGCTATATTTATAGAAAAACAAATGGAATTCATATAGCGCCTTCGACATGAACCCATGAATATTCAACTGGGAACATGTATCAACTAATGTGTCTTTAAAACTCTGTTGGTGTAAAAATTGGTGAAAGAACTGACGAAAAGCTGGTGTAAAATTGGTGAAAAAACCTCTCCTAAGCTGACAAAACGAGCCTAAGCGAACCCAAATACGATCGCCAAAAACCCAGCAAAATCAAGATTCCAGCCGACTATAACAGTTTCTATAAAACTCGCGGACTAATCTAATGATGATACTGAAATAGAACATTTGGGTAATCATTTGAGTGATGCTGTTCATTTGCGCCAGAAAATGGCAGAGTATCAGGACAAGGTATACTTAAATCTTATTCAACAAGCAAATACCAAATATGCAGATTTGATTAAAGACGATCTTGGATCGCAATTTATTCAAAGCTGTGGAAGAGACTTAGCAGGAGAACTTGTCCGAACTTATTTTGATACGTCGGATTTTCATATAACGGTTGATCAATTAGCTATGAGAATGTTGAAGTTTAGCTATGGGAATGAATATGATCCGATTGCTGTAAACGGAGATATTCAGAAACTTAGTTACAACTACCATGATAATGAGCACACAAAGGCCGGCAAGGAATTAATTCAACAGATGGATGTCAAACAAGAGAGCCTTTTTACAAAAGAACAATATGTCGAGGAAACGACAAGTAAGACAAAGACCAGATATAAAGATCATACGATGATTAATGAAGCGAAAGGGAAATATGCGGATGCGCAAAAGAATGCTGAAGGCAGTATTACCGATGAATACACTCATTTAGAAGGAGAATATATTATCGGAAAAGACGGCCGAAAGTTTAGACGTCAGGAGGTTGAACACACACAAGCACTAAGTAGTGCAAAATACAATAAGGAGTATATTTCAGAAGAGGGAATACAAAGATTAAGAGAGTTTTATAATTCTTCTGAAAATTTTGCGATGATGGATAAATCAGCGAATGCATCTAAGGGTGACGTAAGAGTATATGTTACGGATAAAAACGGGGATAAAATCGATATTACCCATAGAGCTACTCCTGAGCAGTACGCTAGCGCTATTATTGAGAGATGGGAGGATGATAATAACTCGAATAAAGTACAACAATTAAAAGATAAGGGCTACTTGAATGAAGAAGGAAAGGTGCCTAAATCAGTAAAGAATCAGTTAGTTCGAAATATCAAAGCTTCTCAAAATGCCGAAAGTAAAGTGATACTAAAGGAAGCTAAATATAAGAAAGTTGCAACAGATGCAGGAAAGAAAGCACTGAAATCAATGGGGAAAGTTATTGCAGGACAAGTTATCTATTATATAATGCCCCCGCTTATGTACGAAATAAAAGAGTTATTGAAAAATAAGGCGGATACACTCGAAGAAGCTTTGGAACGATTGAGTAAAGCAACGAAAAGAATAGCTAAATATGCATATTCAAAATTAAGCGAGAGCCTTAAATTTATTGGAACAGCCTTTATGAAAAATTTTATTAAGTCATTTCTTGATCTTCTCATTAATATGGTAAAAGCAACGGTCAAAAAACTGCTGGCAATGGCAAAGAAATTGGTTTTATCAACGGTAGATGCCATAAAAATAATATGTGATAAAAATACTAGTCGAAGTGAAAAAGCCGATGCAGTTACTAATTTATTTGGTGTGACGATTACAACGATTGTGCTCGAGTTAGTGTTTGAGTACTTTGAGAAACAGCTTGGAATACCGGAATATTTGTTGTTGCCGCTTCAAACGATCACGACGGTCATTTGTACAAATTTAACGATGCTCATTTTACAAAAGGCTGATCTTTTCAATGTCCGTCACGGTTTTAAGATCAATGCAATTAGACAATTATTTGCTGAAACTGAGGATCAATATTTAAGCTTGGTGCAAAGCGCGGACTTGAAAGTAACGGAGAACATAAATCGCATAATTGTACAATGTCAACAGGAATGTGCTGATATATACAACAATTTAGTTCGAAATAATCCGTACGAGAGCTCAGTCTTGATTGATTTAGAAAAGATAAATAAAATTTTTCGAATGAATATCTCGTTTGCAGATGAGTGGTTTAGATTTCTTCGTCTGAATAATATTAGAAAAGAGTTAATTGGAAATTAAGAGAAGTGTGTAAGAGTTCCTTTCTGCAGCCGAAGATGAAGTGCCCCCTTTTGTAGTTCCAGAAAATAAAATTCCGTCTCAGGTTAAGAAGTCTTTTCCAGCAGTTACTACTTGATATTTTGTGCTTTAGGAGGATTTAATTTTATTGCATTGATTGTTATTACTTTAATTTCAATTCTATTGTTATCAACCTGGCGTCCGAAGAATTAAGCAATCCAAATGGTGTGGAGTTAGTAAGAACAAACACAAAAATTTATTTAAATGATGAGGATACATTGCTTGGTACTGTGTTTATGACGAATCCAGGGTCTAACAAAATGAGTAAACACAAGGATTGGAAATTATTTATCAAAGGTGAAAAAGATATGGATTTCATAACGGTGAGGATTCACCTGATACTACGATGCGGAGTCGGGTCTGTCAATAATTTTGTGTAAACTCTTTTGCAGCCATTTCCCCGAGGGGAAAAAATCCGAAATTATCTCAAGTGTTGTCCCACCCTGTCTGGAAAAAATACGGAGAGCTGAAGCAGCATTTGCCCCCAGTTTTGGACACGTCCTGTCCACTTGAGTGTGACATCCATCGTCGCCAGGAAAAATGCTCTTGCCTTTGGTTACTTTCCGCAGTTGCCGGTGGTAGCTTTCAATGATGTTCGTTGTATAAATGAGCTTACGGATCTCAGGCGGATACTTGAAAAATGTCGCCAACTCATCCCAGTTCTTACGCCAGGATTGTATGATCAGTGGATACTTGGCTCCCCAGATTTCTTCAAACCGGTCCAATTCGACGAGGGCTGCTTCTTCGGTTGCAGCCTTGTAAATCGTTTTTAATCAGTCGTGACCTTTTTCAAATCTTTGTATGATACATAGCGGGTCGAATTGCGAATCTGATGGATAATACATTTCTGAATCTCCGTTTGAGGATAGCAGGCCGCGATGGCCTGGGAAAGCCGGTCAGGTTGTCCACGCAGGTGATCAGAATGTCTTGAACACCGCGGTTTTTCAGTTCGTTGAGCACACTGAGCCAGAACTTGGCCGATTCTTTTTCTCCGATCCACATGCCCAGTACATCTTCGTTCCCATCCAAATCGATGCCGATGACCATGTAGGCTGCCTTGTTGATAATCGCTCCATCCTGCTTCACTTTAAAGTGAATCGCATCCAGAAACACCACCGCGTACACGCCTTGTAGCGGCCTATTTTGCCATTCTTTAATGAACGATCTTGTTCGTGACATTGGAGATCAGAGTTGGAGAGACCTCGATGCCGTAGATATTCTGCAAGTGATCCTGGATCTCCCGAGTGCTCACCCCCTTAGCGTACAAGGCTACGATTTTGATCTTCGATCCCGGTTACATTGGATTGATGCTTCTTAACTACCAGCGGCTCAAATTCGCCCAAACGGTCGCGAGGCACTGCAATTTCTTGTTCGCCGTATTCGCTGGTGACCGTTTTCTTGCTTTTACCGTTCCGGCTGTTCGTGGTTGTTTTCGTCTTCGTGTCATGTTTTGTATAGCCTAGATGCGTATCCATCTCGGCCTCTAGCATTTCCTGCAGCGTCTCTGCAAATGAGTCCTTCAAGGCATTCTGTGCATCTTGGGCTGTTACCAAGTTATTTTCCTTAATAAATGCTCGCAATTGCTATTTCGTCCAGAGTCCCATCTGTTCTCCCCAACCTTTCATCTATTTCCATTTTAATAGATTTGGGAGTTTACACAAACTATTTTACAGACTCGCGGAGTTTAATATAAGTCGTAAGAACAGCGCATGAGTTAGTGGGTTTTTCTAAACCTCGTCTTGAGTTTAAGCGTATCCGGTAAGACTTAGCCGCACAGTTGCAAGCATGATGTTCGAACCAAACTACATGCACCCATTTGTCACCAATTAAAATTGGTGTGGAAAAGGGTAACGAAAGTCGTTTAGGCCCTTGTTAAATCTACGTGCAGCAGCTCCGTGAACAAGGAATTAATTGGGAGGGCGGTAAAAATTGGTGTTAGTATTTCACCCGAAATTAACATGGATTTACATTGAGGTGTATGTATTTCGCGGTTTTTAACAACATATATCCTCTTTGGGTGCATGTATGATCATGGTGTAAACCTATCTCCTTCACATGAACCCATACATATTTCTCTGGGAACATGTGTCCAGTAATGAGCCTTTTTTGGTACTATTGGTGTTAAATATGGTGTAAATACCAGTGTAATATTGCTGTAAAAAATTTGGTGTAAAACTGGTGATATGTTGGTGTAAAACTGGTGAAAAAACCTCTCCTAAACTAACAAAACGAGCCTAAGTGAACGTAATACGAAAGCCAAAAAACCAGTAAAACCAAGGATTCAGCAGACTATAACAGTTTCTATAAATCTCGTTTTTTGACCCGCATACAGAGAAACCACACGAATTCGAAAAGAGTACATGTGGTCCCTACCCTAAAATAAAACCGCTTAACATGATTATTATAGCTACTTAAAGTAAAGATTATACATAAGAGGAAATGAGGTGCCGCGGCACCTCATTCTTTACTGAGGAATTTTTGAGTCATACATATTACGCCCCCCACCGATCAATTCCAGCAAATGTACGATTCTAAACCCCTTCAATAGGAGAACAGTTCCTGCTGTGAGAAACCAAATCTAGTTGCAGGCTCTCGTACTCATGACCAATCTCAGACCGTATATCCAAAATAATGTCTTTCCTAGACATACCATCCGTCAAGAGCTATATGTTGTAAAAGCCGGGTCGCAGCGTTGCGCAGATCATTCAGATTTTCGAATGGGAAGGTCGCATCCAGCCCGGCGAAATCAAGCGCAACACCCTTTAGGAGAGATTAGCCCAGCGCGGTTACAGTACGCGACATATGCGCATGTACGCCGAATCTGGAGTCGCCGCTCGTAGGTTTCAATAACGTTACCACAATCGTCTGTGGCATTCGGATCTGAAATACGGTCCGTATCTGCCCATCGGCCTCGCCGGCACCCTCCCCCCCGTATAATCTAACGTAAAAATAAATAAATAATTTTGCCAAATAAAGAAGGATATTGTTTTGATTTGTCGAATCAATTAGGACTGAATACCCAAGACTTAGGATTTTTTCTAGAAAACAAGTGAACTGAAAAAAGGCAAACCTCGCCGAAAGGGAGGGACGCAAAGCCACGGGCCTAAACTCTGAGTTCAGGAGTACGGTAGCCGGGTTGCCAGGATTGGCTTGTTTTTTGCTGTTTAATTTTAGAAAAGGGAGAAGATAACAGTTGTTATTATTGAAAAAAGTAAAGTGGTTGTGTAATATCTCTGCTTGTTTGTCGTTGCTTCTGTTGTTCCAACTTATAGTGCCGTTGGCACTGCCGGGTTTGGGCAAACAGAACTATGTTCACGCAAATGGATCAGCGGATACAATTCCTCCTTCCGCTCCGCAAAATTTGTATGCGTCACAAGTTACAGGCAGCTCAGTTACATTAAATTGGAATATCGCTGCAGATAATCAAGGTGTTGTGACTTATGCGGTATACCGTAACAATCTGCAGATCGCTACAGTAGGAAACAATGTTTACCAAACGGGAAAAGTATACTACGTCGACTCGGGGCTAACTTCGGGAACTGCATACAAATATGAGGTTTTGGCGGCGGACCAATCGGGCAATACATCTGCTAAAAGTGATCCTCTGTATGTCACGACGTCAGCAGTTATGCCATTGGGGCCTACATCCCAGCAGGGCAGTGGGCTCAGAGCAGAATATTTTAACAGCGACGATTTCTCCGATCGAAAGATTATACGACTGGATGACCAAGTGGACTTCAATTGGGGAGGACATTCTCCTGATCCGGCATTGGACAAGGGTGCTTTTACTATACGATGGAGCGGAAAAATACAACCGAAATATTCAGAAAAGTACACCTTATATACAGAAGCACATGGTGGGGTTCGTATGTGGGTGGGCCAACAATTGCTGATCGATAATTGGGACGGTCAGGGGATGATAAAAGACAGTGCCGTAATATCTTTAACTGCCGGACAATTATACGACATCAAGCTGGAATATAAAGATAACCAGGGAGCCGCCAAAATCACGCTGCTATGGTCCAGCACGAGTCAACCAAAAGAAGTTATTCCAAAGAGCCAGCTATATCCACCCATTGTTCCTGGTGTTCCAACGAATGTGCAGTACTCATCCAATAGCAGCTCCATTACAATAACATGGGACGCAGTTCCGGGAGTGACAGGATATGACGTCGAGGTAGACGGACAGATTGTTGATAACGCATCGGGATTAATCTATGTGCATCAACCCCTTGCCGCGAAATCAACACATTCCTATCGCGTGCGGGCGAAAGTTCCTGAAATTACGGGAGATTGGAGCCCTATTGTGAACGCAACAACACGAGGTATTGTCCCTGCCAATTTTCAAGCGAATGCAGTCGATCGGGTAGTGACCGTAACTTGGGACTCTGTACCCGGTGCTTTAGGATACGAGCTTGAGGTGGATGGAAGTATCATCGATCTTGGGACAGCCACGAAATACGAGCATGTCGATTTGAAGCCTAATACTACGCATTCATACAGGGTACGTGCTAAAAATAACGATTGGTCAATATTTTTAACGGTCATTATACCCCCAATGGTTTCGACACCCGGACAGGGTAGTGGGCTTAGGGCAGAATATTTTAACAGCGACGATTTCTCCGATCGAAAGATTATACGACTGGATGACCAAGTGAACTTCAATTGGGGAGGACATTCTCCTGATCCGGCTTTGGACAAGAGTGCTTTTACTATACGATGGAGCGGAAAAATACAACCGAAATATTCGGAAAAGTACACTTTATATACAGAAGCACATGGCGGGGTTCGTTTGTGGGTGGGCCAACAATTGTTGATCGATAATTGGGACGGTCACGGGATGGTAAAAGACAGTACTGTAATTTCTTTTACTGCCGGACAATTGTACGACATTAAGCTGGAATACAAAGATAACCAGGGAGCCGCCAAAATCACGCTGCTATGGTCCAGCCCGAGTCAACTTAAAGAAGTTATTCCAAAAAGTCAGCTGTATCCACCCTTTATTCCCGGGGTTCCGACGAATGTGCAGTACTCGTCTAACAGTAAGTCCATTACGATAACATGGGATGCAGTTCCGGGAGCGGCAGGATATGACGTCGAGGTAGACGGACAGATTGTCGATATCACTTCGGGATTAACTTATGTTCACCAGCCGCTTGCCGCCAATTCAACTCATACATATCGCGTGCGGGCGAAAGTTCCTGAAATTACGGGAGATTGGAGCCCTGTTTTGAACGCAATAACGCGAGGCGGTGTCCCTGCCAATTTTCAAGCGAACGCAATCGATCGGACAGTAACCGTAACTTGGGATACTGTACCCGGTGCTCTAGGATACGAGCTTGAGGTGGATGGGAGTATCATCGATCTTGGGACAGCCACGAAATACGAGCATGCCGATTTAATGGCCGATACTACGCATTCATACAGGGTACGCGCTAGAAATGAACAAGGAGTAGGCGATTGGACAAGCCTCATTAGCCTCACTGTTCAGTCTGAAGTACCGACGAACCTGAAGGCTGCCAGTACGGCGAGAAGCATAACCCTATCTTGGGACAGAGTTCCCGGGGCCTTGAACTACGAGATCGAAGCGGATAATACAGTCATTGCAAATGTAACGGAAACCGTCTTTACCCACTATCAATTGGAGCCGAATACAGGACATAGTTATAGAGTGAGAGCCACTCTGCCTGGAGGGCCGAGACCTTGGAGTCCGGTCATCTATAAATCGACTTTACCGGAAGCGGGGCATGGGACGGGGCTGAAAGGAGAATATTTTGAACAGACAACGTTGACAGACCTAAAGCATACCCGTGTTGATAGTCAAGTCGAATTTGATTGGAATCATAATTCTCCTGCCCCCGGCGTTCGAGGTGACGAATTCTCTGTAAGATGGACCGGACAGATCGAACCGCTCTATTCTGAAACCTATACGCTTATCACCGAAGCGCACGGGGGAGCGAGGCTCTGGGTTAACGAAAATCTAATAATTGATGATTGGGAGGCACATAATTCTAGCGTTAAGCAGGTGGCCATCCCATTCGAAGCCGGGAAACGATACGATATACGGCTTGAATACCGCGAGACAAACGGTACTTCACGTGTCCAATTATCTTGGAAGAGCGCATCACAACCACTGGGCGTCGTACCGAAATCACTTTTGTATCCAATCGGCGTACCACAACAGGTCGGTACTTCTTCTACGGAAACGACCGTCACGGTTCAATGGAACCCTGTCTCTTATGCCGCCGGATATGATGTGGAGATCGACGGAACCACCGTTGTCAGTGTGATTGATCCGAACTTCGTGCACCAAGAGGTTATGCCTGGAACGTTGCATAATTACCGAATAAGGGCAACGAACGGAATGGTTATTGGCGAATGGAGCTCTTCCGTATCCGAAATTACAAAACTCGGGCGCACGACTATCCTGGAGATTACACCAACGGAAACTACACTCGATGTATCGTGGGATACCGTATATGGGGCTACCGGTTACGACATTGAAGTAGACGGAGTAATCGTAAACAATGACAGCCGCACAACCTATCTTCACGAGCCGCTTCTTTCAGGCACCGAACATAGCTACCGGGTCAGAGCCAAAACGGCATATCGAATCGGGGATTGGTCGGAATGGGGCAGGAAATGGACGTTGCCCGGATTGCCCGAGGGCATTATAGCCACAGCTATAAGCACTTCTGTGACGGTGGAATGGCTGCCCGTAAGAGGGGCTACCGGTTACGACATCGAGACAGCCGGAACGATTATAGATAACGGGAATGTAACCAGCTACCAGGAGACGGATCTGAACCCGAATACGCAGCATGTTTATAAAATCAGAGCGAAAAATAGCAGCGGTGTTGGCAAATGGAGTTCTGTCATTGCAAAGTCTACGCTAACGGGGACTCCTGCGAATCTGCATGGGGAGGCGACGGAAACCTCCATTCAGCTATACTGGGATGCCGTTGCCGGAGCCACTGGATATGAGCTTCAAATCGACGGAACGACGATTCAGGCTGTGGATAGCGCAAAATATATCCATAACGGACTGCAGCCCAATGAGACGCACCGTTATAGCGTAAGATCGAAAAACGCGGAAGGCACCAGTCCATGGAGTCCATCGATCGAGCTGACCACGCTCCCGGCGATCCCGACCGGATTTCACGCCACAGCTGATACGCTAAGCATTCAAGTAGCATGGGATCAGGTACAAGGTGCCACAGGATATGACATAGAAGTGGATGGAGCTGTAATTTCGACCGGAACGATGAATGCGTACGTACACGCGGGGCTTGTGTCGAATTCCGAGCATACATACCGGGTTCGCGCAATAACCGCTAAAGCTACAGGGCGCTGGAGCGAGAAGATAACCAAGATTACACGGCTATCCGCTCCAACAAACGTACACGCTTCGACCACCGGTCGAACGATTACACTAACTTGGGACCCCATTGCCGGAGTAAGCGGTTATGAGGTAGAAGCGGACGGAAGTCTTGTCCAAACGGGTCCAACCCCAATGTTTGAGCATAGGGACCTTGCTCCATATACTACGCATCAATATCGCGTCAGGACACAAAGTGCTGGCGGAGCGGGTGATTGGAGCTCCGTTGTGACTGCAAAGACGATGCTAGGTACAACGGAGCTGGCGGTTGATTCCGTCACCGTCTCATCGATATCGGTTCGATGGAATGTGGTTGCCGGAGCTGAAGGATACGATTTGTTTATCGACGGAGAAGTCGTTGATGCAGGAACCGGCACAAGTTATACGCATACGGGTCTTTCGCCGTACTCCTGGCATGTATACAGAGTCCGGGCGAGAGCGTCCGAATCCGTAGGCGAATGGAGCGAGGCTTTAAGCAAATCAACGCAACTGGGAATCCCGGGAAATATTCGGGCGTCGACCACGAGCTCTGAAATAACCGTTAGCTGGGATACGGTGTCTGGAGCTGCGGGATACGATATCGAAGCGGACGGTACCATCATAGATAACAGTCCGGATACCGTGTTTGTTCATCGGGATCTGGCGCCGAACAGCCAGCACACGTACCGTATTCGGGCCAAAAATGAAAATGGGGCCGGCGAGTGGAGCGATCTGAGCAGCTGGAGCGTATCCGTTATCATTATTACGGCTCCTGATAAACCGCGGAATGTGAAGGCAACAGCCACTACGGGCTCTATCACGTTAACTTGGGATCCATCCGCATATGCGAGCGGTTATGACATCGAAATCGATGGCCAAGTGCTAGAGGGCACCGCAGGAACCAACTATACGCATGGCGGTCTGGAGCCGAATACGATGCACGTTTACCGGGTGAGAGCTAACAACGGTCAGGCAGCAAGCGAGTGGACGGACAAGGTGCAGAAAATTACGACCCCTGAGTTAACGGTAACCGTGGAAAAGGATACGATGTTCAATTTTATTGTGGTAGCTCCTAAGAAAAATGGTGTAACCGAACGGAAGGTTACGGTTTTGTACCGGCCGGATGAGTTGGAAGTGCTGGATTTAAGCGCTATTACTCCGGAATTGGAGCTGTCTGCCGGGGACATTGCGGGAACGAATATAACGGTGGAGGAATCTGTTCCCGGGAAAATCGTCTTCCGAATCCGTAATGCGGACAAGACTGTTGTGAACAGCATCAAGTTCCAGTGTATTACGAGCGGGGAGTACCCTAAGGTGACGTATACGATAGAATAAGACAAATTCGATGGGATATGGCACATAGCGTTGATTTGAGGGGCTGACTAAATCAAGCCCCTCCATATGTAGGAAGGAGGACAAATGAAAAAATTACATAACGTTTTCATGTTATTCCTTATATTTCTGGTTTCATTCACTAACGTAGCTTATGCGGACCTGACAGTGAATACGAATACGGCTACGCAGCTAGTGGCTGGCAATATGGATGCTTTAACTCTGGAAAATCCAATCAACCAAAGAAAGGATACAAAATTTTATTACATAACTAGAACCGACGAATGTGCCAGTTATTTTGCTGATGGTAGATGTCTTCATTATTTTGCCAAGTTTGCATCATACGATTACACCACTGATCGGGTGAAAATCTTCGAAAATACCAAGTTTGTGGACGATGATTTAGTCGGGGCGGGGGTCGGGCCGAACAATAAATTATATTATCTGGCACGGGGTTCCTCAGGCGGAAGAAACCTTTATGAATACGATATTGCCACTTCTATCAACCGTGTTGTTTTAGAAAATTCCTCAGGGAAAAACATTCTTGTTGGCAGTGATGGGAAGGTCTATTTTGGGGATTCTACCTATTCAACCGGTAAGCTATATGCTGTTGATCCACAATCTGGCACGACTTCATTGATTTGGTCAGCTCCCGGAAGCGGATATTATCCAACCAAGTTAAAAGATACGGTTGATGGAATCTACTTTCAATATTACGACGACGTAATGTTTTTTAGATATTCAACTGGGGCAGTAACTACTGTCAGGAGATTGTCGAATATTGTAAACTATGACTATTTTATTGATGCTTCCGCCGAAGGATCAATATTATATCATTATTATGGTCAAGTATACGTTATAAATGAAACTAGTTACAGCGGTCCTTTCGGATCTGGATCGTTTGGCAAATACTTGACATCAGGAACACGGGCGATACCGCATCGTCTTTCTCGAAATACGGGGATGATGTATATGTTTTGTGGTCGCCTTTCACCCGAGTATCCGAATTTCTTTACTAATTCGTGCCAGCCTACGGTAGAACAAAACTCTGATGTATACGTAAAAATCAACATGCGAGACAAGTCGGCTACCATCCTTAATGGAGCCTACGATATTCCCGTTACCTATACTTTTGACGACAAAGCAGTGATCAGCTACTCCGAAAACTATCAGGTATTAGAGGAATACCAATATATCGATCATTACGAAAAAACCGGAAAACCTATATGGAACGATGAGTGCGAATGTGATGTCCCTGAAGAAGTACCTGTCTATGCCACCGGCCAGCGGCCTGTCACAAAAACAAGGTATCTGCTAAAGATTGTGGATGATCTTACAGGAGCTGTGCTCAAGGATCGCATTCCAGTCGAAGCTTTGGGGACACTTAGTATATTTGGCAATGCTCTTTCCGCTGTCCAATTATCCGCGATTCCACATATGATTAATGATTATTCGCAAATCACGATTGTATCGCCTAGTCCGAATCAACCGGTCAGCGAGCTTGCCTCCGTTGTTCCGACCGTTACAGTATCGGATCCTGAAGGCGGCACACTGAGCGTATCCTACTATCTCGACTCCGAGACTGCTCCTCGGGATACGCGAATCATATCCAACACGGCCACGCCGCAAACGGTGAGCTTCAGTGCGCTCGATATTAGTGCATTGTCGGAAGGGGCACACTCATTGAGATTCACTAGTGGTAGCGGCAGTGCGAATACGGCATCGGAAACAGTAAGCGTGCTCGTGGACAAGTCGCCTCCAGCGATTGAAAACGTAAGCTATAACTCAACAGAGACCAGTATTTCCGTGTCTATGACGGCTACAGATGCCATCTCCGGTTTGGATAGCAGCCCGTACCGGTTTACGATCGATTCAGAAGCAGGCGCGTGGACGACTGCCACATCCTCGGAGAAAAACAATTTATTGCCCGGTACCGGTTACTCGGTAACCCTTGAAGCCAAGGATGCCGTTGGACATATCGCCAGCCAAGTGCAGCGGATGTATACGAAAGCACAGATACCCGCATTGTCCGCAAGCCAAGCCGGTGAAGATACGTTGGAACTATCCGTCAGCGACGGCAATCCATCCGCTACCGAATACCAGTTGGTAGCAAACGGACAATATGTCGATGCATCAGGGAATCTGACCGCAAGTCCGGTCTGGATCGCTCCCGTGAATAAGAGAATAACCGTCAAAGGTCTGACGCCGAACACGGGGTATGCATTGCAGGCTAAAGCCCGAAATCAGATCGGGGAAGAAACAGCCTTCAGTGCGGCGATCACCGCGACTACACTTGCAAGTCCGCCTGTGAATCTTGTGGTTGAGCCGGCCCAAAGATCGATCAAAGTGACATGGCCTACAACGGCGGGAGCCAGTTATGACATCGAAGCGGACGGCGTTCGAATCGACAACGGCACGTCAACTACCTATGTGCACAGCGGTCTGGAACCTGAGACCCAACACAGCTATCGCGTCAGAGTGCGAAATGCAGGGGGAACCGGGAACTGGAGTACATCGATCACGCCATTCACCTTGCCTTATCCTCCGGCGGTGCCATCGAATATACTGACCAGTCCACAGCAAACGGAGATGACAGTAACATGGGATACTGTTGCCCGGGCTGTAAGCTACGATGTAAAGGCTGATGGAAGCGTGACCGAGATGACACAGACGTCGTTCGTGCACCGGGGGCTGCAGCCGCTAACGAATCACACGTACCAAATTCGAGCCCGCAATGCGGGCGGTGTCAGCGAGTGGAGCCAGCCTGTCGAGAGTAGAACTTTGCCGTATCCTCCTTCAGTCCCGGCGAACGTGACAGCACAGCCCGCCATCCGAAACGTTACGGTGACGTGGGATTCGACTGAAGGAGCGGACGCTTATGAGATCTACGTTGACGGACTCAGAATGGATAACGGTGCGGCTACATCGTACGTTCATGAGGGACTGGACCCGCTCACCGGACATACGTACCAAGTTCGAGCCAAGAATGCCGGGGGTTATAGCGCCTGGAGCCAGCCGATTCATGTGACGACCCATCCGGAAAAACCGCTGACTCCTACCAATATCATATCAACTTCGGATGAGACGGCGATTAACGTGATGTGGTTTAAACCGGCCAATACGGATAGTTATGAAGTCGAGATTGACGGACAGTCGATCGTAACTGTCCTTGACAACTCCTATATTCACACGGGACTTGCTCCGGAAAGCAAGCACTCCTACCGAATTCGCGCCAAAAATATTAGTGGGTACAGCGATTGGAGTGCTGTGGCCTCGATGACCACACTCCCGCAGCATAGCGAAGAAGGCATGTCTTTGACCAACATGGTTGCCGTCGTGACCAATCGGTTCATCACGGTCTCGTGGGATACGGTAGCCGTGAATGCACAGTATGAGATTGAAGTAGACGGCGTTTTGCAAAATATCGGCAAAGATACGGTATACCAGCATGCGGGTTTGAAAGCTAATGAGTTCCATACGTACAAAATCCGTCTGATAAACAACGACAAGCCAAGCCAGTGGGTCGCAATCCTTTCGTTATCTACGCTGCCGGATCCGCCGGATGCACCGGAGGGCTTAGAGGCTGTCGCTACGAATACTTCGATCGAGCTGCATTGGAAGAAGATCACCGGAGCGGACGGTTACGATATCGAGATTGATGGGAAAACGGTGAGTGCGGGAGCCGATGTCACTTATTTGCATACGCCGCTTGCGCCGGGAACGGCGCACACGTACCGGATTCGCGCTAAAAACATTACAGGCGTTACAGCATGGAGCCCGTCGCTTGTTAAAAGCACGACCAGCCCGACGTATATCGTGAATGGAGTGAAAGACAAAACCTTTGACCTTTCGCTGCTGGCAGCGAATGTGCAGGATTTCAGCGAGCTGACGTTTGAAGTGACATACAACCCGGATCAATTGGAGGTCGTAGATCTCTACAACTACACCCCTAATGCAGACACTGCTTCCGGCAGCATACCGGGGTCTAACCTGATGGTCGAGTACGCCCCTGGAAAAATTGTGTACCGTGTGAAGCAAAACATTGTGCCGGGCACTTCGTGGTCGGGAGAAATTACCGGCATTGTATTCAAATCCAAAATCGACGGACAATCCTCCATGGATGTCATCGTCAAATAATTTACATTTTTGAGGTGAACCCTTTGAGGAAACGTTTATCGGAAACGCAAAAGAAGGTCATGGTGATTCTCCTGGGAGTCACCCTTCTGTCGCAAGTCTTCTATGTGTTCCCGTTCTTGTCCTCTCATCCGCAACAGACACTTGCACAGTCAGGGGATGAAGCCAGAGCGGCAGCAGAAATATCGAATCTGACTGGAGTCAGAACGGAAGAGATCCTGCGGATCAAGCATACGGATCTGAGCTGGAACCAGGTGCTCGAAGTATTAAAGAACCGTCATCCGAACGGTATTGAAGCGCAGAAGGAGCAGCGCAGCAGCCTGCTGGCACAAGCCGGGACGGGGGATGAGCTGATCAAGCAACTGATGGAGCAGGGATATAGCCACGAGGAGATCATGCAAGCGAAGCTTCTGGCCGAGCGGGTTCAGTCGCAGCTGCAGGAGCTGACGGACACCGACCGCAAGCCGTTGGTAGAACGGCCTTCTGCCGAGCTGCTGCCCGACAGGAAAGGGAAGGACAAGGCAGAAGCCTACCGGAAGCTGGCCGAAGGCTTCCAGACTCAGGCGGCGATTGTATTTATGCTGGAGCTGAAGAGCGCATTCGGAAGCATGGAAGCCGTGCTGGATGAATATTTGCTGAGCCTGCAAGCAGAGCTGAAGTTGGAGGACTACCTTAAGGATAAGGATGCTTATCTGAAGGCCAAGGCCGACAAGCTGGCGGGGATAACGCCGGATCGCATCGTTACCGTGTCTTCGCTAGAGCAAGAGCTGCTGGAAATAATCAAAGCTGATAATCAAGGGTTGAAAGACGATCCCATGAGCGGCGGCAGTCTATCATCGGTCCAAAACAAAGAGACGAAAGTAAGGGATTCGCCACTTCCTGACGTACCGGTTCCATCCGTGAAGGATGTGAAGCCAGTCAACCCGGCAGATCAGATTCAGAAGGAATTAAACGCGCTTAATCCAAACAAGCCGTTCTAAGAGGGGAACATGAACAGATGAAGATAAACATGAACAAACGGAAAGTATCCCATTGGGTGGTGGTGCTCCTTCTGCTCGGAGTTATAATGCAAGCGGGCGTGGAAATGGCGTCCACGTTCCAGTCGAACGCGCTGACCGGGCCGTTTGAGGAGCCAACCGCATCGTCGGAATCGGGCGATAAGGAAGCAACCGGGACTGGGACGTCAATTCAAGTCGTGACGGCAGCGGCGGTTACTTCGGGCTTTGCTGTCGAGAGTTCCGACGCAGTCAGCGAGATCGTAATTTCCCAAACCTTGCTGGATTACATCAAGCAATCCGACCTGGCTAATTACGATCGTAACGTCACTAATTATAAGAGTCTGCTTGCGAAACGGGATGTGCATCCGAAAATGAAGGACGAGCTGGAGCGGCTTATGATGCTGGGCCATCGCGTACCCGATCTGCTTATCGCGTATGAATTTTTGTATCAAGCTTACGGGCAAAAAAAGGACTTGGAGGCATTCGTCCTGCTGAAGGAATCGGGCAAGGCGTGGGAGGGCATTTTTCAAGACTATGGCCGCAATCATGCTGCGTTTCAACCGCGGGCCTTCGATTCGAAAGAACTGGAGAGCCTGACCATGACAGCCGGCATTACCTCAAGCGACATCATCATTGCCGACCGCCTTGCATTCGTTTCCGGTCAACCGTTCAATGATTTGTTGAGGAGCAAGGTGGAGGGCGGGAAATCGTGGAAGGATGTGAGCGCTGATCTGGACATCTTGAATGGGGCCGGGGTGCTTCCCCGTGTACAAATCTCGGCGGAGCAGATGAACCGGTATACGCAAACGGCGAAGCTGACGGAGCAGCAGGTAGCAGAGGCATTCGTCCTTGCAGGAAAGGTCGAAGAGACGCCGGAGATCATTATCGGGAAGAAACAGTCCGGTACGACTCCGGAAGCGATCATGGCCGACTATTGGAACAGAAAATATAACGGATAATCGGGATAGGCAGGAGGTGATATTTTGAGACAGTTCAAAAAATTCGTAGCGCTTGGTGTTTTTTTATGGATGGGCATAAGCTCCGTTCAATTGGCGCACGCCGAAACGTTGGATGAGCAGCTGAATAATCTGGTTGGTCCGAAGCAGCAGTATAATACGATGCTGTCGCCGGTGTACTTGAGGCACAACGAGTCGGAAGAGCGCATCAGTCCGCAGAGCGGCGAGCTGACGTTGACCCAGACGGATTATGTGCTGCCGGGACGGAATGGATTGGACCTTGAAATCAAACGCATCTATAAGAGTGGCATATCCAACGTACAAGAGATGAATGTGAAGTATGTCGACGGTGCATGGGTCGATTATGTCAAATCTGACCCGAAAACGTCTTCGTTCTATGAGGACCGGTATAACATGGGTATCGGCATGCGGTTCTCTTTTCCATCAATTGAAGTAAGGAAGAACGACGACGGTACAAGCCATAACTTTTTGCATACGGATAGCGGGGATGTGTATCGGCTCCAAAATGCGATGGTCGACGGCAAGTCCGTCTATCTGCTCGAAGGGCAAACGATCAAAGACGTCATCGTCAAGGAAACGACCGAATACAGTAACGGACAGACCGACGGCACTTCGAAGCTCGTCATGACCGGCAAGGACGGGAAGAAGACGTATTTTGCCGAGGACGGGCGGCTTCTGGGAATCGTTGACCGGTACGGCAACACCATCAAGTTTGAATATAGCACGCTAACGTATACCATAGATGGCCAGGACATCAGTAAGCGGCTTCTGTCCAGCATTACCGACACGATAGGTCGCGTGATCACAATCGAGTATAAGGAAGACGCAACATTCACCGTTTCACCGATCGGGAGCGGATCGTACGGGGCGGAGAACAGCTATAACGCGATGCAAAATCCGAACTCGGTCGATTCCGGGGACTTGCAGGGCAAGTTTCAGGTCATCATTCGACTTCCAGGGGATAAGCAGCTCATTTACGACAAATCCGCCGTACTGGTCAGTCCTTCCAAGCATGTATTGCGCACCAGGCTGCAGCGCATGTTCGATACGGATGGCCAAGTGAAGTACCACTACTGGTACGAGCAGCAGGATCTCGGTTTTTCATTCCTTAGGAAAGATTTATATTTGGTATACAATCGTCACGAGAATCTGGTGCAGATCGACTATACCAAGACGAATCGTATTAAACGCTATGTGTATAACAGCTATACGAAGCGTTTGAATGAAGGCAGAATGCAATACAGGAAGATGTTTGAGCAGAAGGAGCTGGTGAAGAAGGGCTTTGATCCGGGGCAAGCACAGTTTCTGGATAAGTTCGTTACCGAGGTTAAGGACAAGACGCAGTATACATATACTAACGAAGCGGACGGCTACGGCTATGAGGGCTATAAGGAGCACAGCCAAAGCTACCTGAAGGATACTTATCGGTATTATACGGAGCTTACGGACATTCGGGGCAATCTCACGAAGTACACGTACAACGGGATTCACGAGCTCGTCGTCACCGAGAAGCTGGGGACGGACCACAAGGAGGTCATTACTCATGAACGCGACGAGATGAAGCTGGTGAAGAAGCAGGAAACGGCCCTGTACCCTACGGTGGATGGACAAAGCTCGGATACACCGGTGCGGAAAATCGAGAACTACCGGTATGACGAATACGGCAATTTGACGAACTATACCGGTCCCGAGGCAGCCCGCGGCGATTCCGGTTATCCGGCAGATTCCGAGCACACCGTTGTATATGCCTATGCCTACGACAAATTCCATGCCTTGACCCAGAAGACATGGAAGCAGGCGCAGGACCAGACAAGCCAAACTATCTACACGGTCGACGCGCTGGGGAATGTGACGAAGGAGACGAGAGTTAATCCGCTGGAGGCGGGCGGCTCCGTCGTGACGGACTACGACTATGACCGCTACGGTAACGTAATACGCAAGTCAGTAGCCTCAAGCGGGCAAGCGTTCGAGACGCGGTATGAGTACGGCAAGGATGCGGACGGCGCGGACACGCAAGGGGCGTATGTGACCAAGGAGTACAGCTTGTTGGACGGGCGGGAGCTGGCTAAGACGTATGCGTACAATCTGCAGACGGGGCAACGGACGGCGGAGGTCGACCCGCGCGGCAACCGAACCTCGAATGAGTACGACGTGCTGGGACGCTTGGTGAAGACGACGCTCGCGGACAACAGTGCTAAGACGTTCCGGTATGAACAGCAGCCGTATGCGAACATGCGCATTGGATATACCGACCCGGATGGAAACACGCTCCAGAACGAGTACGACATCCAAGGCAATCTGATCCAAGCTAGCGTACTGAAGAACGGGGACTGGAGCGTATTGACGCGCGCGGAATACGACGCCAAGGGGAACAAAATCAAAGAGATCGATGCCAATGGGCATAGCACGCGGTTTGCCTACGATAGCCGCTCTCGCTTGGTGTCCAAGTCGTACTTTGAGAACGATCAGGCGGAAAAAGGGACGGTCTCCATTCGTTACACTTTAGGCGCAGATGAACATACACCGCTGCTAATGACGATGGTGGACGAAGAAGGCTACGAGAAGCGCATGTATTTCGACATCATGGATCGTCTTCGCAAGACCGAGGTGACGGCGGGTAAGAGCGGGTTCGATACGACGACGTACACCTACGACTACGTGGGTAACAAGCGGCTTGAGACGGATGGCCGGAATAACTCGACAGAACTCGTCTACGACCCTCTGGGACGACAGCGGCTGAAGCGCGATGCGCTTGGCAATGAAACAGCGTACAGCTACAATGCGCTGGGCAAAGTATCCAGGCAGCAAGAACCCGGCGGCAGGGTTACGCAGTTCGAGTTTGATGCATTAGGCCGGGTTACCCGGAGCAAGAATTACCAGCTCGGAGCGGAATCAGACATTACCTATACGGATTCGACCTATGACGCCGCAGGCAATGTGGAACGGGTGAAGCAAGGCAGGATCGTGAACGGGGAGGATCGTCTCGCTTCGGACATATCCTATGTTTACGACGCGATGAATCGGGTTTCGGAACAGTCAATTCAAATAGACGAGTCCCGCAGCAGCGTGACGGCGTACGATTATGATCATAACGGAAACAAGATAAAGACGGTGGAGTATGCGGATGCGGGCAGAACGAAATTTCGAGTAACCACCTCGCTATTCGACTATGCAGGCAATGTCATTGAAGAAAGCGGTGCGTACCGCGAGCCGGACGCAACTGGCGGCTATGCGGAATACGGCTCGTACCTTCGAAAATACGAGCGGGATGACGTAGGCAATGTGACGAAGGACAAGTCGTATAACGGAAGCGGCTACGATACGACAGAGTATTCGTATAGTTACCGCAACAAGCCGGTGGAGAAGGTAGAGCCTTATGGCGATGATGGGCAAAGCTTCAAGAAGACACAGTATACGTATGATAAGAAAGGCAATTTGCTCACGGAAACGTTAACGGTACATGGTGTTCCGCAGACGAAAACTTATGTATACGATGGGCTTGGCCGCGTAGTTCGGAAGATCGATCCGCTGGGGCAAGTGACTAGATACGCCTACGATTCGAACGGCAACCGGATCAAGGAGGTTGATCCGCGCTTTGCCGCTGAAGACTTTGATCAAGCGGCAGGAACAGAGTATGAATACGATGCGTTGAACCGGCCTGTCAAGCGCACCGTATTTGACGGCAAGACGCGTGAGGTTACAAACTACAGAGCCTACGATAGCCGCGGCAATCTTGTGCTGGATGCGGACGGAGAAGGCTACAATGCAAACCAGCCGCAGCTATCGATCGGGAAGGTCTTCACGTACGATTACAACAACCGGAAAGTCGTGGAAGTATCTGCCGAGATACTGTCGCAAAACCGGAAGAACGGGACGCAGGCGGTTTCGATGCGTTACCAATACGATGTCTTAGGCCATGTGGCAGAGGAAACGGATGCGTTAGGACATACGACCCGGTATACATATTATTTGAATGGCTTACTCAAGGACAAGACGTATCCGGATGGTTCCAAGGAAAGCACCGATTACGACCTGAGCGGTAAAGCAAAAATCGCCAAGACAGATCCGTTGGGTCATGTCATCGTCACTTATCTGACCATCTTTAATAAGCCGTATCTGATCGAATATCCGGATGGCACGAGCCAGAGCTCGCGCTATTCGCCGAAGGGCGAGCTTATCGAGAGTAAGGACCAGGAAGGGAACGTGAAGACGTTTGCCTATGATCCCTCAGGCAATCTAATCCGCAAGAAGGAATTTATTCGCACAGAAGGTGGCGATAAGTATTCCAAGCTGACCAAGTTGCATTACGATGAATCCAACCGGTCATTGAGCAGCGAAACGTTCGCTACACAGAACGATTCGGAGACTTCGATGGGGGACCGTATCGAGAACACATACGACAAGGCGGGACGGTTGACCAAGGTGTCCGGTTCTAATGGACGAGAAGCGGTGCAAGAGTATGACCGGGCCGGAAATGTGATCGCCAAGCTACAAAAGACTGCAGATGACGAGTATGAGGTGCGTCGTTATGTGTACGACGTGCAGTCCCGTCTCGTTCAGGAATCACTGCTCGTGAAGACATCCGATCTCAGCGCCGAGCAGCTATTGAAGGCTACCTTCGATAACGTCTACTTCGACCGGGTGAAGTCCACCACCGTGTACAGCTACTATAAGAATGGGAAGCAGAAGAGCCAGACCGATACGCTTGGGCAAACTACACAGTTCGAGTACGATTACGACCTGCGCCCGACGAAGAAGGTCGATCCGCTTAAAGCCGCAACGGTGTACCGCTATGACCTGAAAGGAAACTTGACGGAGCAGATCGACGCCAAGAACGTGTCCACTCGCTTTGAGTACGACGAACTGGATCGGGCCATTCGCAAGAAGTCTCCGGCGGCAAGCGGCGGTGTTGCGGTAACTCGTTATCAGTACGATGCGGCGGGAAATCTGATCAAGCAGATTGCACCTAAGGATTACGATCCGGCGAAGGATGCGCCGCAGCAGCTAAACGCGATGCCGGGCATGACGTATGCTTACGATGCGTTAAACCGCCGCATTTCTACAACGGACCCGGACGGCACGGGGATCGAATACATCGCGTATACCCCACGCGGGCAAGTGAAGAAGCAGGTGAACGGGGTTCAATATACCGGCGATGTAAATACGTCGAAGGGAACAGAATACGACTATGACGGGCTGGGCCAGGTCATCCGCACAACCAATGCGCTCGGGTACGTTACGTTGGTTGAGTATGACGCGCTCGGTCATGTTACGAAGCTGACGGATGCCCGTGGCAACGCAACGTTGTATTCGTATCATTCCGAAGGCACGCTTGAGCAAGTGACCTTTGCCGATGGCGGAACCATAAGTTACGCCTACGACAAGCTGGGGCGGAAGACGAAGGAAACGAACCAGCTCGGCCTTACGACCACGTTTGAATATAACGCCTTTGGCAAAGAGAAAACGGTAAAGGATGCCGAAGGAAACACGGTTGAATCCAAATACGATTTAGCGGGCAATCTGGTCACGCAGAAGGACAAGCGGGGAAGTGTCACGCTGCTGAAATATGACGCGGCGAATCGGTTGATCGAGAAGCGGGTTCCGTTGGAGCTCGACGCAAGCGGCAACACCGTCTATGCGGTCGAAGGATACGCGTACGATCCAGTCGGCAACGTCTTGAAGAAGAGCTTGAACAGTTCGAAAGACAAGAGCTTTTACCGGGAAACGGTCTACACTTATTACGATAATAACCTCGTCAACACCATATCGGATAGTAGTGGCGCATTTGCCAAAAATGATTATGACCGAAACGGGAATCTCGTAAAGCTGGAAAAGCTTCGGGATATGGGTCAATACGATACGGAGAAATATGTATACGACCGGATGGACCGCTTGATCCAGCGGATTCGGTTTATGGACGAGAACGTCTTGGATGCGGATACGGGTTATGCCGCGGCTGTCGAACTGAAGGATGCGGAATATCCCGGCAAAATCCGGCAGATCACCGGTTATGAGTATGATGCGGCAGGCAACCGGACGAAGGAGATCGACCCGCGGGCCTATGCGTTTGATGCTTCAGATACGGGGAATCACGCCGCGTATACGACCCTTTACACCTATGATGCATTGAACCAGTTGAAGAAAGTGACGCGCCAGGTTAACGGGGCTGACGTATCCAAACTGTATAGCTACGACGAGAACGGCAACAAGGTGTCAGAACGCGACGAACGTGGAAATGAAACGAAGTATGCCTACGACAGCGTCAATCGGTTGAAATCGATAACGGATGCGTCGAATAAGACGCTGACCTACGGCTACGACCTTGCGGGCAACAAAACAAGCGAGACGAACGCTAAAGGCTACAGTATGACATATTCGTATGACAAGCTTAACCGACTGTCAACCGTAACCGACCCGTATAACGTCATCGTCAGCAAGAACATTTATGATGAGAATGGGAATGTCGTGAAAAAGATCGACGCCAAAGGCTACGCTTCCGCCGGTTCGGATGAGAAGCGATACGGTGTGGTGTATACGTATGATTTGGCCAACCGGGTGGTGCTCACTATTGATCCGGAGATTGCGGCAAAGAACAATCCGTCGCTGTTCACCACGAAGGTGGAGTACAACCCGGCGGGGCAGAAGACGAAGGAAACGAATGCGCTCGGCAATGTACAGAGCTATGAGTACGATTCCGCGGGCAAGCTGCTTAAAGTAACCGACCCGCTCGGCGTAGAAGTGACCTACGGCTACGATAAGTCTGGCTACAAGCTATACATGATCGACGGTCGAGGCAAGGTTACGCAGTACGAATACGGAACATTTGGGCTGCTGAAGGAAACGACCGATGCGATGAACCGGAGAGTGACATACCGTTACGATCTGACTCAGAACGTGGCCGTCATGACCGACCGCAACGGCCGGAACACCCGCTACGTGTACGATAGCCACAATTTGCTGCTTAGCAAGACGGTTGTGGAAACGGATGAGAAAATAAGCTACACGTACGATGCTGTAGGCAACCGCAGCGGAATGACCGACGAGAGCGGTATGAGCGCGTACACGTACGACGAGAAAAACCAACTCGTGATGCTTACGAAAGACGGCGCGATACAACTGGAGTACACGTACGATGAGGTCGGCAACATTGGGTCGATCAAGGATAAGACTGGCGCGACGACAATGTACACCTACGACAAAACAAGCCGAATGGAAACGGTCGCTTTCCAAGGGAAAACGACGACGTATCGTTATGACGCGAACGGAAACCGCAAAGCCATCGTATACGAGGGTGGCGTACAGGAAACATACGTCTATGACAAGAACAACAAGCTGCTGGAGCTGACGAACAAAAAACAGGGCGGCGGCGAAATCTCGTCCTACAGCTACACCTATGACGATGCCGGACGACAAGTCACGAAGACCGACAGCTTCGGCACGACGAACTATAGCTACGACGCAGCAGGCCGCATCGAGAAGGTTGAGGCTCCGGGTAAGACGACCGTGTACACGTACGATCACGCGGGTAATCGCCAGTCGTTCAGCGAAACGTACACTTCAGCTCAGCCGAGCAGCTACATCGATCCGAACGACAAGACAGAACTGAAGTATACGATCAAGAAAAGCGAGTACGTCTACTCCAATGCGAACGAACTGCTGCAGCTCGTCGAAACGATGCAGGACGACGCAGGCAAGAAGCTGCTGGAGAAGACAACCAGTTACCTGTATGACGACAACGGCAACGAACTGCGCCAAAAGGTAAGCTACCTTCGCCCGCACACGCGTAGCATGCACCAGGTCACCGGCGGAAACTTATACGGTGACGAAGTGAATGATGCGCTGGATGCCTTGATCGAGAAGGTGAGCAATACGTTCGACGGGTTCAACCGACTCAAGCAAGTCGAACAGGTTAAGGCCGAAGAGCGCGTGACCGTTGAATATGTTTATAACGGAGACGATTTGCGAACGAAAAAAACCATCCGTAGTTCCAAGGATGACTACTTGCCTAAAGTAAGCAACTATCTGTATGACCAACAACACGTCATATTGGAGACTAACGAATTTGACGAAGTTGTAGTCAAATATATCAGCGGCATCAACTATATTGCTCGCATGGATCGCACAGATAAAGTGTCTTACTACCTCTTTAATGGACATGGTGATGTTGTACAAACAGTTAATGAAACGGGACAAGTCGAGAACCAATACGACTATGACGTTTTCGGTAATTTAACTCTAACTATAGAGATGTATGCGAACGAAATTCGTTACTCGGGAGAGTTCTTCGATGAAAAAACAGGACTTTACTACTTGCGGGCGCGGTATTACAATCCGCACATCGGAAGATTTATATCGGAGGATACGTACGAAGGACATGCTGAAGATCCATTGTCGTTGAATCGGTACACGTATTGTAACAATGAACCGATCCTGCACGTTGACCCAAGCGGTCATGTATCAGTGTCAATTGATATAGATGGTACGACCCTCGAAGGTGACAACTTGACCGGTAAAACGACGGTTGGACTAAGAGATATAGCAACTGCAATGGGAGGATCAGTAAGCTGGAGCAGTGATACTCGTATGGCTACAGTAGAGCTTAATGGCAAGACGTATGATTATGATACTACTGGTACTAATAAGGTAATTGTCAATCTCCGTGATTTTGTAGATTATTTCAATCCGAGCAATGCGAAATCGGACTACGATTACAAAGATAACGGAAACGGGACAGCGAGCGTAATAGTTACCACACAAGTATCCCAAAGTAGTTCTTCATACTGGAGTAATACAGGATCCAGTAATGCTTCTACATCACCCCCAGATCCAGGAAGGGCATTTTATGACCCTACACCGAAAGGAACTGGCGCAGCGAATGCTGTCAAATGGGAAAGCCAAGAAACCTTCTTGAAGACAGAGGCTTTGAATGGTAACACTTGGGCGCAGAAAGAAAATGATGCTGGCAGATGGTATGTAGATAGTAATAGTAATACGTACACATATGAAGAAGTAGTTTGCGCGCAGAATGGTTGGTCTTGTCCCGAAAAGCCATCTGGACCAGCGGATGCTAGCAAATGGGGCGAAGATGATTCACAGTTAGGGATATTATCTAAGAAGTATGAATCTAAGGGGAAACCAGGAACAATCTCAGGCGGGGGTGGGGATGTAGGAGGTGCTTCTTACGGTGCCTATCAGTTTGCAAGTACCTTTAATGTTCCTTTATCTTTTGCTAAATGGCTGGAAGGTAAGAATGATGACTATTATAATAGATTAATTACTTCCTACAAAGGAGATGGAAATAAATATGGTGCAAAGTTCAATAGTACATGGGAGGCTATTGCAAATGAAAATAACAGCGCATTTTTACAATTACAACACGACTATACGAAAGTGATGTATTATGATATTACAACAAGTAAACTAAAGAAAGACATTGGTTTTGATGCAAACCAACATAGTTTTGCATTGAAAAATGTTATTTGGTCAAGGTCCGTCCATCATGGTGCTACTGGAGGGGCGAATGTCATTAAAACAGCATTAAGTGGCCTAGATATTAATAGTGCAAGTGAAGAAGAAATTATAAGAGCAATTTATGCCGAAAGTGGAAGTGGTTCTAAAAACAATCTAAAGTACTTTAGTGGCAATTCTGCAGGAATTCAAGCAGGAGTATGGCAAAGATTGAATGTTGACGAGCTAAATGACGCTCTAAAGATGCTTTCTAAAGAAAAGAATTAGATACAGTCAGAATATATGTGGGACCCTCCAACTGATAATGTAAGTTGGAGGGAATGTTTTTTCATCTGAGATTTTTAGGAACGATTAATATTAGTCTGAGGAGCATAAGTCTATGAAAAAATTATTATTGTATTTTTTTATGATGGTACTACTTTTACTTTCAGCTTGTAGTTCCCTAAATCCATCTACTTCAAAACTCTCTGACAATTCACAGAATGCTAAAGTAAAAAGTAATTTCGATAGTTCTACTCCCCCCCCCACTCCTACGCCTTCACCTAATCCAGTTCCTACAAAAGAGGAGCTGATGGAACAAGGTAGTGCAAAAGCGGATACGTTTTATCTCGAATTGTTAATTCAAAATTATGAACAAACGTTGATTGACGCAATAAATAATAATGATTTTTCATTAGTGGAGCCTTCTTTAATTCCAGAAAGTAATTTATACAATTCTCAGAAACAGCTTATCTCCAATCTTAATAAGAAAAATATTAAAGAAAAGTTAATTGAATATTCTATTGAAGATATAAAAGTAGGAAAAAAGAGTAATGAATATCAAATTTATGTTGAAGAGAAAATTTCTATAACATACCCGGACAGAATTAATTCTGAAACAAAAGTATTTAAATGGGTCTACACAGCGGTGCTGGATAAAAAAGTAATTGGTTTAACAGAAATTAATGAATGGAAATGATAAATATCAAAGTAGTTTAATAATTTTTCATGAGTCTGTTAAGGGTTTTGTGCAAGTTCTGCTGAGATAATGTTACCTTATAGCTGTTCTGAGATAATGTCACTATGAGACAGGAGAAAATTACATTGGCAAGATCGGAGTTGAAGAAAGTGACATTTCTGGAAAAGATTATGGAAGGACATATAACAAATCCGGAGGGAGCCGTTACATTAGGGCTATCATACCGGCAAGTGATTCGATTATAGAACCCGATGAGTTATAGAATTTTACGAACAAATTGGGTATGGATTTATCTGTAGCACAACAAAAAAGGGAATTAATCGATTAATGGACCCTTCAAGACAATAGCTCCGTCCTGCTTGAGTCTGTAAAATAAATTGTGTAACCTCCTAACTGAGATAAATTTGTCAATACTGACTTAATAGATCAAAGTTGGAGGGAACCATTCATGACGACCCGTAGCGGACTGTTGTCCAAGCAAGAACATCGCCAATTCGTAAAGGAGCACAACTTCCAGTCAGCGGAGCATATCCAAAAGACGTTAAAGGAACTTTTTGCAGATGTACTCCAAGAGGCACTGGAAGCCGATTTGGATACGCATCTGGGTTATGAGAAGCATGACGTAAAGAACAAGCAGACTAAAAACAGCCGTAATGGTTTCACCAAGAAGACAGTCACGTCTGAATACGGAGATGTTGAGATCGAAGTCCCTCATGATCGTTTGGGTGAATTTCAACCGGTTGTGGTCAAAAAGAATGAGACGAATGTCACGGGAATTGAAGATCAAATTATCACGCTGTTTGCTAAGGGCGTGAGTACGCGAGACATTCAGGACCATCTTCAAGGTTTGTATGGAATTGAGGTTTCTCCAACCTTAATTTCGAATGTAACCAATAAAATCGTTCCGCTTATCCGATTCTAGGATGACAACAGGGAAGGAGCCCGTTTTACTCTGGACCCCGTTGATTATATTCAACAAATCCTTAAACCCTTCAAGCGTATGAAGGAAACGAAAGCTCCTACCGTAAGTACGATCGTTCTACCCCGGCCTTAATGAATAAGAGTTCAACCAGTAAAATCTGGCTAAACTCATAATACGAAGGGTACGATAGTTAAGCGATCCAGGAGTAGTTTGCCGCGGCGGCTGCTCCATTTTTTCATTTAAGTACTCCGTAACGTAACGAACCTGCCGAATCCCTATGATTGAATATAGGTGTTTTATGAAGGACCATTACTTGATACAGCTATTACTGCCAATTGAAATTGCTCATCGTCTTTCGGTCCTCCGCATTCGTTTATGTCAAAATGTATTTAATCAGCACGCCACCGACTTTGCGGCTATTAATTGCTCGTTGACGTTTTTTGGAAAAACATGATATTATTTTCGTGATCGGAAGTATCGGCGTTAGCCCCTGTGGAATACCTCGGGGGCTTTACTTATATCAAAACAGAGTCCATCCCAAAAGAGGTGAGTTTTTAGTTGTATTTATACGTTTGCCCGGTTTGCAAATCTAAGAATGAGGAAGATCAAAAATATTGCATGCAATGTGGAACATGGCTTCTCAGTGATCGTTTCCCAGCGCAGAAAGTTAAAGCAGGGAAAACGTCGGGAAAACTATATATTTGCGCTTTTTGCGATACGGCTAATGAGCCCGGAAGAAATGCCTGTAAGAAATGCCTCAAACCATTGTTTAGCACGAATACACGACGAAAGAAATCAATGTATCTGCATCATATGGAAGCGGGATAATTAAATTCTTCAGAGTGATCGTATATATTCTCCTTGCATTAGCAGTGTTGCTCGGAATAGTTTTGATCACATCGACGGTTAATGACAAATTATCATCTTTATTTCTTACCCTGTTGTTAATTTGCATAGTTCAAATATTTTTCGGAGTAATTAATCCGTCCATCATACCAGGTGGATCAACTTCTCGGAAACAAGTATTAGGTTTGTACGGGGTCTTGATTCTTGTATTTTTCGGATTATTTGTAAAACTCGTACCTTCCTCGAAATTACCGAATACACAACAAACAGATAGCAGGGCTGTTTCAGCCGTGGCCTCCGCAGCAACATCGCCAACGACCTCGCAACAAGCTCAGGAAGCGCCAACAACTACACAACAAAATCCTGATGAAAAACCCAGCGAGGTATTTAAAGTTAGGGATTTTGAATTTCATGACCTTCAAATTAAGAAAAGTTCAGTTGGTTGGGAAGCAACTGTCGAAGTGAAAAATGCAGGCAAGGATGTTAAGGGGATGGGATTTACAATCACTTTTTATGCAGAGGATGGCAAGAGGGTTGGGACTTCTCAAGGGGCAATATTGGATATACGGTCCGGAGAATCAAAAACCGTTAACTTAATTACAAAAGATGACTTATCCAAGTCGAAATCAGTTAAGGCTCAAATCGACTATGCTATGTAATATTAACTAGCGCCACTTATCAGTAAGTGGCGCTTTGTTATTAGCCGGCCGATCTGGCATTGTACAGGAACACACATTCTTTTAAGCAGTTGGTTTTTGTGACAGCGGTTCAGCAAGGTGATTAAAGCGAAAAGAGCAGGAGAATATCTCTTGTTCTTGTTCTTTTTTCGACAAAATGTTGGTATAATTATGCAAAAGAAATTCGTATAGTAACCGGACGTAAACATTAAATAGAGGAGGGGAAGTCTGCTATACCCTAGAGATGTATGGAATGTCTATAGCCTGAAATCTATCACAGACATCAATGACGAGGAAAGAAAAAAGTACGCCAAAATTCTCGAAAGCTGGTACACCAAAAAGGTTCATCCCGAATGCATGTGCAAGGAAAAGCGTTCGTATCCACGCCTTCACGTGAAGAAGAGCCCTGCCGGCAATCTATTCCTTTCAAATAACCCCAACAGCAATCATGGGATATACGGGTTATTTGGAACAACGCGGGATAGTCATTAATAATGAAGGCGAAATCACATGTTCTCTCAAAAAAAAGAAGAAAAAGCCCGACGAAGGATTGAAGTGCCCCTGTCAAGTAGACAGTGAAAAAGACAAAAAGCCATGACACCAACTTTTACTTTGGTTGGTGTCTTTTTATGCCGCTGAATTTCGAAGATATTGCCTGTATTCTACGGGCGCCATACATTTCAGTCTTTTCTGGTATCGATGGTTATTGTAGTAATTTATGTATTCCATAATTGCTGATTCTAGTTCTTCATATGCATTGAACTTATTGAGGTAGTACATTTCGGATTTCATCATTCCCCAGAAGGATTCCATCGGGCCATTGTCTATGCACCTGGATACCCTAGACATGCTTTGGGTCATTCCCGCATTATCCAGTTTCTTCTTAAATGCTTTGCTCGTGTATTGGAAGCCTCGGTCACTATGAAAGAGGGGCTTAGCATCAGGGTATGTCTGATGTGCGATATCAAAGGTTCTAAAAGCAAGTTCATTGTTGTTGGAATGTCCGACCACAAAAGAAACAATACTTTTGTCTGACAAATCAAGGATCGCGCTCAAATAAGCCTTGCTCTGAAGGCCATACTTCATTTCCGTCACGTCAGTGAGCCATTTGGTTCCGAACCTAGTGGATTCGAAATCTCTGTTCAAGATATTTTCCGCCGTAATTTCAGGCGTGGACCGCACGTAATTCTTTCGCTTCCTACGGCATACCGATTTGAGCTGTAAGATGTCCATGAGCCTGTATATCCGTTTATGATTCACATTCAGGTGGTGTTCTCGGTTTAGTTTGATTGTCATCTGGCGATATCCGAGGATTCCGTTCTTTTCTTCGTAGGCATCTTTAATCCTGGGAAGCAGCGCTTTATTGAATTTCTCGTTATCGTTTTCTGCTCGGACTTATAGTATGAGGAACGCCTAATACCCGCGGCTTAACAGAGTGGACCTAAGGGATACGATTTCGTCTTATGAAGATGCTGTATGGTAAGATATTCAGTTTCATATCGGACCCGGCTTAGAATCGCCTCCTTTTGAGTTCCTCCAGCTTTTTTAGCAAATCGATCTCCATCTGCTTTCTTCTGTTCTCCGCTTGGAGGAGCTTATTCTCTGCTCTTAGTTTCTCCAACTCGGTCATCTCATTCATGGATTTTCTTTTCCCACGTTTATCTTGAAGCGCATCCACACCGGATTGCAAGTATTTATTTGTCCAGGAATAAACTTGCTGATAGGATACCTGAAATTTCTGTGCGGTTTAGGCATAGTTGTGCTGATGTTCAATGCAAAATGTAACGATTTTAACTCTTTCATCGTAATTAGTAGCTCGTCCTTTTGTCATGATTGGCCTACCTCCTGTGCCGGAAGTTTTCAATGTCTCATGGCCATTATACTTCAGGATCCAATTACGTAGTTGGCAGGTTGACTTAATACCGTACTTTCTGCATATTTCCATATGCGAACCGCCGCTAGCCAGATAATCCTCTACAGCTGTTATCTTTAATTCAGCAGAATAGACCTTGTTCTGGGATGCACTGAGTAGTCCATTTGGACCTAACGATTCATACGTTTGGAGCCACTGTTTAATCGATGAGTGGTGAACATCTAGAACTGACGCTAAATGATGAATTGAATCTACCCCACGAAGGTATTTTTCAATAGCTGCGATCTTTTCTGTGCCGGATATTTTAGCTTTGCGAGACATAGAAAAGAGCTCCTCCTTGTAGTAAACAGTTTTATTATTTCAACTGTCTACCACAAGGGGAGCATATCAGATCTGAACAAGGCCCGAGGACCGTTGGCAAAGGAGCGGGGGCCGAGGGCGGCAACTTCCACGCCAGCTGCAGGAGAAAATGCACTACGTTATCTTTTCCTGACATGGCTCCAAGAATCCCTGATTAATAAATAATCAACCTGATAAGCAGCGCAATATCCGCGGGAAGCTATTAAGATTATGGTCAAAACAAAATCAATTCCATTAAGCTGAATACTGGAAATATATATATTGCAAATTCAGGATTTAAGTACAACTTCGCCAAACACCGTGTTGTTATTGCTTGGGGGGACAAAAAATCTTTTCCCGGAACCGTATCCCCTTCGCACAATTACATTATGAACATCCCGTTCTTTTCCCTGGACGATGGTCAAGAAAAGATACAAGATATCAACGTGCTTAAAAAAGGCGGTGTTGAACACGTACTTAAGGAAAGAGTCAAAGAAACCTTCCTGAAGCACGTTGCGAGACTTCAAAGTGAGTATATTATTTGTGCTACTGCTTTGGATTTCAGCGTTCGGGTCCAGATCAGCTTTTTTATTGCTGTGAAGTCTTTTATAATAAAGGTTGAACGCGACAGCATGCCGGACACTGAAGCCTTCAAAAAGAAAATAACCGCTATGATTGAACAAGCCATCATTATAGATGGCGCTGAAGTAGTGTCCATCTCAGCTAAGAAGGAAAAAAAGTCTTCTATCAGTAGAGAATCTGCAAAAAATTATGGTGATGAAACGAAAAAATGTTGCCGCGACAACTCTTAAAAAGTTGTGTTTTTAGGTGGCAACGTCCATTAGGCGTTGCCACCTACCCTTATTGTTTGGTGCCAAACTGGGAATAATCACCTTCAAAATAATCTATAAAAATGACCTCATACTTCCCATCGATCTCAGCATCAAACCTATTTTCGTCATTATCACTTTTTTTGAAGCTGAACGGTTGATCGCTTATTATTAATTTCCTACCAAGGTTGATCCCCCAATAATGTTCACAGCTTGCTATTGGTAAATCAACAAAAACACCCTTCTGATCAGATAAATCATCCAGGTTTTCAGGTGCTATTACACTCGCTTTGCCTTTAAATGTAATATTTATTCGCCCCGTATTAATTATGGCTTCAAGTTCTTGAATATACTTGTGCTCTTCAAAAGTTATATCTCTTCCCAAAATAAGCTTTTTGTCAATTTTGCGCTCAATGTCCACTACCAACTTCATATATTCAGCTGTTGGTTCGATTTTTGAATCATCTTCTGAATGATTCACTTTACCTGTACACCAAAAGTCTGAATGATTATCTACTAAATAGAACACATCTCCATTTTTCATGCGTGATAAAGCTTTGTAGTACATTAGACTATTATAGGCGCTCTCTTGACGCATCGGGGACATATTTAACTTAACTAATGGCTTTAAATCAGCTGTTAGATGGATGTCTACATTAAGAAACACCATTTCTTCAGTCTGATATTTGTTGGACATTATAAACTTAACAGATCCGTCCTCTAGTTTTTCGTGTGTGAAAACACTCAATTGCAAATTGGTAAGAATTGGTGAATAGTTTGCATCCAAGAGATTCATTCGCATGGCTCTCTTCCCTCTCTCGTTGTCAAGCAACTGCTGCAGCAATCCTTTGCCTCTTTGAACTTCCCTGATAATATCCTCCCATTGACTTATATAAGCGGTATTTTCGCGGTCGAAGCAATGTTCATCCTTTAATTGAATACGAACTTTTGCTTTGTTTTTTGCGTAATTGGATTTGCGAATCCACTCTCTCGTCACATGGAACCAATATATTTTTTCTTTCACTGTATCTACAAGTAGCGTCAATGTAGGCTCTGAAGCAGTTTGATCGCAATAAGCTAAATATTCCACATCTAAATCATAAACCATATTATTAATGTCAGGGAGTTTCTTTATTTGAATATCGAATTTTCCGATTAGGTCACCGTTAAGGTTAATTAAATCGATGATTCCGTCCGTGTTTGGCCATTTGTCGACTGTTGATGTTTGGGCAATGGCGCGTCGATGTTTCCCAAGGAAATATAAGACTAATCCAACAGCTTCAATATCTCTGAAGTTATTGAGCGGGTGAGTAGCGGGTAAATGAGTGTACATTTATTACCTCCATTAAAAATGTTTGTAACCTCAGTTCTAACGAAGCTGCTCATATGCAAGCAAACAATCCACGGCATTTGTTTTTTTTCTTTTCCCTAATTAAGTTTCATATTACCATAATAAGATTCTAATTTTTAGGGAATTCCGGACAAATACCAGCGATGGGGTAGCAGGATGTTATCTAGGACAGCCATAAATCAAATCTATTGGTAAGACCACATTTAAACCAAATTTATCCTTTAGTTATTTACAATAATAGTAAATATGTAATATAATGATAAAGCACGGAAAGCATCCGGCGAAAGTTCAATGAGGAAGCACCTCTTGGACTTTTTTTGATGAACAATAAGGACATGAGCGTTTTCAGAGGGTGCAGTTGCTTGAATGGATATGAGTTGAATGAGTTAAGCATTTTACACCAAGAAGAAAATAGACTATTTTATCACAACAAATTATCATTTACAGGAAAATTCTTCAACGAAGAAACACTAGGAGAGTGTAGCTCTTATCAAGTTATTTATACATTAAGTCATGAAATGTTGAATGGCAATTTCAAAGTTAAACCCGAGTATATATCTAAATTTAAGGATAGTTTTATAACCTTAGGCGAAATAATGAAACTTACACAAAAACAAGGCCAAACGCTCGTAAAAGAATTAGCTTCTTATGGGGTTATTGCAAAAACTGGCCCTAAGATTGACGGCGGTACAGGATATTTATTTATCCGATCGGAGGTGTTACCTGTACTTCCTCTACTTTAACGTCAACACAGGGATACATAGCGGTTAATCACTTTTGTGATTAGCCGCTTTTTTATGTATATTGTTAGATTAACGCACGGCATTACCTGACGCAAAGTGCAATTATGTTAATGAATATTTATGCATTTTATGAATGTTAGTTAATTTATTACTTCATATACTCATGAAACGCGGGTCCTTTCTAAGCGGTTGAATAAATGATTTACTATTAAATCTGAAATAAGATCAACGGAGCAACGCGGGTTCGCCACTCCGTTATTTTACTTATTAATGAAACATCACATCTACTCCAATGCGAACGAACTGCTGCAGTTCGTCGAAACGATGCAGGACGACGTAGGCAAGAAGCTGCTGGAGAAGACAACCAGCTACCTGTATGACGACAACGGCAACGAACTGCGCCAAAAGGTAAGCTACCTTCGCCCGCACAAGCGTAGCATGCACCAGGTCACCGGCGGAAATCTGTACGGTGACGAGATCGACGACGAGCTGAATCCCTTGATTGAGAAGGTAAGCAGCATGTTCGACGGCTTTAACCGCCTGAAGCAGATG
This sequence comes from Paenibacillus allorhizosphaerae, assembly GCF_042659105.1. NCBI lineage: Bacteria > Bacillati > Bacillota > Bacilli > Caryophanales > Paenibacillaceae > Paenibacillus > Paenibacillus allorhizosphaerae. The sequence goes on along the minus strand of NZ_JBHSRV010000017.1, from coordinate 36,465 downwards.
GAGAAGATTAAGGGCGGCGATCGCGTCACCGTCGATTACGTGTACGACGGTGACGACTTGAGAACGCGGAAGACGGTACGCAGCTCCAAGAACGACTATACGGAGAAGGCAACGAATTATCTGTACGACAGACAGCACGTCATCCTCGAAACCGATGCCTTGGATCAACTTTCGGTCCGTTATGTGCGAGGAATAAAACTATATCATACGTATCAACAGCGCAGACAAGTTTTCATACTACCTGTACACTGGCCACGGGGATGTTGTGCAGACCGTAAGTGAAACAGGCGTTGTTGAGAATCAATATGACTACGATATTTTGGAAGTCCTACTATGGCGGTTGAGGAAAGCTATACGAATGCAGTCCGCTACGCTGGCGAGTTTTTTGACGAAAGGACAGGGTTGTACTACTTGCGAGCGCGTTATTACGATCCAAGTACGGGGCGGTTTATTTCAGAGGATAGTTACTGGGGAAAGGAAGAGAATCCGCTCAGCTTGAATCGGTACACGTATGCTCATAACGACCCTCTGCAGTTTGTAGACCCGATTGGGCATTTTATATTCAGCGTAATTAGTAATATTATGACTGGTGTTGTTAGTAATGTTATTGGTTCGGCAGTAAGTGGTGCGATAGAGGGTGGCCAAAATGGTTCCTCAACGGGGCAAAGCAGTAGTTCGGATAACGGCTCCAATAATGGGTCTGGAAACTGGTCGGGCTCGTCAAATAATAAGACAACAAATGCATCGTTTGATATTCGACAGATAGCAGATATTGCCTTAAACCTTATTATGCCTGATTCGCTAAGTAGACTATTTGCTCACGCAACAACGAATTTTTTGGCCCATGGAATCCAGACTTATATAGCCCCCACAGACTATATCTCTGAAGAGGAGTCCGCTGCCGTAACGAAAGAGGCCAGAAAAAATTTTGAAGAAGAATTAAATAAACGTATTGAAGCACAAAAAGTTGAGGAGTTGAAAGGACAATTAGCGACCCAGAAACTTGAAACTGAACTTGCGGTGCTTACCCAAAAGAGAAAAGAGGCAGAGTTAAAGTTAGAAGAAATGGAATCGGAAAGATTGAAATTAGAAAAAGAGATAGCACAAATAGAACTTGATTTTAAATTATATGAGTTGGCAAGGTACCAAGAATTAAAATCATTGCTTGAGAAGAAAGATGATGAATTAAACGAAATCGTCGCAGATCTGCAGAACATACTTTCGAAAGAAAAAGAGCTAACTGTTGCCAGTGCAGATTATGTTCCTAGGCCTGATGATAAACTTCAGAGGACTGCTGATGCTATTGAACAAGTGGTTATGGGGAAATATACCGAAAAAGTAACAACGGAAGGTACAATAGTTCAAGTAGCATTAGGCTTGACTGGATTGGATTTACCAGCAGATATACGCGATTTAGTCCATGATTTCACTCATTGGGAAACTTCTTGGAGTCATTCGGGTGAAACGCTCTTAGATGCTATGGGTCTAGTGCCTATTCTAGGAGCATTTAAAAATTCTAGTAAAATCAAAAAAGCGGGCAGAGAAATTATTGGGGGGAAGGGTAATCTTGATGATGCTTTGAAGTACAAAGGATATGTTAGGGACATAGAGTCCTTAACCAATCTTCCTATAAGTTCAAAGCAGAGAGAACTATTAAAGGATGCTCTTCAAAACAACAATTACACCAAGTTAACTCCTAGGGCACAAGCACTTCATCGAAAAGATTTTAATGCAAACAGGGAAAAAATAATTAAGGAATGGGAACAAAATACAAGGGCAATCTTGGCCAACGTACACTGAACCTGTCTACTCTAAAGATGGTAAAATATCAAGGAATGTTGGAGATAACTATGATGCACACCATATAATTGAAAGTAGCTATGGTGGACCTAATACGTGGTGGAACATGCATCCTGCATCATTTCCAACTCAACATCAAGGTGGAATACACAGGTCAGGAGGACCTTCAAGAGGAATATTTGAGTAAGGAGGGGCAGATATGGCCGATTTTTCTTTCTTAAAAAGTTATGTTTTATCTGAAGGTGATGATACTGCGCACCTTATGAAACATTCTTTTTATGCACTTGATAATCATGGTGTTGAAGGTGCAGAATCAAGAATAGGGTTTAAGTTTCCTGATGAGTTGAGAAACTTTTACGAACTAATAGGGTATGGATTTATCTGCAACACAACAAAAAAGGGAATTAATCGGTTAATGGACCCATCAAGTGTTGCCGATTTCAGGCTTGGGGAAGGTATTTATGAATACGACCCTGACAGAGAAATTTATGATAACAATAAGTTATTAGTTTTCTTCGAAGTATCTGAAGGCACGTATCTGACGATGGATTTAGTGAATGGAAACCAAAATGGAGAATGCCCAATCTATTACTTTGATGAAAAAATAGCCGATTCACTTCATGAATTTTTGATTCGCATGGACTCACAAACGGATTATTATCTATAAACCATGGATGGGACTCAGTGGACATTCAACTGAGTCCCTCTTTATTTGGTGGGGCTCCTGAATCAAACATCGACTTCGTAGCGGTATTCGATCCGCATCAAATTACGAATGGGGTGCACTTTTAGACGTTCAATATTAGAAGCCTTCTTCAACTGGAGTCCGACCGATCCTGTCGACATCATGCAGTTAGAACATGGTCTTCAAAGAGAATCAATCCTCTAAACTGAAGTTGTAGATGACTTCTACTTGTCTCAATTAGGGGAGCTTATGCTTGTACTTATCAAAGAAGAAGGCGCTACCGCGGCGTCTTCTTAGTTTTAATCGTATTAATGTTTGTTTTGTTCCTTAAATATTCTCCAACACCCGACTCCTTACTCTTAAGTCATTTTGGTCTGGACAAAAGGGTAAGAATAGTCAATCGTTCAGTGCATGTATTTTATTAAACATGAACCTTGAAAGAATTCAATTGGGATACATGTATTTTCGAAAGATAAAATTGGCGTAAAACTGGTGTGAAATATGATGTAAAAATTGGTGTTAAACCAGGTGGGAAGTTGGTGTAAACTTGGTGAAAAAACCAGTCCTAAGCATCCCAAAATGAGCCTAAGCGAACGTTAATACGAACGGTGAAATCCCAGTAAAATCAAGGCTTCAGCCGACTATAACAGTTTCTATCAATCTCGCGGATTAATCCGCATACGGTGCATGTAGAGTCCGTTGCACTGCTTGTACGAAATGAAACAGTTGCTGAAAAACCTTGTTAATACTGGGTTTTTATAATAAAACAGCAGGATAAAATTAGTGATACAGCTGTAGTTTTTTAGCTATTGGTGCAAAATTGGTGTAAAACTTTAACACAAATGAACCAAAATCAACGGAATACATCAGAAATAAGCCTATAACAGTGCGCATTTTGAATGAACTGTTATAGTCGGTAAGAAAAGAACCCGAACGATTCATACAGAAATCGTTCGGGTTCTCATGCTTCTTTGCGATTTTTAAATGGAATGATCTGATCGAATTTATTTGCAGCTTCTTTATCTGCCTTCGATAAAACATGGCCGTAGATGTTCATTGTTGTCGTGATGTTGGCATGTCCAAGACGTTCAGAAATGATTTTGGCATGGACCCCTTGGTTGATTAATAAAGTGGCAGAGGTGTGGCGAAGATCATGAAATTTGATGTATTTTAAATTGTGCTTCTTTAAAAAGCCGCGAAACCACAAATACGGGCTTTCGGGATAAAATGCTCTGCCGTACTGGTTGAAGAAAACAAAGAAATGATCGTTATCACGGGTTTTCTCCAATTCACCCCATTCGTGTTTGCAGTACTCGTGATATTCTTTCAGCTCCTCCCATACTGCATCAGACAGATTTATTTTCCGAGTAGATTTTTTGGTCTTTGGTTCTTTAATAACGGGGTTTCCATTAATGAAATCTGAGATGCTTTGTTTTACATAGATCGTGCCTTGTTCTAAATCAACGTTTTTCCACTCAAGTCCAACCAACTCGCCGCGGCGAAGACCAGTGGTTAAGGCAAGAATAATCATCATACGCCAATGATAAGCTTCTTTTTCTAATGCTTCAAACAATAACTGAATTTCATCTTCATCGTATACTTCACTTTCTTTATACACGACTTTGGGTGACTTCACATCCGCAACAGGATTCGATTTAATAACTCGCCACTCGACTGCTCTTGTAAAGATGTTTTTCAATACACGGTATACGTACTGAATCGTTCCGGAAGAAAGCTTACCGTCCTTCCCGTCTTGTCTGTTACCTTCTTTACTTAATTCACTTATTAAAGAAGCGACATGTAAGGGTTTAACTTGGTCTAACCGTAAATGTCCAATAGCAGGAAGAATTCGTTTGTTTAGGATTCTTAGGTAAATAGATAATGTCTTTTGTTCAAGTTCTTGTACTGCATACTTGTCTCTCCACTCATCGACAAAAGCGTGTAGCGTTAATTTCTCAGGTGCAATGTAAGCTCCGGCTTGGACCTCAATTTCAAACTTTGCAAGTTCAAGTTCAGCTTCCTTTTTAGTGCGGCAATGAACTGTCTTGCCATGACGTATATATTTACCTGCTGCATCTTTGCCGACGCTTACAGTTAATCTCCATGAATTTTTACCTCTTTTTTCTAAGCTAGCCACCCCTATATCACCTCCAAAACTGAAGAAATGCTAATTACAATTATTTCCTTAAATGATTCAAAGAATACTTTGGTTAACTAAAAACGTATGTTTACTATCAATGATCTGTCATTTGGATATGAGAAAATAGATGAAAAGAATATTTAGGGGGAATTTCTTTTCGATGAACTTGCCGAATATCATGATCATCATTTTTAGCGTTTATCTTGGAATTGGGCTCTTTTTGGCATATCGCTATATCACGAAGGAATTGCCCGAGATTATTGATTAGGATCTTGATGAGGAAGAGAACAGGAGCTTGTAATGCTTTACACAATTTAGATAAAATTGCTGGACGCAGCGGAGTGTCAATCATCCTTTTTATAGTTGGAATGCTGTTCTGGTTACCTATCTGGTTAAAAACACGCTTAAAATAATTTTTTGACATCAGCTATGCGAATGTGGTAATCGCGACGAGAGCTTCAACTGTTATTTCAAACCAAATAATGCATAAGGGTATATCTACAATCAAAGCATGTACTAATTTTTTTGATGAAGGCGAATGAGCATTAGCAAGCCTATTAATAATATCGATAAATAAGAACACGCATTCTCCATAGCCAAACTCAATGTAATATCTCGAAGGCAGGGCATCTGCCATGCGGCAGAGTCTGAAGGGCTACAGGAGAAGTACCACTGAAGCGGGTTAAGTACTGAGTAAAAGATGAGGGGAGATCGCCCTAAGTCGCTGTAGATGCGAAGGCAGGTGACGAAGAAGGAGTAGGCCGCACAATGTATGTCTTGTCTTCCGAAATGAGCTAATTTATGTATTTACAGTTCCGATTGTTGCTTCAGTATTATCTGTACATATTTCCATGATTGGAACATTAGTCAACATACCGCTTACAAAAGTTACTCTAAGTGTTTAAATGGGCGGTAAAATTCCTGGCCTTTTAACCTTTGATGAAAAAATATGGAGGGATCGCCACAAAGTAGGAAACAGATTTACAGATGAATATAATTCACTAGCTACAATCGCCAGTTACGTATTTACCATAGTATGAATGCTCCCGTCTACATTCATTTGGCTTCATTTTGTTCTTTTTGCAGTTTCTTTTGATTGGATTAGAAAAGCTGCTATTTGTTTTACTGTACCTTCAAAATCCTCTTTAACCTGATGTTCCCAAATGCGTAAAACTCTCCACTTGTTAAATATATAATCATCGGTAACTTTTTTATCTCGTTCTTTATTTTTTTTTAACTTATTGACCCAATAGTCTAGGTTTGATTTGGGTATGTGGCCATGAATATCACATACATGCCAAAAACATGAATCAAGGAAAACCACGGTTTGGTACCTTTTTATCGCAATATCGGGTTTGCCTGGAAGATCTTTCACGTTTCTTCTAAAGCGTAAACCCTGTTTCCAAAGAGCTTTGCAAATCTTATCTTCCATTTTGGTTTTTGATCGAATAGACTTCATGATCTTGCTTCTTGTTTCTTGTGAGAATTTATCTGGCATATAAGCTTACCTCCTTTAACCCTGTCTCCTTATTTTACCCAATTTTTTATTGATAAAAATGGAGGTAAAAAAAATATGGACGAGTAGAAGCAACTCGTCCATAAACACTTAATTAAATTACTGTGATATAATATTTACCATTCTTCTGCCTATCCATTCTATTACCGGAACAGCTACGGCATTTCCTAAAGTTCTGTATCTACTTCCGTCCATCCCACTGGAAACCCCTGCAGTTTCTCGTATTCCGAAGGGAGCATCCGTCTGACAAATAGCGTCTGAGCTGCCTCTGGAGTCAAGTGTATAGGTTTCTCCATCATTTCTGTACCCTTTTGCTTGGGGTCCGGCTGAAGCCTTTCGTCCAATTCCGGCATGCTGGATAGAGTAGATATTTGAAGAGATAAAGCCCGCTCCAGATCCGGCGCTAATGATTTCCCTCTGGCCGAGGCCCTGTCTAGGAGCGATTGCAATTGGACCTTGTTCAAAAAGTACTTCAGCGGCGCGTCCGCTTCTATAACTTGCGACAATGTAGACTCTTCTGCGTCGTTGGGGTGTTCCAAAGTATTTTGCATCCAGTATTCTCCACGCCAGACCATACCCGAGTTCATCCAAGGTTTGGAGGACCACTCTGAAATCATTTCCGTTGTTGCTATTGAGGAGTCCTGGTACATTTTCAATAAGTACCCACTCAGGTCTTCGTTGGTCAATAAGCTGGGCATACTTGTAGAAGAGTCCACTTCGATCACCTTCAAGTCCTTTTCTTTTACCTTGGTTCGCAAGAGAGACGTCTTGGCAGGGGAATCCACCACACCAGACTTCTGCATTTGGGACCTTGTCGATTGTAACGTCATTTATATCACCCATTAATTTAACATTTGGCCAATGCTTTTTGAGCACTTTCTGGCAGAAAGAATCTCTTTCGCATTGGAAAACAACTTCCATTCCTGCCCTTTCCAAACCAAGATCAAAACCGCCAATTCCACTAAAAAATGATGCCACTTTTAACATCTTCTCACCTCACCTATAAAAAAAACAGAACATATGTTCACAATTCGACATTATCCGGTGATTTCCTTCAAGATATAAAAAAATATTATTTTCAGTCTATCCTTACAGAAATGAAACAGGATTCTAAAATTATAACATCTTGTTCTATAGTTCGTACAGTTTCTAGGAATGAAAGGGATATGGATATGTCTGTATAAAATTCAAAAACAACAAGTCAGGTTCAAGTGCATTTAGAATAATTACTATTGTAGTGGAAGGAAAAAATAATACTATTGTCGAATTTTAGTCCTTAACCCTGGAAACTATTCGATTCGGAAAAAATAAACAAAAAATTATGACTGCATTTTTGAGTTTGTGAACCTAGGAGAAGCTGCTATGGGTGAATCAAAAGATCAAAAAAAATCATTTTTTAAAGGGCAGCAATTGCTTCAATTGTTAGAGGGCCAGTGCAGCCATATTACGGCTCAAGAGCTAGATGCAATTTTACATCATAGTAGTGCATTAAATGAAATATATAAAGTTGCCGATTATGAAAAAACGAAAGCGATGGCGTTTGCTGGCAAGTCATTAATGCAAACTATCATGTGCTATATTTGTTTTTTTGATTCTAATGTACCGGACAAAAACCTTTCCCCTACATTTCAAGCGAGTGTAGAACCCGTTTTAACGAGGCTTTATAAGCATTTTCGAATTGATGAAATGATTTATCTAGGGAAAGGTGAAGAAAATAATCGATACTCTCTTCAATATCGTGAAGTATTGCTTGCAATCATTCAACATATCTATATAAAAGAAGGTTTTTATACTGTATTGGAAATCTTTATTGATTTCGCCACAGAGCCTGTGGGGCCAGACTATAAAAGCATGCTTTTAGAGTATGTAAATAAGCATAAAGGCCATCTAGTATATAAGCTAATAAATGAAACAGGGCCTGACCACCAAAAAATGTTTGAAGTGGAGGTCTCAGCATTCGGTACACAGGCAACTGGTATCGGATCATCAAAGAAAGAGGCAGAAAAGCAGGCAGCCCAGAGCCTGTTTAACATAATAGGTGCAAGTAAAGAGAAGTCCTTCGATATGTCGCTTCTGCGAAGTGAAAGACAATGGCACGTATCGCATGAACGTGCACGTCAGTTGCAAAATTATGTATCCAAACAACATACCTATATACTAAAAAACTTGTCTATTTACGTAGTAGACGCTGTTTTTTCCCATAAATCATACTTTAATGAGCACCCTGGGATTAAAACTGACAGTTATGACATGTTAGCTATCATGGGTTCCTGTGTGCTTAACCACAATATTGATGCTTATTTATTAGCAAATTTCGATACCATGTGTGGTGGCAGGTCAAACCAATTATTAAAAATACGAGGAGAGTTGGTTTGCGCTACTTTCCTTGCTCCGAGGGCAGGGAACTTTCTAGGAAAACAGGCTTTTCAATTGTTGAGGGCATCTAGAGGCCAAGATAAAAATGTCCCGAGTATTATGTTAGATATTTTCAAGGCACTTTTAGGAGCCGTATTTTTAAGCGGGGCTTCTAGTGGATTTCCAAATCCTTTTGAAAAGATCCAGGAAATTCTTGCTAGTCTTTCAATATTGCAATTACCTCAAGTCCATACTTTGGATTATAGGAGTACAGTTAATTCAATTGCTAACTTACTCAAGTTTACCGAAGGGTTAGAGACCCGGATGCTTTCAAAAAAAGCTCATGAGCCCTTATTTGAAGCTACCGTAACTATTTCCCATCCGATAGAAAAAACAATTTCATTCCAAGCAAATGGTCAGGGTAATACATCTAAGATTGCCGCAAGAAACGCCTGCCAAGCGGTGTTTGCCCAGTTAAGTGCTGTGTTCAATTTAACCCAGCTTGTGCCCCTCACTAATTCGACACGCTGGGATTCTGTACTTCAGACGTTGTTAGAAGCGGCATTTAAGCCAAGTGGCATACAGGCCGAGCTTCTGACAATACTCGGAGGCTTATGTTTGAAAAAGTGGGATGAATCTAACGCGAGGAGTATCCTGGAAAACCTGCTGCGTCGTTCATTAGCGGGGGAGGCAAAAATGGTCTATTACTTTTGGCTCCAGCATGGGATCTCCCAAGAGCAGGTGAGATCCGCTCTAGTTGGTCATCAATGTTTCAATCAAGTATCTGATTTGCTTCAATGGGAAAAACCTATGGATGAAGCAGTTTCAAATCTAGGGGAACGGTCCCAGCAAATATCGTTTAATGACCAACAAATTAATAAAATCTTCCAAGCGCTAAATGAATATGAAGCTGAGGGCGAAGTCCAATATAGTATTTCCACCCATTCAATAGCAGCAACAATTCAATTTTTTGAATCTCCGGATGCCATTAAGGCGTTGGAGGCGGTCGGATGTTACCGGGCTGGCGAAATAGTATCGCAACTTAAGAGCCTTCAGAACTTTTTCAGCGATTATCGTTCAGGGAATATAATTAGCGGTCTAATAGGCATAAATGATAGTTTTGAACAGTTGTGTTTATTGGCTACTGCACACTGGATAAAAGAATTTATGGAATAACCGAAATGTACAGCATTTTTATTTGGGTACAACGTTTAATATACATTCGTGGATGGCGCTTTATTGTCCACTATTTGCCGTATTGTATAAAAAGAACTGTCGTATCAATACAAGGGGTGCTTTAAATGTCATACATGCAATGGAATAAACTGATAGCCCAGCATTTTTTTCGTCCAGAAATGGCAGGCCGTGATGTTCTTTTGTTTGTGGATGAACAGCTTATTAATGAATTGGGAAAGAGTTTGGGGCAAGACATGCAGGGGTATATTTTATCAGTGATTGAGGGTCCATTTAAGGTCAAGTCTGATCCAGGCGTTAGCATTTGTCAAAAAGCTCTTAGGGTCTACGGAAATTGGCGGGATAGGGACCTGAAATATCCTCCTTATATTGCTTATTTAGCACTTTTTGTTCTTGCTGGATGTATAGATGACGGTAACTATTCCCCAATCGCTTATTACCCTAAATTACGAAAATTGCTTGGTGAAGAGGAAGCTCTTGGACAATACCCAAGATTCGATGATATGTATCGCATATGGCAGGACTTGGAGAAATGGACTAAAGAGGACAAGTTTGAAGAGTTCGGGCGTTTTACCGTGAAAACAAGGGGGAGATGGAGGCATGTCGGTCTGCCGTTATCCCAGTCCGTATTATCTGCAAAAGAGAAACGTTCACTTCCGTTATTTTTTCTTAAAGGAGGGCTAATTCCAACAAGTCCTCCTTATTTTAGCCAATTAAGAAACGTGTTGATCGAACATGGACAAACCAGCCTCTCGAGGAAAACACTAAGGCTTCTGTATGGGGAAGAGGAGAATAAGGAATTATTAATTGCTTTATTGGACCATGTTAAGGATGAGCTTATTCATTGGGATGGTTCCCTGCCAGAAGAGACTATGGAAGGTTCCGTTTTGGTCCGTTCTACTGCTATGCTATGTCTAGATCTCGATAAAATCCAGAAAAAAGTTAGTTTTAGCTTGCGTATAAAGGCGAATAATCCTTTTCCAGATGAATGTTTGCGGTTGCGTATAAGAGAGAAGAAGGGGGCCTTTACGTGCAAGGGTAGCATTCAAAATTGGTCAACTGAAGTAAAAGATGAACAAAACCAATCGATTAACATTAAGCATTTCGACTTTAGGCATACTGTCTTTCTTGAGGATTCGGAAAACGGGTGGACTGTCAAGTTCCCGGGCAATACAGTTCGTATATTCATGCGAGGCCAAAAATTAGGTTTGCCTAATGCATTTGTTGAAATCCATCAATTGGAGCGGGGCTCACAATTTCTGCTACTGTGCCATCAATCCGTTGTAGACGAAATAACAAAATGGGGAAAACAAGCATGCGATGATTTTGGGCCAATAGCATACGGTGGGCTTCCGACAGGTTGGTCATTGTTTCAAGGGGTAAACCCTAAATTGTCTTGTGAAGGTTTTGAAGTTTTGGCCTTATCATCTCAAATAAGTATTAGGCTCATTGGAGGCATTCGATTAGGATATGGTAACACATTTTTAAACTTGAGCCCACCAAATGTAATTGTCGAAAATCTAGAAGATAATGTGGTTATGAATATAAATGGCTTGGATCTTGCTTTTGATCAGGCACTTGAATGTTGGGTGTTGCCAAAATCACTTCCTACTAATGTACCACTAACTATACAAGCGAAAGGTTTACAAGCAGACCCAAAACAAATCGTTTTTAAACTTATTGAGCCTGCAATCAAAATTAAAAATTACGAGCATTACCTTAAAGAGACAAAATTAGAAATTGATAGCGAGGTACCCATGGCTATTGGGGGATATATCTATAATCAAAACAATTGCATCGAGAAATTTGAATTTGATATCCCAACACATCTTTCAAACGAAATAATTTTTATCGGAAGAGGGATCGGACAAATATGCCACTGGCTACGGAACTCACCGAAAAAAATAGCTTGGGGCCCTGTTTGGGCTATCGCAAAAGAAGGGCGTAAAAAGTGGAAATTATATTTTTGTGGAATAGAAAATTTGCAAAGCTGCGAGCCAGGGAATATAGCCGGAAACAATAAGGAGATTGAGCAATGGAAGGTAGCGATAAGGGGGATGGCAAAGGTAATAGAAAAACCTTCTTTTGAATTTGAGACAGTCGATAAATTATGGGATGACTATCTAGAGGTGGCGAAGAATGGCTAATGATATATTAGCAGCAATAAGTGCGATAGGCAGAGTGAAACAGGATAAAATGAAAGCTATTTACGATACGCTGATGCGGATCCATATGGGTGATGGTGAGGAATATATTCAGCCGCTTTCGGATATCCTCAGTTGGTTAGAAACATTAGGGCATTGTGAAATAGACTACAGGTTAAGGCAGATACTGGTATGCCCTCCTTCATTTCTTTTGCTCCCACATCCTGGTTTGCCAAAATTTGTATTGGTCGGCGGCAGAGATAAAAAACTCCTAGATCGGCTACAGCGAATCTCAGCGGCTAGGCCAGACCTTTTTCGGGTAACATTTGAGCCCCACCCAGAAAACGATAATCCTCTATTTCCTCCAGCAGTGTATGTTTTATCTACAAATAAAAATTATGTTTTACAACTGGCAGAAAAATTAGGGATCGAATGTAGCATAGATGCACCTGCTGCTTGGAAACTCCTATTATTTTCGCCAAGTCTTAGGGATATTAAAGATTCACTTTTATATTTTCAAGCTACTGAACCGAATTGGAAACACAGCTCGTTCTGCCATGAGAGGCTGCGGTTTTCCCAAGATACAAGCACTTCTCCTACTAAGCTGGTGGCGTATACTAATCCAATTAACCAGCAGCAGAAAATATTGATATGGAATAATGATACCGCTGCAGAGGTAGATAAAAACTGGGGGAGATACCTCGTCTTAGGCAGGCATAAATGCCATATCTTGCTTTATGACGAGCGCAAACAAAAAATGGCTGTTCCTATTACCGTTCCACTGCCAAAATACTTAGCGAGGGCAATCGCCCTTTGTTCGGGGGTGGCTCCACGTAAAAAAGAGCTGCACCAACAAATAGGTGTTTTGAAAAAAGGAATTACGTTGTTGATATATGAAAAAGTTCCCCAGGGCATGGCCCACCAGCTTGGAAGAAAGTTAGGACAAACATTGCAAGAAGCAAATTTATAATGCTGGAGGAAATTACAATGACAAATCCAATTCTTGCATTTGAAGATATTCGAAATAATTTTATCCGTTATATACAAACAGCTTTTGGCACTAGGTACCCGGCAATTGAACTTGAAAGGCAAGAATTGCTGCTAAAACCAGGTGTATTAGCCCAAGAACCATTTATTGAACCACTGCCAAGATACAAAAGCTCAAAAATGAGAGTTGCAGAGCTAACTGCTAAAGAATTGCCTGGATTCAGTGATCAGGAAGTCAAGCTGTTTCAACAGTTTGCTTCCTGTGGGCTTTTTAATCCGAGTCTACCTTTGTATGTTCATCAAGCGCGTATGCTAGAGACAGCCCTCTCAGGAAAGAATTGTGTCATTACTTCAGGAACTGGTTCTGGCAAAACTGAGTCATTTTTACTGCCACTTTTCGCTTACTTGGCAAAAGAAGCTACCAAGTGGGATGAAGCTAAAGTTCCGGATATACATTTAAATGATTGGTGGAAAAACAAAGAATGGCACGATAAATGCAATCCCAAATCCGGAAAAAGGCATCGCATGGAAAAATCTTATCGTGTATCACAGCGTGGGCATGAACTAAGGCAGCCGGGCGTCCGTGCTATGATACTTTATCCTATGAATGCACTGGTTGAAGACCAGTTAACCAGGCTGCGAAAAGCGCTAGATTCCCAGCAAGCCCGAGAATTTTTTGAAACCTACTTGAAGGGAAATAAGATTTACTTTGGACGTTATAATGGATTGACGCCTGTAGCGGGTCATGAGTACAAAAAAACGGGTAATCCGAATACCGAGAAAGTAAAAGATTTAGCTAGCCTTTTGGAAAAAATGGAGCAAACGAGCATAGAGGCCGACAAATATGCGAAAGCAACTGGCAAAAAGGAGATCCCCTTCTTTTTCCCTAAGCTGGATGGCTCTGAGATGAGGTCGCGCTGGGATATGCAAGATGCGCCTCCCGATATCTTAATTACCAACTACTCAATGTTAAGCATAATGATGATGCGGGAAGTCGATAATGGGATTTTTGAGCATACAAAAAAGTGGCTTAGCCAAAGTAATGACAATATATTTCATCTCATTGTTGATGAATTGCACTTATATCGAGGTACGTCAGGTGCAGAGGTCTCCTACTTACTTAAGTTATTGCTACATCGTTTGGGTCTTTCTCCAGACCACCCACAGCTTCGAATTTTAGCATCTAGTGCTTCATTAGAGCCAGACGATGCACATAGCCGGGAGTTTCTTCAAGATTTTTTTGGGTTGTCTGGTGAAGCGTTTGAAATTATAACCGGTACTCCGGAACAATTGCCTATGAAAACAGAAACCATAATTCCCTGGGAACCATTTGCCCAATTCCAAAAGAATTATGAATTTGCCCCTAGTGAGTCGATTGATTCTTTGATCCAGTCGTTAGGTTATAATGGCGACGACACTGGATTAAAGGCACTAAAGGATGCTCTTGAGTCGCCTGACATGCAGTTAAGTAACCTCATGCTTAGAGCTTGCACGGTTAATGAAAAAAATAAAATAAGGGCGGTGTCCGTCGATACATTTGGTGAAATGTTATTTGGTACGACTGTTGGGGCAGATGAAAGGAAATTGGCACTTACTGGGCTATTCACCGCACGTGAACTCTGCGACACGCTTGGCTCAAACAGCAGCCTTCCATCTTTTCGATTCCATTGGTTTATGCGCAACATAGAGGGGCTATGGGCATCTACCCAAAAAGAAGATGAAAAGCTGCCAGTTGGAAAATTGTTTCCTCGTCCGGATATTGTAGATGCCTATGGCAAACGGATATTGGAACTTTTATATTGCGAACAATGCGGAACTGTCTATTTTGGAGGTAACCGTTTAAAGCTGCAAAACGGTGACTTGGAAATGCTAGTTACCTCTCCAGATATTGAAGGAATTCCAGACCGGAATAAGAGAAACATGGTAGGCCATAGAAGTTACATTGAGTATGCTATCTTCTGGCCTTCTGGTATCGAGGAGGTCAAGAAAGATGCGGTTACATGGAAACAGCCACAACCAAGGGATGAAAAGGACACCGCGGCAGCAGAATGGAGGCAAGCATCTCTCAGTACTGCCACAGGCCGGATTAGCTTTTCGCATGAAGATGCAAATGAAGACCCGGCTGGATACGTAAGAGGATACCTTTTCGTACTTAATGGTATCGAAGAGTCAAAGGAAAATGAGTTTAAAGCACTTCCTTCTGTATGCCCTTGTTGTAGTGCAGATTACACAAAGCGTAAAATGAAAAGCCCTATTCGTGGCTTCCGTACAGGTTTTTCAAAGGTCAGCCAAATCCTTTCAAAAGATCTGTTCCATCAACTTTCTAGTGATGTTGAGAAAAAGTTAGTTATTTTTTCCGATAGCCGTGAAGACGCCGCTCAAATTTCTAATGGGGTAGAGCGGAACCATTATAAAGATCTGCTCCGCGAAATTGTATTAAGTGAGTTGCAACTATCCGCTATTGGAGAGGGGCAACTGCTTGACCACCTAGAAACAGGTATAACGCTTACACCACTTGCCAAGGAATATTTACGCGATTTTCCAGACGCGGAGAATAAAATTAAAGAATATCTGGAGCTGACAAACGTAGAACCTCCCGCGGCTTACCGTAGATTTTATGAAGAGACCTTAGAAAAACTTAACGCCATCCGAAGGAAGAGGGAGACTCAGCTCGTCCCATGTAAAGAGCTTTTCCAGTCAACTTTAGAAGGGGATATTGGAAGGCTGATTTCCCGGTTTATTGGGCTAGGTGTAAACCCTGCTGGCAATGACATCGAGTACCAGACGTTTTATTGGGGGAGCAGAAAGCACCGTTGGACTGTGCTGTTCAACTTTGAAAATAAAACGTGGGCTGAGGATTTACCCCCTGAAGCTGGTGCTGCAAAAAACAAAATCATAGCAAAGGTAAGGCAAGAATTATGCGATTTGTTCTTTAGCCGCTTATATTTTAGCTTTGAATCGTCAGGGCTTGGCTATCCTACTTTGCATTGGGATGAATCCTTTAGTGAAGCTGTAATTAGTGAAGTGGCCCTTGATCCAGAAATTTTTAAA
The DNA here is from genome assembly GCF_042659105.1 of Paenibacillus allorhizosphaerae. Classification (NCBI taxonomy): domain Bacteria; kingdom Bacillati; phylum Bacillota; class Bacilli; order Caryophanales; family Paenibacillaceae; genus Paenibacillus; species Paenibacillus allorhizosphaerae. The sequence goes on along the minus strand of NZ_JBHSRV010000017.1, from coordinate 20,593 downwards.
CAGCTATGCGACTCGGCTATCCGTATTCTTGGGGATTTATATCGCCATGAAGGTTCTGATTTTCCTAATAACCATTGGTTGGAGTTTGATAATGCATGGAGTATATTTAAAGATTATGTTTATGCTGTTTGCAAAAAAGTAGGGGTATCTTCAAGTCGGTCTGAACTCATCGGCCAGAAATTGCTCCACACGATAATTAAGGCAGGGCACGAGGGTGCTGTACTATTAACAGACAAGCTCGGTATAAAAGTTGCTTCGCCGGCAGATCCATACTGGTTATGCCCAAATTGCAAGCGACCGCATCTTCACCCATCTTCTGGGGTTTGTACCAATTGCCATTCAGATTTACCGGTTGATCCGTATGGTAAATGTGAAGCTTTGATGGAAACAAACTATTTAGCGAATATGGTTACGAACGACCGTAAGCCGATTCGATTGCACGCAGAGGAACTTACAGCCCAGACAGATGACCAAGCAGAGCGTCAGAGGCTGTTCCGGGGAGTGCTGCTTGATGTGGATGGAAATCAAACTGTCCAGCAAGTAGATGAAATCGATATACTTAGCGTTACAACAACTATGGAAGTTGGAGTGGATATCGGGAATTTGCAATCTGTTATGCTGGCAAACATGCCGCCCATGCGGTTTAATTACCAACAACGTGTCGGGCGTGCAGGAAGGCGGGGTCAAGCGTTTTCGTTTGTCTTAACACTTTGCAGAGGCGGTCGAAGCCACGACGACCATTACTTTGCGAATCCCAGCTCAATAACCGGGGATCCACCACCGGTCCCTTTTATTACTGCCAACCAGCCGCCTATCATTAAAAGGTTACTGGCTAAAGAGTGTTTGAGGCAAGCTTTTATTGCTATTGGTGTCCGCTGGTGGGATGGACCCGAAAGCCCGCCAGATACCCATGGAGAGTTTGGGCTAAAAGATGACTGGGGACAATATAGGGATAAGATTTCCGGCTGGCTTCAAAGTAATAGTTCAAATATACAAAAGGTTATTCGAGCCGTTCTTCCTTTTTGGGAGCATACAGATGAATGCATTTCAAACTATTTAAGCTACATCCAATCAGAACTAATCCTGGAAATTGAAAAGTGCACCTTAAATTCAGAACTAATTGGGGAAGGCCTTGCCGAATGCTTAGCGGAGGGCGCCAAATTGCCGATGTTTGGCATGCCATCACGAACGAGACTCTTGTATCACGGCTTTGATGACAAGACTCGGGCTCCCTTAACAATCGATAGGGATATTGAGCTTGCAATAAGTGAATTTGCACCGGGTGCACAAAAAACTAAAAATAAAGCAGTCCATACTGCTATTGGTTTCACTGCTCCGCTGCTTAATGTCCAAAATAATTGGAGGCCATCTCAAAATAATCCGCTTTCGCAGCGTTACAAAATCGCTCATTGTGATGATTGCGGCTATATGCGGGTAGATCAGGAAATTGATCATTGTGCGAATTGTGGGGAATCTTTAGGCAGTAAGTTTAGAGTTTATGAGGTTGCAGTACCACTTGCATTTCGAACTGACTATTCGCAGGGACAAAATGCTAAGGAAGAGGAATGGGCTGCCTCTGGGGCCCCTTCAAGCATTGCGGAAGGAAAGCCTGCTGATTTCTTTACGGTTGAGAAGTCAAATACTCAAATTTACCTAAGTGGTGAAGGGCGCGTTTGGAGAATCAACGATAACGGGAAACAATTGTTCCAAGGTGGACTTGTAACTACGAATAAGACCAAGGCGCCTAATGGCGCAATCTGGAATGCGCCGCAAATGGAATGGCAATGGGTATTAGAAGATTTTAAGTATACTACTGATCAATTTTACTCAAAAATTGAGTCACTTGGCATCGCTGCTGCAAAAACTACAGATTTACTCAGAATAAGGCCTAACGAAACAACCCTTGGGTTAAATCTAGACCCATCCAGTGTAACATCGCGAGCAGCCCTTATCTCAGCTGGTTTCTTACTCAGGTCGATAGTGGCTGAGCGGCTGGATATAGACGCCGATGAGATTGAATTATGCCAGTATTTAAGATCAAAGGTCTGCGATGGAACTTACGTAGGAGAAATAATACTCAGTGACCGTTTGCCCAATGGGGCAGGCTTTGTCCGCTGGCTCGAGGGTAATTGGGATAGTGTCATGAAAGATATTTTTTCACCTAGCGCTAGACATTCGTTTATGCAATATTTAACGGGCACCGAACATGTTTGTAACTCGGCTTGTTATAGCTGCTTAATGAATTATCGGAATATGCCTTACCATGGGTTGCTAGATTGGAGGCTTGGGCTAGCATATTTAAGAACCATGTACTCAAGTAGCTATAAGTGTGGTCTCGATGGTGATTTTTCGTATGAAGAACTCAAGGAATGGTCCTTATTAGCCCAAAAACTATCCAGACAGTTTGGATCGTACTTCAATTATGAGCCAGTACAATTTGGTGAGATTCCGGGTTTACGTTCTGATGGTCAGAATTTGCTTATTGTGCACCCTTTATGGTCTACAGAAAATCCCCAGGGCATTTTAGTGGATGCCATCGTTAAAGCTGGAGGTAATCCAGGCTATATCGATACTTTTAACTTGCTTCGGCGACCTGGCTGGTGTCATGAACAACTGGGAGCGGAAGATAATACATGGTGGTAGAATGCTAGTAAAACTGACCGATTTACAAACGTTAGATAAGGTTACACCAAGCCGGTATCTTAATTTATCCCAATGCAAGTTGCGAGGGGTATTATCCTCATTAGGCATACCAGGTTTGCTTCCAGTTTCTCCAAATGCATATTTCGGAATAGCCGCTCATCGGCTTTTAGAGAGGGCTAGCAAAGGAATGGTTTCAAACCAGGAAAATTTAGATAATACCTGGAATTTATGTGTTGCCGAAGTGGATGAAGAATTAGCTAGCAGCCTTCTAACAAGTCACCTTGTCCCTTTAAGTACCCACGTAAAACAATATGAACTTAAGAAGAGGTTACTGTTAAATACAGCAGCCTTTCTTATACCTTCATTTAGTGGAGAATATAACCGACAGCTCAGCGGCAACGAACGTTGGATTGAAACGCCTGACCGTAAGGTGGGTGGATATGCAGATAAGATTGTGCAAACTGCAGCCGGTTATGAGATCATAGATTATAAGACAGGTGAAGTTATAGGGAGGAATGGGATAAAGGCAGAGTACAGCATTCAGCTTATGCTCTATGCGGGGATATTGTATGAATGTTCAGGTGAGTGGCCCGCGGCACTAAAAATTATTGATGTGAAGGGAAATAGCTACACTATTGGATTTGATAAGAATGAGTGTATTCAGCTACTATCTAAGGCGAGGATCCTTCTTCTTGAAGTCAACGAGATTATAGCAGCCACCAAGAGTTTAGAGGAAAAACAACAATTGTTGGCAACCCCAACCCCTGAAAACTGCCGATATTGTAGTTATAGGCCGGCCTGTTTACAGTACTGGAACAAAAAGAAACAAACCCCCGGAGCCCAATGGCCGCATGATATTACTGGAACATATACAGACAATATAGCTTTAGGAAACGGCACACATATGTTAAGGCTTGAGTTTAATAATATAGTTTATAAAATAAGGGGATGGCAGCTCGAGAGACACCAAGTTGTCCCTAATGAAAAGTATGCGATTTACAATTTAAGTAAGGACAAGGCCGAAAATTGTTATTCAGAAACAATGCTTACTACACTTTATAATTGTTAAACTAATAATCGAGTAGCACTTCAGCTTTGTTGGTTAGCTCGAATTTATATCGTAAACTGGGTGTAATTAAAGGCATGGTATAAGTGCGTTTAATAAAAGGAAGAGGGTGGGGTTATTAGTCCCCCGCCCTTTTCCTCTATTTTATATACTATCCACTCCATCACGAGGAATGAGGATGCTATCTCCAACCAAATTAATAAAATTACCTGAAAATGCATCGAGACTTGGTTCGCCTTGGTTTATCAAAGCTTGGACGAAGGTTTGATAGTTTGTGAATAATAATCGATTAGGGTCAACATTATAAGGTATTATTCCTGGAGTAACTAGATTCCGGTTATCCTCGGAGAAACCTATAAGTGCTAGTGTCCAGTTGAAAGTTCGCAAATTAGGTAGATTTGCATCAGCCAACTTCGTCATTAGGTAATCAAATAGAGGCGCTCCAACACAAAAGACTATACCGTAACCTTTCCATGTTTGCATAGCAATATTGCCTTTTACTATGAATTGTTCTTGTTGTCTTCGCCATGCGTTTGTTTCTATTGTGTGGGCACCTACGGCAGTTCTTAATGATTCATTGGTCCTATTCGGAAGTCTTTCCCACATTTTTACATGGTCAGTAATTCTTCCTGTTTGAGAGGTTTCTCCTCCGCCTTGCATTTCAAGAACAAAACGGTCTGGACCAGAATAAGGGCTTTTTCCGGTTTTCAAAGTCATAATATAGTCAGCGTTATACTCGGTTCCATCGTTAACAGTAAGCCGTACTTCACGTCGGACACAAACGTCTTCCGGTTGAATAGTTGGGCTAAAAACAGTTTGGGCTATCTGTAGAAGCATTTTAGATTGGTACTGGTTGAGGGGGACATTTTTTGTAGCGCACAGCCGATGTTCGCATGTAATCCAGACAGTGCCATCGCTTTTCCTTACAGAACATACAGGTTTCAAACCTTTTTTAACTTTACTGCAATGGCTATTCATGAAGGGACAGGGAACAATAGTTTTATCCTCAACTGGTTCTATTTGTTCAACTTCTACATCAGTTCTTCTTCCTAAATACTCAGCGACACTTACAGGCAAATTGTATCCCCTCTTCTATGATATAATCGTTTCAGTGAGGCATTTTAACAGTTCTAGATCTCGATATATCCGTCTCGTTTTGTTGGTTTCAACAAGTAACAAAGTCCAAACAAAGAGAGCAAACTACTAGAGTAAAACACGTGAGGTTGGGCTTTTTCTAAAGTCCTTATTAGATATAGAACTTTCCCAGATTAATTTGTACATCTGCCGCGCTTAATTCTCCTTCTTTTAACGCCCCTCTTTACTAAGGTTCTCTTCCTGTTATATCAGTTGCCAATTCCAATTCGACCATCTTTATCATGTCCGATGGAGCGGCATCTAATGACTTCGCTAAAGCAAAAATCGTATTAATTGTAGGACGGCGCTTGCCACGCTCAAGCAAACTAATATAAGTTCGATCAAGATTGCTGCGAAAGGCTAGTTCTTCCTGACTTAACCCTTTTCCTTCTCTAAATTTTCTTAAATGCCTTCCAAAAACGACCTCGATGCTCAATAGATCCAACTCCTTGAGGTCATTATTTGTGTTTTTGAGACGGATGGTCTACGGACTATAGTCATAAAAAAAGTAGCACGTTAAAATGTACTATAATCATCGTAAATATTTCATATGGTGCTCTTTGGGGGTAAATGTAAATGCGAAATCAGGCTTATGAAATATTATCGTATTGTTCGCCTGAAATCGGACGATTTAATTTGCAGGAATTCGCGGGCTTCGGAGGCTGAACGAAGGTGAAAGTGGAACCATGATCCATAGATGTGTGGAAGTAGTTTATTTATTGGGTATTTGGGATTGAGATTACGGAGTGAAAATGTTATTAAATCTTCTTATGTCGAGCAGATCGAGAAGACTTTTTTTTGATTTGTAATTAATATACATTTGGTTATTGATAATACCGATATTACGATATAGTGACCTAGTACTAAAGTCACATATGTTTAACAGGAAGGAATGTAACCTCATGTCTACATCTAAATACATATCTACATCGGTATTGGCCAAAGAACTGAAAATCTCGGCAAAAGAATTATTTCAAAAGCTCTTAGAAAAGGGACTGATTAATCGGGAGAATGATAATTGGACTCTAACGGATTTAGGAAAAGAAGCCGGGGGCGTAATGAAAACGCATCCCCAGTATGGGACCTATATCACGTGGTATGAAGATAACAAGGAACTGCTACTGGCTCTGGAAGATGAAGAAGAGGACAAGCTAGTCAATACTACCGCTTTAAGCAAGCATTTTAATATTTCGAAGTTTAGAATGAACCCGATTTTATCCGAGCTTGGTATGATCCAAAAAGATGTCAAGGGCTGGATATTAACCAAGCTTGGTGAGAGTTTAGGCGGTAAGCAATTTGAATATGTACGAACTGGGATACCTTATGTTTGTTGGAATGAAAGTATATTAACAAATAAGCGTCTGCTGGAAACGATTCAAAGTGTTCAAGGAGTAAGTAATGGTGAAGAAAAAGAGGCAGAGATCAAATCCTCCTCACCAGTAAGTTTTCGTGATAAGTTCGAGGCGAAGCATCGGACCGCGGATGGACACTATGTCCGTTCCCGAGCGGAAATGCTCATCGATAACTGGCTTTATATGTCCGAGATCGTCCATGCTTACGAAAGAAGGCTGCCTATTGAAGAGGAGGTATACTGCGATTTTTATTTGCCGGTTGGTAAGGTTTATATCGAATATTGGGGAATGGAAAACGACGAAAAATACGTAGAACGAAAAAAAGTAAAGTTAGATATTTATAATAAGTATGGTTTTAAGTTGATCGAACTTGAAGATGCGGATATTCAGAATCTGGATGATATTTTGCCGAAAAAACTTTTAAAGTTTGGTATTCAAGCTTATTAACATAGTATTAATAATGAAAAGGATGTATGAGCAATGCGTGAACGGAAATTTTCTTTTGTACCCGTACCATAATGAGATTGTTAAACCTAGCGGAAGTTGTTTGGAGTTCTGGCATTTGGAAGACTTGCCAGAGAAGCGGCTTCAAGTTTTCTCCGTGAATTACGAGGATGAGGCCCAGGTTGAAGCAGAACTTCGTGTATACCAAAGGGGACTTTTGAAACGAAAAAATCTAAGGAGCAAATCCCATGCCAACATATAATAAACTCGTCCGGGACCGAATCCCTGAGATAATCAATAATCGTGGTGCATCGTGCAACACTCGTATTCTAGACGAAACAGAGTACATGGCCGAGCTACGTACCAAGGGCTACTCATTGTGGGTTCATCTAATTTATCCAAATCGGCGTTTCGAATGGGTGTCGAGTGGAATTTGGCAATGAACGCCGAAGCCGAGCCCTATACATTCCAAGTGGCGTTGGACAAGTTTATGAATTACTTTTATGACGAGTGTACGGTTTCTCTGAATGAGCAGGCCGATGACCAAGTGGAGTGGGAGCTCCAAAGGACTTATTTCATTTCATGACGATCTATTTGAGCTCAATCTTGATGTTTTGCCTGAGGACCTAGAAGTGCTGCATGCATGGACTAAGGAAATTTGCTTATATCGATTGCATGTTCATTTTGAACGGCGCGGCGAAAAATAGGAGATAGTATCCAAATGCAAACTAAAAAAGAAATGATTGATCAATGGCTCACTCTATATCATCTTAGAACGGTTCAATTTCCACCTTTAGGTACATTGCTTGAAAACAAGTTTGTGATTGAGGATATGGAGAAACTCCTGGAACATCAAAGTTTTTCTGACTCTATATACGTGTTGCGTATGAAAACAAATGATGGGTTCATCCCCATCTATATCGGACGTAGTAATTCTCCCGTTAGCCGGTGGAAGTCGCATTTAGATGGTTTAAAGAAAGGGAAAGCACTCTATAAAAGATGGAGGCACCTATTACTTGATTCAAGTGATTGTCTAAAGCAGACTCTTGAATTAATTATAATTTTGGATCGTGAAATTACAGCGCCACCTATACCTTCATTTCCTTGCACAATTGGCTCCGTGGAGTACCAGCTGGTCAGTTTAGCTTCTGATGCATATCCTGATTTTTTATTGAATCATGAGGGGAATCGTAGATGATTGATCTTACATCATGGTTTCGTTCTAACTCAGGGCATTCACTTACACCGTTATTTGAAACCATTGACGGACTCCAAGTTGAGACCAAAATTAAGACAGTGAAGGATAAAGAGCGGCGTCTGCTTAAACGGTCAAAATTGATGGAAAACGCAGTGATTGAAACTATAGAATCTAATCTCTCCGATCCTCAATGGGAAGGAATCATTTATGTCATGGGGAGAGAAAAGGGCGCTGACATCATTCCCTTATACATCGGCAAGGCGGATAAAAAAGGCATCAAGCACGACATCAGTGCCAATATCCGCAACATCCGACGCAACCAGCACATGTTCGCCAGATGGGGAGATGGGCTCGCCTATCATATAGGTGATTTGAGCCAGGCTCTTTTTGGTTTTGGGGGTTACCAGAAGCCGCAACAAAAATATAAACGTTGGGCTGAGGCACTGTTTCAATCGTATGATCCGCCGATTTTAAAGAGCCCCATTTGTTTCTATATCACTCCTTGGTTTGAGGGGCAGCTTGGGTTGTCTGGTTTACCTTGTTCATTGCCAGCGGTTGAAAAAGAAATAATCGCTATCGCTTCAGCTCAGTTTGGCGAAACTCTTCTCAACAAGGATGGAATTTAAAGATGGGGAAAATTGCACTTATTAGTTGCACCAAGCTCAAAGAAGCGTTTCCTTGTACCGCTCGTCAGATGTACTGGAGATCTGCATTGTTTTCTAAAGTCGTTACGTTTGTGGAAAAACAAGATTATTCAGAGTGGTACATATTGTCGGCTAAATATGGTCTTCTTTCTAAAGATCAACTTATTGAACCGTATGACGTGACGCTAAACAATATGAAAGTAGCTGAGCGTAAGACCTGGGCGATGAATACGGCACAACAAATAGTAGAGTTAGGGGCCTCTTCCGTAGATTTTTACGCTGGACAGAAATATCGAGAGTTTATTATCCCCATGTTACGAGAGAATAAAATATCGTTTGCCATTTCGCTAGAAGGGCTTGGTATAGGAGAACAGTTACAATATCTATCTAGACAGACCTCTCAAGTATTATAGGGGGGCTGGCTTATTACCAGCCTTTTATTCACGACTAGGTGTGATTACTTCAAGAATCTTAGCCAGATCGATAAGCGGGGGAACATAAAGTAAGGTTGTTGCTAAGTCTTTATGCCCTAGTTGGCGTTGAATATCAATGGGATTAGAACCCCCAATTTGCATGAGATATCCCGTCGTCCTTCGAAGGTCATGTGGTCGTACGATTCGGGTCAACCCCGCCTCTTTAGAACATTTTTTTAATATTTTTGCTACTTTCTTATAGGGAAACTGCTCCCCATTATCATGAAATAGAAACTCATCACCCTGGTTCGCCCCATTCTGATAGTGGGGATGATCAATGTAACGCGCGATCTCGTTTGCCAAATCTTCCGAAATAGCAACAGGACGAGTAGTTGTCTTATAACCTTCGCTAACATATACAATTCTGGTGTCCAGATTTAACTTAGAACGACGAAGACATCGAACCTCCGAAATGCGAAGACCTGTAAGGATCATAAACCAGATCAAGACGAACTCCTGTCTGTAAAAGGGGTCACGTTTAATCGCAGCTCTAAGTAACAGTTTACACTCTTCCATCGATAAAGCTGTATTTTGAACGGTTTTTTCATATTTAGGAGTAGGAATACCAAGCATTGGGTTAACCGAGATCAGATCCATATCAAAGAGGAACCCGAAAAAATGTTTTAACCCTGTTATGGTGGCAGACAACAAGCTTTCGGTCATTCGCTCTTGATTTGATAAATATTGGAAAAAACGATCAATGACCGATCGTTTTATCGGAAGGGATCGGTCAGAATGGTCGCGGCTCGCATGAAACCGGTCAAAATGTAGTTCCCCCTGAAAGCCTTCCTGTAAAAGGAAAGCCTCAAACCGTCCGAGCGCATTAACGTACTTTCGCTTGGTACTATTACTTAACGAAAAGTGGGTACTCCAAAATTGAACATATTGAGACTGAAGCAGAAAACCTTTCATGCATGCTCCTCCTAGTTTTTACAGGTCAACAACTTTAATTTGGGCGAGGGGATGTTTGTCAATGGCAGACAACAACATACTGTCAAAAAGCTTCAAATACACTTCGGTTGAACTTAACCAAGCATGCCGCATAAGTTCTTTGATGGTATAGATATTAACGCCAGACTCAAGCAAATACAGGGCAAACGAATGCCGAAGCGAATGTACCGACAGCTGATAAGGTTTTTTATCGCTCGTGGGAATCGTTGTTGCTTCAGCGATTAACGCCGCAAACATCTTTTGTACCGTACTTTCATGAAGGGGGGTTAGTCCCTTGTCATCGGAGAAGATATATCGTTCACTGTAGTCAGGTACATGTTCAATCCCACCGTAACGGAATTTTACATACGAAGATAACGTGTCAAAGGATGATCTTGTCATCTTGCTTGGTTGTTTATAGCCTTTTTTTCCTTTTCCGCGAACCATAATTTCTTGGCGAGTGGAATTAAGATCACCTACTTGTAGGCCACATAATTCAGTTAACCGGATCCCAGATCCTAAAAATGACCATAAAATTGTGAAATTGCGATGAGCTTCCCGTCCTAACCGAGCGAGGCATAGGAGTTCGTCCAACTGCTCCTTTGTAAATGCTCGAGGCTCACGATTTTGCTCGACTTTATTGGAAAGCGTTCGTTTTAATTTTTCGATATTACTGTTCCAAAAGTGTTCATACGTTTCAGAAAGAAAGCTTTTTAAAAATGCTGCTTTTTTATTTCGGGTATTTAATTTCTTGACGGGCGCTAAATATTCCATTAAGAAGATTGCAGATGAAACATCCTTGATGGAAGGGTTGGGACCCTTATGTTGGTGGCCGTACCGTATAAACATGTCCATTTCGTAGCGGTACGCTTGTTGAGAGGAGGTCTGTAGACTCTGAAAAGCGTCGCTGCAAAAGTAGTGTGCTACGGCATCTTCCATAAGCACATGGGCAAGTTGTTTATCCTGCTCAAGAATGGAGCTAGGAGGGATAATATGCTGTTTATGTAGCACTTCTTGAAACGCAAAGGGACCAAATTGTTCAACAAGTTCAGCGAGCCCCTTTTCTAGGGTGACCTGGCTTTGTACGGCATCATCAAAAATAGGCATTGTATAATCCCCCCTATTTGTCGTATTTAAGTAAATTGATTTGGTTCGTTAAATATTGGTTTTGTTGACCCAAATGCATATATAAACTGACCGTATCCAGTTTTGCTACTCGAGCCAAATCCTTAAGGGTTTGTGGAAGAATGCTCCTTCCAGCAAGTCGTGTAATAAAGATGTGACGGAAAAAGTGGACTCCACCTGGAAAGGGCCAGCCGGCAATCAAGGAGTACCATTTAAACTTTCGGTAGAGCTGATTAGCAATCGAAGCGGGGCTTTTTCCTAGGACTAGCTCATGACGTGACTGCCCGTTTCCGGCTTGAAGTAAACAATCGTACAGTCTACCCACGAGCGGGAGAGTATGACTCCGTTTTCCTTTACTGTGGATCATAATCGTACGAACCCCCAAATTGATATCCCCCCAAGTCACCTTGGCGGCTTCAGATAAGCGTAGCCCGAGCTCTAATAGAAGCCGATATCCAATCTGTTCACGAACCGGGTCCTCTGCATATAGATCCACCGCCTGAAAGAAGTGCTCGATTTGCTCATCAGGGGGTATTTCCCTCGCTTTGTAACGGGGGGCTTTGATAGCTCGAAAACGCCGAAGCGGAGGGGTGTGTCCGAACTGTTTCTGCAAGTAATAAAAAAAAGATCGAATCGCTGAAATCCGATGACAAAAAGTAATGGGACTATAGATACCAGCCTTTACTTGTTTGTGTTTATATGATCGGAAGGCGAGCAAGTGTTCATTTGTAATCTGAAATATAGCGATTGTTTGAGGGGACTGCCCTTCAAATTCACGAATATTTCCACAGAGCCATGTGAGCAGCTCGCGAACGTTGGCAATGCAATGCCTGATGTATTCATGAGAATAACCCTTTTGCTGCAGGTGTAGTTGATACTGCTGCAGTTTCGGATGAACTTCGATCACTGAACGTGTGGAAGGTACACTTGTTGTTGGCTCCATAATCTGTAGGTCTTTTAAATATTGAACGAGATTTTGATTCACAGAGGGGCGTAATGTCCGCTGAAGGAGGCGGTTATGGATATCCGGATCAAGAAGGAGTTCATCCGTAACTTGCATTGGATGAATCTGGTGCATCTTGGCTATATGACGGATTAGGTTCATGACAGAGGCATACTTATTATAAAAAGTAGATGTAGCATATTGAACAGATGGGGCCAAGTACTCTCGTAAATGTCTAGATCTAATCTCAGCCACCACCTTATTGTCCCAAATCCATCGGTTGATGCCTGCTGGACCAGGGCGATGTTCAGGAGTAACATAAACGCCTTGAAGTTTACTGGCATACAGCATTTCTTCCACCTTCTCACGAGTGATCTTTCTAATATCATGATCGTCACTCACAGGGGGAAAAATACCTGAAAAGTCAAGAATCTTTTCGGCAAAATAAAGATTCGTCGCCTGAGGCAGCGTCTCAGGGCGAACGGCAAGCCAAAGTTGAGACAAAGCGATCTGGCGAGAAGCATCGGTGTAGATACGAGAACAATCCAGCAGTGGGAGATCGGGGAGCGGCTGCCTAGCGCGCATAATTTACAAAAGCTTATCCAGGTGCTGCTAGACGAGGAGATCTGGTTGGCGGGATTGGAGAAGGAAGAGGCGAAGAAGCTATGGGAGACGGTCGGTTATTTTCACGATCAGCGATCAGGACACGCTCGCCTATATCCGGTCTTTGACGAGAAGTGGTTTGATGGTGTTCTTGCTGCAGCAGGGTCATCCCGGTACGAGCCTCTTCCGGATATCCCAGCAAGACAACAGGAGCGGGCGACAAGAAGAATGCCTACCAATATCCAGGCTCGGTCATTCGTACTCATAGGCCGCCGTCAAGAAATCAAGGGAATTTCAGAAGTCCTTGCGAACGCACCGTTAGTTACGCTGGTGGGACCTGGAGGGTGTGGGAAAACACGTCTGGCCTGTCAAATAGCTACCGAGCTGCTGTCGGGCTATTCTGACGGGGTCTGGCTCGTCGAGCTGGCCACGGTACAGGAATCGGATGAGATGGGGCCGATCCGGGTATTGGCTTCTCTATTGGGAGCAAGGGAACGACAGGGATATACACTAGTGGATGTGATTAGCGACAATCTAAGAGATAAGCAAATGCTCTTCGTGCTCGACAATTGCGAGCATTTGTTGGAAGCGAGTGCCGAGCTCGCCGAACTGCTTCTGTCGGCGTCCTCTTCTATAACCGTGCTGGCGACAAGCCGAGAGCCTCTCGGCCTGATGGAGGAGAGGGCATGGAGCGTACCGCCGCTTGCTTACCCCGACTCTGAAGATACCGCGGCATCGATGGCACTGGAGTCGGTCATGTCGTTCGAGGCCGTACAATTGTTCGTAGAGCGGGCGAGGATGGCCGACACTCGTTTCACGGTCAGTCAGGACGATATCTCGTATCTTGTAAGGATTTGCGAGCGTCTGCAAGGAATTCCGTTGTCGCTCGAGCTTGCCGCTTCGCGTATCAATTTCTTGAGCCTGCGGGAAATCGAGGAGCGGTTGTCCGACATGCTCGTGCTGCTCTCTTCTGGCAAGAGGAAGGGGGCCATCCGCCATCAGTCGCTCTACGCTACCGTGGCTTGGAGCTATGAACTGCTTTCGGAGAAGGAGCGGTCGATGCTACAGCAACTGAGCGTATTCTCCGGCTACTTCGATCTGGAGGCCGTGGAGGCGATCTGCGGCAACTGCGTGGAGAAAGCCGCTACCGGGGGAGCGGAGCCAAGAATTTGCCGGGAGGAAGCGCTTGATCTGGTAGCAAGTCTTGTTAATAAATCTTTAATCGCAACGGCTGATACTACGCGCCAAGGGGGCAAACGCAGATTGTTTTTGCATGAGTCGATCAGACAATTCGCGGCGGGGGCTTGGTTGAAGGATGGCAACAAGGTCGGGAATACTTCTATTCGATATTATCATGCGGCGTATTACCGGGGATTAACGAAACAGGCGGGGGCGCGATTCCGAAGTGTCGACCGGGAAGATGCGTTATCAGTCATACGCCAAGGGTACTCCGACATCATCGCCGCCCTAGATTGGAGCTGTTCCCGGGTTGAAGCAAAACCTATCGCCTTGTCTATCGCTTCCGACATGTACTATTATTGGCTTCACTCTGGGGTGCTTCATGAGGGGATCGCCCGTCTCCGGCAGGTGATCCAGTCGTGTGAAGACCATGCGGCCCATCCGGATTATGCCAAACTATCGCACGGACTCGGTGTCTTGCTGTGGGTTCTCGGAGATTCGATACAGGCGCGAAGTTATGCGCGAATGAGCATGGAAGGGGCTAAGGAACTGGGAGACGCCATTCTGTTGGCGTCCAATCTGCGGCTGCTGGCCCAGATCGCTCTTCATCACGGAGAGCTAAGCGAGGCTGAAGGGTATGCGACAACGGGCGTGCAACTGGTCCGTGATCAATGCGATCAGTGGCAATTGGCTTCCGCTCTAAGCGCTCTGGGGAATCTGCACTATGTGTGCGGGGACTTCGAGCAAGCGGAGCGAGTCTTATCGGAGAGCGCGGTCCTGTTCGAGAAGGTGAAGGATTATTGGGAACTGTCGGTACCACTTCGAACTTTGGGTTACATGGCGTTGCACATGCGAGAGGTCGATAGCGCGGTAGAGCTGTTTAGAAGGAGTATCGCTGCCTTCCAGCGTTATCAAGGCGAATGGTTCCTCGCACGTGGTTTGGAGGGTCTCGCCAGCTCGCTGTGCTTTAAGGGGGAGTGGACTAAGGCAGCCGTTCTTCTAGGTGCGTCTGAGAGTATGCGAGAAAAGCTCGGCATCCCCATACATCCTCGTTACCGGGACATATACGATCGAACGATGGAAACACTCGAGAGGGAGTGCGAGCCGGAACTTCGTCTGGAAGCATGGAATAGAGGCCGAGGGATGATACGTGAGCAAATTATTGTCTGTGCGCTGGAAGGGTAGAGTTACGCGGCAAGGCCAGCCGCAGGTCGCAAACGGACTATCTGCACGCACGTTAAAGTTGTAGTGAAAAATCGGGTCTATTTTGCCTGGTATTCAACGGTAATATAAGGGTGGCGGGATACGACGAAGAGTTTGGCCGCTCAACTAACGGATACGATATCTCAATAAGAAAAATGCGGCTGCCGGTGTGGATCGGCAGCCGCGTTGCGCTAATGGGCAGGATAGCGTGGTGTCGGTGAAGAAGATAAATCGTAATAAATAATTGCAAGGGTGAAGAGTCATGATTGATATCTTAAAGCTTTTTGTGGCCTTAGCTTTGGGCTACCTATTAGGTAGCCTTAATACAGCGGTGATTGTAGGGAAAATATACGGCAAGGACATAAGAAGCCATGGGAGCAAAAGCGCCGGGCTTACCAATACTCTTAGGGTACTTGGGAAATCTGCCGCGGTGTTTGTTCTTGCGGGAGATATATTAAAAGGGATAATTGCCTGTTTTATAGGTTTGTTCCTTGGCGTTTACTTTTATTCGGGAGATTGCGTAAGCCTTTTAGCGGCAGGCGCAGGAGCGGTTATAGGGCATAACTGGCCGGTATATTTTGGGTTTAAAGGGGGCAAGGGAGCACTTACAGCAGTGGCTGTGCTGTTTATGGTTGACTGGGGTATGGCCCTTTTATGCCTTGGCTTTTTTGTGATAATAGTAGCTTCGACCCGTTATGTTTCTTTAGGCACAATAAGTGCTACAATGCTTTTTGCGGCTATTTCATTTATTCCTGTTTTTGGGCATACCTTATATTTTTATATATTTGCGTGCCTAATGGCGTTTACGGTTATTTTTAGGCATACGGGAAATATAAAAAGACTGCTTTCAGGAACAGAAAGTAAACTTATTCTTTGAACTATTTTATATGTGCCAAAGAAGATGATTGGGTTAAGCTAACGGAAACGCTAGACTAATAAGAACAGTCTAAAACCTGCCATAAGAAGCAAACTAGATTTAATAGCTCTTATGGGAGGTTTTATTTATGATTTTAAGTGAGTTATGGCGACTGTATGAAGCTGATAAACGTATCCAGGGGTTCAGTCCGAATACATTGAAAGCATACGCCCTACAGCTCAAGATGCTGGTAAGAGAACTTGGAGACCTGGATATTTCCGAGATTACTTTGAACTTGTTGAAGGAATGCTTGGCAAAGCAGTCCGATCGGTTGAAACCCAGCAGCTTGGGACATCGCATACGTTTTGTTCGTTCCCTATTCCGCTTTGCTTATGAAGAAACATACTTAACATCAAATCCTTCCTTGATGTTACGTGAACCCAAAATGGAAAAGCGTATTCCTAAGTTTTTGATCGAGGAGGATGTCATTCACTTGAAAATCTCTTGTCAGTCTCTGAGAGAGAGGGCTCTTCTAGAGTTTCTCTACAGTACCGGCTGCCGGGTTGGAGAGGTGGAGAAGTTAAACATCGAAGACCTGAATTGGGAGAACTGCTCCGCAATTGTAAATGGCAAGGGATCAAAACAAAGAGAAGTTTACTTTACAACCGAGTGTAAAGTTTGGTTGAAGAAGTATCTCGCGAGCCGCGAGGACTCCTGCAAGGCCCTATTTGTAACCGATACAAATCCAACAAGAAGGATGGCTATTCCGACGATCAGGTGGGCATTAAAACGGCTTGCTGATCGTGGAGAGCTCAAAGCAAATGTATATCCTCATCGCTTTCGTCATACCTACGCGTGCCAGCTCCTAGATAACGGAGCACCATTAGATTTTATTCAAGGCATGTTGGGGCATGAAAAAGCATCAACCACTCTGATTTACGCCCAACTGCGCGGGGAACGCCGGCGAGAACTCTACCGTCGTTACTTTTAGGTTCGTAGCGGCGTGTGTCTTATTGAAGCCACCGTTCAACTAAAGGGCAGGATAGTTGAAGGGAAATTGAGAAATCTTGGCGAAATTAACTATTAAATATCTGGTCCAAGGAGAAGTTTTATGATTGAAATACGTTGGGCTCAACTGGATGATATTCAGGAGTTAGGTTTTGTCCACTCTGAGGCTTACCGCAATGCTTATCAAGGAATAATCCCGGATGAGTACCTTAATCAAGTTACCCCCAAAGTTAGGGAGGAATATTTTTATAGAGCTCTTACACAAGGGGAAGAGCGTGTAGCTATTGCGGTTATTGATAAAAAAACTGTAGGTTGCATGGTGTTAAAATCCTGTAGTGACGATGATTTACAAAGCCACAGCGGAGAAATAGCTGCAATTTATCTGCTTAAAAAGCATAGAGGCATTGGTCTTGGAGAGATGCTCCTAAAATGGGGTATTGAAAAACTAAAAGCCATTGGATGCACAAAAGTAGTAGTCTGGGTGTTAAGGGAAAACCTAAATGCCATCCGTTTTTATGAAAGGCAAGGCTTTGTTCGTGATGGAGCAGAGAGGCTAATAAACAGAGGTAAAGAACTAATTCAGTTTAGATATATCTGGAGCATTAAAAAAATGGAGCGGATTAACCCCCTGAGTTTGGACACAAGCTCACTCTTACTCATCTAGGCTTAGTTTTTCAAGTTATACACGTACTTCTTTAATTGGGATCGGTTTAATCCGGTTCTGCTCGTAGAATTGGTTTGGTGACATATCCCGAATACTTGAATGGATTCGCCGCTCGTTATAGAATCGAATGAATTCGGTGACTGCTTCGTAGGCTTCGCTGTAAGACTGAAAATCGTATCGTCATGCCGATACGCTGACCGATTTGACTATAGAATTCGCGTGTAGTAATATAAAGGCAACTTTTACTAAGGGGAGATTTTGATGTCGGCGGTAGTTCTTAACTAATCAAATTCCATACTTGAGGTCTTCAACTGTCCTAAGGACCCATTGCTGAAATAAGCAGGGTTTGTTTTATTGTGGGCATTTGAAGGTTTCGGAATTAGTTAAGAACAGCGGATATAATCACAGCCTTAGGGCTGCCTATTATCATTCACCACACATCCGTGCTGTGTTCAGCGCGGATTTTTTTTGCGGTGTTTATTTAGGCGGTTTCGAAAAAGGGCAGGGATGACGTATGTTCATTCCTGCCCTTTTTCTATCTTCATTACAGGAGTGATGACATGTCGAAACGGATGATTCAAAAGAAGGACAAATGGATGAACATTTTAGGAGGGATTGGGTGAGAACGTATATTGAACAAGCCAGTCAGCATATTCGGCTACAAGAAGGAACACAGGTCATAGAGCAGTTGCTCCTTGAGTGCTATCTGAAACCAGGCATTTCTACGAAAGAGTTGGCACGCAAAACGTTGCTGCCGACCCCTGTAGCTGCAGCGGTCAAACGGGAATTGATTAAAGCGGGGGCGCTTGTGCAGGAGCGTGGCGCCCGCTGCACGTCTGCAGGATCGGCGTGGATCGAGCAGAAATGGGGATACCGTGGGCTAAATCGTTCGCTTTATCTCGATTTGATTGATGAGACAAAATGGAGCGAGGGGCTCAAGGATGTATTGGACATATTGGAGGAACTGTTTCCGCTGAGACCGTCTGTGGATGTTCAGGTTGATCAATCCAAATGTACGCCGGAAACTAGTCTGCATCGGGCTATTCTGTGTTTGAAGCAGCATGGGTTGATCGGCAAGAAGATTTTATGTGTTGGCGATGATGACCTGGTGAGTGTGTCTATTGGTTTGCTATTGAAGCGTTTATTTCCAATCGGTGGGCATACCGCTACACGTGTGGATGTACTGGATATTGACGAACGATTCTTGCGGTATATTGAGACAATTGCCGAGGAGCGGGGACTGCCGATTCAATGCCGCCGGTTGGATTTAAGAGAACCGCTGCCTGAGAACCTGCATCGGCAGTATGATTGTTTCTTCACGGATCCCCCCTATACGCTCCAGGGAATGAGTCTGTTCGTATCCCGCGGTATTCAGGCATTGAAGCAGGAGAAAGGCCTGCCGATTTTTCTGTCCTTTGCCCATAAATCGCCGGCGTTCACGCTGGCCATGCAGCGGGAATTTATCCGCATGGGGCTGACGGTCAGCGCTAATTTTCCACGATTCAACGCCTACGAAGGTGCAGAAATAATCGCCAACCGGAGCCAGATGTTCATCCTGCGGACAACGGATCAGACGAAGCCGGAATATCCCGGGAAATTCACAGACGCCTTGTACACAGGCGAAGTGAAACAAACACTCCGTACATACCGCTGCAAGCAGTGCTCAAGAGATGTGTGTGTCGGCATACAAGGAGAGGTTCCAACCATCGAGCAGCTTAAAAATCAAGGATGTACGGGTTGCGGCCACGATACATTTGATATGGTAGCCAAAAAAACGGTATCTCAAGAAAGGAGCGCTGAGAATGATCATACGACAGATTGAAGCACATGATTTGGCGGAAATCGCGAAATGGGAACGGGAGATTTCCAAGATTTCCTTTGGCGAAGAAGCCATTACGGACTTGGCTTTTCACTTGCGTAAACTGGAGAAGGCCATGATTCGCGAACGGTCCGGGATGATGGTATTGGATATAGACGGCTGCGCAGCAGGATGGATGTGGATGAGTTTCAGGGTAAATTCCGTTACGCAGGATGCTTACTTGCAGTTCAGGAGTTTCTACATAATGAACCCTTTCGCGGTACAGCAGGCGTAGAAGCACTGTTCGAGGCGGGAATGTTATTCGCCAAGCAACAAGAAGCCCGCAGGATCGTAGGCCATGTCCATGTCCATAATATTCCAATGCGTGCCTTATATAAAAAATACGGCTTCACCTCCACGCATCTGACGATGGAATATAGCGGATACGGCAGCGCAGGGGGTAATCATGATTAAATGCTTGATATGGGATCTTGATGATACGTTATGGCAGGGCACCTTATCTGAAGATGAACACGTTGTGCTGCGTCCGGGCGTCCAAGAGGTGTTGCTTACACTTGATCAGAGAGGTATTCTACAGAGTATTGCCAGTCGGAACGACCCGGATCGGGCATTGCAAAAACTGGTTGCGTTGGGAATCGATCATTTTTTCCTGTATCCGCAATTTGGTTGGGGGTCCAAAGCAACCAGCATTCGAAATATCGCTCAGGAGATGAACATTGGCATTGATTCGCTCGCATTTATCGATGACAATCCGTATGAACGGTATGAAGTGAGTACGTACCTACCGAACATTAATGTTTACGAGCCAGTGCCGCGGCGGGACTTCCTGACCTTCCTGAATTTAAGGCCGCTTTCTCGGGGGAGGCATCCGGACGCCGTCAACACATGATGATGCGATGGGCGAGTCAGACTGCCGAGCAGCGATTTATGATAACATCGTATTCACGCTTCGGGGCATTCGCCTCTCGGTCCGCGAGATGCCATTGGCAGGGAAGCTGGCATCGTGGCATTTGTTCCTCGGGATTGAACTCCCTAGGTACGATTAAGTTTTCTCACGAATGCTCGCTAATTCGCAGGATTTCTCCCCTTGTAATGAGGAATGAAATTTCAGGAAAGTGACCCGCTATAGACTTTGGCAACATGAATGCGTACGTAAATAAAGGGGGGAGGTTCTCGCCCCAGATATTTCCATTTACTGCACGCATTCTCCACGTCACCCTCGGAGGTTTTCACTCCCATGTCTCAACGGGTCCAAGCCCTTTCATTCCTTCGTTACACCTGTCCAAGGGGTGGAGGCCGGTCTTGCTAA